>NZ_PNFA01000009.1 GCF_002970975.1 Microbacterium halophytorum
CCTGCTGGGGGCGCGTTGACACCGCATGTACCCGCGGCGGGGGGGTGGGGGTATTCCCCCCGCACCACCCGTCCGCTTCTGTGCGCCCGTCAACCCCACCCGCCGCGTCAGCCCTCCACCCCGTCGCCATCCCCGTCGCCGTGACAGATTCCGCACCAAAATCCGAGATCAAGGCGCGGAATTCGCGACGGCGGCGGCGGTTCTTCGTCGAGTGATGCGGAATCTGCCACGGCGCCGGCGGGCGGCGCTCACGGCAGCCGCGCCCGTGGCGCACGAGAACGGCCTCCCCGCGGGGAGGCCGTTCTCGTGCGTGCGCCTATTCCCGTTGCCAGGCGAGCACGGCTCGCTGCAGCAGCACGAAGATCAGCAGGATGCCGCCCGTGATGATCGTCGTCGCCTCCGGCGGGATGCCGCCGTCGCGCGTGATCAGGACGTTCATCAGGCCGAGCACGAGCGCGCCGACGACGGAGCCGAGCACGAAGCCGGCGCCGCCCGTCAGCAGCGTGCCGCCGATCACGACCGCAGCGATCGCATCGAGCTCCCAGCCGATGCCCGTGATGTTCTGGGCACTGCCGAGGCGCGCCGTGTACAGCACGGCCGCGAGGCCGGCAAGGGTTCCGCTGATGACGTAGACCCAGATCTTCGTCCTGGCGACCGGCAGGCCCATCAGCAGCGCCGACTGCTCGGAGCCGCCGATCGCGTACACCGTGCGGCCCGTGCGGGTGCGGTGCAGGATGACGAATGCGATCAGCACGACGATGATCGCGATGAACACGCTCGGCGTGACCGTGAAGTCGTTGACCTTCGGCCCGTCGATGATCTTGATCTTGGTCGAGAGCAGGCTCAGCGCGCCCTCGTTCTCGAGCCGCTCGGGCGTCGTGCTCATGATCGAGGCGAGCCCGCGGCCCAGGAACATCATCGCGAGCGTCGCGATGAACGGCTGCACGTCGAAGTACTGGATCAGGATGCCCGAGATCGCGCCGAAGGCCGAGCCGATCAGGACCATCGTGACCATCGCGATCCACGGGTTCCACCCCGCGTTGATCAGGATCACGCCCGCCACGCTGCTGCAGGCCACCACGGCCCCGACAGAGAGGTCGATGCCGCCCGTGACGATCACGAACGTGAGCCCGACCGCGAGCAGGATGAGGTGGGAGTTGTTGATCAGCAGGTTCGACAGGGTGTTCGCCTGGAAGATCTGGCCGTAGGCGATCTCGCCGTAGACGAGCATCCCGACGAAGATGACGACGGCGGCGGCCGTCGGCAGCGCATCGAGCCGGTGCGAGAGCCGCTGCCCGAGCTGCCGGATGGCCGAGGGCTTCGGCTGCTGCGCCGGGGTGGGGGTGGTCAGGAGCGAGCTCATGCCGCGACCGCCTCTCGCTTGTTCGGGCGCGCCGTCCGGGCCCGCCGCTTCTGGAACGCCTTCCGCACCCGCTCCGACTGGAGCAGGCACAGCGCAACGATCACGATCGCCTTGAACGCCGGCGTCGCCGCCGAGGGGATGCCGAGGAACACGACGGTCTTGTCGAGGGTCGCGATCAGGATCGCGCCGATCGTCGCGCCCGTGATGCTGAACTTGCCGCCGGCCAGCGACGTGCCGCCGATCACGACCGCGAGGATCGCGTCGAGCTCCAGCAGGTTGCCGGTGCGCGAGACGTCGACCGTCATCACGCTGGCCGTGGCGAAGACGCCCGCGAACCCGGCGAGCACACCGGATGCGATGTACACCGTGAACAGCAGGGCGCGGCGGTTGATGCCCGCCAGCCTCGCGGCTTGGGCGTCCATGCCGATCGCCTCGATCATGAGGCCGAGCGCGCTGCGGCGCACGAGGCCGCCGACGAGGAGGACGATGCCGAGCGCCAGGAGGAACACGACGGGGAGGCCGAGCACGTACCCATTGGCGAACCACTGGTACACGTCGTTGGTCGCCGCCGTGTTCTGTCCGCCCGTGATGACCTTCGCGAGCCCGCGGCCGGCGAGCATCAGCACGAGCGTGCTGATGAACGGCTGCAGGCCGACGACCGAGACGAGCAGGCCGTTCACGGCCCCGAGCGCGCCGCTGACGAGGATCACGAGGAGCAGCGCCGTGAACGCCGCACCCGCCGTGTTGGGCGCGGAGCTCAGGAACTCCATGCCGACGGCGCCGGCGACGGCCATCGTCGAGCCGACCGAGAGGTCGATGCCCTTGGTCGCCACGACCAGGCACATGCCGACGGCGATCATCATGATGGGCGCGGATGCGCGCAGGATGTCGATCGGGTTGCCGACGAGCTGCCCGTCGGCCCCGACGGAGAGCGCGAGGTAGCTCGGGTCGGCTATCAGGTTGATGATCAGCAGGACGACGATGGCGACGATGCCCCAGAAGTACTGCCGTTTGGCGAGGCTCTTCAGCGCCCCGCCGATTCCACGTGGGCTGTCGTTCATGACGCCACCTCCTCGAGGGTCGAGCGGTCGTCGGCGATGATCGTGACGATGTTGTCGGTGGTGGTGCCCGCGCCGCCGGGCAGTTCGGAGATCTTGCGGTGGTCCTTCAGGACCATGATGCGGTCGCTCTGGCGCACGACCTCCTCGAGCTCCGACGAGATGAACACGACGGAGAGGCCGTCGTCGGCGAGGCGCGACACATAGTCGAGGATCTCGGCCTTCGCGCCGATGTCGATGCCGCGCGTCGGCTCGTCGAGGATCAGGATCTCCGGCTCGGTCGCGAGCCAGCGGCCGAGCAGCACCTTCTGCTGGTTGCCTCCGGAGAGCAGCCGGATGGGCCGCTCCGGGTCGGTCGGCCGAACGCCGAGCGCCGAGATGTACTTGTCGACGATCTGGTTCTGCTCGCGCCGCGAGAGCGGCCGCGCCCAGCCCCGCTTCGCCTGAACGGCGAGGATCATGTTCTCGCGCACCGACAGGTCGCGGATGATGCCCTCGTCGCGGCGGTTCTCGCTCGCGAACGCGATGCGCTCGGAGAGCGCCTTCGCCGGGTTCTTGATGTCGGCCTTCCTGCCGTGGAGGCTGATGGTGCCCGTGTCGGACTTATCGGCGCCGTAGATGAGCCGCGCGAGCTCCGTGCGGCCCGAGCCGAGCAGGCCGGCGAGGCCGACGACCTCGCCCTTGCGCAACTCGAAGTCGACCGGTTCGAGAGCCCCCTTGCGGCTCAGTTCGGTGGCGGCGTACACCGGCACGGTGCCGGTGCGCACCTTGCGCGTGTCGCCGACGCCCGCCGTGAGGGCCGAGACCTCCTTGCCGATCATCTCGGCGATGAGCTGCGTGCGGTCGAGGTCGCGCGTCATGTGCTCGCCGACGAACTGGCCGTTGCGCAGCACCGTCATCCGGTCGCTGATCGCGTAGACCTGGTCGAGGAAGTGCGACACGAACAGGATCGCGACGCCCTGGTCGCGCAGGTGCCGGATGACGCCGAACAGCTGCTCGACCTCCGCGGCGTCGAGGCTCGAGGTCGGCTCGTCGAGGATGAGGACCTTGCACTCCTCGACCATCGAGCGGCTGATCGCCACGAGCTGCTGGATCGCGAGCGGCAGCGTCGACAGCGCCTGCTTCGGGTCGAGGTGGCCGAGGCCGAGCTTGTCGAGCACCTCGTGGGCGGCCCTGTGCGTCGCGCGCCAACTGATTCCGAGCGGCCCCCTGATCTCGTTGCCGAGCATCACGTTCTCGCCGATGCTCAGGTTCGTGCAGAGGTTCACCTCCTGGTACACCGTCGAGATCCCGGCGCTCTGCGCGTCGGCGGTTCCGCTGAAGCTGCGCTCCTCCCCGCCGACGACGATCCGGCCGCCGTCGATCTTGTAGACGCCCGTGAGCGCCTTGATGAGCGTCGACTTCCCTGCACCGTTCTCCCCCATCAGGGTGTGGACTTCGCCGGGGAAGAGCCGGAAGCTCACCTCGTCGAGCGCCTTCACACCGGGGAAGGTGATGGAGATGTCGGTCATCTCCACGATTGGACGCGATTCGGGCATCACTGTCTCCACATCTGGTTGCCGCGGTCGCCCGCGAGCGCTCGGGGCGGTGCGGGGGCGCTGGGCCCCCGCACCGCTCATGAGCGCGCTTGTGCTCGGTCGATCAGAACGCGCGGTCCGGGAGGGCCTCTTCGGCCGCCTCGGGCGAGTCGAACGTGGCGCTCTCGACGACGATGCTCGGCTCGACCGTCTCACCGGCGAGCGCCTTCTCGACGACGTCGAGGGCGACGTCGCCGAACAGCGGGTTGTACTCGGCGACGAACGTCAGGTCACCGGCGGCGAGCGCCTCGAGGGCCGACTTCGTGCCGTCGATCGTCGCGATCTTGACGTCCTCACCCGGAACGAGGCCGGCCTCTTCGACGGCCTGCGCGGCGCCGAGACCCATCTCGTCGTTCTGGGCGAACACGAACTGCACGTCGTTGCTGTTCGACTTCAGCACGGTCTCCATGACGCCGCGGGCCTCGTCCTTCGACCAGTTCGCGGTCTGGGCGCCGACCTTCTCGAAGCTGTCGTTGCCGCCGATGACGGCGTCGAAGCCCTCGTTGCGCTCGTTCACGACCGAGACGCCCGCGGGACCCTCGAGGGTGAAGTACTTGGCGCCCTCGGGGAAGGCACCGACGGCCCACTCGGCGACCGCGCCCGAGACCTCGACGTTGTCGGGCGCGATGCGGGTGACGTACATGCTCGTGTCGTCGGGCTCGATGCCGCGGTCGAGCAGCACGACCGGGATCTCGGCCTCCTGTGCGTAGGCGAGCGAGTCCTCCCAGCCCGTGGCCTCGGTGGCCGAGAGCAGGATGATGTCGACGCCCTCGTCGACGAACGACGTGAAGCTGTCGATCTGCGACTTCTGGTCGTTGTTCTGTGCGGGGGCGTACGAGAGGTCGTATCCGGCGTCCTCCGTGAAGGTCTCCTGGATGTTCGTCTCGTTGGCCTCGCGCCACGCGCCCTCGGGGCCGACCGCGACGAAGCCTACCTTGACGAGCTCGCCGTCGCCGCCCCCGCCGGTGGCGCCGGCATCATCGCCGCCCGAGCAGGCGACGAGGCCGACCGACATCGCGCCCACCGCGGCGAGCCCGGCGGCGCGGAAGATGTGCTTGCGTGCAGACATTTCTCTCCTCCTTGAGACCGCCGGATGCCATCATCCGGCGGCGTGAGTCCGACACAGGACCCGTTGCTGATTGCAGAGACGCTGGCGCGTCGTTCCGGCTATGTTACCGGGAACAATTTGTATCACACAACCCGCCCCGGACACGGTTCGGTCACGGCCGGCCCCGCCGCGGGCCGCCCGTTCAGGCCTCGTCGTCGAGGTCGGCCGCGATCATCTCGACGACCGTGTCGACCGTGACTCCCGGCCCGTTGCTCAGCTCACCGATCTTCTCGCGGTCCTTCAGCACGACGATCCGGTCGCTCAGCCGCACGACCTCCTCGAGCTGCGACGAGATGAACACGACCGACATGCCATCGCCGGCCAGGCGCGAGATCCGGCGCTGGATCTCGAGCTTCGCGGCGATGTCGATCCCGCGGGTCGGCTCGTCGAGGATCAGCACGTGGGGGCGTGTGGCCAGGAGGCGCGCCAACATGATCTTCTGCTGGGTTCCGCCCGAGAGCTCGTCGACGGGCCGATCGAGGTCGGCCGCCGTGAGGCGGAGCGCCTCGACCCAGGTGTCGATGATGTCCGCCTGCTCGGCGGGTGCGACCGGATGCGTCCAGCCGCGCATCGCCTGGAGCGCGAGCATCATGTTCTGCCGCCCCGTGAGCCGGCCGATCAGCCCGTCGCCCCGGACGTCCTCGCTCGACATCGCGATGCCGCGGCGCAGGCCGGCACCGGGGCTGCGCAGGTCGATGCGCTCGCCGTCGAGCCACAGCTCGCCGGCGTCGGCCCTGTCGATGCCGGCGAGCAGCCGCGCGAGCTCGGTGCGCCCCGATCCGCGCAGGCCCGCGAAGCCCACGATCTCGCCCGCCGGGAGCTCGACATCGGTGGCATCGAGCACCCCGCGCCTGCCCAGGCCGTCGGCGCGCAGTCGCGCCTCCCCCTCGCTCGGATAGGAGTGCTCGAGGCGCTCGGAGCGCAGGGCGCGCAGCGCATCGATGTCGCCGCCGACCATCTTCGACACGAGGTCGGAGCGATCGATCTCCTCGGCGAGGTACTCCGCGACCACGCGGCCGCCGCGCAATACCGTCATCCGGTCGCTCACCGCGAGAACGTGCTCGAGGAAGTGCGAGATGAACAGGATCGCGACGCCGCGGTCGCGCAGCCGCCGCACGACGTCGAGCAGGCGCCGCGCCTCGGCGGCATCGAGGCTCGACGTCGGCTCGTCGAGGATCAGCACGCGCGGGTCGAGCACGAGGGCGCGCGCGACGGCGACGAGCTGCTTCACGGCCGGCGACAGGCGGGCGAGGCGCGTGCTCGGGTCGACGTCGTCGAGGCCGAGCTTGGCGAGCACATCGCGGGCGCGGGCGCGGTTGCGCTTCCAGTCGATGCCGAACGCGCCCCGGGCCTCGTCGCCGAGCACGATGTTCTCGGTGACGGTGAGGTGCGGGAGCAGGTGCGACTCCTGGAACACCGTGGCGATGCCGTCCGCCCTGCTCTGCGCGACTCCCGCCGGCACCCACGGCTCGCCGCCGAGGCGCACGGTGCCCGCGCTCATCGGGTACGTGCCGGTCAGCGCCCCGATCAGGGTCGATTTGCCCGCGCCGTTCTCGCCCATCACGGCGTGCACCTCGCCGGCGCGCAGCGTGAGGTCGACGCCGTCGAGCACGCGCACGTCGCCGAACTCGACCGTGATGCCGCGCATCTCGACCAGGGGCGCCGCCTCGCTCATCACCGGCCTCCCCTGGGCGCCGACGTCGAGGAGCGCACGACGAGCTCGGGTTGGATCCGCGTGACGTTCGGGATGTCGCGCCGCTCGATCGCGGCGCGGAGCATGTCGACCGCCGCGGCCCCGAGGCTCGCGAAGTTCTGCTGCACCGTCGTCAGCGGCGGGAGCGCGTGGGCGGCGAGGCTGACGCCGTCGAAGCCGACGACGCTGATGTCGTCGGGCACCGAGATGCCCCGTTCGTGGAAGCCGTGGATGAGGCCGATCGCCATGTCGTCGTTCGCGACGAAGACGCCCGTATAGTCGGGCAGCCCTCGCAGCCCCCGCGCATAGTCGTAGGCGAAGTCGGCCGACCAGTCGCCCACGACGATGGGCCGCTCGCGCATCCCCCACTCCTTCGCGCGGGCGTGGAAGGCGCGCTCGCGCGCGCGGGCGTCGAGCCAGTCGAGCGGGCCCGCGAGGTGCAGCACGTCGCGGTGGCCGAGCGAGACGAGGTGGTCGACCGCGAGGGCGGCGCCGGCGTGCTGGTCGATCGAGATCGTGAGGAACGTCGGGTCCTTGTCTGGCTTGACGACGAGCACCGGCACCGCGATGGCGATCTTCCGGATGGTCGCGAGCGACGACGAACGGGGCGCCACGATGCAGAGCGCGTCGATTCCCTGCCCCGTGAGGTGCTCGATCGCGTCCTGCGGCGTCACCTCGTCGCCGCCGTGCAGCGCAATCGAGTCGACGGAGTAGCCGGAGGTGCGGGCCGCGAACTCGAGGGCCCTGAGGATGCTGGTCGGGCCGTACGAAGCGGCGCTCTCGACGAGCACGCCGATCCGGCGCGTGCGCTGGGTCGCGAGGGCCCTCGCCGCCTGGTTCGGGCGGTAGCCGAGCTCGTCGATCACGTCGAGCACGCGCTTGCGCGTGGCCTCCTTGATGTGCGGGTAGTCGTTCATGACCCGCGAGACCGTCATGTGGGACACGCCGGCGATCTCGGCGACCTGCCGGATGTTCGGCCGCTCGGCGCTCGTGCCTGCCACGTGGCTCCTCCCTGATGCGCGCCGGTCGGCGCGCCCGCGCGCACGGCGCGGTCGTCTCAGATTAGCGATCGCGCCCGCGCGGCGTCGCCCGCCGCCCCGGCGCGCGGCGACGCCGCACGCCGTCGGGAGGAGCGCTCCTCCCGCCGGCGCGCGGCGTGCGGACCCGGATCAGCGGCAGGATGCCGCCGGATATCCGGCGGCGGCCGTCGCCGCACCGACCGTCGCGGTCGCCTCACCCGCCGCGACCTCGGGCAGCCGCGTCGAGAACGCTGCCGTCCGGCTCGCGCCGGGCGCGACGCGCACGCTCTCGCGCTCGCCGAACTCGGTCGCGATCGAGGCCGAGACGGCCTCGTCGCCGGTGTTCGACACCGTCACGGCGAGCACGACGCTGCCGGCGACGCAGCGCGTCGCGGCCGTCGCCTCGACGGGGGCTCCCCCGAGGTCGACAGCCGCCGACTCGGAGGCGGCGACGAGGCCGTCCCTGTACCCGTCGTAGCGGGCGGTCACCGAGGCGACGCCCTCCGGGACCTCGACGCTCGCCGCGCCCGCCGAGAGCGCGACCTGCTCGCTCCATCCGGAACCGGAGAACGTCACGGTGCCCGCGACCTCGCCGCCGTCGGTCGCAGACACGGCGGCCTCGAGCGTGCGCCCATCCGCCGACAGCGCGGTCTCGGAAGCGACCGCCTCGATGTCGCTCCACGAGTGCATGGCGTCGAGCACCTGCTGCGGGGCGCTGACGAACGAGCCGTGGCGGGGGCTCGCGGGCAGCCCGTCGGTGCGCGGCGTCCAGCCCTCGCGCTGCGAGAGTCGGTCGCCCTGCGAGCTCGAAGCGATCGCCTCGCCGCTCGTCACGAACGCCCGGTAGCCGCCGGCGCTGTAGTTGTCGACGAGGAACACGTATCCGTCACCCGCCGAGGCGTTGTTCGGGTCGCCCTCGTTGAGCTCCGCGATCTGCGGGCCCTCGCCGTGGTGACCCGTGACGGAGTTCGTCATGGCGGTGTCGACGAGCTGCCACGTCTGCTCGGGGTCGGCGTTCCAATCGCTCGCCGCCGTCGGCGCCGTGAGCACCTTCGAGCGCTCGAGGAAGATGTCCTTGCCGCGCTCGAGGCCGTCGGCGGCGCCGCCGTCCTCGTTCTTCGTGAAGCGGTAGTAGTAGTCGCCGATCTTCTGCACCGTCGAGTCGATGCGCGCGAATCCCGTGTCCTGCCACGTCGCCGGCGGCGACGAGAAGGTGCGGAAATCACGCGTGACGACGGCGAACATCTTCGCGTACATGTCGCCCGTCGTGTGCTCGACGTCGTCGTAGAGGCGCGAGGCGAAGAACACCACGTACGACTGCAGCTCGTCGTCCCAGTACGCCTCGGGCGCCCAGGTCATCCCGGCCTCGGGCTGGTTGACCGTGATCCCGCCGTTGCCGTCGCCGTTCGTGCGCTCCCAGTGGACCATGTCGGTCGACTCCCAGAAGTTGATCTTCAGGCTGCCGGCGCTCTGCGCATCGCCCCAGCTCGTGCCGCACCCGATGCAGAGGTCGGTCGCGATCATGTAGTACTTGCCGCCGTCGTGCGAGCGCAGGATGTAGGGGTCGCGATGCCCCGTCGTGTCCTCCGCGTTGTCGACGACGGGCTGACCGCCGTTCACCTCCTCGAACGTGAAGAAGTCGTTCTCCGTCGTCGCCGCGCTGTAGATGCGCTCGTCGCCGTCCGACTTGAAGTAGGCCGCGGCGTAGCCCGCGTCGGGTGCCGTGCGCGCCCGCTCCGCCACGGTCACGACGAACTCGCGCGTCTCGGTCCGGCCGCCGAGCGACGCCGTCGCCGTCAACGTCACCTCGACGTCGCCCTCACCGTACGCGGGCCTGGTGACGATGCCGCCGCCCGCGTACGGGTCGGCCATGCCGACCTCCGGCACCGCGTAGGCGGCGTCGGTGCCCGTGACGACATCCGGGTCGGACGAGGCCCACGTGATGGAGGCGCCCTCCTCGGGGCCCTCGACGACGAGCGGGAGGTTCTCCGTCGTAACAGGAGACAGGTCGATGGCCTCGAGATCCGCTGAGACCGACGGTGCGAGCACCGTCACCTCGAACGCGAGCTCGGCACCGGACGCGGTCACGGCCGTGAGCGTGACCACCGTGTCCTCCGCGATCTCGCGCGAGACCGTGCCGTCGAGCGCGACGACCGCCTCGTCGGACGACGACCAGGCCAGCGCGACCCCGTTCAGCTCGCCCGGGAGCGACAGCGGCTCGGTCACGCGGTCGAGCGCGGGGTTGGCCCCGAGCATGGCGCGCTCGATGTCGAAGCTCAGCAGGCCCTCGTCGGACGCCTGCTTCTGCTCGGCCGTCGGCTGCGACGCACGCAGCTGCTCGGCCGTGAGCGCCTCGTCCCAGAACTTGACGTCGGTGACGTCGGCCTCGAGCAGCTGGTCGGGCGCGTAGAGCGAGCGGCCGAGGTAGCCGAGCACGTCGCCGGACGGTACGATGTCGCTCATCGCGTAGGGGTGCGTCCCTGTCGAGATCTGCTCGCCGTCGACGTAGACCGTGAGCGCATCGCCGGAGCCGACCATCGTGATGGTGGCGAAGCCCGAGCCGATGCCGCCCCCGGCGGGCAGGCGGACCTCGCCGTTGCCGTCGCCCGTCTTGACCCGGATGCCCGAGAGCACCTGGGACGCGTAGCCGGACTGGGCGCTGCGCGGGTTGACGAAGACGTGGTCGCCGAGCTCGGTCGAGTTCCAGGCCCCGACGCCGTCGCCGATGACCCAGCCGAACTGGTTGCGATCGAGCTCGGTCGCCACCGTGTACTCGACCGTGAAGTCGTTGTCGGCTCCGGTCACGAGCCCCTGCGGCAGAGCCGCGTACGCGTCGCCCGCGAAGCGGAGGACGTCGTCGCCCGCCGCGGAGACGAAGCTCGTGTCGGTGGTGCCCGTCAGAACCGCGTCGCGCCCGTTGCCGGACACGTCGATGAGGGTCTCGCCCGAGTGCGACATGTCATAGTGCGCCGTCGGTGCGGGAACGTCGACGGCATGCGCCGCCGCGGCGCCGAATGCGCCGAGCGGTACGGCCAGCGCGCACGACAGCAGCGCGGCCACGCCGCGCCGGCGGCGCCGGATGGTCGGCGCCGCATCGGCGCCGGGTGAGCGGGTGGTCATGGGGTGTGCTCCTCTGCGGAATGGTGGGAGGGGAGGGGCGCAGCGGCGCCCCTCCCCCGGTGCGGGGATCAGCCGCAGGACGACGCCGCATACGGCGCCGCGACAGTCTCGTCGCCGACGGTCACGACCGCCTCGCCCGCGGCGATCTCCGCCGCGCGCGTCGTGAACGACTTCGTGACGCTCGTGCCGGCGCCGACCCTGACCTCGGGCCGTTCGCCGAACTCGGTCGCAATCGTCGCTGTGGCGGCGTCGGCCCCGGCGTTCTCGACGGTTACGGCAAGGACGTTCCTGCCCGCGACGCAGCGGGTCGCCGCGTCGGCCGTGATCTCGGCGGCCTCGGTCACGTCGACCGTGACGGTCACGGTCTCGTTCGCCACCTCCTCGTGCGATTCCATGTCCATGACCGGCATGCCCTCCGCGTCGAAGTGCACGCGGCGCACGAACATGTCGCGGCCGGTGAGGCCGTTGTGATCGGTGCGGGCGTGGAAGACGTAGATCAGGTTGCCGTCCTCGTCCTCCGACCACATGCCGTGCCCGGTGCCGAGCTGCCACTCGCCGTCGTAAATGCCCGACTTCTGCAGCGGGTAGTTCAGCTTCTGCCACGACGCGGGGTCGGTCAGGTCGCTGCCCGCGGCATCCGCCGTCGCGAGGCCCGTCGTGTACGTGTCACCGACGCTCGACCCGGAGTAGATCATGAGCAGCTTGCCGCCGCGCGTATGCACGTTCGGGCCCTCGGCGCAGACGTTGTCCCACGCGTACTCCGGCTCGATGATCATCACGGGATCGGTCGTGATGCGCGTCGGATCGGTCGGGTCGACCTTCGCGATCCACGTCGCGCACACCTGCTGCCACGCGTAGTACGCCTGGCCGTCCGCGTCCGTGAAGAACGTCATGTCGAGCGAGATCCCGGAGACGGCGTTCAGGTCGCTGCCGTCCGCACGCGTGACGTGCTCGGGCGTCGACCAGTTCTCGGGCACCATCGGGTCGAGGTCGTTGCCCTCCGCGTCCTGCGCGAGCTGCATGATCGATGCGCGGCCGGTCATGTAGTCGGGCGAGGCGTTGTAGCAGGGCATGAACAGGATCGACAGCCTGCCGTCGATCTCGTGCAGTTCGGGTGCCCAGAAGCACCCGGTCATCTCGCCGCCGTGCGCGTCGACGTCGCCGCGGTCGAGCAGGTGCACCTCTTCCGCGCCCGCCTCGTCCGAGAGGCCCGCCAGCGTGTCCGACGAACGGATCGGCAGGAACGCCGCACCGCGCTGATTGACGACATCCGAATTGGGGTCGTTCGTCGCGACCATCAGGTAGCGCGTCTCGCCGTTCGCGGTGTACTTGTACGCCGAGGGGTCGGCGCGCTCGTCGGCGAAGGGCGTCGGGTAGTCGGCGCGCTTGACCGTCGTGGTCGCCTCGTAGGTGCCCGGTGTGGTCGTGTCGACCCCCGAGAGGTCCCACTCGTTCAGCGGCAGCTCGCGCGTCGAGCCGTCGGAGTACTCGAGCTCGACCGTGCCAGGCAGGTCGCCCTGCGCCACGTCGGAGCCGGCGGCCACCGACACGTCGTCGAACGCGGTGTGGCCCGTGTTCACGACGCGGCCGAAGCGCTGCTCCAGCCCGTCGGCCGTGCTCTGCGGGATCGTGAGCTCGACGCCCGCGGCGAAGTCCTCGATGCCGGTGCCGGATGCCTCGGTCGTGCCGGTGGCGCGGCCGCTGGCCGACGTGCCCGTGGCGTCGCCGCCGACGGCGGCGACGATGTCGTCGAACGTCTGGTGGCGCTCGGCGCCCGAGTCAGTCGTCCACGAGACGCGATACACGTCGTCGGCCGTGTCGTAGACGGCGCTCGGCCGGTTCACGCCGCCCGCCTCGTCGAGCTCGAGCAGGCCGATCTCGTCGTAGCTGCGCAGGTCGCTCGAGGTGGCCACCAGGACCGAGTCGGTCTGCGTGCCGTCGGCGCCGCCGCCGCGTGCGATGCGGGTGCCGACGATGCCGTAGCCGCCGGGCATCGCGAAGACGGCGGGGTCCTTGAGGCTCCGGATGAGCGCCGAGCTCGGCCCCGCGGCCGGCAGCGGCGCCGAGGTCTTCGGGAAGAAGATGCCGTAGTTCTCGTTCAGCGGCGCCCACGCGTCGCCATCGGCGAGCGCGAGGTGCATGCTGTACGCGACGTCGGCGTTGTTCGCCTCCTGCTCGCTCGTGGGCGTGCGGTGGTAGGCGGCCAGGCGTGCGGCACCGGATGCCGGGAGCACCGAGACGTCGAAGGTCTTGGAGACCGCGACATCCGGGGCGCTTTCGCGGGCGACCTCGACTGTGACGGTCGCGTCGGCGGTCTGGTCGCCGTCGAGGCGCAGCGCGTCGCCGTCGAGCGCGGCCCCCGTCGCCGAGACGGGTGTGACGACGACGCCATCCGGTGCCGCCGGCAGGCTCGCGCCGTCGGCGAGCACGGCGGGAACCGCGTAGCGCTCGGCCGCGAGCGCCGCGCGCTCCTCGGCCGTCGCGGTCGACGGCTGCACGACGACCTCGTAGTCGGCCGTCGCAGAGATGCCGCGGACGGTCGCGGTCGCGGTCAGGGCGACCGTCACCGGGTCGGCTCCCTGCTCGGGCTGCGTGACGCGGCCGTCCGCAGAGATCACCGACTCGTCGCTGCTCGTCCAGCGCACCTGGCCGTCGGCCGTCGGGAGCGCCAGATAGTCGCTCTCGACGGCGTCGGGGAGCGCCCCGATGTCGTCGAGCAGGCCCTGAGCGTGCGCGAGGATCTCGTCGTGGTTCAGCTCGGCGTCGGCCGCGCTCTCCGTGGCGATCTCCTCGGCCGTCAGCGCGCGGTCGTACACGCGGAACGCCGAGACCTCGCCCGCGAACAGCGGGTCGGGCCAGGGCGAGCGACCGATCGTGTTGAACGACTGGTCGGTGATCGATGCGGGCGTCAGCGACGTGCTCGTCTGCCCGGTGAGCTCGCCGTCGACGTAGAACGACAGGGTGCCCGCCGCGCCGTCGAGGCTCGCCGTGACCGAGTGCCAGCGGTCGGCCTCGAGGTTCTTGCTCGACGGCGCGTTCGACTCGGCGCCGCTGGAGCCGGTCGTGATCGCGGTGCGTGCGGCGTCTCTCGCAGAGGCGAAGAAGTAGTGGTCGGTGTCGTTCTCGGCGCCGATGTTCCAGAGGAAGTTGTAGACGCTCTTCATCGACTCGTCGATCTTGACCTCGGTGGTGATCGTCGCCGAGTCCGCGCCCTGGAGCAGGTCGTTCGGCAGCCGCACCCAATTGCCGGTGCCGCCCTTCGCGCCGCCCGTCAGCTCGAGCGAGCTGCCCGTCCACTGCGCGTCGGCGGCGTTCTGCACGACGGCGGGTTCGCCGCCGGCGGCGTCTGCCACCTCGGCGCCCGTGGCCTGGGTGAACTCGTAGTCGACCACGGGCGCGCCGCCCTCGGCGGCCGTCGCCGTCTGCGACACGGGCAGCAGTAGTGCCGCCGTGACGGCGCACGCGGCGCCCAGCGCGAGCGGGCGCCTTCGCCCGCCGCGCGGCGGAGCCGCACCGTTCGATGTTCGGATGTCCATACGCATCTCTCCTGTCGTGGGGTGGGCGGGGCGGCGCACGCGACGTGCGCCGCCCCGGAGGGGGATCAGCCGCAATCGGCTGCGGGATAGACGGCGGTGACGGCGTTCCCGTCGACCGTGACGGCGATCTCGCCGGCGGGGATGTCGGCGGCGCGCGTCGAGAAGCTCACGCTGCGGTCACCGCCCGAGGGGATCGTCACGCCGGTGCGCTCGCCGTACTCCGTCGACACATCCGCGGAGACGCGGGCGTCGCCCGTGTTGGTCACGGTCGCGACCAGCACGTTCTTCCCCGCGACGCAGCGCGTCGCCGTGTCGACCTCGACGGCGGGCGCCTCGGTCACCGTGACGCTCGCCTCGACGGGCCGACGCGAGTCGTCCTGCGCGACGCCGGCGACCGTGAAGGTCCCTGCCTCGGCGTACGCCGACGCGGGCACCTCGTCCCAGACGACGCTCGCGTCCTCCTCGGCGCCGGAGGCCTTCTTCAGGCTCACCGTCTCCGGCAGGGCCGGAGCGGTGCCGGCCGGCGTCTCGACCGCGACATCTGCGACCTCCGCGACCGCGACATCCGGGGCGTAGGCGGCGAGCACGGTCTCGTACTGCTCGCGTGTGACCGGGACGATCGTGCCGTGTCGCGGCATGCCGCCGTCCGTGTTCTGCGGGAACTGCGGCTCGGGCATCTCGTCGCCGATGACCTGCCAGGCCGACGCGTCCGTGATGTCGCCCGTCGCCATCGGCACGTAGTGGTTCGGGCCGCCGTGGTAGTTCGGCTGGTCGGCGAACAGGTAGTACTCGTACCCGTTCACGTCGCCTTCGTTGGCGGGGAACAGCGACGGCCCCTCGCCCTCGGCCCACGTGCCGCCGTAGCCGTTCGGCTGGCCGGCGCCGAGGTGCACGCCCTGCTCGACCCACTCATCGGCAGCGCCCGTCGTCGCGGGGTAGCTGCCCTCGACCGTGGCGAGGAGATCCGACGAGACCTCCTGGCGCAGAGACATGTCCTTCTCGTCCTTGTAGACGCGGTAGTAGTCACCCTCGTGCTGCGTGACGCTGACGTCGATCGAGCCCGCGCCCGCCTGGCCGCGGCGGTCGACGTCGATCCAGACCTGCGGCTCCGAGAACGTGACGAAGTCGTCTGTCGTGACGTACATCATCCGGTTGTAGTTCGGCGTCGTGCGGTCGGCCGGGTCGGTCGTCTCGTAGAGGTTCGACGCCCAGTAGACGACATAGGTCTCGCGCTCGGCGTCCCAGAACGCCTCCGGGGCCCAGGTGTTGCCGGCGTAGGGGGTGTTCACCTCGACGTGGCGCTGATCCGACCAGGTGACGAGGTCGCTCGACTCCCAGATCTCGATGCCGAGCGAACCGTGCGTCTGCGCGCCCGTGAAGCCGCCGGGGCGGCCGTCGATCTTCAGGTCGGTCGCGAGCATGTAGAAGGTGTCGCCGTCAGGCGAGCGCAGGATGAACGGGTCGCGCAGGCCCTCCTCGCCGAGCGTCGACTCGAAGAGCGGCTCGCCGCCGTTGAGCGTGTTCCAGTCGAGCGCGTCGTTGCCCTTCGAGGCGGCGAGGCTGATCTTCTCGCCGCCGACGCCCTCGCCCGTGAAGAAGGCCCAGACGTACGCCTCGTCGTCGCCCCGGTCGGCGGGCATCGGCTGGATCGCGACGGTGAACTGCCGCGCATCGGCCGCCGTGCCGGATGACACGGTCGCCTCGAGCACGATCTCGACCGCTCCCTCGCCCGCCGCGGGGCGCGTTACGTCGACCGTGACGCTCGTGTCGTTCACACCGTCCGAGATCGTGGCGGTGCCAGCGCCGGACGCGACCCGCCAGGCGATGTCGGAACCGAACTCGCCGGATGTCGGGAGCGAGAAGCTGCCGCGCATGGCATCGGCGTTCGCGATCCCGATCGCGTCAGCGTCGCGCGCCACCCTCAGCTCGTCCGTGACCTCCGGGACGGTGACCGTGACGGCGGCCGTCACGCTCGGGTCGCCGTCCGCGGCGGCCGTGATCGTCGTCGTGCCCGGCGCGACCGCCGTCACGGCACCGCCCGTGACGGTCGCGACCGCCTCATCGGCGCTCGACCACGAGACGGTGCCCTCGGCGCCCTCCGGGGCGACGGTCGCGGAAAGCTGCGTCGTCTCATCCGGCCACAGCTCGACGGCGCCGTCGGCGACGGCGTCGCCCGTGATCGCCACGGACTCCGGCGCCGGCAGACCCAGCTGCGCTGACGTGAGCGCGGCGTCGTAGATCGTGACGTTGTCGAGGAGCCCCGCGAAGTACTCGCCGCCGCCCCAGTTCGCCTTGCCGAGCTGCAGGATGCCGCCGTCGCCGAGGATCTCGGTGAGCGCGGGGCCGTTGCTGTTCGCGTCGACGAGCTGCCGGTCGACGTAGAGCTTCGCGGTGTCTCCGTCGAGCACGAGGTCGACGTGGCGCCAGCCGTCCTGCAGGCCCGACGCCGCGAGGTTGCCCGTGGTGTCGCGCCCGCCCGTGTTGTCGTAGCGCTCGAACGTGATGCCCGTCGACCTGTCGAGGAAGCCGATGTAGTGCTCCTCGCCACCGGTCGGCGGGTCGGCCGTCTCCGCCGCGAACAGCGTCCATCCGGTGTTCCCGGACGCGGCGGGGCGCGAGTCGTACGAGATCGTCACCTGGTCGCGACCGGCGAGGAGCGCCCCGCCATCGGTGCCCGTCACGTCGAGCCAGAACGCGCTGCCGAGCTGGGCGGCGGTGCCGTGACCCTCCTGGCTCGGGGCGAGCGCGGCGGTGCCGTGCACCTCGGCCGTCGCCTCGCCGGAGACGAAGGCGCCGCCCGTCGGCTCCTCGTCGAACGTGAACTGCGCGATCGGCTCGGGCGGCGCCTCGGCCGCGCCCGCGGAGAGCGGAACCGCCATCGCGGCAACGGTCGCGGCGCTGGCGAGCGCGCCGGCGGCCGTGATGATCCTGCGTCTTCTGCTGTGCATGGTGTCTTCCTCGACTTCTCTTCTCGGGTGGGGGGCGCCCGCGGCGGCGGGCAGCGGCGGACGACGTCTCGCGGCTCAGCGGATGACGACGAGCCACAGCGCGAACAGGCCGACCGCGACGACGCCGGTTCCGGCGAAGGCCAGCGCGGCGGTCGGCACGGCGCCCGCGGAGCGATCGGGTTCGTGGCCGCTGCCGTTGCCGCCGGGGCCGTGGTCGCCCTGACCGTGGCCGTTGTTCCCGTTGTTCCCGTTGTTCCCGTGGCCGCTGTTTCCGTTGTTGCCGCTGTTTCCGTGGCCGCTGTTTCCGTTGTTGCCGCTGTTTCCGTGGCCATTGTTTCCGTTGTTGCCGCTGTTTCCGTGGCCGTTGTTCCCGCGGTCGTCGTCGGGGTCCTCGCCCTGGTCGCCGTCCGTGCCGGAATCGTCGAGCTCGGTGATCGTCACGTGCACGGCCACGTCGTCGGAGATCTCGCTGTCGGCGGCCGCGACGGCCGCGCCCGGCGCCGACAGCAGCATCGCGGTGAGCGCGATCGCACCGAGGCCGGCACAGGCGAGCGTGCCGGGGGTCCCCGGCGCCGCGGAACGGCGGCCTTCCTCGCGCGCCTGCTGCAGCATCGTCTGCAGCCGGCGCCTGCCGCGACGGCGGTTCCACGTGGCCGCGATCACGATGAGGGCGAGCGCGAGCAGCAGCAGCAGCTGTGCCCACGGGATCGCCCAGGTGTGCACGTCGGCGGAGACGGCGGGCGCCGCTGTCTCCGCCCCGTCCATCGTCGTCGCGACCGGAATCACCTCGATGCTCCCGGTCGCCCAGACCGTCGGCCACACACCGTCGACGTCGTACGCGACCTCGCGGGTGTCTCCGGGGAGGAGCTCGATCCGTGCGCCGTCAGCGGGGACAGCGGCCTCGCCCGTGCCGATAGAGGCCACGCCCGTCACCGAGAGCCGCACGTTTCCATCGTTGGAGATGGTCACGGCTCCGCTCGCGCTGCCGGGGCGGAACGGGTTCCACGAACCGTGGTACTCGACCGCGGCCTCACCGACCGTCAGCACCGGCGTGACCTCGCCGGCGACGCGTGTGATCACCTTGACGCCGACGCGGCTCTCGACCCCGAGGCTCGTGCCGTCGCCCGCCGACTGCGTCGTGGTGAACGATGCCGCGATCCCCGCCGGGTGGTCGCCGGGCTCTGCCCGTTCCGGCACCGTGATCTCGAACGGCACGGCCGCCGTCTCCCCGGCGCCGACCGTGACCTCGTCCGGGATCGAGATCCAGGTGCCGGCGTCGACGGACTCCTCGCCGGTGGGGAGCATGTCGAACTTGCCGCCGACGGTGGTGAAGCCGTCGGCAGCGGAGAGTCGGAACGTCTGCTCGCTGCCGCTGAGGTTCCGCACGGCGATATGGTCGACGATGCTCGCCCCCGGGTCGAGCTCGTGCTGGATCGACACGCGATCATCCGGGCCCGACGCGGTCGCCGGGGTCACCGACCAGCGCACGTCTTCGTCGGCCGCGTGCGCCGGTGCGGCGATGAGCGCGCCGACGAGGCCGGCGAAAGCGGCGACGGCGGCGGCGAGGACGCGCATGCGCCGAGGGTGCTGTGCTGCGAAGGGAGCCATGTGAAGGTGCATTCCTGTGTCGGAACGGGTGAATCATCCTCTGCCGAGGTCGGCGGCCGGGTGCCGGGTACGGTGCGCCCGGCCGCCTGTTCGTGCGCTCGGCGGCGCGCGGCGCCGAGGTCGGTCGCACGGCCGGAGCCGCGACCGCCGTGGCACCGCGCGGTCTCGGCTCAGTACGTGTCTTCGAACAGAGACAGCGTCACGGTCGAGCTGTACGCGCCGCTCGCGACGTCGTTGGGGGTCTTCAGCCGCAGGTCCGCGTTCGCGGTCCACTCGCCGTTGGCCGCCTGCGACTCACCGGAGTCCAGTGCGAGCTGGAGCAGCTCCTGGCCCGACAGACCGCCGGTGTAACCCGACTCGTCGAGGGCCGTGCCGACCTCCTCGCCGGGCGCGACCTCGCCGTTGCCCTCGGTGACGAGCGCCGGCGACCAGCCGAGGTGGTCGGGCGTGATCGGCGCCTGGCCGGCGTCGCCCGTGAAATCGCTCGCCTGACCCGTGACGTACCAGTACACGCCCTCGGGCACGTCCGACCGGGTGTCCGTCACCGTGACGTTCGGCAGGGTCCCCGTGAACTCTCGGTAGTCGGCGGAGGCACCCTCCACCTCGGTCAGCGTCGACGAGTCCGACGCGACGCTGAGCGAGAGCGCGCCCGCGCTCTGCTCCTCGATCGACACGTTCACGTCGACGGCGTCGTTCCCGACTTCCTCGGCGAGGGCTGCGCCGCCCACGCCCACGAGCACGAGCCCGCCGACGGCGCCCACGGCTGTGCGGGCGAGCGCGGCTCGGTTCATCCGGATCATCGTTGTCTCCATTCCTCGGCGTCTGTGCCGATGGGTACTGCGGCAGTGCCGCTCCTCACGTACCGGGCGTGGGGTGGCACCCGGCGGGTCGGCACCCGTTCGCGCCAGCGCACCTCCGACGACGGAGAGCGCGATCACCTCACGGGGTGAGGGTCACGTGGGCACCGTCGCCGCAGGCCGACTGTCGTCGTCTGGGGGCCTTCTCCCGGGAACGATAGCGTGTTATGTTACCGGGAACAAGCAGGAGTTCCGGCCCGCACGGCGCCGTGCCGCCGGGGCCGGGCCGTGCGCGGACGCCGATCCGTTCGGCCCGTTCGACCACCAGCGAAGGAGCTGTCGTGCTGCCCTATCCACCCGCTTCGCGTTCCGCCGTCCGACGCCTCGCGCGCCGCGCATCCGGTGCCCTCCTGGCGGTCGCGGTCCTCGTCGGCGGCGCACCGGTCGCCGCTCAGGCGGTCGAACCCCCGCGCCCGCAGACCGACGCGCACATCCAGGAGCAGGACATCGTGGACGCCGAAACCCCCTTCGGCTATCTGATGGTGCACTTCATCGAGGACAGCGACGGCTACGCCGAGAAGATCTACCTCGACGTCTCGCGGGGCGACGACCCCGAGCAGTGGGACCCGTTGAACGGAGGCGAGCCCATCCTGGCCTCCGACCTCGGCACGACGGGCGTGCGCGACCCGTACCTGACCTACAGCCCCGAGAGCGACACGTACTACATCATCGCGACCGACCTGCGCGTGTTCGGCGGCGACGGGCGCGATGGCGGCGCGTGCACGGAGTGGTGCCACTGGGCGTCACAGGGCAGCACCAAGCTGAACGTCTGGGAGTCGAAGGACCTCGTGACGTGGAGCGATCTGCGCCAGATCGATGTGGCCACGACGGCCGACAACGCAACGCACGCCGAGCTCGGCATGGCGTGGGCGCCCGAGGCGACCTGGGTCGACGACTACGACGGCGAAGGCGAGGGCGCTTTCGTCGTGTACTGGTCGTCGAACGTGTACGACGACCCCGAGCACACGGGCGACACCTACAGCCGCGTGCTGTGGGGAGCGACGACCGACTTCACGCAGGAGACCTACGAGTACGGCGGCACGCTGGTCGACCAGGGCGCGAATGCGATCGACACCACGATCATCCAGGACGAGGGCACGACCTACCGCATCACGAAGGACAACGGCCTCGGCAAGGGCATCTACATGGAGGCGACCGATGCTGGCGACTGGTGGGCCGACGAGACCTCGTGGTCGATGATCCAGACCGAGATCGGCGCGAGCTGGGCCGGCGGCAACGCCGGCGGCGTCGAAGGCCCCGCCATCTTCAAGCGCCACGACGACGACCACTGGTACCTCTACGTCGATGTGATCCCGTCGATCGGGTACCGCCCGATGGAGACGAGCGACCTCGACGCGGGCTGGACCGAGCTGCACAGCGACGACTTCTTCATGACGCCCAGCACGAAGCACGGCGGAGTGATCTCGCTCACGAAAGGGCAGTACGACCGCATCCGGGGCGCGGACGCGGTCGCGGTTCCGGATGCCGAGCTCGGCTCGTTCGAGGTGGCATCCGGTGCAGACGGGGAGACCGTGCGCGGGGCGCTGCCCGCGACCGCGGACGTCACCCTCGCGTACAGCTTCAGAGACGGCGAGCTTCCGGTCGATTGGGATGTCTCGACGGTCAACACGGCGACATCCGGCACGTATGACGTGACGGGCACGGTCCGCTCGATCGGCGCGAACCTGAACGACTGGGTCGGCGACGGCGGCTCGACCGAGTGGGACGCCGAGGGCAAGGAGCTGTTCAGCTCGACGGCGCTGACAGTGACGGCCGAGGTCGTCGTGGGCGACGCGGCGTCGCTGACCGCGACCGCGGCGACGCGCTGCGCGGCGGGCAAGGCCGTGCTCGCCGTCAGCGTCACGGGCGGCACCGACGCCGAAGCGGTCGTGACCACGCCGTTCGGCGAGCGCACGCTCGAGGTCGACGCCGGTCGGACCACGTCGGTGTCGTTCTCAACGCGTGAACAGTCGATCCCCGCCGGGGAGGTCGAGGCGGCAGCGGGCGCGGCGACCACGACGGCCACCTACCCGGCGAAGGACTGCGGCTGAAGTACTGCGCAGCTCGACGTTGTGAACAGCACGAGAATCAGGAAGGGACAATGATGTACTCGAAGAACACCATAGCCCGTACGGCGATCGGCGCAGTCGGAGGACTTCTGCTGGCGAGCCTCAGCGCAGTCGCCGTCGCGCAGCCGGACGACGGACTGAGATCGAACGCCTCTGCCGCGTCAACAGAGGCGGCCGGGAGCCAGACGGCTATCGCCTCGGAGACCGACGAGATCTCGCAGGAGGTGTTCGACCAGATCTACGAGGAGGTGAAGACGCCGTACGAATACGGGATGGTGCTGTCCAAGGGCGAGCAGATCGCGGATTTCGACAGCGAGCTCACCGACCAGATGAACGTCTTCCGGATTCCCGGCGACGATGAGTACGTCTACACGACATATGTGGGCAAAGACATCAATCGGAAGACCGACGGCACTGATGACACGGGCTACAGCACAGGGCTCGCACGCAGCAAGGACATGGTCTCGTGGGAGAAGCTGGGCGTGATCCTGGAGCCGGACGGCGGTTTCTACAGCGGGTCGACGGCGGGCTACCTCGTCAAAGAGCACCAATGGGGCGAGCTTCCCACCCCGCATTCGACGGAGGACGGCAAGTACGCACTCACCGTCCTCGCAACCGACGAGAACGGCTACGAGCAGGGCAACAAGCGCGGCGGTGTCGCGTTCTCGGAAACGACGTCGTTCTTCGACGACAACGGCGATGTCGCTGAGTTCGAGATGCACCCAGAGCCGGTTCTCGACGGGAGCGCGAGCTACGAGAACGGCACGATCTGGGCGGTGAAGACGATCTGGGACGAGGCGACCTCCCGCTACGTCGCCTTCTACAACGCGTCCCACGGCCCCGAGGTCATGAACCAGGCGTACTCCACGGACCTGATCAACTGGGATCGCGAGGAGGCGAACCCCGTTCTCACGCCGTTCGAGCAGCCGAACGGTGAGACGTGGGGGACGCTGTACAACGGTGACGCGGATGTCGTGAAGATCGGTGACTACTGGGTGATGTTCTACTTCACGGATACGCCCGTGAAGATCGGCGACAAGATCAAGCCGAACAACGTCATCGATTCGTTCGCCGTCTCGAAGGACATGGTGAACTGGCAGAAGAGCGCGTACAAGCTCACGGCGAAGAACGATACGTACGCGCGGTCGTACGCACACAAGCCCGCTGTCGTCAAGAAGAACGGCGTCGTGTATCACTACTACAACGCCGTCGCTTACCAAGAGCGAGGCATGGCGCTGGCGACGTCGGTCGACCTCTCCCCCGTGCGCGAGGCGAAGCACATCCTGCAGAACAGCAACGACGCGCTTCTCGCGGATCTCCTCGCCGCAGCACAGAACGAACTGATTCGCGACGGCGGCTCGCTCGAACACGTCACGGCGGCACTGAAGGACCTGCGTCTCTACCTGCATCCCGAGTCCGACTCAGGTGTGATGAACGCGACCGTTGCGTTCAACGTCGACGGAATGGCGCACGAAGCCGCGCTCGCCCCCTCGGCGGACGAGGATGAGGCACTGGAGGCGATCGCGTACTCCGCAACGATCCCGAGCGCCGCGGAGAACGTCCGTCTCCATGTCACCCCCAGCTCGCCCTATGCGTCGGTGCGGATCAACGGCGAAACGGTGAGCCCCAGCGCAGGAACCGGGGTCGCCTTCGATCCGGACGACGGCGCCGCGCCGCTCGAAGTAGTCGTCACCTCGCGGGACGGAACGTCACAGACCGCGTACACCATGGTCATCGCGAGCGATGCCGCGAGCGCAGGACCGGAGGTCGCGGTCGAGACGGGCTCACGCTGCGTCGCTGGCGCTGCGTATCTCACGGTCCGCGTGACCAACGACGAGAGTGCGACCGTCGACGCCACCTTGTCGACCCCGTACGGAGAGAAGTCGCTCGACGACCTGGGCGCGGGAGCCTCGCGGTCCGTGGCGCTGAACTCGCGCACGGACGCATTCCCTGCGGGTGCGGTCGAGCTCACGTCCACCACGGGCGATGTCACGGCAGCGGTGACAGCCGATTATGAGGCCGCGTCCTGCGGCTGATCCGGCCGCCCCGGCTCCGCGCTGACTCCCCGCAGTCGGCGCGGAGCCGGGGCCTCAATCTCGAAAAACTCGAAAACGCTTGCGGAGCGCTCGTGGGCTGTGCTTGAGTGTGGCCGTCTCTCCACGAAGAAGCGGAGCCCCCATGCCTCGTCCCCGACCACGCGCAGCACGCCGCTCCCTGGCGGCCGCGCTGTGCGCAGCAGCCCTCGCGCTGACGACAGCGCCCGCCGCGGGCGCTACCGGTGAAGAAACGGTCACCCGCACAATCCCATCGGCGGGGAATCCGATCATCGCCGACGGATCTTACTACCTCGCGGACGCGGCGCCCCTCGTCGTCGACGACACGCTGTACATCTACGGCGGCCACGACGAAGCGGCGGAACAGCAGGCGGGGTTCGAGATGCACGAGTACGGGGTGCTGGCGACCTCCGATGTCGACGACGGCCCGTGGGAGCTCACCGAGGGCGCGATGCGGCCGGGCGACGTCTTCGAGTGGGCGACGGGCGCCGCCGCCTACGCCGGGCACACCGTGCGGGCGGCCGACGGCCGCTTCTACTGGTATGCCCCCGTCGAGTCCTCCGACGACTCGCTGCCGAACCGGATGGCGATCGGCGTGGCCGTCGCCGATTCGCCGACCGGGCCGTGGACGGACGCGATCGGGGCGCCGCTCGTCGACTGGCGCGATGTGTTCGGGAGCTCCACGAACGGGCAGGAGGTGATCGACCCCCACGTGCTGATCGATCACGACGGCTCGGCGCACCTGTACTGGGGCTCATGGGGCGTCGCGCGCATGGCACCGCTCGACGCGTCGATGACGGCGCTCTCGGGGGACATCATCACCCTCGAAGGGCTCGATGACTTCTACGAGGCGCCGTGGGTGTTCCATCGAGGCGACACCTACTACATGCTCTACGACTGGAAACGAGGCGGCAGCGACTGCACCCCTTCGAACTATCAGGCCTGCGTCGCCTACGCGACCGCCTCGAGCCCGGCGGGACCCTGGGAGTTCCAGGACATCATCCTCGGCGGCACGTCGTCGACGACCGTCCACCCGTCGATGATCGAGTTCGACGGCGCCTGGTACCTGACCTATCACACGAAGGACTCCGCGGGCGGAGGTCACTTCCGTCGGTCCGTCGCCGTCGACGCGGTGACGTGGCGGGGGGACGAGATCCTGCCGGTGCGACAGACCTGGGCGGAGGACCCCGCGTTCCGGCTCAACAGGAACATCGCGCCGGTCGCGAAGGCGTCGGCGTCGTTCACCGAGTCTCCTCCCATGCGCCTGGGCGCCCTGAACGACGGCCGCGCGGAGACCGCGTTGCTCCCACCTGACCAGTGGGGGAACTACCGAGGCACCGACTCCGAGGTCGAGACCGACTGGGTGATGTACCAATGGGACGCCCCCGTGCGGCTCGACGGCACCGGCATCGAGTTCGAGCAGGACCAGAACTGGATCCGTCCCCCCGCATCCTGGCACGTCGAATACGTCGACGAAGCCGGCACCTGGCATCCGGTCGAGGGCGCCGAGTATCCCACGAGCGCGAACACCTGGCACGAGGTGCCGTTCGAGGCGGTCACGACGACGGCACTGCGCGCGGTCTTCCACGGAGCGCAGGAAGGAGCCGCGTTCCACTCGGTCTCCGTGTCCGAATGGGAGGCGTACTCCGTCGCCGCGGATGATCTGGCCGGCCCGACGGTGACGACCACCGTCGGCACCGCGCCGGAGCTGCCGGAAGCCGTTCGCCTGCCGTTCGACGGCACGGGCGCTCTGTGGACCCCGGTGAACTGGCACGAAGTGCCGGAAGAGGACTACGCCGAGCCCGGCTCGATCCGCGCGATGGGCGTCGCGCCGGGACAGGCGGCAGGAGAGATCACGGCCGAGATCCTCGTTGCGGACGAACCGGCGCCGCCCGGCCCCGACGACGGAACACCGCCCGACGCAGCTCTCGTCCCTTCCGGCACGGGCGGCACGTCCGCCTCGCAGGGATGGTACTCGTCCCCTGTGGACGTGCGAGTGACAGGCGCAGACGAGACCGATTATCTGCTCGATCTCGCCGGCTCCGTCGCCGGCAGTCGCTCCGAGGCACAGGCCGCGCGCGCCCTTGACCTGCGCGTGGACTCCGAGGGCGAGACGCTCGTGACCGGCACCGCGGCGGATTCTTCCGGGAACGTCTCGGAGCCTCGCGAGCTCGCAGTGAGGATCGATACGAGCCCGCCCGCGCTGAGCACACAGTTCAGGCCGGACGAACGGGTCGTCGCGGCCGATGCGTCTGACGGCCTCTCGGGCCTCGACCGCCTCGAGTTTCGCGTCGACGACGGCGCATGGGAACCCGTCGCCGAATCCGGTGCGATCGTTGTCGAAGACGCGCTCCCCCACCGCGTCGTCGTCCGCGCCCGCGACGTCGCAGGCAACAGCACCATCGAGTCGGTCACGGTGCCCCCGACCGACGGCGCAGCGCTGACCGGCAACCTCGCACCGTACGCCACAGCGAGCGCCTCGTTCACCTCATCGTGGGAGTCGGTGAACGGGCTCAACGACGGTGCGGGCGAGCTGTTCGACCCGACGGCGGACACAGGGTCGAACTGGGGCACATGGAGCAGCGTCGGTGAGCAGTGGGCCCAGTTGACCTGGGACTTCTCGGTGACCACGGACGAGATCGGCATCTGGTGGTATCGGGACACGCCTGACCAAGGCGGCTCGGGGATGATCCCGCCCCGCAGCTGGTCGCTGCAGGCCCTCGACGACGACGGCGAGACCTGGCGCGAGATCGCCACCGATGCTGACAGCGACGCCCCGCGCGCGAGCAGCGATTACGCGCGCGTTGCGTTCCCGCCCGTCGTGACGACGTCGTTGCGCATCGTCGCGCAAGCGTGGGGCGGGTCCGACGGCGGCGGCTCGACCGGTATCAGGGAATGGCAGGTCGCCGGTGCCGGCGAGGCGCACGACCTGTCCGCGGAAGCCACGACGCGGTGCGCCGCTGGCACTGTCGTGCTCGTGACCCGGGTGGCGAACGGCGGCGATGCCCCGGTCGATGCGACGGTCGAAACCACCCACGGCACCCGCACGCTCCCCGTCGATGCCGGGGGGACGGCATCGACCGCGATCACGACTCGACAAGTCGCCATCGCCGCCGGCAATGCCGTGGTCACCGCGGGCACGGAGAGCACCACGGCCCCTTACCCCACCACCGATTGCTCATAGAACGCGCGACGCGCAGTGCAGGAGTCGTCGTCGAGGCCGTCGTCCGCCCAGCGCATCGGCGCATGGGCCATCGAGAGCTCGGCGAGCAGGCGCTGACGCCTTGCCGCCGCTCGCCCGCACGATCGAAAGTTTCGAAACCCCTTGCGGCAGCGAGGCGCCCATCGTTACCGTGAACACATGCGTCGGCTCAATGAGTGCGCCGACGAGACGAGAGAAGGCGGAGACGACGTGGTCTGGTCTGACACAAGAAGCGCGCGACGGCGCCTGAGCGCCGTCGCGGCCATCGGCACGACGTGCATGCTCGCACCCCTGCTCGCCGCGGCCCCGGCAGGCGCGGCGAACGCCGACATCGGTTACCCGGAGTTCACGGGGAGCGATGCCCCGATCCCCGCGACCGAGGCGGTGTACACGCCGGGCAACCAGCTGCAGGCGATCTACGAGGCCGACCTGGCGAAGGGCGCGGGAACGAGCCCTGACAAGGACTTCTGGGTCGACAGGATGCTCGCCCGGACGGGAACGGCCGGCAGCTTCGGCGACGAGAACCAATGGCTGTTCTCGCGCGGACGCGCGGCGTTCATGAAGGTGCACGATCCGGCGCAGTTGGGCTTCGGCGGGCAGCTGGCCTACTGGGAGTCGATCGACGGCAGAGGCGGGTACACCATCTCTGCGACGGTCGCAGGCGAGGAGATCGAGCTCAGTGAGGACACCTCGAAGCGCAAGCAGACCCCGAGCTACTGGCGCAGTGTGCATGCGAACGCCGACACCGGGGTCGAGATCGTGCAGACGAAGTACGTCACTGACGCGAACGTGCTCGTCACCGAGCTCGAGGTCCGTGCGACAGCGGGCGCCGTCGACGTCGGGCTGCGTGCCGCCTCGCCGTATGCGAAAGTCGCGGACGGCGACGAGCTCACGGGCACGATAGACGCGCTCAACGACATCACGATCATCCACCCCCGATTCTCGGGCGATGGCTTCGCTCCCGCGGGCGGTGGCCTCGAGACCATGCTGTCCGTCCCCGCCGGCGGCAGCGCCGCGACCAAGGTGCAGCTCGGCCTCGTCACCGACGAGATCGCGGATTCTCGCCGTGAGTACGACGCGGTTGCCGCGTCCACTCCGGCCGAGGCGTACACCGAGCACGTCACGGCGTACAACGAGTGGTGGGCGCAGAACGTGCCTTATCTCGACACGCCGGAGGACAACATCGACAAGACGCTGTTCTACCGCTGGTGGCTGCTCCGGTTCAACTTCCTCGACGCGAACGCACCCGGAAACGCGTTCCAGTTCCCGACGGCCGTCGAGGGCGCGCTCGGCTACAACAACGCGATCGACCTCACGGTCGGCATGTTCGTCGACGACCTGAAGTACTTCCGCAACCCGATCTACTCCTACGGCGGCTGGGTGTCGGCGGGCGAGGTCTCCAAGGGCGGGGCGTTCGTGGACAACCCCGGTGACCCCGCCAATTGGAACACGAGCCACACCCAGTACATCTCCGAGTCGGCGTGGGAGTCGTATCGGGTGCACGGCGGGCCGGACGGCATCGTCGAGAACCTGGCGCGCTACGCCGAAGACGACGCGAAGGGGCAGCTCGAGCAGTTCGACAAGGACGACAACGGGCTCCTCGAGATCAGTTGGAACGCCTGGACGGGCAACGACGCCGACGCGGTGTCGTTCGACTACTACGGCCGCGCCAACGAGCGCGCCGAGTCGGCGTACGTCTACGCCGGCGCGAACTCTGCGGCGGCCGCCTACCGGTTGCTCGGCGACGAGGACAAGGCCGATGAGATGCACGGCCTTGCCGACAAGGTCAAGCGCGGCGTGCTCGACAACCTCTGGGATCCGGAGGCCAACCTCATCAAGCACCGCGACGTGGAGACAGGCGAGCTCATCCCCTGGAAGGAGATCAACAACTACTACCCGTACTCGGTCGGCCTGATGCCGAAACCCGGCGATGACGACTACGACGACGACTACGTCGACGCGCTGCGGCTGTTCGCCGACGACGCCGAGTATCCGATCTTCCCGTTCACGACCGCCAACCAGGCGGACAAGGCGGAGGCGGCCGAGGCGGGGCACCCCGGCACCAACAACTTCTCGATCATCAACTCGACCGTGACCTTCCGGATGCTCGCGACAGCGCTCCGCGAGTACCCCACCGACGCGATCGACGCCGAGTGGTACAAGAAGCTCCTCTACTGGAACGCCTGGGCGCACTACCAGAACGGCGGAGACAACCGCCTGCCCGACCAGAACGAGTTCTGGGCGGACGGCTCGACCGACCCGCAGTCGATCGAATACCGCTCGTGGATCCACCACACGATCCTCGGCACGACGAACTTCACGATGATCGAGGACGCGATGGGGCTGCAGCCGCGCACCGACGCGAAGATCGAGCTGTACCCGATCGACATTGACTGGCCGCACTTCACGGCGAACAACCTCACATACCACGGCAGCGATCTCACGATCACGTGGGACGAGCCGGGCGACGGCGAACGCCCTTACGGCGCCGAAGTGCCGGAGGGATACTCGGTGTTCCTCGACGGCGATCTGGCGTTCACCGTCGACTCGCTCGCCCACCTGGTGTACGACCCGGCGACCGGAGAGGTCGAGTTCCCGGATGACGCGGTCAACACCGACGCGGCGCCGAAGATGACGACGGCAGTCGCCGCGGAGCTCGGCGGCGCACAGGACGTCGCCTTCGACGACGACTCCCGCGTCGTCGACCTGTTCCAGAAGGCGGGGCAGGACATCTCCTCGACCGGCGCCGAGAACCTCGCGCAGGGCGCGACGGCCACCGCGACCTTCGAGGCCGAAGGCCGGCCGGCCGCGGCCGCGGCCGACGGCACGACGGTGAACGAGCCGTTCTGGGGCACGAAGGGCTCCGAGAACGCCACGGACTCGCTCGAGGTCGACCTCGGCGAGCCGCAGGCGGTCGACACCGTGCGCGCCTACTTCTACGACACCTCGTCGTCGACGACCGCCCAGGGCTACGCAGAACCGTCGCGCTACTCGGTCGAGTACCACGACGGGTCGGACTGGAAGCCGGTGCCGAAGGCGGCGAAGTCACCGGCGGCTCCGCGCGCCAATCTCAACGAGGTGAGCTTCGAGGAGGTCACCACCGACCGCATCCGGCTCACGGTCGCACACGCCGACGGCTCCCGCACCGGTGTAAAGGAGTTGCAGGCACTGCACACCGGCGCCCCGGCCGAGGCCGCCGAGAACGCGGCCCCGACCGTGATCGCGTACACGAAGGCCGGAGCCCTCGGCGGGGGCAGCGCCGAGCTGACCGGCATCGTGAAGGACGACGGGCGCGCCGCGGACGAGCTGACGACGACGTGGACGGTCGAGGAAGCACCGGAGGGTGCGAGCACGATCTTCGACGACGCGGACAGGCCGAACACGACGGTACGGTTCACCGAAGCAGGGACATATCGGCTGAGGCTGACCGCCGACGACGGTGAGCTCGCAACCTCTGACGACGTCGTGTTCACCGCCGACGAAGCGGGCGGCGGTGCGAACGTCGCGCCCTCGGCGACCCCTTCGGCCTCGTACACGGCCGGATGGAACCAGGTCGGAGCCGTCAACGACGGCTCCGGTGTGAACTCGGGCGGCGACCAGTCTGGCGTCTGGGCCACGTGGTCCGGTGAGCGCCCCGAGAGCCAGTGGCTGCAGTACACGTGGGAGGATCCCGTCCGCGTCAACGGTTCGGACATGATGTTCTGGACCGACACCGCAGCCGGCACCGGTGACGGCGTCGCCGTGCCCGATGCGTGGAGGATCGAATACCTCGACGCCGACGGCGAATGGGCCGACGCCGCGAACCCGTCCGAGTACGGCACGGCCCGTGAAGGCACGAACGCAACAGCATTCGATCCGATCACGACGACGGCCCTGCGCGCCGTGTTCCAAGCTTCGCCGAATGCGGACGGCTCGTCGTACTCGGCCGTCGGCGTCTCCGAATGGCAGGTGTTCGCCGAAGCGCCCGAGCACATCGATCCGCTGCACGTGCGGACGGGTGTGGGGAAGGTTCCCGAGATGCCGAGCAGCATCGGCGTCACCTACGCCGACGGCAGCCGCGGCACCGCGCCGGTCGCGTGGGAGGCGATCTCGGACGCCCAGGTGGCTTCGGAGAACGACTTCGAGGTGCGCGGCGTCGTCTCCGGCGCCCCCGAGGCCGCCGCCGCGCGCATCTGGGTGCGCGCGGCCGACGCCGTGACGATCAACCTCATCGACGAGGTGCCCGTGGCGACCGCGGTCGGCACGGCGCCGTCGCTGCCCGGTACCGTCGTGGTCCTGTACAACGACGGCTCCCGCGAGAACTTGCCGGTGACGTGGGCGGACATCGACCCCGCTGAGTACGCGCAGGCCGGCGAATTCGAGGTCGGGGGAACGGTGCAGACCGAGCACCCGGGTGAGACCGCGGCCGTCGCCCGCGTAGCCGTCGGCGAAGGCGGTTCCGGCGGAACCGACCTGATCGACGTTGAGGCCGCCCATCGCTGCGTCGCCGGAACCGGCGCCGTCACCGTCCGCGTGACGAACATCGGCGAGGAGACGGCAACCGTGAAGGTCGCGACCGAGTACGGCGAGAAGACACTCGAAGGCATCGTCGCGGGCAGTGCCGAGAGCGCGGTGCTCCGCACCCGCCTCGCTGCTACCCCGGCCGGCCAGGTTGAGGCGACCGCCGCATCCGGCGACCTCGCCGACACCGTCACGGAACCCTTCGAGGCGTTCACCTGCGAGTGACACCGCTCGGGCCGCACCGGAGTCGACTTCCGGTGCGGCCCTCTCAGCTCAGCGCACCAGAAAGGAATCACCATGCTCTCTCCTCTCCCCGCCGGCCCCACGCGACGCAGCGTTCTGCGCGGCGGTGCGGTACTGGCTGCCGTCACCGCTACTGCGGCGCTCGCCCGGCCGACTATCGCCAGCGCTTCTCCGGTCCGCGCACACACGGCCGGTGCCGTGAATCCGGCCGCAACCGTGCGCGCCGCCCAGACCTCCGTCTACCCTGCCTCGTGGCCGGTGACGCCGTTCCCCCTGTCGTCCGTGAGGCTCGGCGACAGCGTGTTCACGAGAGCCTTCGAGCAGCACCTGCTGCTCTACCGCGCCTACCCCGTCGACCGCATCCTCGCCGTCTACCGCCGGAACGCGGGCCTCGATACGCGAGGGGCGAACCCACCGGGCGGCTGGGAGGAGTACGGCCCCGCGCCCGATGCGCAGACGTGGGGCCCGCGCGAGTACGTGCGAGGCGAGAACACCCAGGGTGCTGGCGGGCTGCTGCGCGGGCACTACGGAGGGCACTTCCTGAGCGGCGTCTCGATGGCCTACGCGTCGACCGGCGAGACGGCCCTCCTCGAGAAGGTCGACCAGATCGTCGACGGGCTCGAGGAGTGCCGCGCGGCACTCGCCGCCCAGGAGTACGACGGTGCGCCTCGGTACTCGCATCCGGGGTTCCTGTCCGCCTACGGAGAATGGCAGTTCTCGGCGCTCGAGGAGTTCGCGCCGTACGGCGAGATCTGGGCCCCGTATTACACGCTCCACAAGATCATGGCCGGCCTGCTCGACGCTCACGCGCTGGCGGGGAGCGCCAAGGCGCTGGAGCTCGCCGAAGGCATCGGCCACTGGGTGCACGGCCGGCTCTCGCAGTGCAGCGAGAGCCAGCTCGCACGGATGTGGGGTTCGTACATCGCCGGCGAGTACGGCGGGATGAACGAGGTCCTCGTCGAGCTGTACTGGCGTTCCGCCGACCCCGACCGGAGCGAGTTCCTCCGAGCGGCGGAACTGTTCACGCTGCGCACTCTGGTCGACGCCTGCGCCGCGGGCGAGGACACCCTCGACGGGAAGCACGCGAACCAGCACATCCCGCAGTTCCCCGGATACATCAAGCTCGCGGCGGAGACCGGCGACGAGCACTACCTGGCCGCAGCGAAGGGGTTCTTCGACATGGTGGTCCCCGGCCGCGCCTACGCCCACGGCGGCACGGGCGAAGGCGAGCTCTGGGGGCCCGCAGGCACGGTCGCGGGTGACATCGGCCGACGCAACTCCGAGTCGTGCGCCGCGTACAACATGCTGAAGGTCGCGAGCCAGCTGTTCTTCAACGAACAGAATCCGGCGTACATGGATTACTTCGAGCGCACCGTCCTGAACCACATCCTCGGCGGCCGCAGGAACCGCGAGTCGACGGAAGGGCCGGAGAACCTCTACATGTTCCCCGTCCAACCGGGCGCCAGGAAGGAGTACGGCAACGGCAACATCGGTACCTGCTGCGGCGGCACGGGGCTCGAGAGCCACGTGAAGTACCAGGAGGGCATCTACTTCCGGTCCGCCGACCAGTCGGAGCTGTACGTCAACCTCTACATCGCTTCGACGCTGACCTGGGAGGAGACGGGCCTCGAGCTCGAACAGGTCTCGTCGTACCCGGAGAGCGAGACGTCGACGCTCACGATCACTGCCGCTCCGAGCGCTCCTCTCACGATGCATCTGCGCGTGCCGGCATGGTCGCGCGGTGCCGAGATCCGAGTGAACGGCGAACACGCAGGCGTCGACGCCGTGCCGGGTGCGTACGCGAGGCTCGAGCGGGAGTGGCAGGTCGGCGACACCGTCACGGTCCGCATCCCGATGACCCTGCGCGCCGAACCGACGGTCGACCGCCGCGACATCCAGGCTCTGATGTACGGCCCCGTCGTGCTCTCGGCCGCGAGCAGCAGCGTCGACTACCTGAGGGTCTCGCTCGCCGACCGCCTGGACCTCTCAGGCGACATCGTGCGCGGTGTGCGGAGAACGGACGGAAACGTCGTCACGCTCGGCGACTTCACGTACGAACCGGCGTACAACGGCAAGGACGTGGCGTACCACATGTACTTCCAGCGGAAGGAGGCGAAGGTGACCTTCGCCGGCCAGAGCTCCGGCGTGAACAACCCGGCGCGCGACGGGAAGACGCTGCTCGACGAGATCTGGGAGCGTGCGCCGTTCGGGTCCCGCGACGACTTCCTCACCGCCGTCGCCGACGTCAGCGGCTCGTTCGTCGATTCGGGCCAGCTCACCGAGAGGAACCGCCAGCGCATCCTGCTCGCCGCCGGCCGCGCACCGATCGAGAGGACGGCCTGACATGACCACGACACGCACCGACCGACGCAGGCCGGGCGCCGCCATCGCCGCAGCCGCCGTCGTGCTCGCGGCGCTGGTGGCACCGACCACGCCCGCGCTCGCGGAGGACTCCCCCGTCAACGTCGCGCTCGCATCGGGCGAGAACGCTCCGTCCGTCGACGTCAGCTACGTCACGTCGTGGAACTCCGCGCGGGCTCTCAACAACGGCATCACGGGGCCGACCGACGACTACACCGAGATGTGGGGCACGTGGGGAGCACCGGATGCGCCGGCGCAGGACACCGCGACGTACACATGGGAGTCCCCCGTCACCGTCAGCTCCTCGACGCTGCACCTCTGGCAGAACCACCTGACCGGGGATTCCGGTGTGATGATCCCCGACGCCTGGCACATCGAGTACCTGGACGACGGCGAATGGAGCGACGTCGTCGCTGCCGAGTACCCGCTCCCGGCACTCGACCCCGACGCGCCGACCAGTTCTCAGCCGCCCGTATCGGCGACGTTCGACGAGGTGACGACGACGGGGCTCCGCCTCTCGCTCGACCGCGCGAACGTCGACGGCGAGCTCAGAGCGACCAGCCTCATCGAATGGGAGGTCTGGGGCCGGAGCGCGCCGCCGGAAGAGCCCGAGCCCGACGACCCCGGGGCGTTCATCGATGCCGAGCAGGTGGCGATCCGCACCGAGACGGGCAGCGCGCCAGCGCTCCCCGACGAGGTCTGGGTGACCCAGGAGAACGGCCCGCTCGCGTACGTGCCGGTCGTCTGGGACGAGATCGCGCCGGAGCAATACGGCACCGCCGGCTCCTTCGAAGTCTCGGGAGATCCGGACGGCTACGAGGGGCAGGCCGTGACCGCCGAGGTCCACGTAGCGGATGTGCTGTCCGATGCCGTCGTCGCAATCGACTACACATCGGCGCTGACGACGCCTGGCGAGCCGCCGGTGCTGCCCCGCACCGTTCGCGCGCACTACGAGGACCAGACGATCAGCAGCACCGTCCTCGTCGAGTGGGGCTCGGTCGACGAGGCCTCGTACGCGGAGGCCGGGGCGTTCTTCGACGTGGCAGGGGCCGTCACCGGCTACGGTCCGGGGGCGATCGCGACGGTGTTCGTCGTCGAGCCGGCGACGCAGACGACCCCAGTGGTGTCGCTCTCGTTCGACGCCGCCGCTCCCGGGTCCGGGTGGTACACGACGGCCCCGACCGCTTCGATCAGCGTCGAGGACGCGGGCAGCCCGATCTCGACAGTGGAGTATTCGCTCGACGGCGACACGTGGCACGACTACGGCGAACCCTTCATCGTCGACGCTCAGGGCGACGTCACTGTGACGGCGCGCGCGACCGACGCCGATGGCGGCGTCGGAGAGGACGCGCGGTCGATCCGGATCGACACGGTCGCCCCGGAGACGGGGATCGACGTCGAGATCGTCGACGGAACCTCAGCCCTCGTCACCCTCTCGCCTTCCGACGCCGAGCCGGGATCGGGGGTGACCCGCACCGTCTGGTCGGACGGCCCGGATGCGGACCCGGAGGGCGAGGGGAACAACTTCTTCGCCACCTACGAGGATCCGTTCTCCGTCCAGCTGACGGAGGAGCCCCGCTACGTGCACGTCCAGACGCAGGACGCCGCGGGCAACCTCGAGGCGTACCAGACGGTCGAGCTGCCGACGCTGGGCGGCGAGGAGATCGCGCTCGACGTCGAGGCCAACGCTCGCTGCGTCGCCGGGCGCGCCGTCCTCGCGGTGAGCGTGACCAACTCGGACGATGCGGCGGTGCGCGTAGAGCTCGCAGCGGAGTACGGCGAGCGCCGTCTGGAGCTCCGGCCGGGCGCGACGGGCACGCGCACGTTCACGATCCGGAACGAGGACCTGCCGGCCGGCGAAGTCGCCGTCACCGCCGCTTCGGGCGACAGGAGTCACGAGAGCACGGTCGCGTACGACGCGCACAGCTGCCGCTGACGCCACGGGCTCCGCGCTGTGTCCCGCTCGGCACGGCGCGGAGCCCGCGCGTGGGCCGGCAGTCGCTCCTCCCGCGTGACGACATCCGCACCACATCGACTCGGTATGGCAACACAGGTGATGTCACCGCGACAGAAGCTGTGAAGACGGCGGTGCCCCCTCCCATCAGGAAGGGGGCACCGCCGCCTGGGCCGGCTCAGATCGCCGCGATCGTCCAACCGGCCGCGTGGCTCGCGCCCGGCTCGAGCACGACGAGGTCGGTGCCCGAGTTGAAGGCGTCGGGCGGGCACGTCATCGGCTCGACCGCGAGGCCGACGCGATGCGTCGCGCGGTCGCCCGGGGTGTCCGCCGTGTGCACCTGCACCCACGGGCACCGGTCGTCCCACGTCATCGCGACACCCGTGCCGTCCGGGGCCGTGAGGCGCACCTCGGCGAAGCCGCCCTCTCGCTCGAGCGCCGTGAACGCATGGTCGATGAACACGCCGCCGATCTCGCGCGGTTCGCGGAAGTCCCACTCCGGATGATCCGTCACCGGCGCGACGGCCAGCGGGCTCAGGCGGTCGTCGACCTCGAGCACCTCCGCCGCCGGCAGCCTCAGTGTCCAGGCGTTGACGGCGGGCGCTTCGGTTCCCGCCGATTCCCCCGCCGCGAGGTACGGGTGCGGGCCGGTGCCCCACGGCGCCGCATCGGTGCCGAGGTTGCGGGCCGTGACCGTCTGCGTAAGCCCGTCCGGACCGAGGCGGTACTCGCTCGTGACCTCGACGCGGAAGGGGTAGCCCACCTGCGGCTCGACCACGGCGACGAGCGCCACGGCGTCGTCGGCGACCTCACGGGGCGAGAACTCCGCCCACGACAGCAGGCCGTGCAGCGCGTGGCCGCGCGACGGCTCGGTGAGCGACAGCTCGTGGCGTCGCCCGCCGAACTCGTACACGCCGTCGACGATGCGGTTGGGCCATGGTGCGAGCGTCGTGCCGCGGTAGCCAGGGCGCACCTCGTCGGCTTCGAACGGCACCACGAGGTCGCGCCCGCCGTGCGTCAGCGTGCGCAGCGAGGCCCCGACGCTCGCGACCTCGGCGACGTACCCGCCGTGCGCGATCCGGAACTGCGTACCAGAACGGGGCGTCATCACAGCCCCTGGGCGAGGCGGTAGTACGCCTGGTTCCAGCGGACCTGCTTCTGGAACTCGTGGATCTGCGTGCCCTCGTCGATCACGAGGAGCTCGATCTCGGCGAGCTCCGCAAAGTCGCGGAACGCTTCCAGGCCGACGGCCGTCGACATCACGGTGTGGTGCGCGGCACCCGCGGTCAGCCACGCGGCCGCCGACGTGTTGAAGTCGGGCTGCGGCTTCCAGACGGCGCGGCCGACGGGGAGGTTCGGCAGCGACTCGCGCGGCTCGACGTTCTCGACGACGTTCGCCGTGAGGCGGAAGCGGTCGCGCATGTCGCTCATCGCGACCACGATCGCGGGGCCGGCGTCGGCGGTGAAGACCAGGCGCACCGGGTCCTCCTTGCCGCCGATGCCCAGTTCGTGCACCTCGAGGCTCGGCTTCTTCGTCGTCAGCGACGGCGACACCTCGAGCATGTGGGCGCCGAGGATGAGCTCGTCGCCCGGCGTCATGTCGTAGGTGTAGTCCTCCATGAGGCTCGCGCCGCCGGGGAGACCCGCGCCCATCACGTTCGCGATGCGCACGAGCACGGCGGTCTTCCAGTCGCCCTCGGCGCCGAAGCCGTAGCCATCAGCCATGAGGCGCTGCACCGCGAGGCCCGGGAGCTGCTTGAGCTCGCCCAGGTCCTCGAAGCTCGTCGTGAAGGCGCCGAAGCCGCCCTCTTCGAGGAACGAGCGCAGGCCGATCTCGATCGCGGCGCCGTCGCGCAGAGACTGGTGGCGCTCGCCGCCCTTGCGCAGCTCGGGCACGACCTCGTAGAGCTCCTCGTACTCCGCGACGAGGGCGTCGACCTCGGCCTCGGTCGCCCGGGCGACGGCCTCGGCGAGCTCGTTGACGCCCCAGGTGTTGACCTGCACGCCGAGGCGCAGTTCGGCCTCGGTCTTGTCGCCCTCCGTGACGGCGACGAAGCGCATGTTGTCGCCGAAGCGGGCGAGCTTCATCGAGCGAGCGGCGGCGAGGCCCGCGGCGGCGCGCTGCCACGTACCGATCTCGCGCTGAACGCGCGGGTCGCTGGCGTGGCCGACGACCGTCTTGCGCGGCACGCCCAGGCGGGTCTGGATGTAGCCGAACTCACGGTCGCCATGCGCGGCCTGGTTGAGGTTCATGAAGTCGAAGTCGATGTCGGCCCAGGGCAGCTCGACGTTCGCCTGCGTGTGCAGGTGCGCGAGCGGCTTGCGCAGCGCGTCGAGGCCCGCGATCCACATCTTCGCGGGGCTGAAGGTGTGCATCCAGGCGATCAGGCCGATGACGGCGTCGTCGGCGTTCGCCTCGAGCGCGACGCGCTTGATCTCCTCGGAACCGGTCAGGACCGGCTTCCAGACGATCTTGACGGGAACGTCGCCCGCCTCGTTCAGCAGGCGAGCGACTTCCTGCGACTGCTCGGCGACCTGGGCGAGCGTCTCGGGGCCGTAGAGGTGCTGGCTGCCCGTGAGGAACCAGACCTCGTAGTGGTCGAGCGAGGTGGTGAGCTTCGTACGAGTCATGCGTCTTCCGTTCGGTTCAGAGGGACTGCGCGGCCGCGGCGACGACGCCGAGGCCCGCGCGGTAGCGGTCGAGGTAAGCGGAGAACCCGGCCACATCGGCGGGCTCCGGATGGGCGACGACGGTCTCCGCAGAGGCGAAGACGTCGTCGGCGAGGTAGGCGGCGAGCGACTTCTCGCCCGCCTTGCCGAGGTACGACGCGAGCACGGCGATGCCCCAGGCACCGCCCTCGCTCGCGAGGTCGCCGACCTCGACGGGCGCGCCGATGGCCCCGGCGAGGAAGCGCTGCGCGACGCCCGCCGTGCGGAACATGCCGCCGTGGGCATACATCCGGTCGATCGCGACCCCCTCCCCCTCGAGCACCTGCATGCCGAGGGCGAGGGTGCCGAAGACACCGTAGATCTGCGCGCGCATGAAGTTGGCGAGCGACAGCTCGCTGTCCTGCGTGCGCACGACGACCGGGCGGCCGTCGGTGAGGCCCGCGACGGGCTCACCGGCGAGGTGGTTGTACGCGACGAGGCCGCCGGCATCCGGTTCGCCGACGAGGGCCTCGCCGAGCAGCGCCTCGAACACCCGGTCGCTCGTCAGCTCGGTGCCGGCCGCGGCCGAGAAGCGCTGGAACAGGCCGGCCCAGGCGCCGAGCTCGCTCGCGCCGTTGTTGCAGTGCACCATCGCGACGGCGTCGCCCGCCGGCGTCGTCACGAGGTCGAGCTCGTGGTGCGCCGAGGCGAGCGGGCGCTCGAGCACGACCATCGCGAAGATGCTGGTGCCGGCCGAGACGTTGCCAGTGCGCGGCGCGACCGAGTTGGTCGCGACCATGCCCGTTCCCGCGTCGCCCTCGGGCGGGCAGAGCGCGGCGCCGGGCCGGAGGCCGCCCGTCGGATCGAGGAGGGCCGCGCCCTCGCTGGTGAGGGCACCGGCCGGTGCGCCGGCCGGGAGCACGCGCGGCAGGATGTCGGTGACGGCGGCCGGCAGGCGGCCCTCCGCGACCGCGGTGTACGCGTCGATCATCGCCGCGTCGTAGGTGCCGGTCGCCGAGTCGATCGGGAAGACGCCGGAGGCATCCCCGACGCCGAGCACGCGCTCGCCCGTGAGCCGGTAGTGCACGTAGCCCGCGAGCGTCGTGACGAAGTCGAGGCTCGGCACGTGCGGCTCGGCGTCGACGACGGCCTGGTGCAGGTGCGCGATCGTCCACCGCAGTGGGATGTTCACGCCGAACAGTCCGCTGAGCTCTGCGGCGGCGACGCCCGTGTTGGTGTTGCGCCACGTGCGGAACGGCACGAGCTGCTCCCCCGCCGCGTCGAAGGCGAGGTAGCCGTGCATCATCGCCGAGATGCCGATCGCGCCGACCTGCTGGGGGCGTGCCCCGTGGCGCTCGTGCGCGTCGTCGGACAGCGCGGCGAACGCCGCCTGCAGGCCCTTCCACACGTCGTCGAGGTCGTACGACCAGAGTCCGTCGACGAGCGCGTTCTCCCACGAGAACGAGCCCGTCGCGATCACCTCTCCGGGCTCGGAGCCGATCAGGCAGGCCTTGATGCGGGTGGAGCCGAGCTCGATGCCGAGGCTCGTCGCCCCGCCGAGGATGTCGTCGCGGGCGCTCATCGGCGCGCGTCCGTCGACTGGCCGTACACGTTCTGGTAGCGGTTGTACAGGCTGTCGATCTTGTCCTGCGGGATCGGGATGAGCTCGCCCGCCTCGCGTGCGTAGTGCACCGAGCGGGCGACGTCCTCGGTCATGACGGCGGCCTTGACGGCGTCCTTCGCGTTCACGCCGATCGTGAACGGGCCGTGGTTCTGCATCAGCACGGCGCGCGATCGGTGCCCGCTGAGGGTCTCGACGATGCCTCGACCGATCGAGTCGTCGCCGATGATCGCGAACGGCCCGACGGGGATCGGGCCGCCGAACTCGTCGGCCATGCCCGTGATGACGCACGGGATCTCCTCGCCGCGGGCGGCCCACGCGACCGCGAAGGTCGAGTGCGTGTGCACGACGCCGCCGACCTCGGGCATATTGCGGTAGACGTAGGCGTGCGCTGCGGTGTCACTCGACGGGGCGCGCTCGCTGCCGAGCGAGCCGGGGATCACGTTGCCGTCGAGGTCGCACAGGATCATGTTGTCGGGCGCGAGGTCGTCGTAGCTGACGCCCGAGGGCTTGATCACGAACAGGTCGGCGTCGGGCACGCGGCCCGACACGTTGCCTCCCGTCCAGATGACGAGGCCGTAGCGCACGAGCTCACCGTGGAGCTCCGCGACATCGGCGCGGACGGAGGCGATCGCTTCTTCGATCTCGGGGGAAAACTCGGCGGCGTTGCTCACGGGTGTCCTCACTGCAGTGTGTCGATGTGACCGGTCACAATAAGCCTAGGCGCCGGGCTCCGGCTGGGCAAGCCGCGCGGCCGCATCCGGCCGCGCGAAGCCGGCCGCAGCGCGCACCCGCGCGCGATCGAGGAGAAACGGCATCATCGAGGAGCTTTCGCGCGGATAAGTCCTCGATCCTGCTGAATCTCCTCGCGTGTGCGCGCCGCGCAGGCGGTTCGGTCAACGTCTGGAGCCCCTCCGCACGACGCGCTCTGCGCACGCCCGGAGGCCCTGCGCCATCCGAACCCGCGCACCATCGAGGAGAAACCGCGTCATCGAGGAGCTTTCTCGTCGATTCGCCCTCGATCCTGCTGAATCTCCTCGATTGCGCGCGGCGGGGCGACCGATCCGCGCCGGATGAGCTGGGGCGCCAGTGGCTCGGCCGACGGCTCCGAGCCCGTCACCATGGCGACGGCGCGGCGGGCGAGCTCGGCGAAGTCCTGCCGGACGGTCGTCAGGGGCGGCCACCCGTACTCCCCCTCGGGTGTGTCGTCGAACCCGACGACGCTGACGTCCTCGGGAACCGCGACGCCGAGCGCGCGCAGGCGCCCGATCAGGCCGAGCGCCATCTGGTCGTTCGCCGCGAACACGGCCGTCGCGCCGGATGCGAGCACGCCGTCCGCCGCCTCATAGCCGGCCCGCGGGGTCCAGTCCCCCGCGATCACGACGGCGGGTTCGAGCCCGCGTGCCTTCAGCTCCGCCTCGGCGCCGGCCCGCCGCGCCCGCGACTCGAGCCATTCATCCGGGCCCGCCACGTGGGCGATCGCCGTGTGGCCGGCGTCGGCGAGCTCGGCGACCGCCATCCGGGCCCCCGCGACTTGGTCGACGGCCGATGCCGCGGGCCTCTCGGCCCCGGATGTCGGCGCGGAGCCGCCACCGGAGGCCCCGCTCTCGGCGATGCCTGCCGCCGACGGGTGCCCTCCGCGCCGCTCCCGCGCGTCAGGCGCGGCGGCCTCGCCGGCGCCGTCCGCCCCGGACGCGCCGCGCACCGGAGCGTCACCGGAGGAAGCCCCCGGATCTCCGCCCGCCCGAGGGCCCGACGTTCCGGGCGCCCCGACCCCGTCGGGCGCCGAGAGCAGCATCGCCGTCGGGATCCCGAACGCCATCGAGCCGAGGCGCTCGGCGAGGTGCGCGTGCGGCGCGAACAGCACAAGCCCCTCGACGCCCTGCGCGCGCAGGTGCTCGATGCCCCCGAGAACCGACTCCTCGTCATCCGGGTCGACGAACGCCGTCGACACCCAGTACCCCGCCGCGCGCGCCGACTCCTCGACGGCGACGAGGCTGCGCATCGGGCCGTACTGCAGCACGTCGCTCGCGAGCACGCCGATCGTGCGGGAACGGCTCGTGCCGAGCACGCGCGCCGCGTTGTTCACGCGGTAGTCGAGCCGGGCCATCGCGGCCAGGACGCGCTCGCGGGTCGCGGGCGCCACATCCGGGTTGTCGTTGATGACGCGCGACACGGTCTGGCGCGACACGTTCGCCGCCGCCGCGACCTCGCGCACCCCCGCAGGGCGGGTGCGCTTCGTGCCCGCGTCAGCCATCGTGGTGTCCCTTCGTCGGAAACGGCCCCGCCCCGCGCCCAGGCGGGCACGGGACGGGGCCGATCGTATCGCGAGGCGCGAAGGCTCAGCGGGCCTGGCCCGCGCGGCGCTTGTTGTAGATGTCGAACGCGACGGCGAGCAGGAGCACGAGGCCCTTGATGATCTGCTGCATCGACTGCGGCACGCCCATCAGCTGCATGCCGTTGGTCATCACCGCCATCACGAGGCCACCGATGAGCGCGCCGCCCACGCGGCCGACGCCGCCCATCGTCGACGCACCGCCGATGAAGCAGGCCGCGATGACGTCGAGCTCGAACATGTTGCCCATGCCCGGCTGTGCGCCGTTCGAGCGCGACGAGAACACCGCGGCGGCGATACCCGTCAGGAAGCCCATGTTCACGAAGATCCAGAAGTTCGTGCTGCGCACGTTCACGCCGCTGAGGCGGGCCGCGGCGAGGTTGCCGCCGACGGCGTACACGTGGCGCCCGAAGATCGTGCGGTTCGTCACGACCTGGTACACGAGGATCAGCACGGCCAGGATGATCAGGACGTACGGGAAGCCGCGGTTGTAGGCGAGCGCGGCGGCGAAGGCCAGCAGCACGGCCGAGATGACCACGAGCTTCAGCACGAACAGGAACATCGACTCGACGGGCTGGTTGTAGTTCTGCTTCGTGCGGCGCGAGCGGATGGAGCTGACGATGATGCCGCCGACGGCGAGCACGCCGATCAGGAGCGTGAAGACGTCGAGCGTCTGGGGAACGGCCTTCAGGCCCTGCCCCTCTGCGATCGTTATCGCGCCGAACGTGCCGTCGAGGAACCCGGATGCGATCTCCCGGTACGCGCCGGGGAACGGCGACAGCGAGACGTTGTCGAGCACGAGCCAGGTCAGGCCGCGGAACAGCAGCATGCCGGCAAGCGTCACGATGAACGCCGGGATGCCGACGTAGGCGACCCAGAAGCCCTGCCAGACACCCACGAGGATGCCGACGATGATCGCGGCGAGCACGCCCATCCACCAGGGCATGCCCATCCGGATGACGAGCACGGCCGAGACGGCGGATGCGAACGCGAGCACGGACCCGACCGACAGGTCGATGTGTCCGCCGACGATCACCAGGATCATGCCGAGCGCCATGATCAGGATGTGCGCGTTCTGCAGCACGATGTTCGTGACGTTCTCGGCACTGAGCAGGGTGCCCTGCGTCAGGATCGTGAACAGGAGGACGATCGCGACGAACGCGATGTAGATGCCGGAGGTCCGCAGATTGTGGGTCAGCAGGTCCTTGACCTCGACGAAGACGTTGTTCTTCATACTGCGATCCCCTTCGTATTGGTGGGTTCGATCGTCATCAGCGACATGAGCTTCTCCTGCGTTGCTTCGGCGGCCGGGAGCTCGCCGGTGATGCGCCCGTAGGCGAGGGAGTACACGCGATCGGACAGGCCGAGGAGCTCAGGCAGCTCGCTCGACACGACGATCACGGCCTTCCCTGCCGCCGCGAGCGCACCGATGATCTCGTAGATCTCGTACTTGGCCCCGACGTCGATGCCGCGCGTGGGCTCGTCGAGGATGAGGACGTCGGGGTCGGTGTAGAGCCACTTCGACAGCACGACCTTCTGCTGGTTGCCGCCGGAGAGGTTGCCGACGATCTGCGCGACCGTCGGGGACTTGATGTTGAGATCGGTGCGGTACTGCTCCGCGACCTTGATCTCTTCGTTGTTGTTGACGAACATCCCGCCGGAGACGATCTTGCCGAGCGCCGCGGAGGTGATGTTCGTCTTGATGTCGGAGATGAGGTTGAGGCCGAAGTGCTTCCGATCCTCCGATACGTACGCGATGCGGTTGTCGATCGCGTCCTTCACAGTGCGGGTCGAGATCTCCTCGCCCTTCAGGAACACCTTGCCCGAAGCGTCGCGCCCGTAGCTGCGGCCGAACACACTCATCATGAACTCGGTGCGCCCCGCGCCCATCAGACCGGCGATGCCGACGATCTCGCCCGCGCGCACGTTCAGCGACGCGCCCTCGACGACCACGCGCCCCGCCTGCGTCGGATGCATGACGCGCCAGTCCTCGATCCGGAAGATCTCGTCCCCGATGTCGGGGGTGCGCGGCGGGAAGCGGCTCTCGAGCGAGCGGCCGACCATGCCCCGGATGATGCGGTCCTGCGTCGCATCCGGGCCGGTCATGTCGAGCGTCTCGATCGTCTCGCCGTCGCGGATGATGGTCGTCGAGTCGGCGATGTCGACGATCTCGCCGAGCTTGTGGCTGATGATGATGCACGTGATGCCCTGGTCACGCAGCTCCCGGAGCAGGCCGAGCAGGTGCTCGGAGTCCGTGTCGTTCAGCGCCGCCGTCGGCTCGTCGAGGATCAGCAGCTTGACGTCCTTCGTGAGCGCCTTCGCGATCTCGATGAGCTGCTGCTTGCCGACGCCGAGCTGGCCGACCGGCGTGGTCGGGTTCTCGTGCAGGCCGACGCGCTCGAGCTGTTCGGCCGCGCGCTTGTTGGCCTCGTTCCAGTCGATCAGCGCGCCGTGCGTGATCTCGTTGCCGAGGAAGAGGTTCTCGGCGACCGAGAGGTACGGCACGAGCGCCAGCTCCTGGTGGATGATGACGATGCCGGCCTCTTCGGAATCCTTGATCCCGCCGAAGCTCTGCGGCTGGCCGTCGAAGACGATCTGACCGTCGAAGGAGCCGTGCGGGTAGACGCCCGACAGCACCTTCATGAGGGTGGATTTGCCGGCGCCGTTCTCGCCGCAGATCGCGTGGATCTCGCCGCGCTCGACGCTCAGGTTGACGTCCTTGAGCACCTTGACGCCGGGGAAGTTCTTGATGATGTTGCGCATCTCGAGGATCGCGTCAGCCATCGCTGCTCCTGTCTGTGACATTGCAGGGCGACTCCGGGTGGCGGCGGGCGGCGCTTCGGCGCGCCCGCCGCCACCCGGGTTCGGGATGTCTCGGGTGATGCCGGGCCCGGCGCGTCAGCACCGGGCCCGGCGGGAAGTGCCTTACTCGGCGACGCCCGAGGCGACTTCGTCCTCGGTCCAGTACTCGGAGTCGATCAGCAGCGGCTGGATCTCGGCCTGCGTGACGATGTCGGACTCGAGCAGGAACGACGGCACGACCTTGACGCCGTTGTCGTACGACTCGGTGTCGTTGGCCTCGGGCTCGGAGCCCTCGGCGTACGCCGAGGCGGCGTCGACGGCCGCGGTCGCGAGCTTGCGCGTGTCCTTGAAGATGGTGGCGTACTGCACGCCGTCCTCGATCATCTTCACCGACGCGATCTCGGCGTCCTGGCCCGAGAGGACCGGCAGGCCCTCCTCGATGGTCGAGCCGTAGCCGGCGTTCTCGAGCGCCGTGATGATGCCGCGCGAGATGCCGTCGAACGGCGAGAGCACGCCGTCGAGCTGGCCGGAGCCGCCGTCGTAGGTGCTCGTGATGAGGTCTTCCATGCGCTTCTGGGCCGTGGCCTGGTCCCAGCGCAGCGTCGAGACGGTGTCGAAGTCGTCCTGGCCGGAGCCGATCGTGAGGCGGCCGTCGTCGAGGAACGGCTTCAGCGTGTCCATCGCGCCGTTGTAGAAGAAGGTCGCGTTGTTGTCGTCGGGCGAACCGGCGAACACCTCGATGATCTTCTCCTCGTCGAGGCCGGTCTCCTCGTAGTTCTCGTCGAGGTAGCCGAGGCCGCGCAGGAGGGACTGCGCCTGCTGCACGCCGACGGTGTAGTTGTCGAACGTGACGTAGAAGTCGACGTCCTCGGTGCCGTTGATGAGGCGGTCGTAGGCGATCACCGGGATGCCCTTGCTCGCCGCGTTCTCCAGCTGCGTCGCGAGCGCCGTGCCGTCGATCGACGCGACGATCAGGATGTCGGCGCCGTTCGTGATCATCTGGTCGAGCTGCTGCTGCTGACGGGGGATGTCGTCGTTGGCGAACTGCAGGTCGACCTCGTAGCCGGCCTCCTCGAGCTGCGACTTGACGGCGTCGCCGTCGGCGATCCACCGCTCGCTCGTCTCGGTCGGCATCGCAACGCCGACCTGGATGTCCTCGGCCGCAGCGTCGCCGCCGCCGCCTTCCGAACCGCCCGAGCAGCCGGCGAGGCCGAGCCCGAGTGCGACGGCGCCCGTGAGCGCGACCATTCGCATGCCGTTTCGCTTCATTGCTGTGTCTCTCTTCGTCGAGGTCCAACGCCGCGGAATGCAGCGCCTCCGATCCGCGTCGGCGCTGGTCCGCGCCGATCGCTCGTGAGAGCATTACATATTGACGGGCCCGCGTACAAATTACTTTCGCATAACATCGACAGACCCCCGTCCGAACCGCTCCGAGGCGAATCCATGCCGCAGACCATCCTCCGCACGAGCGGAATCACGAAGCGGTTCCAGGGCGTCGCGGCACTGAGCGATGTATCGCTTGAGATCGCCGCAGGCGAGGTGCACGCGCTCTGCGGCGAGAACGGAGCGGGCAAGTCGACGCTCATGAACGTGCTCTCCGGGGTCTATCCATCCGGGACCTACGAGGGCACGATCGAGCTCGACGGCGAGGCCGTGGGCTTCCGCTCGCTCGCCGACAGCGAGGCCCACGGGATCGTGATCATCCACCAGGAGCTCGCGCTCGTTCCACAGCTGACGATCGCCGAGAACCTCTTCCTCGGGAGCGAGATCGCCTCGCGCGGGTTCATCGACTGGCACGCGACGCACACGCGGGCGGCGGCGGCCCTGGAGCGCGTCGGCCTCGACGAGAATCCGTCGACCCCCGTCTCCGAACTCGGCATCGGCAAGCGACAGCTCGTCGAGATCGCGAAGGCTCTGTCGAAGGACGTCCGGATCCTGATCCTCGACGAGCCGACCGCGGCCCTCGGCGAGGCCGACTCGGCGCGCCTGCTCTCGCTCATCGCGCGGCTCCGCGAGCACGGCATCACGTGCATCCTGATCTCGCACAAGCTCCGCGAGGTGATGCAGATCGCCGACCGCATCACGGTTCTGCGCGACGGCGAGAACGTCGAAACGATGCATCGCGACGAGCCGGAGACCGACGAGGGCAGGATCATCCGGGCGATGGTCGGCCGCGACCTCGACAGCCTGTTCCCGCCGCGCGAGCCCCTCATCGGCGACGAGCTCTTCCGCATCGAGAACTGGAGCGTCGGGCGACCGGATGCGCCGGATCGCCACGCGATCGACGACGTCGGGTTCCACGTGCGATCCGGCGAGATCGTCGGCTTCGCCGGCCTCATGGGCGCCGGGCGCACCGAGCTGGCGATGAGCATCTTCGGCCGTTCCTACGGAACGCGCATCTCCGGCTCGGCGTTCCTGCACGGAGAGCGGGTCGACGTGTCCACGGTGCAGCGCGCGATCGAACACGGCATCGTGTACGTGCCGGAGGACCGGCGCGGCCACGGGCTGAACATGTTCACCGACATCCGGACGAACGTTTCGGCCGTCGCGCTCGACAGACTCACCCGCGGGGGCCTGCTCGACCTCATCCGGGAGTACAAGATCGCCGACGCCTACCGCTACAAGATGAACATCAAGGCGCGCGGTGTCACCGAGATCGTCGGCAACCTCTCCGGCGGCAACCAGCAGAAGGTCGTGCTGGCGAAATGGCTGTTCTCGACCCCGGATGTCCTGATCCTGGACGAGCCGACGCGCGGCATCGATGTCGGCGCGAAGTACGAGATCTACGGGTTCGTGAACGAGCTCGCCGCGCAGGGCAAGGCCATCGTGCTGATCTCGTCCGAGCTGCCGGAGGTGATCGGGCTGTCCGACCGGATCTATACGCTGGCGGAGGGCCGGATCACCGGCGAGGTCGCGCGCGAGGACGCGACGCAGGAGCGCCTGATGCACCTGATGACGGCGGACGGAGCGGGCGCGAGGTGAGCACCATGCACGTCCCTTCCCCCCTGCCCCTCTCGAAGCGCCAACCCACCGGCCGCACGACGAACGAAGAGGTGCGCCAGCAGAACCTCGCGTCCGTGCTGCAGCTCGTGCATGTCGACGGGCCGCAGTCGCGGTCGGCGATCGGCACGGCGACGGGCCTGAACCGCTCGACCGTCACGGGCCTCGTCACGGAGCTGACGGAGTTGGGCCTCGCCGTCGAGACGAGCACGGCACCGACCGGCCGCGTCGGTCGCCCGTCCCTGGGCGTCGCGGCCGATGACGCGGTCGCCGCGCTCAGCGTGCGGGCCGAGCCCGATGCCGTCACGGTCTCGCTCGTCGGCCTCGCGGGCACCGTGCACTCGCGCGTTCGGCACGACCTCGCCGGCGCCCCGAGCCCCCGCCGCTTCGCCCAGATCACGTCGTCGCTCGTCGACGGCATGCGCGCCGACATCGACAGGCACTACCGCCTCGTCGGCGCGGGCGTCGCCATCCCGGGGCTCGTCGACGAGGCCGGCACCGTGCTGGTCGCGCCTCCCCTCAGATGGAAGCGCGAGCACATCGCGAGCCGCCTCTCGTCCGCGCTCGGAATGCCCGTGGCGGCCGCCAACGACGCGAGCGTGGGCGCCATGGCCGAGGCCCGCTTCGGCATGGGTCGCGGCATCGAGAACATGCTCTACATGGCGGGCTCGACGACCGGCATCGGCGGCGGGCTGATCTTCGACGGCACGCTGCTGCGCGGCACGAGCGGGTTCGCCGGCGAGCTCGGGCACGCCGTCGTCAACCCCGGCGGCACCAAATGCACGTGCGGCCGCCGCGGATGCCTCGAGGCCGAGCTGAATCCGCACCGCGTGCTCGACCTGCTCGGCAGGCGCAACCTCGACGAGGACGAGCTCGACATCGAGCTCGGGGTCGTGCGGAATCCCGCGGTGATCGCGGAGGTCGCCCGCCAGGTCGATGTGCTCTCGATCGCCCTGACGAACTTCGTGAACGCCTTCGCGCCCGAGGTCGTCGTGCTGTCGGGTTACCTCGGCGTGCTGCTGGCGACGAGCCGCGAACGGCTCTCGAACGCCGTGCGGGTCGAACCCGTCGGCGCCGACGGCCGGTCGGTGCGCCTCGAGCGCGCCCACATGCGCTCCCACCTGATGCAGATCGCCCCGGCCGAGCTCGCGTTCGCGCCGCTCCTCGCCGACCCCGCCGCTCGCGCCCCGCGCCGCGCGGGGCACTGAGGCGCGGCGCCGCGCTCCGCGGCACCGCGCCGCCTCGTTCTCGTGCCTTCGTCGATGCATCCGGCGCCATGACTCGACGGCGGCACGGATCCATCCGGGTCTCGGCCCGCAGAACGCGACAGCGCCCCCGCTCCGAGGAGCGGGGGCGCTGTTCGTCGGGTGTCAGCGCTGGTACTTAGCGCCCGACTTCGCATGGATCGGCAGGGCCATCGCGAGGCACACGGCGACGATGCCGAGCGCGAACACGAGGGCGTGCACGAAGCCGACGGTGATGAACGGCATGAATGCCACGCCGAACAGGGCGATACCACCGATGAAGAGGATGATGCTGAGCAGGAACATACGTGCCCTTTCTGACGCTTGCGCTCCACCCTAACCGCAAGGTCCGCTCATCCGAAAACACTCGCCCCGAACGCCTCGGATCCCAGGGTCTTGACGCGCGCAGGTTTGCGCCACAAACTACTTTGCATGGACCCGCAGGAGGATCGCCGCGACGAAGACGCACCCGACCCCGCCGAGATGGCGCGGGTGATGGCCGAGCAGCAGCGAGCCCTCGACCAGCGGACGGCGCGCCTCGGCGGCGCCCTTCTCGTGATCTGGGGCGTCGTCTGGGTGCTGGGCTACACGGTGAAGTGGAGCCAGGTTGGCGCTCTCGGCGGCAACCCGCTTTTCCGAATCCCGGCACCGGCGGTCGACATCGCGATCGCCGCACTCGTCGGCGGGGCGCTCGTCGTCTCGGGGATCATCGGCGCACGGATGGGGCGCGGCGTGCGCGGGCCGAGCGCGCGCACCGGAGCGCTGTACGGCTGGACGATCTCGATCGGCACTGCGGCCGTCGTGATGTTCACGGTCGCGCTCGCGCGCGCCGGGCTCGACGAAGAAGCCCTCGCGCTCGTGTTCCCCGGCGCGTTCACGCTCGTCTTCGCCACGCTCTACATGGTCGGGTCGGCGCTCAGCGGCACGCGCACGCCGTTCGTCGTCGGGCTCGTCCTGTGCCTCGCGACGATCGCCGCCACCACGGTCGCCGTGCCGAACCACTGGCTCGTGTACGCCGCATCCGGGTGCACGTTCTTCGTCGCCGCCGCCCGCTCGGGCCGCGTCGTCGGCCCTCTGGCGGGTGCGTGAGATGGCGCTCGACCCGGTCATCCACGCGCCCGTCCGCCTGCGCGTCGTCACGCTGCTCGCCGCCGCTCTGCGCGACCCAGCGGACGAGATCCCGTTCGTACAGGTGCAGCGGGAGCTCGGCCTCACCGCGGGCAACCTCACCACGCACCTCGCAAAGCTCGAGGATGCCGGCTACGTCGCGATCGGCAAGGAGTTCCAGGGGCGCAAGCCTGTGACGCATGTCTCCCTCACCGCCCCCGGTCGCCTCGCGTTCGCGCAGTACCGCGCCGAGCTGCTGTCCCTGCTGTCCGCCGACGAGGTGTCGCAATGAGGGTCTCGGGCCGCTCCCCCGCCTTCACCGCTGCCGACGCGTGGGCCGTGCTGACCGTCCGGCTCGCGCTCATCGTGCTGGCCGCCCTCGCCGGTGGTCTGCTGCTGCTCGCGGCGAACGGGCGATGGGCGTTCCCTCCAGGGTCGATGATCGCGACCTGGACGATCCTCCCCGTGAACGTCCTCACGTGGGTGGTCGTGATCCGAACGCTGCGGCGGCGCGGCACTCGGGTGCGCGACATGCTCGTCCCGGGTCCCCGCGGAATCGGCATCGACGTGCTGTGGGGCTTCGTGTGGCTCGCCGCCCTGTACCTGCCGTTCGCCGGCGCCCTGATCGGCACGCTCGCAATCTTCGAGCCCGACCCCTTCGCCGCGTTCGAGACCGCCTTCGCGTCGCCGAGCACGCTCGTCGACATCCCGGCCGCCATCGCGCCGCTGGTCGCCGTGGTCGGCGTCGTGCTGTTCGCCCCCGTCAACGCCCCCGTCGAGGAGCTCGCCTACCGCGGCATCGCACAGCGCGGCCTCGGCGGCTGGGCGGGCGTCGTCGTCCCATCGGTCGCGTTCGGATTCCAGCATCTCTGGTTCGCCGCGACGTGGAGCGCCGCCGCAGCGATGTTCGCGGCCTTCACGGTGTGGGGCCTCGGCTCCGCGCTGATCGCCCGTTGGCAGGGGCGTCTGCTGCCGATCGTCATCGCGCACTTCGTCGTGAACGTGCTCACGAGCGCCCCCGCACTGCTGTTCCTGTTCATCGACGTCGGGTGACCCGCACCGGGCCGCGATGTCGGAACCCCACAACCGGCTGGCAGGCCCGACGGCGGCGCAATAGCGTGGCGCCATGCCCGCAGAACTGCCAGGCGATCGCACAGCGCCGTACGAGGTCACCCGCCCGCTCGACACCGACTACTACGCCGTCTTCGCCGACGTCGCAGGCGCCGATCGCGACGCGTGGGCGCGCGCCCGCACCCTCGTCGACGAGGTGGGCGACCGGATGCTGAAGGCGTGGGAGACCGCCGAATACCCGACAGAGGTCGTGCCCCGGATGGGCGAGCTCGACCTGCTCACCGACGGCGTCGAGCACGACGGCCTCACGCGCCTGACGCCGCTGGCGGCCGGCCTCGTCAACATGGAGACCTCGCGCGGCGACGGCTCGCTCGGCACGATCCTCGCCGTCCAGGGCGGGCTCGCGCTGCGCACGCTCGCGCTGTTCGGCTCCGACGCGCAGAAGGAGCGCTGGCTCCGCCCGCTCGCCGACGGCACGGTGCTCGGCGCGTTCGCCCTCACGGAGCCGACCCACGGCTCCGACTCGACCTCGCTCGAGACGACGGCATCCCGAGACGAGTCCGGATGGGTCATCCGGGGCGCCAAGAAGTGGATCGGCAACGGCGCCTCCGGCGGCATCACGTTCGTGTGGGCGCGCGTCGACGCGCCGGGCGACCCCGATGACAGCGCCGTTCGGTGCTTCCTCGTCGAGCAGACCGCGCCCGGCTACGGGGCCAGCGTGATCGAGGGGAAGGTCGCGCTGCGCGCGATCCACCAGGCGCACATCCGGCTCGACGGCGTGCGCGTCGCGACCGACGCCGTGCTGCCGGGCGCGCACTCGTTCAAGGACGCCTCGCGCGTGCTGTTCGCGACCCGCTCGGGCGTGGCGTGGTCGGCGCTCGGCCACGCGACCGCCTGCTACGAAGCGGCGCTGGCGTACGCCGGCCAGCGAGACCAGTTCGGCAAGCCGCTCGCGCGCTTCCAGATGGTGCAGCAGCGGCTCACCGAAATGCTCGCCGACCTCACGTCGATGCAGCTCTACTGCCGCCGCCTCGCCGACGTCGAGGCATCCGGCGCGCTCCGCCCTACCCAGGCGTCGCTCGCGAAGTTCCACAACACCCGCACCGCCCGCCGCATCGCCGCGACCGCCCGCGACATGCTCGGCGGCAACGGCATCCTTCTCTCCAACCGCGTCATGCAGCACCTGGCCGATATCGAGGCGATCCACACGTACGAGGGCACCGAGAGCGTGCAGGCCCTGCTGATCGGCCGCGACATCACGGGCGTCGGCGCGTTCGCGTAGGGACTCCCACCGCTCGGGTACGGCGAAGTGCGGGTCACGCCGACCTCCACCCACACGAAGCCGCACCCGAGCGGTCGGGGGCGGGTGTCGATGTTCGTCGTTCGAGCGCCCGAGGCGCGTCCGGGCCGCTCGCGCGGCGGGCGCCACCCCGCTGTGTGTGACGCGGGAACGCCCCGAACGGTGCGAGGATGGGCGCATGCGTGCGACCGTGATCGGCAGCGGACCCAACGGGCTCGCGGCGGCGGTCGCGCTCGCCCGCAGCGGCTACGAAGTCACGGTGCTGGAGGCCGCCGCCATCGCCGGCGGCGGCACCTCGACGGCCGAGCTGACCCTCCCCGGTTTCCGCCACGACATCGGCTCGGCGGTGCACCCGCCCGCGATCGCGTCGCCTTTCTTCCGTACAGCCGGCATCGTCGACCGCGTCGATTGGATCACACCCGACATCTCCTACGCGCAGGCGCTCGCCCCCGGTCGCTCCGCCATCGCGTGGCGCGACCTCGGCCGCACGGCCGCCGGCCTCGGCGACGACGAGCGCGCGTGGCGCCGGATGATCGGACCGCTCAGCAAGCACATCGACGGGGTCGTCGACTTCACCGGCAACAACATGCTGCGCGTGCCGCGCGACCCGGCCACGGCCATCCGGTTCGCGCTCCGGATGCTGCCGACCGGCACCCGCCTGGGCCGCGCCGCGCTGCGGACGCCGGAGGCGCAGGCGCTCCTGACGGGCGTGCTCGCGCACGCGAACACGCCCCTCCCCTCGCTCGCGGGCGCGGCCGCTGGGCTGATGCTCGCGGCGCACGGCCACACGCGGGGCGGGTGGGGGTACCCGCGCGGCGGCGCGCAGGCCATCGCCGACGCGATGATCGCCGATCTGGAGGCGAACGGCGGCCGCGTCGAGACCGGCGTGCACGTGCGCGATCTCTCGGCGCTCGACTGGGGCGACCCCGCGCGCGGAGACCTGCTGATGCTCGACACAACGCCGCGCCTGGCTCTCACGCTTCCGGATGTCCCTGCCGGCTACGCGAGATCCCTGCGCCGCTACGCCTACGGCCCCGCGGCGGCGAAGGTCGACTTCGCGCTCGACGGCCCCGTGCCCTGGGCCGACGAGGCTCTCGCCCTCGCCCCGACGGTCCACGTCGGCGGCAGCCGCGAGGAGACCGAGGCGAGCGAGAACGCCGTCGCGCACGGCCGCCTCGGTGCGACGCCTTATGTACTGGCGGTGCAGCCGTCGGTGCTCGACCCGACACGGGCGCCCGGGGGCAAGCAGACGCTGTGGGCGTACATCCACGTGCCGTTGGGCTCCCCGATCGACCCGACCGCCTTCATCACCGAACGCATCGAGCACTTCGCCCCCGGCTTCCGCGACCGCGTCCTGGCCTCGCACGCCGTGGCCGCCAACGCCCGCGAGGCGGGCAACCCCGCCGCGATCGGCGGCGACATCCTGGGCGGAGCGTTCACGCTCGCCCAGGCGTTCCGCCGCCCGACCGTCGGGCTCGCGCCGTGGCGCACGCCGATGCGCGGCGTCTACCTCGCAGGCGCCTCGACCCCACCGGGCCCCGGCGTCACCGGTATGGCCGGCTGGCACGCGGCACGCACGGCACTCGCCGACCGCGGCATGCCCTCGTCCCTCGAGCACGTGTTCGCGTAGGGTGCGCTGCCCGGCCGGTCGAACACAACGCAGTCGATCCTCGCCGCGTGACGCCGGAGAAGCCCGCGATTCCATGCCCAGGAGGGCGGCGCGGTGCAGATCTGACTGCGTTGTGCACGCCTCCAGAACCCACCGACCGTCCGCGTCGTCGCCCGAGTCGGGCGGTGGTTCGGAGGCCTCGGCTCACTCGGCGAGTGCGATGACCGGCGCGAGCTCCTCGCGCGTCAGCGTCATCAGGGGGCCGGCGGGGTCGATGATGACGCCGCCGAGGCGGTCGTGGTCCTTCAGCATCTTGGCGATCTTGTCGACCGCGAGCGGCATCGCCTTCTCGGGGCGGCTGAGCGCGACGACCTCGAGCGGATGCGAGAACACCTGCAGGAGGCGCGTGCCGTCGGCGAGCCGTGCCTCCGCGACGCCGAACGCCTTCTTGTCGTCCTCGTCCGAGCCGTCCTTCTGCACCTCGCCGACGGCGACCCACAGCGGCGGCTTCTCGGCGAGCACCGCCGCGAGCTTGCCGGGCGTCTCGGCGTCGCGCGGCTGCGCGAGCAGGTTCTTCAGGCGCATCTTCGGGTCGGCCTGGTTCAGGGCCTTCTCGAGGATCTCGCGGGGCAGGACCGCCCGACTGCCCTTGGAGTAGTTGTCGACGATCATGCCCGCGAAGGTGCCGGCGAGCATGTGCTTGATCAGCGCGGGCGTCGGCTGCGCCACGGCGGAGGTCTGCGCGTCACCGTCGACCTTCACGGCGTCGCGCAGCGCGCGGCCGGAGCTGAAGACCATCATGTAGTCCTTGCCGCCCGCCTTGGCGACGCCGAAGGTCACCTGGCCGCCCTCTGCGAGGGTCTTGCGGGCATCGCCCTGCACGCGGAGGTACAGGTGGCCCTGCATCATCTGCCGGATGACGCCCATGACCTCGGCGCCCGTCGGCTTCTCGGGCAGGGCGTCGAGCGCGTCGCGGACGAGCGCGTTGTCGCGCAGGCCGGGCACCGTCTCGAGGTCGGTCGGCGGGGCCGCGGGGGCTGCGGGGAGCGGCGGCCGCCTGGTCGCGCCCGCCTGCGCAGCGGTTTCGCCGCCCGACGGGTCCCGATCGACGGATGCCGGCTGGCTGCCCGCGGGCGCCTGCCCGGGGGCCGCGGCGCCGTTCGTGTCGGCCTGGTCGCCGAGCTGGGCCGGGCGCGCATCGGCCCCCGTGGAGCCCAGGCCCTGGAACGCCGAGAGGGAGATGTTCACGGAGGCAGTGTCACCGGATGCGGCGCCATCGGTGCCCGCAGCGGCGCCCTCGCCGGCGGCGGAGTCGTCACCGGCCCCCTCGCCGGCCGCGGAGTCGTCACCTGCGCCGGCACCGTCGCCGGCCGCGGCGCCGCCTCCCGCGCCAGCGGAATCGCCGCCGGCCGCGATGGCACCGGTGGCCGAACCGTCGCCCCCGGCCGCCGTGCCGGATGCGCTCGGCGCACCCGCCTCATCCGGGGCCTGCTCGCCCCCACCCTCACCGGCGGTGGCGCCCGCGGCTTCCTTCGCTGCGTCGGCCGCATCGCCCTTCTTCGCGCTGCGGTCGTCCTTCTTCTTCCGCGAGAACAGACCCATGGCACCAGCCTAGGGGCTCGGCCGAGCGCAGACGCCCCGAAGGGTGCAAGCGTGGGCACCGCCCCGGCCGTCGCGGGCGCGCCGGCCCGTTGAGAGCGCAGCTGTCGCCCTCCCCGCCGCCGGGGATGGGCGATAGGCGCGGCTTCGCGCTCGCCCCTTCGGGGCGCCGCTACAGCTTGGTGATCGGGGCGACCTTCACGAGGAGCTTCTTGGCCCCCGCCTCGTCGAATCGCACGTGCGCGACGCGCTTGGGGCCCTGACCCGTGATCGCGTCGACGGTGCCCTCGCCGAAGTCGTCGTGGCGCACGCGGTCGCCCGCGGCCAGCTCCATATCGCCGTTGTCGCGCACCTTGCCCGTGACGCGGTTCGGGAACTTGTCGAGCGCCGTCGACTTCGGCTTCAGCCCGCCGCCCGGCGCGAGCGGTTTCACGCCGAAGCGGTCGCCGGAGCCCTGCCCGCCGGGCCGCCGCGCGTTCAGCGCCCGCGACTGCGTGCCGCCGCGGGAGTTCACGTCGCCGGGCGACTGGCGCCACTCGATGAGCCCCGCCGGGATCTCCTGCAGGAACCGGCTCGGCATCGCCACCGACACCTCGCCGAACTGCGCGCGCGTCATCGCCAGAGAGAGGTACAGCGAGCGGCGCGCACGGGTGATGCCGACGTAGAACAGGCGCCGCTCCTCCTGCGGCCCGCCCGGCTCGTTCGCCGAGATGCGGTGCGGGATGAGGTCCTCCTCGACTCCCGTGAGGAACACGGTGTCGAACTCGAGCCCCTTCGCGGTGTGCAGCGTCATGAGCGACACGACGCCCGACTCGTCGTCGATGTCGTCGCTGTCGGCGACGAGGGCGACCTCCGTGAGGAAGTCGACCAGCGTGCCGTCCGGGTTGTTCCGCGCGAACTCGCGCGTGACGGCGACGAGCTCGTCGAGGTTCTCGACGCGCGCCTCGTCCTGCGGGTCGCGCGAGGCGCGGAGCGCATCGAGGTACCCGCTGTCGTTCAGCAGCTTCTGAACGCCCTCGGTCACCGAGGTGGGCTTCGGCGTATCTCCCGACGAGGGCAGCATGATCTCCCGCGCCTCGTTCAGCACGCGGTCGAGCCGCTCGATCGCGGCGCGCAGCTTCGGCCCGACACCGAGCTGGTCCGCGTGGCCGAGCGCATCGCGGAACGAGATGTCGTTGTCGGCCGCGAACTGGGCGATCTGGGTCTCGGTCACCTGACCGATGCCGCGCTTCGGGCGGTTCAGGATGCGCCGCACCGCCATCTCGTCGGCGGGGTTCGCCACGGCGACGACGTACGCGAGGGCGTCCTTGATCTCGGCCCTGTCGTAGAACTTCGTGCCGCCCATGATCTTGTACGGCACGGCCGACCGGATGAAGATCTCCTCGAGCGCACGCGACTGCGAGTTCGTGCGGTAGAAGACCGCCATCTCGTTGTAGGGCCGGCCCTTGCGGTGCAGCGCCTCGATCTCATCCGCGACGAACTGCGCCTCGTCGTGCTGCGAATAGCCCGTGAAGCCGACGACCGCGTCGCCCGCGCCCTCGGCCGTCCAGAGCTTCTTGTCCTTGCGGTCGAAGTTGTTCGAGATCACGGCGTTCGCCGCGTCCAGGATGTTCTGGCTCGACCGGTAGTTCTGCTCGAGCAGGACGACCTTCGCACCGGGGAAGTCGCGCTCGAACTCGGTGATGTTCCGGATGTCCGCCCCGCGGAACGCGTAGATCGACTGGTCGGAGTCGCCGACGACGGTCAGCGACGCGCCCTCCTGCTCGGGCAGGAGCGCGATCATGCCGCCGGCCTCCGTCTCGCTCTGCACGGGCCGCGTCAGCTCGTGGATCAGCGCGTACTGCGCGGCGTTCGTGTCCTGGTACTCGTCGACCAGGATGTGCCGGAACCTCTTGCGGTACACGTCGGCGACGTGCGGGAACGCGCGGAACAGGAAGACGGTCTGGGCGATCAGGTCGTCGAAGTCGAAGGCGTTCGCCTTGCGCAGCTGGCGCTGGTAGTCCGCGAAGACCTCGAGGAACACCCGCTCCGCTGGGTCCTCCGTGCTCACGGTGCGCCCGTAGCTCTCGGCATCGTGCAGTTCGTTCTTGAGCTTCGAGATGCGCGACTGCGCCCCCGCGGGCGTCAGCCCGTAGGCGTCGGCCTCGTGATCCTTGACGAGGCGCTTGATCAGAGCGCGCGAGTCGCCCGAGTCGTAGATCGTGAACGACGACGTGAAGCCGAACTGCTCGGCCTCGCGCCGGAGGATGCGCACGCACGCCGAGTGGAACGTCGAGATCCACATGCCGCGCGCGGTTTCGCCGACGAGCTGCTCGACGCGCTCCCGCATCTCCTGCGCCGCCTTGTTCGTGAACGTGATCGCGAGGATCTGGCTCGGCCAGGCCTCCCGCGCGCGCAGCAGCGACGCGATGCGGTGCGTCAGCACGCGGGTCTTCCCCGAGCCGGCGCCGGCGACGATGAGCAGGGCGGGGCCCCGGTACTCGACCGCCTCGCGCTGCTGCGGGTTCAGACCGTCGAGGAGCGGATCCGCCCCACTCGGAGCGCGGTCGGCGTCGGGGGGCAGGATGAGCGGCGAAGAGGCATCAGTCATGTCCCGTTCAGTCTAGGAGGGACCGGCGACGCGCCTCCCGAACCCCCTTGTGGATGAGCTCCGCTGAGCGCAGTATTTCAATACCACAAGTGCGTTGAGCTCCCCAGGTGACTACCCGGGCAGTTGGGCACCTTGGCGCGTTTCTCAGGTTGTCCGTAATCAAATCGAGATACGTTCGCCCGAAGGGAGCACATCGTCCGTGCCCGACGAGCGCGCGCCGGCGGCGCGCAGCGACAGGACGATCCATCAACCTGGCGGGCCCCCGCCCGCACGGAGGAACCAGAATGCCAAACAAGACCGGACCCCTCGAGCAGGACAGCCAGCGGCTCGCTGACGCCGTGTACGAGCGTCTCGGAGAGGCCATCATCGATGGCACGCTCGAGCCCGGTGCTCGGATCCGGGATCAGGAGATCGCGAGCGATCTCGGAGTCTCCCGCATGCCCGTCCGCGAAGCACTTCAGCGGCTCGAGCGCATCGGCCTCGTCGAGATGTCCGCGAGCCGATTCACCCGCATCACCGAGGTCTCGGACAAGGACGTCGACGACTCGATCGAGTACCTCGGCTACCAGGCCGCTGCTGCGATCCGGATGGCGACGCCCCGGATGAACGACGCGCAGCGTGAGCGCGCGGCGGCTCTCGCGCGCGCCGTCATCGCGTCGACCGACGGAGCCGACCCCGAGAGCGCCGACGACGTGCAGCGGATCTTCCAGGCGTACAACTCGCTCTGGTCGCACCTCGCCGTCTGCAGCGGGAACCTCGTGTTCTCCCGCACCTACACCGAGGCGTGGTACGCCCTGGAGCGCGCGTACCGGGACCAGAGCAAGCTCTCGCACCCGCTCGACGTCATCCGGGACACCGCCGAGCAGATCGCACGGGCCATCGAGGAGCAGGACACCGACGAGGCCGAGCGCATCGTGCGGAGGATCTTCTTCATCGCGGACTGACCGCGCGCCCCGCTCACCCGCAGCGCCGAACGCGGCAGGTCAGCGGAACGCGTCGAGCGCGAGGTCGGTGTGGTCGGCGAACACGCCGTCGACGCCGGTCTCCCGGATGACGCCCCACTCGCCCGCATAGTCGCCGAACGCGGCCTTCCCGCCTGGGCCGCGGAACCGGGGGGCGAGGAACGCGTTCTCGGGCCGGCACGTCCAGGTGTACACGCCGAGCCCGCGCTCGTGCGCCGCGCCGACGAGCGCGCGGCCGGCCTCGCCCGACGCCTCGGGCCCGAGGAGCATCGACTTCGCGACGCTGATCCCGTCATAGCCCGCGGCCCAGCGGTCGAGCCCGGCAGGAGTCGCGATCTCGGCGTAGCTCGGGGCCTCCGCGCCGCGCTCCGCGATGAGATCGGGCGGGGCGCCCGATGCTTCGAGCAGGAACACGTAGTCGGCCGCGCGGCCCCGCGAGCGCAGGCGATCGAGCACGCCGGGCTCGAACGACTCGATCGTGAGCGGCGCGGGCAGTGCACCGCCCACCGACCATCCGGATGCCGACAGCTCGTCGTCGACGAGCTGGGCGAGGTCGAAGCCGATCGACCGGAAGTAGGCGTCGTGCTTGATCTCGACGACGACGCCGACAGGGCGCTCTGCGTCCGCCGAGACGGCGAGCACGTCACTCAGGCGCAGCATCGGCTCGGCGCCGTCGTGCGCCGCGCTTCCGGACCGGAGCTTCGGCAGCCGTTCGCGCACGCGCAGGGTGCTCAACTCGTCCCACGTGAAGTCCTCGGTGAACCACCCCGTCTGGCGCACGCCGAGGAACGCCTTCGTCGTGCGGCGGTCGGCGAACTCCGGTCGGTCGGCGACGTCGGTCGTGCCCGAGATCTCGTTCTCGTGCCGAACGACGAGCACGCCGTCCTGCGTCGGCACGACATCCGGCTCGACGGCCCCGCACCCCATCGCGATCGCGAGCTCGTACGCGGCCCTCGAATGCTCGGGCCGGTACCCGGAGGCACCTCGGTGGGCGATCACGAGCGGGCCGTCTGCTGGCATGCGGCAAGGCTATGCCACGCGGGGCGCCAGCGCTGAACAGCCGGTTCACCGAGCGCGAACGGGCCCGGAATAACAGTCCATGCATAGCAATATCCGTCTACCCTGAGAGGACGACGGCGTGACGCCGCCGTCATCGACCCTTGGAGTGTGACCACAGCTATGGCCAGCCCCGGATTCAACAACCCCGTCTTCCAGCCTCAGGGCCAGTACGGAACGTCGCTGCAGCCGCCCGCGCAGCAGCCGGGCGCGTTCCCCCGGCAGGGCGCCGGCCAGCAGGCCTACCCCGGCTACGTCGACCCCTCGCAGCAGGCCCGGATGGAGGGCGCTTACGCCTCGCCGTCGGCCGACTCGGTCGACACGGGCCGCATGACCATCGAGGACACGGTCATCAAGACGGTGCTCCTGTTCGCCGCGATGCTCGTCACCGCCGTCGTCGGCTGGGTCTGGACGCTCGGCGGCGCCCTCAGCCCGTCGATGGCGACCCAGGCGCCGAACCTCGCACCGTGGATCATCGGCGCGCTCGGCGGCTTCGTGCTCGCGATGGTGAACATCTTCAAGAAGAAGCCCTCGGTTCCGCTGATCTTCGGATACGCACTGTTCGAAGGCCTCTTCGTCGGCGGCATCTCCGCCTACTTCGAGTTCATCTTCCCCGGCGTCGTGTTCCAGGCCACCCTCGCGACGGTCGCGGTCATCGCCGTGACCCTGGCGCTGTTCGCGAACGGCAAGATCCGCGCTTCCAAGCGTGCGACGAAGATCTTCATGATCGCGATGATCGGCTACCTCGTCTTCTCGCTGCTGAACGTCATCCTGATGTGGACGGGCGTCGCCGACAACGCCTTCGGCCTCCGCTCCATGGAGGTCATGGGCATCCCGCTCGGCGCCATCATCGGCGTCCTCGTCGTCATCATGGCCGCGTACTCGCTCGTGCTCGACTTCGACCAGATCCAGCAGGGCGTGCGCAACGGCGCCCCGCGCAAGTACGCCTGGCAGGGCGCCTTCGGCATCATGGTCACGGTCGTGTGGCTGTACGTCGAGATCCTGCGCATCCTGGCGATCTTCCAGTCCAGCGACTGACCCGCCCCGCACGCACGAAGGCCGCCCCTCGGGGCGGCCTTCGTCGTTCCGCAACCGCGTCAGCCGCGCCCCGCGGCCTTCTCCTCCAAGAGCCGCCGTTCCCTGTCATTGCCGGCGAGAGCGGCCGCCGTCGCGAACTCGGAGCGGGCCTCGTCTCCCCTCCCGAGCCGGAGCAGCAGCTCCCCCCGCGTCGCCGGGAGCAGGTGGTAGCCGCGCAGAGCGTCGGCGAGCGCCGGCTCGTCGAGGATTCGCAGGGCCGTCGCCGGCCCCGTCGCCATCGCCACCGCGGCCGCCCTGTTGAGCTCGACAACGGGCGAGGGCGCGATCCGGCCCAGCGCTTCGTACAGCACCACGATGCGCTCCCAGTCGGTGTCGTCGACCGACGCGGCCACCGCGTGGCACTCGGCGATCGCCGCCTGCAGGCCGTAGGCGGTGCGCCCCGCGCCGAGCGCGTCGGAGCGCGCGAGTGCGGCGCGCCCGCGCGCGATCCGCCCCCTGTCCCACCGCGTGCGGTCCTGGTCGGCGAGCAGAACGGGCTCGCCGTTCGCATCCGTCCTGGCGGGGCATCGTGCCGCAGTGAGCTCCATCAGCGCCAGCAGGCCGTGGGCATCCGGTTCCTTCGGCGCCAGGGCGACGAGCGAACGGCACAGCCGGATCGCCTCGACGCCGAGCTCCGGGCGCATCCAATCCGGCCCGCTGCTGCCTGTGTGCCCCTCGTTGAAGATCAGGTAGAGCACGCCGAAGACCGCGCTCAAGCGCTCGGGATGCTCCTGCCTCGGCGGCACCTCGAACGGCACCTTCGCCGCGGCCAGCGTCTTCTTCGCGCGCACGATGCGCTGCTGCACCGTTGCGACCGGAACGAGGAACGCCCGCGCGATCTGCTCGGTCGACAGCCCCGCCACGACGCGCAGCGTCAGCGCCACCCGCGCTTCGCGGGAGAGCACCGGATGGCACGCGACGAAGATCAGTCGCAGCACGTCGTCGTCGATGACATCCGGATCCCAGGGGTCGGCGTCCATCGCCTCGGCCTGCTCGCGCTCCAGGTCGTGCGCGATCGCCGCGATGCGCTCGTCGTAGCGCTCCTGGCGGCGCCAGGCGTCGATCGCCCGCCGCTTCGCGGTCGTCGTGAGCCATGCGGCGGGGTTGCGCGGAACGCCGTCGCGCGGCCATCGGGCGAGGGCTTCGACCAGCGCGTCCTGCGCGAGGTCTTCGGCGAGGCCGAAGTCGCCGACCGTGCGCGTGAGCGTCGCGACGATGCGGGCCGATTCCAGGCGCCACACCGCGGCGACGGTGCGCTCGGTGACCTCGGCCGCCGAGCGCACCCCGTCCTGACCGCTCATCTCACTGCTGGGCGCGCTGGGCCTGCTCCTCGCGCCATCCGGCTTCCTTCTCGATCCATTCGTTGTCGGCCGGGAAGTCCTCCATCTCGGTCACCCGACGCACCTCGAGGAAGGCGCCGGGCCCGAGCGGCGCGCGCTTGGCCCACTCGACCGCTTCCTCGCGGGTGGACACCTCGATGATCCAGAAGCCGTTGAACAGTTCCTTGGTCTCGCCGTACGGGCCGTCCGTCACGAGCGGCGCCTCGGCGGAGAAGTCGACGACGAAGCCCTCCTCGGCGTCCGTGAGGCCCTCGCCCGCGAGCAGCACGCCCGCCTTCATCATCGACTCGTTGTACTTGCCCATCGCCTCGATGATCTGCTCGAACGGGATCTCCTCGAACGCCTTCACTCCCGAGTCGTCCGCTCGCATGATCAGCATGAACTTCATGATCGTCTCCTTCGATCGCGGGGCCGCGATTCGACCCTCTCACTGAAGACGTCGAACGGGAAGAGGCCGGATCGACACGGCCCGCAGGATTTTCCGAGGCCGGGGTCGCCCCCTCCGACTCCCCTGCACTCAGCCCGTGCCGCACGTGCGCAGGCTGGGCCGGATCGACACAACGCAGTCGTCTCTGCGCGCCGATCGATTCCGACACGGGTGATACGCGGGCCGCGCGGACACGACGCACGTATCGACTGCATTGTGTCCGTCTCAGCGGTGCACCGAATGGGCCAGCACCCGACGCACGGCCTCGCCGAGCGCCGCCATCGCCGCGTCGGGGCTCCAGCGCGCGGCGGATGCCGGCGCCTGCTCCGCGAGCTCCGCGCGGCGCTCGTCGTCGGTCAGGAGGCTCCGGATGCTGCCGGCCAGCGCGCGCTCGTCGGCGTCAGGCACGAGCACGCCACCGCCATCAGCGAGCGCGTCGGCGGGGCCGTACCGGATGTCGTACGTCACGACGGGGCAGCCGTGCGCGAGCGCCTCGACGATGGCGAGGCCCTGCCCCTCGTACTCCGTCGACGTCACGAACAGCGCGGCCGTCTCGAGCACGCGCCCCGGTTCCGTCGTCGCGCCGCGGAGCGCGACGCGCTCGGACGCGCCGAGCTCGTCGATCAGGTGCTGCAGGCGTTCGTGCTCCGGCCCGTCGCCGTAGATGTCGAGCCGCGCCCCGGTGACGTCGGCGGCGAGGAACGCCCGGATGCTGTGATCGACGCGCTTGCCCGGCGCGAGCCGGTTCATCATCACGACGAGGCCGGAGTCGCGCTCCGCGGCCGCCGGCACGGCACCCGGCGCGACCACGCCGTTCGGCACCACCACGTGGTTGTGTCCCCCGAACCGGTCGGCGACGTCTTCGCGCTGCGCCTCCGTGGGCCACGCGATCGCGTCGAACGCGTCGGCGACCTCGAACCAGCGCCGCCAGAGGGCGTTGATGGGTGCGTCGGCCGTGAACGGCTGCTCGAGGTGCATCGTGTGGATCGTGTGGATGATGCGCGCATCCGGGTCGCGCCAGCCGGCGAGCAGCTCGCCCAGCTGGCGCGACTCGCAGATCACCACGACGGGGCGGTCGTCCTCGGCGCGCAGGTCGGCCACGACGCGGTCGACCCACGCGCGGTACACCCCGCGGAAGCCGGAGAGCACGCCCGCCTCCGCGCCGTCGGCGTCGTACACGACGACCGGTGCCGTGCTGAGGTGCCAACCGGACGGGTCCGGAACGTTCGGTAGGGCCACGAGGGGCCGGCCGTCGGCGTCGGGGACCGTGCGGTACTCGAACCGGGCGTCGCGCTCGCCCGGGGCCGCATCGGCGAGCAGCCACGACCGGTCGGCGCCCGCCTCGTCGAAGAGGTTGCGCAAGGAGGGTCCGGCCGATGTCAGCTGACCGCGCCGGACGAATTCGTCGCGGTGCTCGGCGTGCGCCTGGGCCGTGCCGGGGTCGAAGGTGAGCATCCGCACGCTGTCGGCGCCGGCCGCGGCCATCTGGGCGGCGCGGGCGAGCGTCGCGATCGTGTACCCGCCGTCCAGGCCGGGGATCAGCCGGCTCGAGAAGATCAGGTAGTGCGCATGCGGAAGTGTGTCGTCGCTCATCGATTCGATCTTCCCACCCGCGCCCGCGCCGCGCGACCCGTACGACGACGCGCCCCGGGCCGGATGGCCCGGGGCGCGTCGTCAAGCCGATCGCTGCGCGATCACTCCCACTCGTCCGCTGACGCGTCCGAGTGCCGCGCAGTGCCGATCACTCCCACTCGATCGTCGCGGGCGGCTTCGAGGTGACGTCGAGGGTGACGCGGTTGATCTCCGCGACCTCGTTCGTGATGCGGTTCGAGATCTTCGCGAGCACGTCGTACGGCAGGCGCGTCCAGTCGGCCGTCATCGCGTCCTCGCTCGAGACGGGGCGCAGCACGACGGGGTGTCCGTAGGTGCGGCCGTCGCCCTGCACGCCGACGCTGCGCACGTCGGCCAGCAGCACGACGGGGCACTGCCAGATCTCGCCGTCCAGGCCAGCCGCCGTGAGCTCCTCGCGCGCGATGGCGTCGGCCTCGCGCAGGGTCTCGAGGCGGTCGTGGGTGACCTCGCCGATGATCCGGATGCCGAGGCCCGGCCCCGGGAACGGCTGGCGGCCGACGATCGCCTCGGGCAGGCCGAGCTCGCGGCCGATCTGACGCACCTCGTCCTTGAACAGGGTGCGCAGCGGTTCGATGAGGTCGAAGTCGAGGTCGTCGGGCAGGCCGCCGACGTTGTGGTGGCTCTTGATGTTCGCCGTGCCGCTGCCGCCGCCCGACTCCACGACATCCGGGTACAGGGTGCCCTGCACGAGGAACTTGATCGGCGCACCGGAGGCCTTCGCCTCGTCGACGAGCTCGCGCTGGACCTTCTCGAAGGCCCTGATGAACTCGCGGCCGATGATCTTGCGCTTCGCCTCGGGGTCGGTGACCCCCGCGAGGTGGCCGAGGAAGGTGTCCTCGGCGTCGACCGTGATGAGGCGCACGCCCGTCGAGGCGACGTAGTCCTGCTCGACCTGTTCCCGCTCGCCCTTGCGGAGGAGGCCGTGGTCGACGAACACGGCGGTGAGCTGGTCGCCGATCGCGCGGTGGACGAGGGCCGTCGAGACGGCGGAGTCCACGCCACCCGAGAGCGCGGAGATGACGCGGGCGTCACCGACCTGCTCGCGGATGCGGGCGACCTGCTCCTCGATGACGCTGCCGCTGTTCCAGTCGGCGGGGAGACCGGCGGCGCGGTGCAGGAAGTTCTCGATGACCCTCTGGCCGTGGTCGGAGTGCTTCACCTCGGGGTGCCACTGCACGCCGTAGAAGCAGGTGTCGGCGTTGCCGAACGCGGCGACGGGCGTGCCGGATGTCGAGGCCAGCACCTCGAAGCCCTCGGGCGCGCGGGAGACGGCGTCGCCGTGGCTCATCCACACGTTCTGCTCGGCCGGCGTGCCCTCGAGCAGGATGCCGCCGGAGCCCGAGACGGCCGCGTCGGTCGCGCCGTACTCACGACTGCCCGTGTGCGCGACCTCGCCGCCGAGCGCCTGCGCCATGACCTGGAAGCCGTAGCAGATGCCGAGCGTCGGAACGCCGAGGTCGAAGATCGACGAGTCGAACGCCGGCGCTCCGTCGGCGTAGACCGAGCTCGGGCCGCCCGAGAGGATCATCGCAACGGGGTTCTTCGCCTCCACCTCGGCGCGCGTGACGCTGTGCGGCACGAGCTCGCTGTACACGCCGGCCTCGCGGACGCGGCGGGCGATCAGCTGCGCGTACTGCGCTCCGAAGTCGACGACCAGAACCGGTCGCTGGGCGGTGTCGGCGCTCATCCGGCGGCCTCCTGGGTGTTGGGGTTCTTCGCCGCGCGCTTCGCGGCTGCGATGGTCTCGCGGTCCGAGAGGTAGGTCTTCACTTCGCGGCCGACGCGCGCCTCCATCACGAAGGACAGGAACGGCACGACGCCGCCGCCGGCGAGCGCGAGGAACCGGACGAGGCCCCAGCGCATCAGGCTCCACAGGCGGAAGCAGGCGAACAGGTACACGACATAGAACCAGCCGTGCACGACCAGGATCGCGAGCGAGAGGTTGACGCCGTCGCCCGCCGAGGTCATCTCGCACGCGGAGCCCGCGCCCATCGCGAGCTTCGAGTACCAGCTGCAGTCACCGGCGACGATGACGTCGGCGAACCAGAGGAATCCGCCGGAGCCGCCCATGAAGAGCTCGGTGTGCAGAGGCGAGTACTTCAGCACCATCTCGGCGACGAGCAGGAGCAGGCCGATGCCCGTGATGACGGAGCACACCTGGTAGAAGCGCAGGGCCCCTCGGATCTTCGGGAAGGAAGAGAGCTTGGGTTGCGCCATGTGACCAGTCTAATCGGGCACTCCCTGAGCCCACCCCCGGAGCGGCCCCCAGAGCCCGCCCACGGACCTCGCCCCTGAGCCCACCCCCGGAGCGGCGCCGCCCACCGGGCAGAGCCGCCACCCGCGTCCCCGCCAACCCCGTCGCAGATTCCGCCGCCACCCGCTCCGCCGCGGTCGCAGATGACGCGCCAAGATTCGGATCTTGGCGCGTTTTTCGTCACCGCGGCGGAGGTTCCGGGAGGTGCGGTCCTGGGGGTCGCTCAGGCTTCGTCGGGGTCGTAGCCCTCGATGTCCTCGATCTCGCGCTGCTGGGCGTCCTTCGCGAGGCGGTACCAGAGGTAGAACGCGGCGCCCGCGAAGACTGCCCACTCGACGGCGTAGAAGATGTTGAGCCAGTTGACGGGGCCGGCGATCTCGGGGGCCGGCGACGAGATGGCGTCGAGACCCGCCTCGGCGATGCCGCCCGAGGGGTCGTGAGACGTCACGTAGACGCGATACGTCTCGCCCGGCACGTCACCCCACTGGCCGAGCAGCGCGGCGGGCGACATCCGCGTCATCTCGTACGGGTCGTCGCCGCTCGGCAGCACGGGGCCCTCGTCGGAGATGATGCGCCCCGTCAGCTCGACCGCGGCATCCGGCTCAGCCGCATCGGCGAACGCGGCGAGCGCGGCGTCCGCGTCGGCGCGCTCCTGGGCGAACCCGATCGCGACCGCCATGGACGAGGCGTCGTCGAGCTCGAGGCGGCCGGTGACCCAGTACCCCTCGACGTCGTCGTTGTAGCGCGACGAGACGATGCGGAAGTCCTCGGGGTCCCATCGGCCGGCGACGTCGACGCGCTGGCCGATCAGCTCCTCGGAGACGTACTGCGCCGGCTGCGCGACTTCCGCGAGCGGCACGACCTCCTCGGTCGCGCCCTCGACGGGACGGTCGAAGTCGACAGCGCGGGCGAACTGCCACTGCCCGAGCCACGCGAAGACAGCCGCGACGATCAGGCAGAAGCCGAGCATCGCCAGCCAGCGCGGCCGGAGCATGACCTCCCGCAGCGTCGGCGGGAAGACGAGGGCGGAGTCCTCCTGGTCGGTCACGTCGGGATCAGGCTCCGTACGGCGCCATCACGACGGGAACGCGCTGGAACTCCTTGAGGTCGGAGTAGCCCGTCGTCGCCATCGCCTTGCGCAGCGAGCCCAGCAGGTTCGCCGTGCCGTCGGACGCGGTCGTCGGGCCGTACAGCACCTCCTCGAGGGTGCCGGTCTGCGAGACCTTGATGCGGCGCCCGCGGGGCAGCTTCGCGTGGTGCGCCTCGGGGCCCCAGTGGAACCCGCGGCCCGGCGCATCGGTCGCGCGGGCGAGCGCGACGCCGAGCATCACGGCGTCGGCACCGACCGCGAGCGCCTTGACGATGTCGCCGGATGTGCCGACGCCGCCGTCGGCGATCACGTGGACGTAGCGGCCGCCCGACTCGTCGAGGTAGTCGCGGCGCGCGGCCGCGACGTCGGCGATCGCCGTCGCCATCGGCGCGTGGATGCCGAGCGTCGTGCGCGTGGTCGACGCCGCCCCGCCGCCGAAGCCGACGAGCACGCCGGCGGCGCCCGTGCGCATCAGGTGCAGCGCCGCGGTGTAGGTGCTCACGCCGCCGACGATGACCGGCACGTCGAGGTCGTAGATGAACTTCTTCAGGTTCAGCGGCTCGACGTCGCTCGAGACGTGCTCCGCCGAGACGGTCGTGCCCCGGATGACGAAGAGGTCGACGCCGGCGGCGACGACGGTCTCGTAGAACTCCTGCGTGCGCTGCGGGGTGAGCGAACCGGCGACGGTGACGCCCGCCGCGCGGATCTCCTCGAGCCGCGCCGAAATGAGCTCGGGCTTGACCGGCTCGGAGTACAGCTGCTGCATGCGGGAGGTGGCCACCTCATCCGGCAGCGAGGCGATCTCGTCGAGCAGCGGCTTCGGGTCGTCGTAGCGGGTCCACAGCCCCTCGAGGTCGAGGACGCCGAGGCCGCCGAGCTGCCCCAGCCGGATGGCGCTGGCCGGGCTCATCACAGAGTCCATCGGCGCGCCGATGACGGGGGTGTCGAAGGAGAAGGCGTCGATCGACCAGGTCGTCGAGACGTCTTCGGGGTTGCGGGTGCGCCGGGAGGGGACCACCGCGATGTCGTCGAGCGCATACGCGCGACGCGCTCGCTTGGCCAGGCCCAGCTCGATCTCCATGGTCACCCCAATACCCTACCCGCGGCCGCCTATGGGAATGCCTCGGCGCCATCACCCCTCACGTTCGCCCTTCGGCCGACCACCGCGGCGCCGCACCCCTCGGGACCGGCCGGGCAGAGGCCCGGCGTACGAGCACAGCGCAGTCGATCCGCACCGCACGGCCGACCCCGCCCGCACGACCTCGCGGCCCACCGCGCGCACGCGCCGAAGAATGACTGCGTGCGGTTCCACTGGCACGACGAACGCCCGCGCCGGAGCGCGGGCGTTCGTCGTCTGCGGGTGTCAGCCCTTGTAGTTCGGGGCCTCGACCATCATCGCCATGTCGTGCGGGTGCGACTCGCGCAGGCCGGCCGGGGTGATCCGGACGAACTTGCCCCGCGACTTCAGCTCCGCGACGGTGCCTCCGCCGACGTAGAACATCGTCTGGCGCAGGCCGCCGACGAGCTGGTGGATGACCGAGCCGAGCGGGCCCCGGTAGGCGACCTGACCCTCGATGCCCTCGGCGATCAGCTTCTCGTCGCTCGGCACGTCGGCCTGGAAGTAGCGGTCCTTCGAGAACGACGTGTTCTTGCCGCGGGTCTGCATGGCGCCCAGCGAGCCCATGCCGCGGTAGGCCTTGAACTGGCGGCCGTTGGCGAAGATGAGGTCGCCCGGCGACTCCTTCGTGCCCGCCAGGAGCGAACCGAGCATGACCGAGTCGGCGCCGGCGACGAGCGCCTTGCCGATGTCGCCCGAGTGCTGCAGGCCGCCGTCGGCGATCACCGGGACGCCGGCGGGGATGGCCGCCTTCGCCGACTCGTAGATCGCCGTCACCTGGGGCACGCCCACGCCCGCGACGATGCGCGTCGTGCAGATCGAGCCGGGGCCGACGCCGACCTTGATGGCGTCGGCTCCCGCATCGATGAGCGCCTGGGCGCCCTCGCGCGTCGCGGCCTGGCCGCCGATCACGTCGACGTGCGCCGCGCGCGGGTCCTTCTTCAGGCGCGAGATCATCTCGAGCACGCCCTGGCTGTGGCCGTTGGCCGTGTCGACCACGAGCGCGTCGACGCCGGCATCGACCAGCGCCATCGCGCGGTCGTAGCCCTCGCCGAAGAAGCCGACGGCCGCGCCGACGCGCAGTCGGCCCTCGTCGTCCTTCGCCGCGTTCGGGTAGTCCTCGGCCTTGTCGAAGTCCTTGACCGTGATGAGCCCGCGCAGCACGTCGTTCTCGTCGACGAGCGGGAGCTTCTCGATTCGGTGCTCCGCGAGCAGGGCGAGCACGTCGTCGCGCGAGGTGCCGACGGGCGCCGTGACCAGCGGCATCCGGGTCATCTTCTCGTGCACGGGCGTGGTCGCCCACTCGTCGCGCGGCACGAAGCGCGTGTCTCGGTTCGTGATGATGCCCAGGAGCTTGCGGTTCTCGTCGACGACAGGCAGGCCCGAGACGCGGAAGTGCGCGCAGAGCTCATCGAGCTCGGCGAGGGTCGCGTTCGGCGTGACCGTGACGGGGTCGGTGATCATGCCCGACTCGGAGCGCTTGACCTGATCGACCTGCTTCGCCTGGTCCTCGATCGAGATGTTGCGGTGGATGATGCCGATGCCGCCCTGGCGCGCGAGCGCGATCGCCATGGGTGCCTCGGTGACGGTGTCCATCGCGGCAGAGAGAACCGGGATGTTCAGCGTGATCCGCTTCGTCAGCCGGGTCGACGTGTCCGCCTCGGAGGGGATCACATCGGTGTGCCCCGGCAGGAGCAGCACGTCGTCGTACGTCAGCCCGACGAAGCCGAAGGGATCGTGGTCGGTCATGGGTGCGGCACCTCTCCGTTGGCTCGGCCCGCGGTGCTCGTGGCCCGCGCGTGTGTGTCACATTCTAAGGTCCGAGGGCGTCCGAATATTCCGAGTGCTCCGGATGCCCAGGGGCCGATGCGGGCGGCCCTGCGGCGCCTCCCGATCAGAGCGGCGGGATCTCGCCCGTCACGGGATGCGCGTCGCGATGCGCGCTCCGGCGCGAGGCGCGGTCGCGGCGCGCGGCCCGGATGATGTCGATGATCAGCAGCGCACACGCCACCCAGACGAGGGCGAAGCCGATGAGGCGCTCGAGCGGCATCTCCTCGCCGAGGAGGAAGACCCCCGTGATGAACTGCAGGATCGGGGCGATGAACTGGAGCATGCCCATGGTCGACAGCGGAACGCGGCGAGAGCCGGCGGCGAACAGCAGCAGAGGCACGGTCGTGACCACCCCCGCGAACGACAGCGCGACGGTGTGCCCGATGCCGGCCGTTCCGTAGGTGAGGCCGGTCGTCAGCGCGACGATCACGAGCTGGGCGACCGCGACGGGGGCGAGCCAGAGCGTCTCGAGCGCGAGGCCGCCGATGGCATCGACCGCGGGGCCGATGCGGTGCTTGACCAGCCCGTAGAAGCCGAACGAGAGCGCCATCGCGAGCGCCAGGTACGGAACGGCGCCGTACCCCGCGACGATCACGCCGACCGCCACGGCCGCGACGCCGATCGCCGCCCACTGCAGCGGGCGCGGGCGCTCGCGCAGGAAGATGACGGCGAGCAGCACCGTGATGATCGGGTTGATGAAGTAGCCGAGGCTCGCCTGCAGCACCTGCCCCGTCTGGGCGGCGATGAGGAAGACCTGCCAGTTGACGTAGATGAGCGCGCCGGCGAGCACCGTCCACCACACCAGGCGCGGGCTCGTCACGACGAGGGCGAAGCGGCGCCAGCCGCGCGTGATGGTGACGAGGATCGCGCAGAGCGCGAGCGAGAGCAGCACGCGCCAGGCGAGAACCTCCCACGGGCCTGTCGGGGCGAGCAGCACGAAGTACAGCGGCAGGAAGCCCCACAGCAGATAGGCGCCGGCCCCGTACCCCGTTCCCATCGTGCGATCTCGGGCATCCGGAAGGTTCAGGCTCACCGACCCAGCCTAGTCGCGCGACGGGCATGCGGCCCCGCGCACCGGGGCGCGGGGCGGCGCCGGGCGAGGGCTCTGGCGGCATCGCAGGCGGACACGGACCGGCCCGGCCCGACGGGCCCCGCACCCCGGTCAGTCTCCGAACCGCGGCAGAACCACGCCGGTTCTGCCGCGCGCCAGCGATTCCGCAGCGCCTCGGAACCCGACGCACTCCACGGCACCCGGACGAGCGCCGGCCCAGACGCGCAGAACCCCGGGCCCTGGGGCCCGGGGTTCTGTCAGATCACTCGATCAGCGCTCGACGACCGCGAGGACGTCGCGGGCCGAGAGCACGAGGTACTCGTCGGCGCCGAACTTGACCTCGGTGCCGCCGTACTTGCTGTACAGAACGGTCTCGCCCACGGCGACGTCGACCGGAACGCGGTTGCCGTTGTCGTCGACCCGACCGGGGCCCACGGCGACGACCTTGCCCTCCTGGGGCTTCTCCTTCGCGGTGTCCGGAATGACCAGACCGCTTGCGGTCGTCTGCTCGGCCTCGACCTGCTGGATGACGATGCGGTCCTCGAGCGGCTTGATGGAAACCGACACGGTGTACCTCTTCCCTGTGGTGTCAGAAGACTGTAATTCGCACTCTCGATGCGAGAGTGCTAACGGCAGTGTAGGACGCTCGCTGGCACTCTCGCAACGCGAGTGCCAGAAATGTTCGCTCGCGGCGTCAGACGCGGTCGGCCAGCAGCGCGACCCGCTTGTCTCCCATCCGGGTCATGATCAGCGTCGCGGCGCCGTCGCCCTTGAGCGAGAGCTTCTTGCGGAACGCCGCCGGGTCGATGTCGATGCCGCGCTTCTTGATCTCGAGCGTACCGATGCCCCGTTCCCGCAGCGCCCGGGCAAGGCGCTTCGCGTCGGCCGGCAGCGTCTCGCGCACACGGAACGACGACACGAACGGGCTCGTCACTTCCCGATCGCCGGTCAGGTACGCGATGCCCTGCGCGACGGGGCCGGCGCCCAGCGCCCTGGCGACGTCGCCGATGAGGCGGGCCCGGATGACGGCGCCCTCCGGCTCGTGCACGAAGGCCCCGAGCTCCCGCGGCGGTTCGTCCTCGGCGTCGGCTGGCGCCGTCAGCTCGTGCGCCTCGTCGCCCCGGATGACCAGGGCCGAGCGCGCGACGGATTCGCGGCGAAGGCGGCCGGTCCAGACGACGAGCTCGACGGTCGACCCGTCGACGCTGATCCACTGCGCCTCCGCGTCGTCGGGCAGCGCCTCCCTGTCGTGCGCGGGGCCGAGCTTGATGCCTGCAGGAACGCGCGAGGCCAGGTCGAACACCCAGTCAAGAGGCGGCGAGTAATCGGCGGCCGAGACGCGCTTGGTCTCGGTGCGGCCGCCCGTGCGCCGGGCGGGGTCGAGCCAGACGGCGTCGACGCCGGCGAGATCCGCGCCCTCCGCCGTGCCGTGCACGACCGTGGTCTCCGGGCGGAACGGTGCGAGGTTGTAGGCGGCGAGCGCGGCCGTGACCTCATCGGCGTCGACGGCGCGCACGGCGAGCCCCGAGCCGGCGAAGGCGAGGGCGTCGCCGCCGATGCCGCAGCCCAAGTCGGCGACCGACGCGATGCCTGCTCTGTGCATCCGGTCGGCGTGCCGGAGGGCGACGCTCGTGCGGGTGGCCTGCTCGAGCCCGGCGCGGGTGAAGAGCATCCGGTCGGCGAGCTCGCCGAACTTCGCCCTGGCGCGGGCGCGCAGCCGCGCCTGGCCGACGGCGGCCGAGACCAGGTCAGGGCCGTGCCCGGCGGCGCGCAGGCGGGAGACGACGTGTGCGACGTCGCCCGTCGTCTCGACGGGGTCGAGCGAGTCGAGCAGCGCCAGGCCCTCGCGGGTGAGCAGCGCGTCGAGCTCGGCCATCTCCATGCCGACCAGCCTATGCGGCGGCGCGCATCGCCCGCCGAACGATGAACCGGGCGCCGGCGACGCCTCCGCCGGGCGGCGCCCCGGACGCGAGCCGTCCCAACGCAGTCATCCTTCGAACGTTCACTGCGCGCCCCGCGGAATGACGCCCCTGTGCGGACGCTGCGCACGAACGCTGACTGCGCTGAGGGCGTCCGCACGTCGCCGTCGCGCCGCAGCCGAACGGTCGGGTGGACGCTGCTCCACCGTGTGCCCGCCGCCGCGCATAGGCTGGCACGCATGGAGTACTGCGTCTTCATCGAGCCCCAGCAGGGCGCCTCTTACGACACCCAGCTCGCCTTCGCCCGCACCGCCGAGGAGCACGGGTTCACCGGCTTCTTCCGCAGCGACCACTTCCTGAAGATGGGCGACTTCTCCGACGGTTCCCCCGGCCCGACCGACGCGTGGACGACGCTCGCTGGTCTCGCCCGCGAGACGTCGTCCATCCGGCTCGGCACGCTCGTGTCGTCGGTGACGTACCGGCACCCCGGCCTGCTCGCGCTGCAGGTCGCGCAGGTCGACCGGATGTCGGGAGGGCGCGTCGAGCTCGGCCTCGGAACCGGCTGGTACGCCGAGGAGCACGCGGCCTACGGCATCCCGTTCCCGCCCCGGCGCTTCGACCACCTCGAGGAGCAGCTCGAGATCGTCACGGGCATGTGGGCGACCCCCACCGGCGGCGCTTACTCGTTCGCGGGCGAGCACTACGAGCTCGCCGACTCGCCCGCCCTGCCGAAACCCGCGCAGAGCCCCCTCCCCGTGATCGTCGGCGGCTCGGGCCTGACGCGCACCCCGGCGCTCGCGGCCCGCTTCGCGCAGGAGTTCAACATCCCGTTCCAGGCGGAGGACGTCATCGCCGACCGCTTCGAGCGCGTCGCACGGGCATGCGAGGCCATCGACCGCGACCCCGCGACGCTGAAGCGCACGGTCGCGTGGACGACGCTCGCCGGCGCGACGGAGGCCGACCTGCGCCGCCGCGCGGCGAACACGGGGGAAGATGTCGACCAGTTCCGCGCATCGCACACCTTCTCGGGCTCGGCCGCCGAGATCGTCGACCAGGTGGGCCGCCTGCGCGAGCTCGGCGCCGAGCGCGTGTACTTCCAGATGATGGACATGACCGACCTCGACCACGTCGCCTACCTCGGCGAGGAAGTCCTGCCGCAGTTGGACCGCTGACGCCCGTACCGCGCGTGCGGCGTCGCACCGCGGCGACGGCGCACGCCCGTCGGCACTGAGCCCGTCGATCGGCGCCGCCCGTTCCGGCCGCCGGCCTCAGCCGCCCGGCTGGTTGATCGGGTCGGGGCCCCAGATCGGAGCGCCGGCGGGGAGCTCGTGCGCCTCGACCGCGGGGTCGTCGACGAGTGCCCGGATGAGGGCGGTCGGCCCCGCGACGATCGACGAGTCGAGGTCGACATCGCCGGCGATGACCCACTCGCGCCCCGTGGGCCAGATCAGGCTCGGCGGGTGCGAGTACTCCGGGTTCTCGTCGCGCCACGCAACGGTCGCGGGCCACGACTCGTCGGCCCACGAGCGCGGCGCCATCCGGAACAGCACGTGGTCGCGGTCGGGGAGCCCGAGGCGCGGGCCGCGCGAGATCTCGTCGGAGAGGATTCCCGGCCGCCACTTCGCGCGGCCGAAGACGCCGTTGAACGTGTCCTTCAGGCTCGCGCGCAGCATCGCCGTGTGGCGCGGGTCGTGCGCCAGGAGCGCATCGCTGGATGCCGCGCCGCGCACCTTGGCGCCGACGAGGTCGCCCCACCCCTCCCACACTCCCGCGAACCCGTCGTCGGGCGTCGACGTGTGCGCGAGCAGGTGCGGAACGATGCCCGCCAGCGCCTCCGGCACGAGCCCTCCGCCGCCCGGCCCGTCGTAGCGCCACCCGTCGGCGTCGTGCGGCGCATCCGGGTTCCAGTCGTCCGGGGCGGCGCCGATCAGCCCGCCCCACTGCGCCAGGGGGTGCATCGTCGTGCCGAAGGCGTCGGCCGCGTGCTGCCACGTCACGCGCTCGGCGTCGATCTCGGGTCGGTCGGCCGAGAAGCGCTCCCACGCGCCGAGGTCGCCCTCCGCCGGCCACGCCCGCCCGACCGGCCGCTCGCGGTGCACCGGATGGAAGATGCGGGCATACGCGGGCATGCCACCCGGCACGAGGTGGTGGATCGTCCAGACCTGCGGATCCCACTCCAGCCGCTCCCGGATCCAATCGCCCGCCGAAACGTCGCTCGCCCATTCCATGGTGCCCAGCGTACGGAACCCGCGTCGGAGCCCTGCGCCTGCCGTGCCCCGCGGCGCGGCGCGGCGCGACGCTTCGAGTTCCTGCGCCGTCGTCGACGTATGACGCGCCGAACGCCGACAACGGCGCAAACTCATCCGGCGACACGCGGTCGGCGCACGTCACTTCCCGCGGCGGCTCCGGATGTCGCGGAGCGCCGGTTCCAGATCGGGGTGGCGGAACTCGAAGCCCGCGTCGAGCAGGCGCCGAGGGGCGACCCACCGGCTCTTCAGCACGAGCTCGGGCTCGGTGCGCAGCGCCCACATCGCCGGTTCCAGCATCCACCTGGCCGCCGGCAGTCCGACCGGCATCCCGACCGTGCGGCGCAGCGCCCGCATCAGCTCGCGGTTGTCGGGGGTATCGGGGGTCGCGAGGTTCACGGGCCCGTCGATGTCGTCGCGGTCTCGCAGGAACAGGATCGCGCGGGCGAGGTCGTCGATGTGGATCCAACTGAACTTCTGCCTCCCGCCCGTGCTCTCGGCGCGGAAGCCATCGTCAGACGGGTCGGGCCCGATGCCGCGGTAGCGCCCGTGGCGGAACCACCTGCCGTCGTACTGCGGGCCGCCGAGCCCGAACTGCGCGAGCCGGAACAGCATGTTCGTGGCCGGCCCGTCACCCAGGCAGATCGAGATGCGCAGCGCGATCCGGCGGGTTCCCGGCAGTTCGCCCGCGAAGAACTCGCGCTCCCAGTTGCGCGCCACGTCGCACGAGAAGCCCCAGCCGGGTTCGCCGTCGTCCTCGCCCTGCGGCCGGTCCATCGCGTCGCGGTAGATCGTGCCGGTGCTGGCGTTGAACCAGACCTTCGGCGGGTCGTCGCTCGCGGCGACGGCCTCGCGCAGCTGCCGGGTCGTCTCGACCCGCGAGCGCAGGATCTCGTCGCGGTTCGCGTCGGAGTACCGGCAGTTCACCGACTTGCCAGCGAGGTTGATCAGCATCTCGGCGCCCGTCACGGCGTCGACGAGCGCGTCGCGCTCTCCCCACCGCACGCCCGCGCTGCGGCCGATCTCGCGCACGTCGTAGCCCTCGTCGACGAGCGCCGCGTGCAGGGCCGTGCCCACGAACCCGCTGACGCCCGCGATCACTGCGACCCGATCCGGATGTGTCATCTGCGCTCCCCGAAGAACGCCTCGAGCGGCGCCCTGGTCTCGGCCTCCATGACACCACCGACGACCTCCGCGCGATAGGGTAGGCGCCGATCGCGCACGACGTCGTACAGCGAGCCGGCGGCACCCGCCTTCTCGTCCCACGCCCCGAAGACGAGACGTGACACGCGTGCCTGCAGCAGCGCACCCGCGCACATCAGGCACGGTTCGAGCGTGACGACCAGCGTGCATCCGGTGAGGTTCCACGACCCGATCGCAGCGGCGGCCCCGCGCATCGCGACGACCTCGGCGTGCGCGCTCGGGTCGTGCGTCTGCTCGCGCCGGTTCCGGCCCTCACCGATCACGGCCCCGGATGCGTCGGTCACGACAGCGCCGACCGGCACCTCGCCGGCGGCGCCGGCCTCCGCGGCGAGCGCCAGCGCGCGGTGCATCAGCGCGACGTCGGCCTCGGCGGGATTCATGCCCCCAGCGTACGGCCAGCGCGCGTTCCCGGCGGGCGCATCCAGCCGGGGCGATCCGGACGCGGGCGCATCCGCCCGGCGACCGCGCGCCGCCCCGCGGCGGGCCGACGCGCGGTCGTTGCTCCTACGGCGTGACGACGGCCCGACCGCGAAGGGTGCCTTCGTGGAGCCGGTGGTACGCCTCCGGTGAGTCGTCGAGGGAGAACGTCTCGGTCTCGACCGAGACGCGACCGGAGTGCGCGAGCGCCAGGACGTCCATCAGCTCGGGCCGCGAGCCCCAGTACGGCGCGCGGACGGTGGCGTCGTACGGGCTGCCGAGCGTTCCCATGGTCACGTCCGCGACGCCCACGCCCACGAGCACTTGGTCGGTCTCGACGCCGCGCAGCTTCGCGCCGAGGTCGGCGGTCGCCTGGTTGCCGACGAAGTCGAAGATCGCCGTGACGGTGCCCGCGCCCGTCGCGCTCCGGATCGCCTCCGGCGCCGAGTCGTCGGAGCGGAACGCGTGATGCGCGCCGACCTCCTTCGCGAGCTCGAGCTTGGCGTCGCTGATGTCGAGCGCGATCACCGTCGCGGGTGTCAGCGCCCGCAGGAGCTGCACCGCGACGTGGCCGAGCCCGCCGGCGCCGATGACGACGGCCGTCGAGCCGGCGACGAGCTTCGGCAGCGAGCCCTTGATCGCGTGGTACGGCGTCAGGCCGGCGTCGGTGAGCGCCACGTTCTCGGCGGGGTCGAGGTCGCCGAGCGGCACGAGGAACCGCGGCGAGTCGACGATCATGTACTCGGCCATCGACCCATCGTGCCCGAGGCCCGGCGGGGTGATGCCGAGCTCGGCGGCCCGCTCGCAGTAGTTCTCCTTGCCCTGCGCGCACTGGTAGCAGCGCCCGCAGCCCCACGGCCCGTACACCGCGACGCTGTCGCCGATCGCGACCTCGGTGACGCCCTCGCCGAGCTTGTCGACGATGCCGGCGCCCTCGTGGCCGAGCGTCATCGGCAGCGGGTAATTGGCCCGGTACTGCTCCTCGTCGAGGCCCATCACGAAGGAATCGGAGTGGCAGGCGCCGGCCGCCGTGACCCGGAGCCGCACCTGGCCGGGGCCCGGCTCCGGTGTCGGCACGTCCCTCACCTGGGGCGGCTGACCGATCTCCACATACTGCAGTGCCTTCATGACATCGACCTTTCGTGCGTGAGCGGCGAGAGTTTCTCGCCCCTGCCATCCTCTCCCCGCTCCGGGTGCCCGGCACCGGGCATCCGTGCGCCGCCGGCCACCGTTCCCTGGGCGTTCCCCGGCTCGCCCAGTAGCCTTATCGCATGCGCCTGCACGTCGCGGACCACCCGCTGATCACCCACAAGCTGACCGTCCTGCGCGACAAGCGCACCCCCTCGCCGGTCTTCCGCCAGCTCGCGGAGGAGCTCGTCACGCTGCTCGCCTACGAGGCGACGCGCGAGGTGCGGGTCGCCCCGCGCGAGATCGAGACACCGGTCACGACGACGGTGGGCGTGCAGATCAGCGACCCGAAGCCGCTCGTCGTGCCGATCCTGCGCGCTGGCCTCGGCATGCTCGAAGGCATGACCAAACTGCTGCCGACCGCCGAGGTCGGCTTCCTCGGCATGGTGCGCGACGAGGAGACCCTCCAGCCGACGACGTACGCCGAACGGCTCCCGGATGACCTCTCCGGCCGCCAGTGCTTCGTCGTCGATCCGATGCTCGCGACGGGCGGCTCGCTCGCCGCGGCGATCGAGTTCCTCTTCGCCCGCGGCGCCGACGACGTCACGGCCGTCTGCCTCCTCGGTACGCCCGAGGGCGTGAAGGCGATCGAGGACCTCGTCGGCGACAAGAACGTGCACCTCGTGCTCGGCGCCCTCGACGAGGGGCTCGACGAGAACGCCTACATCGTGCCGGGCCTCGGCGACGCCGGCGACCGGCTCTACGGAACGGTGTAACCCTCTCCGCCGGGCACACCCCGCGCTACCAGCGCGCAACCGTCGAGAAAATGACGCGAACTGCTCCCGGCGATCCGGATGTCGAGCAGTTCGCGGCATTCTGACGGCGCTCGGGACAGGCGGGCCTGACGCACCCGACACGACGCGCGTTCCGAGGCAACGGCGGCCGGCGTCAGGCGCCGACCGCGCCGACGAGGCGGGCGAACGCGCTGAGGCGGGCGACGCCCTCCGGCGTGTGCGGCAGGTCGTCGAGCAGGGCAGGGCTGTGCACGAGGTACGCCGCGACCTTGGCGCGGCTGATCGCGACGTTGAGGCGGTTCTCGAGCAGCAGGAACTCGGGCCCCCGAGGGGCGTCGCGGCCGGATGACGCCGCGAGCGTGACGATCGCGACGGCGGCTTCCTGCCCCTGGAACTTGTCGACCGTGCCGACCCGCACGTCGCCGAATCCGGCGTCGGCGAGCGTACGTTCCACGAGCTGCTGCTGCGCGTTGTACGGCGCCACGACGATCACATCGGCCTGCGTGAGGGGCCGGGCGGGCTGGGGCGCCGCGACCTGATCGTCGTCGATCGCGATGTCGACGAACTCGCGCCCGACGGCGTCGCGCACGATGCGCAGGACCTCGGCCGCCTCCTCCGGCGACTCCGTGACGTTGCCGCGATGCGCGACGGCGACGGGGTGCACGCCAGGCGCCAGGCCCTCGATCGAGCGCAGCTCCGCTCCCTCCCTCGCGCGCAGCTTTCCGCTGTACGACAGTTCGGAGACGGGCCCCGCGACGCTCGGATGCAGGCGCCACGTCCGCGCGAGGAAGTACCCGTGGCCCTCCGGCAGCACGGCGGCGTCGCGCATCAGCCAGCCGAGCGCCGAGGTGTCGATCGGCGCGGGGTGCGTGCCCTGGCTGACCTGCGGCAGCTGCTGCGGGTCGCCGAGCAGCAGCAGGTGCCGCGCCGACATCGACACCGCGATCGTCGCGGCGAGCGAGAACTGGCCGGCCTCGTCGACGACGAGCAGGTCGAGCCCGCGGCGGGCGACCCGCGTCGTGTTGGCGAAGTCCCACGCCGTGCCGCCGATGACGTAGCCCTTGCGCGACGAGCGCCCCTGCTGGAACGCCGCCAGGCCGTTGCGGGGCACGGCCGTGAACCTCTCGTCGCCCGGCGCCGTGCCCGCCTTGAGGGTCTTGCCGACCTGGTCGGCGGGCACGCCCGCGCCGACGACGCGGTCGAGCATGTTCTCGACGACGGCGTGAGACTGGGCGACGACCCCGACCTTCCAGCCGTGGTCGTTCACGAGCCGCGCGATCACGTGCGAGCCTACGTAGGTCTTGCCCGTGCCTGGTGGGCCCTGCACCGCGACGTACGTCGGCACGCTGAGCAGCGAGAACACGATCGCGTCGACGTCGTTGCCGATCGCCTGCGACATCACCTTCCCGCCGTGGTGGTCGGCACGCAGCCGGCGCAGGATGTCGGTCGCCGGGTCGACGGGGAACGCCCCGTCGCTCGCCCCGACGTTCTTCTCGGCGCGCAGCAGCTGGTCGGCCCACTCGTCGATCGCGCCCTGCTGCGCGCCGGCGGGCGGCGGCTTCGGCGGCGTCAGCGCGACGGGCAGCTCGCGCCATGTCTGCCCGTCGACGGCGTACTCCTCGACGATCGCGCCGTCGTCGAGCGCCTCCACGACGCGCACCTCGCGCGGCACGTGGATCCACCGGTTCGACGCCCCGTCGGCCGGGAACGGCGCGGGCGCCGGGTACAGCACGTACGGGCTCGCCCCCGCGCGCAGCCGCGTGCCGGGCGCGAGGTCGCCGCGCAGCTCGACGATGCGGCGCTCGGCGCGCTTGCCCTCCGGCGTGTGCCAGTCCTCGACCACGTCCGACGCCCGGATGTCGACGAGCAGCACATCGCGCGTCTCGCCCCACAGTGACATCGGCTCCCGAAGCCGCTCGAAGTGCGCCTGCCAGAACGACCGCTGCTCGCGCGGGTAGTAGTCGATCGCCGCGGCCGCGAGCCGGAGCGCGCTCTCGTCGGCGGAGGCGGCGTGCGCGGCGGCGCCGGGCACGCCGGCCGCCCGCCGCGCGCCCGCCTCGGCCGGCTCCGCGCCCCGGCTCCCCGGGGTCCACACGGGCGCGCCACCCCGCGCCAGCGCCTCCCCCTGGCCCGTCGCCGTCGCCGCGGCGCCTCCCGCGGGCGATGTCCCGTCGCCGCCCTGACCCGGCGGTGCGGCCGCGAGCCCGGCCACAGCGCCCGAACCGCTGAGCTCCCGCTCGACCCGCTCGCGCTCGTGGCGCAGCTCGTCGGCGCGGGCGTTCAGCGCCAGCGCGCGCGGCGAGGGCTCGTACGCGTCGGCAGGGCGGTCCTCCGGCGCCGCCGGCAGCACGCGCGTCTCGCGCGCCCGCTCGACGAGCCAGTCGCGCAGGCGCCTGGTCGACACGCAGTCGTACCGGTTGTAGTCGGCGAGGTCGGCCAGGATCGCGTCGGCCTCCTCGGCCTTCCCCGCCGCGGCGAGGGCGCGCGCCTCGACGTAGCGGACGATCGAGTCGTCGCCCTTCTGCACGTCCTGCGTGCGCACCTCGTCGCCCATGTAGAGCGGCTCGAGCTTCTTGATCGAGTACGACCGCGAGCCGACCCTGAGCGCGTTCTTCACGATCGGGTACAGGTCGACGAACAGCTCGTCGCGCAGCATGCGGTCGACATCAGCCTCGCGCACGCCGTGCCGCGCCGCCATGGCCGCGAGGTGGGTCGGCTCGTAGGGGGCGTAGTGATAGATGTGCATTCCGGGCGCCTGCCGACGCCGGGCCGCCACGAAGTCGCAGAAGCGCTCGAGCGCCCGCCGCTCGGCCGCGAGGTCGTGCGCCCACAGCGGCGTGTACTGCTCCTTCTGATCGACCCAGCCGAAGAGGTAGTCGATGCCCCACCCCTGCGATCCGTCGGCGAGGGGCTCGCTGTAGAGCGGATCGCCCTCGAAGTCGAAGAAGATGTCGCCGTGGTCGGGGCGCGGCATCGCGCTGAGCGCCGCGGGATTGACGACCTCGTAGAGGGGCTCGCCCGTTCCCTCGCGCTCGGTGGCGACCTGCAGGCGCGCCTGCGTGCGCAGCGACTGGAACGCGTCGTCCCCCATCCGCTCGGGCTTCGCCGCCGCCTCGGCGAGCTCGTCGATCGTCGCGATGCCCGCCTCGCGCAGGCGATCTCGCTGGGTCGGCCGCATGCCGGCGACGAGCAGCACGTCGCGGTGAGCCTCGACCTGCTGCTGGCACGTCGCACATCGCCCGCACGCCCGGATGTCGAGCGCGCCGCGCCGATCGCCCCAGGCGATGGCCTCCCCCGCTGCGCCCTGCTCGACGCGCCGGTCGGCGATCAGCGCCCGGATGCGGTCGCGGCGCACGAAGAACAGCGGCAGCACGTCGGCGACCGCGTGCGTCGACGTCGAGCCGTCGCCGAGCAGCAGGTCGACCTCGTCGGCGCGCGGGATGCCGAGCCGGTCGAGCTGGTCGACGTATGCACCCAGCTGCATGAGGGCCGTCGCCTTGGCGCGGCGGGCGAGCTTCGAATCCTGCACGCGCCACGCCCCCTGCCCGTCGCGCACGAGGAAGTCGGCGAAGCCCACGAAGTCGTCGGCACGGAACGCCGCCTGGAACACGACCTGCGCGTCGGCGCCGCGCAGCGCGGCGGAGGTCTCGTCGACGGCCCGCGCCATCGCCTCTGGGTCGTGAGCACGCGCCTCGGCGATCTCGACGACGGCGTCGCCGAACTCCCGCCGGTACTCCTCGAGCACCCGCGCCTCGTGCGCATCGCCCATGCGCGCCGCACGCTCGAGCATCGCGTCATCCGGGTCGTCGACGGCCTCGACCCGGCCCAGCTTCGCGTCGAGCGCCCACAGCCATTCGAACTCGCAGTTCGCCGCCACGGTCATGTCGCTCGCGCTGAAGACAACGCGCTGCTCGGATCGGATGTATCGCACGTTCCGAGGCTACGCGGGGGCGCAGACATTCCCCCTCGCCCCCGGCGCTCCGTGACAGACTGCAGATGTGACCGAGTTCGACTTCTCCAGCGCCTACCGGCACGGGTTCGCGCGGGTCGCCGCGTGCACCGTGCCCGTCGCGATCGCCGACCCTGCGGCCAACGCCGCGGCGATCCTCGAGACCGCCCGCGAGCTCGACGACCGCGCGGTCGCCGTCGCCGTGTTCCCCGAGCTGGCCCTGTCGGGCTACGCCATCGACGACCTCGTGATGCAGGACGCCCTGCTCGACGCCGTCGAGGCCGCGCTCGAGGAGCTCCGCAACGCGTCGGAGTGGATCATGCCGCTGCTGCTCGTCGGCGCCCCGCTGCGCCGCGACGGCCGCATCTACAACTGCGCCGTCGCGATCCACCGCGGCGAGATCCTCGGCGTCGTGCCGAAGTCGTACCTGCCGACCTACCGCGAGTTCTACGAACGCCGCTGGTACGCCGACGGCGCCGGCGAGACCGGCACGATCCGGCTGAAGCGCGGCGAGGTGCCGTTCGGCCCCGACCTGCTCTTCGCGGCCTCCGACTTCCCCGGCCTCGTCGTGCACGCCGAGGTCTGCGAAGACCTCTGGGTGCCCGTTCCCCCTTCGTCGTTCGCCGCGCTCGCGGGGGCGACGGTGCAGGCGAACCTCTCCGGCAGCCCCATCACGATCGCCCGCGCCGACGAACGCCACGCGCTCGTCGGCGCATCGTCGGCGCGCAACCTCTCCGCGTACGTGTATGCCGCGGCGGGCATGGGCGAGTCGACGAACGACGTCTCGTGGGACGGCCAGACCATGATCTTCGAGTCGGGCGAGCTGCTCACCGAGACGGAGCGCTTCCCCGACGGCCCCCGGCAGGCCGTCGCCGACGTCGACCTCGACCGCCTGCGCCAGAGCCGCGTGCGGCAAGGCACGTTCGGCGACAACGCCCGCGCCGTCGGGGCGTCCGGGCCCGACTTCCGCACCGTCCCGTTCGAGCTGCGCCCGCCGAAGGGCGACGTCGGTTTCGAGCGCACGGTCGACCGGTTCCCGTTCGTCCCGGATGACCCCGAGCGCCTCGCGCAGGACTGCTACGAGGCCTTCAACATCCAGGTCGCCGGCCTCATGCAGCGCATGCGCCAGATCGGAGACCCGCGCCCCGTCATCGGCGTCTCCGGTGGGCTCGACTCGACGCACGCGCTGCTCGTGATCGCGCGGGCGATGGACCGGATGGGCCGCGATCGCAAGGAGATCCTGGCATACACGATGCCCGGCTTCGCGACGAGCGAGCACACGAAGGCGAACGCGCTCGCGCTCGCGGAGGCCATCGGCGCGACGACGGAGACGATCGACATCCGCCCCGCCGCGCGCGAGATGCTCTCGCAGATGGACCACCCCTTCGCCCGCGGCGAGGAGGTCTACGACGTCACCTTCGAGAACGTGCAGGCGGGCCTGCGCACCGACTACCTGTTCCGCCTTGCGAACCACCACGGCGGCATCGTCGTCGGCACGGGCGACCTCTCCGAGATCGCGCTCGGCTGGTCGACCTATGGCGTCGGCGACCAGATGAGCCACTACGGCGTGAACTCAGGCGTGCCGAAGACGCTGATCCAGCACCTCATCCGCTGGGTGATCGCCGACGGCACCGGCGTCTCGTCGATCGAGGCGCGCATCCTGCGCTCGGTGCTCGACACCGAGATCTCGCCCGAGCTCGTGCCCGTCGGGCAGGACGGCAGGGCGCAGTCGACCGAGGACACGATCGGGCCGTACGCCCTGCACGACTTCGCGCTCGCGCACGTGCTGCGGTACGGCACCCGGCCCTCGAAGATCGCGTTCCTCGCGGAGCACGCCTGGGGCGATCCGGATGCCGGCGCCTGGCCGCCCGGGTTCCCTGCCGACGAGCGCTTCGGGTACGACCGCGAGACGATCGTGGCGTGGCTTCGGGTGTTCATCCGGCGCTTCTTCGGCTTCGCGCAGTTCAAGCGCAGCGCGATCCCGAACGGCCCGAAGGTGTCGCCGATCGGCTCTCTGTCTCCCCGCGGCGACTGGCGCGCACCGAGCGACGGCAACGCGAACGCCTGGCTCGCCGAGCTCGACCGCGCGTTCGGCGAGCCGGAGCGGCGCTGAGCCGGTCCCCCGCACGCGGCGGCGCCCCGGATCGTGGGGTGATGATCCGGGGCGCCTGCCTCGCGAAGCTCGGCGTCAGTCCGAGCCCGCCGACGCGACCGAGCTCGCGCTGGCCTGGGTCGCGGGCGTCGCCGGGCTCACCGGCGAAGCGGGTGACTGCGCGCTCGGAGCGGTGGTCGGCGACGCCGGGGTGTGGGCGCTCGGCGGCGTGACCGCCGACTGCGGGGTCGGGGCGGTCGGGGCGGTCTGAGCGGACGGCGCGGTCTGCGCTGACGGGGCCGTCTGGGCGGACGGGGCCGTCTGGGCGCTCGGCGCCGTGGGCCCGGTCGCGCCCGTCGCCGCCGTCGCGACTGACGCCGACGTGCCGTTCTCCGAGACGTTCATCGTCACGCCGCCCGTGCGGTCGAGCACGGCCTTGCCCGTGATCTGGTTCCCGGCGGGCACGGCGCGCGAGCTCGTGCCCTCGTTCAGGTCGAGGCTCGCCGCCGCGGCCGTCGCACCGCCGGCGATGACGCCGACGCCCAGCAGGCCCGTGACGCCGTATGCGATCCACTTCGTCTTCATGATTGCCCTCCATGGCTTCGGCCCGTGTGCTGTGGGGCCAGGTCGTCGAGCGCCGGTGCTCCGGCGATGACTCAAGCCTGACGGGCGACTCTAAAGCGCTCAGGAGGCGCGGATGAGGCGGCTCTTAACGACGGCGCAGAACTCTTCGGTTCAGAGGCACGCGCGCGGAATCACGCGCCGGCCCCCGGCGCACGCCTCACGGAGACGGCGCCGCCGGAGCCGAGATCCGCGGAGCGCCGCAGCGCCGCGCGGTCGGCGAGCTCGGGGAACGACTGCAGCACCATGTCGACGAGGCGGCCGAGGGGGCGCGTGAGCGGGTCGGTCGCGGGAACGCCGTTCGCGAGCTCGATGTCGTCGATCGCGTCGTCGATCTCGACGTCGGTCATGCCCTCGTGGTTCACGGTCACCCCGATGACCTCGGTCGCGGCGAACGCCTCGATGAGGGCGATCTCGCTCTCCAGGGTCGGCATCGGAACCATCGGGAAGTCGCCCAGCACGCGGCGCCGGGGCGCGTGCTGCACGATGACGCCCTGCGGCCTGCTGCCGCGCAGGATGTGCGCCGAGGTCAGGTAGGCGGGGTGGCTGAGCGCGCCCTGCCCCTCCACGATGATGACGTCCGGGTCCTCACCCTCGAAGGCCGCGACGACCTGGTTCTCCACCTCCCCCGAGCAGAACTGCGGCACGAGCGCGTCGAGCGCGACGCCGTAGCGGCCGCCCTGGATGATCGTCGTCTGCCCCGTGCCGACCATGACCGCCCGGATGCCGCGGGAGACGAGCGCCTGCACGACGAGCGTCGCGGTCGTGCGCTTGCCGATCGCTCCGTCGGTGCCCAGCACGGCGATGCGCGGGCACGTCACCTCGGCGATGCGCCCCGAGAAGAGGTGCAGGTCCTTCTTCTCGCGCGGGCGCCGGATGTCGGTGATCGTGACGCCCGCGAGGATGCTGGCGGCGGCGAACTCGACGTCGTCGGCGAGGAACTCGTGCAGCCCGTTGATGATGTGCATGCCGCGGGCGATCCCGTCGAGCAGCACGACGCGCTGCTGCGTCGACAGCAGGCCGTCGGCGGGCGCGACGCCGCAGATCAGGTAATCGGGCGCGCTCCCGGCGTGCGCGACCGCGCTGGCCAGGTCGGCGTGCACGGGGATCCCGTTCGGCACGCCGTCGAGGACGTCGCCGGCGTCGGCGCCGGCACGGGTGCTGTCGATGACCGAGAGGATCTCGTACTTCTCGGAATGTCGGACGAGGCCGTTGGCCGTCTTGCCGTCCTGAGCGCCGAACTGGCCCTCGCAGTAGACGATCGCGGTGGACGGGGTGGGTAGGGCGGTGCGCATCGAACTCCTCGCGGTCACACAGAGGAGGCGACGGATCACGGAGAGCCCTGAGGCGGATCGGCAGACGAGAAGTCTTCTCTGATCGTCGGCGAGATGCCGACGCCCTCAACGTAGCAGTGCGAGCTATGCGCGAGCGGTGCGAACCCCGCGCCGACGGTCAGTCGGAGCCCGCGCTGGCCGCCGAGCCCCCGACCGAGGCGGCCGAGACGGGCGACGCCGCCGGAGGGGCCGCCGGCTCGGGCGCCGATTGCGTGTTCTGGGCGGGCTGTGCCTTCTGCGCGGGCTGCGGCGCGCCGCCCGTTCCACCTTCCGGAGCGTCGGGCGCGGAGGCCGCCGAGAGCTCGCCCGGTGTATCCGCCGAGTGCGGGCTCGGCCCGTTCGTCGAGTTCGGGGTGGCCGCCGAGGCGGCCTCCCCCGGCGTCGGCGCCGAGAGCTGCAGCACTCCGGAGTCGATCCCCGCGGCGGTCCGCTCCTCGCTGCCGCTCGTGATCGCGCCGGCGGCGATCGCCTGCCCGGATGTCGTGCGCAGGTCCATCGCGCCCGCGGCGGCGACCGCGCCGCCGGCGAGCGCGGCGACGCCGAGCGCGCCCGTGGCCCCGTATGCGATCCATCTCCTGCTCATACCGACCAGTCTGCGAGCGCCGGCTAAAGCCCCGACCAGCCGCGGATGAGAGCGTTCTTAGATCGGCATCCGGATCATCGTCCCGGCCCCGGCGGGCGGCGGCACGGGTCAGGACGACGCCCCGGCGCTCCCGACCGGCTCGGCCGCCCCTCGCAGCGGCGCGCCGACGGCCGCTGCCTCAGCGAGCGCGAGCAGCGTGCGGGTGCGATCGTCGTCGCCCGACATCCCCGCGGCGAGCGCGTGCCCCAGCAGGTGGATGCCCGTCAGAGCCCGCATGCGCTGCCCGTCCCACCGCCGCTGCGCGCCCTCCGCGAGCCGCCACACGCGCCCGCGCGGCTCGGCGTCCGCCGTGATCAGCGCGCTGGCCGCGGCATGCGAGCAGAACGCCGCCGCATCCTCCGCCGGGTCGCCGAGCCCCGCGGTGTCGACGTCGATGAGCCCCGTGATCGCGACATCCGGCCCGGTGCCGCCGAGGAAGAGCTGCCCGATGTGCAGGTCGCCGTGAATAGTGCGCCGCTCGGCCGGCTCCGTCGCCAGCCCCAGCGCACACGCGGCCCTGACCCGGGAGACCTCCGCCTGGTGCTGCGGGATCGCCTCGTGCGCGCGCTCGGCGTACCAGGGCAGCCGCTCCGGGACACCGGTCCTGGCCGTCCACTCGGTCGTGGTCCGCTCGATGCGTCGGCGCAGCTCGTCGACGCGGTCGAGCAGCGCATCCGGCTCCCACGCGACGTCGGGCGCCGCCGTGCCCGCCGCGGCGTCGATCACGAGCACGCCGTCGGGCGACCAGCCCCGCACGCGCGGCGTCGGCAGCCCTCCCGCCTCGAGCGCGCGGTGCGCGTCGACGATGCGCGAGATGCGTCGGGGCCGCACGACCTTCACCCATGCCGTCCCCTCGGCCGTCCGCACCCGCAGCACGGCACGGCGGCCCGGCCGGTACGCGACGAACTCCGGCGCGCCGACCGCCTCGATCCCGAGCCGCTCCAGCAGAACGACGACGGCCCCGCCGAACGCCGTCGGCACGAGCGCAGGCAGGTGCGGGTCGGCGGGGTGCGTCCACACGCGGGCGACGCCCTCGAGCACGAGGCCCGTCTCGCGCGCGACCGGGATGCCCGAGGTATCGACGTACTCGATCGTCGTCCGCGGGGCGCCCGGCGCGCCATCCGGGAGCCCGCTCTCGGCGCCGTGCGCCACCTCGAAGCCCGTCACCGCTCCCGCTCCGAGCGGTTCGCGGCTGATCATCCGGAGCCCGCTCGCGGGCACGCCGATCGCCGACGAGAGCAGCTCCTCGTCGCTCGGCCTGTCGGGTGCCGCGGCACCGGCTGCGTCCATGCCGAAATTCCACCACGCGCCGGCGCCCCCGCGCCACGAGGCGGCAGTGAGACGTTTCTTATTTTCCGCCCGCGGGCCGTTCCGCGCGCACCGGTTCGCGATACTAGCCTGGTGGGACGGACGAGGACGAAGCGCTGGCGGCTGCCGGTCGTCTCGGTGCGCACGCGCCTGCTCGCCGTCATCGCCGCCGCCGTGACCGTCGGCCTCGTCGGCGTGGGCGCCGCCGTCTACCTCTCCGAGCGCGCGCGCATCATCGCCACGACCGACGACCTCCTCATGAACAACCTGGAAGCGGCCCAGGTGCTCGTGCAGACGTACGTCGACGAGGAGCCGACGGCGACAGCCGAGGACGCCCTGCGCGTCATCGTTCAGCGCGTCAGCCCCGACGACAACATGGGCGTTCTCGGCATCGTCGACGGCCAGGCGACCCTCGTGCCCGGCGTGCAGCTCGACCTGCAGCTCGAGTCGCAGCCCGACTTCGTCGAGCAGGTCGCCGCCGAGGCGAACGGCACCGACGCGATGCTCGGGCGCTATGCCGAGAACGGTGTCGCGTGGCAGTACCTCGCCGCGCCGATCGTGCTCACCGAGGGCCAGCAGCAGAACGTGCTGTTCGTGATGGCGTACGACCTCGAGGCCGAGCTGGCCGAGATCAACGGCTCCGGCCGCACGTACATCGTCGCGTCGGCCATCACGATCCTCCTCGTCCTGCTCGTCGGAGGCATCGCGGCGGGGCGCCTGCTGCGACCGCTGCGCCGGATGCGCGAAACGGCGGAGCGCGTCTCGGGGCAGCAGATGGACGAGCGCATCCCCGTCGAGGGGCGCGACGACGTCTCCGAGCTGGCGCGCACCATGAACGACATGCTCGACCGGCTCGACGCGTCGCTCGACGCGCAGCGGCAGCTGCTCAGCGACGTGCGGCACGAGCTGCGCACGCCCATCACGATCGTGCGCGGCCACCTCGAGCTGATGAACCCGGATGACCCGGCCGACGTCCGCGAGACCCAGGAGCTCGCGGTGGACGAGCTCGACCGGATGAACGCGCTCGTGCAGGACCTCTCCGAATCGGCCGCGGTGCACGGGCCGGCATCGCTCCAGCTGCAGGCCACCGACATGCGCGAACTCGTCGCCCTGCTCGTGCGCAAGGCAGACGCGATCGATGGCGCAACCGTCGAAGCCGGGCCCGCCGAGAACGCCGTCGTCCCCATCGACCAGGCCCGCATCACGCAGGCCGTGCTCCAGCTCGCGCAGAACGGCGTCACGCATGGCGGCGGGCGCATCGTGATCGGCTGCCGCGCGGCCGGCGACGTCGTCGAGCTCTGGGTGCGCGACTTCGGCCCCGGCGTGCCCGACGACCTGAAGGTGCGCATCTTCGAGCGCTTCGACCGGGGCGCGGGCGGCACGCGCGGCAGTGGCCTCGGGCTCAACATCGTGCACCTGATCGCGGCGGCGCACGGCGGTTCGGCACGCGTGATCGATCCGCACGACGGCCCTGGCGCGGTGTTCGTGCTCGCGCTGCCCGTCAACGGCCCGGGCTTCCCCGAGCCCGGGTCCGCCCCTGACAACACGGGCGCCCATCCGGGTGCTCCGGCCCGGCCGCCCGGCGCCTCGCCCGTTCTCGGTTCGGGCGCCGCGACGGCTCCGACGCCTCCCCTGCCTCCCGAGATCCCGCAGCGCCCGCCGCTTCCCGCGGCGCAGGCGCCGACCCCCGCAGACGAGCACGAGGAGGAACCGTGGCATCGATCCTGATCGCCGACGACGAGGCGCGCATCGCCGGCTTCATCGAGAAGGGCCTGAAGGCGGCCGGCTACGCGACCCGCACGGCGGGCGACGGCTCAGAGGCGCTCGATCTCGCACTCACGGGCGAGTTCGACATGCTCGTGCTCGATGTGAACATGCCGAAGCTGAACGGCTTCGAGGTGCTCGACCAGCTGCGCGGCTCCGGCTCGACGATGCCCGTGATCATGCTGACCGCGCGCACCGACCTGAACGACACGGTCGCGGGCCTCGAAGGCGGCGCCGACGACTACCTCGGCAAGCCGTTCCGGTTCGACGAGCTGCTGGCGCGCATCCGGCTGCGGATGCGGCAGGCGGAGCCGGAGCCGGGCGCCGTCTCGAACGAGCTGCGCCACCGCGACCTCGTGCTCGACGTGCGCGCCCGCCGCGCCACGATCGACGGCGGCGCCGCGATCGACCTGTCCTCGCGCGAGTTCGCCCTCGCCGAGGAGTTCATGCGCCACGCGGGCCAGGTGCTCAGCCGCGAGCAGCTGCTCAGCCGCGTGTGGGGCTTCGACTTCGACCCCGGCTCGAACGTCGCCGACGTGTACGTCGGCTACCTGCGGCAGAAACTCGGCGCCGAGCGCATCGAGACGGTGCGCGGCGCCGGATACCGGATGGTGTGAGTCAGCCGTTCCGGCGCTTCACGGCGCGCGAGATGAAGTAGCGCACGGCGAAGAAGATCACGAGCCCGATGATCAGGGCGCCGATCAGCTTGAACGCGAACCACATCACGGACAGCAGCGCGTTCAGCACGAACCAGCCGACGATGACGGCGACGATCGCCCCGATCACGGCCAACACAGTTCCCCAGGTGCTCATGCGTACAGCCTACGGGGCGCGGCTATGGGCCCGCTCTCATTCCTGACGGACGACGCTCCAGCCCTGCGGGGTCTGCTCGACCCGCAGCTGCGACGGGATCTGCTCCTTCATCTGCTCGACGTGGCTGATCAGGCCGATGGTGCGCCCGCCCTGCCGGAGGTCGTCGAGCGTGCGCATCGCGACCTCGAGCGTCTCGGAGTCGAGCGAGCCGAAGCCCTCGTCGATGAACAGGGTGTCGAGCCGGATGCCGCCGGAGCGGCCGGTGACGACCTCCGCGAGCCCCAGCGCGAGGGCGAGGGACGCGAGGAAGGTCTCACCGCCCGAGAGCGAGTGCGGCGGGCGGGCTCGGCCCGTGTGCGCGTCGAACACCTCGAGGCCGAGCCCCGATGCGGCGTTGCGGTACGCGCGCTGGTCGGTGTGCCGCAGCGTGTACTGGTTGTCGCTCATGGCCGCGAGCCGATGGTTCGCGGCCTGCACGATCTCCTCGAGCTCCGCCGCGAGTACGAAGGTCTCGAGGTTCATGCGGCGGTCGTTCGGAGGTCGGCCGGCGACGGTGTCGGCGAGCCGCTTGATCGCCGCGGCCTCCTCGGCGCGCTCGGCGATGGCGTCGTGCGCCTTCGTCGCCGCGTCGAGGGCCGCTCCGAGCGTCGAGGCGAGGTGCTCGGCATCGCTGCGCGCCGCGACGGCCCGGCTGTATGCCTCTCGGGCGGCGGCGAGCGCGGCCCGCGTCTCCTCCCTGTCGACCGGCTCATCGGGGAGCTCCGCCTCCGCCAGCTCGGCCAGGGCGCGCTCGGCGGCGGCGCGGGCGGTGTCGGCCTCGCCCACGCTCTTCTCGAGCGCCCGGATGGCCTCAGCCGCCCGCAGTGCGGCCCGCGCTCCGTCGCCGGTCGCGAAGCCGGCCTCCGCGAGCGCCGCTTCGAGCGCGGAGCGGGAATCGGCGGCCGCCGTCGCGGCCCGGGCGGCGTCGCGTGCCGCGGCGGCACAGGCGCGGGCGAGCGAGGCGAGGCGCTGGGCCGCGCCGATCCGCTCGGCGACCGATCCGAACGCGCCACGCGCCGCGTCGACCGCGCTCCGCGCATCGGCGAGCCGGTCTTCGGCCGCCTTGATGCTCGATTCGAGGGCGCCCTTCTCTCCCGACGCCGTGTTGGCCGCGGCCGTGATCTCGTCTCGCTCGGCCTCGAGCTCGGCGAGCCGGCGCGCGTACGCCTCGTGCTCCTTCGCGGCGGTCTGAGCCTCCGCGCGGCGCTCGCGGGCGGCGAGCAGGTCGCCGTCGATCTCGGTCTCGGTGCGCCCCTCCGACCGCTTCTGCGCGTCGGTGAGGGCGAGCTCGGCCTGCCGGCGCCTCTCGAGGGCGGCGTCGTGCGCCGTCGCCGCCTCGGCCCGCGCGGCGTCGGCCTCGTCGATCTGCTCGGGACTGACGTGGTCCTCGGCGATCTCGGCCGGTGCGGGATGCTCCGTCGCGCCGCACACGGCGCAGGGCTCCCCCGGCACCAGCCCCTGGGCGAGCTCGCTCGAGTACCCGGCGAGGCGCCGGCGGTGCAGCTCGTCGAGCGCCGCGTCGGCGCGGCCGGCGGCGGCCTTCGCCTCCCTGACGCCCGACTCGGCCGCCGCGTAGGCATCCGCCAGGTCGCGCACCTCGTGCGCCGCGGCGAACTGCGCCTCGAGCGCCCGGATGTGCTCGTCGACGGCGCCCAGCCCGTCGGCGCGCTCCTTGGCGCGGTCGCGGTGGTCGCGCGCGGTCGCGATGAGCGCCGGCAGCTCACCGGCGCGCTTGTCCCTCGCCGAGATCGCCTCGACGAGGGCGGCGAGGGCCTCGCGCTGCTCGTCGATCCGCACGGCGTCGCGGGCCAGCTCGCTCTCGCGCTCCCGCAGCGGCTCCCACCCGCCGATCTTCCGGTGCATCGCCGCATCGAAGGCGTCGAGCGCGTCGGGCGCGGCATCCGCCGCCGGGATCTCGGCGTCACCGCGCGTGCCCGCGCCGGTGTGACCGCGCGGGCGCTCCGCGTCGGCGGAATCCGGCGCTTCCCCGGCGGCAGCGACCTGCTCGGCCTCCGCCGCATCGCTCGCCTCCGCGCCGCCCCGCGCCGCGGCCCAGGCCGCGCGCGCGTCGCGTTCCGCGGCGGCCGCCGTCGTCGCCTTCTCGTCGGCCCGCACGACGGCGTCGAGCGACGCGCGCACGCCCTCCGCCCGCCGCGCCTCCGCGAGCTCGGCGCGGGCGGCTTCGGTCTCCTCGCGCGCGGCATCGAGCGCCGCGATCCGCTCGCGCGCGGCGCCCCGACTGCGCTGCTTGTCCGCGACCGCGCGCCGGAGGTCGTCGGCCGCCGCGGCCGCGTCGCTCGATGCTTCAGCCTCCGCCGCTCGCGCGGTGGCCGAGGCGCGCCGTTCACCCGCGGCCGCGCGCGCCGCCTCGAGCAGCGCGATCCGCCCCGCCCAGTCGTCCGGCGCCGGCGGCTCGGTTGAGGCCTCGTCGCCCTCGGCCTCCGTGCCCGCGGCGTCGTCCTCCTCGCCCGCCAACGCGCGCTCCACGGCGTCGCCGGCCTGGTCGAGCAGCGCCCGCAGGGCTCCCGTGCGCTCGCCGACGGCCGCCTCGGCCTCGCGGCGTCGGGCGTCGAGAGCCTCCTCGTAGTCGCCGAAGCGGTGGGTGCCGAACAGCGACCGGAGCAGGCGCCGGCGCTCGTCGTCCTTCGCGAGGAGGAACCGCGCGAAGCGGCCCTGCGCGAGCAGGATGACCTGCTGGAACTGATCGGAGCTCATCCCGACGATGTCGATGACGCGCGCGCCGACCTCGCGCTCCTTCGCCGCGACCCCGTGCCAGGCAGACCCGACGCGCTCGAACAGCTCGACGCTCGCGCGCTCGGTCGTCGTGCCCTCGCCCCGCTGCTTCGGCCGCTCGTACTCGGGCGTGCGCTCGATGCGCCAGGCGCCGTCGCCGACCTCGAACTCGAGCGCGACCCTCGTCGGCTCGCCCACGGCCGCATAGTCGCTGCGGAGCCGCTTCTCGCCGTCGCTGTACCGGGGCGTCGAGCCGTACAGGGCGAAGCAGATGGCGTCGAGGATGCTGGACTTGCCGGCGCCCGTGCGGCCCGAGATGAGGAAGATGCCGTCGCCGGCGTACCGGTCGAGGTCGACCCGCTGCACGCCGCGAAAGGGGCCGAAGCCCTCGATCTCGATCGTCCGGATCTTCATGCGCGGGCCTCCGCCCGCCGCTCGGAGACGACGTCGGCGATCAGGCGCCGCTCGTCGTCGCTCGCGCGCTCCCCGGCACGCACGTGCGCGAGGAAGTCGTCGACGACCTGCGGGTCGGGGGCGCCCCGGCCCACACGGTCGCGATAGCTGCGCGCGTCGGGCTCTGCCGGCCCCCGCTCGGGTCGGTGCTCGATCGTGGCGCAGTGCGGGAAGCGATCGCGCAGCTTCCGCATCGGCTCGACCTGGGGCAGTGGGTCGGTGAGCACGGCGCACACCCAATCGTCGCGATGCTCGCCGTGCGCGGCGTCGGCGAGCAGCTCGTCGAGCGTGCCGCGCAGCGTCACAAGCCGCCGCGGCACGGGCAGATCGACCCACTCGACGGCGGCGAGGCCCGCGGCGTCGAGGTCGACCAGCCACGCCCCGCGCGGTTTGTCGGCCTCGCCGAAGCTGTAGTGCAGCGGGGCGCCCGAGTACCGGATGCCGTCGGCCAGCGCCGCCCGCCCGTGGATGTGGCCGAGCGCCACGTAGTCGGGCCCCGCGAAGTCGGCGAGCGGCACGACGTCGAGCGAGCCCTGCGTGAGGCTCTGCCGCACCTCGCGCTCGAGCTGCGGGGTCGGCTCGACGCCCGCCGCGAAGCAGTGCGCGATCGCGACGGAGCGCCCGCCCCGCTCGGCGCGGTCGTCGTTGACGAGCCCCATGGCGTGCCGCATCACCTGCTCCTGCGTTCGCAGCGCCTCGCCCGGCCAGAGGTGCCGCACGAGCGCCGGCTCGAGGTACGGGATGCCGTAGAAGTGCACGGGCCCGTGCTCGTCGTCGAGCGTGACGGGCTCGCCGATCGCGAGCGGATCCGTCACGACGTGCACGCCGGCCGCCCCCAGGAACGGCGCCTGGAAGCCGAGCCGCGCGGCGGAGTCGTGGTTGCCGCTCGTCACGACGACGAGGGCGCCCGCGCCCCGGATGCCCTCGAGCGCATCGGTCAGCAGCCGGTAGCAGTCGGCGGCGGGCATCGCGGAATCGAACACGTCGCCCGCGACGACGACCACGTCGACGCCGAGCTCGCGCACGCGGTCGACCAGGGCGTCGAGCACCCTGCGCAGCGCGTCGAGCGTCGAGTGGCCGTGGAACGACCTCCCGATGTGCCAATCCGACGTGTGGAGAATCCGCATGCCCCAACGCTATCCGGGGCCAGCGACACTCCCCGGCGCGTGCCCGCCCACATCGCTCAGGTGCGGCTCGTTGTGGGTCCGCACTGCTGCGACCGCACGCGGAGGCACCTGAGCGGCTGTGCTCCGGCCGAGCCGCTGCCCCACCGCTCGGGTGCCGCGCGCCCGGGCGGCGCCCCGGCGCTACCGTTGGTGAACGTGAACGCATCCGCGCCTGAGGTCCCCGCGATCGACGCAGTGCTCGCCCGCATCGAGGCCGACCGACGCGCCGGGCGCTTCGACGCGTGGGCGCGCTCGACCGTCGTCGACGAGAACATCGGCGAGGCCGTCATCGACCGCGAGCTGTTCGACGCCCTGCACGCCGCCGCCGGCGTCGACGCGGCCTTCCCCGTCGGCAACGCGGGCGTCATCCACGTCTACGGCTACCTCTTCTCCACGGTGCGCACGCCCTTCGGACTGAAGAGCGACCGATGGAACGACGGCGCCCTCGCGCGCACGCTCGGCCTCCCCGCCGACCGCTTCCGCCTCGGCGCCTCCGCCGACGAGACCCCACTCGAACGCGTGCTCGCCGCCGCGGCACCGCTGCTCGAGACGACGACGCCGGATGCCGAGTGGCGCGTCGGCGAGACGACCCAGCGCGCCGTTGTCGCCCGCGCCGCCGACGGCACTGGCGCCCTCGTCTCGGGCGTCGACGCCGGAGACGGCATGCGCCTCCTCACGGTCTTCCCCGTCGCCGACGCCGCCGCGTTCGCCGCGGCCATCGGCACCCCCGACCGCCTCCGCTGGAACGCCGCCGCCTGACACCGCCCTCCGGACGCGCAGCCGTCGCCGCGAGGGGGCGCGCGAGCGGCGACGCCTGCGGCGCGCTCCGGGCCCCGCCTGCGCCGGGCTGCGAGCAGCCGGATGAGCCGGGCCAGCGGCCGCCCTCTTGATGCACCCCCGTCATCCGGAGTTCACTCGCCCGTAAACGCTTCGTCCACAGGTGCGATATATGTTGGACGCATCGTCCATAACGCGCAGGGAGGCTTCGTGGCGTCAACACTCGTCTTCGACTTCGACGGGACGGTGGCCGTGGGAAACGGCCCCGTGCTCGCATACGCCCGTGAGATCGCACGTTTCGCGGACCCCGGCTTCGCCGCCCGCGCGGAGGCCGAGATCGAGGCGTTCGAGGCCGGCAGGGCGAGCGGGTACCGCGACGGCTACGACGTCGTCGGCAGCCTGGCCGACGCGGCGGGCGTCGCCCCGGACGACCGCCAGGGCGCGTACCTCGCCAGCCGCGGGGCCCTCGGCACCCCCGGCGGCGAGCCGGTCGCCGCCGCGCCCGGCCTCGCCGAGATCCTCGCGGCGCTGCCCGCCGACGCGCACGTCGTCCTCGCGACCAACGCCCCCGAGGCCGGCGTCGAGCGAGCGCTCACAGCCTGGGGCATCCGGGGCTTCTTCGACGAGATCGTGTTCGACACGGGCAAGCCGGCCGGCCTCGCCCCGATCGTCGAGCGGGCGCTCGCCCGCGGCCCCGTCCTCTCGATCGGCGACATCGTCGCCAACGACCTCGAGCCCGCGACGGCGCTCGGCGCCGACACGGCGCTCGTCGGCGCGACGGCCGCAGCGAGCCCCGCGGCCGTGACGATGCGCGGCACGACGCTCGCCGAACTGACGGCACCCATCCTCGGCTGGGCCCGCTCCCATTCCTCTTCCGACCATCAGCACGACACAGCACCCACTCTCTGAAGAAAGGCCACCCCATGCGCAAGACCCTGTTCGCGGCGGGCTCCGTCGCCGTCCTCGCCCTGGGCCTCGCCGGCTGCTCCGCCGGTGACGCTTCCGCCGAGGGCGAGACGCCAGACGAGATCACGATCTCGCTCGTCCCCTCCGTCGAGGGCGAGGACCTCGCCGAGGCCCTCGACCCGCTCACCGAGTACCTCTCGGAGGGCCTCGGCATCGAGGTCAACGGCGTCGTCTCCGAGAACTACGCCGCCACGGTCGAGGCGCTCGGCTCCGACCAGTCGCAGGTGATCATCACCGACGCCGGCTCGCTGTACAACGCGATCGAGCAGTACGACGCCGAGCTCGTGCTGCGCGACGTGCGCTTCGGCGCGACCGCCTATTCGGCGGTGGCGTACACGAACAACCCCGACAAGTACTGCGACGACGAGCCCGTCATGGCCACGTACGAGGCCGGCCCCGCCGAGCTGTCGTACTGCAACGGCCTCGAGGAGGCCGGCGCCACCGCGATGGGCGAGGGCGGCCCCGTCGGCATCGAGCACCTCGAAGACGCGAAGGGCGCGAAGGTCGCGCTGCAGGCGGCCACGAGCCCCGCCGGCTACCAGTACCCCGTCGTCGCGATGCGCGAGCTCGGCCTCGACACCGACGCCGACATCGAGCAGATCCCGGTCGAGGGCAACAACAACGCCGTCATCTCGGTCGCGAACGGCGACGCCGAGATCGGCTTCGCCTACTGGGACGCCCGCGTCACCGTGATGGAGGAGTTCCCCGACATCGCCGACAAGGCCGTGGCCTTCGCCTACACCGAGATGATCCCGAACGGCGGCGTCGCCGTGTCGAACACGCTCCCGGATGACCTGGTCACCGAGCTGACGACGCTGCTCGACGAGTACGCCGAGTCGTCCGACGAGGCCGCCGACGTGATGTTCAACCTCGTCGGCCTGTCCGACTGGACGAGCGAGACCGCCGAGGACGAGATCACGCGCTACGGCGAGATCCTGGAGCAGTTCGCGGGATGACGATGAACGACGCTCACGCGCCGGGGGCCCAGGCCCCCGGCGCGTGGCCGATCCGTCTGACGGACGCATCGGTCACCTACCCCAACGGCACCGCCGCCCTGAAGAACGTCTCGCTGACGATCGAGCCGGGCGAGATGGTCTCGGTCGTCGGCCTGTCCGGATCGGGCAAGTCGACGCTCATCCGCACGATCAACGGTCTCGTCCCCGTCACGGGCGGCACCGTGCAGGTCGGCCCGCACGAGGTGTCGGCGCTCAAGGGGCGCGGCCTGCGCGAGCTGCGCGGCAGCGTCGGCATGATCTTCCAGGCGTTCAACCTCGCCGAGCGCGTCGACGTGTACCGCAACACCCTCGTCGGCCGCTTCGCGCGCGCCGGATGGCTCCGGTCGCTGTTCGGCGTCGCGAGCCGCACCGACCGCGAGATCGCGCTGGCCGCCCTCGACTCCGTCGGTATGCTCGAGAAGGTCTGGACCCGCGCTGGTTCGCTCTCGGGCGGCCAGAAGCAGCGCGTCGCGATCGCGCGCGCCCTCTCGCAGGAGCCGCGCGTCATGCTCGCCGACGAGCCCGTCGCGAGCCTCGACCCGCCCACGGCGCACTCCGTGATGCACGAGCTCACGCGCCTCAACGCCGAGCGCGGCCTGACCGTGCTCGTGAACCTGCATCTCATGGATCTCGCCCGCGACTACACGACCCGGATGATCGGCCTGCGCGCCGGCGAGGTCGTGTACGACGGGCCGGCCGCCTCGGCGACCGACGCCGATTTCGAGCGGATCTACGGCAGGAGCATCCGGCCGCAGGACCGCCTGGGGGCCTCGTGACGCTGACGGTTCCGCCGAAGCCGCGCACGTGGCCGAAGACAGCGCTGATCGCCGCGGCGTTCCTCGCCTTCACGGTGCTGACGTGCCTGCCCGCGATCGGCGGCGTGGAGCTCGACTTCGCGTCGATCGCGAAGAACTGGCGCAACGGCGCGACCAAGATGGCGCAGCTGCTGCAGCCGGACTTCGCGTTCCTGCCCCGCACGATCGCGCCCATGCTCGAGACGCTGCAGATGGCGTTCGTCGGCGCCGTGTTCGCCGCCGTCGCCTCCGTGCCTCTCACGCTCTGGGCGGCCCGCCCCACCAACCCGAACGGCATCGCGCGCCGGCTCGTGCGGGTGCTGATCAACGTCATCCGGGCCGTTCCCGACCTCGTCTGGGCGACGATCCTCGTCGCGCTCACGGGTGTCGGCGCGCTGCCCGGGCTGCTGACCCTGTTCCTGTTCGACATCGGCGTGATCGTGAAGCTCGTCTCCGAGGCGATCGACTCCGACGAGCACCCCTACCTCGAGGCGGGTCGCGCGGCGGGCGGCACGCAGTTCCAACTGAACCGCGCGCTCGCTCTGCCGCAGTCGCTGCCGCTGTTCTGGAACCAGTGGCTGTACGCGCTCGAGCTGAACGTGCGCATCTCGGCGGTGCTCGGCATCGTCGGCGCCGGCGGCATCGGCCGCCTGCTCAACGAGCGCTTCGGCTTCTACGCGTACGACGACGTGTCGATCATCATCCTGGAGATCCTCGTGGTCGTCGTCCTCATCGAGGTGTGCTCGAACCTGCTGCGACGGAGGCTGACATGACCGCCCCTACGATGACGCCCGCGAAGCTCGCCGTGCCGAAGCCGCCGTCGAAGGTCGCCGTCACGACGTGGAGCATCGTCGTCGGCGCCGCGTTCCTGATCGCAACGGCCACCCTCGACATCGACTGGGCGGCGCTGGTCGCCCTGCCTCGCGAGTCGTGGGAGTACGCGAACCTGATGTTCGCGCCGCCCGACTGGGAGAAGCTCCCCCGCGCCCTGTTCGAGATGTGGCGCTCGATCTCGATGGCGTGGCTCGGCGCGATCCTCTGCGTCGTGGCGTCGATCCCGCTCGGCATGCTCGCCGCGCACGGGGTCGGACCCCTGTGGCTCCGCGGCGCCCTGCGCGGAATCTTCGCCGTGATCCGGGCCGTTCCCGAGGTGATCATCGCGCTCATCCTGCTGACCGTCACCGGCCTGACGCCCTTCACGGGCGCGCTCGCCCTCGGCATCGCCGGCATCGGCACGCAGGGCAAGTGGGTGTACGAGACGATCGAGTCGCTGAACGACGACGCCGCCGAGGCCGTGTCCGCGGCCGGCGGCGGCAAGCTCGCGGTGCTGCGCTGGGCGCTGTGGCCGGCCGCCATGCCCGCGCTGATGTCGTTCGCTCTGTACCGGTTCGAGCTGGGCATCCGGATGTCGGCCGTGCTCGGCCTCGTCGGCGCCGGCGGAATCGGCTCTATGCTGTCGAACTACACGAACTACCGCGAGTGGCCGACGGTCGGCATGCTGCTGATCGTCGTGATCGCGGTCACGATGGTCGTCGACGCGATCTCGGGCGCGATCCGGCGCCGCATCATGGAAGGGGCCACAGCGCGTGGTGTGGAACGGAGCCGCTGACGCTCCCCTGACGGCGCGGATCCGCGCGCTCGCCCCGTCTCTGGGGGCGGGCGAGCGCCGGGTCGCCGAGACGATCGCGGCCGGCCTCGCGACGACGGTCGAGTCGACGGCGCAGGACGTCGCGGACGCGGCCGGCGTCGGGCGCGCGACCGTCGTGCGCACGTCGCAGACGCTCGGCTACGACGGCTACCCGCAGCTGCGCGTGGCGGCCGCGCGCGAGCTCGCCCTCGGGGCGCCGGATGAGGCCGCCGACGACCCGACGCTCGTCGGCACCGTGCGCGCACAGGTCGCGCGCTTCGCCGCCCGCCTCGACCACACGGTGTCCGGCCTCACGGAGGAGTCGCTCGCCGAGTTCATCCGGGCCCTCGACGCCTCCCCCCGCCTGCTCATCGTGGCCAACGGCCTGAGCTCGCCGCTGGGCCTCGACCTGCAGATGCGCCTCACGGCGGCGGGGCGCCCCGCGGAGTTCATGTACGACCCGCTCGCCCAGCGCATCGCGGCCCGACAGCTGGCGCCGGATGACGCCTGCCTCGTCATCTCGGGGTCGGGCGCGAGCGAGGCCTCGCTCGCGTCGATGAGCGCCGCGAGCGAGGCCGGTGCGCGGACGCTGGCGATCACGTCGTTCGCGCGTTCGGCGGTGTCAGAGCAGGCGACGACCACACTCGTCGTGCCGCCCGTGAACGACTCGTTCCGCGACGAGCTCGTGCACACGTCGCGCGCCGCACTCATGCTCGTGATCGAGTCGCTCGTCGACGCCCTCATCGCCCGCCGGGGCCCACGCGGCCGAGCCGCCCGCGACGCCGTGCTGAGGGAGCTCGGGGCGACGATTCGGGAGTAGGGGCGGCTGCTCATGCGGCTGGCGATGCGCGGAGCGCGCCGGCACGAGCCCGCACCGCTCGCCACCAGCTCGAATCGTCCGCCGCCGCTTACTGCCCGACGGACGTGATACAGGCAAGACGTGACTCTGGCTGACACACACGACGGTGCGCCGCGCAAACCGCACCGAGCCGGTCGACGAGGTCGCCGTCGACCCCGACGTCACCCTCGCCCCAACCTGCGGGCCAGACTGTGACCAGCGCAGCGCCGAATACTCGGCCCTCCATCCGAATGCCGAGCTCTGCCAGCACATGGTGGATCGGGTTCAGCGGGAACCAAGAATCTCCTGTGCCACCTTCTCCGTAGGAGAGCGTGAGTTCGGCTCCAGGCAGGCGCGGATCGCGCAGGGGCTCCACTCCGCACCAGTTGTGCACGTAGCGACGCGTCAGATCGTCGACGCGTTCATCCCCCGATGCGAAGCGGAACACCCGTGTCCGCGCATTCGACTCCACGACCAATGCTCCGTAGTGCAACGGCGGGAGCCCTGTCGCTCGGCTCTGCCGCCGCCACACGGGTACTACCACGGGTACGCACGCGCCTCGGCTTCGATTCGCTCAACTGTGGCCTTCTCAAGCCCCACCGTCTCCCCCTCGCTGTCAGTGGCGCCAGTGACGACGACGGGCCCCGTGAGCGCGAACGGCAGGTCGGCTCCGACCATGTGCAGGATGAAGGGCGACGGGCTGACAGCCCTGGACTTCTTGAGGTCCGCCTCTTCGTCGAACCACACGGCGAGTTGCTGAAGCGACGTCCGGCGACTCACGGGGTGGGTCACCCCGACGTATCCGCCGACCGCTTGTTGCAGCGCCGCCAGGCTGCCCTCCGATCCGTCGAGGTCGATCCGCTTCGTCGTGGCATTCGTCGCGATTCGCACCGCGATCCGTGGCTCACCCATGGCGCACGTCTCCTTCCCATCGTCAACGCGGCGAGGTTCCGCTGCGTTGTTGCGAGGAAGGCTGCCACCTGACAACCCCTGGCGCAGCCCTCGCAGCCAAACCGTGACTCGTTGGCCGGCGCGAAGTACCCGACGCGCGGGATTGCGAACCGCTGTGTCGTTGGTCCGTGGGAAGCTATGGCTGCGTCGAACCGATATTCAAGGAGCCTCGTGAAGAAGCAGATCAATGTCGTCGGAGCCGTCATCGTGAAGGACGGCGAAGTGCTCTGCGCCCAACGAGGCACAGGATCGCTCGCCGGGCTGTGGGAGTTCCCGGGCGGAAAGATCGAACCGACCGAGACTGCTCGCGAGGCGTTGCAGCGAGAGATCACCGAAGAGCTGCTTTGCCGCGTCGAGGTCGGCGACGAGGTGACGACCACGGCCCACGAGTACGACTTCGGCATCGTGAACCTCACAACCTTCTTCTGCGAGCTCATCGATGGCACTCCGAAGCTCACCGAGCACACGGAGGTGCGCTGGTTGCCCCCAGTGCGCATGGGTGAGATCGAGTGGGCGCCGGCCGACGTGCCGGCTGTTGATCTCGTGCAGGCCCGGTTCGCGTAGTGGGCCCGATCGACTACTTCGAGGGGGACTCGTTCGCCCTCGACGTCTCGTTCGGCTTCCTCGAGCGAACGCAAAACGCGCCCCAGCAGTTCCACCCCCAAGTCGTCGTCAACGACGGCGACCAAAATGTGCTCCACGCTATTCGCGAAGAGCTGGCCCGGTGTTCGACGTTCACGTTCTCCGTCGCCTTCGTCACGCCCCGAGCCGTAGCGATGCTGAAACAAGAGCTGTTGGACTTCACGGGGACCGGCCGGATCATCACGTCCGACTACCAGTCGTTCAATCAGCCACGTGCTTTCGAGGAGTTGCTCGAGCTCACGCGTCATACCCGTGTCGAGGCGCTGGTGCACGAGTCACGCGCATTCCATCCGAAGGGCTACGTCTTCACTTCGGCGGATTCCGTCACCGCCATGATCGGCAGTTCTAACCTTACGGAGACGGCGCTCGCGTCGAACCACGAGTGGAACCTCAAGGCGACGGCGGCCAGAGGGAGCGATCTCGGCGATCAGCTCACCCGCCTCGTGGAGCGCGAGGTCGAGGGCTCGCGGCCACTGACACCTGAATGGATCGACGCATACCGCGCACGGTACGTCCCTCAAGCACCGCGGCCGCAGCGGTCTGCCGAGGCACCCCTCGGCGCCGAACAGGGCATGGCCGAACGGATCGAGCCGAATGCGATGCAGCAGGACGCGCTCCACAAGCTCAGGGCAGTTCGCGACGCAGGCAAGCGCAAGGCCCTGATCGTGTCCGCAACCGGCACGGGAAAGACGATTCTCTCGGCGCTCGACGCGCGCGCTTGCAACCCGAGTCGGCTTCTCTTCGTCGTTCATCGAGAGCAGATTCTGGATCGAAGCATCGAGGAGTACCGCCGCGTCCTGGGTGGGGTTCCGAGCGACTACGGCAAGTTCACGGGCCACGTGAAGGAGCACGATCGTCGGTACGTGTTCTCAACCGTGCAGACGCTCTCCCGCCACCTCGATACATTCGCTCCCGATACGTTCGACTACATCGTGATCGACGAGGCTCACCGCGCCGGCGCCGAGGGCCACCTTTCCGTTATCACTCACTTCACCCCGAAGTTCCTCCTCGGCATGACGGCGACACCAGAGCGCACAGACGACTTCAATGTCTTCGAGCTGTTCGACTACAACGTGCCCTACGAGATCCGGCTGCAACACGCTCTGGAAGAGAACATGCTGTCGCCGTTCCACTACTACGGCATCGCCGACATTGAGTACGACGACGACCGCACGATCGATGCGAAGAGCGATCTGTCCGTGCTCGTCACGCCCGAGCGTTCGCGCCACCTCGTCGACGCACTCGAGAAGTACGCACAGGCGGGGGTCCAGCCGCGAGGGTTGATCTTCTGCAGCCGCATCGAAGAAGCCCAAGCGCTGTCCACGGCGCTCAACGAGCTGCAGTTCCGTGGACGCCGACTCCGCACGATCGCGCTCTCGAGCAATGACTCGCTTGAGCAGCGCGAAGCGCAGGTCGAGCGCCTCGAAGGCGGTGAGCTGGACTACATCCTGTCAGTCGACATCTTCAACGAGGGCGTCGACATCCCTTCGATCAATCAAATCGTGATGCTCCGCCAGACGAAGTCCGCGATCGTCTTCGTCCAGCAGCTCGGGCGCGGGCTTCGCAAGGACCTGCCCTCCGCCAAGGAGTACCTGGTCGTCATTGACTTCATCGGCAACTACGCAAACAACTACATGATCCCGATCGCGCTGTTCGGAGATAACTCGCTCAACAAGGAATCCTTGCGCAAGGAGTTGGTGACGTCCGCCGAACGCGGCGTGCTCCCGGGGCTTTCCAGCGTCCGATTCGACCGGATCGCCAACGAACGCGTGCTCGCCGCGATCAGCAGTGCCAGGCTCGATGGGATCCGGAAGCTCCGCGAGGCGGTGAAATCGATGCACGCGAGGGTCGGGCGGCTGCCCTTGCTCGCCGACTTCGTGGCGTACGAGTCCACGGATCCGGTCGTCCTCGCGACGCAGAAGAACCCTCCTCACTTCCCCGCGCTTGTCGCGTCCGCGCTCGGGCACACCACCGGCTTGTCGGCAAGCGAGGACAAGATGCTTGCCTTCGTGTCGAGAGAGATGTTCGCTGCGAAGCGCGCGCACGAGCTCACCGTGTTGCGGGCAATCCTGAAGGGCGAGCGAGTCGACGCGTCAAATGTCTCTGAGATCGCCGGCGACCCAACACCGACGGCGGCACGGAGCGCGGCACTCGCGCGCGTTCTGACGGGCGAGTTTCAAACGGCTCCGGAGATGGAGCAGTACGGCGGAGCTGTCATCGTCGCCGACGGATCGAGGCTGCGCCTATCCGACCGCTTTCACGCGTCATATTCCACCAACGCCACATTCCGATCTGCCATCGACGATCTCATCTCGACGGGCATCCCCCTCAATCGCGAGCGCTACGGCTCCGGCCATCTGGTGCCAGGCATGCAGTACTCGAGAAAGGATGCGTGTCGGCTCCTGGGCTGGGACAACAACGAGCAGGGCGTGATCTACGGCTACAAGGTCCATCAGGCATCGGGAACCTGCCCGATCTTCGTCACGTTGCATAAGAGTTCCGATGTCACGGCGAGCGTCGCGTACGAGGATGAACTCATTGATCCCTCGACGGTGCGCTGGTACACGCGGAGCAAGAGGACGCTGCAAACTCCCGAGGTGCGCGCTATCGTCGATCGGACGACCGAGCCGCACGTTTTCGTGAAGAAGGACGACGCCGAAGGATCGGATTTCTACTACTTCGGTGCGGCACGCCCAGCGTCGCCGGAACAGACGACGATGCCGGGCACAAACGGACAGCCACTCGACGTCGTCCGGATGCTGCTACGGCTGGAAGCTCCGATCCCGCGCGGGCTCTTCGACTACTTCCACCCGACGATCGTCTCGTAAGACGCGCCAGACCTACCTCGTGGGCCTACGAGGTGTCTCGCCGGTCGACCCGGCGGCGCGCCATATTGCGAGGCGCACGCAGACCGACCGCACGCACGCCGCGGGGGCACGCACCGCTCGCGATGCGTGCCCCCGCGGGTCCGTCAGCCGTAGAGCTCGGGGCTCGTGCGGGCCCCCACCTCCTGCTCGAACGCGTACGCGTAGCCGAGCAGGTAGGTCTCGGCGAAGTCGCGGCCGAGGAACTCGAGGTTGACGCCGGCGCCCGTGATCGTGCCGTCGGCGTCGATCGCCTGGCCCATGGGCACCGTGACCGCCGGCATCCCCGTGTTCGGGCTGAGGCGCATGTTCATCCCCAGCGACGCGTAGGGGTCGGTGCTCGGGTAGACCATGGCGTCGAGGCCGAGGTCGTCGAGGAGCCCCGTCACGCTGACCTTGAACTCCGCGAGCGCCGTCGTGTGCGTGCCCTCGGGGCCCGCCCAGTCGAGGTACTGCTCCTCGGTGATCTGGGCGCGCTGCTCGTAGGCGCCCTGGCGGCTGGGAACGAACTTCCCCGATTCGAGGATCTGCTCGAGCGACCGCGCTTCGACATCCGGATCGAGGTGCGTCTCGATGTAGGCGTCGAGGTCGTGGCGGAACTCGTTCGTGCTGCCGCTGCCCTCACCGAGCACGTCGGCGAACCAGGCGGGCTCGTCGATCTCGACGACGGTCGCGCCGCGCGCCTCGAGCGACTGCTTCGCCGCCTCCCACAGCCGCAGGGTCGTGGGGTCGTCGCCCAGCATCGACGGCAGGAAGCCGATGCGCGCGCCGTCGAGCGCCGCTTCGTCGAGGCCCGCGGTGTACGACTCGGGCACCTTCCCCTGCTGCGACGCGGTCACCGGATCCGCCTCGTCGACGCCCACGACGGCGTCGAGCGCGGCGGCAGCGTCGACCACGCTGCGAGCCATGGGGCCTCCCGTGTCCTGCGTCAGCGCGAGCGGCACGATGCCGTCGCGGCTGGCGAGGCCCACCGTCGGCCGAACTCCGACCAGCTGGTTGTACGACGAGGGCACCCGGATGGAGCCTCCCGTGTCGGTCCCGAAGCCGATGCCGGCGAGGTTGGCCGCGATCGCCGCGCCCGTGCCGCCGCTGGAGCCGCCGGCGCTCTCACCCGTCACGTACGGGCTCGCGACGAGGAGCGACTCCCCCGCCTCCTGGCCCGCCGTGAACTCCGAGACGAAGCCGAACGCGAACTCGTCCATGCTCGCCTTGGCGATCATCACGGCCCCGTCGGAGCGCAGCCCCGACACCATGGCGGCGTCCTCGGCCGTCCAGTTGTCGTCCCAGCACCCGCAGCCGGCCGTGGTGGGCATGTCGACGGTGTCGTAGTTGTCTTTCACCGCGACGGGCACCCCGAGCAGCATGCCGCTCATGCCGCTCTCGGCGCGCTGCGCGTCGGCGGCCGCGGCGGCCTCGAGCGCCGAATCGTTCACGGCGATGATCGAGTTCAGGGGCCTGCCGCCCTGCTCGACGACGGTGCGATCGTACTCGGCGATGCGGTCGAGGTACTCCTGGGTGATGGCGACGGAGGTGGTCGCCCCCGCGTTCATCGCCGCCTGCATGTCGATGACGCTCGCTTCGACGAGCTCGAACGGGCCGTCGTCGTAGACCATGCGGCTCGAGACCTCGGCGAGGTCCCCGACCGTGATGGCGCCGTCGCCGTCGGCATCCGCCGCCGCGTCCCATCCGGCGTCGCCCGATGCCGTTCCGAGCAGGTCGCCGACCCGCTCGAGGTCCTCCGTCGTGACCTGCCGGTCACCGGTCAGGTCGAGCTCCGTGTAGTACGGCATCAGGATCGGGGCGGATGCCTCGCCCGCCGGCGCCGCGGAGGCGATGCCGCCGGTCAGCGCTCCCGCGATGATCGCCGGAATCGCCACGGCCGCCGCGACCGCGCCTCGGCGCGCATTCTTCATCGTCTTCGTCTCCCTGCGGCCACTGCCGCGCATGCTCATCTGCTCCGACATCATGCGACCCCTTCCCTGCGGCGGCGCACCAGCACGATGCCCGTGACGATCGCGCCCGCCGCCACGACGACGGCGATGCCTGCGCCGGCGATCGTTCCGCCGGTGACGGCGAGCTCGCCGTCGTCCGATGCTGCCTCGTCGGATCCGGCTTCGCCCGGCCCGTCGGATGCCGCGTCATCCGAACTCGAATCGCCGGAGCCGTCGGTCGAGGCCGGGTCGTCCGCGCCATCGCCCCCGTCGGTCGGCTGGTCATCGCCCGTGCCGCCCGGGTCATCCGGATTCGTCGGGTCTGCGCCCGCGTCGTCGGCGACCGAGATCGTCACGGCCTCGACGGCGCCGAGCGGCTGCTGTTCGCCCTCGGTGCCGACGAGGGTGCCGCCGTCGATCGACACCGTCGCGTCGCCCGCGCCCATGACCTCGAACGACACCGTCGCGACCGTTGCGTCGCCCGAGACGCCCGGCGAGCTGCCGAGCCGCGTGTACGCGAGCTGCGCCGCGCCCGATTCTTCATTCGCTGCGCCGTAGCCGCCGTCCAGGAACACGGCGGAGTCGGGGATGTACTTCAGGACCTCGTCGTCGAAGGCGAGCGCGAACTCCGCGGCGTAGACGTCGGCGGCGCCCGTCGCCTCGATGGCCACATCGACCACCTCGCCGACCTCGCCCGTCGCCGGTGCGCTGAGCTCAACCGCTCCGACCTGCGCGGGCGCGGCCAGCGCGGGGCCGGAGCCCAGCAGTGCGGCGCCGGCGGCCGCGATGCCGACCGCGACAGCGGCGGCGCGACGGCGCCGTTGAGACGGCGCCGATCCTCTGGAAATGTGCATCTGCACACAGCCCTTCCTCGATGTTCACGCGGCGCGGTTCCGCACCGTCGAGGAGCGCCGCAGGAGCTCACTCTGGCGCTCCAAGATTTCGGAATGATTTCGCTGTGTGAGCGGCACGTTTCGTGCGGCGCGCGTGCGGGTGGCTCCCGTCGCGAGCCACGAGCCGTGCGGCATCGCGCGGCCGGGTCGGTGCGATGCGTCCGGATGGCCCCGCGCGCCACGCCCGCGCCTTCGCCCATGTCGGAGGCACCACGTAGCGTTGGGGGCATGACGTCGGAAGAGCAGCCGAAGAACCTCGTGCAGAACGCCCGCGTGCAGGAGGCGCTGGACGCCTGGGCGGAGAACAAGGACCCGCAGGTGCACAGCGATGTGCTGCGCCGCGCGGCGTCGGGCGAGCTGCTGCTCGACATCTCGAACTCCGAGTTCGCCGACCCCGAGAACCCGATGCAGGAGGGCGACCGGCTCGCCGTCACCAGCGTGACCGACAACGGCGGCAAGGACCTTCTCCTGGCCTTCACCGACAATGCCCGCCTCGAGGCGTTCGGCACCGGCGAGACCGGGCACTCGCTCGCTCAGTCGGCGGCGGGCGTGCTGCGGATGGCGAACGACCGCCACGACGGCGTCGCGATCGACGCCGGCACCGACGGGGCCTTCATCGCCTACGGCGACGAGATCGAGCGCGCGTTCGGCGACAGCTTCGACGACGCCGTGCGCCTCGCGACCGCGATCGTCGACGGCGGCGTCGAGATCGACGCGTTCGTCGAGCTCCTCAAGGAGTCGGTCGTCTACATCGGCGGCATCCCCGTGTTCGGCGACGACGGCGAGACGATCGGCTACCACATCGCCACGGCCACTCCCCCGAGCGGCGGCGAGCTGCACGCCGTTTTCACCTGCCCCGCCGAGCTCTGGGCATGGCAGCCCAACGCCGTCGCCCAGCCGACGACGCTCGACCGCATCGTCGCGTCCGCCCGCGAGGGCGAGATGGCCGGGCTCGTCGTCAACCCCGTCGGCCCGTCCGCCGAGCTGAAGCTCGAGCTCTTCGACGCGGCGTAAGACCCCGCGCGTCAGCGGGTCGAGAGCAGGCCGGCGCGCTCCGGGTGGTCGCGGAACCAGTCGGCGACGTACCAGCAGACGGCCGAGATGGTGCGGTCGCCGCGCGCGGCGATCTCCTCGACAGCGCGGGCCGTGACAACAGCGGCGTAGCCGTGCCCGCGATGGAGCGGGTTCGTGAACGCGCGCGTCAGCGCGACGTCGCTGCCGTTGTCGCGGTAGTCGAGCACGCTGACCAGGTCGTCGCCGCGGCGCAGTTCGTAGCGCGAAGACGCGGCGTCGTGGGTGAAGCTGAGGTCCGTCACCGGCCCAGGCTACGCCTTCCTCGGCCGCTCGGCTCCGGATGATCGGATACGGGCAGAACGCCCAGCCACCAGCCGGACACGCCCGTCCGGTGCGGACAGAACGCTCACTCGCCCCGCAACATCCGGACAGAATGCGTCACGTTCCGTCATGTGACGACGCATTCGCCGTCACATTTGACTCGCCGCGACACGCCGGGTCATAATCTTCAACATGTCACGCAACGCAACGACCCTGTCCGCCCTGGAGGCGAACGGAGTTACCGGGAGGATGATGCCCGGTCGCGCTGACATGTGTTGTCGAATGTGCCGCTGACCCTCCGCCAGCGCTGCACGGCTCACAGGCGCTCGCCCTGAGCCCGCGAGATTCCTCGCGCACCGCCCGCCGCACCCGCGGGCACACCGCCTGATCGCACACCGGCAGGCGCCCCAGACGCACACGCCCGTTCGGGCACACACCGAAAGCATCATCATCATGTCGAACGCAGCCGTTCTCCCCCAGCAGTCCGCCGCCGCCCGCGCCCACCTGCGCGCCGTCCCCTCGATCGCCGAGCAGGAGGCCGCCCAGGCCGCCTCGTCGAGCTCGGCGCTCCCCGCTGGCACGGCACCGCGCGGTTTCGCCCTCTACGTCGGTCTCGACGAGGTCAAGGCCGCGATCGACGGCGTCGGCCTCCCCGTCCTCGTCGACGCGCTGCGCCGCACGATCGCCGACCTCGCCCCCAGCGCCGACACGTACGCCGCCGTGGCCCTCGCCCCCGAGCAGGCCGGCGGCCGCGACGTCGACGTCGTGCGCCTCGCGCTCAAGGAGCCGGGCGCGGTCCGCCGCCGCGAGCAGGAGGCGCAGAAGACCCGCACGGAGGAGGGCGTCGTCATCGACCTCTCCCGCAAGCGCGTCGTGATCGACGGCGAGCACGCGAACCTGACGTACAAGGAGTTCGAGCTGCTGCAGTACCTCGTGCTCCGCGAAGGCAGCACGATCGAGCGCTCCGAGCTGGTCGAGTCGCTCTGGCAGGCCGGCGACGACGATGCGCCCGGCGTCCGCACGATCGACGTGCACGTGCGCCGCCTGCGTTCGAAGCTCGACCGCTACCAGGACATCGTCCGCACGGTGCGCGGCGCCGGCTACCGCTTCGATCGCCACGCCGACGTCGCCGTCCGCTACGGCGCCGGCACGCCGTCGCCCGACGCCGTCTGAGTCGCCGTTCGACAGAACGCCCGCCGCCCCTCCCGGGGCCGGCGGGCGTTCTTCCGCGCGGGCCGCTGCACAACGCAGTCAGAACCCAGGCCCGTCGACGCGATTCCCGCGGAGCAGCAGGAGCAGCGCGTCGGCGCACACCCGCTGTGACTGCGTTGTGCACCGCGCACGTCGGACGACCGGCGTAACGTGAGCCGGGTGATCCGATCGTCTGCAACGCGCACGAACTCTGGTGCGCGAGCGCAGGCGCCCGCTCCCGAGCCGGGCCCGCGGCTCGAGAGCGAGTACCGGCCGAACGGCGCGCTCGACCTGATCGGCACCATCGGCGGCCTGCAGCGCGGCCCTGGCGACCCGACGCAGAAGCTCGATCGCACCGGCGGCATGGTCTGGCGGGCGACGCAGACGCCCGGGGGCGTCGCAACCCTCGCGCTGCGCCGGATGAGCGACGGCGTCGTGCGACTCGCAGCATGGGGGCCGGGGCGCGAGTGGGCGATCGCGCAGGCGCCCGCACTCTGCGGGGCCAGCGACGACTGGTCGGGGTTCGAACCGCGGCATCCGCTGCTCGCCGAAGCACTGCGCAGGAACCCCGGGCTGCGCCTCCCCCGCACCGACCTGCCCTTCGATGCCCTCGCGCAGGTCATCACGGAGCAGAAGGTCACGCTGCGGCAGGCGTTCGGCGCGTGGCGCAGCGTCGTGTCGCGCTTCGGCGAGAGGGCGCCCGGCCCGGCGCCCGAGGCGATGTTCGCGCCTCCGACGCCCGACGCCTGGCGCCGGGTGCCGTCGTGGGCGTGGCACCGCGCGGGGCTCGAACCTCCGCAGGCGCGCACGATCGTGCAGGCGGCCGAGCGCGCCCCGGCGCTCCTCCGGGCCGCGGAGGCGGACGCCGGCGGCGGGACGGCGGGAGGCGCGCACGACGGCCCCGCGACGAGGTTCGACGCCGCGGGCTCCGACGCCGGGCGGGGAGCCGCGCCCGCTCCCGCCGAGCGCCGCTTCGACCGCGCGCTGGCGAGCCTGCCGGGAGTCGGGCCCTGGACGGTCGCCGAGACGCGCATCCGGGCGTTCGGCGACCCCGACGCGGTCAGCGTGGGCGACTACCACCTGGCGCACCAGGTCGGCTACGCGCTCACGGGCAGCCGCGTCGACGACGACGGCATGCTCGAGCTGCTGGCCCCGTGGGCGGGGCACCGGCGCCGGGTCATCCAGCTGATCTGGGCATCCGGCGTGAGCGAGCCCCGCCGCGGCGCCAAGGTGCACATGGAGGACCACCGCGACCGGTGAGCCCCGGCGGCCCTGGCGCGCATCGCCGCCGGCGCAGATGACGCGTCGAGCTGCGGGCCACGACGCGCGCTTCGGCATGTGAGCGGGAGCCCTTCCGCCGGATCGCGCGGGGGGCCGCCGCGCCCGGCTCGGGTCGCGGGCGGCAGAATGGCACCATGAGTCGCCTCAAGACCCTCGGCCTCGCCCTCGCCGCGCTGGCGCTCGGCGCCGTCGTCGGCACGATCCTCGGCAGCGTGTGGCTCGGCCTGGTGATCGGGCTCATCGTGGCGATCGTCATCTTCATCTCGGGCCAGAGCGGCAGGGGCGGAAACCAGGGCGTCAACGACGAGGGCCACGGCATCGAGCTGTAGGCCGCACGGCGCCCTCCGCCGGGCCGTCGCACCGAACTGCGTGCACGTGAATACATTCCCAGGGAACTCCTAAGCTTCGGGGCCCGCCCTCGTTATCGGTTCGTTACCAACCGGACAGCCGCCCCTGCGATCCGCGCCCTCGCGCGGATCGCAGGGGCTTGCACGCCGCACGCGCCGCCGCGACGCGGAATCCGGGGATCCACCCGCTCTCACCGCCGATCCAGGCGGAGGCCAGGGAGCACACAGGCGCGGATTGAGAGAGTCTCCCGACCGCAAAAGTAACGACACGGTAACGACACATGGAACCCGGTATGACCTACGACTCCCCCCTCCCCTCGGCCTCCCCGATCTCGCCGGCGCGCGCCGCAAAGCCGCGCCGCACGCTGCGCCTCGCCGCCGTCGCCGCCCTCGTCGCGGGCGTCGCCGCCGCCGGAGCGATCGTCGCAGTCGCGCAGCCGGGCCAGGCCACGGAGGTCGCGGCGCACGCCACGCTCGCGAACGCCGAGGAGCTGCCCGCCGAGGTCACCGTCGGCACCGATGCGATCGCCGAGGCGAAGAGCGCGCTGGCGACGGCCGACAAGGCGAGCGAGGCGGCCGCCTCGAGCGTGAGCACCGAGAAGCTCGACAAGACCGCGGATGCCCTCGCCGACTACGCCGAGCTCTCCCGCGAAGACGTCGTCGGCCTCGCCGCCTCGGCGACCGAGCAGGCCGAGGCCGTCACCCAGCAGACCGCGGAGGCGGAGAAGCGCGCCGCCGAGGCCAAGAAGAAGGCCGCCGCCGAGAAGAAGGCTGCCGCGGAGGCCGCCGCCGCCGCGGAGGCGAAGATCGAGGCCGCACGCACGCCCGCCGGCGCGCAGGAGGCCGCCCGCGCGATCGCGGCGAACGAGTTCGGCTGGGGCGGCGACCAGTTCGGCTGCGTCTACAACCTGTGGCAGAAGGAATCCGGCTGGAACTACCAGGCCACCAACGCCGGCAGCGGCGCCTACGGCATCGTGCAGTCGCTGCCCGGCTCGAAGATGGCGTCGGTCGGCGCCGATTGGCAGACCAACCCGCTGACGCAGATCCGCTGGGGCCTCGGCTACATCCGCGACGCCTACGGCACCCCCTGCGCCGCGTGGGGGCACTCCCAGGCCATGAACTGGTACTGACCCTTCGGCCCGCGGCGGGCGCATCTCCGGCGTCGTCGTCGCTTGCAGTACCGAGTACAGCCGCACTCCTCCTCCTTGGAGCTGCATCCGCCGCGAACCGAAGCCGAACGGAGCGGGCGCATCTCCGGCGTCACCGCGAACCGAAGCCGAACGGAGCGGGCGCATCTCCGGCGTCGTCGCACACAAGCCACCCCGGCGACCGAGACCCCCATCATCGGTCGCCGGGGTTCCGTGCGTTCGGCTACGAGTAGTACAGCGCGACGGGGCGGCCGTCGATCTCGCGCACGTCGACGGCCGTGTCGTAGACGCGGCCGAGCACCTCGGGCGTGATGATCTCGTCGCGACCGGCATCGGCGACGATCCTGCCGTCGCGCATCGCGATGATCCGGTCGCTGTAGGTAGCCGCGAAATTGATGTCGTGCAGCACCACGACGATCTTCTTGCCGAGTTCCTCGCTCATCCGCCGCACGAGCTTCATGATCTCGGTCATGTGCTTCAGGTCGAGGTTGTTGAGCGGTTCGTCGAGCAACACGTACTTCGTGTCCTGCGCGAGCACCATGGCGATGAACGCCCGCTGCCGCTGACCGCCCGAGAGCTCGTCGAGGAACCGGTCGCGGAACCCGTCGAGATCGAGGTACGAGATGGCCTCGTCGATCTTGTCGCGGTCGACGCTGGTCAGCCGCCCCCGCGAGTGCGGGAAGCGCCCGAACTCGACGAGGTCCTGCACCGTCAGCCTCGCCGCGATCGTGTTGTCCTGGCGCAGCACCGCGATGGCGCGGGCCAGGTCGCGGCTCGGTGCCTTCGCGACGTCCATCTCGTCGATCCGGATGCTGCCGGCATCCGGATCGATCAACCGGCCGATCAGGCCGAAGAGCGTCGACTTCCCCGCCCCGTTCGGGCCGATGAGCGCCGTGACGCCCTCGTCGCCGAGCTCGAGCGAGACGTCGTCGAGCACGGTGTTGCCGTTGTAGTGCTTGCTCGCACCGTCGAGCACGATCATCGCGCCCCCTTTCGCAGAACCAGGTAGAGGAAGAACATGCCGCCGGCGAACTCGATGATCGTGGACAGCGCGCCTCCGAAGCCGAACAGCTGCTCGAGCACGATCTGCCCGCCCAACAGGCAGATCATGCCGAGGGCGACGGCGGCGGGCAGCGTCCAGCGGTGCCGGAACGAGCCGGCGTACGAGTACGCGAGGTTCGCCACGATCAGGCCGAAGAACAGGATGGGCCCGACGAGCGCCGTCGACGCGGCCACCATGACCGAGACGACCAGGAACAGCAGCATGACGAGGCGTCGGTACGCGATGCCGAGCCCGACCGCCACCGGCTCGCCGAGCGTGAGCACGTCGAGCTGGTTCAGCAGCGGCACCAGCGCGGCGCAGCCGCCGACGACCAGCACGGCCGTGAACAGCAGCAGCGTCGGGTCGGGCCGCGTCAGCGAGGCGAACATCGCGTCGGTGACGACCTGGAAGTCGAGCGGGTCGAGCATCCGCTGCATCCACTCCGTGAAGCTGCGGAAGAAGGTGCCGAGCACGATGCCGACGAGCAGCATCAGGTGGATCGAGCGGCGCTTGCCGGCGAACATCCACGTGAACAGCAGCACGCTGAAGGCGACCATCACGACGACCTGCAGCACCCACAGCATCAGGGAGTCGGCGGACAGGAACCCGCTCGCGCCGAACACGAACACCATCACGGTCGTGATGAGCCCGTAGAACGAGTCGAAGCCCATGATCGACGGGGTCAGGATGCGGTTCTGCGTGATCGTGTGGAACACGACCGTCGAGACGCCGACCGCGACCGCAACCACGGCCATCGCCGCGATCGTGAGCCCGCGGATCTTCGCGGCGAACGCATACGACCCCGGCACGTCGAAGAGCAGGTAGAAGGCGGCGAGCGCGACGACCGCGGCGCCGAGCACGCCGAGGCGCACGCCGGGCCTGGCCCACTGCTCGCGGGTGCCGGCGCGGGCCCGCGGTGCGGCGGTCCTCTCGAGAGCGTCAGTGGACACGGCTCCCCTTCCGCAGCAGCAGCCAGAGGAACAGCGCGGCGCCGATCACGCCGACGACCACCGAGAGCGGGATTTCGTACGGGAACCGCACGACGCGGGCGACGATGTCGCAGCCGAGCACGAACACGGCGCCGAGGCCGGCGACCCACGGGATCGCGCGGCGCACGTTGTCGCCGATGATCAGGCTGACGATGTTGGGCACGACGAGGCCGAGGAACGGCAGCATGCCAGCGGTGACGAGCACGGCCGACGTGATCACGGCGATCAGCACCATGCCGATCGCGACGACGTGACGGTAGTTCAGGCCGAGGTTCGTCGCGAACTCCTCACCCAGGCCGATCACGCTGAAGCGATCGGCGGCGATCCAGGCGATGATGACCATCGCACCGGCGAGCCAGAGCAACTCGTAGCGACCGCGCATCACGGTCGCGAACGAGCCCTGCGACCACGTGCCGAGCGCCTGCAGCAGGTCGAGCCGGTACGCGAAGAACGTCGTCACGGCACCGACGACGCCGCCGAGCATGATGCCGACGAGCGGCACGAGCACGAGCGATCGGACGGGAACGAACCGGATGATCCGCAGGAACACCCAGGTGCCGAGCAGGGCGAACAGCGACACCAGCACCATCCGGAGCGGGATCGGCATGCCGGGGAAGAACACGAGCGCCGCAAGCATGCCGAGCGAGCCGAACTCGGTCACGCCCGTCGTCGACGGCTCCACGAACTTGTTGCGCACGAGCATCTGCATGATGAGCCCGGCGATCGCGAGCGCGGCGCCCACGAGGACGAGCGCGAGCGTGCGGGGGAAGCGGCTGGCGGCGAGAAGGAACAGGGCGTCCTCGTCACCGGCCGCGACGGCGTCGAGCGAGACCGATTCGGAAGCACCGATCAACAGGCTCGCGCCCGAGAGCGCTACGAGGAGAACGCCGATCAGCACCCCCACCCAGGTGCGCCTGGGGCGCCGGGTGGGGGTGCTGCGCTCTGCTGTCGTCGCCGTCACGGCGATACGGGAGGCATTGCGAACGGACCTGGTGCGTTACGAGAGTGCGCCGGCCATGTCGTCGATCATGAGCTGTGTGGTCTCCAGGCCGCCGTAGACGATGTACCAAGCCGTCGGGTCGAGGTAGACGATCTGGTCCTCCTCCGCCGCCGTGGTCTGGTTCACGATGTCGTTGTCGAGCACCTCGGAGGCCGCGGCCGCGCCCTCCTCGCCGACGGCGGCGTTGCGGTCGGTGACGAACAGGTAGTCGGGGTCGTTCTGCTCGAGGAATTCGAACGACACGGGCTCGCCGTGCGTCGCCGCCTCGATGTCGTCGGTGACCGGCTGCACGCCGAACACGTCGTAGACGAGGCCGCCGCGCAGGTTGCGGCCCGAGAAGTCTCCGTTCGACGGCTTGAGCGCGCTGATCTCGTCGCCGGCGACCATGACGCTCAGGCCCGTGCCGATCTCGGCCGTCTTCTCGTTGATGTCGGCGATCTGCGCCTCGAGGTCCTCGACGGCGGCGGCCGCCTCGTCCTCCGCGCCGAGCACCTCACCGAGGAACGCGGTGTTGCGCTCGAGCGTGTCCTCGAACGAACCCTCCGACGAGAGGTTCACGGTCGGCGCGAGTTCCGAGAGGTCGTCGTACAGGCCGGCCGAACGGCCGGCGACGATGATGAGGTCGGGCTGCGACGCCTCGATCTCGACGAGGTCCGCCTCGAAGAGCGTGCCGGCGTTGATCGCGTCGTCGGCGAGGCCGTCCGCGAGGTACTCGGGAACGGAATCGAGCGGGGCGCCGGCGACGGCCGGGCCGCCGAGCGCCGTCCAGGTGTCGAGCGAGGCCATGTCGAAGATGACGACGTTCTCCGGGTCCTTCGGAACCTCGACGGTGACCTCCTCGTACACCGGCTCCTCGTCCTCGCCCGCCGTGTTGTTCTGGAACGTGAACTCGACCGTCTCGGCCGCTGCCCCGTCTTCGGAAGCGCCGTCCGCGCCGGCTTCGGCGGACTCGGATGCGCAGCCTGCGAGTGCGAGTGCGGATACCGCGACGAGGGAGAGGGTCGCGATCGGACGGTTGAAGGCCATGACTGCTCCAGCTGTGTGTATGTGATGGCGAGCGGCATCGTCGGCGCTGCGAGGGAGGACCGAGGTTAGGATATGCAAACCTTGTCGATCTGCTGGGAAGGCTACCCTAACCAAACTCGCGTTGCCAAGCCGATCCGTTTTCGATGACGCCGATCTCCGCCTCCGGGGCCGCCTTCGCTTCCCCTCCCAGGCCCTTCCCCGCCCGGACGCTCCTAGGCTGGAGGGATGACTGAACGCCTCGCAGAAGGAACCCCCGCACCCGACTTCACACTGCGGAACCAGGACGGCGAGACCGTCTCGCTGGCCGACTTCCGCGGCGAGAAGGTCGTGCTGTACTTCTACCCCGCCGCGATGACGCCCGGGTGCACGACCCAGGCGTGCGACTTCCGCGACTCGATCGCGTCGCTCGCCGGCGCCGGCTACACGGTCCTCGGCGTCTCGCGCGACGAACCCGCCAGGCTGAAGCAGTTCGCCGAGCGCGACGGGCTGACGTTCCCGCTGCTGAGCGACCCCGACCACGCCGTGCACGACGCGTATGCGACCTGGGGCGAGAAGATGAACTACGGCAAGGTCATCGAGGGCGTCATCCGGTCGACGTTCGTGATCGACGAGCAGGGCGCCATCGACAAGGCCCTTTACAACGTGAAGGCGACGGGCCACGTCGCCCGCCTGCGCAAGCAGCTCGGCATCGACGCATAGTCCGGCAGACGCACCCGTTCCCCCGCACCACACAGCACCGCTCGAGTGCGGGTGCTCCTCAGGCGACGCCGAAGAACTCCACGCCCGCGTCGCGGAAGTCGCGCGATCCGGGGGCGTTGAAGTGATTGCGGCCGGGGATCTCGAAGAACCAGCCGTCGGGCGCGCCCTCCGCCAACCGGCGCGACTGCTCGAGGATCGTGTCCTTCGACCCCGTCGCGAACAGGATGGGCTGCGGCGGCGGGTTGCCGAGATCGGGGTCGTCGGCGTCGAAGCGCATGCCCTCTGCGAGCGCGATCAGCGAGCGAAGCTCGTTGCCAGGCACGCGATCGGCGAGCTTGACGTAGTTGATCGTGTCGCGGTCGGTGACCTCGGTGCCGTGTTCGAGGTAGGCGTGCGCCTGCGCGAGGTCGATGCGGCCGAGCGGCTTGCCGTCGGGGATGCCGCCCAGCACGGCGCGATTGAGGCGGTGAGGCAGCGCCACCGCGGTGTGCCAGCCGACGCGGGCTCCGAGCGAGTAGCCGAGGTAGTGGAAATCCTCGACGAGGTGCTGGTCGAGGATCGTCTCCAGGTCGGCGACGAGGTGGTCCATCGAGAAGTCGTCCGGCTCGTGCGGCTTCTCGCTGAGGCCGTGCCCCCTCTGGTCGACGCCGAGCACGCGGAAGCCGGCGCGGGTGAGCTCGCGCACCCATCCGGTCGCCGCCCAGTTGTCGCGGCAGCTCGAGGCGAAGCCGTGCACTGCCAGCACGGTCGGGGCATCCGGATCGCCGAAAGAATAGGTCGCGAGCCGGAAGCCGTCCGAGCTCATCACGTACTGCGGGTCGGGCATCTCGGTGATGAGCGGAACGGCCATTCCCCCATTCTGCCCCTCCTCGCACATCCGGGCTCGGGCGATCGCCGGGGATTCCGCTCCGGAGGCCGGCCGTGCCCGCCCCGCCCCGCCCCGCACCGCCCCCGAGGCAGCGGATGTTTCGCGCGGCGAAACTCCCGCACGCGCCTCTAGCGGCCGAGCGCGCCCGCGCACTACGCTCAGCGAAAACGAGACGCCGGCGCCCCGGCGGCGGTGCGACGAAAAGGACGACACGTGACAGATGCGATCCAGGGCTTCCTCGATGCCGCGAGCGGCTTCGTGTGGGGGCCGTACCTGCTCATCCCCCTGCTGCTCGGCACGGGCCTGTACCTGACCATCCGGCTCGGCGGCATCCAGTTCGTCCGGCTCGGCGCGGGGCTCGGGCTGGGCCTGCTGCGTCGCCGCGACCGCGACGCCGACGGTGACATCTCGCAGTTCCAGGCGCTCACGACGGCGCTCGCGGCGACGGTCGGCACCGGCAACATCGTCGGCGTCGCGACGGCCCTCGCGGTCGGCGGCCCCGGCGCGCTGTTCTGGATGTGGATCACGGGCCTCGTCGGCATGGCCTCGAAGTACACCGAGGCGTTCCTCGGCGTGCGCTTCCGCCGCACGGACGCGGCGGGCGAGCGCAACGGCGGCCCGCAGCAGTACCTGGAGCGGGGCATCCCGAACGTGTTCGGCAAGATCCTCGCCTTCGCGTTCACGATCTTCGCCGTGCTGGCCTCGTTCGGCATCGGCAACATGACGCAGGGCAACTCGGTCTCGGCCAACCTCGAGTCGAGCTTCTCGATCCCCACGTGGGTCACGGGCATCGTCCTCACGGTCATCGCGCTCATCGTCCTCGTGGGCGGCATCAAGTCGATCGGGCGCGTCACCGCCGGCCTCGTGCCGATCATGATCGTCTTCTACGTGCTCGCCGCCCTCTACATCCTGATCGCGAACATCGGCGACGTGCCGGCGGCCCTCGGCCAGATCTTCGCCGACGCGTTCACGGGCTCCGCCGCGACCGGTGGCTTCGCCGGCTCGGCGATCATCATCGCGATCCAGATGGGTGTCGCCCGCGGCATCTTCTCGAACGAGTCGGGCATGGGCTCGGCCGCGATCGCCGCCGCCGCGGCCCAGACGAGCCACCCGGTGCGCCAGGGCCTCGTGTCGATGACGCAGACGTTCATCGACACGATCATCGTCGTCACGATGACGGGCCTCGTCATCATCACGACGGGCACGTACGCGGCCGTCGACGAGGCGGGGGATCAGCTCGATGCGGCGCTCATGACTGGCGAAGCGTTCTCGAACGGGCTCCCCGGCGAGTGGGGTCACTACATCGTCACGATCGGCCTATGCCTGTTCGCGTTCTCGACGATCCTCGGCTGGTCGTACTACGGCGAGCGCACGGCCGAGAAGCTGTTCGGGCGGCGCGCGGTGATGCCGTTCCGCGTCATCTTCTCGCTCGTCGTCTACGTCGGCTGCACCGTGCAGCTCAGCCTCGTGTGGTCCTTCTCCGACGTGATGAACGGCCTCATGGCGCTGCCGAACCTGATCGGGCTGCTCGTGCTCTCCGGCCTCGTCGCTCGCGAGACGCGCGCCTACCTGAAGCACGACCCGAAGCTGAAGGCGAGCAGGGCCGAGATCGACGCGTTCATGCAGGGCGAACCCGGGTGGGACGACTGGCGCAAGACGGAGCAGAAGGTCGAGACCCGGTAGCAGCCCGAGCCCCGTTCGGCAGTCCCGGATGCGCGATTCGCGCACCGGTGCCGCCGAGCGGGGCTGAGTACCCTCTCTCCGCGCGCGGCGCGTCGGTCACCGACGCTCGGCGGCTCGACTCACACAGGCCTGGGCGCCGCCCGTTCGGCGCGCGCGTCGCATGCCGCTACTCCGTCAGGTGTGCGGAACCGTCGAGGTCGCCCTGTGGCATGTCCGCCTCGATCAGCGCTTCGAGGAAGCGGATCACAGCGTCGCGATCTTCCGAACTCATTGCTGCCGCAGCGGTGAATCGCCGCGCGTGCTGGCGTCCGATGGTCTCGTGTGCGGAGCGGCGAGTCTCTTCGGTGACTTCGATGCAAGTGGTCCTGCGATCGGTCGGATGCGGCACCCGGACGAGGTGTCCGCCCGCAACGAGACGGTCGACCAGCTTCGTCGTCGACGCGCTCGAGATACCGACCTCCCTGGCGATGTCCTTCGGCGTCACGACGCGTTGCTGCCGTTGTGACCGGATGATCATGCGGATCGCACGCATGTCGCTCTCGTTGAGCCGCATGTAGCGCTTGGACGCTTCAGAGAGCGTTCGCGCGGCCTCCTGCCATCCGCGCAGCGCTTCCATCACGCGAACGCACTGCTCCAGTTCAGCGTCGGACAGCCGCGAGCGATCTACGAGGTCGGAATCCTTCGTGAAATAGCGCACGTCGGTCTCAGACGCTGCTCCTCGTTCTGGCTCGGCCACGATGACAGCCTACTCTTTCCTATGCTACGTTGAACTCTCGCCTAGCTAAAGAAATTGAGGTCCACCCGTGGAGATGGTCGTTCTCGTCGACAGCGACGGTTCCCCTGTCGGCGCACAGAGCAAAGCGAGCGTGCACGGCGCCACCACCCCTCGCCACCTCGCGTTCTCCTGCCACGTCCTCGATTCGAATGGCCGCCTCCTCGTAACCAGGCGCGCGCTGGGCAAAAGGACGTGGCCCGGTGTCTGGACGAACGCGTTCTGCGGCCATCCGGGCCCCGGCGAGGACCTCCATGACGCAGTGCGCCGCCGTGCCGAGTTCGAACTCGGTCTCGCGATCGACAGCATCGTGTGCGCGCTTCCTGATTTCAGCTACTCCGCGCGCGACGCGTCGGGAATCGAAGAGAACGAGCACTGCCCGGTCTTCATCGCCACGGCTGTGTCACCGCTGTCACCGAACCCCGATGAAGTCGCCGAGCTCCGATGGACCAGCGTTTCGTCCCTGTCGATCGCGACCACGGCCGTTCCCTGGGCCTTCAGCCCGTGGTTGACAGCCCATTTTCCCGAGCTCCTCCCGTACCTCTCTCGTATCGCCACCGAGTCGAGGCGTCATGCTTGAACCGACGGCACGACTCGGCGACGTCTCTGTCGCATTCGAGAGACGCCTGATGGAGGTGATCGCGGAGCGGCGGGAGCGCTCGCGCGCCTTTGCGACGCCCTATGGTCAGTTGTGGGACTCCCTGGAGCGGATGGCACGGGGTGGGAAGAAGCTCCGGCCGAGGCTGCTGCTCGACGCGTACCAGGCGCTCGGCGGCATCGATGAGCGCGCGGCTCTCGACGCGGCGTGCGCCCTGGAGCTCCTCCACATGGCGCTCGTGATCCATGACGACGTGATCGACAAAGACCTCATGCGCCGTGGCGAGATGAACATCTCCGGGCGCTTCGCATCCGAAGCGATGCTGCGCGGCACGACCAGACGCAGTGCGAACGCCTGGGGAGAGGCGTCATCTCTTCTCGCAGGTGACCTGATGCTCACGCTGGCGCACTCGCTCCTCGCCCGCCTCGACCTCCCGGACGCCCAGAGGCAGATGGTGCTCGATATCTTCGACGACACCGTCTTCGAGAGCGCGGCCGGCGAGCATTACGACGTCTGGCTGAGTATGCACCTCGAGCCAGCAAGCCCGCGAGATGTGCTCGCGATGGTGGATCAGAAGACGGCAGCCTACTCGTTCCAGGCCCCGCTCGCCCTGGCTGCTGTGCTGGTGGGAGCTTCGGCAGGTCTCCGAGAGGAGCTGGCGGCCATCGCTCGCCAGATCGGCGTCATCTACCAGTTGCGCGACGATGTCCTCGGGCTGTTCGGCGACGAGCGCGAGACGGGAAAGTCCATTCTCAGCGACCTGCGCGAGGGCAAGGAGACCCTCCTGATCGCCTACGCCCGTTCCGACGACGCCTGGGCCGAGGTCGAACCGCTCTTCGGCGACGAAGCACTCAGCCCCGCTGGTGGGCATCGACTGCGTCGAGTCGTCGAGGAGTCGGGAGCACTCGTCTTCGTGGAGTCCCTCATCGCCGAACGGAGCGAGAGCGTGCTCCGACTGATTCAGGAGACCTCTCTGCCCGATGCACTGCGTGAGCAGTTGGCCGTTGCCGTCACCGTCTGCAGCACCCGCGCCTCATGACCGCCACAGGCCTGGAACTGTACAGCTCCACGGCGGAGGAGAGCTCCGCCGTGGTCATCCGGCGCTACTCGACGTCCTTCGCGTGGGCCAGTCGTCTGCTCGGCGTTCCCCTGCGAGACCACATCGCGCGCATCTATGCGCTCGTCCGCATCGCCGACGAGTTGGTCGACGGGCCGGCGGAGACCGCAGGAGTCGACAAGGCAACGCGACACCTGCTGCTCGACGAGCTCGAGGCGGAGACGGAACGAGCTCTCCGGCTCGGCTTCAGCACCAATCTCGTCGTGCACGCCTTCGCATCAACTGCGCAAGCACACGGCATCGACATGGACCTGTGCCGGCCTTTCTTCGCGTCGATGAGACGTGACCTCGAAGCCGCGACCTTCGACGCTGCGGAACTGGACGCGTATATCTATGGGTCTGCCGAAGTCGTCGGGCTCATGTGCTTGGCAGTGTTCGAACACGGCGTTGCCCGAAGGAACGATGAGCGCGAGCGACTGAACAACGGGGCCCGCCACCTCGGGGCGGCATTCCAGAAGGTGAACTTCCTCCGCGACTTCGCCGACGACCGCGACGGCCTCGGGCGCGCGTACTTTCCGGGCACCGAGCAGGAGTTGACGCAGCGCGCCAAGTCCGACATCGTCGCGTCGATCCGTGACGATCTGCGCATCGCCGATGACTCGATTCCGCTTCTCGCCTCGAGCGCCCGGGCATCCGTCTGGGCTGCGCGTGCGATGTTCGGCGAACTGACGGATCGGATCGATTCGACGCCGGTCTCCGTGCTCACGAAGGAACGCGTTCGCGTTCCCAACGCCGTCAAGGCGCGTATCCTCGCCCGCGCGCTCGGGATGAAGGCGATCCGGTGAACACATCATCATCGCGCGCGATCATCATCGGCGGAGGCGTTGCCGGGCTCGCCACGGCGTGCCTCCTCGCACGCAACGGCCACCGGGTCACGGTTCTCGAGAAGAACGGCGAGCTCGGCGGCAGGGCCGGCACGTGGGAGAGCGGTGGCTTCACCTTCGACACCGGGCCCTCCTGGTACCTCATGCCCGAAGTCTTCGACCACTTCTATCGCATGATGGGGACGACGACCGCGGACAGGCTGGATCTGGTTCCTCTGCAGCCCGGTTACCGGGTCTACGGCGAGCCTTCGGCAGTCGCCGCCGAGGGACCGATCGATGTCTGCTCCGGCGCCGATGCCGTCGCACGCATGTTCGAGGAGCGCGAGAACGGGGCCGGCGGGCGCTCACGCTCCTACCTCCGCTCGGCGTCCAAGACCTACCGCGCGGCGGTGGATTCTTTCCTGTACAACCCGCTTTCGTCGTGGCGCGATTTCGCCTCACGACAGGTTCTGGCATCAGCGCCCGCAGTCCTCCCCTTGCTGACGCGATCGCTGTGGTCGTTCGTCGGCCGCAGGTTCACCGATAATCGCCTTCGCCAGATCCTCGGGTATCCCGCCGTCTTCCTCGGCACGTCACCGTTCGAGGCGCCAGCGCTCTACCATCTGATGAGCCACATGGATCTGGTGGATGGTGTGAAGTATCCCCTCGGAGGCTTCCGTGCCTTCGTGAGCTCTCTCGTCGATCTCGCACGAGAGAACGACGTCGAACTGTTGACCGACAGCAGCGTCACCGCCGTTTCGAGCGAGAACGGTGCGGTGCGCACTGTTCGGTACGAACATGCCGGCCGAGCGATCGAGCTGGATGCCGACATCGTCGTCTCGGCGATCGACGAGCACCATGCCGAGACGGAGCTGCTCGCGGAATCGGACAGGTCCTATCGACCCGGGCGCTGGCAGCAGCAGGTCTCCGGGCCGAGCGCCGTGCTCGTGATGCTCGGCGTCGCGGGCGACCTGCCAGAGCTGCTCCACCACACCCTGTTCTTCTCCGATGACTGGCACGAGAACTTCGACGCGATCTTCGGGTCTCCGACGCGCGTGCCCGGCCGGCCCTCTCTCTACGTCTGCAAGCCGAGCGCGACCGACGACGGCGTCGCTCCCGCCGGGCACGAGAACCTCTTCGTGCTCGTTCCCCTCCCCGCCGATCCCGGCATCGGCTACGGCGGCACGGACGGCTCGGGGGACGAGCAGGTGAACGCGATCGCGGATGCAGCGATCGCGCAGATCGCGGCATGGGCGGGAGTACCCGATCTCGGCTCGCGCATCGTCGTGAGGCGCACGGTGGGGCCGGCAGACTTCGCCGCGGAATTCAACAGCTTCCGCGGCAGCGCACTCGGCCCGGCCCATACGCTGCGCCAGAGTGCGTTCCTCCGCGGCGTCACGAAGTCCCGCCGCGTCTCCGGACTGTTCTACGCCGGCGCGACATCCGTGCCGGGCGTCGGCCTGCCCATGTGCCTCATCAGTGCGGAGCTTGTTCTGAAGCACATTCGGGGAGACCACTCCCCCGGCCCCGTGGAGGTGACATGAGCGGCGTCTACGTGGCGTGCCTGCTCGTCAGCACGGCCTGCCTCATCCTGCTCGACGCCCGATTCGCGCTGGCCTTCGGGCGTCGTCCGGCGGCCACCTCCATCGCGCTCTTCCTCGGCGTCGCATTCTTCATGGCGTGGGACGCCGTGGGCATCGGCCTCGGAGTGTTCAGACACGTCGATTCGCGCTGGGCGACCGGCGTTCTGCTCGCGCCCGAGTTCCCCCTGGAGGAACTGCTCTTCCTGGTCTTCCTGACGTACCTCACGCTCATTCTGCTGAGCGGCTGGCAGCGATGGCGAGAGCGGAGGCGGCAACAGTGACCTATGCACTGATGTCGTTGCCGTTCATCGGTGCCGGTCTCGTCGTGTTCGTCGTCGGTGCCGTCCACGCCCACCGGCGCGGCAGCGCCCGCCGGTATCTCACCTCGTGGGCAGCGGCGACCGCCGCGCTGCTCGTGCTGACGGCAGTCTTCGACAACGTGATGATGGCGGCCGGGTTCTTCGGCTACGGCAGCGAGCAGATCTCCGGCCTGAGGCTCGTGCTGATGCCCGTCGAGGACTTCCTCTACCCCATTGCCGGCGCGCTGCTGTTGTCCGGCGTCTGGCAGTTGTTGGACGGACAACGCGGGCCGAGAGGACACAGCGATGACTGAGCGCAGGAGTCTGCTCCGGTCCCTCCTGGTCGCGTCCCGCCCCGTGAGTTGGATCAACACCGCCTATCCGTTCGCCGCCGTCTACATCCTGACGACCGGGCGGATCGATCTCACTCTGGCGGTCGGCACCGTCTTCTTCCTCGTGCCGTACAACTTGGCGATGTACGGCGTGAACGACGTCTTCGACTACGAATCCGACGTCGCCAATCCTCGGAAGGGCGGCGCCGAGGGCGCAAAGCTGCCACCCCGACTGCACCGGGCGACGCTCGTGTCGGCTGCTGTCCTGACGGCTCCGTTCGTCGTGGCGCTCGTCGTGCTCGGTTCCCAGCACCCGGCGTCATGGGCCGTGCTGGCCATCAGCCTCTTCGCCGTCGTGGCTTACTCCGCGCGAGGCCTCCGATTCAAGGAGATCCCCGTGCTCGATTCGGTCACTTCGAGCACGCACTTCGTCACACCAGCGCTCTACGCGCTCGCCCTCGCCGGCACGACGATCACGCCCGCGATCGCATTGACGATGATCGCCTTCTTCTGCTGGGGCATGGCCAGCCATGCGTTCGGCGCTGTGCAGGACATCCTTCCGGACCGAGACGCGGGCATCGCATCGATCGCCACGGCCTTCGGAGCGGCCGCCACCGTCAGGCTCGCCGTCGCGCTCTGGGCAACCGCAGGGGCGCTCATGCTGTTCACGCCGTGGCCCGCGAACCTCGCCGCCTTCGCCGCGCTCCCCTACATCATCAGCGTCGCACCGTATCTGACTGTCGACGATTCGCAGTCGGCGGACGCGAACCGCGCGTGGCGGCGCTTCCTCGCCATCAATTACGCGGTGGGCTTCGCGATCACCCTGCTGCTGATCTTCTGCGCTTCGGAGGGACTGTTCTCATGACGCACGTGCTCGTCACCGGCGCAACAGGCTACATCGGGGGTCGTCTCGTGCCGCAGCTGCTCGACGCAGGGCATGACGTCAGCGTGTACGTCCGCTCCCCCGAGAAGCTCGACGACGTGCCCTGGCGCGGTCGAGTGCGCCTCTGCACGGGAGACCTATCGGATGCCGACGCGACTCGTCGTGCGATGCACGGCGTGGACGTCGCCTTCTATCTGGTGCATTCGATGGCCTCTGGTCGAGACTTCATGCGGGCCGAGGCCGAAACTGCCGACTGCTTCGCACGATCGGCCGAAGCCGCGCACGTGGGGCGGATCGTCTATCTCGGCGGTCTTCACCCCGAAGGCACTGCCCTGTCCGACCATCTCGCGTCCCGCGCCACGGTCGGGCAACGATTCCTGGACTGCTCCGTGCCCGCCATCGTGTTCCAAGCGGGAATCGTGATCGGTTCCGGGTCCGCGTCCTTCGAGATGATCCGTCACCTCACCGAGGTGCTGCCGTACATGCCCGCGCCGCGCTGGGTGCGCAACTACGTCCAACCCATCGCGATCCGCGACGTGCTGCATTATCTGGTCAGCGCAGCGACAGCAGAAGGAGAGCTCAACCGCACCTTCGACATCGGTGGTCCCGACATCCTGCGCTACGGGCAGATGATGAACGGCTACGCCGTCGAAGCAGGGCTTCCTCAACGGCGCATCGTAGCACTCCCCGTCCTCACACCGTGGCTCGCCTCGCAGTGGGTGAGCCTCGTCAGCCCCGTCCCCCGACGAATCGCGGTCCCGATCATCGCGTCGATCCAGAGCGACTGCGTCATGAGGGAGCACGATATCGACGCGCACATCCCGCCGCCGGAAGCAGGATTGCTGTCCTACCGCTCCGCTGTTCGCCTGGCGCTGACCCGCGAGGCCGAAGGACAGGTGGAGACGAGCTGGCAGAACGCCACCGTGGCCGGCGCACCGAGCGATTCCCTCCCGAGCGACCCGGAATGGTCCGGCCATACCGTGCTGACGGACGTGCGGCAGCGGGACAGCACCGCATCCCCCGACGCCCTTTGGGACGTGATCGAAGCGATCGGCGGGGAGAGTGGCTGGCATTCCTTCCCGCTCGCTTGGGCCGCCCGAGGCTGGATCGATCGACTTGTCGGCGGCGTGGGTATGACGCGCGGACGACGGCACCCGACCCGTGTGAACAGCGGCGACGTCATCGACGTGTGGCGCGTGGAATCCATCGAGCGAGGACGCCTGCTGCGGCTGCGAGCCGAGATGCGACTGCCTGGCCGCGCCTGGCTCGAGCTGAGCGTCGAGCCGACGGACGAAGGCTGCCGCTACCAGCAGCGCGCGATCTACTTCCCGAGAGGCCTGTCGGGCCGCCTGTACTGGGGGGTGCTGCTGCCGTTCCACAGCATCATCTTCCCGGGCATGGCCACCAGCATTCTTCGCGAGGCCGAGCGCACGTCGGAAGCCGCGCGATGAGGCTCTGGTCCGTGCATCCCCGCTACTTCGACCGCCAGGCGCTCGTTGCGTGCTGGCGCGAAGGCCTCCTCGCGCAATCCGTGATCGCCGAACCCGGCCGAGGGTACTCGCGCCACCCCCAGCTTCGAAGGTTCCGGGAGGCGGCCGAGCCCCGCGCCGCGATCGGCGACTACCTCAGCGCGATCGTCGACGAGGCGGACGCACGCGGGTATCGGTTCGTCCGCGAGAAGATCCGGACGACGGGTTCGCCCGCGCAGCTGACGGTCGGCAGCGGACAGCTCGCCTACGAATGGGAGCACCTGCGCGACAAGCTGCGGCTCCGCAGCTCCGACGTGTGGGCGCGCTGGCAGAGCCTGGCCGTTCCCGAACCGCATCCGAGCTTCGTCGTGGTCGACGGTCCGGTCGCGGACTGGGAGAAGGTCACGGCGCGCGCTTCGGCGGAGCGGGCCCCTGTGCAGAGACATACCTATGAATCGGAGGACACACCACGATGAGCATCGCACCAGATCGAGCGGATCGACGCGAGACGAAGCCACCTGCCGCATCCGGCGCGCATTTGGAAGAGGGGGCGTCCGTTCCCTCGGCGACATCGGCCTCGCGCGGCGGCGCGGAACACAGCACTCAGCCGATGGCCTACGACGCGGTGCTGCTTTCGGGATTCGGCGGCCCCGAGGGCCAGCAGGATGTGCTGCCTTTCCTCAGGAATGTCACGCGCGGCCGCGGCATCCCGGACGACAGGCTCGAGGCCGTCGCCCACCACTACCGCGCGTTCGGCGGCGTCAGCCCCATCAACGAGCAGAATCGCGAGCTCAAGCGCGCTCTCCGCACCGCCCTCGCACAGGCAGGTCTTGATCTTCCGGTGTATTGGGGGAATCGCAACTGGGCGCCCTACCTCGATGAGGCCCTCGAGCAGGCCGCCAAGGACGGGGTCCGCACCATGATCGCCGTTCCGACGAGCGCGTACTCGTCGTACTCGTCGTGCCGCCAGTACCGCGAGGATTGGGCTGATGCGCTCGAAGCGAGCGGGCTGCAGTCAACCCTCCAGATCGACAAGGTCCGTCAGTTCTTCTCCCACCCCGGTTTCATCCAGCCGTTCATCGACGGGGTCCGCGAGGCGGTCGCGGCGGCGTTGCAGGCCGGTCACGACCCCGCGGCCACCGAAGTGCTGTTCTCTACGCACAGCATCCCGACGGACGACGCCGCACGGTCCGGAGCGGGCCTGTTCACCGGAGTCGAGGGCGGAGGCTATGCCGCACAGCACCTCGCCGTCGCGGAGGAGGTCATGGCGAAGGCGGCGCCGGGGCTCGCATGGCAGCTCGTGTACCAGTCGCGCTCGGGCCCCCCGTCGCAGCCCTGGCTCGAGCCGGACATCAACGATGCTCTGGAAGCGCTCCGAGGACGCACGGCCGTCGTCGTGGTTCCGATCGGGTTCGTGAGTGATCACATGGAGGTGATGTGGGATCTCGATACCGAAGCCCACGAGACGGCATCGCGCCTGGGCCTGTGGTTCGCACGGACGCCGACGCCGGGGACCCACCCGGACTTCGTCGATGCGCTGGTGGACCTCGTGCAGGAGAGGATCGCGGGTCGCGCCGCAGGCGAACGCGCGAACGCGACAAGCATCGGACCGTGGTTCGACGTGTGCCGCCCCGGCTGTTGTGAGAACCCCCGCCTCGGCTTCAAGCCGGCGATCGCCGGCTTGCAACCGTAGCCGGACTCGTATCGAGTCGAGCATGCCCGGAGGCCTCGGATCGCATGACCGCGGTGCGTCTCCGGCCAGGCATCGGTATATTGAGGCGGTCGCCGGCAGCGCCCGCCGGACCGCCCGTTGCCGGCGCCGCGCGCCGCCGATCGCCTGGAGCGCCCGTGACCAAGACCCCCGCCGTCGACCGCCCGTTCGTGCCGGGCGCATGGTGGTGGTTCGCCATCGTGCCCCTGCTCGTGATGCCGATCGCGATCTACGGGTTCGCCGGGGCGCTCATGGGGATCGTCACGGTCGGCCTGCTCGCGTCGATCACGGCGCTCGCGACGAAGCGCGGCGGCGTGTTCCGGTTGCCGTCGCGCGCATGGGGTTGGAGCGTGCTCGTCGCGTCGATCGCTCTCACAGTGCCCGCGGGCGCGCTGTTGCCCGACCCGCCCGCGGCACCCATCGCCGCCGAGCGCGAGGCGTCGCCGACTCCCGACCCCATGCCCACCGCGGAGTCGCCGTCGCCCGAACCGGAGCCGACGCCGAGCGCGGAGCAGACGCCCTCCGAAGAGCCGACGGCCGAGCCGGATGCTCCCGCCGACGGCACCGGGTCATCCGGAACCGACGACGCGGACCCCGGCACGGCGCTCGCGCTGCTCGGCACGCTCGCGGTGAAGGGCACGGCGCCCGAGACCGGATACGACAGGGTCGGCGACTTCGGGGAGTCGTGGCTCGACGTCGACGGGAACGGGTGCGATACGCGCAACGACATCCTGCAGCGCGACCTCGCGAACGAGGTGCTGGACGGCGCGTGCGTCGTGCTGTCCGGCGACTTCGTCGACCCCTACACGGGCGCGTCGATCGACTTCGTGCGGGGCATCGACACCTCGCGCCTCGTGCAGATCGACCACGTCGTCGCGCTGAAGGACGCCTGGCGCACGGGGGCGCAGCAGCTCTCGCAGGAGGCCCGCATCGCACTCGCGAACGACCCCGTCAACCTGCTCGCCTCCGACGGCTCGACGAACGCGTCGAAGGGCGCATCGAACGCCGCGAGCTGGCTGCCGCCGAACAGGGCGTTCCGCTGCGAGTACGTCGCGCGGCAGATCTCGGCCAAGGCGAAGTACGGCCTGTGGGTCGTGCCGCCCGAGCGCGACGCGATGGAGCGCGTCCTGTCGTCGTGCCCCGAGCAGCCCGCGTTCGCGTCGGCGGACGACGGCCCGCGGGTAGACCCGACGCCGCAGGCGCCCCCGGCCGAGCAGCCCGCCCCGCAGGAACCCGCGCCGCCGCGGGAGCCGGCCGCGCCGGAGCCGCCGGCCGCCGACGTGTCGTACGAGAACTGCACGGCGGTGCGCGACGCGGGCGCCGCCCCGATCCGTACGGGCGACCCGGGGTACAGCCGACAGCTCGACCGGGACGGCGACGGCATCGCCTGCGAGTAGCCGCCCCCTCGGGCATACTGGCCTCGGACACGACCACGGCGAAGGGGCCCGGATGACCAGGACAGCAATCGTGACCGGTGCCGCGCGGGGGATCGGCGCCGCCGTCGCCGCGCGGCTCGCCGCCGACGGGAACGCCGTCGCGGTGCTCGACCTCGACGAGGCGGCATGCGCCGACACGGTCGAGGCGATCCGCGAGGCGGGCGGTTCCGCGGTCGCGGTGGGCGCCGACGTGACAGACGCGGAATCGGTCGCGACGGCCGTCGAGCGCGTCGCGGCCCAGCTCGGGGCGCCGACGATCCTCGTCAACAACGCCGGCATCCTGCGCGACAACCTGCTGTTCCGGATGAGCGAGGACGACTGGGACGCCGTGCTCACGGTGCACCTGCGCGGTGCGTTCCTGATGAGCCGCGCGGTGCAGGCGCACCAGGTCGAGGCCGGCTGGGGCCGCATCGTGAACCTCTCGAGCACGTCGGCGCTCGGCAGCCGCGGGCAGGCGAACTACTCAGCGGCGAAGGCCGGGATGCAGGGCCTCACCAAGACGCTCGCGATCGAGCTCGGCCGCTTCGGCGTGACGGCGAACGCCATCGCGCCCGGCGTCATCGAGACCGAGATGACCGGCGCCGTCGCCGACCGGCTCGGCGTCACCCGCGAGGAGTTCTTCACCGAGGCCGCGAAGGACGTCCCCGTCGGCCGCGTGGGCACCCCGGCCGACATCGCGAACGCCGCGTCGTTCTTCTGCTCCGAGGCCGCGGGCTACGTCAGCGGCCAGGTGCTGTACGTCGCCGGCGGCCCCAGGGCGTGACGCCGCGCAGGATCGAGGAAGCCCGGCGGTTCCGCGGTGCCTCCGCAATATCGAGGAGCCGCGGCAACATCGAGGACGAATGGGCCGAATCCCTCCTCGATCCTGCGGAATCTCCTCCGGGATGCGCCCTGGCCGGGCTCAGGCATCCTCTGCGGCCCGCAGCTGCCTGCGCCGGAGCACCCGGCTGACGCCCCACCCCGCCGCGGCGAGCGCGAGCACCGCGATCACGACCACGGCATCCGGCACGCGGTCGGCCGCCCGGCCCGCGGCCGCCTCGAGCGCGATCTGCTCGCTGGCGCCGAGCACGCCCGTGAGCGCGGCTGTGCCGTCCGTGACGAGCAGCAGCATGCCGAGCGCGATCGTGACGGCGCCGCTGACGATGCCCGTCCAGGTGTTGCGCCACGGGCCGATCCGGAGCTCCCGCGGCCTGACGAAGCGCTTCACGAACGGAAGGCGGCCCCACACGAGCGCGAGCACGAGCAGCGGTGCGGCCATGCCCGCCGCGAAGAAGAGCAGCACGAGGCCGCCGTACAGGGCGCTCCCGCTCACCGCCGCGACGGTCAGCACGGCGCCGAGCAGCGGGCCCGCGCAGACGCCCGCGAGGCCGTACACGGTGCCGAGCGCGTAGACGGCGACGCCGGATGTCCCCTCCGCCGCCGAGCCGCCGCGGAGGAACGGGAGCGGCACGTTCAGCAGCATGATCGCGCCCAGCACGATCACGATGATGCCGGCGATCGTCACGAGCAGCTCGCGGTTCGCGTTCACGAAGGCGCCGAGCGTGCCGGCGAGCACGCCGAGCGGCACGAGGGTCGTGATCAGGCCCAGGTAGAAGACGCCGGTGCGCGCAACGAGCTGGCTCGGCCGCGAGAACGCGTAGGAGAAGAACGCCGGCAGCAGCATGACCGAGCACGGGCTCAGCAGCGTCAGAAGCCCGCCGACGAACGCCCCGAGGAAGCCGATGCCCACGGGCTACTCCGCCCCGGCGATCGCTTCGTCGAGGAAGTCCCGGAACACGTCGAGCGGCTGCGCGCCCGCGACCGCCGTCTCGCCCGCCACGAAGAACGGCACGCTGTTGACGCCCAGCCGCTGCGCGTACTGCGTGCTCTCGTCCGCCGCGGCGCGCAGCTCGGGGGAATCGAGGTCGGCGGCGAACCGGTCGAGGTCGGGCACGCCCGCGTCTTCTGCGAAGGCGATGAGCTTCTCGCGGGGCATGTCCGGGTGGCCGCTCTCGGGCGCCGCGGCATATGCGGTGCGGAGGTATTCGAAGAACTTCCCCTGCTCCCCCGCGGCGCGCGCCGCGACGGCGGCCTCGGCCGACTCCTCGCCGAAGAACGCCACGTCGTTCACCTCGAGCCGTACCTTGCCCGCGTCGACGTACTCCTCGACGATCGTCGGGAGCGAGTCGACGCTGAACGCGGCGCAGAACGGGCAGCGCATGTCGGTCCATTCCACGAGCACGACGGGCGCGTCGACGTCGCCGATCGCCATCGGGTCGCCTTCCTCGCGGCGCACGTACGGGCCCTCGGCGGCGGTCTCGGCGGCGGCGGAGCCTCCGTCGGCCTCGGCGCCGGTGTCAGGGCTCGCCGCCGGCTGCTCCGCGCTGTCGCGCTGCGCCGCATCCGGCGCATCCCCCGACGAGCCGCCGGAGGTCAGCTGACCGACGACCACGATGATCGCGAATGCGCACACGAGGCCCGCGCCGATCAGCCACCGCCTCGCCGTGCGGGACGGGCGCGTGCGCTGCGCTGCGGTTCGGTCGGTCTGCTCGGCCATGCGCCTAGGATACAAGCGGTGTACGACAGGCGCCCACGCGCGGGCACGCCCACGGCCGCCGGCAGGTGCCACATGTATCCTTCCGACAGGGAGAGCGGGGACAGCACATGGCCGAGCAGAGCGCAGCGGAACGGGCGTACACGACGATCCGCGACGACGTCCTCGAGGGGCGCCGCCTGCCGGGCGAGATGCTCGGCGAGGCCTCGCTCGCGGCCGACCTCGGCGTGAGCCGCACCCCCGTCCGCGCCGCCCTCGTGCGCCTGCAGGACGAGGGCTGGATCGCGATCTACCCCAAGCGGGGCGCGCTCGTGCAGGGCATGACACCCGAGCAGTCGGCGCAGCACGCCGACGCGCGGCTCGTGCTCGAGACGACGGCGGCGGGCCGCGTCGACCCCGCGAGGCGCGACGAGTGCGCCGACGCGCTGGCCGCCACGATCGAGGCGCAGACCGAGGCCTGCCGCGCCCGCGATGCGCGCCGCTTCATCGACCTCGTCCTGGCGTTCCACCGCGGCTTCGTCGTCGCCGGCGGCAGCGAGGTGCTGCTCGAGCTGTACGACCGCCTCGCCGACCGCCATCGCTATCTGCTCTTCGCCTGCGGCGAGCACCTCCTCGGCCGCTGCGAGGAGATCATCGACGAGCACCGCCGCCTCATCGCGCACCTCCGGGCCGGCGACGTCGAGGCCTTCGCCGACACCCTCCGCGGCCACATCGCCGAGAGCGGGCACCTCCCGGCCGAGCCGCCCTCGCTCGCGGGCGTACTGGCCACGGCGCCGCCCACTGCCTGAGCCCGGGGCCACCGCCCTGGCCGCGCATGGGTCCGACCGCCCCGGCCCTTCCCCTGTCCCATCGCGCGCGCCAGCCGCGACGCCGCCCGGAGGCGGTGCCGCCCGCATCCGCCCCCCTGCCACCTCGCCTCGCACCTCCTGCACAGCGGCGATCACTCGCATCCGATCCTTGGATACAAGTTGCGTGTAAGCTCGGTGCGGGCCCGGCTCCGCGCCGCTCCACGCGAGCGGCGCGCCGAGAGCGGGTGCGCCCGAACGGCAGAACCCGGATGATCGGGAACGAGCACGAGAGCGGCAGGAGACGATGAGCAGAGACGAGACGGCCCCGTCCGCACCGTCGCCCGCGCCCGCAGGGGCCGCCCGCCGCAGCGATGCGGCCGTGCAGCGACGCACCATGCTCGTGCTCGCCGTCGCGCAGGTCGTCGGCACCATCGGCGTCGGGATCGCGCCGTCGATCGGCGTGCTCCTGGCCGGGCAGGTCACGGACGACGAGGCCTGGGCGGGCCTCGCGCGCACCTCCAGCACGCTCGGCGCCGCGCTGCTCGGCCTCCCGCTCGGAACCCTGGCCGCCCGTCGCGGTCGGAGGGTCGCGCTCTCAACAGGGTGGTGGATCGCGGCATTCGGTGCGGGCCTGCTCGTCGTCGCGGCCCAGTGGAGCGAACCGTTCACACTGTTCCTGGGGCTCCTCGCGATCGGCGCCGGCAGTGCCGCGAGCCTGCAGTCGCGGTTCGCCGCGACCGATCTCGCCGACCCGAAGCACCGGGGGCGATCGCTCGCCCTGATCGTGTGGGTCGGCACGATCGGCAGCGTCCTCGGCCCCAACCTCGGCGTCCCCGGCGAGGCCGTCGGGCGCGCGACGGGCCTGACGGTGTTCGCTGCCGCGTTCCTCATCGCTGCCGTGTGTCTCGCGCTCGCGGGCGTCCTCGTGCTCCTGCTCCTCCGCCCCGATCCCCTGCTCCGGCGCCAGGCCGCCGTTGCCGCGGCCTGCGCCGCCGACCCCCGGGCGCCCGTGCCGGATGACCGCGCGGCATCCGGAGCCGCCGAGAAGCCTCGGCGCGGCGACAGGGTCCGCCGGATCTTCGCCGAGATGCGCCGCAACCCCACGGCGCGGCTCGCGCTCATCGGCATCCTGACGGCCCAGGTCGTCATGGTCGCCGTGATGACGATGACGCCCGTGCACATCTCGCACGAGGGCGGCTCCCTCACGCTCGTCGGCATCACGATCAGCCTGCACGTCGTCGGCATGTATGCGCTGGCCCCGCTCGTCGGCATCGCCGCCGACCGGCTCGGCGCGCGCTCCGCGATGGGCTTCGGCGTCGTCGTGTTCGCCGCTTCGCTCGCGATCGGGGCGCTGCGGCCCGGCGACATGGGCTGGATGATGGCCTCGCTCATCCTGCTCGGCGTCGGCTGGTCGTTCGTCAACGTCGCCGGCTCGGCGCTGTTCAGCACGGCGGTCTCCGAGTCCACCCGCGCAGCATCGCAGGGCGGCATCGACGCGCTCGCGAACCTGTGCGGCGCAACGGCCGCGTTCGCGGCGGGCCCCCTCCTCGCTGCGACGAGCTTCTCCGTGCTCTCCGTCGTCTCGGCGGTCCTGCTCGTTCCGTTCACCGCACTCCTGATCCTCTCGACGAAGGGACATCGCTCATGACCACTCGAAACCTCACCCTGCAGGAGTTCGACGCGACCATCGATGCCGACGGCATCGTGCTCGTCGACTTCTGGGCCGAATGGTGCGGCCCGTGCCGCCAGTTCGCGCCGGTCTTCGAGGCGGCCTCCGAGCGCCACGCCGACGTGACGTTCGCGAAGGTCGACACGGAGGCGGAGCGCGAGCTCGCCGCCATGGCGCAGATCACCTCGATCCCGACGCTGATGGTGTTCCGCGACGGCATCGGCATCTTCTCGCAGCCGGGTGCGCTGCCGGCGCAGGCCCTCGAGTCGGTGATCGAGCAGACCCGCGCGCTCGACATGGACGAGGTGCGCAAGCAGCTCGCCGCCCAGGAGCAGGCCGAGCGCAGCGGCGACTGACGGGGCGCTCGCCCCATCCGGCACTCGCCCGCCTGTTAGCGTGGCGCCATGCCCGTCTTCGACCACCTCGGCGCGTCGGTCCTGGATCTGCCCCGCGCGATCGCGCAGTTCGACCCGATCCTCACCGCCCTCGGCTTCGAGAAGACCGAGATCGACGGCTCCGTTTCGTGGTACCGCGACGGCGAGCCGGAGTTCATCCTCTTCCCCGTTCGCGAGGACGAGACCGGGCCGCACGTGCACGGGCGCGTCGGCTGGCAGCACCTCGCGTTCGCGGTCGGAACGCCGGATGAGGTGGACCGGCTGCACGCGATCGCCGAGGCGGCCGGCTGGACGACCGTGCGAGCCCCGAAGCCGTACCCGCGCTTCACGGAGCGGTACTACGCCGCCTTCGTCGAGGACGACAGCGGCATCCGGATCGAGTTCATGTTCAACCCGCCCTCCGCGTAGCGCCGGGGCGCCGCGGCGCCCGCGGGCCGTCGTCGTACGATGAGCCGAGCAGAATCGGCACAGACGCGCGCAAGGAGCACCGATGACGGAGCACAAGAACGACCCGCACGAGGCCCTGCGCGCGGCGCGCGACCTGCTCGTCGATGCCCGCACCGACTCCGCCCGGGCCGCCGCCGAGTTCTCGTGGCCGGATGTCGGCGAGCGGTTCAACTGGGCGATCGACTGGTTCGACCGGATCGCGCGCGGCAACGAGCGCACGGCGCTCCGGATCGCGGAGGAGGACGGCCGCGAGGCGGCGTACTCGTTCGACGAGCTCGCGACCCGCTCCGACCGCACGGCCCGCTGGCTCGAATCGCGTGGCATCGGCAGAGGCGACGCCGTGCTGCTGATGCTCGACAACCAGGTCGAGCTGTGGGAGGCGATGCTCGCCGTCATGAAGCTCGGCGCCGTGCTGGTGCCCACCACGACGGCGCTCGGCGCGGCCGACCTGGGCGACCGCCTCATCCGGAGCGACGCCAGGGCCGTGATCGCGAACCCCGCCGACACGGGCAAGTTCGCCGCGGTCGACGGCGACTTCCTGCGCGTGGCGATCGGGGCGGTCGACGGCTGGACCGACTACGCCGAGGCTCGGGGCCACGCGGACGCGACGCCGTTCGAGACGGTGACGGCCCCCGACGACCCGCTGCTGATGTACTTCACGTCGGGCACGACGCAGGCTCCGAAGCTCGTGCAGCACACGCAGTACTCCTACCCCGTCGGCCACCTGTCGACGCTGTACTTCCTCGGCCTCCGACCCGGCGACGTGCACCTCAACGTCAGCTCGCCCGGCTGGGCGAAGCACGCGTGGAGCAGCTTCTTCTCGCCCTGGCTGGCCGAGGCGACGATCTTCGTCCACAACCGGGCGCGCTTCAGCCCCGAGGCGCTGCTCGAGCAGATCGAGCGGGTGGGCGTCACGACGCTCTGCGCGCCGCCCACCGCGTGGCGCATGCTGGTGCAGCACCCCCTCGCGGGCCGCGCGACGTCGCTGCGCGAGATCGTCGGCGCGGGCGAGCCGCTGAACCCCGAGGTCATCACGCACGTGCAGCGCGAGTGGGGCCTGACGATCCGCGACGGGTACGGCCAGACCGAGACGACGGCGCAGGTCGGCAACGCGCCGGGCGCCGAGGTGCGCTTCGGGTCGATGGGCAAGCCGCTGCCCGGCGTCCCGGTCGTCCTGATCGACCCCGCGACGGGCGCCGAGGCCGAGGAGGGCGAGATCTGCCTCGACCTCTCGCGCAACCCGCGCAATCTGATGTCGGGCTACCGCGCCGACGCCGAGCGCACCGCCGCCGTGATGGCCGACGTGCTGTACCACACGGGCGACATCGCCTCGCGGGACGGCGAGGGGTACCTCACGTACGTCGGCCGCACGGACGACGTGTTCAAGTCATCCGGGTACAAGATCTCGCCGTTCGAGCTCGAGAGCGCGCTCATCGAGCACGCCGCCGTCGCCGAGGCCGCGGTCGTGCCGGCGCCGGACGCCACGCGGCACACGGTTCCGAAGGCATACGTCGCCCTGGCGTCCGGATGGGAGCCGGACGAGCGGACGGCGCTGGCGGTCCTGACGCACGCGCGCGATGCCCTCGCCCCGTACCTGCGCGTGCGCCGCGTCGAGTTCGCCGAGCTGCCGAAGACCATCTCGGGCAAGATCCGCCGCGCCGAGCTCCGCGCTCGCGAGGAGGCCGGCACCGGTGCCGACGGCGAGTGGCGCTACGAGGACTTCCCGGAGCTGAAGAGCGGGGCCTGACCGCCGCCGGACCCGCGAGGCCGTCCATCGAGCGCGAAGCGGCTGCGGGGGTCAGAGGTTCGCCGCGATGACCGAGTCGAACGCCTCGGCGAGCCCGGCCGCGACGGTCGCGCTGTCGCCGAGGTAGCCGTTGACCATCGCCCCGTCGCGGAGGAGCATCAACAGTCGCGCCGCGGCAGCTGCATCCCGCACGCCCGCCTCAGCCGCGATCTCAGCGAAGGCGCCGAGCATCCAGGCTCTGTGCTCCGCGACGGCTGCGCGCACTGGGTCGTTCGGGTCTGAGAACTCGGCGGCGGCGTTGATGAACGAGCAGCCCCGGAACCCGGGTTCGCAGCTCGCGTTGCCGATGCCGCGGGCGAGCGTGCGCAGCCACCCTGCAGGGTGGCCTGTCTCGCGCAGCGAGGCGTACCAGGCCCGCTCGCGCTCGCCCTGCAACGCGAGGTAGGCGACGACGAGGTCGCTCTTGCTCGGGAAGTGTCGGTAGAAGGTGACCTTCGTGATGCCCGCCTCCGCGATAACGCGGTCTGCGCTCGTGGCACGGATGCCGTCAGCATAGAACAGCTCGCTCGCGGCGTACAGGATGCGGTCCCGCGCCGAGGGCCCCGTGCTTCGACTCGCCATGTGCCGCTCCCTGTCGTCGTTCGATCGGCTTGCACCAGTGTACGAAGTAGTCTACCGTCGTCATGTAGACGAACTAGTACGTCTACTAAAATCCACATCCTAGGGAGAAGCCCATGGCCACCACGCTCTACACCACCACCGCAACGGCGACCGGCGCGGGTCGCGCTGGAGGCCGTGCCGTCACGGACGACGGTGCGCTGGACGTAACCCTCGCCGTTCCGACGTCCATGGGTGGCCCCGGCGGCGCGACGAACCCCGAGCAGCTCTTCGCCGCCGGCTGGGCGTCGTGCTTCCACTCCGCACTGAAGATGGTCGCGGCCCAGAAGAAGACCGAGCTCGCCGATTCCTCGGTGTCCGCGGACATCGCATTGGCCAAGACCGAGGACGGCGGCCTCGCGCTGAGCGCCGCGATGCGCGTACACATCAACGGAGTCGCGCAGGACGCGGCGGACGCCCTCGTCGCCGCGGCGCACGAGGTCTGCCCGTACTCGGTCGCAACCCGGGGCAACATCGCCGTCGACCTGACGACCACGGTCGCCTGAGCCGTGCCGGTTCCCTTCCGGCGCCCGCGCGATGCGGGTACGATCGCGTCGACGGCCTGCTGATCGCGCCCACCACCGGGCGCGATCAGGCGTCGTGACTTCCGCCGCTCGACCTCACGCGAAGCCGAAGGGAAACCGCCCATGACGACGAACGCCCCGGATGAGGCCGACTACGACCTGATCGTCATCGGAGGCGGGCCCGTGGGCGAGAACGTCGCCGACTTCGCCGCGAAGAGCGGCGTCCGCGCCGCGATCGTCGAGGGCGAACTCGTCGGCGGTGAGTGCTCGTACTGGGCGTGCATGCCGTCGAAGGCCCTGCTGCGCAGCGGGCACGCGATCCGCGCGGCCCGCCGCCTGCCCGGCGCGCGCGAGGCCGTGACGGGCGATCTCGACGCCGCCGCCGTGTTCGCGCGCCGCGACGAGTTCACGAGCGGGTGGAGGGACGACGGCCAGGTCGCGTGGCTCGACTCCGCCGGCATCGACCTGATCCGGGGCCGCGGGCGCCTCGTCGGGCGCGGCCGCGTGCAGGTCGGCGAGCGCGTGCTCACCGCGCGGGCCGTCGCCCTGGCGACGGGGTCGGTGCCGAATCCTCCCGCCGTCCCCGGGCTCGCCGAGTCGAGGGCATGGGGCACGCGCGAGATCACCTCGGCCGATCGCGTTCCGCGGAGCCTCATCATGTTCGGCGGCGGCGTCGCCGGCACCGAGATGGCGTTCGCCTTCTCGGCGCTCGGCTCCCGCATCACCGTGCTGTCGCGAGGCCCGCTGCTGGGCCGCGAGGAGCCCTTCGTCGGCGAGCTCCTCGCCGACGCGCTGGCAGCCGAGGGCGTGGACGTGCGCATCGGCGCCGTGCCCGAGCGCGTCGAGCGCGCAGCGGACGGCGCCGTCGCCGTCGAGCTGGCGGACGGGACGTCCGTGCGCGCCGACGAGCTGCTCGTCGCGACGGGGCGCCGCCCCGCGACCCGCGGGCTCGGGCTCGACGCCGTCGGCGTCGGCGAGGAGCTCTCGGTTGACGACACCATGCTCGTCGACGGCACCGACTGGCTCTACGCCGTCGGCGACGTAAACGGCAGGGCGCTCCTCACCCACCAGGGCAAATACCAGGCCCGCGCGGCGGGTGCCGCGATCGCCGCGCGCCTCACGGGCGGCGCCGTCCGCGCCGAGCCCTGGGGCGCGCACGTCGCGACGGCCGACCACGGCGCCGTTCCCCGCGTGGCGTTCACCGACCCGGAGGTCGCCGCCGTCGGGCTCACCGAGGCGAAGGCGCGCGAGGCCGGGCACGATGTGAAAACGGTCGAGTTCGACCTCGGCAGCGTCGCGGGCGCCAGCCTGCACGCCGACGGGTACACGGGGCGCGCGAAGCTCGTCGTCGACTCGTCTCGCGACGTCATCCTGGGTGCGACCTTCGTCGGCCAGGACGTCGCCGACCTCGTGCACTCGGCGACCGTCGCGATCGTCGGCGAGGTCGCAATGGACCGCCTCTGGCACGCCGTGCCGTCGTACCCGACCATCAGCGAGGTCTGGCTGCGGCTGCTCGAGGCGCACCGCAGCGCCGGCTGAACGCGGAGAGCACCGGGCCGTGCGTTCGCACGACCCGGTGCTCTCCGGTGCCCGCAGGGGCCTCTCGCCCATCCGGATGCGGCGCTCTCGCCGAGCGGCGCATCCGGAGAGCCTCAGCGGAAGCGGCGCAGCCGGAGGCTGTTCAGCACCACGAAGACCGAACTGAAGGCCATGGCGGCGCCGGCGAGCATCGGCGCGAGCAGGCCGAACGCCGCCAGCGGGATCGCCGCCACGTTGTACGCGAAGGCCCAGAACAGGTTGGTCCGGATGACGCCGAGCGTCTTCCGCGACAGGCGCACGGCGTCGCCGGCGACGCGCAGGTCGCCGCGCACGAGCGTGAGGTCGCTCGCCTCGATCGCGACGTCGGTGCCCGTGCCCATCGCCATGCCGAGGTCGGCCTGCGCGAGCGCCGCGGCGTCGTTGACGCCGTCGCCGACCATGGCGACGCTGCGCCCCTCGGCCTGCAGGGTCTTCACGACGTCGACCTTGTCGGCCGGGAGCACACCTGCGATCACCCGGTCGATACCGACTTCGGCGGCCACGGCGCGCGCCGGCTCCTCGGCGTCGCCCGTCACGAGGACGGGCTCGAGACCGAGCGCCCGCAGCTCGCGGACGGCTTCCGCCGACGAGGGCTTGATGCGGTCGGACACCGCGAGCACGCCGCGGGCCTTCCCGTCCCACGCGATCGCAACGACCGTCTCACCGCGCGCCGAGGCGGCGTCGAAGGAGGCTCGCAGCTCCGCGCCGAGCGGAGACGCCCAGTCGTCGAGGAGGCGCGGGCGCCCGATCACGACGGCGCGGCCGTCGACGATGCCCTGCGCGCCGAGCCCCTCGAGATTGCGGAAGTCGGTGACCGCTCCCGCCGCCTCGGACGCCTTCGCGATCGCGCGGGCGATCGGGTGCTCCGAACCCGACTCGATCGCGGCCGCGACGCCCAGCACCTCATCCGGGTCCTCCCCCGCGGCCGGCACGACGGACGTCAGCTCCATCCGGCCCTCGGTCACGGTGCCCGTCTTGTCGAGGACGATCGTGTCGATGCCGCGGGCGCGTTCGAGCGCGTCGGCGTCCTTGATCAGGATGCCGTTCTTCGCGCCCGTCCCCGTGCCCATCATGAGCGCGAGCGGCGTCGCGAGCCCGAGCGCGCACGGGCAGGCGATGATGAGGACGGCGACGGCGGCGGTGAACGCGGCCGCGGCCGGCTGGCCGAGCAGGAGCCACGCCGCGAGCGTGACGATGGCGAGGCCGATGACGATCGGGACGAAGATGCCCGAGATGCGGTCGGCGAGGCGCTGCGCCGCGGCCTTCGACGCCTGCGCGTCCTCGACGAGCTTGGCCATCTGGGCCAGCTGCGTGTCCTTGCCGACGCGCGTCGCGCGCACGACGATCAGGCCGCCCGCGTTGATCGTGCCGCCCGTGACGTTCGATCCGGGCGCGACCTCGACGGGCACCGGTTCGCCCGTGATCATCGACTGGTCGACGGCGCTGGAGCCCTCGACCACCGATCCGTCCGTCGCGATCTTCTCACCGGGGCGCACGACGAACTCATCGCCGACCGTCAGAGCGGTCGCGGGGATGCGCTCCTCGACGCCTCCGCGGCGCACCGCGACGTCCTTCGCGCCCAGGTCCAGCAGGGCGCGCAGCGCGTCGCCCGCGCGGAGCTTGCTGCGGGCCTCGATGTACCGGCCCGCGAGGATGAACGTCGTCACGCCCGCCGCGGCCTCGAGGTAGATCGAGCCTGACCCGTCGGCGTCGGTCGCGAGCAGCGACCAGCCGTGCGTCATGCCGATGTGCCCCGCCGTGCCGAAGAACAGCGCGTACAGGCTCCAGCCGAGCGCGGCGAGGGTGCCGACCGAGACGAGGGTGTCCATCGTCGCGGCGCCGTGGCGCAGGTTCGTCCACGCGGCCCGATGGAAGCCCCACCCGCCCCAGATCACGACCGGCACGGCGAGGGCCAACGAGACCCACTGCCATCCGGGGAACTGGATCGGCGGGATCATCGCGAGGGCGACGACCGGGACGCTCAGGATGATGCTGACGATCAGGCGGTTGCGCAGCGGGGTCAGGTGGTCTTCCTCGATCTGTTCGAGGGAGGCGCCGTAACCCGCGGACTCGACCGTCGCGATCAGGTCGTCCGTCGTGGTGCCGTCGTCGAAGGCGACGTGCGCCTTCTCCGAGGCGTAGTTGACCTGGGCGGTGACGCCGTCCATCTTGTTGAGCTTGCGCTCGATGCGGTTCGCGCACGATGCGCACGTCATGCCCTGGATGTCGAGCTCAAGCTCGGCCATGATGCCTCCATTATGCGGTGGTCGATGAAGATCTTCGGCGACCCGGATGCGGCGGCCCCGCCGGGTCGCGCCGGTTCAGCCGCGGTCGGCCGGTGCGGCGAGCGCATAGCCCGCCTCCTCGACCGCCGCGGCGACGGCGGCGTCATCCACCTGCTCGGCGGTGACGGTGAGGAGGCCGCTGGCGAGGTCGACGTCGACGCCGGAGACGCCGGGAACCTCGGAGACCTCCTCCGTGACGCTCATCACGCAGTGCTGGCAGGTCATTCCTTCGACGGTGTAGTTCTTCGTGGCCATGATGGGTCCTTCCCTCGGTGTGCCGTACATCGGTGACAACAGGATACCCCCCTGGGGTATTCCCGCACCAGCCCGAGATCTTCGATTCCGGGCGCGGCTGACGGGACGGACGCCGCCCTGAGCGGATCCGCGCCCGCCCTACGGACCGTCCCCCGCGGCGCGGCCGCCGCTCCCCGGTCCGGTCAGCGTGCCGCGGCCGCGTACCGCTCCGCCGCCGTCGCGACGCGCGTCTGGTAGTCGAGGGTGTCGTTGTACGAGCGGATGGCCCGGATCCACTGCTCGCCGTCGGCGAGGGTTCCGTCGAGCCGACACAGGTAGCGGGCCGCCGTCGCCGCCGCGTCGTCGATGCTGTGCGGGTCGGCACGGCCGTCGCCCGAGGCGTCGACGGCCCAGCGCGCCCACGTCTCCGGGATGAACTGCATCGGCCCCACCGCGCGGTCCCAGGCGGCATCGCCGTCGAAGGCACCGCCGTCGGTGTCGGGGATCGCCATCGTCTCGTTCGTGCCGTCGAGCGGGATGCCGACGATCGCCGGGCGCGCGACGCCGTCCGCGTCGATCGCACCGCCCTGCAGCGTGCCGTGGTGGCTCTCGACCCAGCCGATGCCCGCGAGCGTGTTCCAGCCGACGGCGCATCCCTCCGTGCCGGCGCCCACGTCTGCCGCGGCGTATGCGGCGAGCGCGCGCTCCGGGATGCCCGTCGCCTGCGCGGTCTCGGCGAGCCACGCGGGGTCGGCCGTTCCATCCTCGGCGGTCGGAGCGGCGGCGGGCGTCGCGACCTCGGCGCTCGTGCCGGAGTCGCCGGGGAAGCCGCCGGAATCGCGCGGCGCGAGCACGACCGTCGCGATCAGCGCCGCGACGCCGAGCACGGCCAGCAGCGCGATGGCACCGACGACGATGGCCGCGCCGACGGCGACCTTGGCCCCGCGCGTCGCTCCCACCGCACCATTGTCGCGCGCTCCCCCAGGGGAAAGCCGAGTGCGCCCTCAGCCCGACGCGCGGGAGACCGGCGCCCGCACGCCCGCGCCGGCGGGCCGCCCGCGGGTCACGTCGCGTTCCACAGGTTCCGGTAGTAGGCGGCGCGCACCGGATCCGGATCGATCCCGTACGCCTCGAGGAAGGCGTCGTCCCAGCCGGGCCCGTAATTCCATTCGAGGCTCATCGCCGACACCGCGATGTCGGCCCACCGGTCGCCGACGCCGAGCGAGCCGAGGTCGACGTGTGCGGCCCAGGCGCCGTCCTCGGAGAGCAGCGTGTTGGGCGCACAGGCGTCGCCGTGGCAGACCACGAGGCGATCAGCGCTCGGCGGTTCGCGCAGCTCGGCGGGCACGTCGATGCTCCGTGCCGCGGCGCGGGCGAGGCGCGAGGGAACGGACCAGTCGAAGGGGCATTCACCGACAGGGAGGGCGTCGTGCAGCGCACGCAGCCCGGCGCCGATCGCCCTCACCGCCGTTGCGGGCTCCGCGCTCCAGCGCGGCGCCACAGCCGATTCACCGCCGAACGCCTCGGTGACCAGCCATTCCTCATCCGGACTCTCGCCCTGTTCGACCACCTCCGGGACGGGCGTCCATCGGCCGGCCCAGGCCAGGCGGTCCGCCTCATCGGCCATGCTCGCTTCGTCGTGCCGCGGGCCGTGCTTGATGAACCGTCCGCCCGCACGCCACGTCACCCCGCCGAGCTGATTGAGCCACACGGGAACGAGGTCGGCGCCGCCCGCCAGGGCACGGACCCTCGGAGGAACGGGGAGGCCGCCGTCGGGAATGGTCACCCGCGCAGACTACACAGGCACGTCGCACCACCGCCCGCGGGTGAGGCCGGGCCGCCCCGGCCCGCCAGCGATGAGAGGCTGTGCTCACGGCATCGAGCGGCCGCCGGCCCGGCGTCGCTCAACGGCTTCGACCACCGCCGCCCACCGCACGACGAAGGAGAACTGATGGCAAGCACCATCGGGGAGATGCTCCCCCTCGCGCTCGGAGTCGCGATCAGCCCGATCCCGATCATCGCCGCCATCCTGATGCTGCTCTCGCCGAAGGCGCGCGTGACGAGCATCGGGTTCCTTCTCGGCTGGGTCATCGGCATCATCGCCGCCGTCACCGCGTTCACGCTGCTGTCGTCGGTGCTCCCGGAGAGCGACCCCGACGCCTCCAAGCCGATCCGGGGCGTCGTCCAGCTCGTCCTGGGCGCCCTGCTGTTCCTGCTGGCGCTGAAGCAGTGGCGGGGGCGCCCCGCACCCGGCGAGGAGGCCGCGCTGCCCGCCTGGATGAAGGCGATCGACACGTTCTCCTTCGTCGCCGCATTCGGCCTCGGTTTCCTGCTGTCGGCGCTGAACCCGAAGAACCTGATCATGGCCGCCGGGGCGGGCACCGACATCGGCGCGGCCGGACTGCCGACGGAAGCGGTCATCGTCGTGATCGCGGTCTACACCCTGATCGCGGCCTCGACCGTCCTGATCCCCGTCGCCGGATACCTCGTCGCCGCGCAGAAGCTCAGCGGCGCGCTCGACGCGCTGCGCGACTGGCTCACCAAGGAGAACGCAGTCATCATGACGGTGCTGCTGCTCGTGATCGGCGTCTCCCTGGTCGGCAAGGGCATCGGCAGCTTCTGACCGCGGCGGGCGGGGCGGGGATGTCGGGGTATCCCCCTTTCGGAGCGGGCCCGCGCGTCACTAGCGTGGGGCCGTGGACACACGGGCTGAGGACGCACCGCGCGCGCTGCGCGCCGTCATGGACGACCACATCGCACGGGGCACGGCACCGGGGATCTCGGTCACGACCGGCACCCCCGGCGGCGATATCGAGACGATCACGGCGGGTGACCTCGCGGCGGACGCGATCGTGCGCATCCAGTCGATGACGAAGCCCGTCACGGCGGTGGCGGCGCTGCGGATGGTGCAGGACGGGCGGTTGGGCCTGGACGATCCCATCGAGGCGTGGCTGCCCGAGCTCGCCGATCGCCGCGTGCTGCGCACGCCGACGTCATCCCTCGACGACACCGAGCCCGCCGAGCGGCCGATCACGCTGCGGCACCTGCTGACGAACACGTCGGGATACGGGATGATGACCGCCCCGTGCCCCCTGCAGGACGCGATGATCGCGAACCGGACGCAGGCGGGCCAGGAACCGGTCGAGCTCGGCGCGCAGGAGTGGCTGGAGGCCGTGGCGTCGCTGCCGCTCGCGTTCCCTCCGGGCACGGGCTGGCGCTACCACCACTCGTTCGGCCTGCTCGGCATCCTGCTCTCGCGCGTCGCGGGCGGCCCGCTCGAGGGGCACCTGCGCGAGTCGCTGTTCGAGCCGCTGGGCATGGCCGACACGGGGTTCGTCGTGCCGCAGGAGGACGCGCATCGCCTCCCGGCCGCGCACCGCCACGACCGCGACGGCGCGCTGGTGCAGTCGGAGCCCGCCGGCGCCGGCTTCTACGTCGCGCCGGCCGCGTTCGACCTCAGCCACGCGGAGCTCGTGTCAACGGCCGCGGACTATTCGGCCTTCGCGCACATGCTGGCCGACGGCGGACGGCATGGGGGCCGGACGATCCTCGATCCGGGCCTGCTCTCCCAACTGCGCACGGACCAGGTCCCGGATGCGGCCAAGGCAGCCGACAGCTTCTTCCCGGGGTTCTGGGACGGCACCGGGTGGGGATGGGGTGTGTCTGTGCTGACGTCGGGGCCGCACGCGGGGCGGTACGGCTGGTCGGGCGGCTTGGGAACCGACATGTACATCGACCCCGACGGGTCGTTCCTGGTCATCCTGACGCAGGTCGAGATGGGCCCCGAAGTGATGGGGCTGTTCGCGGACCTGCAGTAGTGGCCCCGTCCAGCGCGTCAGCGCGTGCGCAGACTCGAGGGCGGTGACCGGAAGGCCCGAGTGAAGGCGTACGAGAACGCAGCCGGCGTGGCGTAGCCGAGCCTCCCAGCGACCTCGCTGACGTTCTGGTGCCGCAGCATCGGAACCGCGGACAACAGCCGGGCGCGCGACCGCCATGCGCCGGGGCTCATTCCGACGTCCTCGCGGAACCGCCGAGAGAAGGTGCGCTCGCTCATTCCCGCGTCGCGCGCCCACACGACGTTCCCGACCGCGAGGTCCGGGTCGGCGAGATACCGACGGCACAGCTCGGTGAACGGTGCCGCGCGCGGGATCGGAATGTGCAGGGGCACCTCTCGCAATCGGGACGCTTCGTGAAGGACGAGTTCCAGTACGGCCCCGTCGCGCTCGCTCAGCGCATCACGGGGGTCGATGTCGGAGGCAGCCAGCAGCAGCTCCCGCAGGAGAGGGCCGACCTCGACGACCCGGCATTCATCAGGCCACCAGGTGACCACCGCGGGGTCGACGTAGAGGCTGTTGGTCTCGACGTCGAGCATGCGCACCTGGTGCCGCGTGCCCGGAGGGATCAGCGCCGCCCGCTCCCCCGGCACCGTCCACGCCCCGTGATCGGTCTCGACGAGCATCGTCCCCGTCGCCGCATAGAGGAGCTGCGCTCGCCGATGCTCGTGCCAGAGGAGCAGATGCCCGGGCGGATAGGAGGTCGCGATCGGCAGCACCGGTACCGGCAGCGCGTCGACTTCCGCAAGCATCACGTTCCGCACCCGATCAGGCTAGCGGCCGGAACTCGACTGTTCCTGCCCCACATTCGAATGCGCGCAGTTCAACGGCTCGCTGAGATGGGTTCAGTGATCGTCCTCGCGCTCGTCCTCATCGGAGTCCTGACCGGCCTGACCACCGTGCTGTTCGGTTTCGGAGGAGGATTCGTCACCGTCCCCGTCATCATCTGGGTCGACGCGGCAGTCGGCTCCGACGTCGGGACGGTAGCCGTCGCAACGTCCGCGATCGTCATGGTCGTGAACGCCGCTGTCGCCACCGCGGCTGCGCCTCGCCCCGTTCTCGCCCGTCTCCGCGGGCGGGGCGCGCTCCTGTGCCTGCTCGCCGCAGGCGGGCTGTTCGGTGCTCTGGCCGCCCTGGAGGCCCCCGCGGAGGTGAACTCGTGGGGCTTCGTGATCTACGTGGCGGTCACGATCGTCGACGCGCTCGCCCGGCCCGGCTTCCTACGGTCCGCGGATGCCCCGAGTGACGAAGCGCCATGGCGAGCGATCCCGACCGCCCTCGGCGCGCCCATCGGTGCGGTTGCGTCGTTCCTCGGCGTCGGCGGCAGTGTCATGACCGTACCGCTCATGCGCCGCGCAGGCCTCCCGATGAGGTACGCCGCCGCCCTCGCGAACCCTCTGACTCTCGCGATCATCGTCCCCGCCGCGGCCGTCTTCCTGTTCGCCCGTCGCCTCTCCGATAGCCATGGTGCGCTGCTCCCCGTCGGCGTCGTCGACCTCGGCGCAGCCGCCCTCCTCCTCGCCGGAGCGATTCCCGTCATCGTCGCGGTGCGCCGCCGCCCGCCGTACATTCCCGACCGAGTCCACGCCCGGGCGTACGTAGGTCTGCTCGCCGTCGTGGTGGCAGTTATGCTCATCCCCCTGCTCCGGACGCGCGGCGCGTAGCCGTTCAGAGCGGCTTCGTGCGCGCGAGGCTTCCCAGCAGCACGGATCGGCGGCGCCTCCTCTGGCTTTGCGGCACCGCCCTGAGCGTGCGTGGCGGGCAACCGAGCGCGTGACACCGGTCGCCCGCCGCGCGGGCTCGCGTCAGAAGACGACGACCGGCTTCAGCGTCACTCCCGACGCGGAGTCCTCGAACGCCTGGTTGATATCGGCGAAGGGGTAGCTGCGGACGAGCTTGTCGAAGGGGAACAACCCGGCCTCGTAGAGCGCGACGAGCCTCGGCACGAAGCTCGACGGCACGGAATCGCCCTCGACGATGAACGACACGCGCACGCCGATCGGCAGGAGCGAGCCGATGTCGAGCGGCGCCTCGGTGCCGAGAGCCGCCGCGCCGACCACGCCGAGGTGCCCGCGCACGCGCAGGGAGCTCGCCGCACCCGTGAAAACCGCGGGCACGCCGGTCGTGTCCAGCGCGTACTCCGCGCCGCCGCCCGTGATCTCCTTGATCCGTACGGCCGCGTCTTCGACGGACGTATCGATGACGTGCGTCGCGCCCAGCTCCTTGGCGAGCTCGAGACGGCTGGGCACGCGATCGATCGCGATGATCGTCGTGCATCCGGCGATCACCGCGGCCAGCAGGGCCGACATCCCCACCGCACCTGCGCCGAAGATCGCGATCGAGGAACCGGCGGGCGGATTCAGCGAGTTGAGCACGGCGCCCGCGCCGGTCTGGATGCCGCAGCCGAGCGGCGCGAGGATCTCCAGCGGGGCGTCGTCCGGAACCTTCACGACGCACTGCACCGGAACGTTCGCGTGATCGGCGAACGAGCTCTGCCCGAAGAAGTGCGACGACACGGGCGACTCGCCCTGAGAGAGCGACGTGCTGCCGTCCGCCCGCGCGCCGCCGAAGTTGCGGCCGTAGAAGTCGACGCAGTATTGGGGCGTGCCCGTGCTGCAGTTGGCGCAGTGCCCGCAGTAGTTGAACGACAGGACGACCTTGTCGCCGGCTTCGAAGCCGTCGACTCCGGGACCGACGGCGTCGACGACGCCGGCGCCTTCGTGTCCGAGCACGGCGGGGAGCGGCGTCGGGTACCACTGATCGCGGACGATCGCGTCGGTGTGACAGACGCCGGATGCGACCATCCGGACGCGGACCTCGCCCGCACCCGGTTCGCCGAGTTCCAGCTCGGTGATCGTCAGCGGGGTCTTCGGTGCGGTGGCGACCGCTGCGGTGACCTTCATGGGTTGTCCTTCCTGGAATCACGAGATCCGTTCACGGCTCTGGCGCCGGCGATGCCGACCACTGGTGGGGACGGTGCTGGTCCCGACCGGCTCCTCGCTCGTCGGCGAGGAGATATCCGTGGGGCGAGCCTACAAGGGCGGCGCGAACCGAACAGCTCCGCGCCCGCCGGTTGGCGGCGTATCGTCCCCTGCCGGGCCGGCCCTGCGCAGACGAACGGGCTCGAGCCCGTAAGAATCTGCAAGTTCGGGCCCGTTCATCTGAGCTCGCCAGGTCTGGGCGGGGTCAGCCCGTCAGAAGTCCCATTCGCCATCTTCCATCACTACGGCCTCTCTGATGGCGCACGGCGGACCTGGGCCGACCGATCTTCGTCTCCGCGGCAACACCGCCGATGGGCGGGGAATGCGCTCGTTCGGTGCTCCTTCTGTCAGAACGGGTACTTCGCGATGTCGGCCTGCACCGTGACCCACTGGGTCTCGGTGAACGCCTCGATGTTGGCCTCATGCCCCCCGAAACGAGCTCCGGTTCCCGACGCGCCGACGCCACCGAACGGGGCAACAGCTTCGTCGTCGACCGTCTGGTCGTTGATGTGCACGATGCCCGACGGGATCCGCTCACTGAGCTCGAGCGCGCGGTAGGCGTTGCTCGACAGGATGCCGAGGGACAGCCCGTACTCCGTGGCGGTCGCGAGATCGATCAGTTCATCAATGGTCGAGAACTTCGTCACGGGTGCCACAGGGCCGAAGATCTCCTCAGCGAAGGCACGATGATCCGGCGCGACGTCGGCGAGCACCGTGGCGTCATAGAACAGATCTCGGTGCGTGCCACCGGCCGCGAGGACAGCGCCCGCAGAGATCGAATCCTGAACAATGCCGTCGATCTTCGAAAGCTGGTTGCCGTCAATGATCGGACCGAGAGGCGCGCCGTCCAGCGGGTTTCCCGTGGGGATTCCCTTCGCCTTCGCCGCGAGGAGCTCGACGTACTCGTCGTACACGCGTTCGTGCACCAGATGGCGTCCCGTCGTCATGCAGATCTGGCCCTGATGCAGGAAGGAACCCCAGGCGCCGGCTGAGGCCGCGGCTTCGACCTCGACGTCATCGAGCACCACGATGGCGTTGTTGCCTCCCAGCTCGAGATGGGCGCGCTTGAGCAGGCGGCCCGCGCGTTCGCCCACGATGCGACCTGCCTGAGTGGAGCCAGTGAACGAGATGACACGCACCGTCGGCTCTTCGACGAGGGCGCTGCCCACCTCCGCGCCGCCGGGCAGCACGTGGAAAAGCCCGTCGGGGAGCCCCGCTTCTTCTAGGATCGCCGCGAACACCAACCCACCGGACACGCTCGTGCGCGGGTCTGGCTTCAGGAGGACCGCGTTGCCGAGAGCGAGCGCAGGCGCGACAGAACGCGCGGTCAGAATGCCGGGGAAGTTGAACGGCGAGATGACGCCCACGGTACCGACCGGCGTGCGGCGCGCCATGCTGAGGCGCGGCTTGCCGCTGCGCAGAATCTGACCGTACGGCATCTGTGCAGTGGCCGCGGCGAAGTAGAACTCCGAAGCTACGAGCCCCGACTCGTACTCGGCCTTTCCTTCGCCCGAACCCGCCTCACGCATGAGCCAGTCCTGCATGACGGAAGCACGTTCCGTGAAGAGATCGCCCGCGAGGCGCAGGATCCTCGACTTCTCGTCAGCGGGCACGCGCTCCCACTCGCGCTGAGCCTTTGCGGCGCTCGCCGCCGCCGTTGCCACATCCGCGGCGGAGGCCACGCCGTAGCGACCGATCTCGGCTCCGGTCGCGGGCTCTCGCACGGGCGCAGACTCCGTCGCCGCGCGCCACCCCTCACTGAAGAGCTTCCCATCCCAGGTCGACAGTTCGAAGAACGTCATCGTTTTCCTTCCAGTTCACGGTGTTCAGTAGGCATCGATCAACGATCGCAGCCATCGGATATCGGCTCGTCGATGTGGACGACGCCGGTGGACAAATCGACCGTGCTCTTCGTTGCGCGGGAACGGACGATGCCGGTCACGAGCCCAACAACAGCGGCGATCGGGAGGAGCCACGGCAGCAGCGTCGCCGGGCCCTCGGTGACGCCGGTGAGCAACGGGAAGTTGACGACGGCCAGGACGATCGCGCCGACCAGGCCGACACCGCCGAGCGCGGGAGCGATGAAGTTCGCCCAGGCCCCGCTGCGCGCTCCGCGATTGCGCATGAAGTATCCGACGACGGCGGCCGCGCCGGCCGCTTGGAGCACGAGGACCCCGAGTGTGCCCACCCCGACGAGCCACAGATAGATTGTCAGGAACGGATCCGCCTGGGCGATGACGAACACCAGCAAGACGACGGCCGTAAACAGGGAGAGGACGATGCTCGCCGTGCTCGGGCTCTTGAAGCGGCGATGGGTCCTACCGAGTCGGCGGTCGAGGAATCCAGCCCGGCCGAGCGAGAACAGGTATCGACTGAGCGTGTTGTGGAATGCGAGGAGAACGGCGATCAGGCTCGTCACGACGAGGATGCGCATCACGACCGTCGACCATTCGCCGACGTACTGCGTGTTCGCGGCGAACACGAACTCGACGGGGTCGGCGATCGCTGCGGCCTGCACGTCCTCGGAGCCGTACGCCAGCCCGAGCGCCCACATTGTGGCGGCATACATGACGCCGATCACGATGATCGACGCATACGTCGCCCGGGGAATCGTCTTCTTAGGGCGACGCGCTTCCTCACCGTAGATCACAGTCGCTTCGAATCCGACGAAGCACGCGAAGGCGAACAGCAGTCCGGCGCCCATCTCCGGCGAGAAGACGTTGCTCGGCATGAACGCGTCGATGTTGAGGCCGCCCGCCCCGCCGGTCGCAATAACAACGACGTCGAAGATGACGAGGATGAGCACCTCGAGGATCATGAGCACGCCCAGCACGGAAGCGGAGAGCTGGATGTCCAAGTAGCCGAAAACGCCTATCAAGACGACGCCAGCGAACGCGATCACCTGCCACGGGATGCTCCAGCCGAGCAGGCTGGAGAACAGGTCTGCCGTGAACACTGAGAACTGTCCGATCAGCCCGATCAGCATTCCCGCATACGCGAGCATCGCGACGCCCGCCATCAGATAGCCGGCGTGCCGTCCGAGCCCCTTCCCGGCGAACGCGGCGAACCCACCGGCGCTGGTGACGTGGCGGCTCATCGCGGCGAAACCGACGCCGAACAGGAGGAGCACGAGCGCGGCGATGACATACATCGCCGGCGCGCCAACGCCGGAGAACGTGAACACCACCGGCCCGGCGCCGAGAACTGCTGCCAGGGGAGCAGCTGTCGCGACGACGAAGAACACGATCGCAGATACACCGAGCGATCCGCGTTTCAACGTCGTCTCGTCGTGGGCTCCGCCAGTACCGGCAGCGTGGTGAGTCATAGTCGGCTCTCTTCGTTGAGTCGGCCAAGCGGGCCGAGGTAGGTCTGCGCGCTCGCAACATCGCGTCGTACCATCGTCTGACCGGGGGCGAGGAGCGGCAACGCCCGAATCACGATCGCTCGATCGCCCCAAGCGATCGCCGCGCGCAGAGGAGGAGAGCAATGGAGCTGCGTCAACTCCGCTACTTCGCGCGCGTTGCCGAGACGCTGCACTTCGGTCGCGCCGCCCAGAAGGAGTACGTGACCCAATCGGTCATCAGTACGCAGATTGCCTCGCTCGAGAAGGAGCTGGGCTTCCGGCTCTTCGACCGCACCAGTCATCGCGTCAGCCTCACTCCTGCCGGCGAGGCCTTCCTGAAGGACGTGGAGCAGACGCTATCCGCACTGGGCACGGCCGTAAGCCAGGCACGGAACATCGCGATGGGCCCGAATCGGCGGTTGCGCGTCGGGGTCTTCGGCGAGGGGGCCGGGCCCCTGACGCACTTGATCCTGTCGGCGTTCCGAGCCGAAGGTGCGTCCGCCGACATCCAGTTCGTGGAGCTGTCGATGGTGAATCAGCGCACTGCGCTGATTGACGGTGATGTCGACGTCGCGCTGTTGCGCCTGCCGATCACCGACGACAGGCTCGACGTCTTTCCGTTGTTCGCCGAACCTCGAGTGGCGGCGATTCCGGCGGATGACGAGTTGGCGGATGCACCGGAGCTCTCGGTCCTCGACCTGTTGGACAGGCCGTTCGCCGTCGCTGCCGATGGGACGCCTGCGGATTGGCGCTCGTACTGGTCCTTCGATCTTCAGCGCGGGGAGCACAGCCGGGTCGGCGGAGAAGTTCGCTCGGTTCAGGAGAGCCTCGCCACGATCGCCTATGGGAAGGCGGTCGACACGTTCCCCTCGACCGCCGCCGCAATGTTCACTCACCCAGGGGTGCGCTACGTAGCGCTCGCGGATGCCGAGCCTTCCAGTCTGGCGCTCGTGTACCTCGCACGCCGCGCCTCGGATCGAACCGTTGAGCAGTTCCGCTCGGTCGCGGCGCAGATCGTCTCCCAGCACCTCTCGCTCGTCCCGGGAGCTGTCAGCCTCATCCGCCCCGAGAAGTGACGATCGCGATCCGCGATCGCCCGATCGCGGATGCGTCGTTGCTCGATGCGGCCGTGCATCCGACGATGAGATGACTTGCCACTGTCCGCCACCCAGACCAGCGGGTCGTCTTCGACGACGCATGCCGTGAGGCACAGCGTCACCCCGCGATGGAGGAACCAATGCCTGCGCTCACGCTCGAGTCGAGCCTCGACAAGTTCTCGACGAAGTTCGCCGCTTCGGCCGAACTAACCCGTGAGGGCAGGAGTCTCATCCCGGGCGGGTACAGCCGGAACTCGTTCAACTTCGGCCCACACGCGGTCTTCGCCGAGAGCGGCGACGGCGCGTATATCCAGACGGTCGACGGCAACCGCCTCCTGGATCTGAACAACAACTACACCGTGAACGTCCTGGGGCACAACCACCCCGCGATCACGGATGCGCTCACCGCCGCGATCCCCACCGGCTTCTCGTTCGGCAACCCCAGCCCCGCCGAGGCTGACCTCGCACGCATCCTGATCGATCGCGTTCCGTCCGTGGAGAAGATCCAGTTCTCCTGCTCCGCCACGGAGTCGTGCATGAGCGCGATCCGCGTGGCCCGTGCCTACACCGGCAGGACGAAGATCGCCAAGTTCGAGGGCGGGTACCACGGCTTCAGCGACCTGCTCCACGTCTCGTCACACCCGAACCCGGCCCTGAGCGGCACGTCGGATGCGCCGAATCCACTCCCCGACAGCGGCGGCATCCCGACCGCAGACGTCGACAACATCGTTCTACTCACCCAGAACGATCTCGCCGGGTGCGAGCGCACACTGCGCGCGCACGCCGCCGAGATCGCGTGCGTGATCATGGAGCTTCAGAGCGGCGCTGGCGGGCTCGTCGTGCTCGATCAGGACTTCGTCGAAGGGATTCGCGCTCTCACGAAGGAGCTCGGGATCGTCCTGATCTTCGATGAAACGATCAGCCTGCGCGCCAGCTTCCACGGGCTGCAGGGCGTGTACGGGGTGACACCCGATCTCACCGTCATGGGCAAGATCATCGGCGGCGGCATGCCCCTCGGCGCGGTCGGCGGCTCCGCTGAGGTAATGCAGGTCCTCGAGGACGGCCGTGTCACGATCTCCGGCACCCACCACGGCCACCGTCTCGCTCTGGTCGCCGGCGCAGCGTGCATGCAGGAGCTGGACGAAGCGGCGTTCGAAAGGCTGAACGGCTACGCCACCCGGATCATGACCGAGGTGAACTCGTGGTCGCAGAACCGCAACAGCCCGCTCGCCGTCTACGGCAAAGGCTTCTCTCATCTGGCGTACGGATACATGAAGGAGCCGGGGTTCGCGATCACCACGCACCGCGACTACTGGCGGAACCTGGATGGCGAGAAGACCCAGATCATCTCGCTCGAGCTCGCGAACCGCGGGTTCTTCCCTGTACATCGCGGCGAATTCTCGCTGTCGCTGCCGATGACCGATGCCGACATCAGCTCGTTCATCGAGACGCTTCAAGCCATCGTCGAAGACCTCGAGAGCTGACACTCAGGGACGCCCCTGTCGTGAACCATGCGTCCGATGCGCGTGACGCCGCTTCGGTCGCCCGCGAATCACAGGCTGCTCGCGTGTACGCCTGCCGCGCTTTGGACTGCGGCGCTCGAGAACTACACGGCCTCTTTGCCCGCCTTCATCAGCGGTGCCCCGTCGCCGGGCTCACGCACCCACTCGCCGCTGCATCAGCACGGTGTCCAGCCACTGGTCGTGCTTGAACCCGACCTCCTTCAACCGGCCCACGTCCTCGAAACCGAGGCGTCGGTGAAGCTCGGCGGAGGCGGGGTTCCCGGTGTCCACGACCACCGCGACCATCTGCCGGCATCCGGCAACGCCGGCACGTTCGATCAGCACCGACAGCAGCGCCTTACCGATACCGCGGCCCGCGGCCGAAGGCGCGACGTAGATCGTGTCCTCGACGGTGTGCCGATAGGCGGCCTTCGGGCGCCACGGCGCGACGTAGGCGAAGCCGACGACACCCGTGTGGTCCTCGGCAACCAGGAAGGGCAGGCCGTGCGCCTCCAGATCCCGGCACCGCTGTTCCCACTCCTGGACATCCGGCGCCGTCTCGGCGAACGTCACGACGGTATTGCGGACGTAGTGCTCCATGATCGCCGCGATCTGACGGAGCTCGGCCGTCTCGGGGATCGCGTCGCGAATGGTGGCAGCAGCGTGATTCACGGCGCTCAGCCCTTTCTCATGGGGGACGACGAAGCGCCGCCGGGCGCACAGGCCCGGCGGCGCGTCACACTGGCGGCGCGGCGGGACCTCAGAATGCGAAGTAAGGCCAGTCGTCGTCCTCGGTGGCCACGGCCTTGCCGATGACGTATGACGAGCCAGAACCCGAGAAGAAGTCGTGGTTCTGACCTACCTCGGCCCTCGCAAGCCTACCCGCGGAATCATGCGACAGATGCCGACAGTTTGCGACACCTGCGACGGGGTCGAATCACGTCGAATGTGGGCAAAATGTGGGCACGCGGGGATCCACTCACGTGAAGCCCGATCGCCCGGCCTTGTCCTCTCTGCGACGAGCGCGATGAGGGTTGCGTAGGCTCATCGACCAGTGGGTTCGTTCGGTCCTCCCTTGTGGCCGAGGCTAGAGACGTACGCGGCGTTCGCGCGTTCGACGGCTACTTTGAGGGACGTGGCCCAGCCGATCACGTCGCCGCGGAATTGGACGCGGTACCGCGGTCCTGCCTCGGTGCGGCGCAGTTCGATGAGGCCGTACTGTTCGCCGAGGGTGGTGGCCATGGTCCACTTCCCCGGCTCTTGCTCGTCCGCTTGGAAGATCGGATGCCACCTCGCTGTCATGGCCGCGAGGGTACCCGCGCCTGGCGACGCTCTGTAAGCTCACGGCATGTGCGGACGTTTCGCCATCGATGACAAGGTCAACGAGTCGATCACGGACTTCGTCGAGCAGACCGGCCGGAAGCCCGAGGACTGGGCCCCTGACTGGGAAGCCCGGTGGAACATCGCGCCCACGACGCAGATCCCCGTGCTGCTCGACTCGGCGAAAGACCGGCAGCTCCGGTTCGTGCGGGCGCGCTGGTCGCTAGTCCCACCATGGTCGGACGCGATCGCACCGAAGTTCCCGACCTTCAACGCCCGTACCGAAGGCATCGCCGAGAAGGCCACCTGGAAGCGCCCGCTGAGGACGTCGCGGTGCATCATCCCGGCGAACGGCTATTACGAGTGGACCGGGGAGAAGGGCTCCAAGCAGCCGTGGTGGATCCACCCCGCCGACGGCCACATCGGGTTCGCCGGCCTCTACTCCTGGTGGCGCCCCAAGGGCACCGACGACGACTGGACCCTCACTGCGACGATCCTCACCACCGCGTCAGTTCCGCACCTCGCCAACATCCACGACCGCAACCCCGTGACCCTCCCCCAGCGGATGTGGGAGCACTGGATCGACCCGACTGTCACCGGCGACCAAGCCCTCGCCGACGAGGCCATCGCCACGCACCAGGACGAGGCCGCAGCGCTCGACTACTACCCCGTCGCACCGTTCAAGACCGGCGACAGCGGGCCGCAGCTCATCGAGCGAGCGGCGTAAGATCAGGCAGTGCCCTACCGCGTAACGCTCCGATCCGCCCAGACACTCGACATCGAAGCGCCGGCAGGGTCCCTCCCCGAGTTCACGCCAGCGATCCGCGCCGCAGTCCCCAACGGATTCGAGCTCGCTTCCGCACGAGCCCACGCTGGCACCGGCGTCGCTCGCGCTACGGAGACCAGAGAAGTGGAGATCGCGACCCTCGACGAGCTCCCGGCCGGCGTTCCCGATGGTTGGCAAGCGCTCAGCGTGTACGAGGTGTAGAAGCCACAGCATCCAAGCCGCGCGACCGGCCGGGCACCTCGGTACGCTCGCATACATGCCACGCAGGCTCGTCTGGTCCGAGGTCCGCGATCTCCTCGACATCGCCGCCTGCGTCGACGTCGACGAACTGATCGGAGCACTACGCGAGTACCAGGCCGATCCGCCGCTGCCGAACGAGCCCGTCGACCCTGACCTCGACTACGACGAGTAGCTGCCGATACGCGATCGCCGAAGATTGAGCCTCCGTCGCCCAGGACGATCACTGGTCGGCAATGCGCGCCTACCTCTCCGCCACGCTGAACTGGGGCTACGCTGTACGATTCGATACGCTGGCGGTCATGTCCGCCAGCGACCCGCAGAGTTCCGCCGGGGCGGGTTACGTTCACGTAGCCGCGAACCTTGGATCTTCGACAGGCGCTTTCCTGTGCCCGAGATGCAACAAGCACAGTTCGTTTCAACGGGCCCCGCTCAAAGTATCGACCACCGGCGGCCCACGCGGCAGCAAGCTAACGCACTTCCAAGACGACCACGAGTTCGGGATCGGCACGGTCGGGCTCGTGTCTGAAGAACTGGCCGTTCAGTGGTTCGCGGCGGTCTGCATGTGGTGCCGTCGGTCATCGGTGTGGCGCGACGACGAACTCATTTATCCAGTTCCTAGCGCTGACATCCATCCGCACCCGGACATGCCGGAAAGCGCAGCGAGCCTGTTCCGAGAATCGGCCGCTGTCCTCTCGACCTCGCCACGTGCGGCTGTGGCACTTGCCCGAGCATCACTCGAGACGTTCCTCAAGCATCAATATCCCGATGTCAAGCGGAAAGATCTCAACCAGCGGGTGGGACTTCTACACGGACAGGTGCGCAACCCGGTCTGGCAGACGCTCACAGCCCTACGCGTAGTCGGGAATGACGCGCTGCACGATGGCATCATCGCGATCGATGTCGACGGCACTGACGTAGGTACGATCCGGTCGTTGCTCCAGGCCGTGAACCTCTTGGTCGAGGAACTGATCACTCAGCCAGCTGCCGCGCAACACCTCTATGACCAACTACCAGAGGCAAAGAGAGTAGGCGCTGAGCAGACCGCCACACGGATGTCGACGGCGGGGCTGCCCGATGACACCACGCCCGTAGCAAGCTGACCTTCCGCGCACGACGAAAGCGCCCCGGCTACTCTCCCGTAAGAGAGCGCCGGGGCGCAGTGTGTGGCGTCGAAGTCAGACCGAGCCGTCGCGGGCATCCGTCTCAGAGGCGATCGCTCGTGCCGCACTGTCCGTGGGTGGTGCGGCGCCGGTCCTCTCAGCCGAACGAAGCGGCGAGCCCCGGGATAACCCGCGGGAGCCTGACTCGCCCGCACGGAACACACCTCGCTAGGCTCTGTGCCGCAACGCCTTGCGTCATGTGCTATATCGTGTAATAGTTGAGTCGTGCCCGCCCCCGAGGGGGAGAGGGAAGTCACCCCTGGGAGATCCTGTCGCTGATGGGGCCCAGGGGTTCGGCGTTTCTGGGGTCAGTATCCTTGGTTCGTCGGAAGAATCCAGGCCTGCCGCTCGAATCCATGCTCGCCGCCGTTCTGTATGGACTCGCAGACCGCACCGCACACGGCATCGGCGATCCAGAGTAACGGCTCGGCCGGTCCCGGCATGTGGTCGATACGGAAGTTTCGATCCACGACACGTTTGTTGCGCAGTGCGTCCAACATCTTCCTGTCTCGCACGTCGTCCGACTTGCCCCGCGATTCGAACACTGCGCGGTCGACCCCAACTTGGGACAGTTCGTACAGAAGCACCTCGATGCACGCGCGGCGGGAACGTTCAGGCGTTTCGTGGATAGTCGTTTTTCGCACAGCAACGAAGTGCATCAGGCTTAGGCCGAGCAAATCCGACACCACTTTTCCCTGCCGCGCTGGGTCCAGATTCGTCCAGTGGAGCTTGCGCGCCCCGGCCGGGAGACTTCGCCGCAGCGCATTGCGCGTGGACTCTTCACCGTCTTCACTTATGACGAACGAAGCAGTGAGCACGAACGGTAGCCCGCTCCCAGTCCCCCCTACTTGGGCCTCGTCAACGTAGGCGCATTCCACCGGCGCGCTACCTACGTCAGGCGGGCTCGGATGCGGTCCCAGTCAAGATTCGATACGGCGTCATCGAAACTGTCCGCTGGATTGTGCATCCGGTCCAACAGTTCGTCGTTCTCGTCATGAAGGTCGATGGTCCACTGCTCGGCTCCGAGGTACGTCTCCGGGTTCTCGCCCGCTGGCCACCGTGTGACTTCCACGCGAACGGATTCAGGCCCGCTCGCCGTCTCGACATCCAGGTGGAGCGTCGTTGTCTCGACGAGATCAAGCCCGTGCGGAGTCGCGCTGATACCGCGCTTGGCGAGCGCGTCAAGCATCATCTTGGCATGGCGTTCACGAGTAGTCATGCCTCGACTTTAGATCAGTATCACCCCATGAGCGCCACCGTCTACGGGATAACGTCGTCGCGATCTCGCCGGAGAATATGGATGCGTCTCCCCTGCCGCCAGTTGCCCCGTCCGGGGCGATCAGCGTTTCATGTGTAGACGGTCGCGGGGAGCCCGCCGCAGTCTCGCCTGCCGTGACGCGTACGAAGACTGACCGCAACGAAGAAGCGCGCCCCGGCCGCTCCCTTGTGAGGAGCAGACCGGGGCGCAGTTCTGTACCAGCGCTTTATGCTTTGGTCTTCGCGTTCACTGCGGCGCGGCCATCAGCTTTCACCTCGCGGGGTAGAGCCGAGGCCGATCTTCTTCAGCCACGCGTCGACGGCAGGAATCGCCATGACGCGTGAGATCGCGGCACTGATCGCTGCGGCACCCGCGATGACGCCGGCCGCCCACGCGACCCAGGACGCCGGCAGAACGTCCGCGACAGCGTCGAGCACCTGCGGTGCGACGAGAACGAACGTGGCGAGGATGCCGGCGAGGGTGACGGCAACCTGCACGGCGGTACGCAGGGCACGCTGCGCCTTGAACCAGATCTCGCCCGAGGGCTGAGTAGTGCTCATGGTTTCTCCTTCGTGTGATGTGCGGACGTCGACGGCCAGTCGGGCAGATCCCCGGGGCCGAGACAGGGCGCGTCGATGATGATGCGGCGGTGTACCGCGAGGGCTTCGCGCAGGATTCGGTTGTCGCGCTCGGCACGATCCGCGCGGTCGATCTCCTGCCGCCGGAGTGCGACCTTCGTGTCGCGTGCCCGGTTCCACTGCTCGACGGCGGTCTTGATGACGAGGCTGACGACGCCGCCACCGATGAGGGCGACGACCCACTGGGTAACATCCATCAGCTACCCCCGGCGTGGCTCGTAGTCCCACCTGCGGGTGAGCATCATGCGGACGATGAAGACAGCGGCGGCGAGGACGATGAAACCCATCTGTGTCCAGCGTGACGATCCGGGTTCGGCGTTTATCTGCGCGGCGAGGACGGTTGCCTCGTAGATGCCCGCCCCGGCGAGGATGAGACCGATCGAGGATCGTTCCACCCACCACCAGCCCGGCAGCACCGCGACCGTGCCGCCGAGCCCGCCCAGCGTGATCAGCACCGCCCAGAACAATGTCAGTGCCGTCCCGAGCCGCCATTCGACCGACGACGGCGGGTTCGTGATCGTCACCATCCCGACCGCCGTCGTGATCAGGTACACGCAGAAGTAGAACGCTTTCAGGTGCCGCGGCTCGCTGATCGCCTCCCACAACCGCCGCACTGCAGAGACGGCACGCATGATCACCCCTTGAGGCGTTCGGCGGTCTTCGTGAGGATCGCGTCTGCGAGCTCGGACGCCTGCACCTCGGTCACCTGGCCGGCGATCGCGTCCGCGAGGGCCTGCACGTCGATGTCGCCGCCGCCCTGCGCGCGTTCGATCTGCTGCGCACCGATCTCCGACATGATCGCGCCCGTGAGGGAGCCGTGCGTACGGACGCCCTTCTTTCCGAAGCGCACGCTGTCGTAGATCGCGAGCACGCGATCCGCCATGCGCTTGATCAGGTCACCGATACCGTTCCGCGCCCACACGTGCGCGGCCATGTCCTCGTACGGGAAGGTGCGGATAACCTCCGCGGCAACCCGCTTCACGTCTTCACTGGAAAGGGGCATGTCTTCCTCCTCGATCTCGCCTGCCGCGCTGGCAGTGCTGTAGTTGATGGGTGCGCCAAGAATGGTCTCGGTCCACCCGAAGTAGGGCCGGCCGATCTGCGCTTCACGCTGGTCGATCGTGCAGACGCCGACCTCGCCGTACTTCGGGTAGTCGGTAGCGACGACTCGGCCACCGCCGAGGCTGATCACGACATCGCCCGCGTCACTCCCTGCCTTCGGCCCCCACCAGACGGGGACACCTGCGGGCGGGTTACGGTCGCCGGCGTGCTTGCCCGGGCTCCCGTACCAACCGGCCGTGGCCGTCTGATAGTCGCCATTGGCGAGGCCCGCCGCTCCCGCCTGCGCGTACGCCTGCCACACGTAGTAGAGGCACGCGCCGTGATGGGCGAGCTCGCCCCAATTGCGGAGGATGCTCGCCGCCTTCGCTCCGTCAGCTGCCATAGTGTCCCTCCCGGGAAATAGGAAGCCCGCCCGGGTTTCAAGCCCGGGCGGGCTGTCAATTCGCCCCGATCGGGGGCTGTATCGGGGTTAGGCGACGGATGCCGTGTTTGCGTTCGTGAACCACGCCACCGATGCGCGCAGCACTTCGCCGGTCGTGTTGCCGCGCACGATGATCCGGCCGTTCGGATTCACCTGGATGGGGCACCGCTTGACCGTCGAGTGGTCCGGCGTGGCGTCTCCGTAGGCGAACGTCGTCGGCGTGTATCCCTGGGGGATTCCGCTCGTGACATCGGCTCCTTCAGGCAGCTCGATCCCGGCGATCGTCAGCGTCACTCGATCGCTCGATCGTGTGACCGAGATGTGGCCGCCGGGCGACCCCACGACGGCTCCGGGGAATCGGTCGGTGATGTCGAGCTCCGTCAGCCCGGCTCCTCGAGGCTCGTACCGGGAATCGAGCTCGTGCCGCGTGTAGCTCGAGCCGTCCGCGAGGATCATCGCCATATCGAGGTCCGTGCTCATCGCGGACGCCGATCCGGCAACGAGTGCTGCACCGTCGAGGACGGCTCGCGCGTCGGCGTACCGTTCGTTGATCGGATTCGCCCCGAGGGTCACGACCGTGCGGCCGTCGCTGGTGACGAAAGCGACGTTGCCGACGATCTGCGTACTCCCTGTGAGGCCTCCCGTCTTCCCTGCCCGGAACTCGGGCAGGTTGCGCGCGGTCGGATCGATCGTGTGCACCGCGTCCAGGACGCGTGCGTTCGGACCAGTCACCTCAACCTGTGCCGTGTACTGCCCCATGATGTCGATCAGCGTCGGGTCCTCTGCATCGATCCGCTCGATGAGCTCCGCGAGCTGCTCCGCGGTCGCACGGTTCGAGAACGACAGGCCCGACGTGTCGTTGAAGATCGCGCCTTCCCAGCCCCACGACGTGGCCTGCGTGTTCATCGCGGTGATGAAGTCGGCCATGCCTGTGCCGATCTGTTCCCCGACGACACGGCCCATGACGCGCGCGGCGGCGTTGTGCGAGGGCAGCATCATCAGCTCGAGCAGACCGCGATAGGTGATCTGGTCGCCGTCCTGTAGGCGCGGGAGCGTGCCCGACCCGGTGAGGCCGTCCGCCGTCGTCACGGTCACGGTCTCGTCGAGACGTGCGTCCGTGATCGTCTGGCGTGCGAGCCAGGCGGTGAGCATCTTCGTCAGCGATGCCGGGATGATCGGCTCGCTCACGTTCTTCTCGAACGTGACCGCGCCGGCTTCACGCATGATCGCCGCCTTCGACGACAGCCCGTCGACCTGGTAACCAGGCGGATTGGAGCGCGCCGTGAGCAGTCGCTCCATCCGCTGTCGCACCTCGGCTGAGGGCACACCGTCGAAGATCGCGATCGCGCCGATCTTGCCGTCCCACGTGTAGGCAGCGTTTCCCGACGAGTGTCCACCGATCGTGAGACCGGACATCGGCATGGTGAACGGGTGGTCGGGTCCGCCGGAGCCGTCGTGGTACTGCGCGACGCCGTCGATGAAGAAGCGAGAGCCGGTGTTGCCGTTGAACAGCGCGCCGATCACGTGCATGTCGGTGTCCTGCGTCGAGTTGCGAGCCATCCGGTTGTGGCCGGCATAGTACGCCCACGACTGGTTGCCGGTGCCAGCGACGAAGATCGCGTTGCGGTCGGCGGTCGAGCTGTCGACTGCGAAGTTCCCCGTCCCCATCTCACCCGTGCGCGACTGCGCGACCACCATGATGAACGTTGGCTGCTCCTTGGCGGCCGCGAAGGGGCCCGTGCGGAGGGAGTGCTCCCCGCCGGCCTTCATGTAGTCCAGCGCGTCTGATGCGCCGAACCCATCAGGAGCGAACGCCGGGCGGCGTGCGTACGACGGTGCGACGGCGTCGGGAAGGTTCCCAAGCGCGTCGCGCAGCCGGTCGACCTGCCCGTCAATGATGTCGCGGGTGCGGGCGTTCGATGGGTCGTAGACCGCGGCCCAACCATCAGCGATCGCGAGATCCACCAGCGCCTGTGCTTCCGCCGAGGGCGACACGTCGTCTTCCCAAGCGAGGCGACGCCATCCGGTGAACGTCGTTACCCCGTCGGTACTCAGCCAGCCGCGACGCACCCACTCGCCCGACGACTCGGTGTAGGACTGTCGCACGACGCCGGGGTGATCCGTCGGGTCGACCTTGAGGATCGCCGGCGACGGCGGCACAGCGTACGGAAGGCCCGCGCGAGCAACGCCGGACTCGATCCGGTACGTGCCCGCGTGCGCCTCGTCGACGAGCGTGTCAGCATCAGCCTCGAGCACGCCGCGCGGCATCGAGACGATGTCGGACGACACGATCATCTGCCATGCGCCCCAGGCCGAGCTCGACACGACCTCACGCCATGCGGCGGGCCTACCTGCTACGTAGACGCGCTGGACTTCCGAGAGGCCGGGAGCGGCCGAGACAACCTCAGCAGTCGCTTCGTTCTGCAGCGGGAGCATCCACTCCGGCAGTCCCTGGATCGTCGCACCGACTCGCCAGTTACCCGCCCACTGCCGGCCGCGCATGTCGTCCATGTGCGTGCCCTCAGGCACCGCACCGCGAGTGATCAGCGCCGCCCCCAGCGAGCGCAGCACGTCCTCCGTGATCGACGTCGGCGACGGGATCAGAGCAGACAGGGTGCCGCCGGGGAACAGTTTGTGGACGCCCGGGAGCTCGGCGTACGCATACGCCTTCCTCTCCGGGTCATCCGTCGTCGACAGCCAGCGGGCCGCGATCTTGTACTCCGTCTCCGGGCGGCCCTTGAGATGCACCGTGTACTCGCCCGTCGCGGCGTCCACGAGCTCCGCCTCGCCCTCGACCGCCGGGACCATAGCGTTGTCGACGACCATCGACTCCACGGGGCGGAAGAACACCTGCGGTGCACGCTCAGGCTCGATCGCTTGCCCCACCACGTCCTTCAGGTAGAAGGACACATCAAACTCGGCCATAACGCCTCCCCAGGCGGTCGCAATCTTGAGATACTGAGATGACCCTAGCGGTCGCTAGCGACATCTCCCCGGATCTCTCCGGGCAGAAGTGGACCTACGCGGCGTCCTGTGCCGCCATATAGGCCTCGAAGTCCTCGGTCGCGCCGAAACTCGGCATGGAGGCCGATGGGCCCGACCAGAAGGTGATGTGGCAGTGGGCGCCGTACCCGTAGTCGCTACCGAAGCCAGACGCCCCGGAGACCGCGACGACATCGCCCTGCGAGACCTGCTGCCCGACTGTCACGGGCGAGCCGGACAGATGCAGGAACCGGAACCAGGCGCCGCCGTCCGTCTTCATCGCGACGTACCGGCCGGTCGCGTTCGCGTTCGACAGGTTCACTTGCGTAATCTCGCCGTCAGCGGGCGCGTACACGCTCGTCCCGATCGGGCATTCGACGTCCGTGCCCGGCTCGGCGCTCGGCGGGTTGCGATCCTTGTGGCCCTGCCAAGACGACGAAACGCCCCACTGGGAGGCGCTCACGGGCCAGATGTAGCCCTCGGGATTCAGAACCGGTGGATCACCCGGGTCCCCCGGATCGCCGCCGTCTCCGGACCGTGGTGTCTTGTACAACTGCCCAGACGCGTCAGCGGTGACCAGGTAGTCACCTGCCCCGTCCGGCAGGCCCCGCATCGCGAACGCATCACCCACGAGATCCACAGCCGTCTCACCCTGGATGATGACGATGCCGTCGTTGCCGAAGATGTACGACGGCCCGGTGCCGAGTTGCATCGCCGCGACATCGCTGCCGAGGATGTTGAACCGCTTGAGCGTGATCGGCTCTGGGCCGTTGACGACGACCTCGCCACCGTCATGCACGGTGACGTCGCCGCCTGAGCGGACGTTGAAGCCGGCACCACTCTGGACGTTGTACGTGCCGGTCTGGTCGAAGGTTCCCTCGAGCGAGGTGTCGCCTGTGATCGCGAGGTCGCCGTCGATCGAGGTGTCACCGGTGATCGTCGTCGGTCCAACGACGCCGAGCGTCCCGGAGATGTCGACCTGCCCGGACAGAACGGCACGCCCGACGAGCTCGAACAGCCCCTCGACGCGGATGACCGAGCCGTCCTTCATCCGGACGCTGCCACGATCCGTCGACGCGTGGCGCAACGGGTTCGCCCGGAGCATGGCCCGAAGCGCCTTCACTTCCTCCTTGAGCGCCTGGAACTCGGCCGGGTTGACGACGCTACTCACAGCGGCACCACCTCCGGCTCGTACGTCTCTTCATCGGTGCTGCTGTAGGACAGTCCGACGGTGTAGTGCATGCCGTCCTCGGGGGCCAGGAACCGGTCGCCGGAGTACGTCAGGTGGAATCGCGTCCCGAGGCGCAGGCGCGGCAGTGCCGGCCGGCCCTGCTCGGCGTGTAGCCGGAACTCGGTCGCCTGCGATGGTGACCTGTGCTTCGCGATGTGCGACTCGGCGAGATCGCGGAGGTCGCCGTCTTCCGCGACCAGATCCACGGCCGCTTCACGCGCCGCCATCGGTGGGCCGGTGACCGGGCCGACCTCCTCGACCGGGCGATCCTCCCCGTAGCCCTCGCCGCGGGCGAAGACGCGGGACAGCTGCCCTTCGCCCGAGAAGGTCCGCTTCAGCCCCGAGCCGCGCGGCGACCGTACCGACATCGGCAGGTCGATCGTTGGTCCCGCGATCCTCGGGTCGCCGATCATCACGTCGTAGCGGAGGTACCCGTTGACAATCTTCGGGACGAGCGCGAGATCCGGCCCGCCAGTCTTCGACCGGATGTGGTCGATGATCTCGTCGATCGTGGTCCAGTCCTCACCCTCCCAGAGATGCGAGAAATTGCCGGCTTCGCCGAGGTAGGGGATGTCGAGCGGCAGGTCCCACGCGGGATCCCACATGCCGGCACCGATGCCGCGCTGGACGGCCTTCGCGAGCGCGCCGCGCAGCGACATCGACACGATCTGGAAGTCAGCCGCCGATGTGCCGTACGCGCCCTCGCCCGCCGAGAACGGGTAGCGGTCCTCGAACAGCGTGTCCGCGGTGACGGTCTCGAGCTCGAGGATCTCGTCCTCGGCCGACCATGTGAAGTTCCGCACCGGGCCGGCATACATCGGGACGCCGTCGTGGAACTCGCATAGCGTCGTCCACCAGTTGCGGACCGACTCCCGCCACGTGAACGCATCGTACGGGGATGTCGCGAGGCTGATCTGGTGCGTCCCGGAGCCTCGCGAGGTCATCGACAATCGCCACCGACCCTCGACGCTCTGCGAGTCGAGAGCAATCGGGATCGGGTGACCGTCGAGCGTGCCGTACATCGCGTAGGAGCGAGTGACCATCGTTCGCCCCCTTCCGCGCTATGGCAGGTACGTCTCCGAGTAGGTGACCTGCAGCTCGCCGGCCGAGGTCGCGAAGGTGTGCTGCCCGGGCGGGAGCTCGAGCGGGTCGCGGCGGGCGACGCCCTGGTTCACCGGAGTGCCGGCAACGTAGAAGATCCCGGTATCGGCGTCGTACTTGTGCCAGACGCCGTCGACGAGGTCGCGGGTCACGTCGACGCGCCCGCCCGGGCCCGTGATCGTGTAACCGCCCGTGTGCACACCTCGCACCCGGATCACGACAGGCGCCGGATAGGTGCCGTAGTGGTTGATCGTGACGGTCGACGCCCAGGCGGTCTGCTCCTCGTCCCCCGCATAGACCCGTTGGTCGTCCGCTCTGAACTCGATCGTGAAGTCCGCGAAGCCAGTCGACCCGCGCCGGACGATCTGCACCGCCCCGTTGCGCTTCACGAGCGCACGGCGCCATGGCCGGCCGAACTCGGTCCACGACAGCCAGCCGAGGTCGTCGTCGCCAGGGAGTATGCGCTGCAGACTGTCGATCAGCGTCCCGAGCATTGACGGGGTCGGGGCGTAGATGAATCCCTCGAGCGCCGGCTCTCGCGCGGCGTCGCGACGGTTCCGGGTGCGGACAAGGCCAGGGCGCCGCATCGCGAAGATGTCCTCCGCCGATACGGCGCCCCCGCCGAGGAACCCCTCGGCCTCGCGCACGTAGATCCCGGGCGTGAAGTCGAACGGCCCGCCGCTGAAATGCACTCCCCCGACAGTCCACCGAGTCGATTCCGCGCTGCCGACCATGACTACAGACCTCCGCGTGAGAACCAATCGTTCATCTGCTTCCTCAGCTCCACACGCACCATCCGGCGAATCGCCTCCGGTGACATCCCCGCCGCGTTCACGACCGCCAGACCAATGTGGGGCATCGCCCCTGTACCGCGGCGAGCGCTGGTGCCGTCGCTGGTGGAGAGGATGCCACCGTCGGCCATGGGTGCCGAGCCGGGCATGCGGTGCAGGCCTTCCATGAGGAGAGCCCAGGAGCGGGGCGAGCCGTCGAGGGGTAGGTAGAGCTCGGGGACGTCGGGCCGGTCGCCGACGACTCGCCAGGTGTTGGGCGAGACGGTTTGTGCGATCGGCGCCATGGGTGCGAGTCCGCGGACGCCGCCTTCGGCCATGAGTTCGACGATTGCTCCGTCGTGCTGGTAGCTGAGGGTGCCGTCGCTGTTGAACTTCGGCAGTCCGGTGGGGGTCTCGATCACGGCACCTGGCCTGTAGACGCCCCAGCCTGGTTGCTTCTGTTCGATGTACTCGGCGGTGATGGTCACCTTCTTGTACCCGGGGATGGAGTTGATGCTTCCGCGCAGCCCGTCGATTCGTGCTTTCTGGCTGGTCGCGTTCGATGAGAACGACGTCCGCTTTGATGACGGCGTCTTCTCAATCTGTGCGATGAGTGCCCTGGCGCCTTCTTCGGTCAGCCCCATCTGGACGAGCTGCCCGACGAGCGCCTCGCGGGATGCGTCGTATCGCTCCTCGAGTTCTGCTTGGCTTTCACCGGCGAGACTGGCGACTTCGCGTTCATGTTCCATCGCGCCGATCGCGCCCTCGAGCTGTTCGGTGAGCCGGCTCGATGCTTCGACGGTGCCGTCCTTCGCGATTGTGAAGGCGTCGATGAGCTCGGTGCCGTCCTTCGCGGAGATTCCCACTTGGGAGACGGCGTCGGCCGTTTCGAGCGCCGCGTCGTGGATGTAGCCGGTCGCGATGGCCGGGTCGAAGAACTCGTTGACCTTGTCGCGGGCGGCCTCGAGCGTCGGGATCAGCGTGTCCCGCTGCACGTCCGCCGCCGTCTCGGCCGCTTCTCCGAAGCCGCGCATGTCGTTCGAGATCTGCAGCCATTCGGCGCCCATCTTCGGATTGAGGAGCACGGTGGCGCGGCCCATCATGTCGGCAAGGTCCGCGAGCGGCCCGCCGATGAACTCGCCGATGCCCTCCGTCGCGCCGGCGAGGCTCTCGAGGAAGCCGACGCCGATGTCGAATGCGCCGTTGACGAGGTCGCCGAGGAAGCTCATCAGCGGGCCACGGTTCGTCGATACCCAGTCGGCGAAATCGCCGAGCGGATCGGAGAACGCGTTCGCCAGTGCCCCTTGAATGCCTTCGACCGCGACCTGGATGTTCCGCTTCGCGGCCTCCATCTTCGTGGCGTCGTTGTCCTTGAGCGTGTCGAACATCCGTTGCGCGGCACCCGTCACGCCGTCGAGCTCGTCGACGGCAGTCGACAGGTCCATCGCGAACAGCGCCTCGCCGAGGTCCTCAGCCTGCGTGCCGAAGAGGGCGATTGCGGCCTGGTTGCGGGCGACCGGGTCTTCCATGTCGCGGAGCCCGTCGAGGACCTGTGCGAGCCCGTCGCGGGCGTCGTCGCCGCCGCGAGCGATCTTCGCCGTCATCTCCTCGGCGTTCAGCCCGAGGAGTTCGAACCCCTCGGCCGATGCCTCCGAGGCGTCGGTCGCCCGGATCTGGAACTCCTTCAGGGCGTCCGCTGCCAGGTCGCTGTTGCGGGCACCGGCCTGCATGCCCTGGTTGACGAGCCCGAGCGCTTCCTGCCCGGACAGGCCGAGCTTGTCGAACAGCGCCGGATACTCCGTGAACGTGTCGAGCAGGTCCTCGTTGCGGTTGACGCCCTCGCGGGCGCCGGTCGCGAGGACGTCATACGCCTCGCTGGCGGACTTCACGACGCCCGTGGCGAGCATCGTCGACACGGCCGCCGCGATCGGGCGGACCTCCTCACCGAGCACCTCCGATATGCCCGTGAGTCCCTCGATGGTCTTCTGCGCCTGACGCTGCGTCGCATCCTCGTCGAGGATGTTGAACTGCAACGCCAGCCGCGACGTGTCCATGTTCGCTTCGATCGACTCGCCGAACGTCAGCGAGTACGCCTCCCCCGCGGCAACCGCGAAGCGGCGAGCTGTGGCTTCGTCGATGCCGGTGAGGGCCTTGAGCTGGTCGCGGGTGACTTCCTGCTGCAGTCCGTCGGTGAAGCCCTTGTGGACGGCCGTGCCGACGGCGGCGGCGATGCCGACGACGGCGCCGGCGATCGGGATCGTCTTGAGGGCGGTGAGGATGCCGTCGCCGAGGTTGTCGCCGGCCTCGCTACCGGATTCGGCGGCGTGGTCTTCGATCTCGTCGAGCTTCTCCTCAGCGGGGACCGTGTTCGCGTCGACCGTGATCGTCTCTCGTGACCGCGTGAGCGCGTCGCGCTGCCGGGTCAGCTTGTCGAGGCGGGCCTCGGCGCGCTTGATGTCTGCCGACACGTCGAGCTCTGTCTCCACCGAGCGGAGGTACTCGAGGCGCTGCTCTGTGCGGTCGATGCCCTTCGTGGCGCGGTCGATGTTCGCGTCGATCTGCACGGCCGTGTCGTGGGACACGATGCGCTTCGCGGCCTGCTCGACGCGGTCCATGCCAGCGAGCGCGTCGCTGGTGTCGGCGCCGACCTTCTGCTCGATCGGCTTGCCCTCGACGGTCTTGCCGAGTTGCTTGACGTCGGCCTCGGCCTTCTGGATCCCGGCAGTGTTGGCCGTGAAGAGCACTTCGAGGTCGGCGACGCGCAGCGGCATGGTTCACCTCCGGGTGAGCGCCCTTCTCAGACGCGTGTCGCTGTCGAGCAGGCTGAAGATCATCGTCCGGACGCCCGGCCACGGGCGGCCCCGGACGGCCGGGTCGTACAGGTCGACGCCGTAGTGCAGGGCGAGGTCGGCGACGACGAGCCGCCAGTTCTCGACGAGCGTGAGCAGGGACTCGTCGAGGTCGATCTTGGTCGCACCGGCCGGGGCGGGCGCCGCGGGCGCGGCCGGCCGGACGTCGGCTGGCACCCGATAGTCCGGGTACCAGCCGTCTTCGTCCGGCGTGCCGACGCCGTAGGGCGCCCAGTCCTCGGCCGTTACGAGACTTTTGGGGCCCCGTCACCGCCCGTGCCAGCGTCGTCGTCGCCGGCCGTCTCCGGGGCCCACATGGCGACCGCGAGGCGGTCGGCGTACTCACGGCCGCGAGCCCAGTAGAAGACGGCGTAGTAGCCCATCCGGTCTATCGTCGTCGCGGAGACGCCGTCGGCGACGAGCTGCGCGTAGACAGGTCCGAGCGCGGGATGCTCATCAGGGCCGATCGCGTCGAGCACCGCGGAGACCTCCGCGGGGACCTCTCCCTTGACGATGCCGAGCTGGATCTCGCCGCGCACGGCGGACGCGAGGATCTTGCTCGACGCATCGACGCTGGGCGGCGGCACCATGTAGGTGCGGCCGCCCAGCTCGAGCTCCAGACCCGGCGCGGCCCATTCCTCGAAGGAGACCGCTGACACGTCAGCCTCGCGTGAACGTGTACGGCGCGGACGTGCCGGCCGGGTTCGTCACCGTGATCGGGACCGTGCCCGCCTCGCCGGCACCGAGCTGCGCGATGATCGTCGAGTTGTTCACGATCTGGTAGTCGCTCGGGTCGACCGCGACGGAGTCGATCGACAGCTCCGTCGCTTCGAGGAAGCTGTCGCCCGTGATCGTGATGAGGTCGCCCTCCACGGCCGCCTCGGGTCCGACGTACGACACCTGCGGGGCGGTGGCGTCCCAACCCTGGAACGGGTTCGCGATCGGCGTGAACTCGCCGATGCCCGTGAGGGTGATCGAGAACACCTCCACCTCGGCATTGCCGGTGTTCTGCCGCGACAGTTCGACGCGTGCCGTCGAGCGGCCGGCGTCGTTGGGGTTCGGGGTGCCGTTCTCCGGCTTGTGGTAGAAGCGGACGTCGACGACGGCAGCCTCGCCCTTCGCACGGCTCGCAGCGATGAGCCGCTCCACCTCGGGCAGGTACATACCGGTCAGGAGCGAACGGTTCCCCTGCACGGTGAATGCCGTCGCGAAGCCGCGGCCCGAGACGGCCTCGCTCGGCGAGCCGAGGTCGTCGTACGTGGCGATGTCGCTGGTCGTCGGCGGGAACGTCGGCGCGAATGCACTGATGCGGCGGATGCTCTGCCACTGCGGCGTGCCGGGCGTTCCGAGGTTGATGTCGAGCCCGTACTCGAAGCTCTTGCCGAGCGTCGTATCTGCCGGGAGCGGGACCCTGTTCATGATGCCTCCAGGTTGTCGAGGGTGATGAGGTAGTTGTCGGTCCGCTCGTCGCGACCGTTGGTGTCGGCCCCGAGCGGGGCCATGCTGATTCGAGTGGCCGACAGGATCCTGTCGACCCGGGAGAGCCCGCCGAGTGCCGCGAACGCGGTACTGGCGAGCTGGTCGGCGCCGTCGACCCGGCCGCGCGCTCCGCGGAAGCGGATCTGCACGCGGCGCTGCGACAGGTGCCGGTCGTCTTCGGTGGCGTACACGCGCACGCCGATCGCCCGATCAGGCGCCGCCGCGATCGGCCCGTAGAACAGGCCCACCTCGGCGCTCGTGTATTCGGGCCCGGCCGGCCGCCATTCCCATCCGGGGACACCGGAGAGGTAGATCAGCAGCAGGCGTGTCAGGGTCGTGTCATCCATCGAGCGCGCTCCTCACGCCGCGGGCGATCGCTCCCTCGAGGTCGAAGTCGAGGGCGGCGTTCTCGAGGAACTTCGCCTCTCCCCCGGTCGGGTGCTGGAAGTCGAGGTTCTCGTGCTGGATGGCCGCGACTTTGCCGTTGAAGGAGACCTGCACGGTGAGGTCGTCGACGTTCACGCGGCCCGTCTTGCGGAGCGCGCCGGTGTCCTTGGGTGCACGCGTGCGGGCGTCCTTGAGAACCTCCCGACCGGCCTTCCGCATCTCGTCCTGCACGGCCTCCTCAACCGTCGACAGGATGGGGTTGGGGATCTTCACGAGGGCTCCTCACTCGAGGTAGAGCACGACGAACGATTCGAGCGGGGGTCGCTCGACGTGGCGGCCAACGTGCAGCACCTCGGCCTCCCGCTCGGCGTCCGGCTCGCCGGGCCACACCGTGACGAGAGCGCCCAGACGCACGCCGGCATCGATCCGGACGGTGACGTTGGCATGAGAAACGATCTCGACGCCGTCCCGCGTCTTCACAACGCGCTGTTCGTCCTTCACTTCAGCGTCGAGACGCCGGGGCGGGCCATGCTGCTTACCCATTCCCCCACTGCCGGTGACGTCGCGGACAGTGACCTCGTGAGGCCAGAAGAAGTCCGGCCACTTCATGAGTAGCGTTCTCCTGGCCAGACCCCGACTGCGATGCCATCGATCGGGAATGCTCCGCTCGGCATGCCTGCCGCGACGGTGTCGGCGGCGGCCGTGCAGAGCGATCGGAGCGATCGGATGTCGTCGTCGGAGAAAGCTGACTCGAGGTCGTCGAACGTGATCGCCGTGCCGTTCCGGCTGAGCGACCGCGCCCGCCGAGCGCCCGGGTCGGGCAATTCGGCGTAAACGCCCTTGAGGATCGCTATCGCGTCCTTCTGTCGCTCGTCGGCGAGACTGTCGAGACAGGGGGCGAAGGATCGGGCGCGAACGAGCACTCGACGTGCCGCGTCCTCGTCTGTCCCGATCTGGTCAGGTGTGATGGCCACGATCCTTCGCCTCCTTCTCTGTTACTTCGCCGCTGTGTTCTCGCCGGCGGCCTTCTCGGCGGCGGCCTTCTCGGCGGCGGCCTTCTCAGCGGCGGCCTTCTCGGCAGCCGCCTTCTCAGCGGCGGCCTTCTCGGCGGCGGCCTTCTCAGCGGCGGACGGCCCACGCTTGGTGACCTTCGCGATGAGTCGGCGGCCGGCGAGCGACTTGAGCGTGCTCTCGTCGACGCCGTCGGGAACGATCGCGCCGCGGCGGAGGATCCGTGCGACGCGGTTGCCGGCCGGGTCGCCGACGGCGACCTTCACGACGTTCGCCTTGACCTCGTACTGATCAGCCATGGTCAGGCCCCCGTTCCGGTCATCGTGAGGCCCGCGAGCGGGTTGGTCACGACAGGCACGTGCGGGTTGCGCGCCTGCAGGCGGGTCTTGTCCGACTTCGGCTCACGGATCGGTGCGATCTCGACGCCCGTATCGTTGCCGACAGGTCGGTACTCCGGCGACGGGATGACCTCGCGGGCGATACCGCCAAACCGGCGACGGTCCACGAACTGCGGGTCCGTGAACGAGTCGTCGTCAGCGGGCACCCAGGTGATGCCGGCGAAGGTCGGGAAGTTGCCAGTGCGGGCCGTGTCGTCGCCGTCGGGCAGCACGTCGAGCATCTCGGGGATGGCCTCGGCGTACTGCTCGCCGTTGAGGACCACCGTGTCGATGTCGTAGCCGAGCTTCAGCTTCCGGACGAAGGCCTTGGCCCTCAGCGCGTCCTTCAGGATCTGCTTGCCGTTGGACCATGCGGCACCCGCTGCGAGCGTCTGCGTGATCGACGACTGGATGACGCCGAGGGCGAGCTCGTTCGCGCCGAACACCAGCTCGGTCTGCAGGAGCGTCAGTGCCTCGTCGATGGGCTGACGCAGGCTGCGACCGATCTCCTCGTCGGCGACCTCGGTGGCGAGGCCCTCCTTCGAGGAGGTGTAGATCTCGTACTGCTCGGCGCTCAGAGGTGTGAGCTTGTATTCGGCGCCCGGCGCGACGGTCTCCGACGCACGGACGGTCCGGATCTGCTCGTTCGCGGGCACTGCGATGGCGCCGCCCTGGATCGTGTAGCGGCCCTGCAGCAGGAACAGTCCGATGAACTGTTGCGCCGAGAGAATCTCGCTCATGCGCCGGGCGACGAGCGCCGGCGACTTGATGAAGGCCAGGAGCTCGGCGGCGGTCGCCTTCGACACCTGGCTCGGGGTGAACGGGTACGTGTTCATCAGGTTCTCCTCAGAGCTGGATGATGTGGGCGAGGCCGCCGTCGGAAGCGGCGGTGATGGCGAGGCCATAGGCCGTCTGGCCTTCAACGGCCGTTGCGACCGTGCCGCCGGCTCCGGCAGCGACGCGATCGCCGAGGGCGATCGCACCGGACGCGGTGAGCTCGTGGATCGGCTTGCCAATCTCGACGGTCACCTTGTCGCCCACGGCGGCGTCATGACCGGCGACGCCGACGAGCGTGGTCGACCCGGCCTCCGCCGGAGAGACAGAGCGATCTGCACCTCCGACCTGGACGGTCTGTCCGCCGACGACGTCGGCCGTGACGTCGAATGTCACAGTGTCGCCGGGGCGGAACACGGGAAGGTAGTTGCCCATGGCTCAGTTCTCCTTCGTCTCGCTGGCCGTCGGCCAGACCTTGGCGTACATCTCGGTGTCGTCGTCCGGCGCCTCGTCGACACCGCCCGTGAAGCCCTTCGCCTCAAGCGGGATCGTGCCGGCGGCGAGGCTGTTGAGCACCTCGACGGCGCCCGGGTCAGCTGCGATCTGGTCGATCCAGTTCTTCCGACGCGACGGAGCGATCCGACCTTCGCGGATCGCGGCATCGACGGCGTTCTCGCGCTCGGCCGTTCGCTGTGCTTCGCGTGCCTCACGGCCGGCGATCGCGTCGGCACGGAGCGAGGCGAGCTGTTCCTCGTCGATCATCGTGACGCCTTCCGGCATCGCGACGTCGAGCGTTGATTCGCCGATAGTCGGCGCAGTGGTGAGGCGCTCGTCGAGCGCGGTGAGGGCGGCGTCGTCGTCGATCTCGGCGGACAGGCCGAGTCGCTCGCGAAGCCCCTGGGCGATCTTCTCCGACATAGTGGGAGTTCCTTCCGGGATCGTCGCGACCGGCATCTCCGGTCGCGCGGGTGCCGCGAGCGCCGCACGCAGCGGTGCGATGTCGTCGGCGTTCTCCCGCTGCCGAGTAGCAGCAGGGATGAATGGTGCGGCCGAGTCGGCACGGCCTGCGTGACGCCAGCCGAACGCGCGTGCTGCACGGGCGCTGTCCACGACGTCCTTGGGCTCAGGCTCTGCCTTACTCGGCAGGTTCAGAACGCGATCAACCAGGCCCGCGGCGAGCGCTTCGTCGGCGGTGTACCAGGTCTCTTCCCGCATTGCTGCTCGCCAGTCTTCGAGGGTGCCGCCTGCGCGCGCGGCATAGAGCTCGCCGATCGTGTTAGAGATGCGGTCGAGGCTGTCGGCCTCTTTGCGCAGGTCCGGCGACTGACCCCAGATGCCGCTGGCGGCGTCATGGATCATGATCTCTGCGCCCCTGCCTATGGCGATCTCCTCGGCGGCGAGCATGACGACTGTCCCGGCGGACGCGGCGAGTCCGTCGATGGTGGCCGTGACCCTGGCCGGGTGCCGGACGAGGGCGTTCATGATCGCGATCGCGCCGTAGATCACGCCGCCGGGCGAGTTGATCCGCAGCTGGATCTTGTCGACGTCCAGCTCGGCGATCTCTCGGACGAGGCTGTCGGCGCTGACTTCGTCGTCCCACCAGGCGATGGAGACGATCGGGCCGTAGATGTGGATCTCGGCGGTCCGGTCGTCGCCGTCGGCGAGCGCGGTGCGATACCAGTCCGGGCTGCTGCCGAGCATGCCTCGCGAGATGGCGGTCATGGTTCCTCCGTAGGTGCGTCTTCGTCGGGCGCTGGGGTGGTGAGGTTCGCGCCGGCGCGTTCGACGAGGCCTCGGGCTTCGTCCTTGGTGAGTACGCCCGGCACCTCGAGGTAGACCATCTGGGCTACGCGTGCGGCCGCTGCGGCCACTTCGTCGTCGGAGGTCACGCCGCTGTCTGGGCTGCCGGGCTCCGTCTGCTTCGTCGCCGGGAGGTTCAGCGCCTGGCGGACGAACTTCTCGAGGTCCTCGTCCGGCTTGATGACCCCGGCGTCGACCATCGACTTGATGGCTTCGGCTGCGAAGCCTTCGCCGATCTCGTCGAACACGATCCGCGGTGCCGGCTCTTCGGGGCCGAAGTTCAGGTCGACGAGATCCTCGACGATGTGCCGCGATGCGGTGTCGGCGATCTGCAGGCCGACGGCCTGGACAGACATCGTGAAGAAGCCCTTAAAGGTGTCGCCGAGCGCGTAGGACCCGGTCGAGTTGTCACCTCCGAGGTTCAGGAAGTGCGCGAGTACGGCGCGGGCGATCTGCTCGTCGTAGTAGCGGATCGGCTTCTCGGCGTCCGGCAACGTGCCTTCGACGCCAAGCAGCTTCACCTCTGCTCCGTGCGGCACGGCCGCGCCGGCGCTCTCCCCAGACCGGAAGCCGCGGGCGATCTTCAGCCCCTCCGAGATCTCCTTGGTCCGGCGCTGCTCCCACTGCTCGGGGTCGAGCAGGTTCGCCGGGAGCTCGGATGCCGTGTAGACCGGGACGCCCATGCCGTTGCGGTCGATCGTCTGCGCCTGAACGCGCAGCAGACGGTCCTTCAGGGTCCAGAACTTGTATGCAGGCCGGAACAGCGACTGGCCCAGCCAGTTGCCGCCCTCGCGCTCGTTGACATACACAACGAGGCGATCGACCGGCATCCGGTACGTGCGACCCTCGGTGAGCCCGTAGCCCGACTGCTCGATCGCGATCAGACCACCATCGGGCGCTACCTCGACGCGGGAGATCGTGCGCGGCGGCCGCCATCCCAGCTTCCGAAGCCAAAGCCGGTCGTCGCTGCCCAGTCGGTACACCTGCTCGAACACGGAGTGACCGAACGCGAGCGATAGCAGTGCGTGGTGCAGATGCTCAGCCCAGGAGACGCTCGGGCTCCGGCGACGAGGCGCTTGCTCGTCGTTCCCCTTGACGTTCAGACCCAGGTTGTCGGCGACGAACTGTGCAACCTCGGGGCTCGCTCCGGCCGGGTCGACGTACCATTGCGTGCGTTCGATCGGGAGGGTCACGGCGCGGTACACCGAGATAACCTGAGCATCCTGGCGACGCATCCTGTCGTAGACCTTGATGTTCTCGGGCCAGCGAAGCTCCGGAGTCTCTTCCTCGTCTAGATCCGGCCAGAAACCGTACGACGAGTTCGACGAGTATCCGAGCTCCGTCGTCGCTTCCCGCGGCAGGGCGTCAAGAGCGGCGACAGGTCCAAGATGCCCACGGATCCAGTCGATCAGCTTCGGCATGCCGCCTCCTTCGCTCAGAAGCCGATCGACCCGAGGTCGTCGGTCAGTGTGTCGTAGTGGTCGAACACATCGGTCGCGGTGAGCGCCAAAGGTTCCTGGGGCGGCGGCGTCGCTTCGGGCTCGTAGTTCTTGAGTGCCCACAGCGCCGCGATCCACGCCTTGAGCGCCGCCACGTCGATCGGGCTGTGCACGTGGTCGATCACCCACGCACCGCCCGACAACGTCTTGCGTTCTGCCGTCTGCGCTGCCAGATCGAGCTGCTGCAGCGGTGGGTGCCACACCGTTCGCCGACGGAGTTGCTCGTACGCCTCGTGATGTGCCCCAACGAGATCCATGTCCACGACGTCGAGCCGGAAGCCGCGATCAGCCTTGAGCTTCTTCAGGATCGATGACTCCGGCGCCCCCGCACGCTGGCCCGTGACCGCTTGGATCCGCCCCTTGCGGTCGGGCGAGGAGAGCCACTCTTCGACCCAGTCGGTGCCGTACCGGCCCGCGACCACCTCGACCTGCGCGTCACCATCGGCCCGCCATCCGGCGAGCGCGATGTAGACGAGGGAACCGTTCGTGGACTGGCCGATGCCGGCCATGACGGGGCTGACGATGCGGTCGTCGGGGCTCACGATGATCTCGGAGCCGTCGTCGAGGCGCTGGGTCTTGATCGTCGTGCTCTCCCAGGAGCCGGGTTCGAACGGTCCGGACGTGGCGCCGTCGTTCCACTGGCAGAGCACCTCGGTGCGGAAGATCCACTCGGGGTCGGTCTTGCAGGCGGCGGCGACGGTGCGCCAGGAGATCGTGTAGCCGATCGACGGGTTTGCCTGGCGCCATCCTTCGCGGTCGCGGCGGTCGCGGCCCGGCGTCGCGGACCATTCGAGGAGGCAGAGGGTTTCCTCGTCCTGTTCGAGCTCGTCGACGTCGAGCTCGTCGAGGTCGAGGTCTTCGAGATCCTCGTCGACGTCGCCGTCGGTGCCGTCGTCGAAGGACTTCAGCGAGTCGAGGTCGAACTGCGTGGGACCGAGCTTGTCTTCCTCGGCGGCGGCGTTGATGCCGTCGGGGTCGCCGATCGCCTTGTGGGCGAGGAGGCGGAGGTAGCGCAGCACGCGGCTGGTGACGTCTCCGGCGTTCGACAGCGCGAGGATGAGGGCCTCGGCGCGGGCCATCGTGGTCTTGGTGATCGCGCCCCAGGCGTCCCACGTCTGGTGCTCGCGGAGCTCGTCGAGGAGGACGAGGTTTCCGGAGAGGCCGCGTCCCGCTCGCCGGTTGGCGGCCTTGACCTTGTAGCGGCGGCCGTTGGTGAGGTTGAGGCTCTTCTTGCCGTTGACCTTCACGACCTTGTCGACCATGTCGCGGAGGTCGTCGTTGTCGTCGACGATCTCGACGACCTCTTCCCAGAGCGCTTCGGCGACGTCGAGGTCTTGCGCGGTGCCGAGGATGAGGGGCCAGCCCCACACGCACAGCAGCCAGATCGTGAGGACCTGGGCGAGTGTCGACTTGCCGTTCTGGCGGGCGACGAGGATGACGACGGTGCGGAAGCGGAGGTCGCCGTCGCTGTTGAGCTCGAGCATGCGGATCAGCGCGACCCGCTGCCACGGCAGGAGCTGGATGCCGAGGACTTCGTCGGCGAACTCGATCACGTCGAAGCCGAGCGACGTCTCCGGCGTGAGGTTCGTCAGAGGAGGCGTGCAGATGCGCGGCTCTGCCGAGCCGAACTTCGCTGCCGTCTCCGGCGTCGCCTTGTCGCCGTCGTGAACGACGTCGACGTACTTCTGGCTGCACCCGACGGGCGTCGCCCACGACGTCGGGCCGAGCGGCTTACGCCGAGCTCGCCTGGCGGGCTCGGCGCCGGGCCGCGGCTTCCTCGAACTTGGAGACCTTGCCGCCATTGCTCGCCTTCTTCGTCGCCTCCGGCGGGAGCGACGCCGGCGTGATCTGCAGCTCGGCACACCCCTTCACGTAGGACGGGATGAGCACGTAGGCCGCCTTCTGCAACTCCTCGATCCCACCGCGCTGCGCTTCGTCGATCAGCCAGGCCTGTGTCGCCACCGCGAGGCACGCGCCCTCGAACTCGGGCTTCTCGTCGAGGCCCGCTGCCTTGATCGAACGCTTAGTCGCGTCGTACACCGGACCCCGCTTGCGGTCCGCCGACGCGGGCCGGTTCACGAGCGGCGACCATTCCTTCAGCTGTGCGCTCAGCTGCCGCTCTGCGGCGAGCGCCGGGTGCACGATCGCGCCACGCTTCTCGCCGCCATCAACGACGAGGCCTTCGTCGGCGACGGTCTTGGCGGCTTCGCGCCAACGCACGACGAGGTTGCAGTAGGACTCGAGCAGTGCCGGGGACACGCTCGGTGCGATGCGGCCGCGCTCGACGGTCTCAATCCACACCCCGGCGACGTCGTCAGGCAGGTGTTCCGGCAGCGGGTAGGCCTGCTTCGCGGGGGTCTTCCGCTTCGCGGTCACGGAGCCTCCCGACGGTGATGTGGGGCGCGGACGCTCGCCCAATGGTCATGGTTCCGGCTCGGATCCGGCCGAGGCGTGGGCGGGTCAGGTCTTCGACTTCGCGCTCGAGCATCAGCGGACGGATGCGAGCGACGAGGTCGGAGAGCGTTCGGCGAGCGCCGGGCCAGTCGATCAGTTCGGCGACCTGCGGCACCGTCAGGCGCGGATGGTCGGCGAGCACGTCGCGCACGGCGGGCTCGTACTCCTCGGCCATCGAGGGGCGGCGGTACGTGTCGGCGGCGTCGGGGTCGAGGGCGCGACGGATGGTGTTGCGGCCGGCGCCGAGCTCACGAGCTGTGCCGCGGATCGTGCCGGCGACGTCGAACATGCGCCGGATCTGCTCGCGGTCGCGCATCGTGCCTCCCGGACGGGCGTTCGAACCTGGGTCCGTTTTCACCGCCCGCGCATCCGCCGGAGAGGTACCCGGTCGCGCGCTCGGGGGGAGAGGGCGAGCCCCGCCCGCCCTGTCCCCCTCCCGCGGGCTCTGGATTTTTCTTCGACGCGAGTGACGGTCACCAGTCGGTCGATGTCGCGCCGAGCGTCGGTGTCGGCTCGGCGAGGGCCGGCCACCCGGGGAAGTCGGGCACCTGGTCGCGTCGGTCGAAGCTCGCGAACCATCGGTCGATGCCGCGGAGGGTGCCGGCGACGCCGGGCCGGTCGCGGTGTCGGACTCGGCGCTTGAGCTCGTCGCGATCGGCGAGCAGCAGGAAGGTGTGGGTCGCGGCCGCGAGCTCGGCCGCTGTCCGTCGTGCGTTCGATGTCGCGCCGGAGCGGATGATCACGGCACGAGCGCCCGGCAAGACGGCCAGAGCACGGAGAGCATCGCGGAACTGCTTCTCGGATGTCCACTGGTCGTCGTCGCGATCGAACACCGGCAGGCCAGAGGCGCGGGCGGCGGTCGTCTTGCCGGCGCCTGGCGGCCCGCACAGGATGACGACCTGGCGCATCACCACTCCTGCGACGTTGCGCCGAGGATGCCGGCCGTTCCGTCGGGACCGTCGGCGTAGTTGCAACTGGCATGCGCCGGCGCCCAGTTCGACGGGTCCCAGGTCAGTTCAGGGAATCGCTTCCGTGACTTCACGTGCTGCACGGTGCACGCGTCAGGGTGCGGCTTCTCGAGCGAGTAGTCGACCTTCTGCCGGCAGATGCAGCACGGCGTGCGGTTGCGGCGGCCGGCGGTCTTCACCCGGCGGAGCGCGTCTTGGGCTCGACGCCCGCTCCACGCGGGGATGCTCGCCCCGTTGTCCATCGCTCCCCCAGCCGATGCGTGCCGGCCCCGGCGGTCCTGTCATCCCGCCGAGGCCGGCCCGGTCCGATTCCCCAATCGATGGAGCCAACGCGAAAGCCCGGCTCCCTCAGGGGCCGGGCTCTCACAGTTTGCGCTCATCCTTATCTTGGGGTGTGAAGACGGGGCCAACGCAAGCGCGTCTCGCTACGGCGTGTCGCGCACTCGGTTGCGTAGACGCTGCGCGTGCACGGGGTTCGCGCGTAGGTGGATCCGCTTGTGCTTCATCAGTTCCTCCTCGTGCACGACGCGGTGCCCCTTGTCGTTCAGCGTCGTGACCATCCCGGCTGCTCGCCAGTTGTGGAGCGACCGCACCGAGCGGCCCGCGACCTTGGCCGCCTGCCGGAACGTGAGCATCCGCGGCGCACCCACGGTCACGCCGCCTTACTCAGTTCGACGTAGCCCTGCCCGCACGCCGTGCAGCGCCCGACTCCGTGCGCCTTCGTGCGCGAGACAAGCTCGGCCCACTCGACCACGACCGCGACCTCGCCACAGGTGCGGCACTGCCGACGCAGCGGCCGGGATCGCTGCACCCTGTCGACGAGGTAGCGCGATCGGAGCTTGCGGACGAGAACGCACAGCCGCTCGGCCTCGACCCGAAGGTCATCCCGTCCCGAGATCAGATCCGCACGGCGACCGATCCACTGCGTCACGTCGGAGGCCTCGTCGTACGCGGTCGCCTCGTCGAGTGAGACGTGCACGCCGGCGACGAGATGGCCACGGAAGATCGAGGTCATACCCGGCATCGCCGACACGGCGATCACGCCGGCGTGCTCGTCCCACTCCCCCAGTTCCTCGAACCATCCTTCGACGGTCGCTCCGAAGCGGGCCAGCTCTCGCCACAGGTCGTCAGCGTCGTCGATCGCTTCGACGTTCAGAGGCGCCGGCGACCCGTCAGCGCCCGAGCCGGACACGACCTCGCGGTCATATCGAGCAGCCCTCAACGGAACACGAAGGGCGAGGATCGCGCCCATCAGCGTCGGGATCTCCCCCAGGTGCCAGCGCAGGCGCTCGGCCCAGGTCGACCACGACGGGTCCATCGACATCAGGTCATTCGGCACAGCAGCCTCCGCTCTCGTCGCATGGTCAGAAGGGAATCTCGTCGTCCGGGAGATAGCCCGGCAGGTTCGGGTCGTCGAGCGCGTCGGCAGGACGGAACCGGGGCCGGCGCCCTCCACGGGCCGACGCGGACGGGGCCGAGCGCGGCGAAGGCGTCGGCCGTGGGACGACTGGTGGGTCGTCGTCGGGATCGATGCCGTGCGTGACCTCGAAGTGCCAGGTGGTCCATTCCATCCGTGCATCCCGACACTCGACGCAGGACTCCCCACCGCTGCCGTTCGTCGGAGCATGCTCGGGGCAGAACCGAGGCGGAGGCTTCCGGTACGACGAGCGGCGCGGCGGCACGGCCCTCGCGCCCTCGCTCGCTCTCTGCTCTCCCTCTCTCCCTACCGTCGCTATGTGTTCGCTGTGAGCAGGCTGTGCAGGCTCGGCGGCCGGCGTGACCGCGGCCGCGACGTCGAGCGAGACGAGGTACCGCTCGCGCCCGTCCGTGCCCACCAGCGTCGACAAGAATCCGACCTCCTCGAGCGCCAGAACGTCCAGCGTCAGGCTGTCGATCGTCACTGTCTCGTCGAACGGGAACACGCGCTGCTTGATCTGCGGCAGACTCAGCCGCGTCGGCTCGCTCGGGTGCGCCCGCATCGTCAGCACGACCGCCAAGAGCCGCGCCGAGATCGGCAGCAGGCTCATCTCCTCGGCCGTCAGCGAGGCGAGCGAGGGTTGCAGGTGAGGGCCCGTATTCATACCGGGTGACTCCTTCGTGGGCGATCATGTCGATGGCGATGTCGAGCGCTTGGGGCGCGACCGTGAAGCACTCCGTCCAGCCCTTCCCTTCGTGAGGGAGTACCGCGGACGCGTCAGCTCGCGAACGGAATGCCGGGTCGAACCACTCGTGCAGCACTGCGAGGGCCCCGGCCTCCCAGGACGCCGGCACCCCCTCCCAGAACCACGCGATGAATGCGCCCGCCGCCTCGTGCTCGTTCAAGCGTCGTTCCCGCCAGGCACGGCCAACCTTGAGCACCATCGCCTCCGGGTAATAGACGACGTAGAATTTCGCCAGCTCCGGGATGTGAACCTTCCCCGTCGTCGGATCAATCCGTCGACCACGGGCGGTACGCGGCCAACCGCGGCGAGCGCGATCAGGCATTGCTTTCCCTCTCAGACACGGAGTTTCCATCCACGTCGCGCCAAGCAATGACACCAGCCGGTGGATGCCAGTGGCCGTCCTCGCCGTACGACTCGCACAGTGCGCGCAAGTCGCCGCGAGCTACCAGTGCATAAGCCGCATCGCCGGGGATGTCGGCGAGGTCGAATCCCTCGACGACCGTAATCTCGCCAGTGCCCCACCCTAGGTAGGGAGGGCATCCCCACACGGCCGACGTTCCCGCGTCGTCTGCGCGGTCCAGGCGGTGCCGAGACGCATCCGGATCCTCACGCCAGATTTCTTCCCGCGTGCCCCAGACGACCGGGGCATCCACGATGGTCGAGTACGTGACGTAGAATTCCTCGTCGGGCTTCGGCTTGATGATGAACCTAGGCATTGCTCTCCCTCTCGTTGGTCTCCCTTGTGTCAGCGAGGAATCGCCTGATCCGCTCGCGACGCTCCTCAGGTGTGAGCACCGGGTAACGGACGGCCCCGGGCTGCCCCGGACCGTTGCTACCCGTGCACGGGTTGCCGTGGTGCTCGGCGTGCGGGCACCGCTTGTTCCCGCACGACTCGCACAGGACCATGAACTGGACCGTGTTGTGAGGGAACGGCTTGTCCTCGATCTCACGGGAGATGCACTGGTAGCAGCCGCACCGCTTCTCTGGCGCGGGACTGTAGGCCTCCCCGTGTGCGAACGCGAGGTACTGGCGATCGATCCAGTCGCCACGCAGCTCGGCGTACTCGATCACGTCGGCCAGGCGCTCGTGTGATTCGGCGCCCCAGCCGCACGCCTCGCTGATGTTCTCTTCCCCGCGTCTCGCGCAAACGTCGGCCAGCATCCGGAGCCTGCGCGCTTCCGCCCTCAGCTCGTCAGGACTGAGCATCGTGATCGCCCGTCCCGGTGGCCTCGCCGTATGGCACTGCGGAGTGGAGGAGGCTCGGCTGGATGAGTGCTCGCGCCGTACCGCTGCCGTTGGTGATGATGAGCGGCTTGGCCTTGGTCGCCCCCTTGCGCGGGATGGTGAAACGCATCGGCGCAAACGAGTCCGTGTTGAGCCACTTCGTCGCGGCTATCAGCTTGGTGTCGAGGCTGATGTCTCGGAGGACGTCGCCGTCGCCGTCGACGTCGTCCGCCACGTTTGCGAAGAGCGTGGTCAGCTTGTCGAAGAACCCCGGGGTCGTGAGACGGACCTGGGCGACTTCGTACGTGAGTCGGTCGGCATCGGGGTCGTTCCCGTCCGCGAGGATCTCGAACGTGATCGTTCCGCATGCGGAGCGCGGAATGCGCCCCGTGTGGCCCTTCGGGAGCGGTTCGGGGTCCGTCCAGGACAGTACGACCACCTGCTCGCGGTAGAGCGCGGCAGGCGTGTGCCACGACCGCAGGAGCCGCTTGGCGTGCTGCACGTCGACCAGGAACTGGCCCGTCGTTTCGGCGTCGTCGATCGTGACGTACAGCTGGTGGACGCGGTACCGGTCGGTCGCAGTCGCCGTTACGCGGCCGCCAGCCACCGTCACGTGCACGGCACGCAGCATCGGAGTGACGTCGTCGGTCGATGCTGCGGCGAGTGCGCCTCGGATCAGCCATTCGGCTTCGTGGCGGGGCAGGCGGATCGAGCCTGTAGCGCTGGGTGTGTCGGTGGTCATCGGTCTACTCCTCTGCTGGCCATGTGGTCGTCGATCAGGTCGCGCACTCGTTGCACGTCTCGTGTGTTGTTCTCGTCGAGCTCGGCGTCCGGGGTCGGCGAGATTCCCTCTTCGATCGCCGTGATCAGCGTCTCTGCGGTGGAAAGCTCGGCTTCGAGGCGGGCTGCGAGCGCTCGGGCTCGGTCGCGTTCGAGGTAGACCGTCATGTACGCCCACTCGGGACGGGCCTGCGCGGCGCGGAGACGGTCGGCTTCTTCGAGGGCCTTGGCCCATCCGATGGCGGCACGGTCTTTCGTCTGTTGCAGGCGCTCGATCTGGTCCGCAGCCGATCGGAGGAGCGTCGCGGCCTGCAGCAGCTCTCCTTCGAGGTCGTCTCGGGTTTCCTCGGTTGCCGCCGCGGCAGTTCGCAGGTGCTCAACGAGGCTGTCGGTCGTCATCGTGATCATCGGGTCTTCCCCTTCGCCGGGAGCCTGTCGAGGGTTGTGCGCCACCAGACGCCGGCTCCGGCGTTGGTCTGCTCGAGTTCCACATCACCGGACCCGGTGAGTGTGCGGATCACCCAGCGGCGGACCCGGTCGCCGTCGGGCAGCACGAGGACGTCGCCGACGCGCCACCGGGTCGACTTCGGCCTTGGTCCCTCGTCCCACAGGTCCGAGGGGCGGATGCGCGTGTCGACGTAGTCGGCAGGCATCAGGCAGCCGCTCCGGTCGCGCCGGTCGCCGTGCCGCACGAGCAGGCGCACTGGCCGATCGAGTCGTCAGCAGCAAGTGCGATGCCGGCGCAGGCCTTGTGCTTGGTGTCTCGGCACTCGGGGCAGACAGGTGCGGGCTGGGCGGGCGTGGTGTCGAGGGGCATCGTCAGGCCTTCTTGTCGGTGTGGAGGATGGCAGCGCCGATGGCGATCGCGGCAGCGAAGACGGCGAAGATGAGCGGCAGGCTCATGCGGCGCCCGTCTCGTCGGTGTCCACCGCGGCAGCGACGCGCTCTTCCGCGGCGGAGACGATCGCCTGCTCGACGTCGGAGAGCGTGTACCCCCAGTCGCGCAGCCGAGCGAGGTACCGGGACGTGCGCGGGTCGCGGCCGAAGTCGTCCGCCTTCTCGTTCCCGACAACCGACTCGCTCGCCGCGACCGCCGCGGCGAGCGCGATGCGTGTGGGGTCGACGTGTTCGAGGTCCGATTCGAATGCGAGGCTTGCTCCTCTGACGAGTTCGCGGCCGGTCATGCGGTCGATCCGGTAGTTGCCGACGTAGTTCTCCGGGTCGAGGCTGAGGAGCTCGAGCGTGACCTTCTCGGTGTTGTGGCCGTGGAGGTGGCCGGCTGCGCGGAGCATGTCGCCTGCGATGTACCGGCGGTGCGTGTCGTCGTACTTGGCGCCGCGGGCGAGGAGTGTGTCGCGGAGCCATTCGCGGCGGACGGCGGTTGCGGCGATCATCGCTTTCTTCGCTTCGCGCTTGGCGCGGCGTTCCTCCTTGATCGCTTCCTTGTCTTCGTCGGTCTGCGGCCGGTTGCCGAGGTTGCCCCACCGGTCGAGGAAGCCCTGGGCCTTCCAGCCGTCGACGTACAGGTCGACGCGGTGCCCGCGGTCCTCGGGGGCTCCGTCGGCGCTGTAGCCCTTGACGATGAACGCGTGGACGTTCGTCGCGCCGGCGAGGTCGGGCTCGTCGCCGATCGGCCGCTTCTCCTCGTCGTCGGCCGGATACAGGCGGTGCACGGGTGCGACGCTGTCGGGCATGTCCTGCCATGCGGTGACGGGCGTGTAGCCCGCGGCGCGGGCGTCGTCGATGAGACGTGCCACGACCGCCGCGTCTGCGCGGTCGTCGCGGAGCCGCTGTGCGACGTGGGGCAGCTGGTCTGGGTTCGTCGTCGCCGTCTCCGCCAGGCGGTCCTGCGCTTCCTGGTCGCCATCGAACTCGGCCAGGAGCGCCGCCTGGTCGAGCGTCAGCGAGAACTCGGACGCGGCCGACGTCGCCGCCTCCGACCCCGCGACCGCGAGCGCCGTCTCAATCGTCTTCCGTGACCGGTTCGTCTTCCGAGCGACCCGCTCGACGTTGATGTCGCCCGCGCTCATATGGAACAGGGCGAGCTGCTTGTACGCGGCCGCGGTCTCGGCCGTCGACAGTTCCGACCGCTGCTCGTTCTCGGCGAGCTGGCTGATGATGCGGAGCTCCTCGGCGCGGTCGCCCTCGGCCGCGCTGCGCGGCTTGACGATCACGTGCACGACGTCGTGCCCGATCTCCAACGCGGCCGACGTGCGACGCTGACCCATCGTGATGTGCACGAGGCCTTCGTCGTCGCGCCACCCGACCGGGGGCTGATGGATGCCGTACTGGCGGATCGACGAGATGAAGCTCTTGTCGAGATTGATGTCGCGCCGCACGTTCGGGTCGATGACGAGCTTGTCGCTCTCGACGGTGACGAGCTCGCCCGGCGCAGTGTGCGGGTCGTAGGTGGTAGCCATGCTGGGGTGTCCTTCGTGGTCGATGGGGTGATCAGAGCGATGCGGCAGGGCGGGGCCGGACCGTGGCGCGAGCCGCGCGTGCCGCGAGGCGGCGATCCCGCTGCTCCCGCAGGCGACGGGTGAAGATCGGGTCGAGCGCGGCCGCGTCGTCCGTGTCGATCGCCCGACCGAGGAGCACGTAGTAGTGCGAGGGCGTCGTGCCGAGCAGCTGGCGGATGTCCTCGTCCTTCGCGCTACACGGCCGCGGACGGTCACGCTCGAACTCGAGGAGCCGGCCGACCGTGAGGCGCGTCGCGCCCTGCGAGGCCGAGTACGTGCCATCGCACGTCACCGCCGCCGGATCCGCACTCAGGTCCTCGCTGAGCACGTCGCGGACGGGCCTGCCACAGCAGCGCACAACACGGTCCGTTGCCGCCGGCGCCCGGTGAATGCGGCGAGGCGTCGCCGACGTCACAGTGACACCTCCGCCTCGGTCATGTGGCGGATCTCGTGCGCCTGGCGGTGCGCGGCCCGCAGGTTTACGACGAGCCCCACGAGGAGGTACGCGTACTCGTCGTCCTCCCACAGGTCTCGCGCACACCACGGCTTCAGGAGAGCTTTGGCGTCGTCGCTCCGGCCAGAGGCGAATGCACTCATCGCCTGGCCGGCAGCGGTCTGCCCGGGGCCGAGACCGTCCGGGAGGATCGGCGAGAACCAGGTGCGCACCGGACGGGGCTTCCGCCACCGCTTCCACCAGGGACGCGACGCCGCCTCGCGGTCCAGCACGGTCTTGCGCAGAAGACTGCCGCCGGCAGACGCCAAGCCCCCCAGCAGAATCATGCGCCGAGCAGGGTCCTGCGCCTCGAGCCTCGCCACGACGCCCATCGCATCGTCGAGAGAAGCCAAGCCCACGATCCGTGGCAGGGCGTCGAGCACCTCCTGCCCGTATCGGGCAAGCTGCTCGAGCTCGTTCTGGTCGTCGCTCATCGCAGGTTCTCCCTTGCCTTGCGGGTCGCGTACGCGACCGCCCGTCCGTACTGCCGAATGCCGAACACGCGCGCGCCGAACTCGTGCTTCTCGAGCTCAGTGAGAAGCTCGGCGCCTGCGGCTTCCAGCGGCTCAGCGACCCAGTAGAAGGCGACGACCTCGTGACCGCTCCATATGCGCCGGCACGAGACGCGCCAGCGGCCTGAGAGGCGAGCGTCTGGCTGCTCGATGCCCTGGACAGGGACCACCGAGTACACGTCGCGACTGGCGACGAAGATGTCTCCGTTGTCGAGCTGAACCGTCGGCTCGCCGTTGAACGCGACCGCGGCGACGACGCCGAGCTCGCCCGTTCGTGGGGAACGGAGGCCTGCCGCGTTCCGGTGGCTGACCCTGACGGTCACGCCGACATGGATTCCATCCGCCGGCGCGATGAGTGCCGCGATCCCGGATGGTGCGTCGGTACGATCGGCCGGCTGGACGTTCGGGGTGGTCATGCTGCTCTCCTGGTCTGGTCGTTGCTGCTGTCGTAGGCCGTGAGGCCGAGCTCATGGCGGATCCGGAGCACGGTGTCTGCCGCGCAGTCGATCCGGGCCGCGATCCGACCGTCAGACCAGCGCTGCGCGTGAAGACGGCGCACGCACTCCCGTCGTTCGGCCGGCGTAAGCCGCGGGCGCTCACCATCGATCGCGAGCAGTACGGCCGCCTCGTCAACTTCCGCGCCGTCCACATCCGAGGCCGCCTCACCGGCGGCGTAGTCGAGGACGACCGTCGGCGGTTCATCGTCGAGGTCGATGTCGTCCCAGGCCAGCGCCGACAGGTAGCCGCGTTCGGCCGCCATCCGACGAGCCCGCGTGTACGCTCCGCGGTCGTGGCCGGATTCATGCGGCGGCTCCACGAGTTGCCAGCGGCGGAAGAGATCATCGATCGCCAGGTGCGTCGACACGTAAACCCGGTCGCCGCCGAGCGTTGTCATCAGGTTCGCCGTGGACCGGCCCACGGCCGCAGCCACCTTCGAGTAAGACCACCCGAGTGCGACGAGTGCCTCGACGCGACGCCGGGCACCGCGAGACGGGATCCGCGCCCCGGCGGCGAGGCTCGACAGGTCCATCCGTACCGCGAGGATCCGCTGCGCAGTCTCCCGCTTCACCCGCTTTGGAACCTCGCCGTAACGCGGTCCCGGATCCTGCCGCCCGTAGAGCAAGCCGCGCACGATCGTCGGTGACACACCAGCGAGACGTGCGGCACGCTTGTAGCCGATGCCGTACTCCCCCAGCTCACGCACACGCCGGCGCACCGGCTCCGCATCGACAAGACCCGTGTCCCACCGGCCATACAGCTTCTGCCGGCGCCGCTCCTGTTCACGCTCGCTCCTCGCGTCACGGCAGCCCTCGCACCCGCACCGATGCTGGATGTAGCAGACCGTCGTCGCCGCGTGGGCGTGATCCGGCGGGCACACTGCCCGCGGCCGGCCTGGCCTCCCCCGCCCGGTCACGACGACACCTCGTCGAACAATGCGCACTCCGACCCGGCGGCGCTCGAGGACGCGCTGGTGCCGTAGTCGGCGCCGGCGACGCTCACGTCGAGGAGGCGGCGCAGCTCATCCATGCCGGCCGGCGTGATGTACGGCTGGTGGTAGGCCGCGTGCTTCCCCAGCTTCGGGTTCGGGTGCGGCACTCGACGGATCGTCGCCCAGCCATGCGCCCGTGCCGGCCGGAGCGTCGCCCAGCCATCCGCGATGCGTTCCAGCCATCCCTCGTCGACGAGCAGGTCGAACAGCTCCGAGCGGCGCACACGAGCGCCGCGCTCGGCAGTCAGCCGGTGCGCGGCACGCTCGACGGGGATCGCCTCGGCCAGCGTCACGTCGGGACGGGCGCCCTCGACGACATCCGGGGCGACAAGATCCGGGAGCACCTCGTCGAGCCATGCGACGAACGCGAGCGCCAGCTCGCTGCCTCGAGCGCGGGCCTTGGTCAGCGCGGCGTCGACACTGTAGAAGGCGACGCCGGCGCGCGTCTCGGGCCAGTCGTCCGAGAGGACCGTCTCGCCCTCGCCCCATGACGGGAGCTCTGCAAGCTGCTCGACGTCGTCGGCCGCAAGCCAGACGAACTGGTCGTCGACGACGATCGTGAGGTTGCCGTGCTGGGGCCACCGAGCGATCAGCTTCACCGGTGCCGGGAGGATTGCCGCGGCGTTCACAGCAGCGCTCCTGCGAGGATCAGCAGCGCGACAGCGACAAGGGCCGGCACGGCCGTCAGGACCGCGCGACGGCCCGCCCTGTCCCGCGGCGGAATGATGTTCGGAAGGTCGTCCGACGTGGCAGCCGACGCCGGGACCGGCGGGGCCTCGTCAAGGGGAAAGTCACGAGTAGGCATGAAGGATCTCCAATCGAGCGATCGAGAGGGGGTCAGGGGAATGGAAGAGTCAGCGCGATCCGCGCAGCGCGTCGAGGTCGGCTTCGGCGTGGTCGACCACGCAGTCGCAACCGTCCGCACCGCTCGACGACACGTCGACGTGCCCCCTCAGCGAGCGCGGCCGGTAGGTGGTGGCGGTGAGGAGGCCGAGGAAGATGAGGGCGAGGAGGGCGACGCCGTTGACGCGGCCGGTGGCGATGATCACGGCGACGCAGGTGAGCGTGACGACGGCGAGGGCTGCGCGGAGGGTGGTCATGATGCGTCTCGCGTGGTGACGGCGCCCGTGTCGATCCACGCGTCGATGTCGGCGCGGTCGTAGAGGACGGTCTTGTGGGTCGGCTTGAAGAAGCGGGGTCCGCGGCGCTCGGTACGGAGGTAGGCGAGGTGGCGGATGGTCATGCCGGGCACGATGTTGCAGACCTCGGCGGGTGACAGCCACTCGCGGCGGCCGTTCGTGGATGTCGTGCCCGGGCGGATCGGCGTGACGAGGGCCTGTGGTGCGCTCATGCCGGCACCTGCGAGGCGACGCAGAGCGCGACGAAGAGGATGAGCGCTACTAGGCCGGCCAGGATCAGCTGTCCGGCGCGCTTGATGGCTGGCACGTGGTCGCGGGTCATGTCCCAGCCGATCCAGGTGATGCCGGGCGCCACGAGGATCGTGCCGAGGATGATGAAGAGGATCACGCTGCCACCACCCGCCGCTTCGCGAGCAGTTCCCCGAGGGTCGGGAGTGCGTCGCGGATGAGGGCCTCGCGAAGCGACCACCGGCGCGCAGTGGCGAGGGTGTCACCCTTGAGGACGGCGTAACCTGCCATTTCGCCTTGCGCGCGCATCGCGTCGTCCCGGTCCGCGTAGCTTCCCGAGGTGCGGGCGATATCTGCTTCGGCGTCGGCGATCGCGAGGCGCGTGTCGACGTCGTCGGGGATTCCGGTCAGGACACGAAGCGGCCCCGATTCGTTCACGGGGCCACGTCGCGTGATCTCCCCGCCCTCGTTGATCGGCGACGTGAGGTCGCGTGCAGCGCTCATGCCGCCACCGCCTCAACATGCGGCGAGCGCCGGACCTGCTCCCGTATCGCCTTGACGCGAGCCTCGCGAGATTCGACGATCGTGAAGACGTCCTCGAACTTGACGGGGAACGCCTGAAGCGTGGCGGCGATGAAGCCGGGGCCGGGTGCCGAGCTTCCGTCGAGCACGCGAGAAACGGTGCTCTTGTTGATTCCGAGCGTCGCGGCGAGGTCCTTGTCCAAGTCGAGCCCCTGTTCGGCGCGCAAGGAGTCGAACCGGTCGGTGTCGATGGTGAGCGTCGGCATGCAACCCTCCTGATTGATCTCGTGCAACCTGCTGTTGCGGGTGTGCAATCGACGATAAGTGATCGGTTCTGATTGCGCAACCCATGATTGAAGTGCTCCAACCGCTTGCACGGTTGCGCAAATGCAACTAGGCTGAGGGCATGAGCGAAACGCGCTGGTGGGCATACGTACAACAGACCGTCGGAGATGTAACCGCGAAAGAAGCAGCCGACCGGATGGGCGTTGACAAGTCCAACTTCACCCGCTGGAAGCAGGGCGGTAAGCCTGCTGTTGAGTTCGTCCTCAGGTTCGCCCGGAGCTACGGCCGCCCGGTGATCGAGGCACTCACGGAGGCGGAGTACATCACCGATTCAGAAGCGGCTCTCCGCGAGGTTCGCGTTGGCGTCGGCGACCTTTCCGACGTCGAGCTCGCACAGGAGCTGCTCCGTCGAGCAGAGACGAGAGCAGTCATGCCCGCGAATGTCACGACGTTGCGCGCCGATGTCACCGGTGCACGGGATATTGATCTGCACACCGTCGAGCTCGACGTCGAGAAGCTCGCGGCATCGAAGGACAATACGCCCGTCGACCCGTCACACGGCGAGGCCTAGCAACACCGAAGGAGTCTGAAGTGCTCGTCGACCACTCGCTGCTGGACGCCACACGCAGCACCGGGTACATGTACGGCGTGAGGCTCGGCTGGACCGATGGACCCTGTGCATCGGACTACGACCCTCACCACCACGCCTCCGAGCTTGGCCTCCCCGTGATCTACCGCGATCTCCCCCATCCTGAAATGGTCGCCGCGTACTCAGCCGAGCACGACGCCGTCTTCGTCCGACCATCACTCCACACGGCTGTCGAGCGGTGCGCGATCGCGCACGAGATCGTGCACTTCGAGCACAACGACGTCGGCACCACACCAGCACAAGAGCAGCGCGCCGACCGCATCGCCGCCCGCCGACTCATCCGCAAGCGCCGCATCGCCGAGCTCGCCCGCCTCACCGACGACCTCGCCCAGATCGCACTCGAGCTCAACGTCACCGAGCACATGATGCGCGTCTACCTCAAGACCCAGGCCGGCCCCTACAGGAGCATGTCTCTCTAAGGCATATTGGCATCCCGTTTTCCACTGCCTCACCGCGAAGGACACACATGACGCGCTCCTCCTCGAACGCGGCGAGCGCGTAAGTCCCCGGCTGGGCACTCTCAGAAGCAGGAAGGACGGTCCGATGGCTGGTTCGATTTCGCCCTACAGCACAGCATCCGGTACCCGTTACCGTGTCCGCTACCGGAAGCCGAACGGGGCTTCGACGGACCGGCGTGGGTTCAAGACGAAGCGCGAGGCACGCCTGTACCTCGCCAGCATCGAGGTGACGAAGGCGACCGGCGACTACGTCGATCCGGCTGCAGGCCGCAGGACCGTCGCCGGCTTCCACGCACTCTGGGAATCCGAACGCCTCGCACCCCTGAAGCCCTCGTCGCGCCACGCGATGGAGACTGCCTGGCGTGTGCACGTCGAGCCGAAGTGGGCGTCTCGACAGGTCGACACGATCACACAGAACGAGATCGCCCATTGGGTAGCCGAGCTCAATTCGGCGAGAAGCGCTCAGACAGTGCGTCGGATTGTATTCGTGCTATCAGGCATCCTCGCCATCGCCCATAGGGAGCGGGCTGTCCGCGTCAACCCCGCGGCTGGCGTCGCCCTGCCGAGGAAGCACCGCAAGGCACCTCGGTACCTCTCGCATCAGCAGGTCGCGACGCTGTCCGCGTCGGCCGGACCCAACGCGCTTCTCATCGAGTTCCTCGCGTACACGGGGCTGCGGTGGGGCGAGGTGGTTGCGCTTCGCGTTCGACATCTGAACATGCTGCGCAAACGCCTCACCGTCGAGGACAACGCCGTCCTTGTGAAGGGCAGTTACGAGACCGGAACCCCGAAGACCGGCCAGTCGCGCACGGTCCCCATTCCCCCGCACATCATCAAGCAGATCGCTCGAGCCTGCGAGGACAAGTCACCGGACGCCTACGTGTTCGGCGCCGGGGTCGCATCACTGCCCTACCCCCATGCCGAGAGCGGCTGGTTCGCGAAGGCCGTGGCGAAGGCGCAGGCGACAGACTCCACCATCCCGCGCATCACGCCCCACGACCTCCGCCACACGGCGGCGTCGCTCGCGGTCTCGGCCGGCGCCAATGTGAAGGTCGTACAGCGCATGCTCGGGCACGCGTCCGCAGCCATGACCCTCGATGTGTACGCCGACCTCTTCGACGACGATCTCGACGGCGTCGCCATGGCCATGAGCGCCGCGCGCAGGTTGGCATCCGCGTCATGACTGCCTGTTCGGACAGACCCGGATGGGTTCCGATCCACTCGACTTCGCCGCTCCTGTGGCGGGAACACAGCTTCGTGTTCTATTGTTCTTGTAAGTGGATTGGGCTTACCCGATCGGCGCCAGGCTCTCGGAGATCCGAGGGCCTTTCGCTTTTCATGCGAACACCTTCAGCCCGTAACCATCGACCCGCCCCGACGGCGATGTCCGCATCTTCGGCAGGATGATGTCCCATGCCCGGTTCTCCTGCTCAGGACGAAGCACGTGCAGACCGATGGGGCGGGCGATCATGTCGGCGACCTGCAGCCCGGTGCTGTTCGCCTGCTTGCTGGCGCAGAGGAAGTCGAGCGTCTGAGCCATGCCCTGCATCTGAGTGCGATCCATGATGCGCCGAAATTCGAGTTCAAGCTCGGCGTCTTCCTTCTTTCCCCGCCCCTCGAACACGACCCGGGTTGGGCGGCCTCGTTGGCCGAGCGACTGCAAGTGAAGGAAGACACGCTCCAGGCCGAGCTCGAGAGCGACATGGTACGGATTCGTGCTCTCGCCGCGGCGCAGACGGTACTCCTCTTTGAGGATGACGCTCGCCGTGACCGCGAATGGCGATCTGATGATGAGGTCGTTCATGTCCGACATGAACTCGCCGCGTACGTTCTGGTCACGGAGGATCTCGAACGGCGGCGCCTGCTTGCGTATCTCAGTCTCGTGTAGCACGACCATGTCGTGACCGAAGTACTTGAACTTCAGACGCTGGACGTCGGGAACGATCTGTCCAACGTAGGTCGGGATGTGGAAGATGCAGAACGCGAGCACGAACACCGGATAGTCCGGGTTGATCTTGGCGAGGCCGTGATCCCCGCTTTCATCAACGTAGACGACGTACTCGGAGAACGGCGGCGCGCCTTCGGGACGCCCAGGCCATCGTGGGGCCCCCTCGCCGCTGAGAGGTACTACAGTCGTCAATTCACGAGCCTCGCTTCTTCAGATTGTGGGCAAAATGTGGGCACGGCATGACGCAACCCCCGTTTCACTGCCCAAGCTGCGCAATGAAACGGGGGTTGCTTGCTCGCATTAAATCGGCCTGACCTGGACTTTTAGAAGTCCCAGTCGTCATCCTCGGTGGCCACGGCCTTGCCGATCACGTATGACGAGCCAGAGCCCGAGAAGAAGTCGTGGTTCTCGTCGGCGTTCGGCGAGAGCGAGGACAGGATCGCCGGGTTCACGTCGGTGACGCTCGACGGGAACATGCCCTCGTAGCCGAGGTTCATCAGCGCCTTGTTGGCGTTGTAGTGCAGGAACTTCTTGACGTCCTCGGTCAGGCCGACGGCGTCGTAGAGGTCCTGCGTGTACTGCACCTCGTTGTCGTAGAGCTCGTACAGCAGGCTGAAGGTGTAGTCCTTCATCTCGTCGCGCGCGGCCTGGTCGACCTTCTCGAGACCCTTCTGGAACTTGTAGCCGATGTAGTAGCCGTGCACGGCCTCGTCGCGGATGATGAGCCGGATGAGGTCGGCCGTGTTCGTCAGCTTGGCGTGCGACGACCAGTACATGGGCAGGTAGAAGCCCGAGTAGAACAGGAAGCTCTCGAGCAGTGTCGAGGCGACCTTGCGCTTGAGGGGGTCGTCGCCGCGGTAGTAGTCCATGACGATCTGCGCCTTGCGCTGCAGGTTCTCGTTCTCGAGCGACCAGCGGAACGCCTGGTCGATCTCCTCCGTCGAGCACAGCGTCGAGAAGATCGACGAGTAGCTCTTCGCGTGCACCGACTCCATGAACGCGATGTTCGTGTAGACGGCCTCCTCGTGAGGAGTGATCGCATCCGGGATCAGCGAGACCGCGCCCACCGTGCCCTGGATGGTGTCGAGCAGGGTCAGGCCCGTGAACACCCGCATCGTGAGCGTCTGCTCCTGCGGGGTGAGCGTGTTCCACGACTGGATGTCGTTGGACAGCGGCACCTTCTCCGGCAGCCAGAAATTGTTCACGAGGCGGTTCCACACCTCGACGTCCTTGTCGTCGTCGATGCGGTTCCAGTTGATCGCCTGGACGTGATCCAGGAGCTGAAGCTTCTCACTCATGTGTTCGATATCTCCGAAATTCCCTGATCAGGCGGTCAAAGTGTGCAGCTGACGCAGCCCTCCACCTCAGTGCCCTCGAGGGCCATCTGGCGGAGTCGGATGTAGTAGATCGTCTTGATGCCCTTGCGCCATGCGTAGATCTGGGCCTTGTTGATGTCGCGCGTGGTGGCGGTGTCCTTGAAGAACAGCGTGAGCGACAGGCCCTGGTCGACGTGCTGCGTCGCGGCGGCGTACGTGTCGATGACCTTCTCGTAGCCGATCTCGTACGCGTCCTGGTAGTACTCCAGGTTGTCGTTCTGCATGAACGGCGCCGGGTAGTACACGCGCCCGAGCTTGCCCTCCTTGCGGATCTCGATCTTCGACGCGATCGGGTGGATCGAGCTCGTCGAGTTGTTGATGTACGAGATCGAGCCCGTCGGCGGCACGGCCTGCAGGTTCTGGTTGTAGATGCCGTGCTTCTGGATCTGCTCCTTCAGCTCGGCCCAGTCGGCCTGCGTCGGGATGTGGTGGCCCTCGAACATCTGCGCGACCTTGGCGGTCTGCGGCACCCACTCCTGCTCGATGTACTTGTCGAAGAACTCACCCGTTGCGTAGGTCGAGTTCTCGAAGCCCTCGAACGCGACGCCGCGGTCCTTCGCGATCTCCATCGACGCGCGCAGCGCGTGGAAGAGGACCGTGTAGAAGTAGATGTTCGTGAAGTCGATGCCCTCTTCCGAACCGTAGAACACGCGCTCGCGGGCCAGGTAGCCGTGCAGGTTCATCTGGCCGAGGCCGATCGCGTGCGAGCGGTCGTTGCCGTCCTCGATCGAGCGGACCGACTGGATGTGGCTCTGGTCGCTCACCGCGGTCAGGGCGCGCACCGAGGTCTCGACCGTCTGGCCGAAGTCCGGCGAATCCATCGCGAGGGCGATGTTCAGCGAACCGAGGTTGCAGCTGATGTCCTTGCCGATCTGGTCGTACGACAGGTCGGTGTTCAGCGTCGTCGGGGTGTTCACCTGCAGGATCTCGCTGCAGAGGTTCGACATGTTGATCCGCCCCTCGATGGGGTTGGCGCGGTTGACCGTGTCTTCGAACATGACGTACGGGTAGCCCGACTCGAACTGGATCTCGGCCAGCGTCTGGAAGAACTTGCGCGCGCCGATCTTCGTCTTCTTGATGCGCGGGTCGTCGACCATCTCGCGGTACTTCTCGCTGACGGAGATGTCGCCGAACGGCACACCGTAGACGCGCTCGACGTCGTACGGCGAGAACAGGTACATGTCCTCGTCGTTCTTCGCGAGCTCGAACGTGATGTCGGGGATGACGACGCCGAGCGACAGCGTCTTGATCCGGATCTTCTCGTCGGCGTTCTCGCGCTTGGTGTCGAGGAACTTCATGATGTCGGGGTGGTGTGCCGACAGGTACACGGCGCCGGCGCCCTGACGCGCGCCGAGCTGGTTCGCGTAGCTGAACGAGTCCTCCAGCAGCTTCATGACGGGGATGATGCCGCTCGACTGGTTCTCGATCTGCTTGATCGGAGCGCCGGCCTCGCGGATGTTGCTGAGCAGGAGGGCGACGCCGCCGCCGCGCTTCGACAGCTGCAGCGACGAGTTGATGCCGCGCGAGATCGACTCCATGTTGTCCTCGATGCGCAGCAGGAAGCAGCTGACGAGCTCGCCGCGCTGCGCCTTGCCGGCGTTGAGGAAGGTCGGGGTCGCCGGCTGGAAGCGGCCGGAGAGGATCTCGTCGGTGAGCTTCCACGCGAGGTCCTGGTCGCCGTCGGCGAGCGCGAGGGCCGTCATCACGACACGGTCCTCGAAGCGCTCGAGGTAGCGCTTGCCGTCGAAGGTCTTCAGCGTGTAGCTCGTGTAGTACTTGAACGCGCCGAGGAACGTCTCGAAGCGGAACTTCTTGGCGTACGCGAAGTCGTTGAGCTTCTCGACGAACTCGAACGGGTACGCGTCGATGACGGCGCCCTCGTAGTACTCCTTCTCGACGAGGTAGTCGAGCCGCTCGCGGAGCGAGTGGAAGAACACCGTGTTCTGGTTGACGTGCTGCAGGAAGTACTCCCGCGCCGCCCGCTTGTCCGCCTCGAACTGGATGTTGCCTTCCTGGTCGTACAGGTTCAGCATCGCGTTCAGCGCGTGGTAATCGAGGCCCTCGAACGCGGGGTTGTGCTTGAAGTCGGCGACCTGGCCGGTCACTTCTGTCGCTTCCACCATTGTTCCAATCCGTCGCTCACACGAGCGACGTCGTCCGCCGTGCCGAATAGTTCGAGCCGGTACAGGTGCGGCACGTCGCACTTGCGGCTGATGATGTCTCCGGCGATGCAGAAGCCTGCCCCGAAGTTGGTGTTGCCCGCGGAGATGACCCCGCGGATGCCCTGGCGATTGCGTTCGTCGTTCAAGAACCGAATGACCTGCTTCGGAACGGCGCCGTTGCCGTCCCCGCCGCCGTAGGTCGGAGTGACGAGCACGTAGGGTTCGTCGACCCGCAGCGGCTCGTCGCCGCGATGGAGGGGGATGCGCTCGGCCCGCAGGCCGAGCTTGTCGATGAATCTTGCGGTGTTCCCCGACACGCTCGAGAAGAACACCAGGAGCGGCACTTCGACCGCCGTGGCCGCCGCACTCATCTCTCCCCCTCAGTTGAGCTGCGACGCCCGCGCATTACGCGAGACGGGCGGCGAGCTCGTCGATCTTGTCGGGACGGAAGCCCGACCAGTGGCCGTCGTCGGTCACGACGACGGGTGCCTGCATGTAGCCGAGCGACTTGACCTGCTCCAGGGCTTCCGGGTCCTGCGACAGGTCAGTCACTTCGTACTCGATCCCCTTCGAATCCAGCGCGCGGTAGGTGGCGTTGCACTGGACGCATGAGGGCTTCGTGTAAACCGTGATCGACATGCTCTCTCCCCTTGAGACTCGTTCTTCGGACCGGCACCTGTGGCCGGACCTCAATACTACATATGGGGACGGCGCTTCGGGGTCACCACTAGGGGTAGTAGTTACACGCATGTGATTATCCACAGGCCATCCACAACGCTCACAGCCGGATCCACCGATCTGTCCACATTCCGAGGACCCCTCGACACGCCCACAACGGCGCGGTTCTCGACCCCTCGGCTCGCCTCCTCTCCACAACCCGAACGCTACGCCGGGCCACCGACATTCGGATCCTGTGGACGCGCCGGGTCGGCGTGTCGTCGGCGCGTCCGACGGTGCGCGACCCCGACATGTCGTGGTCGCCTCCGACGCCGACACCCAGATGTGCCCGTCGGGTGCCTCCACGGGCGCCGAGCGGGCGGCATCCGGCGTAGGATCTGAGCCTGTGTCGGGATATCGGGAGGTCGTGCGCGCCAAGGGCGTCGTCCGTGTCATCTCTGCTCAGCTGACCGCGCGGTTCCCCGGCGGCATGACGAGCTTGGCCGTGCTGCTGCACATCGAGCACATGACGGGTTCGTACGGGCTCGCGGGCACGGTCCTGGCCGCGTGCTCGATCGGTCAGGCCACCGCCGGGCCCGTCACGAGCCGGTGGATGGGCCGCTGGGGCATGCGGCGCGTGCTGATCGTGACGACGACCGTGATCGCGCTGGCGCTCGCCGGCCTGACGGTCCCCGGGCTCCCCTTCCCCGCCTACGCGGCGCTCGGCCTGCTCGCCGGGCTCGCGACGCCGCCCGTGCAGTCTGCGGCCCGCACGATCTACCCGAAGCTCGTGACCGCGTCGCAGCTGACGAGGCTGTATGCGCTCGACGCGTCGCTGCAGGAGATCATCTGGATCGTCGCCCCCGTGCTCACGACGTTCGTCGCGACGCAGGTCTCGACGCAGTTCGCCCTCTGGATGATCGTCGCGATCTACGCGGCAGGCGGCGCGTGGTTCATCGCCCTTCCCGAGGTCGGCAGCGTGCGCATCCCACCCAGCAAGCACGGCCTGGGGCGCGTCCTGCGCAAGCCGCCGGTCGTCCTGGCCACCGTCATGGGCTTCCTCGTGCTCGCGGCGATCTCGTGCCTCGAGACGGGCGTCGTCGCCACGTTCGACGAGGGCAGCCTCGAGGCGGGGCTGGTGCTCGCCGTCTTCGCGGCGGGCAGCCTGTCGGGCGGCCTCGGCTTCGGCCACCTGCCCATCCGCCCCTCGTCGATGGCGCGGCGCACGGCGCTGATGGCGGTCGGTGTGGCCCTGACGACCGTCTCCCTGAACGTGTGGTGGCTGGGCGGGTCGCTGTTCATCGCCGGCCTCGCGGTCGCGCCGCTGTTCACGCTCATGTTCGCGATCACCTCGGTCAGCGTGAAGTTCAGCGAGTCGGCCGAGGCCTACGGCTGGATCAACACCGGCCAGCTCGGCGGCGCCGCGATCGGCTCGGCCGTCGCGGGCTTCCTCATCGACGGAATCGGCCCGCAGGCCGCATTCGCCGCTGGCCTCGGGGTGACCTTCATCGCGTTCCTGGCCTCGCTCGTCTTCGTGCGGCAGTTCCCGGATCTCCGCGGCCGCGACGCCAGCCCGCAGCCGGACACGGGCATGATCCAGACGCTGACGGGCACCCTCCAGCTCCCGGACGCCCGCCCGTAGCCGGCGCGCGGGGCACCGTTCGTCGTCGCCGTTCGGCCGCCCGCCGGCGAGGACCGCGGGTTCCCGCGAGGCCGTGCGCCGCACTGCAGACGCGTGGCCCACACGGCACGACGCCGCGACACCGCCTGCGCCTCGAAGCCGAGGCACGACCGTCTCGCGGCGGCGCAGCGCGAGCCGGAGCCCGTGCCCTCGCGGTGATCGTAGGCTGGGCCCATGAGCGCCGCCTTCGACCCCGCCGCCCACCTGCCGGATGACCTGCTCGAGCGCATCAGGGGCAGGGCGGCCGGCGTCGACGCGGAGAACGTGTTCCCGGATGACGACCTCGCGGAGCTGCGGAGCGCCGGGTACCTGCGCATCCTGGTGCCGGAGGAGCTCGGCGGAGCGGGGCTCGGGCTCGCGGACGCGACCGTGCTCCAGCAGCGCCTCGCGACGGCCGCACCCGCCACGGCCCTCGCCGTGAACATGCACCTCGTCTGGACCGCCGTCGCCCTGATCCTCCGGGACCGCGGCCTCGACGATCTCGAGTTCGTCCTGACCGGCGCCGCCGACGGCGAGGTGTTCGCGTTCGGCATCAGCGAGGCCGGCAACGACCTCGTCCTGTTCGGCAGCGACACCGAGGCGCGCCCGCTCGCCGGCGGCGGCTACGCCTTCACCGGCACGAAGATCTTCACCTCGCTGGCCCCCGTGTGGACGCAGCTGGGCCTGCACGGCCTCGACGACACCGATCCGGATGACCCGAAGCTCGTCTTCGCCTTCGTGCCCCGCAGCGACGCGGTCGTCACGCGCGACGATTGGGACACCCTCGGGATGCGGGGCTCGCAGAGCCGCACGACGGAGCTGCACGGCGCCGTCTCGCCCCCGGATCGCGTCGCCCGCAGGGTCGCGCCGGGCCCGAGCGGAGACCCGCTGGTCTTCGGCATCTTCGCCGCGTTCGAGCTGCTGCTCGCGTCGGTGTACACGGGCGTCGCGCGCCGGGCGCTCGACCTCGCGGTCGATGCCGCGGGGTCGAAGAAGTCGAAGAGGACGGGGCTCGCGGCGGCGCAGGATCCGGACGTCCGGCGCCGCGTCGCCGCCATGGCGATCGCGTACGACGCGCTTCCCCCGCAGATCGCCCAGCTCGCGCGCGACGTCGAGGACGGCGCCGGACACGGCGCACGGTGGTTCTCGCTCCTGTCGGGCGTCAAGCACCGCGCGACGACCGCGGCGAAGGGCATCGTCGACGACGCAATGCTCGTCGCGGGAGGCGCCTCCTACTTCTCGCGGAACGAGCTGTCGCGCCTGTACCGCGACGTTCTGGCCGGCGGCTTCCACCCCTCCGACCCCGAGTCGGCTCACTCCGCGGCCGCGACCGCCTGGCTCGGCCCGCTCGAGGGCCGGTAACCGGTCGGACCGGCAGGGGCTCCTCAGGCCTTGCCGTCGAAGTTGAAGGCGCGCAGCAGCTCCTCCACCGCCTGCTCGCGGTCCTCTCCCCCTGACTCGAACATGTGCGTCACGTGCGTGCGCAGGTGGTTCTCGAGGAGCAGGCGGTTGAGCGACTCGAGCGAGCGCTGAATCGCACGGGACTGCGTGATGATGTCCATGCAGTACTCCTCGCCCTCGATCATCTTGCCGAGGCCGCGCAGCTGCCCCTCGAGGATGCGGGTGCGGTGCAGAGCGCGCTTCTGGATGTCCTCAATCACACCCGTCAGGCTACCGCCTGCGCGCGGGACGGGGGCGAAGGAGGGTCCGCACCACGACGGCGGGGGTCGAGCCCTCAGAGCGGGACCGCCTACCGCGCCCGCGGCGTCGGGGTGCGTCCCCCGGGTACGACGAAAGGCCGACCAGCGTTGCTGGTCGGCCTTTCGGTGAAGTTAATTTCGGCGGTGTCCTACTCTCCCACACCCTCCCAGGTGCAGTACCA
>NZ_KZ672984.1:0-129884 GCF_002970975.1 Microbacterium halophytorum
AACAATCGCCGCCTTCACGAAGCGCTCGACTACGCCACCCCGACCGAGATCGAGACCGCCTACTATCAAACCCGTGACGCCGCACTGGCGCTCACATAGACATCGGAACAGAACCCAGGGCGGTTCAACCTGCACGCGACCCGCCGACACGGCGACGCCGCCCCACAGCTCGACCGACCGACGGCGCGGCGCATGCTCTACGGCGTGAAGAGCTCTTCGATCGCGCAGTCGAACGCCGCGGCGAGCGCGAAAGCGAGCGGCAGAGACGGGTCGAACCGACCCTTCTCGATCGAGATGATCGTCTGACGCGACACGCCGAGCTCCTCGGCCAGATGCTGCTGCGACCAGCCGCGATGTCTGCGGCGCTCCGCGAGCGAGTTCTGCACGTCAGCCCCTCGCCCTGGCGACGAGGTAGCGCACCGCACACGACGCCATCATGAAGACGAGCACGGCCATCAGCGCATAGAGCGCGGGGAACGCGAGGTTCGCCACGGCGATGACGGCCGTCGCGATGCCGGCGACGAAGAGCGTGTCGAGGAACGCCCCTTCGCTGGCCTTCCTGAACCAGGCTCCCTCGATCGAATGATCGGGCTTCTCGATCGCCCCGCGCAGCGTCGAGCGGTCGACGACGAGCGCCCACACGAGCGCGATGAACGGCAGGACCGTGCACAGCGCGAACAGGGCGCCGCTGATGAAGCGATACGGGCCAGCGGGGCCGATCGCCCAAGTGACGGATCCGAACGCGGCGGCGAGCAGGATGCCGCCGGAAACGCCGACCGCTAACGCGGAAACGCGCCCATTCCAGAACTTGGTCCTTCCCCAGCGGGTGCGGGTCGTGTCGCTCATGCAGGCTCCAGATGTCGTGAGAAGTTAAATACGCTTGACAGTAAAGCGATCTTTACATGTCAAGCATGCTTGACGCAACCCGGCGCTGCGGCGCGGGCACCGACGGGCCGTTTCCCGATCCGGCCGCGGCCCGACGCGGCACCTCCCCACGCCCGAGCCGCCCACGGGGCCTCGCACGCCCCCTCCCCGTCGCTGGAACGCCAACCCGTACACGCGCCGTTCATCCGGTCGTCGATGGCGGGTCTTGTCCCCGTCGGCCCGTTCTGAGATGCTCGTGCTCCGCTGTACTTCGATCTGAGGAGGACCCATGGGACTGGATGACAAGCTCTCCGCCGCGGCCGACAAGGCCAAGGGCAACGCGAAGGAAGCTCTCGGCAAGATCACCGGAGACGACGAAATGGTCGTCGAGGGCAAGGTCGATCAGGCGAAGGGGGACGCGAAGGAGACCGTCGAGGACGTCAAGGACAAGGCCAAGGACGCGCTCGACTGACGACGCTTCTCCGTCAGAGCGGCACCCGCGCTTCTGCGCGGGTGCCGCTCGCGTCTGAGCAGCTGACCGGCCTGATCACCGCGGCGGCGGTGCCGCATGGGCCACGGTCCGGACGAAACAGGAACGTCATCACCGGACCCGTGACAAACCCCCGCGCGGGGGTCTAGGGTCGGCCTCACAGACCATGGGCCGCAACCCGCAGAACGGAGGCGAGTTGATCGCAGCGCACCCGGGCGGCGCCGGCGCAGCCGGCACCCTGCAGGAGATCATCGATTCTGCGTCCGCGATGCGCCACGAGCTCCATCGGTCCCCCGAGCTGGCCTGGCATGAGCACGGCACCGCGGCGCGCATCCGATCGGAGCTCGACGCCCTCGGCATCGCCTGGCGCGCGTGTGCCACGACCGGCACGGTCGCGGCGCTCGCCCCGGATGCCCCCGGTCGCCACGTCGCGCTCCGCGGCGACATCGACGCCATGCCGGTCACCGAGGATTCCGGTGCGCCCTGGTCCTCGCAGAGCCCCGGAGCGATGCACGCGTGCGGGCACGACGGCCACACGGCCGTGCTCCTCGCCACCGCGAAGTGGCTCGCGGCGCACGAGGCGACGCTGCCCGGCCCCGTCACCCTGCTCTTCCAGCCGGCCGAGGAGGGCGGCCACGGGGCGCCCCGGATGATCGAGGACGGCGCGCTCGAAGGCGTCGACGTCATCTTCGGCTGGCACAACTGGCCGGCCCTCGGCCGCGGCCGCCTCGCCTGCCCCGACGGCCCGGTCATGTCGGCGAACGGCGCCTTCGCCATCGACGTCACGGGCATCGGCGGGCACGGCAGCCAGCCCGAGGTCACCCGCGACCCCGTGCTCGCCGCCGCCGCGATCACGGTCGCGCTGCAGCAGTTGGTCGCGCGCCGGATGGCGCCCCAGACGGCCGCCGTGGTGGCCGTCACGTGGATCGACGCACCGGGCAACGACACCGTGACGCCGGCTTCCGCACGGCTCGGCGGCAGCATCCGGGTTCCGAACACCTCCGTGCGCGACGAGCTCTTCTCGCTCATCGCCGAGGTCGCCGGCGCCACGGCGCGCGCCTACGGCGTGGAGGCCGAGACCACCACGACCCCCCGCTACGGCGCGACCGTCAACCATCCGGACCAGGCGGCCGAGCTGCGCGCCGCCCTCGAACCGGCGCTCGAGGGCGCGTTCGGCGCGATCGACCACTCGCCCGACATCCCCATCCCCGTGATGGCGTCGGAGGACTTCAGCTACTACCTCGACGAGATCCCCGGCGCGTTCGCGCTCGTGGGCGCCGGCGACCCGCACTCGTGCCACAGCCCGCACTACGACTTCAACGACGCCCTGATCGAGCCGGTGCTGCGCGCATACGCGCAGCTGGCCGGGGCCCCCGATCTCCCCGCGGGCGACCCCGCGGGGCCCGCCAGAAGAGATGAGTGATACCGAGCAGCACCGCTGAGAGGAGCCGATCATGGACGTGAGTCCGTTCGAGCAGTGGGAATCCGAGATCCGCGGCTACAGCCGCAACTATCCGACCGTCTTCGCCCACGCGTCGAACGCGCGGCAGACGTCCGAGGACGGCACCAGCTACATCGACTTCTTCGCAGGCGCGGGCGTCCTCAACTTCGGTCACAACAACCCCGAGATGAAGCGGGCGATGATCGCGTTCCTCGAGGCGGACGGCGTCGCGCACAGCCTCGACACCTACACGACCACGAAGCGCGACTTCATCACCAAGTTCCACGACACGATCCTCGCGCCGCGCGGCATGGACCACCGGATGCAGTTCATGGGCCCCACGGGGTCGAACGCGGTGGAGGCGGCGCTCAAGCTGGCGAGGCTGGCGACGGGGCGGCGCGACGTCGTGGCGTTCTCGCACGGCTTCCACGGCATGACGCTCGGCTCGCTCGCCGCGACCGCGAACGAGGCCTTCCGCCAGTGGGCGGGCGTTCCGCTCGACCACATCGTGCGCCTGCCCAACGAGTTCGCGCCCGGCGGCGGGCTCGACGCTCTCGAGCACTACCGCGCGGCCCTCGCCGACGCGTCGAGCGGCCTGCGGCCCCCCGCCGCGTTCCTCGTCGAGGCCGTGCAGGCCGAGGGCGGCGTCTGGGTGCACTCCCCCGAGTGGCTGCGCGCCGTCGAGGCGCTCGCCCGCGAAGTCGGAGCGCTGTTCATCATCGACGACATCCAGGCGGCGGTCGGGCGCACGGGTTCGTACTTCAGCTTCGACGGCTACGGCCTCGACCCCGACATCATCACCCTCGCAAAGGGGCTCGGCGGCTACGGCACCCCCATCGCGATGAATCTCAACAAGCCGGAGGTCGACGCCCATTGGAGCCCCGGCGCCCACACCGGAACGTTCCGCGGGCAGGGCCTGAGCTTCGTCGCTGGCGGCGTCGCGCTCGATTTCTTCGCCGACGACGCGCTCATGTCGCGGGTCCGCGAGAAGGGCGAGTGGATGGCCAGGCGGCTGCGCGCCATCTCCGACGAGCACCGCGGCCGCGGCTGGGACGTGCGTGGCAAGGGCATGATGCAGGGCCTCGACGTCGGTGACGGCGCCGTCGCGAAGCGCGCGCAGGCCGAGGCGTTCGCCGCCGGCCTCCTGATCGGCCCCTGCGGCACGGGCGGGCGCGTGATCAAGCTGATCCCGCCCCTGACGATCCCGGACGACGACCTCGACGAGGGCCTCGAGATCCTCGCGGGCGCCGTGCGCCGCGCGGCGGGAGGCGAGTGACATGCGCGTGCGCGACGACATGACGTTCCCGCACGAGGAGTACGAGCGCCGCGTCGGCGACCTCCGGCAGCGGATGGCGGACCGGCTGCTCGACGCCGTCGTCATCACCGACCCCGAGAACCTGATGTACCTGACCGACTATCAGACATCCGGGTACTCGTTCTTCCAGGCGCTCGTCGTTCCCCTCGAAGGCGAACCGTTCATGATCACGCGCCAGATGGAGGAATCGAACGTGATCGAGCGGACCTGGGTCGAGGTGACCAGGCCGTACCCCGACACGGGCGACGCCATCCAGCAGCTGGTCGCGACGCTGAAGGAGTTCGGTCTCGACACGAAGCACGTCGGATACGAGCGGAACAGCTACTTCTTCCCCGCCTACCAGCAGGACCGCATCCACACCTCGTTCCGCGCGGGGCAGCTGCTCGACTGCTTCGGCATCGTCGAGGAGGGGCGCGTGCGCAAGTCGGCGCACGAGATCGAGGTGATGCGCCGGGCCGCCGTCGCGACCGAGGCCGGCATGCGGGCCGGGATCGCCGCCGCGGAGGTCGGCGCGAGTGAGAACGACGTCGCCGCCGAGATCTCGCGCGGCATGTTCACGGCGGGCGGCGAGTACCCCGCCGTGATGCCGTACGTCACCTCCGGCCCCCGCACCATGATCGGGCACGCGACGTGGGAGGGGCGCGAGCTGCAGGCCGGCGACGCCGTCTTCCTCGAGGTCGGCGGCTGCTACCGGCGGTATCACACGGCGATGATGCGGACCGTGCTTCTGCACGAGATGACCCCGGCGATGGCGCGCGCCGAGGAGCGCATGATGACGGCGCTCGCCGAGTTGAAGGCCTCGATGCGACCCGGAATGACGGTCTCGGACGCCGACTCGATCGTGCGCACGATCATCTCCGACAACGGTGTGGGCGCCGAGCTCGTCACCCGCGCCGGCTACTCGATCGGCATCGCCTTCCCGCCGGCGTGGGACGAGGGCTACATCCTGAGCCTCATGCCCGGCGGCAACCGCGTGCTCGAGGAGGGCATGACGTTCCACGTGATCCCGTGGATGTGGGGCGTCGAGGGCACCCGCACGGTCGGCATCAGCGACACGCTGCGCATCACCGAGACCGGCTGCGAGTCGTTCTTCTCGCTCGACGCGCGCTTCACCGTGAAGGATGCGGCGGGCGCCGGTCGTGCCCCGGACGCCCTGGTCGCGGGGCCCGTGAGCGTTGCGGAGCTCCCGGCCCCGGCGGGCAGGAGGACCGAGAAGGCCGTGCAGGGCGAAGCCGACGAGCTCGAAGAGCTCGCGGAAGGGCGGCCGCGCGAGGCGGCCGCGACCGGAGGAGGAAGCGATGACTGAGCTGTTCGAAGCGACCGACCCGACGACGGGGGCGACGATCCGCGTCGCCCCGACGCTCGACGCGGCGGGGCTCGACGACGCGCTGGCCAGGGCCGACGACGCCTTCGAGCACTGGCGGCGCTGGCCGATCGCCGACCGCGCGGCCGTGCTGCGCGACATCGCCTCGGCCATGCGCGGCGACGTCGATCGCCTCGCCCTGCTGATGACCGAGGAGATGGGCAAGCCGATCACGGAGGCGCGCGGCGAGGTCGGCAAGGCGGCGTGGGCGTGCGAGCACTACGCCGACCACGCAGAGGAGTACCTCGCACCCGTGGAGATCGCGAGCGACGCCGCCCGGTCGTACGTGCAGCACCTGCCGCTCGGCCCCGTCCTCGGCGTGCTGCCGTGGAACGCGCCGTTCTGGCTGGCGTTCCGCTTCGCCGCCCCCGCGCTGATGGCCGGCAACACGTGCGTCATGAAGCACGACAGGCACGTGCCCGGATGCGCCGAGGCGATCGCCGACGTCGTCTCGCGCGTCGCGGCCGCGCACGGAGCGCCGGGCGCGATCCTGCAGAATGCGCCGCTCGGGCACGAGCTCGTGGACCGCGCGGTGCGCGACCACCGCATCCGGGCCGTGTCGCTGACCGGCTCCGATCGGGCGGGCAGCGCCGTCGCCGCGGCGGCGGGGCGCGAGATCAAGCCCGCCGTGATGGAGCTGGGCGGTTCGGACCCCGCGATCGTGCTCGCGGACGCCGACCTCGAGAAGGCGGCCGACGCGATCACGACGATGCGGATCATCAACGCCGGCCAGTCGTGCATCGCGGCCAAGCGCGTGATCGTCGAGGAGCCGGTGCACGACGCCTTCGTCGAGCTTTACGCCGAGCGGCTGGCGGCGCTGCGCGTCGGCGACCCGCGCGACGAGGCGACGCAGGTCGGCCCGATCGCCCGGGCCGATCTGCGGGAGAACCTGCACCGGCAGGTGACCGAGAGCATCGCCCAGGGGGCGACGCTGCGCGTCGGCGGCGAGCTCCCCGACGGGCCCGGCTTCTACTACCCCGTGACCCTCCTCACGGGCGTCGAACCCGGCATGACGGCGTGCTCGGAGGAGACGTTCGGGCCGGTCGCGGCCGTGATGCGGGCGGCCGACGCCGACGAGGCGCTCGCCCTGGCGAACGACACGCCGTACGGGCTGGCCGCGAGCGTGTGGACGGGCTCGGCCGAGCGCGGTGAGCGGATGGCGCGCGAGATCGTCGCGGGCCAGGTCGCCGTGAACGGCATCGTCAAGACGGACCCCCGCCTCCCCTCCGGCGGCGTCAAGCGCTCCGGGTTCGGCCGCGAGCTGGGGCCCGACGGCATCCGGGAGTTCGTGAACCGGCAGCAGGTCTGGGTCGGCCCGGCCGCATAGCGCCGCGCCGCTCGCGCACCGCCGGACCCGCCGGCAGTGCGCGAGCAATGCGCGCGCTCCGAACCTCCTGCACATGCTGGCGCGTGCATACGCACTGCCGTAGCGTGGCACGCAAGCGATCGGCAAACGGCCTTTGGCTTTCACGCCCGCCAGCCGCAGAATCGAGATCGCCATCACTTCTTCGCTCACCGCCACAGAGGCAACCCTCGGCCCGGTTCGTCAGACATATGCGCGGGCGGAGGACTTCCCGCCCGTCGCGCGTGCGTACACTCAGCTCTCCCAGGCCGTGCGCGAGAGCGGCCTGATGCGACGGGCGCCCTGGTTCTACGCATTCGTCGGCATCGCGATCGCGCTCGCGTTCGGTGGGGCCGTGACCGGCTTCATCCTGCTCGGCGACAGCTGGTTCCAACTGCTGATCGCCGGCGCCCTCGGGATCGTCTTCACGCAGGTCTCCTTCCTCGCCCACGAGGCGGGGCACCGCGCGATCCTCTCGACGGGCCCCGCGAACGACCGCCTCGCCACGGTGCTGGCCGCCACGGCGGGCGTCAGCTACTCCTGGTGGGATGTGAAGCACTCCCGACACCACGGCAACCCGAACCGCGTGGGCAAGGACCCGGACATCGCGGTCGACACGATCTCGTTCCTCGACGTCGATGCCGCCGAGGCGAGGGGGCTGCGGCGCTGGATCACGAAGCGCCAGGGCTGGCTGTTCTTCCCGCTCCTGACGCTCGAGGGCCTCAACCTGCACTTCCTGAGCCTCAAGCACCTGTTCGGCCGTGGGAAGGTGAAGAACCGGCGGCGCGAGATCGCCATGATCGCCGCGCGCTTCGCGCTCGTGCTCGTTCCGATCTTCCTGCTGCTGCCCCTCGGCATGGCGTTCGCGTTCATCGGCGTCATGGTCGCCGTCTTCGGCGTCTACATGGGCGCCTCGTTCGCCCCGAACCACAAGGGCATGCCCGTGATCGCCCCGGATGCCCGGATCGACTTCTTCTCGAAGCAGGTGCGCACCTCGCGCAACATCCGCGGCGGTTGGTGGGCGACCTGGCTCATGGGCGGACTGAACTACCAGATCGAGCACCACCTGTTCCCGAGCATGTCGCGCCCGCACCTCGCCCAGACCCGCGAGATCGTCCGCGAGTTCTGCGAGACCCACCGCGTGCCGTACACCGAGACGTCGCTTCTGCAGTCGTACTCGATCGTCATCCAGTACCTCAACCGCGTCGGTCTCGCGGCGCGCGACCCGTTCGACTGCCCGATGGTCGCCGAGTACCGCCGCGGCTGACCCCTCCCGGCGGTGACGACACCCGCCGGAACCAGAAGGCCCGCGGCCGCCCCTCCTGATCGGAGGGGCGGCCGCGGGGGGTGAGGCGGTCCCGGGGGTGCGGGGGGGGCCCAGCTCTCGGCACCGCGCCGACGGCTCGCGGACGGTCGCGGGGCTCGGCCGTCGCTCAGGCCGAGCGGCGCCGCAGCGCGACGACGCTGACGACGAGGGCGGCGACGCCGGCGAGCAGGCCCGCGCCACCGAGCACGACCGGGAGCGCGTCGCCCTCCTCGCTCGCCATGGCAGACTCGCTCTCGCCCGCTGCCCCGGCGCCGTGTCCGCCGTGCGCGTCTTCAGACGCGTCGTCCGCGGCGGGCTCGACCTCGAGGGTCGGCGCGGGCGACTCGAGCGCGTGCGGGTCCTCCCCCTCCTCGGCGACCTGGTCCCAGACGAGCTCGCCCTCCTCGCACACCTGCGTCACGGGGAACGCGATCGTGCCGGAGGCGTCCTCGAGCAGCCCGACGTTCAGCGCCACCTCCGCGCGCAGCTCGTCCGGCACTGCCTCGTCGGCGGTGAACGTCACGGCCGACGGGCGGCCGGCGTCGCCGTCCTTCGCGACGTCGATCGTCCAGCCGCTCTGCACGACGGGCTGCGCGCCCGCGATGCCCTCGGTCGGCAGGTCGATCGTGATGCTCTTCGTCGCCGAGCCGTCGCAGCCGTGGCCGAACGCGAACGTCAGGTCGCGCGTCGAGCCCGCCGTGGGGGCGCCATCGGGCTGGAGGCCGACGTGCGCGCTGGCGGCGGCCGGTGCCAGCAGGATGCCGGCCGCGACGGCGACCCCCGCGGCGAATCCGACGACGTTCCTGGTGTTGCTTCGCTTCTTCATGACAGATATTCCTCTGGGTGCATACGTGTGTGATCGGCCGGTGCCTCGGCGGCACCGGCGGTGCGCACTCCCGGGGCGCGACGAGGCCTGACCGTCGTCCGGCACGCGATATGCGCGCGCCTCGGCGGCGCCGTCGTCGGCTGGGGTGCTCCCCGTGCCCTGTGGCGTCGGGCGCGGGTGAATGCGCGTCTCAGAGATCCTGCCGCGGCAAGACCCCACCGCGGTCGGGCACGTTCGATCGCACCGCGCGGATCGCGTGGTCGGCGTAAGCCAATACCGTCGGTCGGTGTTCTGAAGCGCACTCCGGAGTGTCTGAGATCCGTCGGCGCCGCGAGCCGGTGCACGACTCCTCAGACACGCCTCGCCTCACACGAAGAGGGGCGGGCCGCGCGGGGCGGCTGCGAGCGCGCCGAGCCGCGAGCGCAGCGTGCGCACGACGCCCGCGATGGGAGCAGGCGCGAACGGCGCCGCGATCGCGGGTGCCACGGCGCGCGAGCGGATCCAACCGGATGCCCAGCCGAGCAGCGTGAGGATCGCGCGCTCGCCGTACGCGAGGATCGCGACGGTGACGACCGCCGCGGCGATGTGCGCGGCGAGCATTCCGGCGTCGACAGTCACCGCCGATGCATGGCCGGTCAGCGGCTGCCAGGCGTCGGCGTGGTGGTGGCCGCCGACGACGCTGGCGCCTTCGACCGGCGAACCGAGCGCCGTGAACGCGAGGTGGAACATCAGTTGCAGCGCGGGCACCGTCAGGGCGATGCGCCGGAGTTTCGGGCGAGCGCCCATCAGCGCCATGCCGGGGAACACGAGCAGCGCGGCCATGCCGCCGACGAGCAGCGGCGCGGGCAGGTCGCCGCCCGCCCAGGAGTGCGACAGCGCCGCGACGAGAGTGGCGACGGCCGAGGCCGCGCTCCCCCGCAGCGCGAGCAGCTGCCGCTTCGTCATCGGGTCAGTCCCTCGGAACCCGGCGATAGCTGAGGTCGCGGATCTCGCGGCCCTTCTCGATGCCCTTGCGCTCGAACGCCGTCATCGTGCGGCCGGCGAACCTCTCGGCCCACTCGCCGTCGAAGGCGCGCTCGAACTCGGGGGCGGCGTCCATGACCTCGCGCATCTGCAGCGCGTAGTCCTCCCAGTCGGTGGCGAGGCGCAGCATGCCCCCGTCGCGCAGGGCGCGCCCGACCGTCGCGCCGAAGCCGCCCTTGATCATCCGGCGCTTGTGGTGGCGCTTCTTGTGCCACGGGTCCGAGAAGAAGATCCAGACCTCGTCGGCAGAGCCCTCCGGCAGCAGCGTCTCGAGCACCTCGGGCGCGTTCGCCTCGATCACGCGCAGGTTCCGCGCACCCGCCTTGTCGGCGTCGAGCATCGTGCGGGCGAGGCCGCCGACGTAGACCTCGACGGCGAGGAAGTCGTCGTCGGGTCGCGTCGAGGCCGCGTGCACGATCGCGTGGCCCTGGCCGGAGCCGATCTCGACGATCAGCGGGGCCCTGCGGCCGTACTCGACCTCGGGATCGAACACGGCGTCGGGGTGGACCGAGGTCGACGCGGCGTCGCGGGGAACGTCGAAGCGGTAGAACGCGCTCAGCTCGCTCCAGGCGCGCTCCTGCGCCTCGCTCATCCGGCCGCCCCTGCGGACGAAGGAGACGGGCTGGTCACGGAAGCGCGGCGCGTCGGAACTCACTCGCCCAGCCTATTCGGCGCCGCCTGGGAGCGCGGGGCCGGCCTGCGCGGGCTCTGTGACGAAGTCGATGAGCTCCTCGACTCGGCCGAGGAGCTCCGGCTCGACATCGCGGAACGTCGTGACGCGCGACAGGATGTGCTGCCACGCGCGGGCGATGTCGGCCTGTTCCTCCGCGGGCCAGCCGAGGCCGCGGCAGATGCCCGTCTTCCAATCGGTGCCGCGCGGCACGACGGGCCAGGCGCGGATGCCGAGCGATGCCGGCTTGACGCACTGCCAGACGTCGACGAACGGGTGGCCCACGATCCGCACGTGCGCTCCGTGACGCCCGCGCGCGACGGCATCGGCGATGCGCTGCTCCTTGGAGCCGGGCACGAGGTGGTCGACCAGCACCCCGTAGCGGCGCTCGCGCGACGGCGGCTCGGCGGCGAGGAGCTCGTCGAGCAGATCGACGCCCTCGAGGAACTCGACCGCGACGCCCTCGGCGCGCAGGTCGGCGCCCCAGACCTTCTCGACCAGTTGCGCGTCGTGCTTGCCCTCGACGAGGATCCGGCTCGGCAGCGCGACCCTCGCCCTGGTGTCATCGGCGACGAACGACCCGGACGCCGTGCGCCGGCGCCCCCGGGGCTGCGCCTTCTGCCGCACGAGCGCGACGGGCTCGCCGTCGATCATGAAGCCCGGGCCCAGCGGGAACAGCCGCTTGCGCCCCTTGAAGTCCTCGAGCTCCACGTTCTGGCCCTCGATCTTCGTGATCGCACCGCAGAAGCCGTCGACCGCGACCTCGACCACGAGGTCGATCTCGGCCGGCACCTGCGCCGACTTCTTCGTGCCGCGTTCGCGCCAGCCCGCCGCGAGCACATCCGTGCCGTACCTGTCGTCCATTCCGTCAAGAGTATTCATCCGGATGCCGCTCAGCGCGGGCGACACGGGCATCCGGATGACGGCGCTCACGCGGGCGACAGCCGATCCGGCGTGCCGCGGGAGCTGCCGCTCAATAGGATTGACCCACCGCCGGCGCACGCCGGCGGCATCCGCGACGGGGAGGCACCATGCGCAGACGGCTCGCGACGATCCTGGGGGCGGCCGCGGCGGCGCTGGCCCTGCTGGCGGCCCCGACAGCGGCCCAGGCGGTCGAACCGGTCGGGCTCGGCTCGGCCCACGTCTACGACGATCCGTCGATCGACGCGCTCACGCCCGACGAGGAGGCCGAGGTCGAGGCGGCGCTCACCGAGCTCGCCGATACGACCGACCTGTCGCTGTGGGTCGTCTACGTCGACGCTTTCGACAACCCGTCGGACGCCGTGGCGTGGGGCGAGCAGACCGCATCGCAGAACGGCTTCGGCGCGAACAACCTCCTGCTGTCCGTCGCCGTCGAGCAGCGCAACTACGCCCTGACGGTGCAGCAGGGCAACCCGCTCACGCAGGAGCAGGGCGACAACGCGATCGCCGCCATCGAACAGTCGCTCGGGAACGACGACTGGGCGGGCGCGCCGATCGCGGCGGCGGAGTCGCTGACCGACTCGGCCGGCGGCGGCAGCGGCGCGGCCCGCGAGGATTCCGGTGGCGGATTCTTCACGTTCTTCCTCATCGCCGTGATCATCGCGGCCGTCGCCTTCCTGATCGTCTGGGCCGTCCGGCGCAGGAAGAAGCAGGAGCCGGCCGTCGAGCGCACACCCGACCCCTACGAGGGAGTCACGACAGAAGAGCTGCAGAAGCGCGCGGCGGCCGCGCTGATCGCGACGGACGACCGCATCCGGACCGCCGAGCAGGAGCTCGGCTTCGCCGTCGCGCAGTTCGGCGAGGACGCCGTCGGCGAGTTCCGCGAGGCGATCGCGACGGCGAAGGAGCGCCTCGGCACCGCATTCGAGGCGAACCGCGCGGTCGACGCGGCCGACAAGCCCGAGCCGGACGTGCGCGCGGCGCACGGGGCCGTCATCGAGGGCTGCGAGGCGGCGCAGGACGTGCTCGACGAGAAGGGCGAGGCGTTCGACGAGCTCCGCGCCATCGCGGAGGACGTGCCCGCGGCGATCGAGTCCGTGCGCGCCGCGCTCGAGGGCGTCCGGGGCGCCGACGACCGCATCGACGCCGCGGTGTCCCGGATGCGCCAGACCTACGGACCCGAGGCGCTCGAGAGCGTGATCGACAGCGCCGACCAGGCGGCCGAGGTGATCGCGGTCGCCGACGCCCAGCTCGCCGAAGCGCGCCAGTTGGTCGACAGCGGCGACACGGGCGAGGCCGCCGCCGCGGTGCACACGGCGGAGGGTGCGGTCGACCAGGCGACCCGTCTGGAGCGCTCCGCGACGTCGCTCGCCTCGACCCTGAAGGAAGCGGAGCACCACGCGGCGTCGCTCATCGCCGAGCTCGAGGGCGACCTCGCCCAGGCGCGCGCCCTCGGTTCGCCGCAGGCCGCCGGCGCGATCGCGGCGACCGAGCAGGCCGTGCGTGCGGCGCAGGCGAACCTCTCCGGACCCGACCGCCTGCCCCGCATCATGCTCGAGCAGCTGCAGCGTGCGAACGAGCAGATCGACACCGTCGTCGCAAATGCGCAGCGCACGAGGCACGTGCTCGAGCAGACCCTGATGCAGGCGCGCGCGTCGACCGACGCCGCGGAGGACTTCGTCGCGCAGCGCCGCGGCGCGATCGGTGCCGACGCGCGCACGCGCCTCGCCGAAGCGCAGCAGGAGCTCTCGCGGGCCGAGAGCCTGCGCACGGCCGATCCGGCCAGGGCCCAACAGCACGCGCAGCGCGCTCTGCAGCTCGCCCAGGACGCGCTGCGCCGGGCCGAGAGCGATGTGTCCGGCTTCGGCGGGTACGGCGGAGGAGGCGGCTACGGGCGCCGCGGCGGCGTCGATGTCGGCAGCGTCATCCTCGGCGGCGTGATCGGCGGCCTGCTCAGCGGGGGCGGCGGCCGCCGCGGGGGAGGCGGCTTCGGGGGCGGCTTCGGCGGCGGGGGCGGGGGCTTCGGCGGAGGCGGCGGCGGCTTCGGCGGAGGCGGCGGCCGCTTCTGAGCGCGGTTCCGAGGAAACGCATAGCCCGCGGATAGGCGGAGTTCTCGCGCAGGCCACCCACGGCCGGTAGGTTTCTAGTCACCACGGAAGGGGCATCACATGACCAAGCAGTCCATCTTCGGCAGGATCTCGACCCTGATCAAGGCGAACGTCAACGCGATGATCGACCAGGCGGAGGATCCGGAGAAGATGCTGGATCAGCTGATCCGGGATTTCACCAACAACATCGCCGACGCCGAGGCCGCGATCGCCGAGACGATCGGAAACCTGCGGCTCCTCGAGCGGGACCACGCGGAAGACCTGGAGACCGCAAAGGAGTGGGGCAACAAGGCGATCGCCGCGAGCCGCAAGGCCGACGAGATGCGCGCCGCCGGCGACACGGCCGGCGGCGACAAGTTCGACAACCTCGCGAAGATCGCGCTGCAGCGCCAGATCAGCGAGGAGAAGGAGGCTCACGACGCCGAGCCCCAGATCGCCTCGCAGACCGAGACCGTCGAGAAGCTCAAGGCCGGCCTCTCCGGCATGAAGCAGAAGCTCGTCGACCTGAAGGCGAAGCGCGACCAGCTCGTCGCGCGGGCGAAGACGGCCGAGGCGCAGAACAAGGTGCACGACGCGGTCAAGTCGATCAACGTGATGGATCCGACCAGCGACCTCGGGCGCTTCGAGGAGAAGGTCCGCCGCCAGGAGGCGCTCGCCGCCGGCAAGGCCGAGATCGCCGCGTCATCGCTCGACGCGCAGTTCGAGTCGCTCGACGACATGGGCGAGCTCACCGAGGTCGAGGCCCGGCTCGCCGCCCTGAAGAGCGGCGGACAGGGCCAGCTCAGCGCCTGACTGCCCTCGCGCGACCGCGCTCAGGAACGCCCCGGATGTCCGCATCCGGGGCGTTCCTGGCGGTGAGGGGGCCGGAGGGGCAAGATGGAGGAATGACTCGGTTCGTCGTCGTCCCGCAGTGGCAGGGCTCAGCTTCGTCGCGAGCGATGGCCCTCATCGACGGAGCGGAGGCGATCGCGGGAGACCTCCCGGCGTCCGCCTGCACGCGCGTCGACGTGCCGCTCGAAGCGGGCGAGGCGATCGACACGGGCATCAGCCGCGCGAGCTCGCTCCTGCGCATCAGACGGGAGTCGCACGAGCACCTCGCCCCCAACGGCGAACCCGCCGTCGTCGTCGGCGGGGACGCGGGCGTCGCGGTGGCGGCGATCGGCGCGCTCGTCGGCGCCCCCGGCGCTTCTTCCGGCCGGCTCGCCGTGGCGTGGTTCGGCGCGCACGCGGCCCTGCGCTCCCCCAACGGCGACCGCGACCGGGCGTACGAGTCGATGGCGCTGCGCGCCGTCCTCGGCGGGTTCGACGGCGACCTCGCCCTCCCCGCCGGCGCCGTCGAGGCGTCGGACGTCGCGCTCGCGGGGGCGCGCGAGTTCGACGACGAGGAGGAGGCCGTGCTCGCCGAGTCGGGTGTCGCGCACGTCGGCCCCGACGCGGAGCACGGCCCCGCGGCGGCCGCGACGGCGCTGGACGGCGCGGAGCGCGTCTTCGTCCACGTGTCGCTCGACGTGCTCGACCCCGCCGAGATCAGCGGCGTAGCCGACGCCGTTCCGTTCGGCATGAGCGCACAGACGCTCGTCACCGCGATCGGAGAGCTGCGTTCCCGCTACGCCCTCGCGGGCGCCGCGATCACCGGCTTCGCGCCAAGGAACCCGGCCGCGGCGGTCGATGACATGGGCACGATCCTGCGCATCGTCTCGGCGCTGACGAAGCCTGTCTGAGCCGGTCAGGCGGCGTGCTGCGGGAACCACTCCGGCACGGCGATCGCACCGCGCTCGGTGCCCAGTCGGTCCGTCAGGTGGTCGACGATGTCGGCCGTGCCGAGGAAGCCGCCGAGCAGGTGCACGCGCGTCGCGTCTCCCTCACCGCACATCATCTCGTTCGCCCAGGCGATGGCGGCGCGAGAGAGGGCCTCGCCCGTGCCGCAGGCCCTGCTCGTGCCCGGCGCACCCGTACGGGCCGAACGGTCGAGCCACGAGACGACCATGCGCGGCGGGGCCGACACGGTGCCGACCCACGACGCGTCGGGGACCTCGATGAACACCCGTCCCGTCGAGCACAGCGGCAGCGTCGCGAGCAGCATCTCGAGATCGACCAGCGACGACTCGTCGGCGGTGATCAGGTGCTGCACCCGCGTGTGGCGCGAGGCGCGGCACGCGGTGGCGCTGTGGGCTGCGGTGTCGGCGTTCATATCCCCACCATTGTAGGTCAGCCTTACCTACATGCCAAATGACCGCCTGAGGGCAGCCTATCCTCCGCCGGAGCCGTCAGCCCCGGCCGAGGGGCTTCGGGCTCAGACCCGTCGCCCGCACGAGCCGGTTGAAGGAGTTGATCTCGACGGCGAGCCAGCTCACGGCCACGTACTCCTCATCGCTGAGCGCGGCCGTCACGCGCGCGTAGGCCTCGGTGCGCACACCGCCGTCGTGGATGAAGGTGAGCTCCTCCGCCAGCTCGATGGCGGCCTTCTCGCGCTCGGTGAAGACGCCCGACTCGCGCCAGACCGGCAGCTGTGCCATCTCGTCGAAGGTCACGCCCGCCTTCTCGCCGCGCTCGCTGTGCACGCGCACGCAATAGGCGCAGCCGTTCAGCTGCGAGCAGTGCAGCAGCACGAGCTCCTTGAGCCGCGGATCGATGCCGCGGGCAGCGGCGAACTCCGCCGCCTCGTCCGCGAAATCGCTCAGCCGCTTGTACAGCTCGGGGGCACCCTTGTTCAGGTGTACGCGCTTGTCGGTCACGTCGGTTCCTCCTCGTCGGCGCAGTGCTCTCCCCCGACGCTATCGCGCACGACGCGCCCGAGCGCCATCGGAACAATCTGCGCATTCGCTCGCGTTGATACTCCCGAGAATGCGAAGAATCGGGGGGATGCTGCAGCGCACTCCGATCTCGGGTTTCTCGCGACCCCACCACGACGGCCAGAATGGACGCATCCGGATGATGCCCACGCCGGCACCTCACGAAAGGAACGGACGTGACCGACCACACGTCAGGGAGCGTCGCCCGTCACGGTGCCGCGAGCACGGCGGCCGCGCCGACGCCCGCCGTGCGTCACGACCCGGAGGAGTTCTCCTTCCTCGCGGCGCAGGCGGAGCGCCTCGGCGCCGTCGTTCCCGCGGCGCGGCGCGTCGATGCCGCCGCGCCCGACGGCGCGGTCAGCGCGATCGCGTACGGCAGCGGCTCTCCCCGCGCGGCCCTGCTGCATGGCGCGGGCCTGAACGCGCATACGTGGGACGCCACGGCGATCGCCCTCGGGGCCCCCGCAGTCGCGATCGATCTGCCGGGGCACGGCGACTCCGCGTGGCGCGACGACGCGGACTACACCCCGGCGACGATCGCACCCGCCGTCGCCCGGGCGATCGAGGCCGCGGCCGACGACCCCGTCGTCCTCGTCGGCCACTCCCTCGGAGGGCTCACGGCCGCGGCCGTCGCCGCGGCCAGGCCCGAGCTCGTGTCCCACCTCGTGCTCGTCGACATCACGCCCGAGATCGACCGCGGCGGGCCCTCGCAGCTGCGCGCCTTCTACGAACGCCTCGAGTTCGGCTCGCGCGAGGAGCTGGTCGCCTATGCACTGTCCTTCGGGCTCGGCGGCGACCCCGAGAACGCGCGGCGCGGCGTGCACCTGAATTCGCGCGTGCGCCAGGACGGGGTCGTCGAGTGGAAGCATCACTTCGCCCGGATCGCCGCGCAGGCCCTCGGCGACGACGCCCCGGCCGATCCGGAGGACGGGTGGCGCTCGCTCGAGGCGACCACCGCCCCGATCACGCTCGTCCGCGGGACCCGCGGCTTCGTCGACGACGACGCCGCGGCGCGCTTCGCGGCGCGACTGCCGTCATCGCGCACCATCTCGCTCGACGCCCCCCACAACGTTCAGGAGGTCGCGCCGCGCGACCTCGCCGCCATCATCAGAAAGGCCATCGGCTGATGCCCCTGAACCGCTCCGTCCTCCGCCGCTCCGCCGCCGCGCTCGGCGCCACGGCCGTCGCCGTCGCCCTCGCGTCGTGCTCCTCCGCGCCGTCCGGGTCCGAGCCGGCCGCCGAGGCGGACCCGGACGCCGCCGTGCGGGTCGGCCTGGTGCTCGAGCCGACGAGCCTCGACATCCGGCACACCTCGGGCGCCGCCCTCGAGCAGGTCCTCGTCGACAACGTCTATCAGGGCCTCGTCACCCGCACGCCGGAGGGCGAGATCATGCCGGCTCTCGCGACGGAGTGGCAGATCTCCGACGACGGGCTCACCTACACGTTCCCGCTGCACGAAGGGGTCGAGTTCCACGGCGGCGGGGAGCTCACGGCGAGCGACGTCGTCGCTTCGCTCACCGAGGTCGCGCAGGACGAAACGTTCGAGGGGCACGCCGAACTCGCCGGTATCGAGGGCATCGCCGAGACCGAGGGCGGCGCCGGCGTCGAGATCACGCTCGCGCAGCCCGACCAGAACTTCCTCTTCTCACTCTCGGGCCCCGCGGGCCTCGTGTTCGACGAGGGCGACGCCACCGATCTGAAGACCGCGGCGAACGGCACCGGCCCGTTCGCGCTCGACGAGTGGCGGCAGGGCGACGGCATCACGCTGACGCGCTTCGACGGCTACTGGGGCGAGGCGGCGGGCGTCGCCGAGGTCGACGTCAGCTACATCCCCGATGCGAACGCCCTCGTCAACGGCCTGCTCTCGGGCGAGCTCGACGCCGTCACCCCCGTGCAGGCCGACCTGCTGCCGCAGGTCGAGGGCGCGGGCGACTTCGAGGTCGTGAGGGGCCGCACGACCGACAAGTACGTGCTCGGGTTCAACAACACCGCGGCGCCCCTCGACGACGTGCGCGTGCGCGAGGCGCTGCGCCTCGCGATCGACCACGACGCGCTCGTCGAGACGATCGGCCAGGGCGTGACGCAGTACGGCCCCATCCCGGAGCTCGACCCCGGCTACGAGGACCTCTCCGACGTCGCGCCGTTCGACCCCGAGCGCGCCGAGGAGCTGCTCTCGGAGGCCGGCGCGAGCGGTCTCTCCCTCACCCTGACGGTGCCGAACGTCTACCCGACCTCCCTGTCGAACTTCCTCGTCTCGGCGTTCCAGGACATCGGCGTGGAGCTGGAGGTCGATTCCGTCGAGTTCTCGGCCTGGCTCAACGACGTCTACACCAACGGCGACTACGAGCTGAGCATCGTCAACCACGTCGAGCCCCGCGACGTGGGCAACTTCGCCGACCCCGACTACTACTTCCACTACGACAGCGACACGGTGCAGCAGCTCTACGCCGAGGCGATGGCCGCGACCGACGTCGAGGAGTCGAACGTGCTCCTCGCCGAGGTCGGGCGCCAGGTCTCGGAGGACCACGCCGCCGACTGGCTGTACACGGCCGAGCAGATCACGGCGCTCGCGCCCGGCGTCGCCGGGTTCCCCGTCGATTCCCTGAACGCGCGCCTCCCGCTCGCAGGCGTGACGTACACCGGCCCGTAACCCGGCGATGCTCCGGTACGCGCTCACGCGGCTCGCTCTGCTCGCGCTCGGCCTCGTCGCGGCCAGCGCGATCATCTTCGTGTCGCTGCGCGTGCTGCCGGGCGACGTCGCGCAGGTCATCGCGGGAACGAGCGGCTCACCGGAGCAGGTCGCGGCGATCCGCGAGGGCCTCGGCCTCGACCGGCCGCTGACCGCGCAGTACCTGGACTGGGCATCCGGGATCGTCACGGGCGACCTCGGCACGTCGTACCTGACCGGCACCCCCGTGTCGGCCGAGCTCGCCGACAAGGCCGCCGTCACCGTTCCCCTCGGGGCGATGTCGCTCGCGGTCGCGCTCGCGATGGCCCTCCCGTTCGGCGTGATCTCGGCGCTGCGCCGCCGCTCGTGGGGCGGCCAGGCGATCGGATTCGCGGCGCAGGGCCTCGCGGCCGTTCCCGTCGTGTGGGCCGGCATGATGCTCGTCGCGGTGTTCGCCGTCGCGCTCGGCTGGCTGCCGGCGCAGGGCTTCCCGACCCGGACGGGCTGGTCGACGCCGTGGCAGGCGTTCGAGTCGCTCATCCTGCCCGCCGTCACGATCGGAGTCGTCGAGGGTGCCGTGCTGCTCCGCTTCGTGCGCAGCGCGACGCTTCAGGCCGTCGGCGCCGACTTCGTCCGTGCCGCAGCCGCGAAGGGGCTGACGAAGACCGGCGCCCTGCTCCGCCACGGGCTGCCGAGCGTGGGGCTCTCGGTCGTCACGGTGCTCGGCCTGCAGATCGCGGGGATCATCGTCGGCGCCGTCGTGATCGAGCAGGTCTTCAACCTTCCGGGCATCGGCCGGATGCTCGTGGCCGATGTCGGCGCGCGCGACCTCGAGAAGGTGCAGGGCGAGCTGCTCGCCCTGACCGGGTTCGTGCTGGTCACGGGCTTCATCGTCGACCTCGTGCACCGCGCGGTCGACCCCCGACAGCGGGAGGAGGCGCGATGAGCGGAACCCTCCGGCGCCTCATCAGCTCGCCGGGCGGCGCTTACGGCGTCGCGGCGCTCTCGGTCGTCGTCGCGACAGCCATCGTGTCGTTCCTCTGGACGCCGTTCGACCCGCTCACGGTGGACACCGACGCGCGGTGGGCCGGGCCCGGATGGCCGCACGCGCTCGGCACCGACAACACGGGCAGGGACATCCTGAGCCTGCTGATGGTCGGGGCGCGCACGGCGGTCTTCGTCGCGGTCGGATCGGCCGTCGTCTCGGCGGTGTTCGGCGTGGCGATGGCCGCCGCCGGCGCGCTCACGCCCCGCTGGGCGCGGGAGTCGGTCGCGGTGCTGATCGACATCCTCGTGGCCTTCCCCGTGCTGCTGATCGCGATGATGATCTCGGCGGTCTGGGGCGGGTCGCTCTGGGTCGTCGTCGCCGCCGTCGGCCTCGGCTTCGGCGTGAACATCGCCCGCGTCACGCGGCCGGAGCTGCGCCGCGTGATGGCGAGCGACTACGTGCTCGCCGGCCGCGCCGCGGGGCTCACCGGGTGGCAGAACCTCACGCGGCACCTCCTGCCGAACGTGGCCCCGGTGTTCATCGTGCAGCTGTCGTGGGGCATGGCCGTCGCGGTGCTGGCGGAGGCCGGCCTGTCGTACCTCGGCTTCGGCGCATCCGTCACCGACCCCAGCTGGGGCCTGCTGCTGGCGGAGCTGCAGCCCTACATCGGCGTGCAGCCTCTGAGCGTGCTGTGGCCCGGCCTGACCATCACTCTGACGGTGCTGGCGTTCAACCTGCTGGGCGACGCGCTGCGCGACGCGACGGACCCGACCCTGCGCTCGCGCGGCCGCAGGGCGATCGCCCACGACACCCCGGGAGTGGTCGCATGAGCCTGGAGGTGCGCGAGCTGCGCGTCGAGATCGACGGCGCCGCGGTGGTCGACGGGGTCTCGTTCGAGGTTCCGGACGGCGCCCGCGTCGGCCTGATCGGCGAATCGGGCTCAGGCAAGTCGATGACGGCGCTCGCGCTGATGGGTCTCGAACCGGACGGCGCGGAGGTCACGGGTTCGATCCTCTGGAACGGGCGCGAGCTCGTCGGGCTGCCGGACCGCGAGCGCGCCGCGCTGCGCGGCGCCGACATGGGGATGGTCTTCCAGGAGCCGCGCACGGCGCTGAACCCGATCCGCACGGTCGGCCGGCAGATGGCGGAGGCCGCGCGCATCCACGGTCGCCTCTCGCGCGGCGACGCCCGCGCCCTCGCCGTCGAGCTGGCCGAGCGCGTGCGCCTGCCCGATCCGGGCGCGATCGTCGGCCGCCACCCGCACGCGCTCTCGGGCGGGCAGCGCCAGCGCGTCGCGATCGCCGCGGCGCTCGCGGCCGAGCCGCGACTCCTGATCGCGGACGAGCCGACGACCGCCCTCGACGTCACGATCCAGGCCGAGATCCTCGATCTGCTCCTGGCCCTGACACGCGACACCGAGATGGGCATGCTCTTCATCACCCACGACCTCGCGGTCCTCTCGCGCGTCGCGGAGCGCGGCGTCGTGCTCGAGCGCGGCCGCGTCGTCGAGCGGGCGCCGGTCGCCGAGCTGCTCTCCGCCCCCGCTCACCCGGTGACGCAGGGCCTGCTGCGCGACGCGAAGGCGACGCTGTGGCGCAGGGAAGGGGGCCAGCTGTGACTCGCCCGATCGTCTCCGCGCGCGGCCTCACAAGGGCGTACCGCGCGCCGCGCCCCGCCCGAACCACGACGGCACTGTACCCGACCGATCTCGACGTCGCGGCGGGCGAGGCCGTCGGCATCATCGGCGAATCCGGCGCGGGCAAATCGACGCTGGCGCGCCTGCTCCTGGGGCTCGACCGGCCGACATCCGGCACCGTCGAGGTCGCGGGGCGGCCCGTTGACGTCGCGGCGGGCGCCCGATCGCTGCGCTGGCTGCGCCGGGAGACGGGCATCGTGTTCCAGGACCCGTACGCGTCGCTCGACCCGCGGATGACGGCCGGGCGCATCGTCGGCGAGCCGCTGTGGGCGCTGGGCATCGAACCGGATGCGACGGCGCGGCGCGAGAGGGCCCGCGCGACCCTCGCACAAGTCGGGCTGCCGGACGACGCGGCCGACCGGCACCCGCACGAGTTCTCCGGCGGTCAGCGGCAGCGCATCGCCCTGGCGCGCGCTGTCGTGCACGGCCCCCGCATCCTCGTGGGCGACGAACCGCTCTCCGCCCTCGACGTGACGGTGAGGGCGCAGATCATCGGGCTGCTGCGCGAGATGCGCGTCCGGCAGAACCTGACCCTGGTCCTGGTCAGCCACGACATCGGCGTCGTGCAGGCGCTGTGCGACACGGCCGTCGTGATGCAATCGGGCCGCGTCGTCGAGCGCGGCCCCGTCGACCGGGTGCTCCGCTCCCCCGAGCACCCGTACACGAAGCGACTGCTCGAAGCCGTCCCGACGCTCCCCTGACCCCGCGCCGAGCTTCACGCCTAGCCATGAACGAAGCCGCGCTGGGGCGCGCGGCTGAACCTGACACCTACTGCGCTGGCCGCTGCACGCCGCCCGAGAGGCTCCCGTGCGATGCGAAGCAGCGCGTGGAGGGGGCGATAGGGACTCGCTGCGGCACCAGGTCCATCAACGCACCCTTGTCGTTCACGCGGCGTTCACCCGCAATCCTGAACGCGTTACAGGCGCCTCGACAGGATGGGAGTCGACTTCAGGGGGGTGATGCGATGTCCTCGGTTCGTCCTCTTGCGGCGGGAGCGGGCGTCGATTCTGCGCGCGCCGGAACCGATGCGAGCGGCCCCGCGGCCGGTACGACCTCGGCCGCGGTGCTACGCAACGGGGCGGTGGCGATCGAGCGCATCGATGCCCCGAGGGTCGGGCCGGGCGAGCTCCTCGTCGACATCGATCTCGCCACCGTGTGCGGCGCCGATCGCGCTGCTGTCGCCGCGGGCGGCGGGGACGCCCGCGTGCTCGGGCACGAGGGCGTCGGGCGCGTGCTCGACGCGGGCCGCGGAGCGCCCGCCGCCGTCGGGGACCGAATCGTGTGGGGCCCGACCGTCTCGTGCGGCAGGTGCGACCGGTGCCGCGCCGGCCTGTCGGCCGCGTGCCGCAAAGCGAGGGCCCTCGGCGAGCAGCCCGTCGACGGCCCCTGGCCCCTGTCCGGCACGTTCGCGCGGCGCATGCTGCTGCCGCGCGGCGCCGCCGTCGCGCAGGCGCCTCCGGAGCTCTGCGACCCGGTCGCGGCGTCGGCCGGGTGCGCGGCCGCCTGCGTGCTCTCCGCCTACGAGCGCGTCGGCGCCCTCCCCGGCACGCGCGTGCTCATCCTGGGCGCCGGCCTGCTCGGGCTCACGGCCGCGGCGTACGCCAACGATGCCGGGGCTGCGGCGATCGCCGTCGCCGACCGCGACGCCGCCCGACGCACCCTCGCGCGGATGTTCGGGGCGACGGAATCGGTCGACCCGGTCGACGGCCTGCCCGACGCCGACGTCGTCATCGATTTCACCCGCTCCGGCGACCTGATCACGGCGGGCCTCGGCGCGCTCACGGTCGGCGGGCGGCTCATCATGGTCGAGCAGCACCGCGCGACGCCGGTCGCCGACACGGGGACGATCGCGATCGACGGCCACAGGGCGACGGCGCGCTGGCACTCCGTCTCGGGCGTCAGCGGCGCGGAGCCGCACCATATCGCGGCGGCCGTCGAGTACCTGACCGCGGCCAGGGCGCGGTGGCCCTGGGAGCAGCTCATCACCTCCGCCGTGCCGATGTCGTACCTGCCGACGCTGCTCGAGACGCCCGCACCGATCGCCCCCCGCACGGCCGTCCAGCCGCGCCGCTGACCCCGCCCGGCGCCCGGTCGGGCCCGGAGAGCACCCGATCCCACTGCCGCGGTCGCAAAAAACACCCCATCCGAGCACTCCAAGGCGCGGAATCCGCCACCGCGGCAGCCGTTGCCGAGGTCGCGCTGGCGCGCGGGTGTCAGCCGCGGCGGGCGTTCCGGCCGAACAGGCCGCGCCGCCGACGCGGGCGCAGCGACTTCTGCAGGTAGACGGTGCCGAGCCAGCGGCCGAACTTGTAGCCGACCCTGCCCATCCGGCCCGATTCGACGAAGCCGAGGCTCTCGTGCAGCGCGATCGACGCCTCGGCGCCGCGGTCGCTGATGACCGCGACCATCTCGCGCAGGCCCACCTCCTCGCAGGCCGTGATCAGCGCCTGCAGCAGGGAGCGGCCGAGCCCCTTGCCCGTCGCGCCGGGGCCGAGGTAGATCGACGTCTCGACGGTGTAGCGGAACGAGGTCGTGCCCGACCACGGGGCGGCGAGCGCGTACCCGAGCACCTGCCCCGTCGGCGAGACGGCGACGAGGAACGGCAGCCCGAGCCTCTCCGTCTCGGCGAACTTGTCCGCCCACTTCCGGTGCGTCCACGGCTTCTCGTCGAACGTGACGACCGAGTTCCGAACGTAGTAGTTGTAGATCTCGCGCACATCCGGCACGTCTGCGAACACCGCCGGCCGGACCTCGTACGAGAACGGCCGCTCGGGCGCTGGCGCGGGGCGGAGGTGCCTCGGCAGCCGGCGCCGCTTGTTGTACTCGGACTCGAGCATCAGCGCACCCGCCAATCGATCGGCGCGGACCCCTGCGACGCCAGCGCCGCGTTCGCGCGGGAGAACGGCCGCGAGCCGAAGAATCCCCTGCGGGCGGAGAGCGGCGATGGGTGCGCCGACTCGATCAGCGGCACGCCCGCGAGCAGCGGTGCGAGCGAGCGGGCCTGCGCCCCCCAGAGCACCGCGACGAGCGGCCCGCCGCGCTCCGCGAGCACCCGGATGGCGTGGTCCGTGACGCGCTCCCAACCGCGCTTCCGGTGCGAGCCGGCCTCCCCCGGTGCGACCGTGAGCACCCGGTTCAGGAGCAGCACGCCCTGGTCTGCCCACGACGACAGGTCTCCGTGCTCGGCCGGCGTCAGGCCGAGGTCGTCGTCGAGCTCGCGGTATACGTTGGCGAGGCTGCGCGGCAGCGGCCGCACGTCGCGGGCGACCGAGAACGAGAGCCCGACGGCATGGCCGGGCGTCGGGTACGGGTCTTGCCCGACGATCAGTACGCGCACGTCGTCGAGCGGGCGGTGGAAGGCCCTGAGCACGTCTCGCCCGGGCGGCAGGAACTCCTCGCCCGCCAGCCCGTCGAGCAGGCGCCGGATGTCGCCGGCGACGGGCTGAAGGGCCGAGGCCCATCCGGGATCGATCGCCCCCGCCACGGCGGTCAGCGCAGGGGGGTCGTCGGCCATGCCGCCAGTTTACGGCGAGCGGCGTGACGTGCGTGTGACGCAGGATTTCGCAGCCGTTGCCCCGCCCGGCCGCGCCGCGTAGCGTCGGATCATCCGGCCCATCCATACGACTCCAGGAGCGCACGAGACATGACCACGAACTGGAAGTTCGAGACGCAGCAGATCCACGCCGGCGCTCAGCCCGACCCGACGACGGGTGCGCGGGCTACGCCGCTGTACCAGACCACGTCCTACGTGTTCAAGGACGCGAGCCACGCCGAGAACCTGTTCGCGCTCACCGAGACCGGCAACATCTACACGCGGATCATGAACCCGACCCAGCAGGTCGCCGAGGAGCGCATCGCCGCGCTCGAGGGCGGCACGGGCGCGCTGCTCGTCGCCAGCGGCCAGGCTGCCGAGACGTTCGCGGTGCTGAACATCGCGCAGGCCGGCGACCACATCGTGTCGTCGAGCTCGATCTATGGCGGCACGTACAACCTGTTCAAGTACACGCTCGCCCGCCTCGGCATCGAGGTCACGTTCGTCGAGAACCAGGACGACCTCGACGCGTGGCGCTCGGCCATCCGGCCCAACACGAAGCTCCTCTTCGGCGAGACGATCGGCAATCCGCGCATCAACGTGCTCGACATCGAAGCCGTCGCCGACGTCGCGCACGCCGCGGGCCTGCCGCTGATCGTCGACAACACGATCGGCACGCCGTACCTCATCCAGCCGCTGCAGCACGGCGCCGACATCGTCGTGCATTCCGCGACCAAGTTCCTCTCCGGCCACGGCACCGTGATCGCCGGCGCGATCGTCGACGGCGGCACGTTCGAGTGGTCGAAGCACGCCGACCGCTTCCCCGGCCTGACCGAGCCCGACCCCTCGTACAACGGCGTCAGCTACACGGGCGTGCTGGGCGACGCCGTCGCGTACATCACGAAGGCGCGCGTCCAGCTGCTCCGCGACCTCGGCGCGGCCGTGGCCCCGAACAACGCGTGGCAGCTGTTGCAGGGCATCGAGACCCTGTCGCTGCGCGTCGAGCGCCACGTCGAGAACGCCAAGTCGATCGCGTCGTGGCTCGAGGCCCGCGACGACGTCGCGACGGTGTACTACGGCAGCCTGCCCTCGTCGCCGTGGCACGACAAGGCCGAGAAGTACGCGCCGAAGGGCTCCGGCGCCGTGCTCTCGTTCGAGCTCAAGGGCGGCGTCGAGGCTGGGCGGGCGTTCGTCGACTCGCTCGAGCTGTTCAGCCACCTCGCCAATATCGGCGACGTCCGCTCGCTCGTCATCCACCCCGCGTCGACGACGCACTCGCAGCTGACCCCCGAGGAGCGACTCACGGCCGGCGTCACGCCGGGCCTCGTGCGCCTCTCGGTGGGGCTCGAGCACGTCGACGACCTGAAGGCCGACCTGGATCAGGCGTTCGCCGCGGCGCGGGCGTAGTCGCCCCGAGCGTAAGAAAAATCCCCGAGAATAGGCAGATGCTCTTGGTTCCGGCCTGTTCTCGGGGATTCTGCCTACGCTCGCGGCATCCATACGCCGCAGTGCCTGCCAGCACTCCGACGGCGCCTGTGGGCGCCGAGAGTAGGAGAATTCCCCGGCCATAGGCAGATCCCGTCGGTTCCCGCCTGAGCTCGGGGATTCTGCCTACGCTCGGCGCATCGCGTCGGGCCGCGGCATCCGGATGTAATACCGCCGCGTCGGCCGCGGCAACAGGGCAGAATGGGGCGGGATGGACTGGCAGATCTCAGAGGACACGGTGCCGTCCGAGCTCGTCACCGAGCAGGACGCGCGCTCGATGGTGGGGCGACCGCGCGCGACGGGCGCGTGGCGCGACGGCGACCCCGTCGGCGAGCGCCAGTTCGCGTCGTTCGACGCCCTCTGGCTCGAGGGCGGCGCTTCGCTTCCCACGTTCCGGATGGCCTACGAGACCTGGGGCGAGCCGAACGAGGCCGCCGACAACGCCGTCCTCATCCTGCACGCCCTCACGGGCGACGGCCACGTCGCGGGCGACGCCGGCCCCGGACACCCGACGGCGGGCTGGTGGAACGACGTCGTCGGGCCGGGCAGGGCGATCGACACCGACCGCTGGTTCGTCGTCGCCCCGTACATGCTCGGCGGCTGCCAGGGGTCGACGGGGCCCGCGAGCGTGCACCCCGACGGCGACCCCTGGGCTTCGCGGTTCCCGTACATCACGGTGCGCGACCAGGTCGAGGCCCAGCAGCGGCTCGCGGATCACCTCGGCGTCGAGGTGTGGGCCGCCGTGATCGGCGGCTCGATGGGCGGCATGCAGGCCCTCGAGTGGGGCGCGACGCTGCCCGAGCGCGTCGAGCGCCTCGCCGTGATCTCGGCGCCCCCGCTCAACACCGCCGATCAGATCGCCCTGAACTCGGTTCAGCTGCAGGCCATCGAGATGGACCCGCGCTTCCGCGGCGGGGAGTACTACGACGCCCCGGACGGCGAGGGCCCGCACCGAGGGCTCGCGCTCGCCCGCCGCATGGCCCTGCTGAACTACCGCAGCCCCACCGAGCTGAACCAGCGCTTCCAGCGCTCGTGGCAGTCGGGGGTGAGCCCGCTCGGGCACGGCGGGCGCTTCGCCGTTGAGAGCTACCTCGACTTCCACGGCAACAAGTTCACGCGCCGCTTCGACGCGAACAGCTACGTGCGCCTCGTCGAGGCGATGGACTCGCACGACGTCGGCCGCGACCGCGGCGGCGTCGAGAGCGCGCTCGCTCAGGTCACGGCGACCACCCTCGTGCTGGGAGTCGACAGCGACCGGCTCTTCCCGATCAGCGGCCAGCACCGCATCGCGCGGGGCATCCCGAACACGCTCGACGGCGACGAGGCCGTCGTGCTCTCGAGCGATTTCGGCCACGACGGCTTCCTCATCGAGACGGCCGCCGTCAGCGAGCACCTGCGCCGTCTGCTCGCGGCGTAGGCGCGACCTGGCTCGCTATGCGTCGTCGATCGCGCGCTCGAGGCGATCGATCTTGGCGTCGATCTCACCCGAGTAGCCGGGCCGGATGTCGGCCTTCAGCACCAGGGAGACGCGCGAGCCGAACGGCGCGACGGCCTCGGTCGCGCGCTTGACCACGCCCATCACGGTGTCCCAATCGGGCCCCTCGATCTCCGTGAACATGCTCGAGGTGCGATGCGGCAGCCCCGAGTCGCGCACGACCTTGACGGCGGCGGCGACGGCATCGTGCACCGACCCGGCCGCGTTCGGCTCCTGACCTTCTGGCGCGCCGGAGGGCGCCACTGAGAATGCGACGAGCATGCGTCGAGCCTACGCTTCTCACTTGCCCCCGGGAGGGCCGAGGACCAGGAGGGTGATGTAGAGCGCGATCACGACCACCACGATGAGCGCCACCAGCACGCCGGCACGGCGCAGGAACCAGCGCATCGTGCGGTCGTACCAGGTGCGGTCCTGCGGGTGGTCGCTCTCCTCCAGGCGCCAGGCGCCCTTCAACCGGCGCGACCGGTGCAGCCAGATCTCCATCGGGATCGTGGCGAACGGCACGACGGCGCTGGCGACCGCGAGCGCACCGACTCCGATCGACCACCGCTGGTTGAACGCGACGAGGATCGCCGTGGCCGCGTACGAGAGGAACACGAATCCGTGGACGCCGCCGCCGATGGTCACGACGATGCCCGGGGCTCCGACGGCACGGGCGACGATCGCCGCGATCAGGATCGTCCAGGTGATCGCCTCGGCGATCGCGAGGATGCGGTACAGGCGGGCGGGGCTGCGGAACATCGCGCTCCTTGTTCGTCCGGGGGTTCCCCCACCCTATCCGGCGTCGTTCCGCCCGCCCGACGAGGGCGCCGGCCGATACGGCGCCGCTCAGCCCCGCGCCGCGGCGAGCGCGAGCGCGAACGACTCGGGCAGGCGCTCGGCCACGTCGAGCGCGGTGATCGGGTGACCTGGCGCCGGCGGGCGCGCGCCCGCAGAGACCAGCGCGCCGTCCTGCGAGCGGAGCACCTCCTGCCCCGCGGCGAGCCGCCCCGCCGTGCCGTGCAGCCAGGCGGCGGTCGCCGCGATGGGGCCCAGCTCCTCGGTCTCGAGGGTCGGGGCATCGGCATCCGGATCGTTCTCCCCGCGGCGGGCGCCGTCTGCCCTGCGGGAGCGCCGGGCCGCGGCACCGGCGACGAGCGCGCCCATCGCGCCGGCGAGCACGTCCCCCGTGCCGGCCGTCGCGAGCCATGGCGTGCCCGCACGCACGACCGTCCACCACCCGCCGGGCGTCGCGACGATCGTCTCGGCACCCTTCAGCAGCACGACGCCGCCCAGGGCGACCGCCGTCTCCCGCACGACGAGCAGCCGCTCGCGGAAGCCGCCGCGCAGCCGCTCGCGCAGGGGGTCGCCCTCGATGTCGTCGATGCCCAGCCCGAGCGGGATCCGCAGCTCGGCCAGCTCTGCCTCGTGCGGCGTCGCGATCACGGGCCCGCGCACGTCCGTGACGAGGTCGAGTGCGCCAGCGTCGATCACCGTCGGAACCGCCGAGCGCAGGCGCGCGCGGAACGCGCCCGTGACGTTGTCGCCCCTGTCGCGCCCGTCGACTCCCGAGCCGAGCACCGCTGCATCCGGTTCCCGCGCGGAGCCGATCACGGTCTCCGGACGCCGATGCATCACGAGCGGCGCGATGGCGGGGTCCCCGTGCCACATCACCATCCCGACCCCCGCGCGCCACGCGCCCTCGACAGTCAGCGCCGCGGCGCCCGGATAGGCGCGGGACCCGGTGCGCAGCGACACCGTGCCTCGGGAATACTTGTGATCGTTCGGCGTTGGCAGACTGAGCACGGCGGCCGCATCGGCCGCTCCCCATTCGAGGTCCCCTTGGCCGTATCCCCCTGGCATGCGGCCAGACTACGCCCGCACGGGCGTCCGGGGCCGCCAGAGCGAAAGGCACGCATGTCGCAGCTGTTCTCCCCGATCACCCTCCGCGGCGCCGAGTTCCGGAACCGGCTCTGGGTCTCCCCCATGTGCCAGTACAGCGCCGTCGACGGCGTCGTGAACGACTGGCACCACGTGCACCTCGCGCAGTTCGCCTCGGGCGGCGCTGGCCTCGTGATCGCGGAGGCATCGGCGGTCGTGGCGGAGGGGCGCATCTCGCCCGAGGACGCCGGGATCTGGAACGACACCCAGCGCGAGGCCTGGCGGCCCATCGTCGACGCGATCCACGCCAGGGGCGCCGGCGCCGCGATCCAGCTCGCGCACGCGGGCCGCAAGTCGTCGACGTTCTCGCCGTTCTCGGGCGGGACCGGCAGCGTGCCGGTGGAAGACGGCGGCTGGGTTCCCGAGGCCCCGTCGGCGATCGCGTACGACGGCTTCACGACCCCGGATGAGATGAGCACGGCCCGCATCGACGAGGTCGTCGATGCGTTCGCGGCCGCCGCCCGCCGCGCGGTCGACGCCGGTTTCGACGCCGTCGAGGTGCACGGTGCGCACGGCTACCTGCTGCACGAGTTCCTGTCTCCGCTGTCGAACCAGCGCACCGACGACTACGGCGGATCGCTCGAGAACCGCGCGCGTGCGGTGCTGCGCGTCATCCGCGCCGTGCGCGCCGAGGTCGGCGACCAGCTCCCGATCCTGGTGCGCTTCTCGGGCACCGATTCGGCGCCCGGCGGCCTCGAGGTCGACGACGTGGCCCGGGTCGGCGCCTGGGCGATCGAGGCCGGCGCCGACTTCCTCGACATCTCGTCGAGCGGGCTCGTCGCGCATCAGCAGATCGACGTCCACCCCGGGTACCAGGTGCCGCTGGCGGCGCGCGTGCGCGAGGTGACGGGCGGCCCGACGGGTGCCGTGGGGATCATCACGACGGGCACGCACGCCGAGCAGATCCTCGCCGACGGCGCGGCCGACGCGATCATCGCCGGCCGCGAGTGGCTGCGCAACCCCCACTTCGGCCTGTCCGCCGCGACCGAGCTCGGCGAGGCCCCGGACGCGCTCTGGCCGCCCCAGTACATCCGGGCCTACCGCCGCGCCTGACTCGGTCATCCGGGCGCCGCTTCCGCGGGCGTCGAGCACGCCGCGCACCGCGGCCCGCTGCACCACCAACCGCGCGTCGCCGAGGCACTGCAGAATCCCCCGACCAAGGCACAATCCACGCGAGAATGCCGCGGCTCGGCGAATCTGCCGCGCGTCAGAGCGCCGCAGGCCCGCCGTTCGGCGGCGCCTGCGGCGCTCTCCGCTCAGCGGCGGGTCGCGTCGTGGACTTCGCCGACGAGCTCCTCGATGACGTCCTCGAGGAACAGCACGCCCGTGGTCTCCCCCTGCGCGTTCCGCACGCGGGCCAGATGGCGGCCCGTGCGCCGCATCACGGCGAGCACGTCCTCGAGGTCGGTCGTCTCCTGCACGGGCACCATGTGATGGATGCGCTTGGCGGGGACGGGCGCATCGGCCTGCTCATCCTCGCGTGCGCCCTCGGCCGCGCGCAGCACGTCCTTCAGGTGCACGTAGCCGCGCGGCTGCTGATCGGCGTCGACGATGACGTAGCGCGAGTAGCCGTGCTTCGACACGGCCTTCTCGATCGCGGCCGGCGTCGTCGTCTCCGGCAGGGTGACGAGCTTGTCGAGGGGAACCGCGATGTCGGCGGCCTCCTTGTCGGTGAACTCGACGACGGCCGAGACGGTGCCGGCGCTGTCGTCGAGCACGCCCTCGCGGCGCGACTCGTCGACGATCGTCGCGACCTCGTCGAGCGTGAACGTCGAGGTCGCCTCAGACTTCGGCTCGATCCCGAACAGCCTCAGCGCGGAGTTCGCGATGCCGTTGAGCGCCCAGATCACCGGATGGAAGATCTTCGACACCCAGACGAGCGGTGGCGCCAGGAGCAGCACGGCGCGGTCTGGCACCGAGAACGCGATATTCTTCGCGACCATCTCGCCGAACACCACGTGCAGGTACGTCACGAGCAGCAGCGCGATGATGAACGCCACCGTGCCAACGGCGCCCTCGGGGAGCCCCGTCAGCCCGAGCGGCACCTCGAGGAGGTGGTGGATGGCGGGCTCCGACACGTTCAGGATCAGCAGCGAGCAGATCGTGATGCCCAGCTGCGAGGTCGCCAGCATCAGCGTGGCGTGCTCCATCGCGTACAGCGCGGTCTTCGCCGCGCGCCCGCCCTTCTCGGCCTTCGGCTCGATCTGCGAGCGCCGCGCGGAGATGACGGCGAACTCGGCGCCGACGAAGAACGCGTTGCCGATCAGCAGCACGAACAGCCAGACGATTCCTGCCCAGTCGCTCATCGTGCATCACCGCCTTCCACCGTCTCGCGCACAGGGTCGGGAACGAACCGCACCCTGTCGACGCGGCGGCCGTCCATCCGCTCCACCGTGAGCGACCCGTGCTCGGTCCGGACGGTGTCGCCGATCTGCGGAACCCGCTCGAGCTCGCTCATGATGTAGCCGCCGATGGTGTCGTAGTCGTCGCTCTCCGGCACCTCGACGTCCGCGCGGTCGCGGAGCTCGTCCGGGCGCAGTTGCGCGGGGAACGTCACGGAGCCGCGGTGCTGCACGACGCCTGCGCGGCGCCTGTCGTGCTCGTCGGCGACCTCGCCGACGATCTCCTCGACGAGGTCCTCGAGCGTGACGACTCCCGCGGTGCCGCCGTACTCGTCGACGACGATCGCCATCTGGTACCCCTTCGAGCGGAGCTCGGCGATCAGGCCGTCGAGGCGCACCGTCTCGGGCACGCGCAACGGGTCTCCCGCGAGCGCCCCCGCAGGCACGGATGCGCGCCTCGCGCGGGGGACGCCGATCGCGGCCTTCAGGTGCACGACTCCCGTGATGTCGTCCAACGACTCCCCGAACACGGGGAACCGGCTGTGGCCCGTGCCGATCGCAAGGTCGATGACGTCCTGCGCGGAGCCGTCGGCCGGGAGCGCGTGCATGCGGGGTCGGGGCGTCATCACGTCGCTCGCGCTCAGGCGCGCGAAGTTCAGGCTGCGGTCGAGGAGGCTCGCCGTGTCCTCCTCGAGCATGCCGGCCAGCGCCGACCTGCGCACGAGGCTCGACAGCTCCTCGGCGGAGCGCGCGCCCGACAGCTCCTCCTGCGGCTCGATGCCGACGGCGCGCAGCACGGCGTTCGCGCTCCCGTTCAGGAGCGCCACGATCGGCTTGAACACCGCGGAGAACGCGAGCTGGAAGGGTGCAACGAGCTTCGCCGTCGTCAACGGCACGGCGAGCGCCATGTTCTTCGGCACCAGCTCGCCGATGATCATCGACAGGATCGTGGCGATCACCATCGCGACCACCGTCGCAATCGGCGCGGCCACCTCATCCGGAACGCCCAGAGCGCCGAACAGCGGTGAGAGCAGGTGCGAGAACGCCGGCTCGAGCGTGTACCCGGTCAGCAGCGTCGTCAGGGTGATGCCGAGCTGTGCGCTCGACAGGTGCGTCGACGTCCGGCGCAGGGCACGGATGGTCAGGGCCAGCCGCGTCTCGCCGCGCGCCTGCCGCGCCTCGAGCTCCGCGCGGTCGAGGTTGACGAGCGCGAACTCGCTGCCGACGAACAAGCCCGTGCCGACTGTCAGGAGGAGCCCCACCGCGATCAGGATCCAGTCGCTCATGCGTCATCACCGCCCCAGGCGGTGGGTGTCGGATCGAGAGGGCGGGGCTGGGAACTCGGAGGGTCGTCCATCGTGCTTCCCATAATAGCCAATGAACCTGCGTCACCGCCGCACGCGCGCGCTGGCGCGCGATGGGGCATGCGCGCAGGGCATCGAACGATGCCGAAAGAAGTGCGAATCTTGGCCTGTCGAGACCCGCCGCGTCGAGAGGGCGCGCCGGGAAAGTGGACTAGGCTGGATGACCGGATGCGCGGGGTCTTCCGCGCAGGCTTATCAGCGATGAAAGAGGGCGATCCAGCCGTGACCAGCCAGGGGACGGGCGAGGGGGAGTTCGGAGCCAACCAGTGGCTCGTCGACGAGCTCTACCAGCAGTATCGGGTAGACAAGAACGCCGTCGACAAGGAGTGGTGGCCGATCCTCGAGGCCTACGCCCAGCAGAGCGCCTCCCCCGCCGCCGCGCCGCAGGCGCAGACGCAGCAGTCGGGCGCGATGACCTCCAGCCCGCCGACCGCGCCGATTCCGATCATCGGGCAGACGCCCGTCGCGAAGACGACCAACAAGCCGGCCGCCGCGACGCCGATCCCCTCCGAGGCTCCGCGCAAGAAGGTCGACGCCAGCGCAACCCCGCCTGAGGAGGACAAGGTCACGACCCTCAAGGGCATGACCAAGACCCTGGCGCGCAACATGGACGAGTCGCTGACGGTCCCGACCGCGACGAGCGTCCGCACGATCCCCGCCAAGCTGATGATCGACAACCGCATCGTCATCAACAACCACATGGCGCGCACGCGCGGCGGCAAGGTCAGTTTCACCCACATCATCGGCTGGGCCCTCGTGCAGGCGCTGAAGGTGTTCCCGAGCCAGAACGTGTTCTACGCCGAGATCGACGGCAAGCCGAGCGTGGTCGCCCCCGCGCACATCAACCTCGGGATCGCGATCGATCTCCCGAAGCCGGACGGCACGCGCGCCCTCATGGTGCCGAGCATCAAGCGCACCGAGACGCTCACGTTCAACGAGTACCTCGAGGCATACGAAGACCTCGTCAAGCGCGCCCGCGGCAACAAGCTCGGCGCGGCCGACTTCGCCAACACGACGATCTCGCTGACGAACCCCGGCGGCATCGGCACGGTGCACTCCGTGCCGCGCCTGATGAAGGGCCAGGGCGCCATCATCGGCGCCGGTGCGCTCGACTACCCGGCGGAGTTCGCCGGCGCCAACGCGCGCACGCTGAACGAGCTCGCGATCGGCAAGACCATCACCCTCACGAGCACGTACGACCACCGCGTCATCCAGGGCGCGGGCTCGGGCGAGTTCCTGAAGATCGTGCACGAGCTGCTGATCGGCAAGAACGGCTTCTACGAGGACATCTTCGCCGCGCTCCGCATCCCGTACGCGCCCATCCGGTGGAACGCCGACGTCTCGGTCGACCTCTCGCAGCGCGTCGACAAGACCTCGCGCGTGCAGGAGCTCATCAACGCCTACCGCGTGCGCGGCCACCTGATGGCCGACATCGACCCGCTCGCCTACGTGCAGCGCGAGCACCACGACCTCGAGATCGAGTCGCACGGCCTCAGCTTCTGGGACCTCGAGCGCGAGTTCATCACGAACGGCTTCGGCGGCAAACGCCAGGCCAAGCTGCGCGACATCCTCGGGGTGCTGCGCGACTCGTACTGCCGCACGATCGGCTACGAGTACATGCACATCTCCGACCACGAGCAGCGCGAGTGGTTCCAGGAGAAGGTCGAGCGCGGCTACGAGAAGGCCGACCACGACGACCAGCTGCGCATCCTGAACAAGCTGAATGAAGCCGAGGCGTTCGAGACGTTCCTGCAGACGAAGTACGTCGGCCAGAAGCGCTTCTCGCTCGAGGGCGGCGAATCGCTCATCCCGCTCCTCGACCGCATCCTCGACGGCGCCGCGGAGTCCGGCCTCGAGGGCGCGGGCATCGGCATGGCCCACCGCGGCCGCCTGAACGTGCTCACCAACATCGCCGGCAAGAGCTACGCCGACGTGTTCAGCGAGTTCGAGGGCGCCCTGCCCGGCAACAAGCGCGGTTCTGGCGACGTGAAATACCACCTCGGCACCGAGGGCACGTTCACGTCGCACTCCGGCAAGGAGCTCTCGCTCCACCTGGCCGCGAACCCGTCGCACCTCGAGACCGTCAACGGCGTGCTCGAGGGCATCGTGCGGGCCAAGCAGGATCGCGACGCCCCCGGATCCTTCAAGTGGATGCCGATCCTCGTGCACGGCGACGCAGCGTTCGCCGGCCAGGGCGTCGTCTTCGAGACGCTGCAGATGTCTCAGCTGCGCGGCTACCGGACGGGCGGCACGGTGCACGTCATCGTGAACAACCAGGTCGGCTTCACGACGCTCCCGACCGATTCGCGCTCGTCGACCTACGCGACGGACGTCGCGAAGGCGGTCCACGCTCCCGTACTGCACGTGAACGGCGACGACCCCGAGGCCGTCGTCCGCGCGGCCGAGATGGCGGTCGAGTACCGCCAGAAGTTCCACCGCGACATCGTGATAGACCTCGTCTGCTACCGCCGCCGCGGTCACAACGAGGGCGACGACCCGGCGATGACGCAGCCGATGATGACGAAGCTGATCGAGGCGAAGCGCTCGACGCGCAGCATCTACAGCGAGTCGCTCGTCGGCCGCGGCGACATCACCGAGGAGGAGTACGAAGAGGCCAAGGCTGACTTCCAGCGCCGGCTCGAGGTCGCCTTCTCCGAGACGCACGCCGCCGAGAGCGGTTCGCTCCCCGTCGTGGAGGCGCCGACGGCGGCCACGACGATCGCCGGCGACCCGGAGACCACCGGCGTTCCGGCCGCCGTCATCGAGAAGATCGGCGACGCGCACGCGAACAAGCCGGAGGGCTTCACCGTCCACAAGAAGCTGCAGCAGCTGCTCGACAAGCGCGTCGAGATGAGCCGCAGCGGCCGGATCGACTGGGCCTTCGGTGAGCTGCTCGCCTTCGGCTCGCTTCTGCTCGAGGGCACACCGGTGCGCCTCGCCGGCCAGGACGCCCGCCGCGGCACGTTCGCACAGCGCCACGCGGTCTTCCACGACCGCGAGAACGGCAAGGAATGGCTGCCCCTCGGCAACCTCGCCGACCAGCAGGGCCGCTTCTTCGTCTACGACTCACTGCTCAGCGAGTACGCCGCGCTCGCGTACGAGTACGGCTACTCGGTCGAGAACGAGAACGCGCTCGTGATGTGGGAGGCGCAGTTCGGCGACTTCGTGAACGGCGCGCAGTCGGTCATCGACGAGTACGTCTCGGCGGCCGAGCAGAAGTGGGGCCAGCAGTCGAGCGTCGTGCTCGCACTCCCCCACGGCTACGAGGGCCAGGGGCCCGACCACTCGTCGGCTCGGATCGAGCGCTTCCTGCAGCTGTGCGCGCAGAACAACATGACGGTGGCTCGCCCCTCGACGCCCGCGTCGTACTTCCACCTGTTGCGCCGTCAGGCATACGCACGCCCCCGCCGCCCGCTCGTCGTCTTCACGCCGAAGGCGATGCTGCGCCTGCGCGGCGCATCGAGCGACGTCGCCGAGTTCACGACGAGCGCGTTCCAGCCGGTGCTCGACGACGACCGCGGCATCGACAAGGGCGCCGTGAAGAAGGTGCTCCTGCACTCGGGCAAGATCCACTGGGACCTGCGCGCCGAGCTCGAGAAGAACCCGAACCCGTCGATCGCCCTCGTGCGCCTCGAGCAGTTGTACCCGGCCCCGGCCGCGCTGCTCAAGGCCGTGCTCGCCCAGTACCCGAACGCCGAGCTCGTGTGGGTGCAGGACGAGCCCGAGAACCAGGGCGCCTGGCCGTTCATCGCACTCGCGCTGTCGAAGAAGCTGGGCTCGACCACCGGCGTGGGAGTCGTCTCGCGCGCCGCGGCGGCCTCGCCCGCAACGGGCTCCTCGAAGGTGCACGCCATGGAGCACGCCGAACTGATCACCCGCGCTCTCAGCTGAGGCACATGACGCAGGGGGCTCCGGATGATCCGGAGCCCCCTTCGTCGCACCTGAGGCTGCCGCACGATCGAGGAGATTCAGCGATATCGAGGAGGATTCCAGCGAAAAGCTCCTCGATACCGCGCCAGCTCCTCGAAACTGCGCCCCCACCTGGATACCGCCCCGCCATTGCTCAGGCGAGGAGCCCACCGCTTCAGAAGATGGAGCCGTGGTGAGGCGCAGCGCGTGGTGCGGCGCACGCGCGGGCACAGCGACGTATCGAGGAGATTCAGCAGCATCGAGGAGGAATCCAGCGAAAAGCTCCTCGATACCGCGCCATCTCCTCGAAACTGCGCCCCCACCCGGATACCGCCGCGCCATTGCTCAGGCGAGGAGCCCGCCGCTTCAGAGGATGGAGCCGTGGTGAGGCGCAGCGCGTGGTGCGGCGCACGCGCGAGCACAGCGACGTATCGAGGAGATTCAGCAGCATCGAGGAGGAATCCAGCGAAAAGCTCCTCGATACCGCGCCATCTCCTCGAATCGGCGGCGCCTCGTCAGCGGCGCGCCGCTGCTGTTCAGGCGGCGGGCCTACCGGTCAGAAGATGAAGCCGTGGTGCGGGGCACGCGCGGGGCGCAGCGCCGCGTCGATGCGCTCGAGCGCACTGTCGGAGCCCGAGACGCGGCCCGCGTCGGCGAGCGTGCGCAGTGGCACGCCGCCGAGGTACGCCGCCGACAGCTCGGCGATGCCGATCTCGACATCCGGGTCCATCTCCGAGGGGAACACGCGCGCCGTGCCCGCCTCGATCTCGACGCGCCACGTGCCGTCGGTGAAGCCCAACGGGTCGTGCACGCGCAGCACCCCGGCCGCGTTCATGGCGTGCGACGCGCCCTCCCCCGCATACGTGCGGGCCTCGAGCGCCCGCGGCACGTCGAGGATGCGGAGCCAGACGTGGTCACCCGCCTTCTGCGCGACGGCCTTCGGGTCGGCGACGAGCCAGGGCAGCGCGCCGTCGACCGGCTGGAGCTCCGCCGTCACCTTCGCGACGAGGTCGTGGCTGATCGCGAAGCGCCACAGCGCCGCGTACGCGTCGGCCGTCGCAGCTTCGAGGTGGACGATCTTCAGCTCGTGCTTCGTGTAGTCGCCCTCTTCGACGAGCCGGAAGCTCATCGCGCCGACCGCGTTGCCGTCAGCATCACGCGCGACGACGCCGCGCACCTTCTCGCCGGACGTCACAGACGGATGCACGCCGGCGAACTGCTGACGTCTCCCCGTCCAGGCGGGGGTGCCGCCGTCGCGGTGCGACGCCTCGGCGACCTCGGCGAACGCCTCGACGAGCGCTTCCCGCGGCACGTAGCGCACGGCCGCGGACGGCTCGTAGCTGCGCCAGCCCGCGCGCACGGCGTCGACCGTGACCTCGGCGGTCTGGACGGCGGGCCCGAAGCCGTAGCGGCCGTAGATCGTGCCCTCCGTGACGGTGAGACCCGCGATGGGGACTCCGGCGGCCGCGGCCGAGCGCAGCTCGCCCTCGAGCATCGCCCGCGCGATGCCGCGGCGGCGATGCGTGCCCGCGACCGTGACGTCGGAGATCGCCCAGAGGTCGACGGTGCCGCCCGGGACCGTCATCGGCGTGACCCACGACCCGACGGTGCCGACGGGGAAGCCATCGGGCTCCGCCTCGTCGTACACCCCGATCAGCCGCTCTGGCCTCTCGATCTTCTTGTCGCGGGCCGCCGCGATCTCCTTGTCCTCCGGCTCGGGGCCGAGGAAGCCGCGCGAGACGGCCCGGTAGTAGTCACCGAACGCGTCGCCCTGCGCGTCGACCGAGCGATAGCCCAGCCCCTTCGCGGCGAGCCGTTCAGCGGAGGTGGTGTCGACGGGGACCTGGCGCGCATCGATCGAGCTCATTCCCACAGCCTATGCGGAACCGGTGGCCCCGCGGGGTCACGAGTTGGGTGCGGCTCCCGCCCGGGGCAAGGCCGAGCCGCCGTCACCGCAGATCGACCGCGCACTGCCCGTCCGCCCCGCAGATGGGGGTCACCGCGTCGCCGCGCGGGGCCGCTGGCCGCGCCGGCTCAGTGGGTCGCCTGGGCGGCCCGGATGCTCGCGAGGACCTTGCTGCGCACGTCCTCCGGCGCGGCTTCCTTGCAGGCGCGCTGCACCGCGTCGGTCAGCGTGCGCGCGACGAGGGCCTCGTCCTGACAGCTGGGGCAGTTGTCGAGGTGCTCCCGGATGTCTCCCTGCTCGGTTCGGCAGATCTCGTTCCGCAGGTACTCCTCGAGGTCTGCCCGCGCCTTGTCGCAGCCGCAGTCGGTCATTTCTTCGCTCCTGTCGTGGCGGTTCCGATGCCTCGCTCGGCCGCATAGTCCTTCAGCTGCTCCCGCAGGAGCCGCCTGCCCCGATGCAGACGGCTCATCACGGTGCCGATCGGGGTCTTCATGATGTCGGCGATCTCCTGATAGGAGAAGCCTTCGACGTCGGCGAGGTACACCGCCATCCGGAAGTCGTCGGGAATCGACTGCAGCGCGTCCTTCACGGCGGACGCCGGCATCCGGTCGATCGCCTCAGCCTCGGCCGATCGGCTGCTCCGTGCCGTGGTCGACTCGGCACCGCCCAGCTGCCAGTCCTCGAGCTCGTCGATCGTTCCCTGGTACGGCTCGCGCTGCTTCTTGCGGTACGTGTTGATGTAGGTGTTCGTCAGGATGCGGTACAGCCACGCCTTCAGGTTCGTGCCCTGGACGAACGACGACCACGACGCGTACGCCTTGACGAAGGTCTCCTGCACGAGGTCGGCCGCGTCAGCGGGATTGCGCGCCATGCGCATCGCCGCCGCATAGAGCTGATCCATGAAGGGCAGCGCCTGCTCCTCGAACTGTGCGCGCGGGTCCGCGCTCTGCGGTGCCGCGGTGTCTGGGGTGTCCATCCCGGCCCAGTCTAGGTGCAGGCGCTCCGCGTCACGTGGGGGCGCCAGCAGCAGCTGCGACATGCGATTCCTCTCCCCCGCAGGCATCGGGTCTTTCCTCGGGATGTCACGGGTCTTCACTACAGTGGAACCGATGACTACGAGCGCCTATTCCCCCGCAGACGCCCTCCCGACCCGGGGCGAGTTCGCCGCGCCCGTCGCCCAGGGGCCGGTGCGCGCCGCCCTGACGGTCCCCGGTTCGAAGTCGTTGACCAACCGCGAGCTCATCCTCGCCGCCCTCGCCGACGGCCCCAGCCGCATCGCCGCGCCGCTGCCGTCGGAGGATTCGAGCCGGATGATCGAGTCGCTCACGGCGCTCGGCGTCGGCATCGAGAAGGCCGATGGCGACAGCGAGTTCGGAGACGACCTCATCGTCACGCCGGCTCCCCTGCAGGGCGGAACGGTCGACTGCGGCCAGGCGGGCACCGTCATGCGCTTCGTCGCCCCGCTCGCGGGCCTCGCGAACGGCGAGGTTCTGGTCACGGCGCACGAGACGGCGCTGCACCGCCCGATGAGCGTCATGATCCAGGCCCTGAGAGACCTCGGCGTCGACATCGACGACGAGGGCACCTGGTCGCTGCCGTTCCGGGTGCGCGGGCACGGGCACATCCGCGGCGGCGAGATCGAGATCGACGCCTCCACGTCCAGCCAGTTCGTGTCGGGCCTGCTGCTCGCGGCCCCGCGCTTCGACGTCGGCCTCCACCTCCGTCACACGGGCGAGCGCCTGCCGAGCATCCCGCACATCGAGATGACGATCGAGGCGCTCGCGCGGCGCGGCGTGCAGGTCGAGCGGCCGGCGCACGGCGAGTGGATCGTGCCGCCGATGCGGCCGCGGGGCAAGAACGTGCACGTCGAGCCCGATCTGTCGAACGCCGCGCCGTTCCTCGCGGCGGCCCTGCTGACGGGCGGCTCCGTCACGATCTCCGACTGGCCGCCGCACTCGACGCAGCCGGGCGGCCAGCTGCCCGACCTGCTGCAGCAGTTCGGAGCCCGCACGGGGCGGCGCGCCGGCGCGCTGACGGTCTCGGCCGGCCGCGAACTGACGGGCGTCGACCTCGATCTCTCGGCGGTGAGCGAGCTGACGCCGACCCTGGTGGGGCTCGCGATGTTCGCCGACGGCCCGTCGACGTTCCGCGGCATCGGCCACATCCGGGGCCACGAGACCGACCGCATCGCGGCGCTCGCCCGCAACGTCGAGGCGCTCGGCGGCGAGGCCGAGGAGATGCCCGACGGCATCCGGATCACGCCGCGGCCGCTGCACGGCGGCACGTGGGGTGCGTTCCACGACCACCGCATCGCGACGACGGGCGCGCTCGTCGGCCTGCGCGTGCCCGGCGTCGTCGTCGACGAGATCGGCGCGACGGCGAAGACCCTCCCCCAGTTCAGCGCCCTCTGGGGCCGCATGCTCGCGGGCGAGGCCGCGTGAGGCGGCGCTCCCTGCCCAGCGATCGGACGCCGGGGGCGCGCTCCGCGGCGCTGGTCGAGGGGGCCCGCCCGTGAGCTGGTGGAACGACGCCGATGACGACGACCTCGACGACGAGTTCGACGAGTCGGACGTGCGGGTGCGCCCGAACCCCAAGGCCAACCGCCCGCGCACGAAGCGCCGTCCCTCCCACAGCGACGCCGTGACGGCGCGCGTGCTCGGCGTCGACCGCGGCCGCTACAGCGTGCTCGTGGCGGAGGGCGAGCCGGATGAGCGCGAGGTCACGGCGACCAGGGCGCGCGAACTGCGCAAGACGCCGATCGTCACGGGCGACGCCGCGCGCGTGGTCGGCGACCTCTCGGGCGACGAGGGCACGCTCGGCCGCATCGTCGGCATCGAGGAGCGCACGTCCCTCCTGCGCCGCAGCGCCGACGACACCGACCAGGTCGAGCGCGTCATCGTCGCCAACGCCGACCAGATGCTCCTCGTCGTCGCGGCGGCCGACCCCGAACCGCGCCCGCGCCTCGTCGACCGATACCTGATCGCGGCGCTCGACGCCGGCATCCGGCCCCTCATGGTCATCACGAAGACCGACCTCGCCGACCCTGCCGGGTTCCTCGAGCATTTCTCGGGGCTCGCCGACCTGCGCGTGTTCCGCTCGTCTCAGAGCGATCCGCCCGTCGCCGAGATCGGCGAGTCGCTCGTCGGGCACTCGACGGTCTTCGTCGGCCATTCCGGCGTCGGCAAGTCGACGCTCGTGAACGCGCTGGTGCCGGATGCGGGGCGCGCGACGGGGCACGTCAACGCCGTCACGGGGCGCGGCAGGCACACCTCGTCGTCGACCGAGTCGTTGCGCTACCGCTCGGGGGAAGGCACCGGATGGGTGATCGACACCCCCGGCGTGCGATCATTCGGGCTCGGCCACGTCGATCCGGAGAACATCCTGCGCGCCTACCCCGACCTCGCCGAGGTCGCCGCCGAGTGCCCGAGGGGGTGCTCGCACCTGCCGGATGCCCCGGACTGCCGCCTGAACGAAGCCATCGATGCCGGCGACCTCCCGGTCGCGCGGGTCGACTCCCTGCAGCGCCTGCTGCTGACATTCGACCGCCGCACGGAGTGGTGAGGCAGACCGCGGCGAGCGAGCGCCGGCGCCGATCCGACACGGCGAGCGTCGACTCGCCGCGGAGGGGTTCCGAGCCGCGGCAGAATCTCCGAATCGCGGCAGAATCACGCCGATATTGCCGCGCCTCGCCGATTCTGCAGTGGCTCAGAACCCAGCGCGGCACGGCGCCGGGTACCCGCGCCGAGCTCAGAGCGCGGCGTTGCCCTCGATGTAGGCGCGCAGCTGGGCCGCGTCGGCCGGCATCTCGACGACGTACTGCTCGGCCTCGAGCATCTCCTGGAGCTCGGCCGTGAGCGGCAGCGTCACGCCGATCGCCTCCGTGATGGTCTCCTGGAACTTCTCGGGCTTGGCGGTCTCGAGCACGAGCATCGGCACGCCCTCCTCGACGTAGTCGCGCGCGACCTTCACGCCGTCCGCCGTGTGCGGGTCGATGATCTCGCCGGTCGCCTCGCGCACCGCGGCGATCGTCGCGAGGCGGTCGGTGTGTGTCGAGGTGCCGCTGAAGAAGCCGAACTCGCCCCGCAGGCGCGGCAGCTCGGCCGTCAGGTCGAGCGCCCCCGTCTCGTCGAGCTCGCGCCAGGCCGCGTTCATGCGCTCCGGGTCGCGCCCCAGCAGATCGTAGAGGAAGCGCTCGAGGTTGGAGGCCTTCGAGATGTCCATCGACGGGCTCGAGGTCTTCAGCGTCTCGGCGGCGGGGCGCGGGCGGTACACGCCCGTTCGGAAGAACTCGTCGAGCACGTTGTTCTCGTTCGCCGCGAGCACGAGGCGCCGGATGGGCACGCCCATCCCCTTCGCGAAGTAGCCGGCGAGGATGTTGCCGAAGTTGCCCGAAGGGACCGTCACGGACACCTCGAACGCCCCGCGGGCATCCGGCGCCGCGTCGTCGCTCGCGCGCAGCCACGCCCACACGTAGTACACGACCTGCGCCGTGATGCGGGCGAGGTTGATCGAATTGACGGCACCCAGGTGGTGCGCTCGTTTGAACTCGAGGTCGCTCGAGAGCTCCTTGACGAGGTTCTGTGCGTCGTCGAACACGCCGGAGACGGCGATGTTGTGGATGTTGTCGTCGGTCAGCGAGTACATCTGCGCCCGCTGGAAGGCGCTCATCCGGCCCTGCGGCGAGAGCATGAAGACGGTGATGCGCTCCTTGCCGCGGAACGCGTGCTCGGCGGCCGAGCCCGTGTCACCGGATGTCGCGCCGACGATGTTGAGGGTCGAGCCCCGTCGCTCGAGCGCATACTCGACGACCTGGCCGAGGAACTGCATCGCCATGTCCTTGAACGCGAGCGTCGGGCCCTCGCTGAGGCCGACGAGGGTCAGGCCGCCGTCGATGTCGCGCAGCGGCACGGGGCCGTCGGGGAAGTTGTGCGGGCCGTATGCCGCGGCCGTCATACGCGCGAGGTCGTCGCGCGGGATGTCGGTGGCGAACAACCCCAGCACCTCGGTCGCGAGGTCCGCGTACGCCAGGCCCCGCCACGACTCGAGCTGCTCGCGCGAGAGGCGCGGGAGTTCCTCGGGCACCGCGAGGCCGCCGTCGGGCGCCAGCCCCTCGAGCAGCGTCTCGCAGAACTCGGTCGGCTCCATGCCGCCGCGGGTCGAGATGTACTTCACGGGGGTTGCTCCTCGGGTCGTGTCGTGCCGCGCTCGCGCGCTCCCCGCCATTGTCTCAGCTTCCCGGGCGCGGCGACGACCAGATGACGCCCGCGCGGCCCTCAGCCGAGCATGGCGCGGTCGTCGAACGATGCGCCCTTGATCTTCCCGAACTCCGCCAGCAGTGCGTCGACCGTGAGCGTCTTCTTGCGCTTCTCGTCGGCGGAGAACACGATCCGGCCCTCGTGCATCATGATGAGCCGATTGCCGAGCGCGAGCGCCTGCTGCATGTTGTGCGTGACCATCAGCGTCGTGAGGCCGCCCTGCTCGACGATGCGACCGGTGAGGTTCGTCACGAGCTCGGCGCGCTGCGGGTCGAGCGCTGCCGTGTGCTCGTCGAGCAGCAGGATGCGCGGATGCGTGAACCCGGCCATGAGCAGCGACAGCGCCTGGCGCTGGCCGCCGGAGAGCAGCCCCACCTTGGCCTTCAGCCGGCTCTCGAGGCCGAGCTCGAGCGTCGCGAGCTCCTCGACGAAGCGCTCCCTGCGCGCGCGGGTGACGCCGCGGCCGAGGCCGCGCCGCTCCCCTCGCCTGAGCGCGAGGGAGAGGTTCTGCTCGATCGTCAGGTCGGGGGCCGTTCCCGCCATCGGGTCCTGGAACACCCGGCCGACGTATTTCGCCCGCCGGTGCTCCTTCATCCGGTTCACGCGGGTGTCGTCGATCGAGATGTCCCCGGAGTCGACGGGCATCCGGCCCGCGATCGCGTTGAGGAGCGTCGACTTGCCCGCACCGTTCGACCCGATCACCGTGACGAAGTCGCCCTCCTCGAGGCGCAGGCTGAGGTCGCGCAGCGCGCGGCGCTCGTTCACCGTGCCGGCGAAGAACGTCTTGCTGATGCCGCTGATGGTGAGCACGTCAGACACCTGCCTTCTCGGGCTCGCGCGGCGCGGCCCTGCGGCCCGCCGACAGGTCGCGCCACGATGGCACGCGCTTCAGGAAGCCCCAGCGCGGCAGGAGCAGCGCGAGCACCACGAGCGCGGCCGTCACGAACTTCATGTCATCCGGGTTCAGGCCGATCGCCAGCGCCGCGAAGATGATGATCCGGTAGAGCACGGCACCCACGATGACGGCGAGCGTCGCGAGGAAGATGACGCGCTGGCCGAGCAGCGCCTGGCCCAGGATGACCGAGGCGAGGCCGACGAGGATGAGGCCGATGCCCATGCTGATGTCGGCGAAGCCCTGGTACTGGGCGACGAGCGCTCCGCACAGGCCCACGAAGCCGTTCGACAGGCCGAGCGTCAGGATCGTCGTGCCGTCGGTGTCGACGCCGAGGCTCCGGATCATCTGCTTGTTGTTGCCCGTCGCCTGCACGGCGAGGCCGAGGTCGGTCGAGAGGAACCAGTCGACCAGCAGCTTCAGGATGAAGACGCCGACGAAGAAGATCAGCGCGGCGATCCACGTCTTGCCCAGCAGGCCGGCCTCGCGCAGCGGCGTCATCAGGGTGTCCTCGCGCAGCAGCGGCACGTTGGCACCGCCCATGATGCGCAGGTTCACCGACCACAGGGCGATCATGGTCAGGATGCCCGCCAGCAGCCCGTCGATGCGGCCCTTCGTATGGAGGAGGCCCGTGACGATCCCCGCCACGATGCCGGCGCCGGCGGCCGCGAGGGTCGCCAGCACCGGGTTGACGCCCGCCGTGATCATGGCGGCCGCGACGGCGGCGCCCGTCGTGAAGCTGCCGTCGACCGTCAGATCGGGAAAGTTCAGCACGCGGAACGTCAGGTAGACGCCCAACGCCATGACCCCGTAGATGAGGCCGAGCTCGACAGCTCCGATCATGGGACTACTCGATGACCTGGTCGGCGCGGTCGGTGATCGACGCGGGCAGGTCAACGCCCATGCGCTCGGCGGCGGCCGGGTTGATGATCAGCTCGACGTCGCTCGACGTCTCGACGGGCATCTCTGCCGGGTCTTCGCCGTCCTGCAGGATGCGCACGGCCATCTCGCCGGTCTGGTAGCCGAGCTTCGAGTAGTCGATGCCGAGCGTCGCGATGGCGCCGCCCTCGACGGGGCCGGAGTCGCCGGCGACGACGGGGATCTGGTTCTGCTCGGCGACCTGCACCAGCGCGGCGATACCGGAGACGACGATGTTGTCGGTCGGAACGTAGAACGCGTCGACGCCGTCGAGCGACTGGGCGGCCTGCTGCACCTCGGCCGAGTTCGAGACGGTGGCCTCCTCGATCTCGAGGCCGAGCTCGCCGGCGGCCTCCTTCGCGAGTTCGACCTGCACCTCGGAGTTGACCTCGCCCGAGCTGTACACGATGCCGACCGTCTCGGCGTCGGGGGCGATCTCGGTGAGCAGCTCGAGCTGGTCGGCCACCGGGTTCAGGTCGCTCGTGCCCGTGATGTTCGAACCAGGCGCATCGTTCGAGTCGACGAGCCCGGCCTCGACGGCGTCGGTCACGGACGTGAACAGCACGGGGATGTCGACGATCTGCTGCGCGACGGCCTGCGCCGCCGGCGTCGCGTTCGCGAGCACGAGGTCGAGGTCGGCGTCGCCCGCGAAGGTCGTCGCGATCGTGTTCGTGTTGGCGACGTCGCCCTGCGCGTTCTGGTCGTCGTACTCGGCCTCGATGCCGGCGTCGGCGATCGCCTGCTTGAAGCCCTCGGTGGCCGCGTCGAGCGCCGGGTGCTGCACGAACTGCGAGACGCCGATCTTCACCTGCTCGGCGGCGTCACCGCCGTCGCCGGATCCACCTTCGCCACCGGATGAGCAGGCGGTGAGGGCGAGGAGCGCTGCGGCCCCGAGGCCGAGGGCGGCGGTGCCGCGGGAGCGGTGCAGAGACATGTGACTTCCTTGTGACAGGTGTGCGGACGCGATCTGTGAAATCGTACCCGCTCTGGAGGCGCCGCCCGGTCCGTCGGCGGGCTTCGCGCCGGGCTCGACGCCGCGCGCGGGCTCAGGGACGCGGTGCCGGGGCGCCTGACTTCGCCTGTGCGGCCAGCAGCAGGTGGGCTATCAGGGGGAACACGAGCACCGTGACGGCGCCTCCTGTGACCATGACCGAGGCCGTCGTGGTCGAGATGATCTCGCTGCTCACGGCGACCTGCGTCACGGCGACGATGATCGGCAGGCCGACCGCGCCGTAGAACCCGAGCGCGAGCTGCTCCCGCCAGCCCCGGATGCCGCTGTCGGTGCTGCCGAAGCGCTCGCGGAGGAAGATGGGCAGCCCGCGGACGAGAGCGATCGCCGCGACGAAGCCCAACAGCATCGGCCACTCGGCGATGACGGCGCGCACGTCGATGCCCATGCCGCTCGTGACGAAGAAGACGGGGATCAGGAAGCCGAAACCGACGATCTCGACCTTGTGGGCGATCTCGGTGGCGTGCTTCGGGTCGATCGCCTCGAGCACGGCGCTCGCCAGGATGCCTGCGGCGAAGGCACCGAGCGCGACGTCGAGCTGGAACACCGCCGTGATGAGCATCAGCGTGACGAGCAGCAGCACGGTGAATCGCATCATCGTCTGCATCGTCGTGTTCGACGCCAGAGAGAGCGCCTTCGTCAGCAGCGGCACGCGCCGGAAGAAGCGCCCCGGCAGCGCGACGGAGAGCGCCGCGAGCACGGCGAACAGCACGAGCAGCCCGGCGGAGACCCACGTGCCCCGCGTCGACAGCAGCAGCGACATCGCGACGATCGGCAGCAGCTCGCCGTAGGCGCCGTGCACCATGACGGCCTTGCCGAGGGGGCTGCCCATCCGGCCGGAGTCCTTCAGGATGGGCAGGAGCGTGCCGAGCGCCGTCGAGGTCGACGCGATGCCCAGCGTCACGGCCTCGAGCCAGTCGCCGCGCACGAGGAACAGTGCGGACCCGATGCCGAGCGCGGCGCAGATCAGCCACGTGATCGCCGCCTGCTTGCCCTGCTTCTCACGCATGTCGCGGGTCTGCACCTCGAAGCCGGCGAGCAGGAACAGGAAGCCCAGCCCGAGCTCGCGGAGGAACTCGACGGCCTCCGTCTGGTGCGCGATGTCGAGAGCGTAGGGGCCGAGGACCACGCCGAACACGAGCAGCCACACGACATCGGGCACGTACTTGCGCGTGAGGATCGCCAGCATCGGCGCGACCGCCGCCGCGAGGGCGATCCACCAGACCGACGCCAGGTTCTCGACCAGCAGGTTCCCGTGTTCCACCTGCTCAGGGTAATGGGGCGCGGCGCCCGCTCATGTCGCGGGCGTAGCGTTGCGCTCGTGTTCCACATCGTCTTCTACGAGCCGCAGATCCCGCCGAACACCGGCAACGCCATCCGGATGTCGGCGAACATCGGCGGCGAGCTGCACCTGATCGAGCCGCTCGGCTTCGACCTCTCGCACGCGAAGCTGCGCCGAGCGGGCCTCGACTACCACGACCTCACTCACGTGCGGGTGCACGCGGGCTTCGACGCCGCACTCGCTCATCTCGCCGAGCACGGCACCGGTCGGGTGTACGCCTTCACGGGGCGCGCCGAGCGCTCGTTCGGCGACGTCGCCTATGAGCCGGGCGACGCCCTGCTCTTCGGCCGCGAACCGGACGGGCTCCCGGATGAGGTGCTCGCCGACCCGCGCGTGACCGCCCTGGTGCGCATCCCGATGGCGCCGGGCAATCGCTCGCTCAATCTCTCTAACTCGGCGGCTGTCGCGGCCTACGAGGCCTGGCGCCAGAACGGCTACGCCGGCGCGGCCTGAGCCCGACGCGCCCGGGTGCCGCGGGCGGTCGGGCGCCCGCGCGAGTTCTGGTAATGTGTATGAGGTTGATCGAGGGGCATTGGCGCAGTTGGTAGCGCGTCTCGTTCGCAATGAGAAGGTCAGGGGTTCGAATCCCCTATGCTCCACCACCGGAACCCGGCATCCACGGATGCCGGGTTCTTCCGTACCAGCCGCGTCGCTACGCGCACGGCACGGTTGTCGAAGGGCAGGATGACCACGTGATCGAACTCCGAGACGCCATCCCCGCGGACGCCGAGGCCATGGCCGATGTGCAGAACGCGATCCACCGTGCCGGGCTCCGCGCGAGCCCCGTCGACGTCGCCCTGATTCAGGAGCGGTACCTCGGCGTCGAGCACACGATCGCCTGCACCATCGCGGAGCAGGACGGCAGGATCGTCGGCTTCCAGTCACTCAAGCTCGCGTGGCCGGGCAACCCGTACGACGTGACGCCCGGATGGGGCATCATCGGCACGCACATCGACCCGACAGCGGGGCGCAGCGGCATCGGCCGCCGCCTGTTCGCGGTGTCCCGAGCCGCCGCGGTGGTCGCGGGGCTGCGCCACATCGACGCGACGATCGGCTCCGGCAACGCCGGCGGCCTCGCGTACTACGCGGCGATGGGCTTCGTGCCGTACCGGGAGGAATCGGACGGGGCCATCCCCCACCGCCTCGATCTCTGAGGAGGCTGAAGCCCTCAAGCCTCAGGCGGGCTCGTCGTAGATGCGGCCGCGATGGCCGACGTCGAGAGCGACGACGACCAGTTCCGTTCTCCTGACGCCGACGATTACCCGATAGTCACCGACGCGGAGCCGCCAGAGACCGGCCTTCGAGTGGCGCAGTGGCTTGAGCCTGACCGTAGGGTCGGGCAGTTCGACGAGCCCGAACAGCGCGACCAGCACTCGCCTCTGCATCCGGCGGTCGAGCCTGCGGATGCCCTTGTCGAACGCGCTCGTCCGAACGAGCTCGTAGCCGGTCATCGGTGGGTCTGAATCCTCGGCTACTCGGCCGCGGCGACTCGCGCTTCGGCGCGAAGCTCATCGGCGTCGAACCCGAGTTCGTCGACCAACTCATCGATCGGGCGAGCCTCGATCGCGCCGCGCCGGATCGCTTCGACCTGCGCGTCAAGACCGGCGACGTATTCGAACTCTGCGAGATGCTCCTCGAGGAGGCTGCGCACATAGAACGACTTGGGCCTGCTCGTCGCTTCGGCGAGCCGGTTCAGGCGGTCGCTCAGCTCATCCGGGAGCCGCAGCGTCATCGTGTGTGACATGTAATACATCGTGCGCCGGCGCGCGGTATTCCGCAACCCTACGGTCAGTTCGACCGCGCCGGCGCGCTCGCCACACGGGTCGCGCCCCTGTTCAATCAGGAACGACCGCCCGCGGGAGGCCGACCCCGTCCTTCGGGGCAGGCCTCCCGCGGCGCTGCTCCGCGCGATTCCGCGGCCGCCGACGGCAGGCGCAGGAATGCCGCGATCAGGATGGCCGCGGCGAGCGCGATCGCCGCGCTCACGCCGATGGCGAACTTCTGCCCTGGCAGCAGCGTGGCGGCGACGACTCCCGTGGCCGGCGCCGACATCACGGGCGCGCCGAGGGCGACGAGCGCGGCCGCGATCGGCAGCCAGGTGCCGAGGTGCGCCCATCCGTGGTGCCCCCGCGCTGTCGATGCCGAACACGAGCGCCACCGGCGCGACCGTGATGGTGACCGCGCCGGGCACGTCGAGCCGCTCCCGCTACCGGCGCAGGCAGAATCAGCGCCGACCGCTGCGACCGTCACGCGCGGCGCGCGGCGTCCGGGTGGGGCACGGCGCGGTAGACCCAGATCGACGCCGCCAGCAGCCAGGCGAACCCCGCGACGACCGCGACCCAGAGCAGCGCCACTCCGAGTGGACCCGAGGAGAGCGCGGCCCCGGCGATGAACGCCACGACGATAACCGCGCCCGCGACCCGACACCAGATCGCCCGACTGCGCTCTCCGCGCGCGACGAAGAACCCGGCGACAAGGAAGGCCGCCACAGCGAGCGCGACGAACTCCACGGCGCCCGCCGCCAGGTGGAGGATCCCGCTCGCCGTCGCGGCCTCCGCCGCACCGGCGGGGAAGCCGCCCGCGGGATCCGGGCGGAACACGCCCGCCAGAACGATCGCCGCACCGGCGACGATCACGGCAGCACCCGCGCCGCGACCCCGCCCGCGAACGGCCCTGAGCATCCCCCACCCCGCAACGACGACCATGAGGCCGGTGAGCGCGAAGTTGGTGATCTGGAGCCAGTCGCCCTCACCGAGGGTGAGCAGGCTGAGCGCGTGCCGCGACAGGTCGAAGCCCTCGCGGGTGAACGCGAGGGCGAGCGCAAAGACAAGGTAGAACGGGCCGGCGACCACTCCCCAGCCCAACATCGATCGTGTGACCGCCGCACTGCGGTCGAACTCGTCGTTCATGTTATAACGGTAACTGAAAGATACGAAAACCGAAACATCTGATCGAGAGACGATCTGTTTCACCCGTGAGGAAGTGGATTTGCCCGACGAACCCGTCCCCGACATCAACCATGGCGACTCCGACGCCTGGCGGGTGCTGGATCGATACCGCGAGCTGGAACTGCAGCTGGCGATCTTCGGGCACCACCTCAGCGCCAAGATCGGCATGCGCCCGGTCGATCTGCAGTGCTTCAACCTGGTGCACCGGCACGAGCAGGTGACCATCGGCGAGCTCGCCCGCTTGCTCGAACTGCGACCGGCGACGACGACGGGCATCGTCGACCGCCTCTCCGCGCAGGGCTGGGTCACCCGCGACCGCGACGGCGCCGACCGCCGCACGGTGTCGGTCCGGGTGCTCCCGGATCGCCTGCCCGAGCTCTTCGGCCATCTCGCGCCGCTCGGCGAAGAGCTCTCGGCGATGCTCGACCGCTTGAGCGCAGACGAGGTCGGCGTCATCGCCGACTTCCTGGACCACGCCGCCGGCGCGACCCGCCGGGCGACCACAGGCGATGCGTGAGCCGGGGACGGTGCCGGATGCACGGCGGCCGCCGCGTGCCGGATGCGCCGCGCCTCGCCATCGAACCACACCACCGGCTGGACGACTCCGATAGCTTGTGCCTATGGCACGCGACGCGATCGGCACGGCGAACGGCATCACCCTGCAGCAGCTGCGGTACTTCGCGGAGGTCGCCGCCGAAGGTTCCATCTCCGCGGCGGCCGACCTGCTCTACGTCTCGCAGCCGACGATGTCCGCCGCCATGAAGGATCTCGAGCGCCGGGTCGGGCAGGCGCTCTTCATGCGCTCGTCGCGCGGCGTGACCCTCACGGAAGACGGCACCGAGTTCCTCGGCTACGCCCGCCAGGTCGTCGAGCAGGCCGAGCTCCTCGAGCAGCGCTACCTGGGCCGCCCGCCGTCGCGCCGCCTCCTCGCCGTCTCGGCCCAGCACTACTCCTTCGTCGTCGACGCGTTCGTCCGGATGGTGAAGGCGACGGATGCCGCCGAGTACGCGTTCACGCTCCGCGAGACCCGCACGTGGGACATCATCGAAGACGTCCGCACGCTCCGCAGCGAGATCGGCGTGCTCTATCGCAACGACTTCAACCGGAACGTCATCGACAAGCTCCTGCGCGAGTCGGGGCTCGTCTTCACACCCCTCTTCCTCGCGACCCCGCACATCTTCATCGCGCGGACGAACCCGCTCGCCGGGCGCGAGCGGGTCACCCTCGACGACCTCGAGAACGTGCCGCGGCTCACCTTCGACCAGGGCGCGAACAACTCCTTCTACTTCGCCGAGGAGATCCTGTCGACCCGCTCGTCGAAGCAGGACATCCGGGTCAGCGACCGGGCGACGATCTTCAACCTCATGATCGGCCTCGACGGCTACACGATCTCGACCGGCATCGTCTCGGACGACTTGGACCCGTCCATCGTCGCCGTGCCGCTCGACGTGGACGAGCGCATCGAGATCGGCTGGATCGGGCACAGCTCCGTGCGGATGACGGGGCAGGCGGAGCGCTTCGTCGCCGAGATGCGCGACGTCGTCACCGATTTCGGCGTCGAACTGCTCACATAGCCTGCGCCTATGCCTACCCCATCAGGATCTCAATGGGGCTATAGCTGCGCCTCGTGCCTACACTGGCGTCCACGACGCGGGGACCCACCCGCGCTCCGCACGCGACACGATGAGGCACCAGACCACCATGGCGACCGAGTTCACGTTCAGCATCCGCACGACCCCCTTCGATGAGGACTACTCCCCTGCGGCCGATTCCCGCGCCACCACGAACTTCGCGAACCTGGCCCGCGGAGACGATCGCCGGCGGAACCTGCGGGGCGTCCTGGCGATGATCGACGGCCGCTTCAACGAGCTGGCAGCGGCCGAGAACCCGAATCGCGACAGGTATCACGTCGAGCTCGAGATCGTGTCGGTCGACCTCCACCTGACGGACGGCGCCAGCGGCGGCACCACCCCGGGCTTCCCCCTGATCGAGATCCTCGATGTCACGATCCTCGACCGGGCGACGGGCGAGCGCATCAAGGGCATCTCGGGCAACAACTTCTCCTCCTACGTGCGCGACTACGACTTCAGCGTCCGCCTGCCGCAGCACAAGGCGGTAGAGCCGGGGCTGCCCGGCGACTTCGGCGAGCTGCACGGCAAGCTCTTCCAGCACTTCCTCGCGTCCGACGCCTACCGCGAGCGCTTCGCGCTGTCGCCCGTGATCTGCATCAGCGTCTCGACGAGCCGTACCTACCAGCGGCTGGGCAACCGGCATCCGGTTCTCGGTGTCGAGTACGGGCACGACGCCGACTCGCTGACGGACGAGTACTTCGGCAAGATGGGCCTACAGGTGCGGTACTTCATGCCGGATGGATCGGTTGCGCCGCTCGCGTTCTACCACCGAGGCGACCTGGAGGGCGACTACTCCGACCTGGCTCTCGCCGGCACGATCGCCACGATGGAGGCGTTTCAGAAGATCTACCGCCCGGAGATCTACAACGCGAACGAGCCCGCCGGCGAGGTGTACCGGCCGACGCTGGAGAACGCCGACTACACGGTGCTCGACATCGCCTACGACCGCGAGGAGCGCGCCCAGCTGGGCAAGACGCAGGGCCGGTTCACCGACGAGCACTTCATCACGCCGTATCGGGAAGTCCTCGACGAGTGGGCCGCGACCCGCCCGCTCGCCCTGGCCGGCGCGGAAGCGGGGAGCCGTCGATGAGCGCGCTCCTGCCCACCTCGACCGTCGGCAGCCTGCCCAAGCCGGCCTGGCTCTCGGAGCCCGAAAAGCTCTGGTCGCCCTGGAAGCTCGAGGGCGCGGAGCTGACCGAGGGCAAGCGCGACGCCCTGCTCCTGGCGGCGGGCGAACAGCGCGCCGCCGGGCTCGACATCGTCAGCGACGGCGAGCAGACGCGGCAGCACTTCGTCACGACGTTCATCGAGCACCTCAGCGGCGTCGACTTCGAGAACCGCGAGACGGTGCGCATCCGGGATCGCTACGACGCGAGCGTCCCGACGGTCGTCGGCACCGTCGGCCGCGAGCGACCGGTGTTCGCCGACGACGCGAAGACGCTCCGCGCGCACACCGACGCCCCCATCAAGTGGGCGCTGCCGGGCCCCATGACGATGATCGACACGCTCGCCGACAAGCACTACGGCAGCCGCGAGGAGCTCGCGTGGGAGTTCGCGGCCATCCTCAACCAGGAGGCGAAGGAGCTGGAAGCCGCCGGCGTCGACATCATCCAGTTCGACGAGCCCGCCTTCAACGTCTTCTTCGACGACGTGAAGGATTGGGGTGTGGCCGCCCTCGAACGCGCGGCGGAGGGCCTGCGCTGCGAGACGGCGGTGCACATCTGCTACGGCTACGGCATCAAGGCGAACACCGACTGGAAGGCGACGCTGGGGGCCGAGTGGCGCCAGTACGAGGAGTCGTTCCCCCTGCTGCAGCAGTCGAACATCGACATCGTCTCGCTGGAGCGCCACAACTCGCACGTGCCGGTCGACCTCATCGGTCTCCTCCGAGGCAAGAAGGTGATGGTCGGCGCCATCGACGTCGCGACGGACGCGGTCGAGACCCCGGATGAGGTGGCAGCGACCCTGCGCGGCGTGCTCGAGTTCGTCGACGCCGACAAGCTGCTCCCCAGCACGAACTGCGGCATGGCCCCGCTGGCCCGCGACGTCGCGCGCGGCAAGATGTCCGCCCTCGCGGCGGGCGCGGCGATCGTGCGGGCGGAGCTGGCCTAGCGCGGCCACCGGAGCGGCGACGAGGCGCCACCGCCTCGGCCTCGTCCGCTCCAGCGGCCGCGCAGTATCCAGGCGGATCAGCAATATCGAGGACGAATCCCGCGAGAAGGTCCTCGAAGATGCGGAATCTCCTCGATGTTGCGCGGGCCGGACGAACGCCCGGGTCGGACGTCGCTCTTCCCAGCAGACCGGTATTCGGCCATACTGTGGGCGGAGGGCCCGGCCCTCCTTCCCGTGCGATCTGCCCGCCTTCGCCATGGGAGCGGTGTCGCTCCCGGATTGAGCTGCCCATGCGTCCTCGCCGTCTGCCCGCCGAACCGAAGCTCCGCACCCGCGCACTGCGCGCGATCGTCACGGCGGTGCTCGTCGCGGGCGCGGTGCTCGTACCGGTCTCCTCATCCGCCGCCGCGCCGATCGTCATCGACGACTTCGGCGGGGCGCAGATCTCCGCACCGACGATCGCCGTGTCGAACGGCGGCGGCACGAGCACGACGCCGACATCGACGGCAGGCGACGGCGTGCACCGCTTCGAGCTCTTCGGCGACGGCAACTCCATCACGTCGGCGGAGTTGGACTATTCGTTCGACGAGATCGACCTCACGTCGGCGGGCTCGAACACGCAGTTCATGGTGGGGCTGGACAGCGTCGAACGCGGCCCCGATCTTCCCCCGGGCCAGACCGCCGTCAGCACGCAGATCACGGTGACAGATGCCTCGGGCGCGACCGGCCAGTACTCCACCGGGTTCGCGAATACGGCGGACTTCGACCTCGTGCTCAACTTCGCCTGCGCCGGCGGCACCACGACCTGCTTCAGCGGCGACGTCGACTTCACGCGCGTGACGGGCGTCACCCTCAGCTTCTTCTATCCCCAGAACTACGACTCCGAGTACTCGACGGTCGTCGTCGTCGATGAACTGAGGACGACTCCTACCGGCGGCACGCAGCCACCTCCCCCCGTTCCGGTGATCGCTCTGGAGACGCCGACGACATCCGGAACCGTGTGGGTGCAGGGTGCGGCCGAGCTCAGGTACTCGGTCGACTTCCGCTCCAACGGCGCGAGCACCGAGATGGCCTCCGTCGATCTGTCCCTGGCGTCCGTCGTGACCACCGGCTCGCTCGACGCGTCGATCGCCGCGTCCGCCGACCCCGGCGGTGGCGCGTACGAGATCACCGTGTGGGTCGCGTCAGGGTCGGGCACCGTGGCAGTCTCGTTCCCGGAGGGGGCGGGCACCGACACCTGGGGGCAGCCGAGCGCTGCGGCGACCGGCCCGGCCGTCTCGGTCTCGCAGGGCGAGGCGCCGAACATCGACGACCAGGTCTTCGCGGCACGCTTCGGGCAGGAGTTCACCGGGTCGCTCACCGCCTCGGGCACTCCAGCCCCGACGTTCAGCACGCAGACGGGCCTGCCCGCCGGGCTCGAGCTCGCCGCCGACGGGTCTCTCACCGCCGCCGACAACCTCCCCGCCGGAACATACGACGTCACGGTCCGTGCGACCAATCCGCTGGGGGTCGACGAGGCGACCGTACGCATTGCCGTCGACGACGTCAGATTCACGAGCCCGGCCGCGGCCGAGTTCAGCACGACGGCTCCCTCGCACTTCCTGGTCGCCTGGGACGCGCCGGAGGGCACGACGATCAGCGGCTACGACGAGCTTCCCCTGGGGCTGACTGCGGCACCGGAGGCACACGCCCTGCACATCTCGGGAATCGCCGATCGCACCGCGGCAGGAGTCACCGTGCTTCCGCTGACCCTTACCCCGCCGTCGGGACCGCCCGTCGTGCAGGAGCTCTCGCTCACGGTGAATGCCCCGCCCGCGTTCATCGGCGAGCTGGGCTTCACACCGACCGTCGGAGTGCCGTTCGAAGTGACGGTGATGACGAACGGCTGGCCAGCCGCCGAGGTGAGCCTGCTCGACGCGCTGCCCGACGGGCTCGAGTTCACGGACAACGGCGACGGAACGGCCACCATCAGCGGTACTCCCGTCGGCGCGACCGGGATATCAACCGTCACGGCGAGCGCTGACAACGGAATGGGCACGGCGTCCGCTGACCTGACCTTCGACGTGCGCTCAGCGCCGACGCTCGCTCCGATCGCCGACCAGCAGGTCGAGGCCGGCACAAGCGTCAGCGTGCCGCTGGTCACGGGTGGATCCCCCGCGCCGACGGTGACGGCGGACGCACTGCCCGATTGGATCGCGCTGACGGGCGACGCAGATGCCGGTTGGGCGCTGCGGGTTTCGCCGACCAGCCCGGACGACGCGGCGACGATCACACTGACGGCGGCCAATGCAGTCTCCTCCGAATCCCGCTCCGTGTCGTTCACGTCGTACGAGCTGCCGACGATCAGCGGCCCCGAGAGCGTCGTACTGGTCGCGGGGCAGGATGTCCCCGCCGGCACGACCTACGAGGTGGCCGGGTCGCCGGCCCCCGAGGTCGAGGTCAGGGGACTCCCCGCCGGTGTCTCCGCCGAGGTCGACGGCGGTACCGTGACGCTCACCGGCGTGCCCGATGAGGCGGGCGGCTCTGCCGCGACCATCACCGCGACGAACCCTTACGGCCGCGAAGAGCTCACCGTCGCGATGACAGTGGATGCGACCCCGGAGCTGGCACCGATCGATGCGGCGGAGGTTCCCGTCGGGACGTCGTTCACACGCGAAGTGCAGGCGACAGGGCAGCCGACGCCGGCGCTGACAGCGAGCGATCTCCCGGCCGGTGTGACCTTCACGGATCACGGCGACGGCACGGGCACACTCGCCGGTGAACCGGCGGATCGGGGCGAGTCGGTCACGACGATCCACGCGGAGAACCGCGCGGGTGCGGCTTCCACGACATTCGCGCTGACCGCCACCGCTCAGCCGGAGTTCGTCTCCGGCGGCGCGATCGCCTTCGAGCGCGGCGTGGGCGAGGAGTTCACGATCGCGACCGAGGCATACCCCGTGGCGGCGCTCACCCTGGCGGGCGATGCGCCCGCTGGGCTGGCGTTCACCGACAACGGCGACGGCACGGCCACGCTCTCGGGCACCGCGAGCGACTCAGGCCGCGAGAGCCTGCAGATCACGGCGGACAACGGTTCGGATGTCGCCGAACAGACACTCGTCGTGACGGTGTGGGAGGCGCCGGTGTTCACGTCGGCGCCGACTGCCGCCTTCACCATCGGCGAGGAGGGTGAAGCGGCGATCACGACGACCGGTTTCCCCGTGCCGTCGCTCACGCTGACCGGGTCGCTGCCCTCCGGCCTGTCGTTCATCGACAACGGCGACGGAACCGGGTCGGTCTCGGGAATTCCCGCGGACGGAACGGAAGGCACGTTCCCCGTCACGATCACGGCGACGACCACCATCGATGCACCGCCGGTCGTGCCGAGCTCGGGCTTCGCTGCGCTGGCGGCGCAGACCATCGGGCGCACGCAGGAACTCAGACTCGACGTGGCTCCGGCTGACGTGATCGACGAGGAGCCCCCTGGCGACACCGATACCCCGGACGACACCGATACCCCGGATGACACGGCCACCCCCGACGACACCGGCACCGGCGACGACACCGGCAACGCGGACGGCACCGGCACCGACGACACCGACAACTCGGGCGACACGGACACCCCAGACGACACCAGCACCCCGGATGACACCGGCGCCGACGACGACGCCGGCAACACGGACGCGTCCGGGACCGCTGGCTCTGCCTCGGAAGCGCTCGCGGTGACGGGCGGTTCAGGCGATTGGGCACTGCTCGCGCTGGGATTCCTCCTGATCGCCCTCGGAGTCGTTGCACGCAGGTCCCGCGCACGGATGGAATAGGGAGCCGCCCCACCCGCGCTGGCCGCCGCGCTCCCGCTCACGCGGGGGTGTCGGCCATGCGACTCCGAGGAACGTCGCGCAACGCGTCACGGGCGCAGGTCACCGACGAGCAGACCGCTACAGCGGCCCGAGCACCCGCTCCACGTCCGAATCGAGCGACAGCGCGTCGAGCACCTCGAGCAGCGCCTTCTCCTCGAAGCGGAAGTGGCTCTCCATGATCGCCGCGATGCCCTCGAGATGCCGCGCGACGGCATCCGGAGATGCCTGCCCGTCGATCGCGGCCTCCAGGCCCGCGATCAGGTGCGCGATCATCGAGTGATCCTGCTCGAGCTTGCGCAGCGTGTCGCGCAGCTCCGGATGCTCGGCCGCGATCGCCGGGAACAGCTCGCGGTCCTCCCCCTCGTGGTGCTGCGTGAGCGCGACGCAGAAGCCATGGCAGTACAACAGGAGATCGCGGGCCGCGTCAGGAGTTGGCGCCCCCACAGCGAGGGCATCCTGGCTGAGTGACAGCGCCTTCCGCAGCTGCGCGTGCACGCGGCGGAGCTCGTCGCCCCACGCCACCACCCGGTCGCGCTCGCCCGTCTTCACTGCGCCCCGCCCGCGGCGCGCGCCGGAACGGCGTACCGCAGGATGACCCCGCCCGTCTGCGTCACGCTGCTCTCCGCGAGTTCGAGCGGGCGCGGGGCGTCGGCGGGCTTGAACAGGGGCGTTCCCGCACCGAGGATCACCGGGGCGATGCCGACGAGGAGCTCGTCGACGAGGCCGGCCCGAAGGAGCGAGTCGGTCAGAACGGCGCTTCCGAACACGTACACGGGCCGGGAGTCGGCCTGCTTGCGCCGCGTGAGCTCGCCGACGATGTCGCCCGTCACCTCAGTGTTCTGCCACGTCGCCTCCGTGAGGGTGCGCGAGGCCACGAGCTTCGGTGCGGTGTTCATGTACGACGTGATGTCGGGGTGCTCCTCATCGGCCGAATGCCAGTACTCCGCCATGCCTTCGTACGTGACGCGCCCGAAGACGAGCAGGCCGAGCTCGTCGCCGAACGCCAGGCTCAGCCGCTGCAGCTCCTCGCCCCAGATGTACTCGTGCAGCCGGAGGTCCCACTTCTCCTCCCCCTCGAAGTATCCGTCGAGAGAGACGATGTTCCAGACGATCAGCTTCCCCATGAGCGTGCCCCTTCGCGTGTGACCTCACTCGCAGGCTACGCCCCCGCGGGCGTTCGCGCTGTCGTCGGCGTCTGCGCCTCGAAACGTCGACGACGGCGCGAAGTCGATGACGGCGTCCGGATGCCCGGGGCGCGCGGCGCGCGGCGCGGGAGGCCTCAGCCGGCGCGACGGGCCAGGAACTCGCGCATGTGACGCTCGTTCTCTGCCTCGTCGACGTAGCCGATCGAGGCGTAGCGCGACGGCTGCTTCGGGGCCGCGGGCGGTGCCGCGTCGGCCTCTGGCACCCGTGCTCCCTCGACGCCGGCCGGATCGACGTCGACCGCCGCGTCTGCGCCGGTCTCGGCGTCGCCGCGCGCGGACCGCGCCTCGTCGAGCGCGACCGGGGCCGGGTTCATCTGCTCGGCCTTGTCGCGCAGCGCCTCCTCGCGGGCGGCTTCGAGCAGCTGCTCGCGCGCGGCCCGCGCATCGGCGGCCGTCGCCGTGGTCGACCCCGCGGTCGACGCGAGCGGGGCGGGGATGCGCCGCGGCGTCCATCCGCGGTCCGCGGCATTGATGAGCTGCGGGCGGCTCTGTCGCGCGACCCGGCTCGCCGCGGCGGCCCGGTCTGCCTCGTCCGCGCCGTTCGCCGGCTCCGAGGCCCGCGCCGCGGCGGCCCTGCCCGCGACCGCGGCCATCCGCCGCAGCACGAGCGCGCCGACGGCGAACATCGCGGCGCCCCCGACGGCGAAGCCCGCCCACGCCGCGACGGGCGCCGCCGACACGGCGAGCAGGACGCCCCAGGCGACGAGCCCGAGGCCCGTCGCCGCGACGAGCGTCGCGATCAGCCGCAGCCGCCGCCTCGCTTTGGCCTGGCCGTTCACGGCGCGCTCCGCCCGTTCGAACCGGCTCGATTCATCCGCTGCATCTCGATGCTCCATCCGAGCCGATGCCCCCGCGGGCGCGCGAGGCGCCAATACCTCGACCGGCGCCGAGCCGCGAGCCGCGTACGACCGCGTCTGCTTGCGCTCTTCCCTCTGTTCGGCGGCGCGCACCGCGTCGTAGCGCATCTGCGCGTCGCGCTCCCGGGCGTGCGCCCGGCGCTCCGCCTCGACGGCGCGCTCGGCGTCGCGGCGTTCCAGGGCGGCGCGCTCGGCCTCGATGCGGTCGCGTCGCTCTTCGAGCTCGGCCCTGGCTCGCTCGCGCTCGAGACGCGCCCGCTCGGCCTCGATCTCGTCGCGCTCCCGCCGGAGCCGCTCGACCTCGGCCTGCGCGCGTCGCGCGGCCTTCTGCTGCGCCCGCGCCTGCCGGGTGGTCAGCTCGACGCGGACCTCCTGCGGCGCCTCGCTCGTCTCGGCCAGCACCCGGAGCGCGCGATTCAGCCGCAGTGCGTTCCGCTCCGCCGCGTCGTAGCGCGCGCGGCGGAGGATGCTGGGCATCAGGTACAGGGCCCACAGCAGCACCGCCACGAGTACGACGACCCCGCCGCCGAGCACCTGTCCCTCCATGTCCGCAACGCTAAGCGAGCGCGGCCCGATACCGCAGTCGACGCGCGGGCGCAGCGCGATCGCATCCGCGGCCGGGCTCTAAGCGGCGGGGATCTCCCCCGCCGTCGGCGGTACCCGGCCCTCGACCCAGCGCTTCAGCACGCCGTCCGGCACGTCCTCGCGCACCAGCGCGAACGCGTAGTGGTCGCGCCAGTCGCCGTCGATGTGGATGAAGCGGCTCCGGTAGCCCTCGTACCGGAACCCGAGCTTCTGCGCCACGCGCAGGCTCGCGACGTTCTCCGGCCGCATGCAGATCTCCATCCGGTGCAGCCCGAGCTCGAAGAAGCACAGGTCCGTCGCCAGCGCGACCGCCGTCGGGGTGATGCCCTTGCCGGCGAAGCGCTCGCTCACCCAGTAGCCGATCGTCGCGGATTCGAGCGAACCGCGGGCGATCCCCCAGACGTTGAGCTGCCCGGCGATCTCGCCGGCGTACTCGATCACCAGCGGCACGCCGCCGCCGTCGCGGTGCTGCTGCAGGAGCCGCCGGATGGACAGCCGCATGTCGATCGTGCCCGCCCCGCGCGGGCTCGTCGCCTCCCACGGCTGCAGCCACGCGCGGTTCGTCAGCAGCTCGTTCTGGAGCACGCGGGCGTCGCGGGAGCGCACGAGCCGGATGGACACGGCCCCGTGGCCGCGTGACAGATTCGAGTCCATGTGCACTCCCGCGGCAGAATCGCTCGTTGAAGCCCCAGGCTACTTCGCCTGGGGCCCCGCCGCGCGCTCGGCGCGCCTCACAGCGTGGCTGCGAACTCCTTGATCCACGGGCGCAGGTCGGGGCCCAGATCCTCGCGGTCGGACGCGATGCGCATGATCGCCTTGATGTAGTCGAGCTTGTCGCCCGTGTCGTACCGGCGGCCCCGGAAGATGACGCCGTAGACATCGACGTTCTCGGGGTCGACGGCGACGTCCTTGAGCGCATCGGTGAGCTGGATCTCGTTGCCCTTGCCCGGCCCCGTGCGCTCGAGCACCGGGAAGATATCCGGCGTGAGCAGGTAGCGGCCGATGATCGCGAGGTTCGACGGAGCCTCCTCCTTGGCCGGCTTCTCGACGAGGTCGGTCACCTTCACGACGTCGGGGTCGTCGGTCGCGTCGACCGAGGCGCAGCCGTACATCGAGATGTGGTCGGGGTCGACCTCCATCAGCGCGATCACCATCGCGCCGCGCTGCTGGTTGACCTCGATCATCTTCGGCAGGAGCGGGTCGCGCTCGTCGATGAGGTCATCGCCCAGCATGACCACGAAGGGCGAATCGCCCACGTGCTGTGCCGCGCGGGACACCGCGTGGCCGAGCCCCTTCGGCTCCCCCTGGCGCAGCATGTGGATGTCGGCGAGGTCGCTCGTCCGGGTGACGTGACCGAGCTTGCGATCGTCGCCCTTCTCACTCAGCTTCTGCTCGAGTTCCGGAACCGAGTCGAAATGGTTCGCGATCGCGGTCTTGTTGCGACCGAGGATCATGAGCACGTCGCGGATCCCGGCGGCGACAGCTTCCTCGACGACGTACTGGATAGCTGGCTTGTCGACAACCGGGAGCATCTCCTTCGGCGTCGCCTTCGTTGCGGGCAGGAATCGCGTGCCGAGGCCGGCGACCGGCATGACAGCCTTGATCTTCGGTGCTTCCATGCGCCCACAATAGGTCATGCGCGCCGAGTCGCCGCACATGTCGCGCTCCGCGAATGGTCGTTCACCGTAGACTCTCAACATGGCCGACGAGGCGCAGCACCAGAAGCGCGCGATGCGCGCGGAGATCCGCGAGCGCCGCCAGCTGCTCACCCCGGCGCAGCACGAGCGGGCGGCCTCCGGCATCCGGGAGCAGCTCGACGCCCTCGTCGCCGAGCACGGCGCCCGCAGCGTGTCGTGCTACCTCTCCTCCCCCACGGAACCGGGCACCCGTGAGTTCCTGTCAGGCGCGATGGCGAGCGGCCTGCGCGTGCTGCTGCCGATGTCGCGCGAGGACGGCCTGCTCGACTGGACGCTCGCCGAGCCCGACGGCGCCGAGGCCCAGACCGCTATCGGCGTGCCCGAGGCGATCGGCGAGGTCCTCAGCCCCATGGCGCTGAACGACGTCGACCTCCTCCTCATCCCCGCTTCCGCCGTGGATCGGGACGGCTACCGGATGGGCTGGGGCCGCGGCTACTACGACCGGACGCTCGGCTCGATGGCCCACAGGCCCCCCGCATTCGCTGTCGTCTATGATTCCGAGTTGGTGGACGCGGTGCCGCGCGAAGTCCACGACCAGCCCGTGACGGGCGTCGTCACCCCCACCCGCACGATCACCTTCGCGCGCTGAGTCCCTTCTTCGAAGTGAGGATCCGTTGCCGACCTACGCCTACGCCTGCAAGAGCTGCGAGAACGCCTTCGACGCCGTGCAGTCCTTCTCCGAGCCGTCGCTGACCGAGTGCCCCGCCTGCGGCGGCGCCCTGCGCAAGGTGTACGGCTCGATCGGCGTGACGTTCAACGGCGGTGGCTTCTACCGGACCGACTCGCGCGCGTCGGCGGGCACGACGGATTCCGGCGCGTCCAGTAGCGCATCGAGCGCGCCTGCGACATCATCTTCTACCGGAGCGACTGCTCCGGCACCGGCGTCCGCCTGACCCCGGTGCCCGCGCACCCGCGCGACATCCGCAGGGTTGCCGGGTTCGGCCCGGCAGGGGGAAGGTTCACGAACGTGATTCAGGGCTTCAAAGAATTCATCATGCGCGGCAGCGTCATCGAGCTGGCCGTCGCGGTCATCATCGGCGCTGCATTCACCGCGATCGTCACGGCCATCGTCGACTCGGTCATCAACCCGCTCATCGGCGCGTTCGTGCCGTCCGGCGACCTGGCCGGGTGGGTCATCGAGATCCCCGGCATCTTCGCCACGGCCGAGCTCGGCATCGGCGCGATCATCTCGGCGATCATCAACTTCCTCGCCGTCGCGCTCGTCGTCTACCTGGCGCTCGTGGTACCGATGAACAAGCTCGCCGAGCGCCGCGCCGCCAAGAACCCGGTCGAAGACGAGCCCGCCGGCGCCACGAGCGAGGAGCTGCTCACCGAGATCCGCGACCTGCTCGCCAAGCAGCAGCAGAGCTGACCTCATTGCCACGAGGCGGGCGCGGCCCTGGACGATTCCAGAGGCCGCGCCCGCCTCGTTCGGTCGGCACGCGTGCTGCATCAGTAGTGCGGGGGCACGTCGGCACGCAGGCGCGCGTCGTTCGGGCCCGCTTCGCCGGTCGCGGGCACCCGCCGCGCCGAACGGTCGCCGCGCAGCGTCGCCTCGGCGTCCGAGTCGCCGAGCGTGCCATCGACCCGGGTCAGGCGCGCACGCCGGGCGCCCGCGACGCGCTCGACGCGCTGCCGCGGCTCCTGATCATCCGGAACGCCCACGCCCCCAGCGTACGCCGCCCGCCTGCGACGCCGCCGAGCGCGCCGCGATCAGAAGTCGACGGGCTGGGTGTCGCCGTCGGCGCGCGGTGCGTCATCGGAGATGCCGAGCACCCCGCCGATGCGCGCCGCGACGGCGGCCGGGTCGCTGTACAGGTCGAACGCGTGCACGCGCACGTAGTGCCAGCCGAGCCGGCGCAGCACGTGCGGGCGCAGCCGCAGCGACTCTCTCAGCGACTCGCCGCGCGACTCCGGGTCGGGCTCGACGACGACGGCCTTGCCGCCGTACTGCGCGACGAGCGGCAGCAGGCCGCGGTAGTCCACGTCGACGGCGGCGCCGAGCCGGCGCAGCTCCCGCGCGAGCGCGAGCGTGAGCGGGTCGGCGAGGTCTTCGAGCCGCGCCGCGCGATCCGGCGCCGACAGCCCCGCGAGGATGCTCATCAGCGTCGCCGCGCCGTACTCGAGGCGCCCCTCGTCGAAGGCGGAGGGCCGGATGCACGACACGATCACCATCGAGCGCCGCGCCCTGGTCATGCCGACCGTGAGCAGCCGCTCGCCGTCGGGAGTCGACAGGTCGCCGAAGTCGCTCAGCACGCGCCCGTGCTTCGTGAGCCCGTAGCCGAGGGTGAAGATAACGCGGTCGCGGCTCTCGGCGACCGCCTCTTCGAGCGTGAGCACGGCCAGCGGCTCGCTCGTCTCGCGCGACACGAACTCGGCGACGTCGCTGCGCCCCGCGAACGCCGTGTTGATCGCCTCGCGCACGCGATCCGCGTGACGGCGGTTGGCGCTGACGACCATGAGCGAGTCGTGCGGGCGGTTGATCGCATGCTCGACGACGAGCGACACGACGCGCGCGACCTCGGCGGCGGGGCTCTCGACGGTTCCCGTCTCGGGGTCGGGCGTGGCCTTGCCGCCCTCGACGTAGTCGACCGTGAGGCTTCCCCGGCCGAGGTACGAACCGGCCCACGGCAGCGACACGATCTCGCCGCCGTAGAACGCCTCGTTCACGAGCGCCGAGAGGTCCTCGCCGCCCGCGCGGTAGCTGCGGGTGAGCGTCTCGACCTGCACGAGGCCCGCGAGCGACTCGAACAGGCTGGCTCCGTCGAACGGCGCGTCGGCATCGGGCGCGAGGCCGGGCTGCACCGCGAACGGCGTCGGGCGCTGCGTCACGGGGTCTCCGACCGCGACGACCTGGCGCGCGCGCCGGATGGCCGGTGCGGCCTCGGCGACGCCGATCGCGGCGGAGTCCGCGACGATCACGGCGTCGAACTGCTCTCCGGCCGGCAGGTGCGGCGCGTCGTACGGCGAGCAGATCCACACGGGCGCGAGCGTGCGCATGAGCGAGGGCGCCGAGCGGACGAGCCGCGTCGGGTCGACATCGCCCCGGCTGAGCGCCCATTTCAGCGCCGTCGCCTCATCCGGCTCGTCGATGATGCCGATCTTCCACTGGGCGGCGAGCTGCCACGCCAGGAGCGAGCCGGATGCGGAGGCATGCGCCTCGTCGACCAGGCGGAAGTCGCGCTCGAGCTTGTCGACCACCGAGGTGTTGGCGCCGAGCAGCGAGCGATCGGCCTGCAGCAGGTGCTCGAGGGCCGACTGCCACCACGCGAACTCGAGCTCCTCGGCGACACGGCCCTCGTCGACGTGGCGGACGGCGAGCTCGTTCAGCAGCGGTTCGAGGCCCAGGTCGGCGAGCTTCGTGCGCAGTTCGGCGCGCTCGACGATGTTGTCGAAGACGTCGCTGTCGGCGGCGAGGCCGCCGAGCGTGCGGACGAGGCGCTCCACCGGCATCGCCGCGAGGCGCGTGCCGCGCCCGAGCGCGCCGTCGAGGCTCTCGAGGTCGCCCGAGACGCGGCGCCACTTCTCCTGCACCTCGCCCAGCCCGATCGGGATCTCGGGAACCGTGCCGACGTCCACGAGGTGCTGCCACTGGGTGCGCTGGTGCTGGATGCGCACGAGCGCCTTGTGCATGTCGCCGACGTGCACCCCGGGCCGCACGTACTCCTTCGCCAGCTTCTTCAGCCGGCGCCTGGCGGCGCCCGACAGGTTCGGCGACTCGCGCCGCGGCGTATGCGCCTTGATCAGGTCGGCGAGGGGCCGCTCGAAGACGCTCGGGCTGAACCGGTCGAGCGAATCGCGCACGCCCGTCAGGAGCCGCAGGTACTCCCCCAGCTCGTCGACGGTCGAGAACGGCCGCATCCGGGTCTGCGAGATCAGCTCGTACCCGCGCTCGAGCAGCTCCGGAACGTCCTCCGACTGCAGCTTCGCCGCCAGCTCGTGGGCCGCCGTCGCATCGCCCGTCGAGGCGAACGAGACGCCGTACCACGGCGACTCGTCCGGGCCGATCTTGAACTCGCCGAGCCGCGCGGCGAGGGTCAGCGTGCGCGCCGCGTCGGCGCGGTTGCTCGCGAGCTTCTCGAGCGCATCGAGGCCGAGCCGCGCGGTGGTCGACGGCGGATTCGCGAGCGACGCGAGCTTCGTGAGGCGGCGCGCCGCATCGAGCGGCGAGACGCCGAGCGCGCGGTGCTCGCGCACGAGCGCGCGTCGGTAGTCGCGCAGCACCGTGCGCAGGCGGACGAGCGCGTCGTCGATGTCGGAGACATCCGGCTGCACGGCCTTCTCGTTACGGCCGATCGCCCGGATCAGGTCGCGCCGCAGGGAACCGGGGGCGACCGCGAGCCCGTCGAGGCCCACGGCCCCGAGGCGATGCCGAATGCCGTCGAGCGTCGAGCGACGAGGGCTCACGACGAGGACGCGCTTGCCGGCGCGCACGAGCGAGCCGACGGCGTTCACGATCGTCTGCGTGCCGCCCGTGCCCGGCAGTGTGTGCACCACGAGCGACTGCCCGTCGGCGATGCGGGCGAGCACGCGCTCCTGCTCGGCGTCGGCGTCGAGGAGCAGCGTGTCGGAGGCGGGCGAGCGCTCGTCGGGGTGCGCCGTGTCGGGCACGCCGCGGTCGCCGCGCAGCGCCTGCACCGCGCCGTGGTGACCCGCGAGGGCGTCGATCACCGGGTGGTCGAGCTGTGCGAGGTCGCCCGCCATCGCGCGGCCGACGTCGGCGAAGGTCGAGATCACGAGCCGCGGCCGCACGCTGAAGGTCGCGATGTCGCGCGCCACGGACCGGAGGTGGTCGATCACCGGCTGCGGCCGGAAGACGCCGTCGGAGTGCGCGAGCGACGTGAGGTAGGTGCCGTCGAGCTCGATGCCGTACTGCTCCCGCAGCGCGCGCACGAGCTCGGGGTTGACGATCAGCCCGCCGTACAGCTTCAGTTCGTACGTCGACTGGTGCCGCCGGATGCCGAGCGGCCGCAGCAGCACCGGTGCCGTGAACTGCTCCCCCGCCGTCGACCACGTCGCGACGCCCACGGCGAGGCGGACGGCGTCGATGGCGCGGACGTTGCGGAGCTCGACGTGCTTGGCCGTGATGCGCTCGGCCGCCAGGCGGGCGCTGCGCATCGCGACCTCGTCGCGGAACAGATTCGACAGCAGGGTCGACCGACCGGTGATGAACTGGGGCAGGCTCGCCGGGTGGGCCGTCGTGACGTCGATGGCGCTGCCGGAGTCGTCCGCGAAGTGGAGGAGCGGCGACGGCCCGCCGAGCGCGGCCGCCGCCGAACGCAGCCGGTCGCGCTCGTGAGCGGAGGCGTGCACGACCTCGACACCCGGCTCCGCGACCCCGAGGTCGCCCGGGCTCGCGGTTGCCGCGGGTTCGGTCTCCGCGGCGTTCTGATCAGCACGCCACACGCAGTCAGGGTACGTGCGCTCACCACGCGAGACCGCACCCGCCGTCGGAGTTTCGCGGGATTGACGGGGCCTTCGCAGTCGCGACCGCGGCGGCGCCCGCCGCATTCGGGCGCCGCTCCCGCCGTCTCCCTCGCTCGCGCGGCCGGGCGATCCGGCCGCGCGTTCTGCGCGCACGCCGCGAAAAGGCGGCGAGAACCCGTGCCCTGCTCACAAGTACGGCACAGCGCTACTATGAGCAGATCGGCCAGCCGTGCGGCCTGCACGGAGTCCACTCGTTCGAAGGAGCCGATCGTGGGAACCGGACCACTGTCTGCCGTTCAGCTCGCTCACGTCGCGCGCGAGCACTACGTCAACGGCAAGTCGCGCGTCGAGATCGCGGAAGCCACGGGCCTGAGCCGGTTCAAGATCGGCCGGATGCTCGACGACGCCGTCGCTCGGGGCATCATCCGGTTCGAGATCGTCAGCTCGCCCGGGATCGACCTCGACCTGTCGATGCGAATGAAGCAGCGCTTCAACCTCGACAACGCCGTGGTCGTGGAACTGCCGGTCGATACCGACGCGCAGGCGCAGTCCAGCCTGGGCACGACCGCGGCGACCCTCATCGACGAACTCGTCGGCCCCGACGACGTCCTCGGCCTCACGTCCGGACGCACATTGAACGTGATGGCGCGGGGGCTGGAGGGCATCCCCTGCCGATCGGTCGTGCAACTCGCCGGCGTGGCGGGGCCGATCCAGGAGAGCGGCCTCGAGGTGATGCGCCGCCTCGCGAACTTCCCCGGCGTGCAGCCCTGGCCGATGTTCACGTCGCTCGTCATGAGCGACGCGCAGACGGCCGGCGGCGTCCTCCGGCAGCCCGGGATCAGCGGCGCCGTCGAGATGTTCGATCACGTGACGGTCGCGCTGTGCGCGATCGGCTCGTGGATCCCGTCCAACTCCCTCATGATGATGAACCCGGCGGTCAGCGACAGGGATCGGGCGCACCTCCTCGACAGGGGCGTCGTCGCCGAAGTCGCCGCCACGCTCGTGACCGATTCGGGCGAGGTCGTCCACGACCTCGATGATCGGTGCGTCGCCGTGACGGAGGAGCAGCTGCGCGCGATTCCCTCGCGGGTCGCGATCGCGGGCGGGCCGTCGAAGACCCGAGCGATCCGTGCCGTGCTCACCGCGCGGCTGCTCACCACGCTCGTCACCGATTCCTTCACGGCCGGGCGGCTCCTCGCGGGCTAGAGAGCCGCTCGCGTGCGCCGACCCGGCGTCGCCGTGACGCGCACGCTGGCGATGCTCATGTGAGCACGGCCACTTGCATACTGTCGTAGGCGCTACTTATCGTACGTGTGTCGCACAGATGAGCGACGCAAGCCGAAGGAGTCAAGCGTGCCCCACACCGATGTGGACGGACCACCCGAGACAGCGATGCTCCTGTGCACGGGTGTTGCGATGTCGTTCGGCGGCGTTCCCGTGCTGAAGGGCGTCGATCTCAGCCTCGAACCGGGAACCGTGACCGCCCTCGCTGGGGAGAACGGTGCGGGCAAGTCGACGCTGATGAAGATCGCATCCGGCCAGTACTCCCCCGACGCGGGCACGGTCGAGGTCGATGGCCGCACGCTGCCCGCGGGGAGCACCAGGGCCGCGACCGAGCTGGGTGTGGCGATCGTGCCGCAGGAGCTCGCGTCGATCTCGGAGCTCACTGTGTACGAGAACCTGTTCGTCGGCCGCGAGGTGCGCACGCGGCTGGGCCTGCTCAACCGCCGCGCGATGATCGAGCGGGCGACGGCGAGCCTGCAGGAGTTCGGGCTCGACATCGACCCCACGACCCAGATGGGCACGCTGCCCGTCGGCGTGCGGCAGATCATCGAGATCGTCAAGGCCACGAGCCGCGGTGCGCGCGTGCTGCTCCTGGACGAGCCGACCAGCGCCATCGCGGAGCGCGAGGTGGCGCACCTCGCCGGCGTCATCCGGAGCCTCCGCGAGCAGGGGGTCGCCGTGCTGTTCACGACGCACAAGATGGAGGAGATCCGGTCGATGGCCGATCGCGTGGTCGTTCTGCGCGACGGCATGCTCATCACCGACTCGGCGCTGGCCGAGATCACCGACGACGGCATCGTCTCGGCCATGATCGGCCGGGAGCTCGAGAACCTGTTCCCGGAGCTCGGCGACCGCACCGACGAGGTCGTCCTCGAGGTGGAGGACGTCGTCGTGTCCCCCGGCGCCGCACCGATCTCGTTCGTCGTCCGCCGCGGCGAGATCCTCGGCCTCGCCGGGCTCGTCGGCGCGGGTCGATCCGAGCTGATCGAGTGCGTTTACGGCATCCGCACCCCGGTCTCCGGCACCGTCACCGTGTCGGGGCAGATCCTCACCCCGGGGCAGCCCGGATCGTCGATCGCGCAGCACGTCGCGATCGTCCCGGAAGACAGGAAGGGCGCCGGCGCGGTGCTGTCGATGAGCGTTCTCGATAACGCCACGCTGCCCCGGATCGCCGCCTTCTCGCGATTCGGCGTCATCACCGAGCGCCGACGGAAGTCTGCGGTGGGCGACGTGATGGCGACGATGCGCCTGAAGAGCAACGGCCTCGGGCAGCACATGGAGAACCTCTCGGGAGGCAACCAGCAGAAGGTCGTGCTCGGGCGCTGGCTCACGGGCGCCGTCGATGCGCTGCTGCTCGACGAGCCCACCCGCGGCGTCGACGTCGGCGCGCGCAGCGAGATCTATCGCATCATCGTCGAGCTCGCCGCCCAGGGCATGGCGGTCGTGATGGCTTCCAGCGACATGCCCGAAATCCTCTCCCTCTCCCACCGGGCTCTCGTGATGCGCGACTTCGGCGTCGCGGGTGAGCTGACGCGCGACGAGCTCGCGTTGCCCGAAGTGCAGGACACCATTTTCCGTCTCGCGTCGGGACTGGACACGACCACCACAGACATCGAGGAGCCCGAAGCATGAGCACCGTCAGCGCGGACGTCGTCTCCGCCCAGGACACGAGGAAGTGGACGAGCTTCGTCGGCGACTTCCTCATCCGGCACATCATGATCGTCGTGATGCTGCTGATCGTGGCGTTCTTCGCCTACCGCAGCGCACGCTTCGCCACCCCCGACAACGTGCTGACCATCCTGATCGCCGCGGCGCCGTTCGCGCTGATCGCGCTCGGGCAGACGCTGGTCATCCTGACCGGCGGCATCGACCTGTCCGTCGGGAGCGTCATCGCGGCGAGCGCGATGGCCGGGGCGTGGTCAGCGAAGACCTTCGGCGACAACCCCCTGTACCCGCTGCTCGCCGCGGTGTTCGCCGGGCTCATCGCGGGGGCGATCAACGGCTTCGTGGTGAGCCGATTGAACGTCCCCCCGTTCATCGCGACCCTCGGCATGCTCACGCTCGCCTCGGGCGTCGCGTACGTGATAGGCAACGGCGCCCCGATCAACGGTCTCCCCGCGTCGTACGGGATGTGGGCGAACACGGGCGTCGGCGGATTCACGATCCCCGTGATCCTGATGATCGTCGCGATCATCGCCTTCGCCTTCATCATGCGGCGCACCAGCTACGGCCTGCGCGTCTACGCCGTCGGCGGCAATCGCCTGGCGGCGGAGATCGCCGGCGTCAGGTCGAAGCGAGTGCTGTTCAGCGTCTATGTGATCAGCGGGCTGCTGGCGGGCCTATCCGGGCTCATGCTGTCGTCGCGCGTCATCACCGGCGCGCCCAACCTCGGCCAGGGCTACGAGCTCGACGCCATCGCCGCTGTGGTCATCGGCGGCGCCAGCCTCATGGGCGGCCGAGGCACGATCTGGGGCACGGCCATCGGCCTGCTCCTGATCCAGACGATCAACAACGGCCTGGACCTGCTGCTCGTCCCGGCCTACTGGCAGAACGTGATCAAGGGCGTGATCATCGTCGCCGCCGTCGCGGTGGACGTGTGGGCAGCCAAACGCCGCAAATGACAAGACCCCCCCCCCGATCGAACACCCCGCACGAATCTTCAACGCCGAAGGAATCATCATGAAGCGCAAACTCCGCACCTCCGTCACCGCAGCAGCCGTCGTCTTCGGAACCGCTCTCGCCGTCAGCGGCTGCGGGGCGGGAGACCCGAACGCGGGCGGAGCCGACACCATCACCGTCGGCGTCACCGTCTACGACATGTCGTCCTTCATCACCCAGGGCCAGGAGGGAATGGAAGCGTACGCCGAGGCCAACGACATCGACCTGCAGTGGAACTCCGCCGGCGGCGACGTCTCCACGCAGTCCAACCAGGTCGATCAGTACGTCAACGCCGGTGTCGACGCGATCATCATCGTCCCGGTGCAGGCCGACTCGCTCGGCCCCCAGGTCGAAGCGGCGAAGGCCGCGAGCATCCCGGTGATCGCGGTCAACACGTCCCTCGAAGGCGTGGAGGTCGATGCCAGCGTGCAGCCCGATGACGTCGCCGCGGGCGAGCAGGAGGCGACGCAGATGGTCGATGCCCTCGGCGGGGAGGGCGATGTCGTCATCCTCGAAGGCCCGCTCGGCTCCTCCCCGCAGCTCGACCGCGGCGAGGGCATCGAGAACGTTCTCGCCGAGAACAGCGGCCTGAACGTGCTCGCCCAGGACACGGCCAATTGGAAGCGCGACGAAGCGGTCAACAAGATGAAGAACTGGATCTCCGCCTTCGGCGACGAGATCGACGGCGTCATCTCGCAGAACGACGACATGGCGCTCGGCGCGATCCAGGCCCTCCGCGAGGCAGGCCTGGACGATGTCCGGGTCGTGGGCGTCGACGGCATCGAAGACGGGCTGAACGCCGTGCAGGCCGGCGAGATGATCGGCACCTCGCTGCAGCACGGAACGGTCGAGCTCGCGACGGGCCTCGCGGTCGCGGCGAAGATCGCCAGGGGCGAGGAGGTCGACACCGAGCCGATCTACGTGATGCCCGCGGTCGATCAGGACAATGTCGAGGACGCGATGAAGAACGTCGTCACCGAGCGCGATGCCTTCCTCGAGGAGCTGCCGGCCCTGGTCGACGAGAACCTCGACGCGGGGAACATCGCGTTCGAGGGCCTGCCGGGCCAGACCCTCTGAGGAACGCCATGACCACGCTCTTCAATGACCCCGCCGAGTTCTCCGAAGATCAGCTGGAAGGCTTCGTCGACGTGTACTCCGACCGGCTGCGCGCCGTGCCGGGAGGCGTCGTCAGCCACCGCGGCCCCGACCCGATCGTCGCCGTCGTCGTCGGGGGCGGCTCGGGGCACTACCCCGCGTTCGCCGGCCTCGTCGGCCCGGGGTTCGCCTCCGGCGCCGTCGTCGGGAACATCTTCACGTCGCCCTCCGCCGCCCAGGTCTACTCCGTCGCGAAGGCCGCGCATCAGGGGCGCGGGGTGGTGCTTACCTTCGGCAACTACGCCGGGGACGTCATGAACTTCGGCATCGCGGCCACCCGGCTCCGCCGCGAGGGCATCGACACCCGCATCGTCCTCGTCACGGACGACGTCGCTTCCTCCGCCACCGAGGAGAGCCGGCGCGGGATCGCCGGCGACTTCACGGTGTTCAAAGCGCTCGGCGCCGCCGCCGCGCGCGGAGCCGACCTCGACGAGGTCGAGCGCATCGGCAATGCGGCGAACCGGGCAACGCGGTCGTTCGGGGTCGCGTTCTCCGGTTGCACGATGCCGGGGGCGGCCGCTCCGCTCTTCTCGGTCCCCGAGGCGCACATGGGCGTCGGGCTCGGCATTCACGGCGAGCCCGGCATCCGCGACGAACCCCTCACCTCCGCGAAGGACCTCGCGAAGCTCCTCGTCGACGGCATCCTGGCCGAACGGCCGGCGAGCGGCAGCCACCGGGTCGGCGCCATCGTCAACGGGCTGGGAACCACCAAGTACGAGGAGCTCTTCCTGCTCTGGAAGGAGATCCGGCCGCTTCTCGACGACGCCGGCCTGACTCCCGTCGACGTCGAGGTCGGGGAGCTCGTCACGAGCCTGGACATGGGCGGCTGTTCGCTCACGCTGATGTGGCTCGACGACGAGCTGGAGGCCGCGTGGCGCGCCGACGCCTACGCCCCCGGCTACCGCAAGCGGACCGGCGCGATCGCGAGCCTTCGTCCGGCGGATGTCGGCGCCGTCGACGCCGAGGCGAGTGCCGCGCCGCGCGCCACCCCTGAAGCGGCCGCGGTGACACCTCTCGTCGTCGCGGGCCTGCGCGAGATCCAGCGCACCCTGCACGACGCCGCCGCGGAGCTCGGGCGCATCGACGCCGTGGCCGGCGACGGCGACCACGGCCGCGGCATGGTCAAGGGAATCGACGCCGCGCTCGCCGCCGTCGACGCGCTCGAAGACGCGGGGCCGGGCTGGACCCTGCGCGTCGCGGGGCGGGCCTGGGCCGCGGGAGCCGGCGGGACCTCGGGCGTGCTGTGGGGCGCCGGGCTCGAAGCCGCGGGCGAAGCGCTCACCGACACCCGCGACTCCTACGGGCCGGCAGCGATCCTCGACGGCGCGACGGCCTTCTCCGACGCCATCCTCGAGCTGGGCGGTGCGGAAGTGGGCGACAAGACCCTCGTCGATGCGCTGTCCCCCTTCCTCACCGTCCTGCACGAGCAGCTCTCGATGGGAGCCTCGGCCGGCGATGCATGGCGGGAGGCCGCGCACGGCGCCGGCCGCGCGGCCGAAGCGACGGCGGGGCTCAGCCCGAAGAAGGGCCGCGCACGACCGCTCGCGGAGAAGAGCATCGGCACCCCGGATGCGGGCGCCACGTCGTTCGCACTCATCGTCGAGGCGCTCGGCTCGATGACCACCACCCGACCCTGAACAGATGGGAAACCAATCATGAGCGACACCGGACTGCGCATCGTGGTCGGCGCCGACAGCGCGGGCTTCGACTACAAAGAGATCCTGCAGCGTGATCTGGCGCAGGACCCGCGCGTCGATTCCGTCACGGACGTCGGCGTCACCGCCGACGACGACACCGCGTACCCGCACGTCGCGGTCGAAGCCGCCCGGATGATCGCGGAGGACCGAGCGGATCGGGCGCTGCTCGTCTGCGGCACGGGTCTGGGCGTCGCGATCGCCGCCAACAAGGTGCCCGGCATCCGGGCGGTGACGGCGCACGACTCGTTCTCCGTCGAGCGCAGCGTCCTGTCGAACAACGCACAGGTGCTGTGCTTCGGGCAGCGGGTCGTGGGCATTGAGCTCGCCCGCCGCCTGGCCAGGGAGTGGCTCGGCTACACGTTCGACCCAGCCAGCCCATCCGGCGCGAAAGTGCGCGCGATCGAAGACTACGAGGAGTAAGCCATGCATCAGACATTCGATGGGAAGATCGCGGTAGTCACCGGCGCGGCCAGCGGCATCGGTCACACCGTCGCCCACTATCTCGCCGAGCGCGGCGCACGCATCGTCGGCGTCGACCTGAACGAGGCCGTCGGCGAGCTGATGACCGAGCTCCCCGGCAGGGGCCACCACGGCATCGTGAAGGACCTCACAGTGCCCGCCGCCGCTGGCGAGGCGATCACGGAGACGGTCAGCCGGGTCGGCGTGCCGCAGATCCTCGTCAACTCCGCCGGCCTCGCCCTCCTCGACCCCGCCGTCGACGTCACACCGGAGCGATGGCAGCTGACGCTCGACGTCAACCTGAACGGCACGTTCTACATGGCGCAGGCCGCGGGGCGCGTCATGCTCGACGCGGGATACGGCCGGATCATCAACCTGGCTTCCCAGGCGGCGCTCGTCGGGCTCGACCAGCACGCTGCGTACTGCGCCAGCAAGGCCGCGATCGTCGGTCTCACGCACGTGCTGTCGTTGGAGTGGGCCCGCAGAGGAATCACCGTCAACGCCGTATCGCCGACCGTCGTGGAGACGCCGCTCGGCAAGGCCGCGTGGGCGGGCGAGAAGGGAGAGAAGGCGAAGTCCGAGATCCCCGTCGGGAGGTTCGCACAGCCAGAGGAGGTCGCGGCCCTCATCGGGTTCATCGCCAGCGACGACGCCGCGATGATCACCGGGAGCAACTATGTGATCGACGGCGGTTTCACCACGGTCTGACCGCGGGACCGGGCGAACCGATCTGGCAGACTCCTGCCATGACGGGAATCCATCACGTCGAGGTCTGGGTCGCTGACCTCGCGCAGGCGGCATCCGAATGGGCGTGGCTGCTGCGGGAGGTGGGCTTCGTCCGCGAGGGCGCCTGGCCTGAAGGCGAGTCGTGGGCCGCCGCCGGCGCGTACATCACCCTTACGACTTCGCCGAACCTGAGCGGCGCGACCCACGATCGCAGAGCGCCGGGAATGAACCATCTGGCATTCAAGGCGGGCAACTCGCAACGGGTCGACGAAATCATTACGGCAGCCACCGACCACGGCTGGCGCCCGCTTTACCAGGATCGGTACCCGCACGCAGGCGGACCGGACTACTACGCCGGCTGGTTGGAGAACTCGGCCGGCTTCAAGGCGGAGGTCGTCGCAGACGAGGAATGACGGCGCGCGCCACCGACAACACAGGTCGCGCGAGCCTGGTTCAACTCAACGTGTGTAGTGCAGCCGCATCACCCCGACGGACCCGACCCAGAACCCGGTGGTATCCGCACACGCGCGCGATCGCTAAGTTCTTCACTATGGCAGAGACGAAGACGTCCGAAGAAAACTGGGTGCCCGCGCGACTGATCCCGACATCCGGTATCTCCGGTGCCGAGGAGCAGGAGACTCGAGCGACTTCCGCGTTGCTCGCCGTGATGCTCTCAGTCGACGAGTTCGGCAGAACTCTCACCAAACTGGCTGGCGCGCCAGCTGGGAAGATCGAGACTTTCACCGAGGTCATATTCAAGGTGAACGGCACCAAGACGACCGTCCGGCCGGACGGTCTGATCCGAGTCACGCGCGGCGCCAGAATGTGGACCGCATTGGTCGAGGTCAAGACCGGGAAGAATGAGCTGGTCGCCGAGCAGCTCAATGCGTATGCCGATGTTGCGCGAGAGCATGGCTTCGACGCGCTCATCACCGTCTCGAACCAGATCTCGCCGAACGCTGACAAGCACCCGACGCCGGGTATCGATGGGCGAAAGCTGAGGAAGGTGGCCCTCCATCATTGGAGCTGGTCACGCGTACTGTCCATCGCCGTCATGGAACGAGAGCACAAAGGCATCAACGACCCCGACCAGGCGTGGATCCTCGGCGAACTGATCCGCTATCTCGAGCATCCGAAGTCTGGTGCGCTCTCATTCGACGACATGGGTTCCGAATGGGTCCGCGTTCGGGATGCCGTGACATCCGGCACTCTGCGGGCTTCGGACAGAGAGGCCTTCGCCGAAGTCACAGCGAACTTCGACGCGCTGCTCCGCTACTCGTCGCTTCATCTCGGAAAAAGACTCGGAACCGACGTGCGCCACCAGATGTCACGCAAGGAACAGATTGATCCGGCGTACCGCCAGCAGGTGCTCGAACGCTCTCTCCTCGGCACCGGCGTACTCTCCGGAACGATCCGCATCCCCGACACCGTCGGAGACATCGCAATCGAGGCTGATCTGCGTTCCAAAACGGTCACGTGCCACATCGAAATCGACGCCCCGAAGCTCGGCCGCAATCGTACGCGGGTGAATTGGCTGACGCGACAGCTCAAGGCCGCCCCCGGCGCGCTGCGCGTCGAGGCGGCCGTCCCCCACCAACGCGGCCGTGGCGCGGCAGAGCTTCTGGATACTGTTCGCGGGGAGCCCGACAGCCTCATCACTGAGAAGGGCAAAGAGATCGTGCGCTTCCGCGTCGCCGCGACCACTCCGATGGGGACCAAGCGAGGCACCGGCAAGAATTCCTTCATCGACTCAGTGCTCGACGCCGTGGACGGCTTCTACGCCGACGTCGTCCAACACCTCAAGGCGTGGCAGGCTCCACCGCCGAAGTCGCCGCGGGCGCCGGTGATGGATGACGCTGTCGATGCCGCGCTGTCGGAGCCCGGGAGCGCCGAGAGCATGGGCTGAGTGCACAGACGCCCAGAGCGCTGAGGCCCGTCTTTGCGAGGTCGCGGGAGTGCTCCGCAATGACCTGACGCCCTCGGATGAGCGATTCCGAGCCGGCGCAGACCTGACCCCGGCACGCTTCGTCTGAGCATCGGGTCGTGCCGTCGTCCACAGCGTGCGCGGTCACGACTCTCTCCACAGATCCGGTGCTCGGCGCCCTCACTGCGGCGCGTGAGTCGGCGGTCGGCACCAAGATGGAGGCATGCCCACCGAACTCCGCACCTGCATCGTCGAGACGCCGATCGGCGGCGCCGTCGTCGCGTTCTCGGCCGACGGCGTCGCCGCCATGAAGTTCGGCGACGCGCACGCCGTCGCCGAACGCCTGGCGCGCGAGCACGGCGCTGCGTGCGAGCCCGACGCCTCGCTGCTTCCGACGGCGGCGGCCGCCCTCGACACGTACTTCGACGGCGCGCGCCGCACCATCGACCTGCCGATCGACTGGTCGCTGACCTCGGGGTTCTCCCGCGAGGCGTTGCGGGCCGTGTGCGATATCCCATACGGCGAGACCGCGTCGTACGGCGAGGTCGCGGCGATGACGGCTCGGCCTCGCGCCGCGCGTGCCGTGGGCACGGCGTGCCGAACCACGCCGCTCGCCCTGATCGTGCCGGTGCATCGCGTGATCCGCGCAGATGGTTCGCTCGGAGAATTCGGCGGCAACGAGCACGTCAAGGAATACCTGGTCGACTTCGAGCGCGGCAATGTCGCTCAGGCCATAGGCATTGAGGAGGAAGCGCGATGAGCGGAACCGTCACGGGCGACGACGGGCTCGCCCGGCCGGAGTGGGCATCCACCGACGAGACGATGCGGAATTACTACGACACCGAATGGGGAATGCCCGTGCGCGATGAGCGCGGCGTCTTCGAGCGGCTCAGCCTCGAGGCATTCCAGTCCGGGCTCTCGTGGGCAGTGATCCTGCGCAAACGAGAGGCGTTCCGCCGAGCGTTCGTGGGATTCGATCCGGATGCCGTCGCCTCATTCGAGGCGTCGGATATCGAGCGCCTGATGGGCGACGCGTCGATCGTTCGCAATCGGCGCAAGATCGAAGCGACCATCGCGAACGCCGCCGCGACGATGGCGTTGCGGGCGAGCGGGGGCCTGGCCGAGCTCGTGTGGAGCTACCGCCCGGCCTCGACGCCCGCGCCCGAGACGTCGGAGGAAGTCCCGTCGGAATCGCCCGAATCGGTCGCGCTCGCGAAAGACCTGCGAAAGCGCGGTTTCCGGTTCGTCGGGCCGACGACGATGTTCGCACTCATGGAAGCCATCGGCATCGTCGACACACATCTCGTCGGAAGCCACCGGCGCGGCAGCAGCGGCGTGTGGTGAGTTCTCACGGGAATGAAGCGCAACCCGCGAATGTGCGAGGAATTACCCGGAGGGGAATGGTGCATTCTGCCGCTCCGGTGATACGGTGCGGATATGGCCCGAAAGATTGTGCATCAGCTCGTCGACGACATCGACGGAACCGTACTCGACCCCGGTGAGGGTGAAAGCGTCAGCTTCGCCCTCGACGGCAAGAGCTATGAGATCGACCTGACCGACGCGAACGCCGAGAAGCTGCGCAAGGCGGTCGCTCCCTACATCGCCGCCGGCCGCCGCGTCGCCGCCGCCCAGCCCCAGCGCACTCCCCGCCGCCGCGCGACCAACTCCCGCGACCTCGCCGACGTGCGCCAGTGGGCCAAGGACAACGGCTACACGGTGTCGGAGCGCGGCCGCGTTCCCGGCGCCATCCTCGAGGCGTACGACGCCGCCCACTGACCGACCGAGAGAGATCGCCCCGGCGCTTGCGCGCCGGGGCGATCTGCGTTCTCAGGCGGTCGGGATCCTCACGTGCGTGAGCTCCTGGGTGAGGTCCCACATGCGCCTCGCGTCTTCGTGCCCGCGCAGCCGGGAGTAGAGCTTCTGCTCGGCGGGCCGCCCTCCGATCCCGCGGAAGCCGTTCGGGCCGAAGAATCTCCCTCCCGCATCGCCGGGTGCGGTCGCAGCCATCAGCGCGGGCAGCCCCGCGCTGGCGACGGTCCCGGCGAACCCGACGCGGGACAGGAAGGTGATCAGACCGCGCGATCGAGCCGCACGGGCGCGGCCGATCTCCGGGCGCACGTCGAGCAGGCTCGTCGGCGCGACGCCGGGGTGCGAGAGGTTGGCGGTGATGCCCCATCCGGCCTGCTTGCTGCGCCGGTCGAGCTCGAGCCCGAACAGACCGAAGGCGATCTTCGACTGGGAGTAGGCGCCCATGCTGTCGTAGGAGCGCTCCCAGTTCGGGTCGTCCCAGTTCACCGCGCCCTGATTCGCGGCGATGCTGACCTGCAGCGTGACCCGCGCCCTGCCCTCGCGGAGCAGCGGCATCAGGTGCCCGATGAGGGCGGCGTGGCCGAGGTGATTGGTGCCGAACTGCAGCTCGAACCCGTCCTCGGTGATCTGCCGCTCGGGCGGGCGCATGACGCCGGCGTTTCCGATGAACGTGTGGATCGGGCCGCCCTCGCTCGTGAGCGCCTCCCCGAGCGCCGCGACCGATTCCAGTGACGACAGGTCCAGGGAACGCAGCGACACCGTCGCCTTCGGCGCGCGCTCCCGGATCGTCGCGATGGCGGCCTCTCCCTTGCGGGGGTTCCGCACCGGGAGGATCAGGTCGGCGCCCGCGGCGGCGAGCCGCGCCGCGATGACCAGCCCCATCCCGTCGCTGCCTCCCGTGAGGACGACGCGTCTTCCGGTCAGATCCGGGATGGTGATGTCGATGGGCCTGCGTGCCATGGGATCCTGCTTCCTCTGCGTGTCGAGCGGTCTGCACCCAGCCTGCGGCACCCCCGCGGGCGTATCCACGGCCTGGCGATCCGTGGCTGAGCGCTCCGCCCGCCGCGGACGGCAGGGGCGGATCGGCGGGCCCTGTCGCGCCGCAATCGGACCCGCTAGACATGACGGGGAGAGGATATGCCCCATGGAGATCGATCGGAACGCGCTGGCGGAGTTCCTGCGCCGCCGTCGGGAAGCGCTGCAGCCGGAAGACGTGGGTCTCCCGCGTGGGCAACGGCGGCGCACCGACGGGCTGCGCCGCGAAGAAGTCGCGGCTCTGTGCCACATGTCGACCGACTACTACGCGCGGCTCGAGCGCGCTCGGGGGCCGCACCCCTCCGAGCAGATGATCGCCTCGATCGCCCAGGGCCTGCACCTGAGCCTGCGCGAGAGGGACCACTTGTTCCGGCTCGCCGGGCATACCCCGCCGGCGCCGGGGATCGCGAGCGAGCAGCACATCTCCCCCGGCCTGCTGCGCGTGCTCGACCGGCTCGACGACACCCCGGCCGAGATCGTGACGGAGCTCGGAGAGACGCTGCGGCAGAGCCCCATGGGCCGAGCCCTCACGGGCGACCTGACCCGCTACCGGGGGCCGGCCCGGAGCATCGGCTACCGCTGGTTCACCGACCCCGCCGCACGCTCGCGCTACGCGGCCGACGACCACGATCGGCTCGGCCGGATGTACGCGTCGGGGTTGCGGGAGGTGATCGCCCGGCGCGGCCCTCAGTCCTACGCCGCGCACCTCGCTGACCTGCTCCTGGCCTCCAGCGACGAGTTCCGTGCGCTCTGGGACCGCCACGAGGTCGGCCTGCGCCCGACGAGCGGAAAGCGCTTCGTCCACCCGGAGGTCGGGCAGCTCGACCTCGATTGCCAGACACTGGTCGACCCCGACCAGTCCCATCTCCTGCTCGTCTACACCGCGGAGCCGGGCAGCGACAGCCACGAGAAGCTGAAGCTCCTCTCCGTCCTGGGCAGCTCGCTGGAGGCCGGCGCCGCGTGATCCGTCGGGTCCCGGACGACCCAGGCGTTCCCGCGCCGGCGGCCGGCCTCAGCTGAAGGTGTGGATGACGCCGGTGAGGATGAGCGTGACGATCGTCGTCCATCCGGCGATCGCGAGGGCCTGCCAGGCGAGCACCCTGGCCCGGCCGATGCCGGCGGCGGCGAGCATGGTCGCCGTGAAGTGCGTCGGGAGCAGCAGCGGGCCGAGCAGGCTCACGCCGGGCACGCCGTAGCGCTCGAACGCCCGCTGGAACTTCGCGCGCCGCGCCGCCTTCCGCTCCGACTCGCCCTCCTGCGGTGCGGGGCCCTGCTCATCGTTCGCGGGCAGCGCCGCGCCGTTCGCCGAGACGGCCGCCCGGCGCGTCACGATCGCCTTGCGGGCGCCGGAGCTGAACAGCACCAGCAGTGTCACGCAGACGAAATTGCCCACGGCGGCGGCGATCGCCGCGACGACCGGGTTGATGCCGCCGACGATGCCGATCGCGGCGGCGCCCTCGCCCTCGATGAAGGGGACGGCTCCCGCGAGGGCGACGACGAGCGGCTGCACCAGCTCCGGCACCTGGGCGACGAGGTCCTGGAAGGATTCGATGAGGTTCATGGGTCCTGCTCCTGAGGGGCGGCTGCGACGGGCTCTCCGTCACGTGTTCCACTCCACCAGCGCGGCGGCGCCGCGGACAGTGCCGCCGCGTCACCTACGACCGTGACAAGTGTCACGGTCATATCGTTGAGGCGATGAGCACTTCTTCCTCGCCCGCGAACTCGCGTCGGCTCGCGCGCGGCGTGACGGCCACCTGGTGGTACACGGCCAGCGCCGTTCTGGGGTTCGAGGGCGTGATCGCGTTCTTCTGGTTCTTCCCCCACCTGACCGGGTCCGCCGACGTCGGCCAGGTCGTGCTGCTCCGCGTCGCGAGCATCGTGTGGGTCGGATCGACCTGGGTCCTGCTCTCCGCCTACCGCAGCCGCGAGCCGCTGCGATGGGCGACGCTCATCGCGATGCTGTGCGTCGCCGCCGTGTACGGCATCGTCGCTTTCAATGTCACGGGCAGCTTCGCGATGCTCGCCGCGCCCCTCGGGCAGGCGCTCGTGCTGCTGCGCTGGCCGCGCGGCATCCGGCTGCGCGTGGCGCTGGCCGTGACCGCGGTTCTCGTGTGCCTGCTCATCCTCGACATCCGGTCGACGCTCGGCCCCGACAACCCCGGATGGGTGCCCGTGGCGTACGCCGCGCTGCTGCCCGCCATGTCGGTGACGTCGCTGTGGTGGTGGGACGTGCTCGATTCCCTCGACCGCGCCAGGGCATCGGAGGCGCGCCTCGCCGCGACGCAGGAGCGGCTCCGGGTCGCGACCGACGTGCACGACCTGCAGGGCCACCACCTGCAGGTCATCGCACTGCAGCTCGAGCTCGCCGACCGGCTGATCGGCTCCGACCCGGATGCGGCGGCCGAGCACGTGCGCGCCGCGCGCGCCAGCGTGGACGAGGCCCGCCAGGGCACCCGCGACCTCGCGACGCGGGTGCGGTCCGTTCCGCTCCCGGATGAGATCGCCAACGCCGCTGACCTGCTCGCCGCCGCGGGTCTCAGCGTCACGACGGAGGTCGCACCCGATGCCGACCGCGCCCCGGCCTCGGTGCTCGGCCCCGTGATCAGGGAGACGACGACGAACGTGCTCAAGCACGGCACCGGCGGCAGCGCCTCGCTGCGCCTCGTGCGCGACGGCGGGGCCTGGTGCTACGAGATCGCCAACACGGCCGCGGGCGATGCCGCTCCCGCGGCCGACGCCTCCGGGCTCGCGGGCCTCGAGCGCCGCGTCGCCGAGGCGGGCGGGACGTTCGAGGCGCGGCACGACGAGAGCGAGTTCGTCGCGACGGCCAGAGTTCCCCTGACGAAGGCGGGCGCACGATGATCCGGGTGCTGATCGCGGACGACGAGGCGATGATACGTTCGGCGCTCGCTGCCCTTCTGCGCCTCGAGGCCGACATCGAGGTCGTCGCCGAGTGCGAGGACGGCGAGCAGGCCGTCGCCGAGGCGATCCGCATCGAGCCGGACGTGTGCCTGCTCGACCTGGAGATGCCGGGGCTCGACGGCGTCGAGGTCGCCGGCCGGCTCTCCCGCCGCATCAGCGCGCGCTGCGTCGTCGTGACCCGCCACGCACGCCCCGGCGTGCTGCGGCGGGCGCTCGCGTCGGGCGTGACGGGGTTCCTGCCGAAGTCGCGGGGTGCCGACGAGGTGGCGCGGGTCATCCGCACTGCGGCCGCCGGCACGCGCTACGTCGACCCCGAGGTGGCGGCCGACGCCCTGAGCGACGAGCGACCGCCGCTGACCGACCGCGAGCTCGACGTGCTGCGCGCGGGGCGGGGCGGCGAGACGACGGGCCAGATCGCCCGGGCGCTCTCGCTGGCCCCCGGCACGGTCCGCAACCACGTCTCGGCGATCCTCGCCAAGCTCGCGGTCCGCACCCGCCAGCAGGCCGTGAAGCACGCGGAGGAGCGCGGCTGGATCTAGGCGATTCGCACCGCCCTGCAGGGAGCGGGAGCCGATCTTGCGAGCGAAGCGAACAAGATCGCCTCCCGCGACCGAGGACTCCCAAGAGTTCAGGTGATTCTTCCGCCCCACTCGGGCGGAAGAATCACCGCGTGTCGCGCGGGATCACGAGGGGCTGGCCCGTCTCCGGGTCGGGAATGACGCGGTTCGGCAGCGCGAAGACCTCGTCGACGAGTTCGCTCGTGATCGTGTCGCCGGGCGCGCCCTCGGCCACGATCGCGCCGTCCTGCATCGCGACGACGTGGTCGGCATAGCGGGCCGCCTGGTTCAGGTCGTGCAGCACCGCCACGACCGTGCGACCCGCCCGGTTGAGGCGGTGCAACAGGTTCAGGACCTCGACCTGGTGCGCGACGTCGAGGAAGGTCGTCGGCTCATCGAGCAGGATCATCGGCGTCTGCTGGGCCAGGACCATCGCGATCCACACGCGCTGGCGCTGCCCGCCCGAGAGCTCGTCGACGCGGCGAGCGCTGAGGTCGGAGACCCCGGTCTCGGCCATCGCCTTCGCGACGGCGGCCTCGTCGTCCGGCGACCACTGCCGGATGAGGCGCTGGTGCACGAACCGGCCCCGACTGACGAGCTCCGCGACCGTGATGCCGTCGGGTGCCGTCGCGCTCTGCGGCAGCAGACCGATGCGGGTCGCGACGGCCCGCGGGGCGAGCCGGGCGATGTCGCGGCCGTCGAGCACGATCGACCCGGACGACGGGCGCAGCAGCCCCGACAGGGCGCGCAGGAGCGTCGACTTGCCGCAGGCGTTCGGCCCGATGATGACCGTGAACGCGCCGTGCGGTACCCGGAACCCGAGGCGTTCCGAGATGATGCGCTGGTCGTACCGGAGGGTGACGTCGTCGGCGCGGAGATCGATCGATGCCGTCATGAAGTCTTCCTGATCTCGTGGGCGAGGAGCCAGACGAGGTACCCGCCGCCGATCACGACCGTGACGACGCCGACGGGAACCGTGTAGGTGATCACGTGCTGGGCGACGATGTCGCTCGCGATGAGCACCACCGCGCCGACCGCGGCTGACAGCGCGAGCGGGATGTCGGCCGTGCCCGCGAGGCGCCGCGCGATCTGCGGTGCGGCGAGGGCGACGAACGAGATCGGCCCCGCGACCGCCGTCGCGACGCTGACGAGCGCCACGGCGATGCCGATCGCGGCCCAGCGGATACGCGTGACGTCGGCCCCCGTTGCGCGAGCGGCGTCATCTCCGATGTCCAACTGGCGGACTCCGCGGCCGACGAGCGGCACCACCAGCAGCAGGAGGGACGTGAGCGCGACGGCGGGCCATCCGGTCTCGGCGGTGACGTTGTTGAGCGTGCCCGCACCCCAGGCGGCGGCGAACAGCGCCGTCTCGAGCTCCGCGCGCAGCAGCAGCCAGGTGTTCAGCGCGGCCAGCATGGCCGAGACGCCGATGCCGACGACGATGAACCGGAAGCCCTGCAGGCCGTCGCGAGACGCCAGCAGCACGATCGCGACCGCGGCCGCCAGCCCGCCGACGAGCGAACCCGCCGTCATCGCCGCCCATCCTCCCCCGGAGATCAGGGCGAGGAGCATGCCCGTGTACGAACCGTTGGCGAGGCCGATCACGTCGGGGCTCGCCAACGGGTTCCGCGTGAAGCTCTGGAAGAGGGCGCCGGCGACGCCGAGCGCCGCCCCGAACGCGAGGGCTGCCGCGGCCCTCGGCAGGCGCCAGTCGAGCACCGCGATGCGGTCGAGCCCCGTCGTCGCCCCGGTGAACGCCCCCCACACATCGGCGGGAGCGACCGGGTAATCGCCGAGCGTGAGCGCCGTCACGAGCAGCACGGCCGCTGCGATCAGTACGGCGGACGTCGCGAACAGCGTCCTCACCCGCACCACGACCCGGTGCGGGCCGCGGCCGATCACCGCTCGGCGGTGCCCGAACTCCACCCGGGTCACAGGGCGCTCGCCTTCCGGCGCCGCACCAGCGCGATGAGCACCGGCGCCCCCACGAACGCGGTGACGATGCCGGCGGGGACCTCCCCCGGCGCCGCCACGCGGCCCACGATGTCGGCCGCGACGACGAGGGCGGGGCCCGCGAGCATCGAGACGGCGAAGATCCGGCGCTGATCGACCCCGACGCCCCAGCGGACGACGTGCGGCACCATCAGGCCGACGAACGAGATCGGCCCTGCGATCGCGGTCGCGGCGCCGGCCAGCACGGTGACGGCGACGATGGTCCGGCCCCGGACGTTCCCCAGGCGGACGCCGTGTGAGCGCGCGACATCGTCTCCGAGTGCGACGGAGTTGAGCGCGGGCGCGATGAAGAGTGCGAGCGCGAGACCGACCACTACGAGCGGAGCGCACGCCGCGAGCGCATCGGAGTCGGCGCCCAGGAGCGAACCGGCGTTCCATCCGCGCATCCGGTCGAACGCGTCCGGGTGCGTCAGCGTGAGCCCCGTCGTGATGCCCGAGAGCACCGCTCCGACCGCGACGCCCGCGAGGGTGAGGCGGACGGCGTCGGCGGGCCCCCGGCGGGACGATCCGAGCGCGTACACGCCCGCCGTCACGACGAACGCGCCCATGCACGCGAGCCAGACGTACTCGATCGGCTGCGTCACACCGAGGAAGGCGACGCCGAGCGCGACGAACAGCGCGGCACCGGGAGCGACGCCGAGGATGCCGGGATCGGCGAGCGGGTTGCGCGTGAACGCCTGGATGAGCGCGCCAGCGGCGCCGAGCGCGGCGCCGACGAGCAGGCCCGCGAGGAGTCGGGGCACGCGCTGGCCCCACACGACGAACGCCGCCTCTTCGGAACCCGCACCGCCCAGAGCCGCGGCGACGTCCGCGGGTGGGACCGGATTGGCGCCGACGAACAGCGACGCGACGGCGAGCGCGGCGAGCAGTACGGTGAGGGCCGCCGTGAGCACGGCGGAGCGCCCGGTCGGCGTGACGGCCGGGCGCTCCGGCGGCGCCGAGCTCAGCGAACGGGCACGTCCCATGATTCGGACCTACTGCAGGATGCGCTCGAGGTCGTCGAGCACGACCATGCCGCCGTACGGGCCGACGCCCGTGATCCACGAGCCGAAGTCGACCACATGCAGGCTGCCGTACGCGTCCGCGTTCTCCGTCACCTCGTCCGGGACGGTGCTGGGGTCATCCGGGTCGTTCGAGGTGACGAGCACGAGGTCGGCCGCGGCATCGCGCGCCTGCTCCGGCGAGATGTCGAGCGAGATGTCCTCCCAGTCGTGCTCGGGCGTCGTGAAGCCCGCGCACTCGAGGGTGCTGCCGGCGAACGACAGCGGCCCGTACAGCGTCAGGCGCGTGTCGCGCGGGCGCACGAGCTGCGCTGTCTGCCCCGCGGTCGAGTACTCCTCCGCGATCTCATCGCAACGGGCCTGGTAGTCGGCGAGCAGTTGCTGGGCGCCCTCGGCATCGCCGAGCGCCTCCGCGACGAGGGCGACGTTGTCCTGCCACGGGTCGGCTTGCGTGGCCATGAACACCGTGGGAGCGACGTCGCTGAGCTGGTCGTACAGCGCGGAATGGCGCGACTCCGTGCCGATGATCAGATCGGGCTCGAGCGCCGCGATCTTCTCGACGCTCGGTTCCGTGATGGTGCCGACCGTCGCGATGTCCGCGGCGGCGTCGCCGAGGTACTCCGGCACGCCGACCTCCTCGCTCGCAACGGCCGTGCCGACGGGCGTCGTCCCGAGCGCCACGGCGGTGTCGAGCTGCACGGGCTCGAGCACGACCACGCGCTCCGGGGACTCCGGCACGGCGGTCTCGCCGCGCGCGTGCTCGACGGTGTGCGTTGCGCCGTCGGCGGCAGAGGCGTCCGTTTCGTCGGACGAGGTGCAGGCGGTGAACAGGAACGCGCCGGCGGCGAGCGCCGCGACGGCGGCGGCCGCGCGGGGGAAGGCGGGCTGTGTCATGGGATCGGTCTCCATCGGGTCGAGAAACAAGGTGAGCCTATCCTCACTCGACCTGGTGGGCGAATCACGGCGTCACACGCGGACCATCGTTCCAATATCCCTGAGTGTGGGCCCGGTCGCTCCCGACTCCCGCGGCGGCGAGCGCATCGCGGATGCCGGCTACTCGACGACTCTCGGTCGCGCACCAGGCGTAGAAGCCGTCGCCCAGGCGCGCGGCCGCCCCAGCCTCGCGCGCCGCCCACCGGGTGATCGCGCGGGCGAGTGCGGTGCCGCCCGGCTCGCTCGTGCGGTGCGCGATCCGTACGCGCGACGGGAGCGAGCGCTCCAGCCAACCGGCGTCGCGGACATCTCCCGCTTCGACGATCACCTCGGCGCGCGCGGGGTCGGGGAGGCTCGCGACGATGCCCCGGATGGCGGGGAACGCGGTCTCGTCGCCGGCGATAAGGAAGCGGTGCGCCGCTCCGGGGCTCCACTGCACGCCGTGGCGACCAGTCGCGTCGGCCTCGGCCCTCGGCGCCGACACCCAGAGCCTGTCCCCCGGTTGCGAGGCCGCCGCCCAGGCGCTCGCAGGCCCCGCCGCGTCGTGCAGGTAGAAGTCGATATCGAGCTCGCCCTGCGACGGTCGCGATTCGCCGACGGTGTAGCTGCGCAGCGAGGGGCGCTCAGCGGCGGGCAGCTCACGCCAGCGGCGCCGCCACTCCGACTCCGGCAGCAGCGGCTCGTCGAGGGGTGCCGGGATCCCGCCGGGCGCGATCAGGACCTTGATCCGCTGGTCGAGGCCGCGCTCGGTGATGCCGCGCAGCTGCGCCCCCGCCAGGGTCACGCGGACGAACCCGGGCGACACCCGCCGTACGGAGCGCACTCGTGCCCCGAACAGAGCGTTCGGCGACTCACGGAAGCTGCGCTCCGCCATTGGTTATCACTCCTCCGAGTACGGCGAGATTCTTTCGCCCCGCAGGCGATCGAGAACCCGCCCCGCCCCGCAGGGAGCGGCAGCCGATCTCGCGAGCGGAGCGACCGAGATCACCTGCCGCGACCGAGGACTCCAGAGAATACGGCGAAATTCTATCTCCCCACAGGCGATCGAGAACCCGCCCCGCCCCGCAGGGAGCGGCAGCCGATCTCGCGAGCGGAGCGACCGAGATCACCTGCCGCGACCGAGGACTCCAGAGAGTACAACGAGATTCTTTCGCCCCACAGGCGAAAGAATCTCGTGCCCCCGAATGGATTCGAACCATCGACACCCGCTTTAGGAGAGCGGTGCTCTATCCCCTGAGCTACGGGGGCCCGCCGACAGCTTACCGGGGCTTCGCGGGCGTTCCGCACTCGGTCGGCGTGCCGCGTGCCGGCGACCGGCTCCGGATGCCCCGCTGCGGGGCATCCGGAGCCGGTCGCGGGCCCGTCAGGCCGCGAGGGTCAGGTACGGCTCCCAGCGCGGGTCGCTGCGCTCGACGCCCCTGACCGTCCAGCCGCCGCCGCGCGGGGGCTGAGGGGTGAAGCGCAGCTCCCACCCCATCTCGACCGGCGTGCGGTCGCTCTTGATGTTGTTGCAGCGCAGGCAGCAGGCGACGAGGTTCGTCCAGGTGTCCTGCCCGCCGCGCGAACGCGGCATCACGTGATCGATGGTCGACGCCGACTTGCCGCAGTATCCGCAGCGGCTCCCGTCGCGGCGCAGCACCCCGCGGCGCGAGACCGGGGTCCGCCGCGCGTGCGGCACGCGCACGTATCTCGTCAGCAGGATCACGGCTGGGCGGTCGAAGACGTCATTGACGCCCCAGACGGGGTCGTCTTCGATGCGTTCGATGACGCTCGCCTTGTCGTTCATGACGAGCACGAGGGCCCGCTTGGACGATACGACGGCCAGCGGCTCGTATCCGGCGTTCAGCACGAGTGTGCGCATGAGGTATCCCTTCGGCGGGTCCCGGACGGCTTCCGGGCTCTCGAACCAGCGCTGCGTCGACCGACGGGGAGGCGTGCGGGCATGAAAAAAGGGCACTGTCCCGTTGGACAGCGCCCTTCGCGCGCGGCAGTGCCGCGCATCGTGTGCACACGATGCCGTAAGACGTAGCGACCCAGAGCATCCGTGGTGCGGATGCGAGGTATTCGGCTCACGACATCTCCTCTCCGTCGACTCGGCAACGAGCTAAGGGTAACCCACGCGACACGCCCGGGCGGCGACACGCAGGTGAACGGCGTGCGAAGAACGGCGCCGCCTCCCCGTACAGGGAGGCGGCGCCGTTCTTCGGTGACGCTGCGATCAGCCGATCGGCAGGTACGAACGAGGGTCGTAGGCCGTGCCGTTGATCCAGACCTCGACGTGGAGGTGATTGACGTCGCTGAACCCGGTCGAGCCGACGTAGCCGATGACGTCGCCCTTCTGCACGGCCTGGCCGGCCGAGACGGCGACGGCCGACATGTGGCCGTTCTTGATCGTGGTCTGGCTGCCGTCGACGGTGCCGCTGAGCTGGACCAGGTTGCCGTAGCCGCCCGACCAGCCGGCACTGTCCACCGTGCCGTCGATCGCCGCGACGATCGGCGTACCCGAGGGAGCCATCATGTCCTGGCCCATGTGGATCGTGCCGCTGTTGGGGCGGTACACGCCGAAGCCGTGCACGCCCGGCGTTCCGAGGCTGTAGCTGCTGGATCCGAGCGGGTTCGCGAAGCCGCCCGAGACGACGGGCTCCTCGGCGGAGATGTTCGCCGGCTTGTAGCCCGAGCTCGACGCGGCGGCGGCAGCGGCCTCGGCCTCCTTCGCCCGCTTGGCCGCGGCCTCCTTCGCCTTCTCCTTCTCGATCTCCTTGGGCGTCGTCGCCGAGTACTTCGCGACCTCGAGGTCGGCGGCCTTCACGTCGTCGCCGACGGAGAGCGACTGCGCATTCTCCTCCGCGAGCTGGTGCGCCGAGGGCGAGGCCGTCTCGTCGACGGACGTCGTCGTCACCGCGTAGGCGGGGATCGCGACGCCGGCCAGGAGTGCGACGACGGCACCGACGGTCGCCAGGGAGCGAACCGGGCGTGCGTGCGGGTGCGCCTTCTTGTCGGCCTTGTCGGCGCGGCGGGCGCCAGCGGCGAACTCCCGCTCGGCGCGGCGCAGCTCGCGCCGGGTGATGGGGGCGGTACCGCTGCTCTTGGGGGCTGTGTCCGCGGCTTCGGGTGTGCGCGCGGTCGAGTCCGTGTGGGTCAAAAGGTTTCCTCCGTCGCCTCTCACCCAGGAAGTGCCGGCTCGTCAACACTGTTTCGGGGGCAGTGTGTCCTGCGGGAAGGACGAGCCGGTGAGGCGCTTGCCCGCGGGAACCGCCGGATGGATCTTCATCCGGCGGTGAACTCAACCATACGGGAAGATAACGAAAATGTCACAACCGGGTCACGGATTCTCATCTTCCGTCGATACGACGGCCAGACTCCACCCAGAGTCGCACCGGAGCAGACGCGGGAATGGGGCCGCGCGGCGAGCCGCGGGCCCCGCTCCCGGCCGAGTCAGAGGCCCAGGTACGGGACCGGGTCGGTGATCGCGCCGTTGATGCGGAGCTCGATGTGCAGGTGCGACCCGAACGAATGGCCGGTGTTGCCGACCTGGCCGATCTGCTGGCCGGCCGTGACGGTCTGTCCGACCTGGACTGCGCGCGATCCGTACGTCATGTGGCCGTAGAGCGTCGTGGTGCCGTCGAGGTGGTCGATCGCGACCGTGACGCCCCAGCCGCCCAGACTCTCGGTCGAGGTCACGACCTTGCCGGGCTTGACGGCGTAGATCGGCGTCCCGGAGCTCGCGGACAGGTCTGCACCCTCGTGACCGCTGCTCACAGTCCGCTCGATGCGGTACGAGCCGCGCGGGAGCGGATTGGCGACGCCGTCGATCGGCTCGATCGAGGACGTCGCAACGGAGGTCGACGCGGAAGACTCCGACGTGCTCGCGGCCGTGGCAGCGGCGGCCTTCTCTGCGGCGGCCGCCTCCTTGGCGCGTTTCTCGGCCGCTTCCGCGGCCTTCTCCTTCGCGATCTCGTCCGGCGTCGTCGCCGAGTACTTCGCGACCGAGAGCTCGCCGACCTTCACATCGTCGCCGACGGCGAGGCTCTGCGCGTTCTGCTCGGCGATGTCCTGGGCCGACGGGGCGTCGGCGGTCGGCTGCGAGTCGGCGCTGCTGGCCGCGTACGCGGGGATCGCGACGCCGGCGATCAGCGCGAGAACGGCACCCACCGTCGCGACGGAGCGCACGGGGCGCGCCTGATGCCGCTTCTTCTCGGAGCGGCGCGCGTCGGCCCGGAACTCGCGCTCGGCACGGCGCATGTCGCGCCTGCTGATCACGACGGGACCGTTCTCGGGGGTCGACTGCTCCGCAGCCTCGGGGGCGCCTGCGGACGAATCGTTGTGGGCCAAGAGCTGTCCTCCGCCGCCTCTCGCACTCGGGTGTGCGGCTCGTCGGCACTGGTCGGGGTCAGTGCGACCCGCGGGAGGGACGAGCCGAAGAGGCGCTGACCCGCGGGTACCGCCCGATGATGCGCCGGGCGACGGGTCTACCGTACGCGAAGATAACGGAAATGTCACGGACCGAATCTGAGCGTCGCCCGATGCGGCGCTCGGCGTCAGCGCTGGTCGACGAGGAAGACGTGCGAAGCGATCTCCACGGGGAGCTCCAGGGCCTCGTCCTGGCCGTCCATCTCGACGAGCACGTAGCCCTCGCTGTAGCGGAACGAGCCGGCGCCACCGGGCACGACGCCCGCACCGCGCAGCTGCTCGAGGAGCTCGGGGTCGACCTGCGCCGGCTCCGCGAGCCTGCGCACCGTGCCCGTGAGCCCGTCACCGGCGGCGTCGAGAGCCTTCACGAGACCCACGACACCCTCATCGAACTCGCCGCCGGCGTCGCCGCCGATCGCGTCGAGGCCGGGGATCGGGTTGCCGTAGGGCGACTCGGAGGGGTGGCCGAGGAGCTCGACGAGGCGGCGCTCGACCTGCTCGCTCATCACGTGCTCCCATCGGCACGCCTCTTCGTGCACGAAGGCCCAGTCGAGACCGATCACGTCGGACAGCAGGCGCTCGGCGAGGCGGTGCTTGCGCATCACGTCGACGGCCTTGCGGCGGCCCTCGTCGCTGAGCTCGAGGCGGCGGTCCTCGCCGACGTGCACGAGGCCGTCGCGCTCCATGCGACCGACCGTCTGCGAGACCGTCGGCCCCGAGTGGCCGAGGCGCTCCGAGATGCGCGCGCGGAGGGGAACGATGTTCTCCTCTTCCAGCTCCAGAATGGTGCGCAGGTACATCTCGGTGGTGTCGATCAGATCGGTCATCAAGGCCTCCGTAACAGCAACTGAGGCAAGCCTACCCCGGCGGTCCTGGCGCGGCGCGGCGGCCGTCGAGCCGGATGTGGTCGGGCGCCCCGCGCGGCCCTACGATTGACCCATGACGCTCACGATTCCCGCGGAACTCCTGCCAGCCGACGGCCGCTTCGGATGCGGCCCCTCGAAGGTCCGAGCCGACCAGGTGACGGCCCTCGCCGCCGCGGGCGGATCGCTCCTCGGCACCTCGCACCGCCAGCGCGGAGTGAAGGACCTCGTCGGCAGCGTGCGCGAGCAGATCGCCTCGCTCTTCCGCCTCCCCGAGGGCTACGAGGTCGTGCTGGGCAACGGCGGCTCCACGGCGTTCTGGGACGCCGCGGCGTTCGGCCTGATCGAGAAGCGCAGCCAGAACCTGACGTTCGGCGAGTTCGGCGGCAAGTTCGCGAAGGCGGCGGCCGCCCCGTGGCTCGAGGCGCCGGATGTCCGCAAGGCCGAACCGGGCACGATCGCCCGGCCGGAGCCCGTCGTGGGCGTCGACGTGTACGCGTGGCCGCACAACGAGACCTCGACGGGCGCCTACGCCCCCGTCCGCCGCGCGGCCGGCGACGACGGCGCGCTGACCGTGATCGACGCGACGAGCGCCGCGGGCGGCATCGACGTCGACATCTCGCAGACGGACGTCTACTACTTCGCCCCCCAGAAGAACCTCGGCTCCGACGGCGGCCTCTGGATCGCGATCATGTCGCCCGCGGCGATCGAGCGCGCCGAGCGCATCGCGGCGAGCGGCCGCTACATCCCGGAGTCGCTGAGCCTCACGACCGCGATCGACAACTCGCGCAAGAACCAGACGTACAACACCCCGGCGATCGCGACTCTGCACCTGCTCGACAGCCAGCTGCGGTGGATCAACGGCAACGGCGGGCTCGTCTGGGCCGACGCCCGCACCCGTGAGTCGTCCGGCGTGCTGTACGACTGGGCCGAGGCGTCGGATGTCGCGACCCCGTTCGTCGCGGACTCCGAGCACCGCTCCCCCGTCGTCGCCACGATCGACTTCGCCGACGACGTGGATGCGGCAGCCGTCGCCGCGACGCTGCGCGCCAACGGCATCGTCGACACCGAGCCCTACCGCAAGCTCGGCCGCAACCAGCTGCGCGTCGCGACGTTCGTCTCGATCGAACCGGACGACGTGCGCCAGCTGGTCCGCTCGATCGAGTACGTGCTGGCGAACCAGGGCTGACCGCCCGCGCACTGACGGAAACGGCGGCCGCTCCCCTCGGGGAGCGGCCGCCGTTTCCGTTCGTCCTGCGTCAGTCGTCGTCCTCCGGCGCCTCATCCGCGTCGTCGTCCGATCCGTCGACGTCCGCTCCGGCGCCCGCGTCGAGCTCGTCGATGTCGACACCGTCGACGTCTCCCGCGTGCAGGATCGGCGAGCCGTCGCTCGAGTAAGGGTCGGCCTCGTCGTCCGGCCCGCCCTCGTACGCGTCGAACTCGTCGAAGCTGATGTCGTCGCCGGCGTCCTCCGCGTCGCCGGCTTCGCCCTCGTCGCCGCCTTCTGCGGCGCGCGCCGCCTTCTCGGCTGCCTCCGCCTCGGCCTGGGCGCGCTGCTGCTCCTGGTATTCCTTGAGGCGCACCGACCACGGCACCCACTCGGGCGCCAGCAGCGCATCGTCGCCGGGGAGCAACTCGGCCTCGAGCACGGTCGGCTCTGCACCCTCGACGACGGCGAGCGACACCGTCCAGAACCAACCGGGGTAGCCGAGCAAGCGGTTGGCGAACAGGAGCGAGACGACGCCGTCGCGCTCGACTCGGTGGCCGGCCGGCTCGCCGATCGTGGTCTCCGGCGTGATCTCGCGCAGCGCCGCGAGCGCGAGGTCGTGCGCCTCGATCAGCCGCGCGTCGGGCTCGACCGGCTCGGCCGGGCCAGCGGGCACCGCATCCGGCGCCGTCGTCGGCTCACCGGTCGCGTCGATCGCCTCGGTCTCTTCGGTCGCGTCGCGATAGTCGTCCGTCGGCTCAGGCATCGATCTCGTCCGCTACCTTGCGCAGGACCTCGGCGGCCTTGTGCGCGTGGGAGTGCGTCGGGTAGTGACCGCGGCGCAGGTCTTCGCCCACGCCGTCGAGCAGCCGCACAACGTCCTCGATGATGACCGCCAGTTCATCCGGCTTCTTGCGCGACGCCCTGGGCGGCTTGGCGCGCCCCGCCGGGCGCTCGAGCACGCGCACCGAGAGTGCCTGCGGCCCCTTGCGCCCGTCGGCCATGCCGAACTCGACGCGCGTGCCTGCCTTGATCGCCTCCGCGTCGGCGGGCAGCGCGGAAGCGTGCAGGAAGACGTCCTGGCCATCGTCCGCTGAGATGAAGCCGAAGCCCTTCTCGTCGTCGTAGAACCTGACCTTGCCGGTGGGCATGGGGCACCCCTTGCTGAAGCAGAACCGAATGAGATGTCGGGCGAAGGCCCTGCCCCCAGCCTACCCGGGCGTATCCTTGAGAGGATGAGCAATAAGGAGTCCGCGCCGGAGCCCCCGGTTCGCACGATCGACCGCTTCCTGACGTTCGCGTCGCTCGGCACGATCGTGATCTCGGTCGTCTGCTTCTTCGTGATCCTGATTGCGAGCGCCACGGGCGTCTCGGCCGAGCAGTTCGGCGAGGGCGCGTGGCCGATCGTGTCGTGGGTGCCGATGATCGGCCTGCCCGTCGGGTTCCTCATGATGCTGACGCTCATCGTCATGACGATGATCAGGAAGGGACGCGCCGCGAGGCAGTCCTGACACCCATGCCGACCAGCGCCGAGCCCCGCATCCGCTCCCTCGCGGAGCGGCTCGCCGCGGCGGAGGACGCCGAGCTTTCCCGGCTGTTCGCCGAGCGGGGCGTCTCACGGTCGGCGCCGTGGCACGACTGGTTCGACGCGGCCGACGCCCTGCTCGCCCCCGAATCGATCGCGAAGTCCGTCTCGGCGCTCCCTCGCGACGCGCTCGCGGCGCTCGCGTCGGGCGCCAGCGACTGCGCGCCGCTCGGGCTCGTCGACGCGGCGGGCCGCCCGTTCGCACCCGTGCTCGAGGCCGTCCCGAGCGATCTGCTCCCCCCGCGGCCCTCGACGCCTCCCGCCGCGTCCGACGACGCTTCGGCGCACGCCGCGGAACGGGCGTTCACCGCCATGTCGGCGATGGCCGACATCCTGATCGAGGGGCTGCGCACGCCGCTGCCGCGCGTCGGGGGCCGCCTCGGTGCGAACGAGCGGCGCCGGCTGGCCCAGGACGGCGTCGTCGCGAGCGCCGAGGACGCCGACCTGATCACGGCGGCCGCCGAGGCCGCCGGCCTGATGCGCGGCGATGACCGGCGGTGGCTCGTGACCCGCGCGGGCGCGGATTGGACATCGTCGGCGACGCCCGAGCGCTGGTCGGCCCTCGCCGAGGGTCTGCGCGCCGCGCTCCCCGACGGCCTGCGCGACGGCGGCGGCTGGGTCGACCCCTCGGCCTGGCCCGACGCCTACCCGCTGCTCGACACGTGGCCGGAGGACGCCGAGCGCTGGCGCGAGATGTTCGAGCTGGCGGGGCTCATCGCGGCCGACGGCGAGCCGCCGTGGGCGGCGCCGCTGCGGCAGGGCCGGCGCGCCGACCCGAGCGGGCTGCTCGCGCTGCTCCCGCACGAGGTCGACCAGGTGTTCCTGCAGAACGACCTCACGGCGATCTCTCCCGGAACCCTCGCACCGCCGCTCGATATGCGGCTCCGTTCGATCGCCGTGCGGGAGTCGCACGCCCAGGCGTCGTCGTACCGATTCACGCAGGCCTCCGTCTCCGCCGGCCTGGCCGCGGGCGAGACGGCCGCGAGCATCCGGGAGTTCCTCGGCGGCATCTCGCTCACCGGGGTTCCGCAGCCGCTCGAGTACCTCGTCGAGCGCACGGCGCAGCGCCACGGCCTCGTGCGGGTCTCGCTCGACCCGTCGACGGGCCACAGCGTCGTGTCGAGCCCCGACCACCACCTCCTCGAGACGATCTCCGTCGACCAGTCCGTGCGCGCGCTGGGCCTCGTCGCCGACGGCGCGCTGCTGCGCACCCGCGCCGACCGCCGCGCCGTGTACTGGGGCCTGCTCGACGCGCGCTACCCCGTCGTCGCGATCGACGACGACGGCGCCGTCGTCACGATGAGCCGCGACAGGGTCGCTCCGGATGACGACGCCGACGACGACCGCTACGCCGCCCTGATCGCCCGGCTGCGCGCGGCGGAGAGCGGTGACGCCGACGCCGCATGGCTCGAGCGCGAGCTCGGCGCGGCCGTCAAGGACAAGGCCTCGCTCGTCGTCGCCGTCGCGATGCCCGATGGCTCGACGCGCGAGCTCACTCTCGAGGCGACGGGCCTGGGCGGCGGCCGCCTGCGCGGGCTCGACCGCGGCGCCGACGTCGAGCGCACGCTGCCCGTGAAGTCGATCGCCGCCGTGCGCCGGGCTTAGGCCCGCCGGGGCCGCTCCGCCCCATCCGGCGTAAACTTGTTGGCTATGGCTGATGGCCCCCTGATCGTGCAGAGCGATCGCACTGTGCTCCTGGAAGTCGCGCACCCCGACGCCGAGAGCGCGCGGCACGAACTCGCGGTGTTCGCCGAGCTCGAGCGCGCGCCCGAGCACATCCACACCTACCGCGTTACGCGGCTCGGCCTGTGGAATGCTCGCGCGGCCGGCCACACCGCCGACGACATGCTCGCGACCCTCGACCGCTGGACGCGCTTCCCCGTGCCGCCGTCGGTGTCGACCGACATCCGCGAGACGGTCGACCGCTACGGCCGGCTCACGATCGAGCGCGACGACGACGGCCGCCTGATCCTGCGGTCGAGCGACCCTGCCGTGCTCGCCGAGGTGTCGCGCAACAAGAAGGTGAAGCCGCTGCTCGTCGATCACCCGGAGACGGGGGTCTTCGTGATCGACGTGTGGGCGCGCGGCCAGATCAAGCAGGAACTGCTCAAGGTCGGTTGGCCGGCCGAGGACCTCGCCGGCTACACGCCGGGCACACCGCACGAGATCGCCCTCGACGAGACCGAATGGCACCTGCGCCCCTACCAGCGGCACGCGGTCGACACCTTCTCGGCCGACGGCTCGGGAGTCGTCGTGCTGCCGTGCGGCGCCGGCAAGACCCTGGTCGGCGCAGGCGCGATGGCCGAGACGAAGACCACGACGCTGATCCTCGTGACGAACGCCGTCTCGGCCCGCCAGTGGCGCGATGAGCTCCTCAAGCGCACGACGCTGACGGAGGAGGAGATCGGCGAGTACTCCGGGCAGGTCAAGGAGATCAAGCCCGTCACGATCGCGACGTACCAGATCCTCACCGCGAAGCGGAAGGGCGAGTACGCGCACCTCGGCGTGCTCGACGCGCTCGACTGGGGCCTCATCGTCTACGACGAGGTGCACCTGCTGCCCGCTCCCGTGTTCAAGCTGACGGCCGACCTGCAGGCCCGCCGCCGGCTGGGCCTGACCGCGACGCTCGTGCGCGAGGACGGCCGCGAGGGCGACGTGTTCAGCCTGATCGGCCCCAAGCGCTTCGACGCGCCGTGGCGCGAGATCGAGGCGCAGGGCTTCATCGCGCCCGCGGCCTGCTACGAGGTGCGCGTCGACCTCCCGGCCGACGAGCGCCTCGAGTACGCGGCGAGCGCCGACGACGACCGCTACCGGCTGGCCGCGACGGCACCGGCGAAGATCGGCGTGGTGCGGCGCATCATCGCGAATCACCCCGGCGAGCAGGTGCTCGTGATCGGCCAGTACCTCGACCAGTTGCAGGAGCTCTCCGACGGCCTCGGCGCCCCGCAGATCACGGGTTCGACGCCCGTCGACGAGCGGGAGCGCCTGTTCCAGGCGTTCCGCGAGGGCGCGCTGCCGGTGCTCGTGGTCTCGAAGGTCGCCAACTTCTCGGTCGACCTGCCGGATGCGTCGGTCGCGATCCAGGTGTCCGGTTCGTTCGGCTCGCGGCAGGAGGAGGCCCAGCGCCTCGGCCGGCTGCTGCGCCCGAAGCAGGACGGCCAGACCGCGAGCTTCTACACCCTGATCGCGCGCGACACGGTCGACCAGGACTTCGCGCAGAACCGCCAGCGCTTCCTCGCCGAGCAGGGCTACAGCTACACGATCTACGACGCCGACGCGCTCGCCGCCGCGGCCTGAGCGGGGCGCCCGCTCGGGCGCCCCGCTCAGGCGTGCGCGCCGGGCGATCGGATGCGGTCGCCCGGCGTCACCCCACCGACGACGCGTCCCTCCCCCGGGCCGCCGAGTACTCGGTCAGGAGCGCGTCGGCGGCAGCCGCGCTGGCACCGACGAAGACCGGGCCGGAATCCGGATGCAGGCTGCTCGCGCCCGATTCGTCGCGCACGGCGCCTCCGGCCTCGGCGACGATGAGCAGGGCGGCCGCGTGATCGATCGGGCTGTAGCGATGCACCATCGCCGCCGCGCCGCGGCCGAGTGCGACGCCCGCGAGGGTCGCAGTCCCCGAGCCGGGCACGCGCAGCGTGCAGCCGCGGTCCGAGAGGCCCGACAGCAGCTCCACGAAGCCGGGCCATGCCCGCGCGCCCGCGAGCTCCGTCGTGACCATGCGCCCGACGAGCGGGTCGCCGTCCGCCGGCTCCGGCACGGCGATCCGCTCGCCGCCGCGCCAGGCCCCTGCACCCTCCGCCGCGATCACGGGCGTCTCGCCGACCGGATCGAGCACGGCGGCGACGACGGGCCTGCCCTCCGTGACGAGCGCGAGCGAGAAGCTGGTCCACGGCACGCCGTTCGCGAGGTTCGCGGTGCCGTCGATCGGGTCGAGGTACCAGCACGGCGCCGCCCCGTCGGAGGTGCCGCCGTACTCCTCGCCCACGATGTCGTGCTCGGGGAACTGCGCGCCCAGGACCGCCCTCACGTCGCGCTCGACCGCCGTGTCCACTTCCGTCACGTGGTCGGCCGCGTCGCGCTTCGTCCTGACGATGCCGACGCCCTCCGTCCGCGCCCGGCGCGTGTGCGCGGCGGCGTGTGCGGCGAGCGACTCGACGATCGCGAGGGCGCGGGCACCCTCGTCGCGCACGTCCGCCGCCACCGCGTCGCGGATGGCCCGGAGGCGGTTGGTCGTGATCGAGTCGGCGCCGATGCGCGCCAGGTGCGCGGCCTGGGCCGGCTCGTCGACCGTCCAGCACGCGACGCGCGCGCCGAGCGCGTGCACCGCGGCGACGAAGCCGGCGCCGACCAGCAGGTGCGGCGCGTTCACGAACGTCGGGCGCAAGGGTTCGAGATCCGCCGCACGCGGAGGCTCGGCCGAGCTCCACGGCAGGTGGATCACCGCATCCGGCATCGCCTCGCGCACGATGCGCATGGCGTCGGCGCTGCCGCACCACTCGGTGTGCGCCTCGGCCCGTGCCGTGCGCACGGCCTCGACCGCCGCCGCGGCCGGTGCCGGGTGGTCCATGTCGATGAGGAGGGCGGCGCCCGTGCCCGCGACCCGCTCGAGGGCCTCGGCCAGCAGCGGGATGCGGTGCCGGCCCCCTCCGACCTCCGCCACCTCGGCGAGCGTCATCTCGGCGACGGGCCGCGCGTCGCCCCACAGGCGCTCCAGCGTCGGGTCGTGCAGCAGAACGGCGGCGCCGTCGCTCGTGAGCCGCACGTCGACCTCGATCACTTCGGCGCCCGCGGCGAGCGCCGCGTCGACCGCCGCGAGCGTGTTCTCCCTCGCGCCGTGCGCATCGCTGCCGTGATACCCGCGGTGGGCGACGATCCGGGCGCTCATGCCGCGACCCGCTCTCGGATCAGGACCGGCTCCCCGTCGAGCACGGATGCGAGGACGCCGTCGTCGTACCTCAGCGCCCGCGCGATCCGGATCCGCACCTCATCGCCGACGGCCGGAACGTCGCCGCCGACGTACGAGCGCAGCTCGACGCCGCGCGCCGCAACGGCGATCTCCGTGAAGTGCCCGTGCGGGAGGACGCGGGTCACCGTCGCCGGAATGCCGTGATCGACCAGTTCGACGTGCTCGGGGCGCACGATCCAGCGCACGCCGTCCCTGCCCTCCCCGAGGTCGGGCGCCGGGATCGTGTTGCTGGCGCCGATGAACCCAGCCACGAACTCCGTCGCGGGTGCGCGGTAGAGCTCGCCGGGCGTCGACACCTGCTCGATGCGCCCGCCGTTCATCACGGCGACCCGATCCGAGACGGCCATCGCCTCCTCCTGGTCGTGTGTCACGAGGACGGTCGTGATGCCGAGGCGCTGCTGGATGTCCCTGATCTCCTCGCGGACCCGCACGCGCAGCTTCGCGTCGAGGTTCGACAGCGGCTCGTCGAGCAGGAGGAGCTGCGGGCGCTGGACGAGGGCCCTCGCGAGGGAGGCCCGCTGCTGCTCGCCTCCGGAGATCCGCGCGGGCCTGCTGTCGGCGTGGTGCGAGAGCCCGACGAGCTCCAGCACCTCGGTCACGCGCTGCGCGATCTCCCTGCGGGGAACGCGCGCGATGCGCAGCGGGTAGCCGACGTTCTTCGCCACGGTCATGTGGGGCCACAGTGCGTAGTTCTGGAACACCATCGCGCTGGGCCTCCTCTCCGGTCCGAGAGCCGTGACGTCGCGGCCGGCGACGGCGACGCTCCCGCTCTCCGGGGAGAGGAAGCCCGCGATCATCCGGAGCGTCGTCGTCTTCCCGCAGCCGGATGGGCCGAGCAGCGAGACGAGCTCCCCCTCCGCGATGTCGAGCGAGAGGCTGTCGACGATCGTTCGGCCTCCCAGTTCCTTCGTCAGGCCGGCGAGTCGCAGGCCGGGCACGTCGGTCGGGTTCGTGTCTGACACGGTTCTCCTAGCGGATCTGGAAGCCCTCGGCCAGCTGCCCGCCCATGATGTATCGACGGGTCAGCAGCAGGAGGACGACGGAGGGGATGGACAGCATGAGCGCGAACACGGCGGCGACCTGCTGGGGGTAGTTCAGGACGAGGGAGTACATCTCGGTGGGCATGGTCATGAAGGAGGGCGCACCGACGAGATACGTGCCCTGCGACTCGTCGAACGAGGCGAGGAACGACATCACGGCGGCGACGAGGATGCCGGGCATCGCCATCGGCAGCGTCACCGTCAGGAACACGCGCAGGCGCCCGGCGCCCGCATCGCGGGCCGCCTCCTCGAGGGAGCGGGGGACGGCGCTGAAGGCGGCGGCGGGGATCCACGTCATGAACACGACCGTCCCGATCACGTGCACGATGACGATGCCGAGCGCGGTCTCCATGAGGTTCAGGCCGTAGAACACGGTCGCCATCGCGACGAACAGCCCCATCTTGGGGAACGCGTTCGTCGCGAACAGGCCGACGAGGAAGACCCGCCGCCCCGGGAAGTCGAAGCGCGAGAACGCGTACGCGGCCGGTAGGCAGACCACGGCCGACACGATGACCGTCACCGGCGCGAAGAACAGCGAGTTCTGGATCGACGCGAACAGGCCGGGATCGGACAGCACCACGCGCCACCAGTCGAGCGTGAGGCCGTCCGGGAGCAGGTTCGGGTACGTCCAATCGGTCGCGAAGGCGTGCATCGCGAGCCAGACGAGCGGGCCGAGGATGAAGCACGCGACGATGGCGATGAGCGCGCCGGAGACGACGCGCCCCGCGGTGCGGCGGACGAGTTCGGCCATCAGACCCTGCCCTCCTGCTTCGCGCTGCGGAAGTTCGCCCAGACGTACAGCGCGGCGACCCCCGAAGCGATGACGAACACGACGACGGCGATCGCGGCGGCCTGCTGCGGCTGGTTGAACGACTGGAAGTACTTGCTGATGTCGACGCCCAGCTGCTGCGGCGCGTTCGGGCCCGTGAAGTAGGGAACGGTGAACTGCCCGAGCACCCCGATCGCGGTGAACGTCGACGCGATCACGAGCGGGATCCCCGCCATCGGCACCAGCACCCCGCGGACGATCGCGAAGGTCGACGCTCCGGCGTCGCGCGCGGCATCGATCAGGGCATCCGGAACGGCCTGCATGCCGGATGTCGCCATCAGCAGGGCGAAGGGCAGGTTGACCCATACCGAGGCGATGACGACTCCCGCCACGGTGAATCCGAGCACGGGGGCCTCGAGGCCGAACTGGGCGAACAGGCTGCGCACGAACCCGTCTCCCGCGTAGAACGTGAGGATCGCCCACGACGCGATCACGACGGGGATGAACAGCGGCACGATGCCGAGGCCCGACAGCGCCGCGCCGAGCCATCCGCCCCTCATCCGCAGGAACACCGCGATGCCGATCGCCATCGCGAGCGTGACGCCCGTGGTCACGACCGTGACGAACACCGTGGCTCCGAGGTCGCGCCCGAACCGCGCATCGGAGAAGAGATCGGCATAGGCGGCGAGCGTGGCGAGCCCGTCGGCCTCGTGCACGTTCTGGCCGATCGCGGCCGCCGTGCTGTTGAGCCCGCCCGTCATGCCGAAGCTGAAGCCGATCGACAGCAGGACGGGGAGCCCGACGAACAGGGCGATCAGGATGACCGGCGGCAGAGCCATCGAGAAGCCGACGGCCCGGCGCCGCGAGTGCGCGATCTGCGCGGCCGAGCGGGAGGGCCGCGCCGTCGCGCGCGACCCTCCGCTCACCGCGGGGATGACCTGAGCCGTCACGGAACTCGCTTGTCCCATTCGTTGGCCATGTCCGAACCGACCTCGCTGTAGTAGCCGGGCCTCAGCGCGGAAGGATCCGCGTCGGCGAACTTGTCGGCGACCTCGGTCGGCAGGGTGTCGAGGGAGACGACCGGGTAGCCCGAGATCTGCTCGGCGATGATCTGCTGCCCCTCCGAGCTCAGCACGAAGTTCACGAGGTCGATCGCGGCGTCGGTGTGCTCGCTCGTCCGGGGGATGCCGAGGTACGAGGCGTTGCCCGTGAAGCTCGGGTCGCTGATCTGCGTGTACCCGACCGTCTCGGGGACCAGACCCGATTTCTGGCCGGTGATGAACTGGTCGCTCCACACCGGAGCCATCGCGATCTCGCCGCTCGCGAGGAGGTCCAAGACCTGGTTGTTGCCGTTCGGGTACACGCCGCCCTGGTACACGGACTCGCCGAGCTCGGAGAGCCGCTCGAAGCCGGCGTCCCAACCCGCTTCCAACTCCTGCGCGTACCCCGCGCGGAGCGCTTCCTGGTCCTGCTCGGAGAGGAAGCTGTCGAGCACGGTCGTGACGAAGGCTCCGCCCGATCCGCCCGTCGACGGCGAGTTGTACGCGAACTGGCCCGGGTTCTCCTCGATCCAGGCGAGCAGGCCGTCGAGCGTGCGCGGCGGCTCGGCGACCTTCTCGGTGTCGTACGCCAGCAGCACGGACGAGGCGCGGTACGGGATGCCGACGCCCTTGCCCGCGTCGATCGTGGGCTGCGCGACCGACGCGAGGCCGTCGATCGAGTCCGCGTCGACCTCGAGCAGGGTGTCGGCCTCCGCCGCGCTCGAGACCACGAAGCCGGCGTCGATGAGGTCGAAGCCGGGCGCGTCGCCCGCCTCGGTGGCCGTGGTCAGCTTCGCCACCGTCTGCTGGTCGTGCTCGCCGTGGAGATCGATCGTCGTGCTGACCTCGACCTCGGGGTTCGCCTCCTGGTAGGCGGGGATGATGCCCTTCTCCCACAGGTCCTGCACGTTGGTGTCGCCCGAGATGAAGACGGTGAGGCTCGAATCGCCCGTCGAGGCGTCGGCGGCGGAGCCGTCGGTGGCGACGGGGCCGCATCCGGCGAGGGCGCCGACGGCGGCGATGCCTGCCGCGGCGGCTCCGAGTGCGCGCTTTCTGGTCACAGTGCGTTTCCTTCTGTCGAAGATCGGCTGCGATGGTCATCGCATCGTTTCGATGATCGAGTCGCCGCGTGGCCGGTCGGTGAACTCCCGGCAACGCGTCGCGAGTCGGACGACGAACGTATCGAAACGTTGCGATCGGTGGTTACTGTGTGGGTGTGCACGCACCTTCCACGAACGGGAACAGCGAGGGGCGCGGCCGGTCGGGCCGCGCCACGATCGCCGATGTCGCCGAGCGCGCCGGGGTCTCCACGTCGACGGCGTCGCTCGCGTTCCGGGGCTCCGACCGCGTGCTCGAACCCACCAGGCAGCGCATCCTCGCCGCCGCGTCGGCGCTCGGCTACCGGGGGCCGAACCCGATCGCGAGCTCGCTGCGCCTCGGGCGCAGCGGCATCGTCGGCATCGTCGTCGCGGAGCGCGTCGGCCTGGCGTTCCAGAACCCCGTCGCGCTGGCGACCATGGACGGCCTCTCCGAGAGCCTCGACCGCGTCGGCTTCGGCCAGCTTCTCCTGCCCGGCCGTGCGAACGCCGTCGGGCGCCCCGATCCGCTGCAGTCCCTCCCCGTCGACGCCGTCGTCTTCGCCACGCGCGGCGAGGAGTTCGACGAACTGCTCCCCCTCGTCCGGTCCCGCGGCGTGCCCATGGTCGGCATCGAGGGCCCGCACGCCGACGACATCACGCTCGTCGAGATCGACGACCGCGGCGGCACGACGCGCCTCGCCGAGCGCGTCGCGGCGCTGGGCCACACGGATGTCGGCGTCATCATGCGCACGACGCAGCTCGGCGACGCGCGTCCCCCCGGGCCCGTCGAGCCGGTCGGATCCCGGCTCGACGCGATCGCGAACCGCACCATCCGCGGCCGGCTCGAGGCGGTCCGAGAGGTGTTCGCGCGCGCCGCGCGCGTCGAAGCGGGCGGCCGCGACTCGGAGGCGGGCGCCGCCGCGGCCCGCGTGCTGCTGGACGCCCGCCCGCACACCACCGCCGTCCTCGCGCAGAACGATGTGCTCGCCGCTGGCGCAGTCGCGGCCGCGCGCGAGCGCGGGCTGCGCGTGCCGGAGGACCTCACGGTCACGGGGTTCGACGGAATCGAGATCCCCTGGCTCGACCTGCCGCTGACGACGGTGCGCCAGCCCCTGCGCGACAGGGGGCGAGAGGCGGGGCGCCTGGTCGAGGAGCTCCTGGCGGGCGGGCGTCCCGCCCCCGTCGTCATGCCGGTCGACGTCGTCCCCGGTGCCACCGCGGCGCCGCCGCGGCACTCCCTCTGACGCCGCCGGCGCACGCCCGCCATCCGTTCGCCGAAAGGGAAAATCCCCCGTAGAACCGCGTTTTCCGCCGCAATCACGGCTGGGACCGACATAATGGGGCCATGAGCGCACCTCGCATCCTGGTCGTAGACGACGAGCCGAACATCCGTGACCTGCTCTCGCAGAGCCTCCAGTTCGCGGGGTTCCAGGTCCGCACCGTCATCAACGGCGCCCAGACGATCTCGGCCGTGCTCGAGGAGGAGCCCGACCTGATCGTGCTCGACGTGATGCTCCCCGACATGAACGGGTTCAGCGTCACGAAGCGCCTGCGCGACGCCGGCTACACGGCACCGATCCTCTTCCTCACGGCGAAGGACGAGACCGAGGACAAGATCAAGGGCCTCAACGCTGGCGGCGACGACTACGTCACCAAGCCGTTCAGCCTCGATGAGATCGTCGCGCGCATCCAGGCGATCCTCCGCCGCACGATGCAGAATGAGGAGGAGGAGCAGGTCATCCGGGCCGGCGAGCTCACGATGGATCAGGACACGCACGACGTCTACGTCGGCGACACCCACATCGAGCTCAGCCCGACCGAGTTCAAGCTCCTGCGCTACCTGATGCTGAACCCGAACCGCGTGCTCAGCAAGGCCCAGATCCTCGACCACGTCTGGGAGTACGACTTCAACGGCGACGCCGGCATCGTCGAGAGCTACATCTCGTACCTGCGCCGCAAGATCGACCCGGAGGCCTCCGAGCCGCTGATCCAGACCAAGCGAGGCTTCGGCTACATGCTCAAGGTCGACAAGGCGGTCTGAGGCCCGCCCCGTCGTGGCCGACAAGACCGACGCCGTCACCCGCTGGTGGCGGCGCATCAGCCTGAGGGCGAAGGTCACGGGCGTCACCGTCGCGGTGCTCGCGATGGGCCTGTTCGTCGCGGGCGTCGGCACGTCCTTCGTGCTCTACAGCGCGCTGCTGAACAACGTCGACGAGACCGTGACGCACCTCGTGCAGACGGAGGACGTCGCCGAGCGCCTGCTCTCGGTCTCGCAGAGCGAGGACGGCACGATCCAGATCACGCCGAACGACGACGACCTCAGCATGGGCTACTACATCGCCCTCTACGGCCCCGACGGGGCTCTCATCGGCTCGGCCGGCGGCATCGGCGATGACGAGGAGGAGCCCGACTTCCCCGCGGAGCTGACCCCCGACAGGGCGAAGACCCTCGAGTCGACCGTCTTCGCGCTCACCTCCGACTCGGGCGAGCGGTTCCGCGCCTCCGCCGCCGTCGTCGAGCTGCCGGACACCAACACGCTGTACAGCCAGGTCATCGCCATGGGCGAGGCCGACACGCTCAGCGTCGTGCGCACCTACTTCGTCGTCTTCACGTTCGTCGCGATCATGACGATCGTCGCCGGCGCCTTCCTCACCCGCTGGGTCGTAACGCTCACGTTCCGCCGGTTCGGCCAGGTCGAGGAGACCGCCATGGCGATCGCCGGCGGCGACTTCGGCCAGCGCCTCCCGGCGACCGAGCCCCGCACGGAGATCGGCCGGCTCACGATCGCGATCAACACCATGCTCGACCGCATCGACGAATCGATCGAGCAGCGGGAGTCGACCGTGCGCCAGATGCGCCGCTTCATCGGCGACGCCAGCCACGAGCTGCGCACTCCGCTCGTCAGCGTGCGCGGCTATGCCGAGCTGTACCGGATGGGCGCCATCACGAACGAGGAGGACCTCGACCGCACGATGGAGCGGATCGAGAAGGAGGCCATCCGAATGGGCGCCCTCGTCGAGGACCTCCTCGCGCTCGCACGCCTCGACGAGAAGCGCCCCCTCGAGATCACGGCGATCGACCTGCGCGCGCTCGCGAGCGACGCGGCAATGGACGCCCGCGCGGCCGACGGCTCGCGCGAGATCCGGGTCGTCGACCGCACGCCGGCGGCGGCCGCGCCGCTCCCGCCTCGGCCCGCACCGCCCGCGTCCGACGACTCGCCCCGCCGGGCCCCGACGGCGCTGGAGCGCGCGACGACCTCGGCCATCAGCATCCTCCGCCGGCGTCCCAAGGGCGCGCCGACGGAGGAGGAGATGCACGCCGAGACCCGGCCGGTGCCGCGCCTGCCCCGCCCCGTACCGCCGCCGGCGCCGATCGTGCTGGGCGAGGACCACAAGGTGCGCCAGGTCGTCGCGAACCTGCTCGGCAACGCCCGCAGGTACAGCCCGGACGGCAGCCCGATCGAGCTCGAAGTCGGCACTGACGCCGCGGCGGGCATGGGCTGGATCGCCGTCGTCGACCACGGCGAGGGCGTGCCGGAGGCCATCCGGAGCCAGATCTTCCAGCGCTTCTGGCGCGCCGACACGTCCCGGGCCAGGGAAACGGGCGGCAGCGGCCTCGGCCTCGCGATCGTGTCGTCGATCGTCGAGGCGCACCACGGCACCGTCTCGGTCGCCGAGACCCCCGGCGGCGGCGCGACGTTCCGCGTGTCCCTCCCCCTGCAGGGGCGCAACGCCGGCTGACACAGCGCCGCGGTCGCACCCCACCCCGCCGGCCCGCGCGTGATCGAGGAGATTCCGCAACATCGAGGACGTTCCCGCGCATATCCTCCGAGAAGTCGCCGTTCTTCCTCGATTCTGCGCGTCGCTTCCCCTGCAGGGGCGCGACGGCGGCTGACACAGCGCCGCGGTCGCACTCCACCCCGCCGGCCCGCGCGTGATCGAGGAGATTCCGCAGCATCGAGGACGTTCCCGCGCATATCCTCCGAGAAGTCGCCGTTCTTCCTCGATTCTGCGCGGGCGCCGGAGTTCACGGCTGGCGTGGAGCCTCGCACGGCCGCGAGATTTAGGATGATCTGGTGACTGAAACTGTTGATGTCGTCCTGATCGGCGGCGGCGTGATGTCCGCGACGCTCGGCACCCTCCTGAAGGAGCTGCAGCCCGACTGGAAGATCGCCGCATTCGAACGCCTCGGCGACGTCGCGCAGGAGAGCTCCAACCCCTGGAACAACGCAGGCACCGGCCACGCCGCGCTGTGCGAGCTCAACTACATGCCGAACCCGGATGACCCGGCGAAGGCCGTGAACATCAACGAGCAGTTCCAGGTGAGCCGGCAGATGTGGGTCTCACTGATCGAGCGGGGCATCCTCTCGGCCCCCGACACGTTCATCAACGCGACCCCTCACATGACGTTCGTGCGCGGCGAGAAGGACGTGGAGTACCTGCGCCAGCGCTACGAGACGCTGAAGGACCAGCCTCTGTTCGAGGGCATCGAGTTCAGCGACGACTCGCGCGTCATCAACCAGTGGGCACCGCTCCTGATGCAGAAGCGGCGGGCGGGCGAACCGTTCGCGGCCACGCGCGTGCCCGCGGGCACCGACGTCGACTTCGGCGCGGTGACCCACCAGCTCTTCGACCATCTGACCGCCAACGGCGTCGACCTGCACCTCGACCACGAGGTCCGCAAACTGAAGCGCCGCAAGGACGGCACGTGGGACATCACCTACCGCAACCTGGCGGGCAGGACGCCCGGCAGGATCAACGCGAAGTTCGTGTTCGTCGGCGCGGGCGGATGGGCGATCAAGCTGCTGCAGTCGGCGAAGATCCCCGAGATCCGCGGCTACGGCGTCTTCCCGATCGGCGGCCAGTTCTTGAAGACGTCCAACCCGAAGCTCGTCGCACAGCACAGGGCCAAGGTCTACTCGCAGGCGGCCGTCGGCGCGCCGCCGATGTCGGTGCCGCACCTCGACGCGCGCATGGTCGACGGCGAGGGCTCGCTGATGTTCGGCCCGTTCGCGACCTTCAGCCCGAAGTTCCTCAAGCAGGGCAAGTGGAGCGACATCGTCGCGCAGGTGCGCCTCGGCAACATCGGCTCGATGCTGAAGGTCGGCGCCACCAACCTCGACCTCGTGAAGTACCTCGTCAGCGAGCTGATGAAGGGCCGCGAGAAGAAGCTCGACGGCCTGCGCGAGTTCATGCCGACCGCGAAGGACTCCGATTGGGAGCTCATCCAGGCCGGTCAGCGCGCCCAGGTGATGAAGGGCGGCAAGCTGCAGTTCGGCACCGAGGTCGTCTCGTCGGCCGACGGTTCGATCGCCGGCCTGCTCGGCGCATCGCCCGGTGCCTCCACGGCCGTGCCGATCATGCTGAACCTGCTCGAGAAGTGCTTCCCCGCCGAGTTCCCCACTTGGAAGCCCGAGCTCGAGAAGCTCGTGCCGAGCCTCGGCGCTGCCCTCAACGACGACGCCGCGCTCGCGGAGAAGACGGTCTCGGCGAGCGCCGAGAAGCTCGGCATCAACCGCTGACGCCTTCCGCGAAGCGCCCGCCCGGTCATCCGGCGCGGGCGCTTCGTCTTCGGGCCGTGCCCGGCCACTTCGAGGAAGAACGGCAACATCGAGGAGGAATCCCGCCGAAACCTCCTCGATAGCGCGGAATCTCCTCGATCGTGCGCAGGAACATCGACGCGCGTCCACGCAGCACGACAGGCCCAACCACGCACCACCGAGCCCGCGCGCCCCACGGCCAACCAGAACGCCCCGGCCACTTCGAGGAAGAACGGCAACATCGAGGAAGAATCCCGCCGAAACCTCCTCGATAGCGCGGAATCTCCTCGATCGTGCGCTCGATCGCCCGGGCGCCAGCGCCCGCGACGCGTTCGCCGCTTCAGGCGATGCGTCGTGCGGAGGCCGTGCTCTCCCGCGCGACGAGCGGCGCGGGCACGGTGTCGTGGCGCAGCGCGCCCGGCGCCTCGATCTGCGCGAGGAGCGCGTCGACGGCGCGGGCCGCGAGCTCGGGGAAGTCCTGGTGCACCGTCGTCAGCGGCGGGCGGTAGTTCGCCGCGTCTGGCACGTCGTCGAAGCCGACGACGCTCACGTCGCGCGGGACCTCGATGCCGCGCTCCCCCAGGCCCCGGATGAGCCCGAGCGCCATCTGGTCGTTGGCGCTGAAGACGGCGGTCGCACCGGATGCCGCGATCGCCTCCGCCGCGGCGAAGCCCGAATCCGCAGACCAGTCGCCGCGGGTGAGCTGCGGTCCACCCGGATCGCCTGCCGCCTCGTCGACGGGGCGGCAGGCCGGCCGAGATGCGGCATCGACCTCAGCGTGCGCCGCGTCGATGGGTGCGCGACCTCGACTCGCGGCAGCTGGTGCTCCGTCGTGGTCCACCCGAGGGCTGTCTGCGACCGGCGGCATCCGGTCGCGCGCCGCCGCGAGCCCCTCGCGCCAGCCCGCCTCGCGCTCCGCCGCCGCGTAAGAGCCCTCGGGGCCCGCGAGGTGCACGATGCGACGGTGGCCGAGTGCGGACAGATGCGCGACCGCGGCGCGGGCACCCTCGCGGTGGCGGCTCGAGATCGTCGCCGCGGCTGCCTCGCCCGGCGGGGCGTCGACGATCGCCGCGGGCACGTCATCCGGGATCGCGCCGCTCGCGAGCGCCGACGCCTCGTTGAGCACGATAGCGCCGTCGACGCCCTGGGCGCGGAGGCGGGCGAAGGCGCTCGCGACGCCCTCGGGGCCCGCGACGGTCGCGACCGTGACACCGTAGCCGCGGTCGGCGGCCTTTTCGACGACGGCCTGCAGCATCCGGGAGTTTCCAACGGTGGCGAGCGTGGTGACGACCACTCCGACGAGACCCGTGCGACCGGTGCGCAGCGCTCGTGCGGCGCGATTGGGTCGGTAGCCCAGCTCTGCCATCGCTTCCTCGACCCTGGTGCGCGTGGCGGGGTCGACGCGCGCGCTGCCGTTGACGACCCGCGAGACCGTCTGCCCCGAGACTCCTGCGAGCGCGGCGACCTGCACGAGCGAGACGCGGCCGGTTGCGCCGCTCGGGCGCGCGGGGTGCCGCTCCGCAGAGCCCGATGCACGGTCAGACACGCGCTCAGACCCACGACCCGCTGAGCGCGACGACTCCGCGGCGTCTCCTACCGTGCGGCGACCGGCCAGCGCGCGCTCCTCGCCCACCGCTCCGCCGACATCGCGTGCGTCCCGCCCCGCGCTGGGAGCCCGTTCTTGGCTCATCCGCCACCTCCGTCCGTCGTCCATGTTGACGTTATCATCCGGCCTCGGTACCGTGTTGACGTGAACATGCCCCAGGAAGCCGCGCCCGTCGCGCTCGGCGCCGGCGTCGTCAAGCGCCCCTCGCGCCTCGCCGACGGCCGGGAGCTCATCTACTTCGACGACGCAGGCACCTCGCTCGGCGCGGAGCGCGCGATCGACGCGCGCGACCTCGACCCGCGGCCCGAGACCGCGACGATGCGGCAGGACGTGCTGACGGGCGACTGGATCTCGGTCGCCGCCGCGCGCCAGAACCGGGCGTTCATGCCTCCCGCGGAGTTCGATCCGCTGGCGCCGCAGACGCCGACGAACCCGTCGGAGATCCCCTCGCTGTACGACGTGGCGGTGTTCGAGAACAAGTCGCCCTCGTTCGGCCCCGCCCTCGCGGTCGCCCACGGCGACGCGCCCGCGGCCGCAGACCCGGCATCCGGTCCCGATGAGCTCACCGAGGTCGGCCTCGGCCGCACGAAGACGAGCGTCGGCCGTTGCGAGGTCGTCTGCTTCAGCCCCGAGCACGACGGCTCGTTCGGCACGCAGACCGCGACCCGCGCCCGCACCGTGATCGAGGCGTGGGCGGACCGCACGGCCGCGCTGCAGGCGCTGCCTGGCATCGAACAGGTCTTCCCGTTCGAGAACCGCGGCGAGGCGATCGGCGTCACGCTCCCCCACCCGCACGGCCAGATCTACTCGTACCCCTATGTGACGCCGCGCACGCAGCAGCTGCTGCGCTCGATCGAGAAGACGGGCCCCGACCTGTTCTCCCGCGTCCTCGACTTCGAGCGGGCCGGCGAGCGCGTCATCGCGGCTGGCGAGCACTGGACGGCGTTCGTGCCGTTCGCGGCGCGCTGGCCGCTCGAGGTGCACGTGATGCCGCACCGCCACGTCGGCGACTTCGCCGAGACGAGCGACGCGGAGCGCGCGGAGCTCGCACCGTTCTACCTGCGCCTGCTCCGCGGCATCGACGCCCTGTACGACACCCCGACGCCGTACATCGCCGCCTGGCACCAGGCGCCCGTGAGCGTCGGGCGCGACAGCATTCGGATGCACCTGGAGATCACCAGCCCGCGCCGCGCCGCCGACAAGCTCAAGTTCCTGGCCGGCAGCGAGGCCGCCATGGGTGCGTGGATCGGCGATGTTCCGCCCGAGGCCGCCGCCGAGCGGCTGCGCGCCGCCGTCGCGGGCGTGCCGGAGGTGACCGCGTGAGCGACGGCTCGGAGCCTCGCGATGCGACAGCGGCCGCGGATCCCCGTGCCGCCCGCGTGAGCGACGACTCAGAGCCCCGCGATTCGGCGGTGGCCGCGGAAGCGAACATTCCCGGTATCGACCGCGCGAGAGACGATCTGGGTCTTCGCCCGTCGACAACGACCAACGGGCCGCCCGCAGGGGCGAGCGCCACGGACACCGACCGCACGAGCGGAGTCGCGATCGGCTCCGCCGAACCCGAGACACGGCGCTCGCGCCGGTCTCGTTCCGCGTCGTTGACGCCGAACCCGACCCACGAGGACGACACCATGACCGCGAGCACCGAAGCCGCCGACCTGTTCCGCCGAGCCACGGGCCGCGAGCCGGCCGGTGTGTGGTCGGCCCCCGGCCGCGTGAACCTGATCGGCGAGCACACCGACTACAACGACGGCTTCGTGCTGCCGTTCGCGATCTCGCAGCGCACGGCCGCCGCAGCCGCGCTTCGCGACGACCGGGTCATCCGGGTCACGTCGACGTTCTCGGACGAGGCCGTCGAGGCATCGATCGACGAGCTCGAGTCCCTCTTCCCGACGCCGGAGGGCACCACCCCCGCCGTCGCGGAGTGGGCCGCGTACCCGCTCGGCGTCGCGTGGGCGCTGCGACAGGCGGTTGCGGCCGATGGCGCCCCTTCCGAGGCGTTCGAGCGCGGCCTCGACATCGTGTTCGCCTCCGACGTGCCCGTCGGCGCTGGCCTGTCGTCGTCCGCTGCGCTCGAGGGCGCCGCCGCCGGCGCGCTCAACGACCTGTGGTCGACGGGCCTCGACGCGAAGCAGCTCGCCCGCATCGGGCGCAGGGCCGAGAACGAGGCGGTCGGCGCCCCGACGGGTGTGATGGACCAGATGGCCTCGATGCTCGGCGCCGATGACAACGCGCTGTTCATCGACTGCCGCACGCTCGACGCGAACCTCGTGCCGCTCGGCGCGGCCGAGGCGGGGCTCGAGGTGCTCGTGATCGACACGCTCGTCAAGCACGCCCACTCGACGGGCGGCTACCGCGACCGCCGCGACGCGTGCGAGCGCGGCGCCGCCGCCCTCGGCGCCGAGGCCCTGCGCGATGTCGCGGTCGACGACCTCGCCCGCGCGGCCGAGCTGCTCGACGACGTGACGTTCCGCCGCGTGCGCCACATCGTCACCGAGAACCAGCGGGTGCTCGACACCGTGCGCACGCTGCGCGAGCACGGCGCCCGTGCGATCGGCGAGCTGCTGCTCTCCTCCCACGCCTCGATGCGCGACGACTTCGAGATCTCGGTGCCCGAGCTCGACACGGCCGTCGAGGCCGCCATGGCCGCCGGCGCCGTCGGGGCCCGGATGACGGGCGGCGGCTTCGGCGGTGCGGCGATCGCGCTCGTCGACGCGGCCGCGATCGCGCGCGTGACCACGGCGGTCGAGCGGGCCTTCGCGGAGGCAGGCTTCACCGCCCCGCGCATCTTCACGGTGGCCCCCGCGGCCGGCGCCCACCGCGACGCGTAAGCCGACGGCGAGCACAGCGCAGTCAGAACTCGACAGCCAGATCGGCACACCCCGGAAACCCGGGCCAGCCGTCACCGCAGACCGAGGATCGACTGCGTTGTGTTCGCCGGCCGCCCGCGCCGACGCCGCCGAAGCGCGGCGACACCGACCGGCCTCACCGCACCAGAACTCCGGCGAACCGCCGCCTCACACCCCGGGCCGGCCCGTCCGGCACGACGCCCACGGCCGCCCAGGTGCGCGACGGCGAACACAACTCAGTCAGAACTCGGCGCCCACATCGGCACGCCCCGGAAACCCGGGCCAGCCGTCACCGCAGACCGACGATTGACTGCGTTGTGTTCGTCGGCTGCCCGCGCCGGGCGGGCGCACAGCGACGCCCGCCCCAGCCCCCTTCCGGGAGCCGGGGCGGGCGTCGTCCGGCGTCAGGCCGCGGCGGGGACCCTGGCCGCGATCAGCTCGGCGATCTGGATCGTGTTCAGCGCCGCGCCCTTGCGCAGGTTGTCGTTCGAGATGAACAGCACGAGGCCCTTATTGCCGGGGGCCGAGGCGTCCTGGCGGATGCGGCCGACGTAGCTGGGGTCGTTGCCCGCCGCCTTGAGCGGGGTCGGGACCTCCTCGAGCACCACACCGGGGGCGTCGGCGAGGATCTCGCGCGCGCGGTCGGGCGTGATGTCGTCGCGGAACTCGGCGTTGATGCTGAGCGAGTGGCCCGTGAAGACGGGAACGCGCACGCAGGTGCCGGCGACGCGCAGCTCCGGGAGCTCGAGGATCTTGCGGCTCTCGTTGCGGAGCTTCTTCTCCTCATCCGTCTCGTTCGAGCCGTCGTCGACGACGTTGCCCGCGAGCGAGACGACGTCGAACGCGATCGGGGCGACGTATTTCTCGGGCTCCGGGAAGTCGACGGCGGTGCCCGTGTGGGTCAGCTCGGCGGCGGTGCCCTGCGAGATCGCGGCCTGCGCCTGCGTCAGCAGCTCCTGCACGCCGCCGAGGCCCGAGCCGGAGACGGCCTGGTACGTCGAGACGATGAGGCGCTCGAGCCCGGCCTCGGCGTGCAGCGCCTTGAGGACGGGCATGGCGGCCATCGTCGTGCAGTTCGGGTTCGCGATGATGCCCTTGCGCGCTTCGTCGAGCGCGTGCGGGTTGACCTCGCTGACGATCAGCGGGACGTCCGGGTCCATGCGCCACGCGCTCGAGTTGTCGACGACGAGCGCACCGGCCTCGGCGAAGCGGGGCGCGTGTTCCTTCGAGGGGGTGCCGCCGGCCGAGAACAGGGCGATGTCGATGCCTGCGAGCTCGGTCGAGTTGATGTCCTCGATCGTGATGTCGGTGCCGCCGTAGGCGATCGTCCTGCCGGCCGAGCGCGGCGAGGCGAACAGGCGCAGCTCGCGGATCGGGAACTCGCGCTGGGCCAGAATCTCGAGCATCTTGCCGCCGACCTGACCTGTGGCGCCGACGACGGCGAGCGAGACTCCGGACTCTGCGATACGTGCCATGTGTGACATTCCTCGTAGGTTGCGTCCGCGCGCGCGACCGCACGCGCGGTTGTCGACGATTGTACCGGCCGCCGGTATGCGCCGGCCGCGAGGTTACGGCGATGGTCCGGCGGCTTCGGCAGTGCCGCCGGACCATCGCGCGCAGGCGCGCTACAGCGTCGGCACGTTCGCGAGGAGTTCCCGCGTGTACGCGTGCTGCGGATGATCGAGCACGGCATCGACGGGGCCGTCATCGACGATGACGCCGCGATTGAGCACAGCGACGCGGGATGCGATGTGCCGCGCCAGCGCGATGTTGTGCGTCACGAAGAGCATGGCCAGGCCGCGCTCGGCCTGCAGCGTGTGCAGGAGCGAGATGATGCTCGCCTGCACCGACACGTCGAGCGCCGACGTGATCTCGTCGCAGACCAGCACCGAGGGCATGTTCACGAGCGCTCGCGCAATGGCGGCGCGCTGGCGCTCACCGCCCGACAGATCACCTGGGCGCCGGTCGTAGAACTGCCGGCCCAGTTGGACGGCGTCGAGCGCATCCTTCACGCGTTCGCGCTGCTCCTGCCCGCTCAGCTCCCCCGACATCTCGAGGGGAACCATGAGCGATTGGCCGAGCGTGCGGCGCGGGTTGAGGGACGAGAAGGGCGACTGGAAGATGTACTGGATCTGCTTGCGCTGTTCCAGCGTGCGATCGCGAGTGGACTTCGCCAATTCCTCCCCGCGGTACTCCACTGCCCCCGTGTAGCTGCTCAGGATTCCGGAGATCGACCGGGCGAGCGTCGTCTTTCCCGAGCCGGACTGGCCGAGCAGGAGCGTGCACTCGCCCGCGTTGAACTCGAGGTCGATCCCGCGCAGCACCTTGCTGTCGCCGTACGCCAGGCTCAGATCCCGCACCGCCAGGGCGACCTCCCGCACAGCCGTTGATGCTGTGCCTGAGGCAGGATCCGCAGCGCCCGACCCCGCGCCCGCCACGACATCGATCTCGCTCGTCAGGAACTCGGATGTTCGGGCATCCATCTTCGCGAGCCTGCCGATCTGGTTCTTGCCCGCCAGATCCGGGACCGCCGCGAGCAGTCGACGCGTGTAGTCGTGCTGCGGCTCCTCCAGCACCTGCGCGGTCTCGCCCACCTCCACGAGCTCGCCCCGGAGCATCACGGCGACGCGATCGGCGATCTCAGACACCACTGCGAGATCGTGCGTGATGTACAGACCCGCGACGCGGTTGTTCACCGTCATCTCGCGGATCGTCTCGAGCACCTGTTCCTGCGTCGTGACATCGAGGCCCGTCGTCGGCTCGTCGAGCACGATCACGTCGGGGTACATGGCGAACGCCATGGCGATGCCGATGCGCTGCTGCTGCCCTCCGGAGAGCTGGTGCGGCCAGCGCCGCTGGTATGCGTCGTCGTCGGGCAGACCGACCTCGCGCAGCACGGAGCGCACCCGCTCCTCGCGCTCTGCCGCCGACGTGCCGTACTCGTGGATGTCGAGCACCTCGCGGATCTGCTTGCCGACCCGGATGCCCGGGTTGAGGGAGAGCGCCGGGTCCTGCGGGATGTAACTGACGCGCGTGCCGCGCAGGGTGCGCCGCACCGGCTCGTCGAGCGTCATCATGTCGGCCGGCTCCTCGCTGTGCGAGGCATGCAGGGTGACGGTGCCCCCGGAGTGCTCGAGACCGCGCCGGATGTGCCCGAGGATCGACAGTCCGACCGTCGTCTTCCCGGAGCCCGATTCCCCGACGAGCGCAAGGATCTCCGACGCCTTCAGGTCGAAGCCGACGCCCGTGACGACGGCCGAGCCGGTCGCGGTCGCCGAGATGGTGAGGCCGTCGACATCGAGGATGGGTTCGCCGGCGGCAACGCGCGCGTGCCACGCCGTGCCGCCCTCGCGCGCGCTCACGGCCCGTCGAGTCGCCGACGTCTGGTTCTTCTTCATCATCACTTCTCACCCACATTCGTGCTCGCGGACGCATGAGCGATCGAATCCGCGATGAGGTTCGTACCGATCGTGAGCACCGCGATCGCGAACACCGGCAGCAGAACGCCGGCGGGCTGGACCGACAGCGCGATGCGGTTCTCGTTGATCATCAGTCCCCAGTCGGCGGCGGGAGGCTGCATGCCGAGGCCCAGGAAAGACAGCGACGCGATCGCGCCGATCGAATAGGTGACGCGGAGCCCCGCCTCGACCGCCATCGGGCCCGTGATGTTCGGCATGATCTCGCGCATGAGGATCCGCATGCGCGGCACCGCATACATCTCTGCCGCCCGGATGTAGTCCTCGTTGATCACGTTCAGCGACGCCGACCGCGCCACGCGCGCGATGCGCGGCGCATGGGTCACGCCGATGACGGTGACGAGCACCCACCATTGCGGCCCGAGCACTGTCACGGCCAACAGCGCGAAGATGAGCTGCGGGATCGCGAGCAGCACGTCGTTCGCCCGCATGATCAGCGAGTCGATCCATCCGCCGGTGTAGGCCGCGGTCATGCCGAACACGACGCCCAGTGCGAGACCGAGGGCTGTCGCGAGCACGGACAGCACGATGAGCGTGAGGCCGCCGGCGAGGAACCGCGACCAGACATCGCGGCCGAGGTTGTCGGTGCCGAACAGCCCGTCCGGCTGGAACGGTCGACCGGCGAACTCGGTCGCGGAGTATCCGGTCAGCCAGGGCAGGAGGAGCGGACCGACGAAGGCGAAGATCACCACGACGGCCGTGAGGACGACCCCGACCTTCGCCTGCCGTTGGGCCCAGAAGCGTGTCAGCACCGTGTTGCGGCGCGCCGTTCCCGCCACCTTGCTGCGCATCAGCTCTTGCGAGCTCAGGCCCTCAGGATTCGGCTGGGACGGGTCGGAGACCTGCTGTGCATTCGACATTTACTTTCCCCCTCCGGTGCGCAGTTTCGGGTTCGCCAGGATCCCGACGATGTCAGCGAGCAGGTTCACCACGACGTAGACGGCCGCCACGATCATCGTGATCGACACCACGACCATGACGTCGCGATAGTTCACCGCTTCGATCAGCGCCTGGCCCAGACCCGGGTAGCGGAACAGGAACTCCACGACGACCACGCCGCCGGCCATCCAGGCGAGCTGGATCGCGACGACCTGCGCAACCGGCGCGATCGCGTGCGGGAGCGCGTGCCGCACGATGACCCGACGCTCGGGAACGCCCTTGAGCCGTGCCATCTCGACGTACCCGGAATCGAGCACCTCGAGCATCGTCGCCCGCATCATGCGCACGATGTACGGCGTGACGACGAGCACCAGCACGAGCACGGGCAGGATGAGCTGCGCGGGGAAGTCCCACACCTTCATTCCCGGCGGCTGGATGGTCACGGCGGGCAGCAGCGTGAACACCGTCGTGGCGAAGAGCGATACCAGCGCAATACCGATGACGAACTCGGGCAGCGCCGCGAGGACGAGGGAGGTGCCGGTGATCACCGAGTCCGTGGGGCGGCCCCGCCGGAGCGCCGACCAGATGCCGACGATGACGCCGACCGGGATCGCGACGATCGCAGCGGCGACCATGAGGAAGAGCGATGCACCGACGCGCTCGCCGATCAGCTCGGAGACCGGCTGCGCCGTCGCCGCAGAGACGCCGAAATCGCCCGTGAAGAGACCGCCGAGCCACAGCAGGTAGCGCTTCCAGGCGGGCTCGTCGAGGTTCATCTGCTCGTGGATCGCCGCGATCCGCTCGGGCGTCGCCTGCTGCCCCAGGATCGCCTGGGCGGGGTCGCCCGGAAGGAGCAGGGTCGCGAAGAAGATCGTCATCGAGACGACGAACAGGATCACAACGCTGATGGCCAGGCGTCGGGAGACGAGTCGGAAGATCATGCCACGTCTCCGATCCATACGCGGTGGAGTTGGAAGCCCGACAGCGGCAGACCCGTTGTGTTCGGAACGAGGCCGCCGACGTAGCCCTGGTATGCGTCGAGCTGATTGGCGAAGCCCCAGATGATGAGCGACCCACGGTCGTACATGATCTGCTGCGCCTGTTCGATCAGCCCGGCGCGCGCAGCATCGTCGGTCTCGCGACGCGCCTGCTCGACGAGCTGCACGAACTCCTCGTCGGCCCAATGCGTCTCGTTGAAGGGAGCATCCGGCATCGAGCCCGAGTTCGCCTGCGGCAGAAAATTGCGCGTGTACCAGAAGCTCTGCGAGAACGGATAGTTCAGGTAGTCGCCCCAGTAGGTGGTCAGGTCCATCCGGTTGATGGTGATCCGGATGCCAGCCGCGGCAGCCTGCTCCGCGTAGACCTGGGCGGCCTCGACGACGCCCGCCTGGATCGGGGCGGTCGCGAGTTCGACGTCGATCCCATCGGGATAGCCGGCCTCGGCGAGCAGCCGCTTGGCTTCGGCGATGTCCTGCGTGCGCTGCGGGAACTCCGGATACGCCGAGTCGTACGGCGCGAACATGTCGTTGCCGACGCGGCCGTGCCCGGAGAGCACCTGCTCGATCATCTGCTCGCGATCGACCGCGAGGCGGAATGCCTGGCGCACGCGCTCATCGTCGAACGGTGCGACGTCGGTGCGCATCGTGAACGGGAGCCACATGCCGGTTTCAGAATCGAGAACGCGCATGCGTCCGTCCGATTCGATGACTTCGGAGAGCGCGGCGGGGATCTGCGCCACCGCATCGACCTGGGTCGACAGCAGAGCGTTGATGAGCGCGTCCGTGTCGTTGAAGTTGAGCAGCTCGATACGGTCGAGGTACGGGCCTTCGTCGCCCCAGTAGTGAGGGTTGGCCGTCAGCACGGTGAGACGTGCGGGCACGAACTCCTCCACGTGATACGGCCCCGTGCCGATGGGATTCGCCGGGTCGAAGTCCTCGGGGACGATCGTCATGGTGTACTGCCCGAGGCCGTCATCGAGCGACGAGTCCGGCGAGCTCAGGCGGAACTCGACGGTGTAGTCGTCGACCGCGACGACGTCGGCGAGGTGCGCGAGGCCTGCCGCACCGTTCAATGGGTTGTCCGGGTCGATGATGCGCTTCACGCTCGCAACCACGTCCTTCGCGGTCATGTCGCGGCCATCGCTGAACTTCACGTCCTTGCGGAGTTCGGCGGTCCAGACCGTCGCTTCGGCGTTCGGCCGGAGCGACGTGGCGAGCATGGGCCGCAGAACGTAGTCGTCGTCGCGGTACATCAGCGTGTCGTACATGTTGATCGCACGCGCGATGTCACCGAGGTTCGTCGCCTGCGCCCCGTCGAGCGTGTCAGCGGCGCCGCCGCCGACGAATCCGACGCGGAGCGTCCCTCCCTTCTGCGGCGGGCCGGTGAGCTCGGGGAGCTCGTTCGTGATCGGCCCTCCGCTGCATGCAGCGAGCAGGCCCCCCAGCCCGATCACCATCGCTCCCCCCAGGACGGCACGGCGCGACGGCCGCCATCCTGTATGAGACAAGCGTGATGCGCTTTCCATTGGTATTCCCTTCACCATCTGTCGTCGATGCTCTGACGACGCGTTCCCCCGCCTGCGGCACCGCGATGACACGTCTGCGCGGTGCGGGGCGGGCACTGTGCTGCGGCCGCTCTGCGCGGCCTTCGTTCCCCCGGGAGCGGTCTGCGCGCATCCTCGATGAAGGTGCGCGGCGAGGCCGACCGGCGCGCGGCCGTGTGGGCGGTCTCCGCCCAAGGCCGCGCAGATCGCGCGGCCTTCGCTAAGAGAAGATCCGGCTGCGCGCGAACATCGCACCGCCCGCGAGCACCTCGCCGGCCTCGTCGAGCATGCGGCCGAAGTGCAGGAATGAGTGCAGAACGCCGGGCACGACTCGCCAGCTGACATCGTGCCCGAGAGCTTCGAGCCGCGCGCCGAGCGCGACGGAATCGTCGCGCAACGGGTCGAGATCGGCGCCGATCACGTATGCGGGCGGCAGCGGCGAGGCCAGGTCTGCCGACAGGTGATCGACGTAGGGGCTCGACCGGTCCTCCGGTGCCGTGAAGAACACCTGGTCGATGATGCCGAGATCCGCGGCGGCCATGCCGTCCCAGAATCCGCCGTAGAGGCGAGCCGATGCTGAGTCGGCGAGACCGAATGCGCCGTAGTACAGCAGCATCGCCTTCAGCGAGGCGAAGGCCCGCCCCGCGTCGTCCGGAACCTCGGTGAGTCGGCTGGGCTCGTCGCGCAGCAGCAGCGCCGCGCCGAGGGAGAGCATCGCGCCGGCGGAGTCTCCCGCCACCGCCAGACCACGGCCGTCGACGCCGTAGGTCTCGCCCCGCGTCGCGAGATGCGCGATCACGCCGGCGCACTCGTGCAGAGCCTGCGGAAACGCCGCCTCGGGCGCGAGTGTGTAATCGACGGCGACGACGGCCGCCCCGCTCGTGGCCGCGAGCACGCGCGCGATGCGATCGTGGGTATCGAGGTCGCCGAGCATGAAACCGCCGCCGTGCAGGTAGACGATCGCGGGCAGCGTCTCGTCGGCGCTCGGTCGATGGATCCGCACGGGCACATCCGCACCCGCGGTGCGGATGGCGAGGTTGCTCGTGGAGTGCATCGTCGGCCCACCGACGTTCCAGAAGGCGCGCTCGTCGCGATACTCCGCTCTCGCGGCGGCGATCGTCGTCGCGATACCGCCGGCTCCTGCGTCATGCGCCGATGCCTCGGCGCCGTGCCCGGCTGATTGGCTCGCCACGCGATCGAGCTGGTGCTCGACGACTCGACGCATCTGCGGAGTGAACGCGGCCCGGATGTGCGCGGGGATGTCCCGGAGATCTGGCATGGTGCTCCTCTCGATGCTGGTTGATGAGGTCGGACGAATGGTCAGACGGCGATACTGCGGCCCGCCCACGACGGTGCTGTGCGAAGGCTCGCTCGCGCACGACGCTCGACCGTGTCGGGAAGAGGCACAGTGCGCCCTTCCTGCTGCGCGACGTGCAGGCCGAGGATCTCCTCGGTCGCGACCACGGTGTCCCCCGCGAGCATGGTGTGGGCGAGGTGGAGCTTCTTCGGCGCGACACCGATCACCTCGGTCGTCACGCGCAGCTCGGTGCCGAGCGCGACCTCGTCGAGGTAGCGCACGTGCGCCTCGACGGTGTACAGCGATCGGCCCGAATCATCGCGGTATGCCTCGTCGAGCCCGAGCGCCGCCATCGCCTCGTCCGTTGCGAAACCGAACACGAGCACGTAGAACGCCTCGGACATGTGCCCGTTGTAGTCGATCCACTCGGGCTTCACAGCGGTCTCGTACGTCGAGAGCGTCATTCCGTCGTCGCCCCCTCGGCACCGCCCGGGTACGTCTTGCGGATCTCTGCCATCGCCTTGCGCACGGCGATGACAGACGCATCGCGTGCCCGCACCAGTTCGTCGAAGCGACGGTCGCCGACCTCGTAGTCGCACCCGGCGACAACCGCGTCACGCAGCTCCGGAGTGAGTTCCGGGGCATCGAGGCGCGTCCAGGGCGACAGCAGAGACGGCCCGAAGTGGTCGAGCATGTGGGCCATTCCGCCCTCGCCGCCGGCGAGATGGAAGGTGAGCATGGGGCCCTGCAGCGGCCAGCGGAGGCCCGGTCCGTCGGTGATCGAGCGATCGATCTGCTCGACGGTCGCCTCGCCGTTCTCGACCATGTGCAGCGCCTCGCGCCACAGCGCCTCCTGGAGCCGGTTGGCGATGAATCCAGGTACCTCTCGATTCATCCGGATGACGGACTTGCCGATCGCGTCGTACCACTCGGCGGCCCAGTCGACCACCTCTTCGCTCGTGCGCTCGCCGCCGACGACCTCGACGAGCGGAATCAGGTAAGGCGGGTTGAACGGGTGCCCGACGACCAGGCGCGCGGCCTGCTGATCGTCGGTCAGCTTCTCGGCCATCTCCGTCATCCCGTACCCGGATGTCGAGGAACCGATCACGACATCGGCCGGCGCGGCCTGCGCGATGTCGGCGAGCAGCTGCTGCTTGAGCCCGAGGTTCTCCGGCGCCGATTCCTGGACGAAGCCGACGCCTTCGAGCGCCTCGGCAAGGTCGGTGTGCACACTCCAGGCATCCCGATCCGCACCGTCGGCCAGACCGAGCTCCGTCAGCGCGGGCCACGCGTTGTCGATGAGGCGGCGGAGCTTCTCCGGTGCGTCAGGGCTCGGGTCCCACACCCTGACCGTCAGGCCCCTGGCCAGGAAGTAGGCGGCCCAGCCGCCGCCGATGGTGCCGGCGCCGACGCAGGCGACGGTGTCGATCGTGGTCATGTCACGAAGCTGCATACTGCTCTTCTCAATCCTGCGCCCGCGGCGCGGGCGGGCGTCTCGCGTGATTCCGTGCGACTCAGTGGGTGTCGAGGGCGAGGATCTCTCTCGCTTCGTTCGGGCTCGCGACGGTCGCGCCGAGCGACTCGATGATGCCGCGCGCACGGCTCACCAACTGGGCATTGGTCGCTTTGACGCCCTTCGAGAGGTAGAGGTTGTCTTCGAGGCCCACCCGCACGTGTCCGCCGGCGAGCACCGACTGACCCGCCCACTCGAGCTGGTTCCGCCCGATCGCGAACGCGGTGAACTCCGCCTTCTCCGGCAGCAGAGCGACCTGGGCGTGGAGCAAGCGCGCGTCGGCAGGAGCGCCGTACGGAATGCCCTGGCAGATCTGGTAGAGCGGCGGATCGTCGAGGAGGCCCTCTTCGTACATGACGTTGGCGAACCAGATGTTTCCCGTGTCGAAGCATTCCAGCTCGGGCTTCACGCCCAGTTCACGGATGCGGGCGGCGCCCTCGCGCATCATGTCCGGGGTGGAGATATAGGTCTGGCTGCCCTCGCCGAAGTTCAGTGTGCCGCAGTCGAGCGTGCAGATCTCGGGCCGCAGCTCGACCACGTGCTTCAGCCGCGTCTCCTGGTCGACGAGGTCGGTGCCCGCGATCGCCTGCATCGGGTTCTTCGGGTCGATGACGTAGTCGCCGCCCATACCCGCCGTCATGTTGACGACAGGGTCAACGTCCGACTCGCGGATGAGGCGCTGGACCTCGGCGTAGTAGGCGGTCTCCCGCGAAGCGAGCGTCGTCTCGGGGTTGCGCACGTGGATGTGCACGACGGACGCACCGGCCCTGGCCGCGTCGATCGCCGACTGTGCGATCTCCTCCGGCGTGACGGGCACGTGCTCCGATTTTCCGGCGGTGTCTCCAGCGCCGGTCACGGCGCAGGTGAGGATGACGTTGCGCTTCACGGGTTCTTCCTTTCGGCCAGCAGAAAGCGTTCGATGAAATGGTCGACCTGTGCGGTCATGTCCTCTGTCGTGATCAGCCCGGTCAGCACGCGGATGCCCAGCCCGTCGACGAAGGCGGTCAGTGCGTTGGTGAGCCCGTCGAGCCCGTCGTCGACGATCGCTCCGCTCGCCTGCCCATCGGCGAGGGCCTCGCGAACGGTGCGCCACCAGCGCTGGTAGCTGCCCGAGTGCTGCGCCTGCTCATCGCCGGTCAGCACCACGGAGACCCAGGTCTGCATCCAGATCGACCACTCCGCGCGCACGATATCGTCGGTCGGCAGCTGCATGCGGATCAGCGTACGCAGACGCTCCACCGGATCGGAGATCTGCGGGAGCTCGGCGCTCTGGCGGTCGAAGGCGAGTTTGACGGAGTAGGGCAGAGCCTCCGCGAAGAGATCCTGCTTCGACGAGAAGTAGTAGTGGACCGACGCGTTCGAGACCCCGGCCGCTTCCGCGATGTCGCTGATGCGCACGCCCGAGAGGCCGCGCTCGGCGAAGAGCCGCCACGCGTGTTCGACGATCGTCCGCCTGCGAAGGGCATGCGCGTCGGATTCGTCATGCGTACCGGGAAGCAGGCCCTCGGCGGGTGCGGCGACCCCGGTCTCGACGTGATCGTCGGTGAGGAGCCAGTCGACGGTGACACCGGTCAAGGACGCGAGCGCCAGCAGTTCACCCGCCGTGAAGCGGCGCGTCTGTCCGAGCGACTTCGACAGCTTCGTCTCATCCAGGCCCATGCGAGCGGCGATCTCGCGCTGCGCGAGACCCGAGTCGCGGATCGCGGCCCGAGCGCGAGCGGCGACACCGCGGTCTCCTGCCTTCCGCCCCGAGCGGCTCTGTTCTGTGTGCTCCATGTCGATTCGACTCTAGGTTTGTTTTGCCTTAATCGCAAGTTACCGACTGAGAGACAGTTTTGCGATTTGCACAATCGTGACGCCGTGCCCGTCCACGGCAGTAAGTCGCCACGGGCCCGGTTCGTGGCTCCCGACGTGCTCGGCACCGAGCGCCTCGTCCCTCAGAGCCGCGGGCGCGACGGCGCGCGCCCGCGGCTCGAGCGCTCCGTTAGCGGGGCGGTACGCCGGGGCGCACCGCCCCGGATCAGTTCGCGGGCGCCCGGCGCGCGCGGCCGATCGCGCGGGCGTACCGGAGGCCGATGAAGGCCGCGACCGCCAGGGAAAGGGCCGCCGTGACGAGGAACGCCGTGCCGAAGCTCGTGCCGGCCGCGATGAAGCCGACGGCGAGGGAACCGAGGCCGGTTCCCGCGTCGAAGCCGATGTTCCAGACGGTGCTGGCGGTGTCGCGCATCCGGTTCGGCACGGCGGCGAAGGAGGCGACGAGCGTGAGGTTCTGGAGCGCCCCGTAGGCGATGCCGACGAGGAACATGCCTGCGATCAGTGCGAACGGCGCGCCGCCGCCCGCCGCCCAGGCGACGGCGCAGAGGGCAGCGGCGCTGAGCAGGAGGAGCGGCCACATGAAGCGGTACGGCCCGTAGCGGTCGGCGAGGCCGCCGGCCAGCCAGCGGGCGAACGCCGCGATGCCCGTGAGTGCGAGGAGCCCGATCGTCGCCACGAGCGGCGGGTACGGCAGCTGGGCGGCGAACGTGATCAGCGCGCCGCCCGGCGTCGTCACGGCGAGGAGCACGACCGCCGGAACCGCCAGCGCGAGAACGGTGCGGAGGCCGACGCGACCCGCGTCCGGCTCGTCGTCATCCGGTGCCGCACGGTCGACGCGGGCGCCGAGGATCGCGGCGAACGGCACGGCGACGATCGGAACGGCACCGATCGCGAAAACCGCGCCGAAGCCGACGTGCTCGGCGATGAGCGGCGCCCCTGGCACGAGGACGACCTGCGGGAGCGCAATCGCGAGCCCGTACGCGCCGATCGCCCTGCCGCGGTGGGATGGGGCGACGAGGTGGGCGACGGCGCTGGCGCCGCAGACCGTCAGGACGGCGAATCCCGCGCCGCGGACGGCGGAGAGCGCGAGAACGGCGGGCAGCGTGGTCGCGAGCGCGAAGAACGCGGAGGGGGCGCCGAGCAGGATGAGGCCGGCGACGAACGTCGTGCGCCAGCCGAGGGTGCGCAGCGCCCACGGCACGCCGGTCTGGAAGGCGACGGTCGCGACCATCAGCACGGCGTTGACGAGGCCGGCGCCCGCCTCGTCCGCGCCGATGTGTCGCGCCCACAGCGGCGCGACGGGCATCAGCGCGGCGAAGCCCGCGAAGCCGAGCGCGGTCGTGGCGAGGAGTGCGGGCATGCCGGGCGCGCGCCAGACGGACACGGCCTCGGGCCGCCGGGAGGAATCAGACATCCCGCTCATTGTCCCAGTGCCGCCTGACCGCGCGGGCCCACCGCTCACAGGGCAGGGCGCGCGCGGGGCGCGCCTCGGCGCCGGGGCTGCTGACTCGGAGGAGACCCGCCGCATCGCGCCGTGCCCGGCGGCGCGACCCGGCGACCGCCGACCGACCGCGCGCCCCGTGCGCCGCAGTACCGGCTCCGATGCCGCCCAGCGGGAACGGAGCCGCCGTGCACCGCTGCCGCGTCGCCTTGCCCGCGCCGGGCCCCGAGAAGCGGGGGGGGGGGGGGGGGGGGGGGGGGGGGGGGCGGCGCGGGGGGGGGGGGGGGGGGGGGCGGCGGGGGCGCGACCGGC
>NZ_KZ672984.1:129894-176107 GCF_002970975.1 Microbacterium halophytorum
TCGCTTGCCCCGCGCGGGGCCCCGTCACGCGCTGGGGGCGCCCGCATCGCGGGGGGCGCCCACTGCGCTTGCGGGTTCGCGTCAGCGGCCGGTTCCCGCGTAGACGGTCGCCTCGATCTCGCTGTCGAGGCCGTACGCCGTGTGCACGGCGCGGGCGGCCTCGTCCAGGTCCTCCGCGGCGACGATGACCGAGATCCGGATCTCGCTGGTCGAGATCATCGCGATGTTGATGCCGGCGGCGCGCAGCGCGTCGAAGAGCACCTGCGAGACGCCCGAGGTCGTGCGCATGCCCGCGCCGACGACCGACAGCTTGCCGATCTGGTCGTCGGAGATCAGGTTCTGGTAGCCGAGCTCGGCCTTGTCCTCTGTGAGGCGGCGGACGACCTCCTTCGCGTCGGGGCGAGGGAGGGTGAACGAGATGTCGGTGCGGCCGGCCGATGCCGACTGCACGTTCTGCACGATCATGTCGATGTTCGCGCCCGTCTTCGCGACGAGGGCGAAGATCTCGGCGGCGGAGCCGGGGACATCCGGAACGCCGATCACGGTGACCTTGGCCTGGCTGCGGTCGGTGGCGACGCCCGCGACGAGCGGCTCCTCGTTGCCGACTTCCTCTTCCGACATCTTCTCTCCTCTGGCTGCGCGGGGGTCCGTCATGCCCTCGCCGAGGACGTAGGTGCCCTCGTTCGACGTGAATGTGGAACGGGCGTGGATGAGCACGCCGTGGCGGCGGGCGTACTCGACCGCCCGGATGTAGAGCACCTTGGCGCCGTTGGCCGCGAGCTCGAGCATCTCCTCGCTCGAGACGCTGAGCAGCTTGCGGGCCTTCGGCACGAGGCGCGGGTCGGCGGTGAAGATGCCGTCGACGTCGCTGTAGATCTCGCAGACGTCGGCGTCGAGCGCCGCGGCGAGCGCGACGGCCGTCGTGTCCGAGCCGCCGCGGCCCAGCGTCGTGATGTCCTTGGTGTCGCGGTTGAAGCCCTGGAAACCGGCGACGATGACGATCGCGCCGTCGTCGAGGGCCTCGCGCAGGCGCACCGGCGTGACGTCGACGATGCGCGCCGATCCGTGATCGGGCGTCGTGATCATGCCGGCCTGGCTGCCGGTGAACGAGCGGGCTTCGAAGCCCATCGCGTGAATGGCCATTGCGAGCAGCGCCATCGAGATGCGCTCGCCGCTCGAGAGCAGCATGTCGAGCTCGCGCGGGGCCGGCAGCGGTGCGACCGCGCCGGCGAGGTCTAGCAGTTCGTCGGTGGTGTCTCCCATCGCGCTGACGGCGACGACGACGTCGTTGCCGGCGCGTCGCGTGTCAACGATGCGCTTCGCGACGCGCTTGATGCTCTCGGCATCTGCGACGGACGAGCCACCGAACTTCTGAACGATCAGGGCCACGTATCTCCTCCGGGGTCCTGAGTACGAAGGTCGTACCCGTGGTTTCATCGTATGGCGGCCCGCGCGATCGGGAAAATCCCGAACGGTTCGGGATGCGCCCGCTCAGGTGCCGCCTGTCGCGGGTCGCCCGGCACGCACCCGCGTCTCGCCGCACCGGAGCGGCGTGCGCGACCGCTCAGGTGCGCCGAGTTGGGGGTCACCGTGACTGACACCCGCATGAACCCGCACGTGAGCGGGTACGGCCCCGCTCAGAGCTTGCGGCGGCCCTCGAAGGCTCGGCCCAGGGTCACCTCGTCGGCGTACTCGAGGTCGCCGCCGACCGGGAGGCCGGAGGCGAGGCGGCTCACCGTGATCTCCATCGAGGTCAGGAGGCGGCTGAGATACGCCGCCGTCGCCTCGCCCTCGAGGTTCGGGTTCGTCGCGAGGATGACCTCCGTGACCGTGCCGTCGGCCAGCCGCTGCATGAGCTGCGGGATGCGCAGGTCATCCGGCCCCACGCCCGCGATCGGGCTGATCGCGCCGCCCAGCACGTGGTAGCGGCCCTTGAACTCGCGCGTGCGCTCGATCACCGAGACGTCCTTCGCGTCCTCGACGACGCAGATCACCTCGGGGTCGCGGCGCGGGTCGCGGCAGATCGAGCAGCGCTCCTCCTCGGAGACGTTGCCGCACACGTCGCAGAAGCGCACCCGCTCGCGCACGTCGCGCAGCAGGTCGCTCAGCCGCGAGACGTCGAAGCTCGGCGTCTGCAGGATATGGAACGCGATGCGCTGGGCCGACTTCGGCCCGACGCCGGGGAGCCGGCCGAGCTCGTCGATCAGCTCCTGGACGATGCCGTCGTACATGGGTGCCTTCTCGTCTGGTGGGGTTCCGTGTTCCGGATGCGCTGTGCGCGTTCCGGATGATGGGTGTCAGCCGCCGGGCCGTGCCGCGGGCGGGGCGACCGCGTCCGGCCCGGTCCGCGGGGCTCGCGTCAGTTGAAGCGGGTCGGTGGGTCGTACGGCTCCTCGTGCAGGAACGTCGCGCCGAGCAGCTGCCGCACGACGGCCTCGCCGCGGCGCTCGACGCCGTCGGGCACGTTCACCTGGCGGCGCTGCACCGTCGGCCGGCTCGGGTCGATCTCTTCTTCCGGCGCCGTGAACTCGGGGCGCGGAGCGGGTTCGGGCTCGGGCTCGGGGCTCGCGGGGGCGAAGCCCGGCGCTGCGGCGGGCGCGGCCGGGGCCGCGGGTGGTGCCGCTGCGGGAGCGGGAGGCGCAGCGGCTGCCGCCCGTGCGGTCGGCTTGGCATGACCGGCGTCGCCCGCGGCGCCGGTCATGCCGGAATCGCTGGCAATGCCCGAATCGCTTCCATTGCTGGCAATGCGTGATTCGCTTGCGCTTCCTGCATTGCTGACAACGCGTGCGTCGCCCGCATCTGCAGGAACGCCGGCGTCGCCGTTCGGCTCGGGCTCGCCGCCGTCGCCCGGGGCCGCGCCGCGTTCGCCGCCACGGGGCCCCGCGGGCGCGGTCACCGACGACGCCGACACGAGCCCGGGGATGTCGCCGAGCGACGGAGCCTTCTCACCGCTGACCGGCTCCACGTCGTCCGGGCCGTTCAGGTTGACGCCCCAATCCGTGGCCGGTTCCGGCTCGGCGATCGGCAGGTCGTCCGGCACGGCTTCGGCGGGCTGCGCCGCGGGCGCGCCCGGAGCTCCCGCGGTCGCCGCGGCCCCGGCAGGCACCGCCGCGGGGCCACCGGCGGCGGGCATCGCCGGCGCGGGGGAAGCGGATCCGGCACCGGCGGACTCGGCGGGCGCGCTGGGGGCGCCGGCGGCCGGATCAAGCGCAGCACCGGGACCCGACGGGCCGCCGGCGGGCGAATCGCCTTCGCCGCCGGGCCCCGACGCCGCGGGGTCGCCCGCGCGGCCGGGGTTCGGGATCGCTGCGACGCTCCACTCCGTCACGGGCGCGGCCGGTGCCGCGGCGCCGGCGTTCGGCGCGGCGGGCGCGTTCGATCCGCCCCGACCGTCGGCGTCGCCGGAGGCCGGAGCCGCGGAACGCGACGAAGCCGCGGCGCTCGCGCGGCCCGCCCGCGGCGCCTGCGCGCTCGACGCGGGGCCGCGATCGCGCTGCGGCGCCCCGGCAGGGGCATACGGATCGTCGTACGGGCCCGGCTCGGGGTCGTCGTCGGGCGGCGGCACGTCATCGCTCGGCGCCTGCGGCGGGTCGACGCGGGCGCGGTACTTGACCTGAACGCCGAGCGCGTCGGCGATCGCCGAGCGCAGGTCGTTCGCGGGCGCGCCCTTGAACGCGCCCATGACCTGCTCGCTCGGGAACGACATCATCACGACGTCGCCCTGCTGCACCTCGGCGGGCCGACCGGCCGCCACGACCTGCGCGCTCTGCGGCGCGCTCGAACGGAGCGCGCCGACGATGCCCCGCCAGGCGCCGCGCAGCGCATCGAGCGTGAGCGGACCGCTCGCCGCATCCGCCGGGGCGGGGGCACCGGCGGACTCTGCGCCGGGCGCTCCTGCGTCGCCGGAACCCGACGCCGACACCGCGCCCGCCGGCGTGCCCGGCGCGGCGGAACCCGAACCGGCCGCGCCCGCGGTCTGTGCGGCGCCCGCCGGCGCCGCGGGCGCCTGTGCGCTCTCGGCGGCCGCATCCGTCGGGGCCCCCGCGGAGGCACCACCCGGTGGGACCGTCGCCCAGCCGGCGGCCGGAACCTCGTCCTTCGTCGGGTCGACGCCCGTCTCGGGCGCACCTCCCCTGGCACCCTGCGCCTGGCCGCCCGCACCGGGTGCGTGCGCGGCGCCGGCCGAGCTCGCCCGCTCGCCGGCCGGGAGCACTGGCGCCGCCGCGGGGGCGGCCGACGGCGCATCGGCGGGCCCCGCGGGAGCGGCCGCCGATGCGGCGATGGGGCCCACCTCACTGGCCGCCGGAGACGCGTCGGTCACTGTCGGGGCCGCGGGCGCGGTCACGGGGCTCGCCGGATCGGCGGCCGGTCGAACCGGAGCCGCGCCGGGCGCGGCAGCGGGAGCGTCGGCCGGCGCGGTCGAACCACCCCTCGGTGCGGTGGGCGCGGCGGGAGCACCCGTCGGTGCAGTGGGAGCCGCGGCAGGCGCGGCGGGAGCGCCCGTCGGCGCGGCCGCGGGGGGCGCCGTCACGGGCGCCGCCGTGGGGGCCGCCGTCGCGGGCACATCCGCAGGAGCGGCAGCCCCGGCGGGGGCGGCCGCCGCGACGGGAGCCGCCGCCGGAGCCGCCGGGCTCGCGGAAGCCGCGGTCGAGGGCGCCGCCGCGCCGCCCGCTCCCCCGCCCGGCGCTGGCTCGGACGGTGCGCCGGCGGGCTCGGTGCTCGCGCTCAGCGCCGTGAGCACGCGGGCGATCATCAGCTCGAGCTGCAGGCGCGGCGAGGTCGCACCGCCCATCTCGTCGAGGGCGGCGCTGACGATGTCGGCCGAACGGGAGAGGCGCTCCGCGCCGAAGTCGCGCGCCTGCGCCGCCATCCGCTCGAGCTCGTCGGCCGGCGTGCCCCGCAGCACGGCGGCCGCGCCCGCGCCGGTCGCCGCGATGATGATGAGGTCGCGGATGCGCTCGAGCAGGTCGTCGACGAAGCGCCGCGGATCCTGCCCCGTCTGGATCACGCGGTCGACCGCCGAGAACGCCGCGCCCGCGTCGCCCGACGCGAACGCCTCGACGACGCCGTCGAGCAGCTCGCCGTGCGTGTAGCCGAGCAGGGCGACGGCTCGCTCGTAGCCGACGCCGCCGGCCTCGGAGCCGGCGATCATCTGGTCGAGGATCGACAGGGTGTCGCGCGGCGAACCGCCGCCGGCGCGCACGACGAGCGGCAGCACGCCCGGCTCGACCGCGATGCCCTCCTGCGCGCACAGGCTCTCGACGTACTCGAGCATGGGCGCGGGCGGCACGAGGCGGAAGGGGTAGTGGTGCGTGCGCGACCGGATGGTGCCGATCACCTTCTCGGGCTCGGTGGTCGCGAAGATGAACTTCACGTGCTCCGGCGGCTCCTCGACGAGCTTCAGGAGGGCGTTGAAGCCCTGCGACGTCACCATGTGCGCCTCGTCGAGGATGAAGATCTTGTACCGGTCGCGGGCCGGCGCGAACACCGCACGCTCGCGCAGCGCGCGGGCGTCGTCGACGCCGTTGTGGCTCGCGGCGTCGATCTCGATCACGTCGAGCGAGCCGCCGCCGGCGCGCGAAAGCTCGACGCAGCTCTCGCACACGCCGCACGGGGTGTCAGTCGGACCCTGCGCGCAATTCAGACAGCGCGCGAGGATGCGCGCCGACGTGGTCTTGCCGCAGCCGCGCGGGCCCGAGAAGAGGTAGGCGTGGCCGATGCGGTCGCCGCGCAGCGCCGTCATCAGCGGATCGGTCACCTGGGACTGACCGATCATCTCCCCGAACGTCTCGGGGCGGTAGCGGCGATACAGGGCGGTTGTCACCCACCCAGCCTAAGCCGTCCCACCGACATCAGCCGCGGCCCCGATCCGGCCGGTTCCGCCCGGCGCCGGTTGCGGTTCCGCGGCGCCGGAACAGCGCCCGCAACGGCGGGATCCGCCGGCTATGCGCCCGAGCGGCCCACCACAGGGATCGTCGCCGTCACCGGCGGCACCTCTCCGTTGCGGCGGGCGGGGATCGTCGGCTCCATCGCGGTGCCGTCCTCGCGGTGCAGCGCGGCGATCCTGTCCATCGTCGGCCGGCCCTGCCGCACGGGCCCCTGGCCGTCGAGCGGCACGGACACCGGCGCATCCGGGCCGACCGTCAGCGCCGTTCCGCGCACCGTCAGCTCGACGGGGTCGCCCTCCTCGAGCACGGCCGAGAACGCCTCGCGGGTGATCGTGACCCGGATGCGCGAACCCCACCACGTCAGCGGGAACGTCAGCTCGGGCCACTCCTCCGGCAGGCGCGGGTCGAACGACAGCTCCCCGCCGTGATCGCGCATGCCGCCGAAGCCGCTCACGAGCGCCGTCCAGACGCCGCCCGCCGACGCCACGTGCACGCCGTCGGACGCGTTGCGGTGCAGGTCGGCGAGGTCGACGAACAGCGCGTGCTCGAAGTACTCCCGAGCGAGGTCCTGGTAGCCCACCTCGGCCGCGAGGATGGCCTGCACGACCGCCGACAGGGTCGAATCGCCCGTCGTCAGCGGGTCGTAGTAGTCGAAGTCGGCGAGCTTCTCCTCCGCCGTGAAGTGGTTGCCCTGCAGGAACAGCGCAAGCACGACGTCGGCCTGCTTGAGCACCTGGAACCGGTAGATCACGAGCGGGTGGAAGTGCAGCAGCAGCGGGCGCTGTTCGGGCGGGGTGTGCTCGAGGTCCCACACCTCGCGGTCGAGGAAGAGCGAATCCTGCGGGTGGATGCCGAAGCGCTCGTCGAACGGGATCGCGAGGGCGTCGGCCGCCCGCTGCCACGCCTCCGGCTCGGCGGGGTCGAGGCCGACGCGCTGCACCAGGCCGCGGTAGGCCTCGGGCACGAGCGTCGCCATCTCGCGCACGACCCTGGCGGCCGCGCGGAGGTTGAAACGAGCCATCACGTTCGTGAACAGGTTGTCGTTGACGACCGTCGTGTACTCATCCGGGCCCGTGACGCCGTGGATGTGGAAGGTCTCGGCGCCGTCGAGAACACGCCAGAACCCGAGCGTCGCCCAGAGGCGCGCTGTCTCGACCAGCACGTCGCCCGCCTCGCGGGCCAGGAAGTCGGTGTCGCCCGTCGCCCTCACGTACTTCGCGATCGCGAAACTGATGTCGGCGTTGATGTGGTACTGCGCCGTGCCGGCCGCGTAGTAGGCGGACGCCTCCTCGCCGCTGATCGTGCGCCACGGGAACAGGGCGCCCGCCTCGTTCAGCTCGCGGGCCCGCTTGCGGCCCGAGTCGAGCATCTTCGTGCGCATCCGGAGCGCGTTGCGCGACCACAGCGGCGTCGTGTACGTCAGGAACGGGAGCACGTAGATCTCGGTGTCCCAGAAGTAGTGGCCGCTGTAGCCCGAACCGGTGAGGCCCTTGGCAGGCACGCCGAGGCCATCGGCGCGCGCGGATGCCTGTGCCATCTGGAACAGGCACCAACGGGTCGCCTGCTGCAGGCCGTCCTGGCCGGCGATTCGCACATCCGAGCGCTCCCAGAACCGGTCCATGAATGCCCGCTGCGCCGCGAAGTTCGCGTCGGCCCCCACCGCCATCGCCCTATCGACGGTGCGGCGGCCCCTGTCGACGAGCTCCCGCGTCGGCACGCCGCGCGACGTGTGATAGGCCGTGAACTTCGTCACCGTGATGGGCACGCCGGCCTTCGCCTGCACGCGGTGCACGCACTTCGCGATGTCGGCCTCGACGAGGCCGCGCCGCTCGTACTCGTTGTCGGTATCGATCTCGTGATCGGTGACGACGCCGATCGTCATGTCGGAGTTCGTCACCCGATACGACAGCGCAGAGCGCGCGTCGTCGAGCCAGTACTCCTGCGGCTGCAGCACGCGATCGCTGAACCCCTCGGCCTTGCGCGGGTCGAACTCGGGCGCGCCCGCCGTCGGCACGGGCGCCCTGCCGCCGTACACGCCCTCGCCGTCCTGCCGGTTCACGACCTGGCTCGAGATGGTCACGGGCGCGTCGGCGTTCAGCACCGTCACCGTCATGCGCTGCTGCACGAGGTGCTTCTCCTCGAACGAGACCATCCGCTCGGTCTCGAGCAGCACGTCCTTGCCGGACGGCGTCATCCACCGGATCCGCCGGCGGTACAGCCCGTCGCGGAAGTCGATGCTCCGCTCGTACTCGCGCACGTCGGCGATGTCGAGCGCGATCGGCTCGTCGTCGACATAGACCCGGATGACCTTGGCATCCGGCACGTTCACGATCGTCTGGCCCGTCTCGGCGAAACCGTACGCCTGCTCGGCGTGCCGGATGGGCCACGTCTCGTGGAAGCCGTTGATGAACGTGCCGTGCTCGGAGCCGTGCCGGCCCTCCGGATGGTTCCCCCTGAGGCCGACGTAGCCATTGCCGACCGAGAAGACGGTCTCGGTGAGGCCGGCGTCATCGGGCGAGAAGCGCGTCTCGACGAGACGCCACGGGTCGACGGGGAAGCGGTCGCGGTCGATCATCGGGCTCTCCTGCGATTCGATTGCGGGCTGGTTCGAAGGCTAGTGCACGCGGTGCCGGATGTCGTGAGTCCCGGCGCCGGGGCGGGCGTCGGCGCCGGGGGCGCGGGTCCGCGTGCCGAGGTGCGTGCGCCGGGGCGGGACGCAGGCCCGAGCCGCGAGCGATCGCCTGCGGATCGCCGTCGAGCCAGGCGACAGCCGTCATCCCACAGCGACGAATTCGGCGAGATCGGCGACGACGACGTCGGCTCCCGCCGCCGTCAGCGCCTCACGACCGGCGCCGCGGTCGACGCCGACGACGAGGCCGAAGCCACCGCCCGCCGCCGATTCGACGCCGGAGAGCGCGTCCTCCACGGCCGCGGAGCGCGCCGGCTCGACGCCCAGCATCCGCGCCGCCTCCACGAAGACGTCGGGCGCTGGTTTCGACGGCAGCTCGTCGCGCTCGGCGACGACACCGTCCATCACGACGGCGAAGCGGCCCCGGATGCCGGCGGCCGCGAGCACGGACTCCGCGTTCTTCGAGCTCGACACGACCGCAGACGGCACCCCCGCGGCGTCGAGCGCATCGATGACCGCGATCGTGCCGGGGTACGGGGCGATGCCCTCCTCCGCGAGGATGCGCTCGAAGACCGCGTTCTTGCGGTTGCCGATGCCGCAGATCGTCTCCGCGTCCGGCCCATCGTCCGGTTCGCCCCACGGCAGCTCCACGCCGCGGCTGGCCAGGAGCGCCGCGACGCCGTCGTAGCGCTTCTTCCCGTCGAGGTGCGCGAAGTAGTCGCCCTCCGCGTAGGGCGGCTCGATGGCGCGCTGCGCGAAGACCTCCTCGAACATCGCGCGCCACGCATGGCGGTGCACCTCGGCGGTCGGGGTGATCACGCCGTCGAGGTCGAACAGCACGGCGTCGAAGCGGGTGAGGTCGGGAAGGGTCACGCCCCCAACGCTAGGGCACGCCGAGGCCGCCCAAGGTCGGCGTAACGGAACGTTCACACGCGCCCTGCGCACCGGCCGGCACCCATCGCTATCTCAGTTGTTGCGAGGGAACGCGCGATTCCACCGCAAGAAATGAGATAGCGATCCGGGCGACCCCCAGCGGATGCCCGGGCGGCGCCTCACGCGTCGAGGACCGCGAGCGTCTGCGTCGCGATCTCGAGCTCCTCGTCCGTCGGCACGATCAGCACCGCAGCCGTCGACTCGGGCGCCGAGATCACGCCTGCCGCGCCCGCGCGGTTCGCGCCGTCGTCCATCCGGATCCCCAGGAAGCCCAGTGCCGCGACCACGCGCTCGCGCACGAGCGGGGTGTTCTCGCCGACGCCCGCCGTGAACGAGATCGCGTCGATGCCGCCCATCTGCGCGATGTACGCACCCGCGTAGGCGACGAGGCGATGCACGTACACGTCGAGCGCCAGCTCGGCTCGCTCGTCGCCGGCCTCGACGCCCGCGATGACGTCGCGCATGTCCTGTGCGCCCGCCAGGCCGAGCATGCCGCTGCGCTTGTTCAGCAGGTCGTCGATCTCGTCGATCGACCGGCCGCGGCGGGCGAGGTGGAGCACGACGGCCGGGTCGATGTCGCCGGTGCGCGTGCCCATCACGAGACCCTCGAGCGGCGTGAAGCCCATCGACGTCTCGACCGAGCGCCCGCCCGCCACGGCCGTTGCGCTCGCGCCGTTGCCCAGGTGGAAGACGAGCTGCCGGATGTCGCCGAGCGGCCGACCGAGCAGGCGCGCGGCCCGCTCGGAGACATACTTGTGGCTCGTGCCGTGGAAGCCGTAGCGCCGGATGCCCTCCTCGCGCTGGGCGTCGGCGTCGATCGCGTACGTGTACGCGGCCGGCGCGAGCGTCTGGTGGAACGCCGTGTCGAAGACCGCCACGTGCGGCACGTCGTCGAAGGCCGCGCGCGCCGCCCGGATACCCTGCAGTGCGCCGGGATTGTGCAGGGGCGCGAGCACCGCCAGTTCGTCGATCGCGCGCTCGACGGCGTCGTCGACGAGCGTCGCGTCGACGAAGCGGTCGCCGCCGTGCACGACGCGGTGCCCGACCGCAACGGGCGGGTTCTCGGCCAGCGACGGGCCGTGCGCCGCGAACGCCTCGAGCATCATCCGGAAGCCCGCCGTGTGATCCGGGATCGCCCCCTCGCGCTCGTGGGTCATGCGCGCGGCCGCGACGGTCGGCCCGTCGGCCCGCACCCAGACCTCGTGCTTCGCGCGGCCGCGCGCATCGCCGATGCGCTCGACGAGCCCGACGGCGAGCACGCGGCCGCTCTCGCCGATCGTCGGGTCGATCAGCCGGTACTTGAACGACGAGGAGCCGCTGTTCACGACGAGGGCGACGCCCATGGCTCAGGCCCCCTGGATCGCCGTGAGGGCGACGGTGTTCACGATGTCCTGCACCGTCGCGCCGCGCGAGAGGTCGTTGACCGGCTTGTTCAGGCCCTGCAGGACGGGGCCGATCGCGACGGCGCCCGCCGAGCGCTGCACCGCCTTGTACGTGTTGTTGCCCGTGTTCAGGTCGGGGAAGACGAACACGGTCGCGCGGCCCGCGACGTCCGACTCCGGCAGTTTCGCGCGGGCCACGGCCGCGTCGGCCGCGGCGTCGTACTGGATCGGACCCTCGATCGGCAGCTCCGGCGCCCGCTCGCGCGCGAGCGCCGTCGCCTCGCGCACCTTGTCGACGTCGGCACCTGACCCGGACGCCCCCGTCGAGTACGACAGCATCGCCACGCGCGGCTCGACGCCGAACTGGCGCGCCGTGGCCGCCGACGACACCGCGATGTCGGCGAGCTCGGCGCTCGTCGGGTCGGGGATCACGGCGCAGTCGCCGTAGACGAGCACGCGGTCGGCGAGCGCCATCAGGAAGACGCTCGAGACGACCTCGACGCCCGGCGCCGTCCGGATGATCTCGAACGATGGCCGGATCGTGTGCGCCGTCGTGTGCGCGGCGCCCGAGACCATGCCGTCGGCGAGGCCCGTGTGCACCATCATCGTGCCGAAGTAGCTGACGTCGGTGACGGTGTCCGCCGCGCGCTCGTACGTCATGCCCTTGTGGGCGCGCAGCCGGGCGTACTCCTCGGCGAAACGCGCGACGTGCACCGGGTCGAAGGGGCTGAGCACGTTCGCCGCCGCGATGTCGAGGCCGAGCTCGAGCGCCCTGGCGCGCACCTCGATCGGTTCGCCCAGGATCGTCAGCTCCGCCACGCCCCGCTCGAGCAGGATCGCGGCGGCGCGGAGGATGCGGTCGTCACCGCCCTCCGGCAGCACGATGTGCCTTCCCGCGGCGCGGGCGCGGGCCAGCAGGTCGTACTCGAACATCAGGGGCGTGACGACGTCGGTGCGGGCGACGTCGAGCACGCGCGTCAGCTCCGCGACGTCGACGCTGCGCTCGAACAGGCTGAGCGCGCGGCTGTAGCGCTGCGTCGAGGCCGCGGCGAAGCGGCCGCGGGCGTGCATCACGCGCATCGCCGTCGGGTACGTGTCGCCGTGCGTCCGGATGATCGGCAGCGCCGTGTCGAGCCCGTCGATCAGGCGCTGAACCGGCTCCGGCACCTCGAACGGCCCGTTCATGACGATGCCCGCGAGCGACGGGAACGTTGCGGAGCCGTGCGCCATGACGGTCGACAGCAGCGCGTCGGTCCGGTCGGCCGCGATGATGACGACGGCGCCGTCCGCCAGGCGCGGCAGCACGTTCACCATCGACATCCCGGCGACCACGACGCTGAGCGCCTCGCGGCCGAGCAGCTCCTCGTCGCCGCCGACGAGCTCGCCGTCGACCGCGCGGAGGACGTCGCCCATCGTCGGTGCGACGAGGATCGGGTCCTCGGGCAGCGCCCAGGCCGGGGCGCCGCCCGTGTGCGCCGCCACCTCGCGGATCGTCTCGTCGATCCGGTCGGCGTCGGCGCGGTTCACGACCGCGGCGACCAGCTCGGCGCGGGCGTTCTCGAGCTCGGCGACCGCGAGGGAGGCGACCTGGCCGAGCTGCTCGGGCGCCCGCGGTTCCGGCGAGCCGAGCGACTCCTGCGCGCCCGAGCCGCTTCGCCCGTTCAGCACGAGAAGGACGGGCGCGCCGAGGTTCGCGGCGATGCGCGCGTTGTAGGCGAGCTCGGCGGGGCTGCCGACGTCGGTGTAGTCGCTGCCGAGGATCACGACGGCGTCGCACTTCTCCTCGACCTGGCGGAACCGGCTCACGATCGTCGCGAGCGCCGCATCCGGGTCCGCATGCACCGCGTCGTAGCCGACACCGACGCACTCGTCGTAGTCGAGGCCGGCCGCCGAGTGCTCGAGCAGCATCGACAGCACGTAGTCGCGCTCGGAGGTCGTGCGCGCGATCGGTCGGAACACGCCGACCCTCGCGGTCACACGGCTGAGCGAGTCGAGCACTCCGAGCGCCACCGTCGACTTGCCCGAGTGCCCCTCCGCCGAGGTGATGCAGATGCTCCTGGCCATGTTCCCCAGCCTATGGTCACGGGCGGCGGAGCACGCAGTGTTATCGCACCGCATCCGGATGGATGCCTGCCGCGCACCCAGGAGGACGAACCACAACTTCGAGGAGGAATCCTCGGAACTCGTCCTCGATGTTGCCGAATCTCCTCGATTCTGCGGTGGCCCCGGCTTGTCGTGTCGCGCAAGCAGCCCGAAGACTCGCCATGCCGTGCGGATGCGCATCCGGATGTCCGCCGCGCACCCAGGAGGACGAACCACAACATCGAGGAGGAATCCTCGGAACTCGTCCTCGATCCGGCTGAATCTCCTCGAATCCGCGGTGGCCCCGGCTGGGCGCGCCGGGGCCGCCGGGGTCAGCTCGGCGAGGCCTGGCCGATGCGCCAGTAGCCCGAGAACGTGACCCGGCGCTTGTCGATGCCGCGCTCCTTGACGAGGTGTCGGCGGGCGCCCGCGGCGAGCGCCTGCTCCCCGACGCAGAAGGCATAGGGCTCGCCGCCGGGGAAGTCGAGCCCGCGCAGCAGCGGCAGCGCCGCGGCGCCCGGCGCCTCGCCCGCGCCCCGCTCGAGCCAGTGCACCGCGACGCCGTCAGGGGCGTCGACCACCTGGCGGTCGCGGGCGTCGAAGAGTTCGATGATCGCGTGGCCGACCGCGTCGCGCGGCATGTCGCGCAGCACGCCGGCCGCCGCGGGCAGCGCGCTCTCGTCGGCGACGATGAGCGACCAGTCGGCGGCGACGGGCTTCCACCCGCAGCCCTGATCGATGAACGCGACGCGCTCGCCCGGCTCGACCGATGCGGCCCACGGCCCCGCGACCCCGTCATCGCCGTGCGAGACGAAGTCGACGTCGAGCTCGCGCTCCGCCGGTCGGAAGGCGCGGACGGTGTAGTTCCGGATGACGGGGCGCGTTCCCTTCGGCAGCGTGAGGTACTTCACGTAGCCCCCGATGCCGAACTTCGACGGCATCCGGTCGAGCCCTCCCTCGCCGCGCACGGGGAGCGCAAGGCGGAACCACTGGTCGAAGCCGCGGTGCTCGTATCGATCGAGGTCGGCACCGCCGAGGGTGACGCGGACCATGTTCGGGGTCACCCGCTCGCGGCGCACGACCTCCGCGCGCACGAGCCCCGACTCCGCGTGCGTGACGGTGATGTTGCTCATCCGGCTCCTCTCGCCGAGACGAGGTTAGCCTGGCCTAACCACAAACCGCAATCGATGGGGCGCTGCGCCGGCTCAGCGCGACGCGGCCCGCTCGACGGCGTCGGCCAGCCAGTCCGCGAGCGTTTCGTCATCCGGATCGGTCAGAGCCGCGAACGGCACGTCGACGCCGCTGCGCAGCTGCAGCCGGTGCGCACCGCGCTGCAGCGCGACGTCGAGCGCCTCTCCGCCTCCGACGGGGAAGAACACCTCGGCGTCGGTGACGCCCGCCGCCATGTGCCCGTTCACCATGAAGGCGAGCGAGCCCATCATCTTCTTCTCGTCGACGTCCGCCATCGTCCGGATCACGGCACGCACCCTGTCAGCCAGCTCTGCGTCGTAGGCCATGCGCACAGAATACGGCGCCGCGCCCGGAGGCGCACCGCCGCACAAGGGGGCACCCTGCGCGGCCCGGCTCTGGGGTCGTCGGGCCGCGCAGGGTGGGATCAGAGGACCTCGGTGAACGTGCCGTCGGCCTCGAAGCGGACGTTGGCCGACTCGCGGTCGCTCCGGACGCCCGTCTGCATGAACAGGTCGGTCGAGGTGGGGAGCATCCGCTTCATGACGATGCCGTCGACCTCGCCGTCTTCGATCCCGCTGAGCTCGACCGACTCGGCGAGCGCCGAGGCGACCGCCTCCGTCGAGATGTCGTCCGTCGAGAACAGGTTCTGCTCGAGCGCCTCGGCGTCGCCGCCGTAGTCGACCGGCGTCGGCTGCGACGCGACCTCGCCGTCGCGGTACTCCCACGCGTTCAGCTCGTCAGTGGCCTCGGGGTCGACGGCGTAGATGATGACGGAGCTCAGCGTCACCTGGAAGTCGGTGATGTCGGCGGGGTCGGCGCCGACCTCCTCGACGAGCGCCGACAGCGCCGTGTCGAAGTCCTCGGCCGTCGCGGTGGTCACGTCGAAGGCCGGGGCCTCCTGCGTCTCCTGCTCGGCCTGTTCGGTCTGCGTCTGCTCCGACTCGTCCGTCGCGTCGGACTCGGTGCCCGCCCCGCAGCCGGTGAGCAGCAGCGCCGCGGCGGCCAGTGCGATGGGTGCGGCGTATGCGCGCATGTGTTCTCCTCGGTCGTCTCACCCGCTCCCTCGCGGCGGGTCATGGCTCCACATTATCGCAACATCCAGTTGCTTTTATGGGCGGGGCATACTGGGGGCCATGACCGAGAAGCCCCGCGGCTCCGCACCCGCCCGCCGCCCGGGCGGCCGCAGCGCCCGCGTGCGGGAGGCCGTCCTGACGGCGGCGCTCGACGAGCTGTCGTCCGTCGGGTACACGGCGCTCTCGGTGGCGGGCGTCGCGGAGCGGGCGGGTGTGAACAAGACATCTCTTTACCGCCGCTGGGGAGACAAGGAGTCGCTGCTCTCCGACGCGCTCGCCGCCGTCGTCGTCGACCCCGTCGAGCCGCGTGACACCGGGAGCCTGGAGGGCGACCTGCGGTCGTATGCGCGCGGCATCGTGGCGCGGCTGACGGCGGGCCGCATGGGCACGGCCATCGCCGCCCTCCTCACTCCCGAGGCGCTCGCGCTGCCCGCGGTCGCGAACGCGCGCGACGCGATCTTCGCGACCCGCCGACCGCTCTCCGCCGAGATCATCCGCCGCGCGGTCGCGCGAGGCGACGTTCCCGAAGACACGGACGCCGATCTCACGATCGACCACCTCGTTGCTCCGATCTACTTCCGCCTGCTGCTGTCCGGCGACCCCGTCGACGAAGCGTGCGCCGACACCGCTGCACGCGCCGCCGCATCCGCCGCCCGCGCGGGTGCCTTCGCGCCGCAGTGAGTCGCCGCGCCGGCCCCGGAGCCGGGGCGGGCACGGGCAGGCCGAGCCCCGCGGCGCTGCGCCCGGCGCGGCGGACACGGCCCCGCGCATCGGGCATCCGGATGCGGCGTTCTGCCTTACGCTCGATGCCATGATGCGATCGCCGAGGCTCCCGGCCCCTCCCGCTGCCCCCGGCACCTGAGCGGCCGGCGATGGCAGCCTTCGACCCCGACTTCGTCGCGATGCGGCGCGTGCGCGACCGGATCGACCGCGACTACGCTCAGCCGCTCGACGTCGAGCAGCTCGCGCTCGGGGCGCACATGTCGGCGGGGCATCTCAGCCGCGAGTTCAAGAGGGCGTACGGCGAATCGCCGTATTCGTACCTGATGACGCGCCGCGTCGAACGGGCGATGGCCCTCCTGCGGCGCGGCGACCTCAGCGTCACAGACGTCTGCTTCGCGGTCGGGAGCTCGTCGCTGGGCACCTTCAGCACCCGGTTCCGCGAGCTCGTCGGCATGAGCCCGAGCGAGTTCCGCGCGCGGGCCGATGCCGACCCCGCGCACCTGCCGACGTGCGTCGTCAAGCACGCCGCGAAACCGGTCAGGAATCGAGAAGCGCCCCCGCTCCTGCCGGAATAGCGTGTGAGACATGGACACGCAGATCACGATTCACACGGCACCGCTCCCCCACGTCGACCCGGACGCGTCGCTCGCCTTCTGGCGCGACGCCCTCGGCTTCGAGGTGCGCAGCGATGTCGGTCAGGGCGCCATGCGCTGGATCACCGTCGGCCCCGCCGGCAAGCCCGACACCGTCATCCTGCTCGCACCTCCCGCTGTCGACCCCGGCGTCACGGACGCCGAGCGCTCGACGATCACCGACATGATGGCGAAGGGCACCTACGGCTGGGTGATGCTCGCGAGCACCGACGTCGACGCCGACTTCGCACGCATCCAGGCGCACGGCTCGGCCGAGGTCATCCAGGAGCCGACCGACCAGCCGTACGGGGTGCGCGACTGCGCATTCCGCGACCCGGCGGGCAACACCGTCCGCCTGCGCCAGGCCTGAGCACACGACGACACACGAGAAGGAGAACCCGGATGAGCGAGACGAAGAGCGGTTTCAGCGACGACGAGCGCGCCGCGATGAAGCAGCGCGCGGACGAGATCCGCGCGACCAAGGGCCTCAAGGGCGCCGCGAAACTGGCCCGCGAGCTGGAGGCGTGCGTCAAGGCGGTCGACGCGCTCGACGGCGTCGACCAGGCCGTCGCCGCCCGCCTGCACGCGATCGTCCTGGAGGAGGCGCCCGACCTGGACCCCAAGACGTTCTACGGCTTCCCCGCTTACGCCCGCGACGGCAAGGTGCTGGTGTTCTACCAGCCGGCATCGAAGTTCAAGACGCGCTACGGCACCGTGAACTTCGACGACATCGCGAACCTCGACGACGGGGAGATGTGGCCCGTCTCGTTTGCGGTGATCGACATGACGGACGAGGCGGAGCAGCGCATCCGCGAACTGGTGCGCCGGGCGACGGCATAGGCCGACGCAGAAAATGCCGCCAACTGCTCGATCAGGCGAGATTCTTGAGCAGTTGGCGGCATATTCAGCGCGCGGGGGCAGGGGTCAGAGCGTGCGCGTCACTTGGACGACGCTGGGGCGGGGGCCGCCCCACTTGCCGCCGGAGAGCGTTCCCTCGGGCACGTAGTCGGGGAACAGCGAGTTCTGGGCACCCCAGCTGCCGTCCTCGCCCGGGTGCTGCACCGCGACGAACACGCTCCCGTCGCGGTCGTGGATGACGGGCCCGCAGGTCTCGCCGTCGCGAGGAACGGCGAGGAACTGCTGCACGTGGCCGCGCTCCGCGCCCTCGAGCGGCACGAGGAAGAGGCCGTCGTTGTAGCCGATGGAGCTCGGCTGGCCGTCGGTCGAGATCCAGAGGTTGCCCGACGAGTCGAACGCGAGGTTGTCGGGGCACGAGATCGGCGACACCTTGTCGGCGGGGAAGCCGGCGAAGTAGGTGTTCGGGTTCGTTGCGGGGTCGCCCGCGAGGATCACGATGCTCCAGCCGAACGTCGTCGACGTGAGGTCGTTGCCGCCCTCCGTGATCTCGATGACGTGGCCGTCGCGGTTCGTGTTGCGGGGGTTGACCTCGGTCGCGCCCTCGTTGCCGTTCACACCGCGGTTCGAGTTGTTCGTGCAGGCGACGTAGACGCGGCCCGTGCGCGGGCTCGGCTCGACGTCTTCGCAGCGGTCCATCTTCGTCGCGCCGACCGCATCGGCCGCGAGGCGCGTGTGGACGAGCACCTCGTCGGTCGTGAAGCCGTCGACGACGCTCTCTCCGTCGACCATGAGCGGCAGCCACTCGCCGGTGCCGTCGAAGGCGCCGTCGCTCGGCAGGGCACCGGTACCGGTGATCTCGGCGGCGGGCGAGTCGCCCGTGAACTTCGCGACGTAGAGCGAGCCCTCGCTCAGCAGCGTCTTGTTCGCGGCCCGCGCCTTCTTGCCCTTGCCGGGGCGCATCGTGTTCTTCGACACGAACTTGTACAGGTAGTCGAAGCGCTCGTCATCGCCCATGTACGCACCGACGTGCCCCGTGACGCCGACGATGACGTTGGCGCCCTCGTGCTTCATCCGGCCGAGCGCCGTGTGCTTGACGGGCGCCTCGTCCGGGTTGTCCGGGTCGATCTCGACGATCCAGCCGAAGCGGTTCGGCTCGTTCTCGTAGCCGGGCTGGCGGGCATCGAAGCGGGGGTCGATGTCCTCCCAGCCGTAGCTCGACGCGCCCTCGCTGAGGCCGTAGCGGGCGTTGCTCGGCGTCGAGCCGTCCGCGCGGAAGTACCCGTTGAAGTTCTCCTCACCCGAGACGATCGTGCCCCACGGCGTCGTGCCGCCGGCGCAGTTGCCGAACGTGCCGTTCACGGTGAGGCCCTCCGGATGCTCGACCGTCTTGAGCAGGTCGGAGCCGGCGGCGGGGCCGTCGAACACCATCTCGGTGTCGGCCGTGATGCGCCGATTCTTCGGCGCCCCGACGATGTGGTTCCAAGGCTGGCCGCGGTGGGCGCGCTCGAGCTCGACGATCGAGAAGCCGTGGGCCGCCTTCGCCACGCGCAGCTGCTCGAGGCGCTCCTCCTCGCTCGCCGCGGGCGGGAACATGATGCCGGGGTTGACGTACTCGTTGTTCGCCGTGAGGACGGCGCGCTTGCCGTTCGGCTCGGCGATGATGTCGAGGTAGTCGTTGTTGTAGCCGAACTGGCGCGCCTGCTTCTCGGCCGTCTGCGCGTTCGGGTCGAAGGCGTCCGCCTCGTCGAAGAGCGGGTCGCCCCAGCGGATGATCGGAGTCCACTCGAAACCCTCGGGAACCGTGAAGGCGTCGACGTCGGCCGAGACCGGGGCGATCGGCGTGAAGCCGAACGCGGCGCCCTTGCCAGCGCCCGTCGCCTTCGCGGTCGTCGCGGCGACGGCCGGCGAGCCGCCCGCGACGTTGGTGCCGATGACGATGGCCGCGGCGGCGGCCGCGCCGCCGACGAGGACCGAGCGACGGCTGAGCGCGGCGCCCGCGACGTCGCGGAAGTAGCCATTGTCGCTCGTGTTCGGCGCCGCGTGGAAGCACGCGTTGTCGCACTTGTACTTGCACGTGACGGGGCTGCGCTTGCCGTGCGTGCGGCCCGTCATGAGGAGGTTGAGGAGCGGGCGGCGGCGCTGGCCGTCAGAGGGGGAGGGAATCGTGTCGGTCATGACGCCACCGTGGCGCCGCGAGGTGACGCGAACGGCTTCCATCGGGTGAACGCCGGATGAACCGGAGCGGAGCCGTGCGTGACATAGGCATGCCTAAGAAGTGAAGCCGGCGGAGCTCCGGCGCCCGCCCCGCCCGCACGACGAAGCCCCGCCTCCCGCACGGTGTGCGGGAGGCGGGGCTTCGGACTTCGGCGGAGGATGGGGGATTTGAACCCCCGAGGGCGTGAACCCAACACGCGTTCCAAGCGTGCGCCATAGGCCGCTAGGCGAATCCTCCTCAGCCCGCGAACGGACCGACGACCATCCTACCCGGCCGTGCGCGCCTCGCCCAAACCGCCGCGCGCCCACAGCGAGCGCGGTGCGAGGAATCGGGCCGCGCCGGCCGCGGATCCCGGCGGGCGCAGCGCCCGCACGACGCCGCGCAGCGCATCGTCGATGCCTGCGGGATCGGCCGGCTCCCGTTTCGGCGGCCCGTACGACGCCCGCTCGACGGCCTCGACGATCGCGCCCACGTCATCCGGGCTCGCTCCCTCCGCGATGAGGCGGTCGCCGAGGGCGCGCGGCGAGAGCGAACCGGACACGTCGAGGCGCGCATCGAGCGCCGTCGCCCGGAGCTCGCGCCACGCCGCGGCCGCATCGCCGCGGGCGGCCGCCCGGATGCGGTAGGAGCGCTGCGCCGTGCGGACAGCGACCGGCGCGGCGAGGAGCAGCACGAGCGCGACAAGCATCGCGATGCCCTGCGCGCCGCCGATGCCGCCGCCCGCGCCCGCGCTCCGGCCCGTCGCTGCACCCTGCGCGGCCTCCTCCGTCGCCGTCGGCTCCGGCTCGACGTCTTCCTCGACCTCTGTGTCGGGGCCGGGCTCCGGGGCGGCCGCGTCCTCCAGGTCATCCGGCGCGTCCTCGCCGATCGCGCGGGCGATGCTCGGCGTCGGCTCGAACGGCAGCCACCCCGCGCCGGCGAAGTACGCCTCCGGCCACGCGTGCAGGCGGTCGGCCGAGACCGAGTAGACGGTCTCGTCGCGCACCGTCTCGCCCGTGTCGCTGCCGGGCAGGTACCCGACGACGACGCGCGTCGGGATGCCGATCGAGCGCGCCATCAGCGCGAACGTCGAGGCGAAGTGCTGGCAATAGCCCGCCCTCTCGTCGAGGAACGCCTCGACGGCGGTGAGATCGCTGCCGTCGTACCCCGCCTCGACGGGCGCGTCGAGCGAGTAGCGGAACTCGGGAGAGCGCAGCCAGCGCTGCAGGCTGAGCGCCGCCTCGTACGGTGTCGCTGCCCGGGATGTCACCTCGCGCGCCGTGTCGCCGATCGCGCCGGACACCGCCTCGTCGGGCACTTCGGCGGCCGCATCGGGATAGTCGGCGACCAGCCCGGCATCCGAGCCGGCACCCGCCCGCGGCCCCAAGACCCATGGCGAGACCCTCATCGCTTCGATCGTCGGTGCGACAACCGAGGAGCTCACGGTGTACTGCGCGCCCTCGACCGTGTCGTCGGTGCTCAGCACGCTCGTCTCGCGATCGGCGAACCAGGCGCCTTCGAGGCCTTGGATGTCGAACGTGCGCGCGGGAAGCGGCAGGTACGGGGTCTCGGCTTCGACGTCTCCGATGCGCGCACGCATGAGCTCCGCCTCGAGGAGGTGCTCCTGGGCGCTCCCCGCATCGAAACCGGTGGACTCCCCCAGCGGCACCGTGCCGCGCTCGTCCACGTGCCAGCCTTCGTCGTCGAAGATCGTGTTCGTCGCGAGACGGAGGTAGGGCGCGGCATCGGCCTCGGTGCGCACCGTGAGGACCTGCTCGGACGACGTGTTCCGGAGGTCGTTGCCCAGGTCGAGCGACACATCGACCGCGCGGGAGGACGGCAGGACGCCCTGCCCGAACGCGGGGAACGTCGGCACGGCGGGCGCGGCGACAACGGCGGCGGTCACCGATGCGAACGAGATCACGGCGGTCGTGAAGCCCGCCCCTGCGCTGGCCCTGCGGGCACCGGGGCGCGCGACGGCGAGGAGCCAGAGCGCCGAGAGCGCCAACGGGACCGCGAGCACGAGGTCGTCACCGCGCGGGACCGCGAGCTGAGGGCCGACGAGCACCGCCGAGAGGAGGACGACCGCCGAGATCGGCGAATGCGCCCCCACGGCGAGCTGCTCCGCGAGCAGGGCGATCAGCCCCGCCGCGGCGACCAGCACGAACAGCAGCGCCGGCTCGGGCGACAGCGGCGGCACGCCCAACCAGAGCTGCTCCGCCGCCGTCGCGACCATATCGGGCACGGCCCACGCACCGCTCGGCCACGGCAGGAAGCCGCCCACGACCGCGGCGGGGAAGGCGACGGCGCTCGCGGCCAGCCACACGACGACCTCCGCGGCGAGCGCGGCCCACCACCCCGCGCGCCGTGCGACGGCGCCCGCCGCGACGACGGCCAGCGCCGCCAGCGCGGCCTGCCCGAACCAGGGCGGCGAGAAGACGCCTGTCGCGGGCAGGAGCGCCGTGAGCACGGCGGCCCACACCGCGAGCTCCGCGACGACGCGCGGGCCGCGCGGACGGCGCGCGGCCCGCGGCGCGGACGACGGTTCGCTGACCCGCTGCGGGGCGGCGGCCTCGGCGGCAGGAGGGAGCGGAGGCGCGACGGTCATGCGGCACCCCCGGCGACGGCGCGGAGACGCCCTCTCGGCAGATCGCCGCGGCGCATCCGGGCGCCTGCCGCTCGCGGAGCATCGGGCGCACCCTGGTCGCGCACGAACCGCTGGCCGAGGCGCGGAGCGCGCCGGCCCGTGGGCCCCGAGCGGGAGGGCGCGATCATCACGACGCGCCTCCGCCCAAGGCGGCCCGCCACGCCGAGGCGACGTCGGCGCTCAGCTCCGCCGTGCGCCAACCCGGCATGAGGCCGGAGCCGGGCGGCACGAGAGCGATGTGGGGCGCGGGCGACGTCGGCCCCGCCTCGGGGCTCCCGATCACGACGACCGCCCCGGCGCCATCGGCCCGCAGCGGGGCCGCGCCCGCCCTGCGCCGCGCGCGTGCGCCCGGGTCGCCGCCCGTCACGGCCCCGACGGCGCTGCGCTCGAGGCGGGCGCACGTGACGAGGAACGCGCCGAGGTCGGCGTGCGGGCCGAGGTGCGCGATCGCGTCGCCGTTCGTGTCGGCGACGGAGACGGCGAATCCATCACCCGTGAGCCGTGCGGCGACCGACGCGCACGCGCTCACCGCCGCGTCGAACGCCGCAGAGCCCCGCCACCCCGTCTTCGACCGGTCGAGCACGACGAGCGCGACGGGCGCGGCTTCATCGCCGTCCTCACGCACCATCAGCCGACCGTGGTGCGCCGACGCGCGCCAGTGCACGCGCCTGGTCGAATCGCCGGGCGTGTACGGGCGCGGCACGAGGTCTTCGACCCCCTGCCCGGCGCGCGACAGCAGCTCATCGCCGCGGCCCGCCCCTCGAGCGCGCAGCGGCGCGAGGGGCGCGACGGGCGGCAGCACGATCAGCTCGTCCGTGCCGCCGAGGTCGCGGTCGACCCTGGCCACGGCGAAGGGCGACAGGCTGCGCACCCGCACGGGGCCGATCGGGTAGGAACCGCGCCTGGTCGCTCCCACACGGTACGCGATCGTCCCCGCGGCCGGCACCTGCGCATCCGACCGCTCGACCTCGTCGGGCACGCGGTCCTCCACCTCGTCGACGAGCGACATCCGCCCGCCGAGCACCGTCGTGACGGCCACGCTCTCGCCGACCTCGGCTGCACCGGCGACGGTGCGCTGGGCGGCGCGCGGACCGCGCGAGAAGGCGAGGACGACGCACGCGGCCGCGCCCGCGAACAGGAGCGCGCAGCCGACGAGCGCGAGCTCGACCCTGGCGAGCACCGCCCCGCCGAACACGAGCACGGCCCCGCCGAGGAGCACCGAGACGCCGCGCCCCGTGAGGGCGAACCGCACCGACCGGCGTCGCATGGTCTCAGCCCCCGACGACCGGAACCGGAACGCGGCCGACGGCCTCGGCGACGGCGCGCTCCGACGCCTCGGCGGCGCGCGCACCGGCGTGGGCGTGCGGGATGAGCCGATGCGAGAAGACGGCTCGGGCGAGCGCGGCGACGTCGTCCGGAACCACGAACCCGCGCCCGTCGAGGGCCGCGCTCGCCTTGGCGGCCCGTACGAGCTGCAGGGTCGCCCGAGGGCTCGCCCCGAGCACGAGGTCGGCGTGCTGGCGCGTCGCCCGCGCGAGCGAGACGGCGTACGACTCGATCGCCGGAGCGACGTGCACGTGCCGCACGAAGTCGATCATCCGGATGACGTCGGCTGGCCCGACGACGGAGCGCACGTCGTCGAGCGGGTTGCGCGTCTCGCGCTGGCGCAGCATGAGCGCCTCCGCCTCTGCGTCGGGGTAGCCCATCGACAGCCGCATCATGAAGCGGTCGAGCTGGGCCTCGGGCAGCGCGTACGTGCCGTCCATCTCGAGCGGGTTCTGCGTCGCGACCACGAGGAACGGCGCCGGCAGGGCGTGGCTGTGGCCGTCTGCCGAGACCTGCCGCTCCTCCATCGCCTCCAGCAGGGCGGACTGCGTCTTGGGCGAGGCCCGGTTGATCTCGTCGGCGATCACGACATTGCTGAACACGGCGCCGCGGGCGAACTCGAACTCGCGCGTCGCGGGGTTGAAGACCGAGACGCCCGTGATGTCGCCGGGCAGCAGGTCGGGCGTGAACTGGATGCGGCGGACATCGGCCCCGACCGACGCGGCGAGCGCCCGCGCCAGGATCGTCTTGCCGACGCCCGGCACGTCCTCGACCAGGAGGTGCCCCTCGGCGAGCATCACGACGACGGCGGAGCGGATCACCCGCTCGCTGCCCTCGACCACGCCGCCGACCGCGCTGAGGATGCCATCGGTCGCCGCGCGGAACTCGCCGGGAGCCATCTTCGGTTCAGGCATGGAGCCCCTTCGTCATATCGGCCGCACCCAGCCTATCGGCGGCCGCCCACATCGGCACGGGGTCGCGGCGGGCACCGGGGATCGACACGCGATGTGCGCCGCCCGGTCGCGGTCGGTTAGACTTGTCGTCGGCTCTCCGCGTGACGGCATCCAGGCCAACTCCCCCAGGGCGGAAACGCAGCAAGGGTAACCGGGCTCTGTCGGGTGCGCGGAGAGTCTTTTTCTTCGCCCAGGAAGCCTTGCACCGCGCGGAAATAGACTGGCCCCATGGCGAACCCTGCATCCGAGCAGCCCATCCGGCGCATCACCGCACTCGACGTCCTGCGCCTCCTCTCGGAGCTCGCCGCCTTCGCGATCCTCGCCCTGTGGGGGTTTCTCGCCTGGCCGTTCTGGTCGAACATCGTCTTCGGCATCGTCACGCCGGGCATCGCGATCGTGCTGTGGGCGCTCTTCGTCTCGCCGAAGGCCGTGCTCTCGGTGCATCCGTTCATCCGGATCGTTGTGGAGCTGATGGTGTTCGTCGGCGCCACGATCGCGCTGTGGGGCCTGGACCTGCCGTGGCTCGGCCTCGGCTTCGGCGTCGCCGCCGTCGCGATCGGCCTCGCGCACCGCCTCCGCAGCCTGTAGCGGACGCCGCACCCCACGCCCCACCCGTCGAAGTCGCAGATGACGCGCTGAAAATCGCGATCGTGGCGCGGATATCGTCACCGCGACGGATGAAGCGCGGCCGGATGAGCGGCCGCGGTTACGCGAGCAGTCGCGCCGCGCCGATCGCGCCGACGCTCTCGCCCGGGGCGAGGAACTCGATGCGCTCGTCGAGGCGGAGCGACGCGAGGAACGGCGACCCCGCCGCGCTGTCGCGCAGCGCGGCCAGGACGGCGGCGCGCAGGCGCTCCCCTATCCGGGTGACGCCGCCTCCGATGACCAAGCGGTCGGGGTCGACGGCGAGGGCGAGCGTGCGGGCCCCCGCCGCGATCCCGAAAGCGACGCCGGCGACCAGCTCGGCGGCGCGCGCGTCCCCGGCGTCCGCGCGGTCGAACACCTCGCGCACCGGGTGCTCCGCACCGCCACCCCACCGGCGCGCGACCGAGGCGCCGCCGGCGAACGCCTCGACGCAGCCGCGCTGCCCGCAAGCGCACTCCGGCCCCGCTGGGTCGATGGAGAGGTGCCCGATCTCGCCCGCAACGGAGTCGGCGCCGCGCAGGACGCGACCGCCGATCACGATGCCCGCCGCGACACCCGTGCCGATGTTGAGGTACGCGAGCGACTCCGCCGGCTCCCTCGCGCCGGAGGCACCGGCGCCGGTGCCTGCCCGGCCCGTGCCGGGCCCGCCGGTGGCCGGCACACCGGACGCCCGCGCCGCGTGCGCGCCGAGCGCCGCGGCGTTGACGTCGTTGGCGAGCTCGACGAGCACACCGAGCTCGGCGGCGAGGACGGTGCCGAGCTCGACGTCGGTCAGCCCGAGGTTCACGGCGTCGCGCACGCGCGCGCCGTCGACGCGGCCGGGGACGCCGACGCCGACCGATGCGGGGCGCACGCCGAGCGCCCGCACGGCGTCGACGATCGACGCGGCCACACCGCGCGGGCCCGCGATCGTGCGCTGCCTGGCGTGCGCGACGACGGCACCGGATGCGTCCAGCGCCACGGCCTCGACCTTGGTGCCGCCGACATCGACGCCGACCCGCAGCGCCCCGAGGTCCGCGGCGGACCCGGGCGGAGCGGCCATCGCCCGAACCGGGCCCTCCCCCTCGACTCGGGGCGCTCCCCGAGGTGCCGTTCCCGCACGGCCGGCATCAGCGCCGTGCGGAACCGGGGCCGCGCTCACCCTTTCACCGCCCCGGAGACGAGGCCGCCGGTCATCCGGCCCTGGACGATCAGGAAGAAGATCACGACCGGGATGCAGATGAGCGTCGACGCCGCCATGACCGCGCCGTAGTTGGTCGCCTCGGTCGCCGACTGGAACGAGTTCAGCCACGTCGGCAGCGTGAGGTTCTTGTCCTTCATCAGCAGGAGCGCCATCGTGAACTCGTTCCACGACTGCATGAAGGCGAAGATGCCGGTCGAGACCAGGCCGGGCGCGAGCAGCGGGAACGTGACTCTCCAGAACGCCTGCGGCTTCGAGCATCCGTCGATCTGGGCGGCTTCCTCGAGCTCGGCGGGAACGCCGGCGACGAAGCCGCGCAGAGCCCAGATCGTGAACGGGATGACGGACGCCGTGTGCACGAGCGACAGCCCGAGGATCGTGTTCATCAGGTGCATGTCGTCGACCAGGTTGTAGACCGTGAACATCATGGCCTCGCCGGGGATCATCTGCACGACGAGGATCGCGACGATGAACGCATGGCGCCCGCGGAACCGGAAGCGCGCGAGCGCGATCGAGGCGAGGAACGCGAACAGCAGGGCGACGAGCACGACGATGACGACGATCGTGAGGCTCGTGCGCAGCGCGTTCGGGAAGTCGGTCTGGCCGGGCGCGGCCGGCCGCGTCCACGCCGTGACGTAGTTCAGGAGCGTCGGGTCGTCGGGGACGAGCGACGGCCGGCGGGAGATGATCTCGTTCCCCGGGGTGAACGAGAGGTTCACCATCCAGTAGACCGGGAACACGCTGCAGGCGAAGACGACGAGCGCGATCGCGTTCAGCAGCACGCGGTTCGCGTGCGTGCGCGGGCGGCCGGGCTCCGGGGCCCGACGGGGCGCGGTGATGGCGCGGGTGGCCAGGGAGCTCACGAGTCCTCCTCCTTGAGAAGCTGCCGGATGTTGAACCAGCTGATCGCGAGCATGATCACGACGATCAGCATGCCGATAGCGCTCGTCGCGCCGAACTCGCCGATGCCCTGGCGGAACAGGTAGACCGGCAGCACATTGGTGTCGGCCGCGATGCCGCCGCGGGTCTGCAGCGCGTACACCTGCGTGAAGAGCTTCATGTTCCAGATGATCTGCAGGATGAGCACGCCCCCGAGCACGGGGCGCACGGCGGGGAAGACGACGCTCCAGAAGCGGCGCCAGCCGTCGGCCCCGTCGATCTCGGCCGCCTCGATCGTCTCGCGCGGCACCTGGCCGAGCCCGGCGTATGCCGTGAACGCGACGAACGGGATGGCACCCCAGACGACGATGATCGTCAGGACCAGCATGAAGGTCCATGGGTTCAGCAGCCACGAGTGGTTGTGGAAGTCCTGCGTGCCCGTGAGCGCGTTCAGCGCCCAGTTCACGAGCCCGTACTCGGTGTCGAAGATGAAGCCCCACACGACCGTCGCGGTCAGGGGCGGGATCGCCCACGCCAGCAGCAGCCCGACCGAGACGAGCAGGCGCATGGCACGGCCGAGCTTCGTCATCAGGATCGCGATCAGCACGCCGCCGATCATGATGAGCGTCGTCGTGACGATCATGATGCCGACCGTTCGGGCGACGACGACGGGGAAGTCGCTCGAAGTGATGATGTCGGTGTAGTTCTGCAGGCCGATGAACTCGGGCGCAGTGCCCTGCACCTTGTTGCGCACCTGGTAGTCGGTGAACGACTGCCAGACCATCATGATGCCGGGGTACCCCGTCATCAGCATGATCAGGCCGATCGACGGCGCCAGCAGGGCCCAGGCGGCGCGCGCCTGCCGGCGCTGCCGACGGGCGACGCGCTCGAAGTACTCGGGGCGCGAGGTGATTGCGGTCACTCCCGCTCCTTTCTGGATTCTCCGGCCCGCGGGCACGGCTCGGCCTCCGGATGCCCGGTGCCCCGGCGCTCCGGATGCGCGCGGCACGACGGCGGCCGGATCACGGCCGAGGGTGCGGGCCCGCCCCGAGAGACCTGGCGGGCCCGCCAGGGGATCAGCCGTTGAGGATCGACTCGATCTGGGCGTCGAGCTCCTCTGCGACGGCCGCGGTGTCCTCGCCCTGGGCGATGCGGACGAGCGAGTCCTGGATGATCAGGCTCGACTCGACCTCCTGCCACTTCGGCGTCGTCGGCACGCTCTTCGACACGGCGAGCGCAGCGGCCTGCGACTGCGCGATGTCGTTGTCCGGCAGAGCGTCGTTCGATTCGAGGAGGGCGGGCGTCAGGCCGGCGCCGGCCATCAGGTCCTGGTAGTCCTGCGACAGCATGAGCTTCACGGCCTCCTTCGCCATCGCCTGGTTCTCGCTCAGCTCGGCGACGGCGACGTTCGAGCCGCCCGCGAAGATCGGCGCCGGCTCCCCCGCCGTCTCGCCGGGCAGCGGGAACGCGTGCAGGTCGGCGCCGAAGGTGTCGGCGCAGCCGGGAACGTCGGCGTCGGCCGGCGCCTGGATCGAGCCGGCCATCCACGCCGGCGCCGACAGGAACGCGATCTCGCCGTTGCAGAACGGCACGTTCGCGTCGGCCTCGTCGCCGTCGGCCGGGGCGTTCGACGCCTCGTCGTACACCTTCTGCAGCAGCTTCAGGCCTTCCTGCGACTCGGGGCTCGAGAACTGCGCGTCCCACGCGTCGCCGTCCTGCACGGCGATCTCGCCGCCCTTCGCCCACACGTACGGGAGCATGTTGTACCAGTCCTTGCCCGGCGCGTAGATGCCGCTGAGGGCATCCGTGCGGTACCCGATTCCCTGTTCGACATACTCGTCGAGGGTCTCGGGGAGGCCGTCGGCGTCGACGAGCTCGGGCGTGTAGAACACCACGCGGCCGCCCGCGTAGTACGGCGCGGCATACAGGGTGTCCTCGTACGTGCCCGATTCCTCGAGGCCGGGGTTCAGGTCACCGAGATCACCCCGGATGTCGCTGATGTCGGCGAACAGGCCCTGGTCGATGAAGCCGATGGCCTGCGTGTTGCCGACCTCGACGACATCCGGTGCATCGTTCGACTGCAGCGCCGCCACGTACGTCTCGGAGACGTCGGCCCACGTCTTCTCCTCGATCGCCAGCGTCCAGCCGTCGTTCTCGGCCGCGAACGTCTCGGTGAGGTAGTCCCGCGCTTCCTGCGGGGTGTCCGTCCCGACGAGCCAGACGGTCAGCTCGCCGCTCTCGGCCGGCGCCGCGTCCTCGCCGCCACCGCCGCCGGAGCAGCCGGCCAGCGCCAGTGCGCCGGCTCCGAGTGCCGCGAGGTATGCCTTCTTCTTCATGTGTCCGTTCCTTCCGAATGCGCTTCTTTGCGTGTGCAGGGGTTGCGGGCCGCTGTGCCCGCGGGGTCGAGAGGGGTCAGGTCACGCCGAGCTCGCCGTGCAGCAGCAGGACGACGGCGCCGCGCAGCACGACGTCCTCCCCCTGCGCCGAGAGCCGCACGCGCACGTCGTCGTGACGGAACGTGCGCTCCCGCAGCGTGTCGAGAGCCGTGTCGAGCACGGGGCCGTCGAGGTGCTCCGCCGGGCCGGAGAGGATGATCTCGGCGAGGTCGAGCACGCCGAGCACGGGGGCCAGCGCGATGCCGAGCCGCTCGCCGGCGTCGCGGCGGACGGCTCTCGGGTCGGCTCCCGCGGCGATCCTCTCCTCCATCGCCCGGATGGAGAGCCACGATTCGAGGCAGCCGTCGCGCCCGCAGGCGCAGCGGGGTCCGCCGTCCGTGCCGACCGTGACGTGGCCGATCTCGCCGGTGGCCCCCCGCGCGCCCCGCACGAGGTCGCCGGCCGCGACGACGCCAGCGCCGACGCCGAGGCCGACTTTGACGAGCATGAAGTCGCCGGCCGCTCCCCCGAGCGTTCGCTCCGCGAGCGCGGCGACGTCGGCGTCGTTCGCAACGTAGACGGGGGCACCGAGCCGGTCGCGCAGCTCCCGCTGCACGGGGCGGTCGCTCCAGCCCATGTTGGGCGCGGTCGCGACGGTGCCGTCGGCCGTGACGATGCCGGGGCTCCCGACGCCGACGCCGAGCACGCGGCCGCCAGCCCGACCGAGCAGGTCGGCGGCGAGCCCCTCGACGGCGTCGAGGGCGCCGTCGCCCGTGGCCGGCCGCGGGACGGCGGCGCGCTCGCCGACCACACCCGCGAGATCGATCACGGCGCCGCGCAGCTCGTGCGCGTCGGAGAGGTCGATGCCGACGACCTTCAGGCTCGCGCGGTCGAGGTCGACGAGCACGGCGGGCTTGCCGGGGCGCGCCCCGGGGCGGGTGCCCTGTTCGACGACGACGCCGGATGCCACGAGCTCGCCGACCAGGTCGGAGGTCGTCACGCGGGTCAGGCCCGTCTCGCGGGCGAGGTCGGCGCGGCTCATCGCGCCGGCGTGGAAGAGCGTGGTCAGCACGAGGGCGCGGTTGTGCGCCCTGACGCCCTCCGGCAGCACCTTGGCGCGGCGGGCGGAGCCGCTCGATGCGGCGGCAGTCGGCTCTGACATGTTTGTAAGCAAAACTTACAAACTCGGATCGCGCAACAGCGCGGGCCAGATTTGTTCAGGAACTTTACAAACCTGTGACATCCGCTCGACGCCGCGCACGATCGCGGGTATGTTGCCCGGCATGACCCTCCCCCTCGTGCCATGGCCGTCGTCCGTCGTGGAAGGCGGCAGGCCGCACCGCCCCGGCCCCGGCACTCGCGCCGAGGCACTCGCGCGGGTCCTCTCCGACGCCGTGAGGATCGTGTCGCCCGGCCTCGCGGGGGAGCTCGGCGAGGAGGGCTATGCCCTGCGCGTCGACGCCGGCGGCGTGCACCTGCGCGCCGCCGCGGAGGCCGGCGCCTTCTACGCCGAGCGCACGGTCGCGCAACTGCTCACGGCCGACGCCGACGGCCCGCTGGTCCCGGCCGTCGAGGTCCGGGACGTCCCCCGGTTCCGGCACCGGGGCGTGATGCTCGACGTCGCGCGGCGCTTCCACCCGGTCGAGACGGTCGAGGCCCTGATCGAGCGCGCCGCCGATCTGAAGCTGAACGCCCTGCACCTGCACCTCACGGACGACCAGGGCTGGCGGCTCGAGCTCGACTCGCACCCCGAGCTCGCCGAGCGGGGCTCGTCGACCGGTGTCGGAAGCGGCACCGGCGGCCGGTACTCGCGCGGCGACTTCGCCAGGATCGTCGCGCACGCCGCGGCGCACCACATGACCGTGATCCCGGAGTTCGACCTCCCGGGGCACACCCACGCGATCGGGCTCAGCCATCCGGAGCTCGCCGCCGCCCCCGTGCTCTCGGAGCACGTGCTCGAGGTCGTGCGCGAGCACGGAGGCGGGGAGCCGACGCCAGGAGAGCCGTACACGGGAATGGCGGTCGGGTTCTCGTCGCTGCGCGCCGACGCCCCTGGGCTCGAGACCTTCCTGCGGGAGGTGATCGGCGAGATCGCCGAGCTGACGCCCGGCCCGCTGCTGCACTTCGGCGGCGACGAGGCGCTCGGCACCTCGCGGGCGGACTACGCCCGGATGGTCGGCCTCGCGAGCCGCATCGTGGCCGAGACGGGCAAGACCCCCGTCGCGTGGCATGAGGCGGGTGCCGCCGACACCGCGCGCGGCACGATCGGGCAGTACTGGAACTTCGTCGTGCCCGAGCCCGGCCACGCCGAGCGGGCGCGCGCGTTCGTGGAGCGTGGGGGCCGACTGATCCTCTCCCCCGCCGATGCGATCTACCTCGACATGAAGTACGACGCGGAGAGCCCGGCCGGCCTCGTCTGGGCGAACGGCCCGACGAGCGTGCGCCGCTCGTACGAGTGGGAGCCGGCCGCCGTGGTCCCCGGTGTTGCGGAGGGGGGCCTCCTGGGCGTCGAGGCGGCGATCTGGACGGAGACGATCGGGGGTTCCGAGACGCTCGAGCGGATGGTGTTCCCGCGCATCGCCTCGGCCTCGGAGGCCGCGTGGTCGGGGCCGCTGGGCAGCGAACAGCGCACATGGCAGGAGTTCCGCGCACGGGTGGCGGCCATGGCCCCCGCCTGGCGCGAGCAGGGCATCCGATTCTTCCGCTCCCCGGAGATCCCGTGGGCCGAGAAGCGCACTGCTGACCCCGGCATCTCCGTAGAGTGATCCCATGCCCACGTCGTCGATCGTCGCCGGTATCAACGAAGCCGTCGGAAACACGCCCCTCGTGCGTCTCGATGCGCTGTTCCCCGAGTCGGGCGTGGAGATCCTCGCAAAACTCGAGTCCGTGAACCCCGGCGGCTCGACGAAGGACCGGCCCGCGATGGCAATGGTCCGCGATGCCCTGGAGTCCGGCCGTCTGGCTCGCGGCGGCACGATCGTCGAGTCGTCCTCCGGCAACCTCGGCGTGGCACTGGCCCGCGCCTGCAATGCCCACGAACTGAGGTTCGTCTGCGTCGTCGACGCCAGGACCAACGCCACCACTGTGCGGATCATCACAGCGCTCGGCGGCGAGGTCGACGTGGTCTCCGAACCCGACCCCGAGACGGGCGACCTCCTCACTGCGCGGTTCCACCGCGTCGAGGAGCTGCTCGCCGAGATCCCCGGTGCGGTCAATCTCTTCCAGTACGGCAACCCCGCGAACCCCCGCGCTCACTACGACGGCACGATGCGGGAGATCGCCGAGGCGACGGGGCATCGGGTCGACGTGCTGATGGCGGCCGTGTCCACCACCGGCACGATCGGTGGGAGCGCCGCGTACATCCGCGACCACCACATGGACACGCGCGTGGTCGCGGTGGATGCGGTCGGCAGCGTGCTGTTCGGCGGCACCGCCGCGCCCCGCCCCCTGCCGGGCATGGGTGCTGGGGTGGTCACCGAGCTGTCGACCCAGGTCGAACCCGACCAGGTCGTCCGAGTGAGGGCCGTCGACTGCGTTGTCGGAGCCCGGCACCTCGCGCGCACGGAAGGGATCCTCGCCGGCGGATCGACCGGCGGCATCGTCAGCGCACTCGGAGGGCTGATCCCGGATCTCGAAGCCGGCACGCGGGTGGTGTTCGTGGTGCACGACGGCGGCGTGCCCTACCTGGAGACCGTGTACGACGATCAGTGGGTGCTCGACACCCTCGCTGCCGATCCCGATGCGATCGCGGAGGAGCTCGACCAGCTGCGCAGGACAGCCCGGCGTGGGTGATCAGCCGCCCGTCCCGCGGTCGAGCACTCGGCGCGGCTCCGCCGGCGCGATCCGCAGCGCCCCGCCGTCCCTGCGCATCGTCGTCGTGGGCGCCGGGCCGAAGGCGCTGTACGCCCTCGAGGAGCTCGCGGCGGAGCTGAGACGCGGTCCTGCCGCTCCTCGCCGCGAGGTGACGGTGATCGACACCGTGCGGGTGCCGGGCACGGGCACCGCATATGACCCGAGCCAACCGCCGCATCTGCGGCTGAACGTGAGCGCGACGATCCTCGACGAACCGGTCACCGGCGGTTTCCCCGGTTTCCCCGCCTGGGTGCACGGAACGCATCCTCAGCTGGCCGACGACCCGCACCCTCCGCGCGCTGTCGTGGGCGAGTATCTCGCGCAGCGCTGGCAGCGGATGGTGCAGGACCTCTCGCCGCACGCCCACGTGACCCTCGTCTCCGCTCGCGTCACGGACGTGCGCCGAACCGGAGGGGCCTGGCACGTCGTCACGGATGAAAGTCCCGGGCCCGCGACCCGAACCGCTGACGAAGTGCTGATCGCCAGCGGACATGCAGCGGGTCACGAGGGATCGCTCGCCCGGCACTGGCATTCGTCGATCCCTCTCATCCCGGCGGCGCTCCCCGTCGAGCGGATGCTGACGTCCGCGCGCGTGCCGGCGGGCTCGAGGGTCGCGGTGCGCGGCGGCGCGCTGACCTTCCTCGACGCGTGCCTGTCGCTCACAGAGGGCCGCGGCGGCGTCTTCGCCCCCGATGCCGACGGCCGATTCCGACTGGTTCACCGCCGTGGCGACGACGAACCCGCCGTGATCCGACCGATCACCAGACACGGGCTGCTGCTCGACGCCAAGCCGGCCCCGGGCACACCGCTGCCCGAGGCGATCAGACGCGCCGCGGAGACCGCGAGCTCGCGATTGCCGCCCCTCCCCGGTGCCGACGATGTTCTCGGCGGCGGGACGAGGAGGGAGGACGCCCATACCCGAGCCCGCGCGAGACCGTTCGGCCCGGACACGGTGCAGGAGATCCTGATCGACGCGGCTGTCGCGGCACTCGGCGAGGACGCGCGAGAAGCCGTCGAGAGCACGCTGCGCACGGGCGCGGAGCCCGACCTGCCCCGCGGGTTCGGCCGAGCCGAGGGCGCGCTGCGACGGAGCATCGAGACCGCGGAGGGCGCCCGCCCTCCCGGCCCGGCCTTCGCTCTCGGACGTCTGTGGCAGGCGCTGTATCCTCGGATCTCGGCGAGCCTGCGCGACTGCGACGCCTCGGAGGCGGAGTGGCGCCGATTCCGGCACACCGCGCGGGTGCTGGAGCGGTTCGCCTTCGGCCCGCCCCTCGTCAACGCCCGGAAGCTGCTGGCGATGATCGCATCCGGCGCGGTCGACCTGTCCTGGCTCGACGCCGGGATCCAGATCGACGGCGAGGGCCCTCACGACGTTTCCGGCCGGGCGACCCGCGATGTCGACGTCGTGATCGACGCGGTGCTGACCCCGCCGGGGGTGCGTGACATCACCGACCGGCTGAGCCGCGCGCTCCTGCGCCGCGGGCTCGTGCACGTGCGGCCGGGCAGGCGGGGAGCGATGGTCGATGAGGCCGGCGCACCCGTCCACCCCCGTCCTCGCTCCCGTGCCGCCGCCGTCGCCGACGCCACCGACGGGTTGGCGCTGATCGGCCGCCCGACCGAGGATCACGTGATCGGGCACGACACGCTGAACCGCCGCCTGCACGAGGAGGGGCGCCGCTGGGCACAGCGGATCGCGGGCCGAGTCTCCACTCCCCCTCCCGCCGGGGGACGCCGGGGAGCCCGCCCGGCACACCCCGTCGACGAACGTTCCCTCACCGAGACCGCCGAACCGGAGGATGTGCCATGACCGAGGAACTCACCCTGCGCGAGGGCTGCCACGGCACCCCGCCGCTCGCCGCCCGGCTCGAACCGTGGATGCGCGAACTCCTCTCTGACCCTGGAACGTGCTCCGCGCTGCTGGAGCAGTACGGGAGTCCGCTCAACGTGCACGACTTCTCTGCTCTTCCGCGGAACGCCGCTGAGCTCACGGAGGTCGCCGACGAGTCCGGCGTGGACGTGCGGATCTTCGTCGCCCGCAAGGCCAACAAGACCCTCGGAATGGTGCGCGCCGCGCGCCGCGCTGGGCTCGGGGTGGATGTCGGCAGCGAGCGGGAGCTGCGTCAGGTGCTCGACGCCGGCGTGCCCGTTCGGGATGTGGTGGTCAGCGCCGCCATCAAGCCCCGGGCGGTCCTCCGTCTCGCGCTGGAGTCGGGTTCGCTGCTGGTGCTGGACAACATCGATGAGGTCGCGGCTGCGCGGGTCGTGGCGGAGGAGATCGTGGCCGGCCGAACGAGGACGACGGCGGCCCGCGAGGCGTCGTTCCCTGTGGCGCTTCGCCTCGCTCCGGAGCCCACCGACGTGATCCCTCCCACGCGGTTCGGCGAATCGGCCCGCACCTGGCTCGAGCTCATCGACGGCGGCGGGCTCGGACAACTGCTCCGCGTCGACGGGGTGCACTTCCACCTGCACGGCTACGACGCCGCTGCGCGCGCGGTCGCTCTCCGTGAGAGCCTGGACCTGATCGACCGGCTGCGGGAGCGGGGCTTGGCCGAGAAGGACGCTTTCGTGGACATCGGCGGCGGGGTGCCGATGAGCTACCTGGATTCCGCCAGCCAGTGGGATGCCTTCTGGGAGGCCCATGACCGGTCCGCGGCGGACGCGTCCGCCGTGCCGCCCACGTGGCGCGGGGAGCCGCTGGCGCGCGTCTACCCCTACCATCAGGAGGTCGTCCGCGGCCCTTGGCTCCGGACGCTCCTCCACGATGAGATCCACCCAGGGGTCACCGTGGCGCGGGCTCTCCGCGAGCGCGGCGTGCAGTTGCGGTGCGAGCCCGGCCGGTCGATGCTGGACGGCTGCGGCATGACCCTTGCACGCGTCATCCAGCGCACCACCACCAGCGATGGAGTGCCGCTCGTCGGGCTGGAGATGAACCGCACCCAGTGCCGCTCGACGTCGGATGACTTCCTGGTCGACCCGATCCTGGTGCGCACAGGCGGCGGTTCCTCCTCGCATCCGTCCATGCCGTTCCAGGGTTTCCTCGTGGGCGCCTACTGCATCGAGGAAGAACTGATCCTGCGTCGGCGCCTCGCGTTCCCGCACGGGATCGCGGTCGGGGACGTGATCGCGCTGCCGAATACAGCGGGCTACCTGATGCACATCCTCGAGAGCGCCTCGCATCAGATCCCCCTGGCGTCGAATGTCGAACGGAAGTGCGGTAGCCGCGCGCACGATGCGGACGGCGCAAGCGCGTCGTCCGGTCCCGGCGCTCCTGCGTTCGAGCGCGATGGCATCGATCGCGTGCTGCCGATGCGCGCATAGTCGTCCCGAGCGCCTGTGCCTCAGGCTGCCTTCGGCGCTCGCACAGTCGGCGGGCGCTCCGCTCGGGCGAGCTCGTCGTCTGTGACGAGGTCGCCGTCTGCACCCGTCGGGAAGACATCATGGAGGAACCCTCTGTGCTGCTGGTTCGCCCCGATCGCCAGGGCTGACCTGCGCACAGCGGACCGTGCAGACGGGTATCTCGCGATCGTTCCCTCATCGTGATCGGTTCTCGGTGTTCGCACGACACGCCCGAATTATGCTGGGACGAGGACCGCCGATATCCAGGAGCGGCCAGGGGGTACATCAGATGACGAACGAGGGCACCACGCCGATCGACGAGGTCGAGGTCACCGACCTCACCGCCGACCAGCCGCGCCGGAAGCGGCGCACGGGCCTGTGGCTCGGCATCGGCATTCCCTCGGCGCTCGTCGTCGCCGCCGTGATCGGCGCCTCCACGATCCTGATCGCGCCGGGCGTCGCCGTCGCCGGTACGTCCGTCGGGTTCCACACTGCGGGCCAGGCCGCGGCCGCGATCGAGGAGCGCGTCGCCGATGCCACGATCGAGATCGGCGGCACGGAGGTCACGGGCGAAGAGCTCGGTGCCGAGGTGAACGCCAAGGAGGCCGCCGAGCAGGCGTTCCGCGACCACCCGCTCTGGAAGGTCACGGACTGGCATCCGGAGGACCCGTACGCGCCGACGGTCACGATCGACAACGAGCAGGCCGCTGAGACGCTCAAGGCCAAGATCCCGGACCTCTTCGTCGAGCCCGTCGACGCGCAGGTCGTGTTCGAGGGCGGCGCTTTCACGCCCGTTGCGGCCGAGGCCGGTTCAGGCCCCGACCTCGACGCTCTTGCGGAGGACCTGAGCGCGGCGCTCGTGAACGGCGACGGCGGCATCACAGTCGAGGCCACCGATGTCGATATCGCACCGACGACGAGCACGGACGCCGCGAAGAAGCAGGCGAAGGCGCTCAACGGCATGGCCGAGAAGGCCGGCTTCTACGTCGGCGACGAGCGCGCCGTCGCGGTCACGCCCGAGCAGATCGGCGCGTGGCTCGAGGTCATCCCCGACGGCGAGGGCGGCTTCGCCGTCGCCGCGGACGAGAACGCGATTCAGAAGACCGTCGCCTCCCTCCCCGAGAAGGTCGACCGCGAGGCGGTCGACGCCGAGCAGATCGTCGACAGCCAGGGATTCGTGATCTCGGGCGGCGAGGGCCAGGACGGCTGGAAGCTCAAGACGACCGAGGGCGTCGCCGCCGACTTCGCGGCCGCGCTCGAGAAGGGCGAGGCGACCGAGAAGCTCGACGTCGAAGTCGTCGAGGCCGATGTGACGCAGAAGGAGCGGAGCCTCGAGGTCGACCTGAGCGCCCAGCAGGCGTACGCGATCGAGAACGGCGAGGTCGTGAAGTCGTTCACGATCTCGAGCGGCCTTCCCGGCCACGAGACGGACCAGGGCCACTTCCGCATCAGCTCGAAGCTCGAGATCCAGGACATGTCGAGCCCCGACCCCGAGGGCACGCCGTACCTGCAGCCCGACGTGCCGTGGGTGATGTACTTCAACCAGGACGAGGGCTTCCACGGCGCGTACTGGCACAACAATTTCGGCAGCCCCGCGAGCCACGGCTGTGTGAACATGACCCCGAGCGAAGCCAAGTGGCTGTACGACTGGTCGCCGATCCACTACGACGAGAACGGCTACGGCTACGGTCTCGAGGTCTGGGTGCACGCGTAACCCCTTCTTCGAGCGGGCTTCGGATGGCGCAGATGCGCCGCCCGGAGCCCGCTCTCGGTTCGACGTCGCTTCGTGACCTGCGGGGCTTTCCGTACTCCCGACGGTTGCCCTAGTCTGTCTCCATGACGGACCTGCGACTCGTGGAACTCTCGGCCGACACCATCGTGGCGGTGAACAACCTGTCCCTGAAGCCCGGGCAGGAACAGTTCCTCGCGCCCGTCTCCTACGGCATCGCCGCGACCGTTCTCGACCCCGCATCGACGTGGCAGCGAGTCATCGTCGACGACGAGGGGGTCGTGGGTTTCATCAGCGCCAGCTTCGGCGGCGGCGCCGACGTCGACTACCTCGACTCGGTGCTGTGGCGCATCAACGTCGACGCGGACGACCAGGGCCGCGGCGTCGGCCGCTTCGCCGTTGAGGCGCTGCTCTCGGAGGCGCGCTCGCGCGGCCTCGACCACGTGAACGTGCTGTACGAGCCCGGCGAGGACGGCCCCGAGGCGTTCTTCCACCGTGTCGGCTTCACTCCCGTGGGTGAGACGGAGTACGGTGATGTCATCGCGGAAGCGCGCCTCTGAGGCGCCGACCGCACCACCCCAACACTTCAGGGCGCCTCGCGGCGCCCTGTCCCATGCCGGCGGCGGGGTCTCGTATCCCCCTCCCCCAACGAGACTCCGTCGCCGTTCTCCCGCGCCGCCGGGCGCCCGCCGAGCGCATGCGCGGGCCCGGCGCCACCGCGACGAGCGGTGCCCCGCCTCGCTCGCGGGCCCCGTCAGGGCGTGCCCGCCCCACCCGCTCGCAGTCGTCCCCGACGGGCGCGGCTCGCACCGGATGACGGGGCACCGCGCCCGCGCCACTCCCGTGTCCGTTTTCCGCTAGTCAGGCGCGCGCTGCTGTGCCAGGCTGGGGGCATGTCAGCGGATATGACCTTCGACGAGCGGTACCGCGCGATCGACGCGCGCGACGCCCGCTTCGACGGTCAGTTCGTCACCGCCGTGCGGTCGACGGGGATCTACTGCCGGCCGAGCTGCCCCGCTCGCACCCCGAAGCCGGCGAACGTCACCTTCTATCCGACGAGCGCCGCCGCCCACGAGGCCGGCTACCGCGCGTGCAAGCGGTGCCTCCCCGAGGCCGCACCGGGATCACCGCTGTGGAACGTGCGCGGAGACGCGGCGGCCCGCGCGATGCGGCTCATCGCCGACGGCGCCGTCGAACGCGGCGGGGTTCCGGGGCTCGCCGGCTCGCTCGGCTACTCGCCTCGGCATCTCACCCGGCTGCTGCGGGTCGAGCTCGGCGCCGGCCCGCTGGCGCTGGCGCGCGCGCATCGCGCCCAGACGGCGCGCACCCTGCTGATCGAGACCGACCTCCCCGCCGCCGACGTCGCCTTCTCGGCGGGTTTCGCGAGCATCCGCCAGTTCAACGACACGATCCGCGAGGTCTTCGGCATCACCCCGACCGAGCTGCGTGCGCGGCGGCGCCGACGCATCGCCGCTCCCGGCACGACGCACGGCCCCCGCACGCACGCCCCGACACCCGCCGCCATCCGGCTCAGCCTTCCCGTTCGTCGGCCGTTCGACGCCGCCGGCGTCTTCGCCTGGCTGCGCGCCCGCGTCGTCGACGGCGCCGAGGAAGCCGGAGCGGCCCGCTTCGCCCGCACTATCCGCCTGCCGGGCGGGGCCGCGTGGTTCGAGGTGACGCACGCCGAGCCGCCGGCGCCGGGCGACACCGACCGCATCCGCCTGACGGCGCACGTGCGCGACCTCTCCGACCTCGGCACCCTGATCGCCCGCGTGCGTCGGCTGTTCGACCTCGACGCCGACCCCGTCGCGATCGATGCCGCCCTCTCCGCTCACCCGGAGCTCGCGCCCCTCGTCGGCCGCGTCCCCGGCATCCGGGTGCCCGGCACCGCCGACCCGCACGAGATGCTCGTCCGGGCGATGGTCGGCCAGCAGATCAGCGTGCCCGCGGCGCGCACGCACCTCACGCGGCTCGCCGAGGCGCTCGGCGAGAGCGTCGAGATCGCGGGCGCCGAGCGGCTGCTGTTCCCGACGGCCGCGGCGATCGCCGAACGCGGCCACGAGGTGCTGCGCGGCCCCGCTTCGCGGGTGCGCGCGATCCTCGGCGCCGCCGAAGCCCTGGCGACCGGCGAGCTCGTACTCACGGGGGCCGACGACGGCGACCGGCAGCGAGCGGCGCTGCTGGCGATGCGCGGCATCGGGCCGTGGACGGCCGACTACGTGCGGATGCGGGTTCTGAACGACCCGGATGTCCTGCTGCCAGGCGACCTCGTGCTGCGGAACGGCGCGGCCGTCGCCGGGATCCCGGCCGAGCCGAAGCCGCTCGCGGCGTGGGCAGAACGGGCCGCGCCGTGGCGGTCGTACCTGTCCGCGCACCTGTGGCGCACGGCCGCCCCGCTCAGCGGCGACCCGCCGCTCGCAGAAGCACAACCACCCACGCAGGAGGCGCCATGAGCACCGCGACTTTCGAGACCGTCGACACCCCCGACGGCCCGTTCACGATCCTTGCCGACGGCGACGGCTCCGTGCTCGCATCCGGATGGACGGACTCGGCCGAGCGCCTGCTCGCGCGCCTGCGCCCCGCCCACCGGCCGGCGGAGGCCCGGCCCGGCTCGACGCCGGCCCCGGCCGAGGCGGTCGCGTCGTACTACGCCGGCGAGCTCGGTGCGATCGCGGCCGTGCCGGTGCGCCATCACGGCACCGAGCTGCAGCTGCGCGGCTGGGCGACGCTGCGACGTATCACCCCGGGCGCCCCGCTCACGTACGCCGAGTTCGCGGCGGAGCTGGGCTCGCCGAGCGCCGTGCGCGCCGCGGCGTCGATCTGCGCGAAGAACGCGCCGGCGCTGTTCACGCCGTGCCACCGCGTGCTCCGCAGCGACGGCACGCTCGGCGGCTTCGCGTGGGGCCTCGACGTGAAGCGCGCGCTCCTGACCCGCGAAGCGGCCTGAGCCGGGAACGGGGCTGCCCCCGAGACCTGAGTCTCGGGGGCAGCCCCGCTCTCGTGGGCAACGACTCAGTGGAAGAAGTGGCGTTCGCCGGTGAAGTACATGGCGACGCCGCGCTCGTTGGCGAGGTCGATCGTCTCCTGGTCGCGGACGGAGCCGCCAGGCTGGATGATGACCTTGACGCCCGCGTCCATGAGCGCCTCGGGGCCGTCCGAGAACGGGAAGAAGGCGTCGGAGGCGGCGATCGAGCCGACCACGCGGTCGCCCGCGCGCTCGACGGCCAGCTTGCACGAGTCGACGCGGTTGACCTGGCCCATGCCGATGCCGACGGTCGCGAGCTTGTCGGCGAGCACGATGGCGTTCGACTTCACGGCGCGGCACGCCTTCCAGGCGAACACGAGCTCGGGCGTCGAGATGTTCGCGGGCTTCTCACCGGCGACGAGCTTCCAGCTCTCGGCGACGGCCTCGATGTCCTCGCCGAAGAGGTCGGCGTCCTGCAGCAGGGCGCCGCCGGAGACGAGGCGCACGTCCATGCGCTCCTGCTTCCAGTCGGCGGGGAGCTGCAGCACGCGGAGGTTCTTCTTCTCGCGGAAGACCTCGAGAGCGGCCGGCTCGAAGTCGGGCGCGATGATGACCTCGGTGAAGATGTCGCGCAGGTTCTCGGCCATCTTGAGCGTCACGGAGCGGTTCGCGGCGATCACGCCTCCGAACGCCGACAGCGGGTCGCACTCGTGCGCGCGCAGGTGGGCGGACGCGATCTGATCGATCGCCTTCGACTCGCCGACGGCGATGCCGCACGGGTTGGCGTGCTTCATGATCGCGACGGCGGGAAGCTGCATGTCGTACGCGGCGCGCAGCGCGGCGTCGGCGTCGACGTAGTTGTTGTACGACATCTCCTTGCCCTGGAGCTGTTTCGCCTGGGCGATGCCGTGGCCGCCGACGCGGGTGTAGATCGCGGCGCGCTGGTGCGAGTTCTCGCCGTAGCGCAGGTCGGAGATCTTCTCGGCCTGGATCGTGAGCTGGCCCGGCATGCCGTCGGCGTCGCCGGCCAGCGTGTCCTCGGCGAACCATGCGGCGACGGCCGTGTCGTAGGCGGCCGTGTGCGCGAACGCGCGGGCGGCGAGCTCGCGGCGGCTCGTCAGCGTCGTGCCGCCGTTCGCGAGCGATTCGATGATCGTCGGGTACGACTCGGGGCTGACGGCGATCGCGATGTTCGCGTGGTTCTTCGCCGCGGCGCGCACCATGGCGGGGCCGCCGATGTCGATCTGCTCGACGATGTCGTTCGCGGGCGATCCGGATGCGACGGTCTCGACGAACGGGTAGAGGTTGACGACCACGAGCTCGAACGGCTCGATGCCGAGCTCGCCGAGCTCGGTCTCGTGGTGCTCGAGGCGCAGGTCGGCGAGCAGGCCGCCGTGCACCTTCGGGTGGAGCGTCTTGACGCGGCCGTCGAGCATCTCGGGCGAGCCGGTCACGGCAGCCACGTCGGTGACCTCGACGCCGGCCTCGCGGATGCGCTGGGCGGTCGAGCCGGTCGAGACGATCTCGACGCCGGCCGCCTGCAGCGCCGTGGCGAGCTCGGTGACGCCGGTCTTGTCGCTCACGGAGATGAGCGCGCGCCGGATCGGGACAACATCGCGCTCGCGGTACAGCGACGCGTCGTGACGGGGGCCGGACATGAGGTCTCCTTCTGCTCAGGCGGGGTTCGTCAGGTCGATATCGCCCGTGGCGACGCGGCGCACCACGTCGATCAGCAGGCGGCGTTCGACGGGCTTGATGCGGTCGTGCAGGCTCGACTCGGTGTCGTCCGGGGCGATCTCGACCCGCTCCTGCGCGAGGATCGGGCCGGTGTCGACGCCGTCGTCGACGACGATCACGCTCGCTCCCGTCCGCTCCGCGCCGGCCGCGAGCGCGTCGCGCACGCCGTGGGCGCCGGGGAACTCTGGGAGGAAGGCGGGGTGCGTGTTGACGATGTTCGGGCCGAACTCCTCGACGACGGCGGCGGGCAGCAGTCGCATCAGGCCGCTGAGCACGACGAGGTCGGGGCTCCACGCCCGCAGCTGCTTCGCGAGCTCCTCGCCCCATTCCTCGCGCGATGCGTACGCCGTGAACGGCACGTCGAAGCTCGGGATGCCGAAGTCGGCGGCGTGCTCGAGGCCGTCGGCCGGCCGGTCGGCGCCGACGGCGACGATCCGCGCCGGGTAGTCGGGGTCGCTGGCCGCCTCCAACAGCGCTCGCATATTGGAACCGCTGCCGGATATCAGAACCACGACCGAGAACACGTCAGCCAGTCTATGCGCTCGGCCCCGCCGGGCCGCACGCACGCCGACGCACGGCGCTCGGCGGCGCCCGCCGGACGCCGGGCGCCCGTGCCGCGCTTACGCGTCGCGGTGGATCGTGGTGTTGTTCGTCTGCGCGCGGGGGCGCACGATGAGGGTGTCGATGTTGACGTGGTGCGGGCGCGTCAGCGTGAACGCGACGGTGTCGGCGATGTCGGAGGCCGTGAGCGGCTCGTACCCCGCGTACACGGCGGCCGCGCGCTCGGAGTCGCCGTCGAAGCGCACGAGCGAGAAGTCGGTCTCGACGGCGCCGGGGGCGATCTCGATCACCCGGATGGGCTCGCCGCCGAGCTCGAGGCGCAGCGTCTGCACGATCTCGCGCTCCGCCGACTTGCTCGCCGTGTAGCCGGAGCCGCCCGGGTACGCGCCGTGCGCCGCGGTCGACGTGATCGTCACGATGTCGCCGCGGCCCGACGCGCGCAGCGCCGGGATGAGCGCCTGCGTGATCCGGAGGGTGCCGATCACGTTCAGCTCGTACATCCGGAGCCAGTTGTCGACGTCGCCCGTCGCGACGGGCTCGAGTCCGAAGGCGTTGCCCGCATTGTTGACGAGGGCGTTGAGGGCGCCGCCCGCCGTGACGTGCTCGGCGAGGGCGGCGATCTGCTCCGCGTCGGTCTGGTCGGCGACGAAGGTGTCGCACCCGGTCTCGTCCGCGAGCGCGGCGAGGCGGTCGGCGCGGCGGCCCGACGCGACGACGGACCAGCCCTCGGCGACGAGCCGGCGCACGGTGGCCGCGCCGATGCCGCTCGTGGCTCCGGTGACGAGTGCTCGCAGGGGTGCTTCAGGCGTGGTCACGGGGCGGTCCTTCCGACGGGGAGTGGTGCACCTCCGACGATATCGCGCCGCTAGTCGCCGAGCTCGGTCCAGGCCTGCTCGCGCCGGCGCGGGGCCAGCAGGATCGCGGCGGCGCCGACGAGCACCTCGGCGGCCACGACGACGAAGACCATGCCCGCGTGCGGGCCGACGTCGACGAGCCGGCCGGGGCCGATCGATCCGGATGCCATGGCCGCCAGCAGCGCGGCCGCCGCCGCCACGAGGATCGCGATGCCGGCCGCGAGGGCGAGGCGCGGCAGCCACGGCTCCGGCCCCTCGTCGTCGATGCCCTCGGCCCGCCATTCCTGCAGCAGCCGGATCCGCGCCGCGAGCCCGGCGAGCGCGCCGACGCCGACCGGGAGCAGCGCGACCAGCAGGAGCCAGGACGAACCCGCCTCGGGGATCAGACCGAAGACCGGCAGGCTGGGGACGACGCCGAGATCGGCACCCGTCGGGGCCACGACCGTGCCCGAGCCGACGGCGAACCCGGGGCCGGCGACCCATGCCAGCGCCCAGACCAGGAAGGTCGGCAGGTACGCGAGGTTCGCGAGGGTGAGCCCCGTCGCCCCGACCGCATCGACCTGGACCGCCTCGAACAGCGTGATCATCTCGCCGCCGCCGGTGACGACGGCCGCGAACAGCGCGAGCGCCCCGACGCCGAGCAGCCCGACGACGCCGATCCCCGCGGCGCGCACCGCGATCGGCGGCGTCGCCCGCCACAGGGTCGGCAGGTCATCGACGCGATCGTGCACCCGGTCGACGATGCCGCCGTCCCCATCGCCCCATGCGGCCGCGACGGCGCCCGCGAGCGCCCCGAGCAGGTAGATCAGCGGGGGGAAGAGCGCGGCCTGCCAGGCGTTCACGACGGCGACGGGCGTTCCGGACGTCAGGAGCACGACGAGCGCGATCGCGGCGGTCACGAGCGTTCCGGACGCGACGCCGGTGACCCACTCCCCCGCGCGCGCCGCACGGCGCCCGGATCGCGCCGCGAACAGCAGCACGAAGCCCGCGAACGCGAGCGGCGCGAGCGAGACGACGAACCCGGCGGCATCCGGCGCGATGCCGGCCGCCGCGACGAGGCCGTCGCCCAGCTCGAGGTGCAGCGGCACGAGGTTGCCGAGCTCCCAGACGCGGGCGGTGGTCGGCCACAGGGCGCCCCACGGCGCTCCGGAGAAGGCGGTGAACCAGAGCAGCACGAGCGGTGCGAGTACGGCACCGAGGCCGACGACCGCCGCGACGACGGCGTCGACCGCTGCGAGGACGGCGACGAGGAGGCGATTCATGATCCGCCTCCGAGACTATGACGCCGCATGCCCCGCGCCCGACCGCGCGCGCCGTGAGCGGGTGCGGAAACGCTGTGAACCGCGCATGCGCGCGACACGAACGGGCGCCCGCGCGGGCGCGGTCAGCGCGCGATACGCACCGGCGCCCGCTCGGGCGCGGTCAGGCGGCGAGGCCGAAGTGGGTGTTCATGCCGCGGCGGGGCGTGCGGGCGCGGTCGAGCCACGGGGGCGGGATGAACCACACTTCTCCCCCGGTGCCCGTGCCGCGCATTTCGATGCCCCAGCCGTCGTCGTGGACGCGATGATGGCAGCCAGTGCACAGCAGCA
>NZ_PNFA01000012.1 GCF_002970975.1 Microbacterium halophytorum
ACCCTGATCGAAGGCGTCCCCGCGATCAACGCACGATACGCCGCCAACCGGACCGACCAATCAAACACGACACCCATCAACAACCCCATCCCCATCAGGAGCGTTGCACTAAGAATCTGAAACGGCCGCGCCGGAGAGCGCGGATCCTGTCACCGCGGCGGGGTTCTCACGCCGTCTGACGCACCACGACCTCCGTGGGGAGGGTGGTCACCCGTGGCGGGTCCTCGCCTCGGAGGCGGGCCAGGAGCACATCCGTCATCGTCTCGCCCTGGAGGCGGGACGGCTGTCGCACCGTCGTCAGGTGCGGCTCCGAGTTGGTCGCGATGGGCGAGTCGTCGAAACCGATCACCTTCAGGTCGCCCGGCACGGCGATGCCCGCGTCGCGCAGCGCCTCGAGCGCGCCGCGCGCCATCAGGTCGCTCGCGACGAAAAGCGCGTCGAACTCGGCGCCGTCCGCGACGAGGCGCCGCGCAGCCGCGGCGCCGCCCGCCTGCGTGAAGTCGCCCGCGACGACGGGCCCGTCCGGGAGGCCCGCCGAGGCGAGCGCGCGCCGATAACCGTCGACGCGGTCGATGCCGGCGGGCATGTCTGCGGGGCCTGCGATCATGGCGATGCGGCGCGCACCGCGCGAGATCAGGTACTCGGTCGCGTCCGCGCCGCCGGCGACGTTGTCGACGTCGACGTAGTAATCGCCGGGCCGCTCGCGCACGGGGCGGCCGCCGAACACGACGGGCACGGCGTCGGCAATGCGGTCGATGTAAGTGTTGCTCGTGTGGTGCGACACGATGATCGCGCCGTCGACGTTGCCGCTGCGCAGGTACCGCGTCGTCTTGTCGCCCGCGTCGTCGCTCGCGATGAAGAGGTTCAGGACGTGCTCGGTGCGCGACAGACGCGAGTGGATGCCCGAGACGATCGCCGCGAAGAACGGGTCGCCGAAGAAGCGCGTCGTGTCCTCGGGCACGACCAGGCCGATCGCCTGCGTCTGCCGGGTTGCGAGCGTGCGGGCCGCGCGGTTCGGCACGTAGTTGAGCTCGTCGATCGCGGCGTGCACGGCCTCGAGCGCCGCGGGGCTGACGCGCTCGCCGCCGCCGAGCACGCGCGAGACCGTCGAGCGCGACACCCCGGCGAGGGCGGCGACCTGCTCGATCGTCGCCTGCGCCGTCTTCGTGCCGTGATCGGCCATCTCGCCCGCCTCGCTCATCCGTGCTTCAGTATGCCCTCATCGGCCCCCGGCACCCGCATCGTCCGGTGCGGGACGCGCCCGCGTCGCGGCGCCGACGGCCGCGCGGGGCGGAGCCGAGCTCCGCGGAGCCCCGCACCGCACGGCCGACCCCACCTCAGACACGGCTCTCCGCCGCTTCGAGCGCACGCGCCGCGATCATCCGCTGGTACTCCCTGCCGGATGCCTTCACGGTGCGCACCTGGGTGTCGTAGTCGACGTGCACGATGCCGAAGCGCTTGGCGTAGCCCCACGCCCACTCGTAGTTGTCGAAGAGCGACCAATAGAAGTAGCCGCGCACGTCGACACCCGCCTCGACGGCGTCGAGCACGGCGCCGAGGTGCGAACGCAGGTAGGCGACGCGCTCGGCGTCATCCACCTCGCCGCCGACCACGGCGTCGTCGTACGCCGCGCCGTTCTCGGTCACGTACAGCGGCACGCCGGGCGCCTCCTCCGCGACCCGCTCGAGCAGACGCGTGAGCCCGTCCGGCTGCACCTCCCAGCCCATATTGGTCCGCTGGAGCCCGCGGTCGTGCCAGTGGATGCCGTCGTGCGACGGGAACGGCGAACTCGTCGCGCGCGACGTCGGCGCCTGGCCCCCCGGCACCGGCCGCGCGGGCGGGCGCCCGCCGACGTACTCGCCGTGGTAGTAGTTCACGCCGAGGAAGTCCAGCGGCGCCGAGATCGCCTCGAGGTCGCCGGGGCGCACGGCCCGCTCGAACTCGGCCATCGCCTCCGCGTCGACGTTCCGGATGTCCGCGACGACGTCATCCGGGTACTGAGCGCGCAGGATCGGGTCGAGGAACCAGCGGTTGAACTGCCCGTCGATGCGGCGGGCCGCGTCGACGTCGGCCGGATCGGCGGGGTCGACCGCGTCTGCCACCGTGAGGTTGAGCGTCAGCCCGACCTCGAGCGACGCGTCGCGGCGGCGCAGCTCGCGTGCCGCCTGCCCGTGCGCCAGCATCAGGTGGTGGGACGCGAGCAGGCCGTCCCGCACGTTCTGCCGCCCCGGCGCGTGCGCACCGGCCGTGTAGGACAGGAACGACGAGCACCACGGCTCGTTCAGGGTCGTCCAGACGTCGACCCTGTCGCCGAGCGCGTCGTGCATCGTCGCGGCGTACTCGACGAAGCGGCCGACCGTGTCGCGATGAGCCCAGCCGCCGCGCTCCTCGAGCGCCTGCGGCAGGTCCCAGTGGTACAGCGTCAGCCACGGCGTGATGCCGGCCTCGAGCAGCTCGTCGACCAGGCGCGAGTAGAAGTCGACGCCCTCGGGGTTCGCCGCCCCGCCGTCGGGCCGCACCCGCGACCACGACGTCGAGAACCGGTAGCTGCCGAGGCCGAGCTCGCGCATCAGCGCGACGTCGTCGCGGTATCGGTGGTAGTGATCGCACGCGACGTCGCCGTTGTCGGCGTCGATGACCGCGCCCGGATGTCGGCTGAAGGCGTCCCAGATGGAGGCCGTGCGACCGCCCTCGAACGCGGCGCCCTCGACCTGATAGGCCGCGGTCGCGGCCCCGAAGAGGAAGTCGGACGGGAACTGGCGGGTCATGGTCATCCCTTCACCGCACCGGCCATGATGCCGCTGACCAGCTGCTTGCCCGCGACTGCGAACAGCAGCAGCAGGGGCACGGTCGCGAGCACGACGCCGGCGAGGACGATCGAGTAGTCGACGAAATGGTTGGACTGGAGCAGGCTCAGCGCGACGGGCAGCGTCGGGTTCTGCCGGTCGAGCACGATGAACGGCCAGAAGAAGTTGTTCCACGCCTGCACGAACGTGAACAGGAACAGCATCGCGGCGGCAGGGCGGGCGGCCGTGACGCCGACCGTCCAGAACGTGCGCAGCATGCTCGCGCCGTCGACGCGCGCGGCCTCGATCAGCTCATCCGGAACCGCCTGGCGCAGGTACTGCGTCATCCAGAACACCCCGAACGCCGTGACGAGGCAAGGGATGATGATCGCGCCGACCTTACCCGTCCAGCCGATCTCGCTGAACAGGATGTAGAGCGGAACGACGCCGAGCTGCTGCGGCACCGCCATCGTCGCGACCACGAACGCGAGGAGGATGCTCGAGCCCCGGAAGCGGAGCTTCGCGAAGGCCCAGCCCGCGAGCGTCGAGAACGTCACGACGCTGATCGCGATGAGGGTCGAGCTCCAGATGCTGTTCCACAGCGCCTTCCAGAAGTTCACTGACGGGTCGCTGACGACCGCCGCCGCGTTCTCGAAGAAGTTGCCGCCGGGGATCCACGACTTGTTCGGATCGCGCAGCGTCGTCGAGTCGCCCGAGCCGATCAGGAACGAGAAGTACAGCGGGAACACGCTCGCGATCAGCACGACGCCGAGGCCCGCGTAGGTCCAGAAGCCGGGCCGCATGCCCCGGATGCGGTTGTGCCTGCGGCCCCGTGCATCCGGTGCCGTGGTGATGGCGTGGGTGTCGAGCGTCTGCGTCATCGCCGAGCCTCCTTCCGTGCCGCCCGCGCGCGGGCGCGCCGTTCCGCTCGCGACAGCCCGCCGCGTGAGCCTTCGTCGCGCACGAGCGCGCGGGTGACGGCGAGATTGATCACGCCGATCAGGACGATGATGATGAAGAGCAGCCAGGCCAGCGCCGATGCGCGGCCGAAGTCCCACTGCCCCCAGCCGATGTCGTACAGGTAGAGGGTGATCGTGAGCCACTGCGAGGCGGGCCCGCCCTGGCCGTACTGGTCGAACGTCTGCGGCTCCTCGAAGATCTGGAGGCCGCCGATCGTCGAGGTGATGATCACGAAGATCAGGGTCGGCTTCAGCGACGGCAGCGTGATGCTCCAGAACTGTCGGAACGAGCCCGCGCCGTCGACGTGCGCGGCCTCGTAGTAGTCGCGCGGGATCGCCTGCATCGCTGCGAGGAGGATCAGGGCGTTGTAGCCCGTCCACCGATAGTTGACCATCGTCGCGATCGCGACATGGCTCCAGAACGGCTCGACGTGCCACGGGATCGCGGGGATCCCGAAGAACTGCAGCCACTGGTTGACGGTGCCGGACTGGTCGGCGAACAGCGCGTTGAAGATCAGTCCGACCGCGATCGGTGCGACCACGTAGGGCAGCAGGGAGCTCATCCGCCAGAACGTCTTGGCGCGGATGTTGCGGTCGAGAGCCGAGGCGATGAATAGGGCCAGGATGATCTGCGGAATCGACGACAGCAGGAAGATGCTGAACGTGTTGCGCAGGGCGATCCAGAACTTCTCCTGGCCGAGGATCCACAGGTACTGGTCGAAGCCGATGAACTCGCCCTCGCCGCGCACCTGGTCCCAGTCCATGAACGAGATCACGGCCGTGTAGGCGATCGGGAACAGGCCGACGACCGCGAAGACGATGAAGAACGGTGAGATGTAGAGGTACGGCGAGACCTTGAGGTCCCATCGACTGAGCTTCTGGGAGAACGACAGCACCCGGATGGGGCGTTCGGGCGCGTCGGTGCGGTCAGGCCGGGAGAGCGGGCTGCGCCCTCCCGGCCGCGTGTCCTGCAGCGTCATCCGGCGCCTCAGAAGCTCGAGACTTCGTCGACCCAGGAGTCCCAGGCCTCTTCTTCGGACTCCGTTCCGTTGAAGACGCGCGTCACCGCGCTGTTGAGTGCGTCGCGGTGCTGGAAGTACATCGGGCCCTTGTACGGCTCGACCTCGACCGCTTCTGCACGTTCGATGCCGATCTGGCCGACGGGCGCACCGTTGAAGTAGTCGCTGGTGTAGTCGGTCAGTGCCGGGTCTTCGTAGGCGTCGACCTGGCTCGGGAAGGTGCCGGCGTTCTGGAACGCCTTCACCTGCGTCTCGGGCGAGGACAGCCAGGCGGCGAGCTCCTGAGCGGCCTCGACGTTCGCGCCGTCGGCGGGAACCGTGAGGAACGAACCGCCCCAGTTGCCACCGCCGCCGGGGAACACGTTGGCGATGTTCCAGTCGGTGATGTCGGGGGCCTCGCCCTCGATGATGCCGAGGAACCACGGCGGGCACAGCGCGGCGGCGAACTCGCCGTTCGCCATCGCGGCGTACCAGTCCTCGCTCCACTGGTCGGGATAGGCCGCGATCGGGATGCCCTTCTCGACGGTCGTGGAGTAGACGTCCTCGACGGCCGGGTTCTCGGTGGCGATGACCTCGCCGTCCGCGGATTCGAAGGTCTCGTCCTGCTGGTTGATCAGCGCCTGCAGCACCGAGCTCGCCGAGTCGAGGAACGGCTTGCCCGTCTCGTCGACGTACTCCTGGCCCGTGGCGAACAGGTCGTCCCACGTGGTGAACAGACCGGCGACCTCCTCGGGGTCGGTCGGCAGGCCCGCCTCGGCGAACAGGTCGGCGCGGTAGCAGACCGATTCGGGGCCGATGTCAGTGCCGTAGCCGATGAGGTTGCCGTCGGGGTCGGTCGCCTGGGCCTCCTTCCAGTCGAGCCAGCGGCCCTTCAGGTCGTCGGGGACGGGGGCGAGCATGTCGGAGTACTCCATGAGCTCGGGCATCCAGTCGATCTCGACGGCTTCGATGTCGCTGAGGCCGCCGCTGCCGAGCTTCTGGAAGTAGTTCGCGCGCGCGTCGTCGCTCGTGGCCGCCTTGTTGTGCACGATCGTGACGTTGGGGTGCTCGTCCATGTACTCCTGGAGAAGCTCGTCGGTGTAGCCGAAATCGTTGAACGTCGCGACGCTCAGCTCGACCGGGGCATCCGGGTCGGCGGCCGCCTCTTCTCCTCCGTCGCCTCCGCCGCAGCCCGTGAGCGCGAGGGCCCCGGCCGCGACGACTGCCGCGCCGGCTGCGGCACGTCGGTTGGTGCGTGTGATCACTTGTCCACTCCCTTGTGGTGGTAGGGCCCCGGATCGGGGCCGTTGTCGGAATCGTCAGTGCGTGATCGGTGCGACGAGCGCTACGTGGGAGCGCTCCCACACCTTCTGCGGGACAACTTATGGGAGCGCTCCCACAGATGTCAAGGCCGTGATCGAAACGTATCCGGCGGCACCGCACGGCTTGTGCTCCCTGCGACGGGGATCTGCCTCGCCGGCGCTTCCGGGGCGATCTGCGCGAAGGGACGCGCGAATACCGGCGCCGAGAAACGCGCGGACGCGCGGAAGTTCGCCAATGTCGTACATCCGGCATATCGTTCGACGCGATGGCATTCAGCTGCCGCCGATCGCCCATCCGAATCGGGTGACCTACGAACCGCGGCGGATCCGCTGCGTGTAGGAATCGACGTACGCAAACGGCCGAAGAGTGCGATCCGCACGTGCGCACCGGGTCTTCAGGAGGAGAACATGAGCTTCGACAACACGGGACAGACGCCGCCGCCCAATGGGCCTGTTCCGCCGGGCGGCGGCGCACCGATTCCCCCGGGCGGCGCGCCCCAGGGAGGCCCGACTCCCGGCGGCTACGCTCCGCCGCCGAACCACCCGGGTGCACCCGTTCCGCCGCACGGCGGGCTGCCTCCCCAGCAGCCGAAAGAGAAGAACACGGTCGGCCTGATCTCGCTGATCCTGGGCGTCGTCGGCTTCGTGTTCGCGTTCATCCCCGGCGCGCTCATCGTCGCCTGGATCCTGCTGCCCGCCGCGTTCATCCTGGGAATCATCGCGCTCTGCTTGAAGGGGAAGAGCAAGTGGATGGGCCTCACGGGTCTGATCCTCGGGATCGTCGGTCCGATCGTGGCCGGCATCGTGTTCACGACGCTCGTTGTCGGCGCTTTCGACGAGGCCTTCGACGAAGCCTCGGGCGGCGAGACCACCGTGACCGAAGCGCCCGCAGAGGACGAGGGCGCTGCCGACGACGCAGAGGACGCCGCACCGGATGACTCGGCGGACGACGCGTCGGGCGAACAGGGCACGCGCGAGAACCCCGTCTCGTTCGACGCCACGATCGAGAACGACGACTGGACCGTCACGCTCGCCGACTTCGTGCCGAATGCGAACGACGACGTCGCCGCGAACGGCATCAACGACGCACCCGGCGATGGCGAGGTCTGGATCGAGTTCACGCCGACCGTGACGTACCACGGCGAAGAGTCCGGCTATGCGGCCGAGGTCCAGTTCGCGTACGTCGGCGCCGACGGCTCGGTGAGCGATTCGCTGACCAACATCGTCATCCTCGACGACGGCTTCGACGCATCCGCCGAGCTGTACGACGGCGGATCCGCCACGGGCAAGGTCGCGCTGCTCGTTCCTGACGACCTCGACGGTCTGATCCGCGTCACCCCCGGCTTCCTCGGCGACGACGTGTTCGTCTCGCTGCCGTAACGACGCCGACCCGAAGCGGCCCGGCCCCTCATGGGGCCGGGCCGCTTCGGCCTTGCCGAGCAGGTCGCCGGATGTCGGCACGCCCGGATAAGATGTGAGCGCACACCTTCCCGCGACATCCGGAGCTCCTCAATGCCCACCATCGTCGTCGACGTCATGCCCAAGGCCGAGCTCCTGGACCCCCAGGGCAAGGCGGTCACCGGTTCGCTCGCCCGCCTCGGGCACGGCTCCTTCCAGAACGTCCGCATCGGCAAGCGCGTCGAGCTGACGGTCGACGGCCCCGTGACCGACGATGTCCTCGCGGAGGCGAAGAAGATCGCCGAGGACGTGCTCTCGAACCAGGTCATCGAGGACGTCGTGGGCATCGAGGTCGCGGAATGACCGCCCGCGTCGGCGTCATCACCTTCCCGGGTTCGCTCGACGACGGCGACGCCCGACGCGCGATCAAGATCGCGGGCGCCGAGCCCGTCGCCCTCTGGCACGGCTCGCACGACCTCGACGGCGTCGACGCGATCGTGCTGCCCGGCGGCTTCTCGTACGGCGACTACCTGCGCGCCGGCGCGATCGCGGCCCACGCACCGATCATGGCCGAGGTCAAGGCGGCGGCCGCCCAGGGCGTTCCCGTGCTCGGCATCTGCAACGGCTTCCAGATGCTCGTCGAAGCGCACCTGCTGCCGGGCGGCCTGATCCGCAACGCCCACCAGCAGTTCATCCGGCGCGACCAGCGGCTGCGTGTCGAGAACGCCGAGACGGCGTGGACGAACGAGTTCAGCGCCGGTGAAGAGATCATCATCCCCCTGAAGAACGCCGACGGCGGCTACACCGCCGATGCCGAGACGCTCGCGCGCCTCGAGGGCGAGGGCCAGGTGGCGTTCCGCTACCTCGGCGTGAACCCGAACGGTTCGCTGGGCGACATCGCCGGCGTCACGAACGCGCGCGGCAACGTCGTCGGCCTCATGCCCCACCCCGAGCACGCGGTCGAGCCGGGCTTCGGCCCCGCGACCCCCGCCGCAATGCGCTCGGGCGTCGACGGCCTGAAGTTCTTCACGAGCGCACTGCGCGCAACGCTCGCCGCGGCCTGACTTCGCGCAACTCTTCATTTCTGGCACATCTCCGGTGGTGGTCACCCCAGGAGATGTGCCAGAAATGAAGAAATAGGCTCACGATCAGCGCCGGCGACGCTGATTGTCCCCGACTCCCGTCACCTGGCGTTCATCCCGGCGCTACGCGGCCCTCCTAGCGTGCGAAGGTCCGGCCGCTTCGCGGCTCCCTCCGACGGAAGAGCCCATGACCGCTTCCCCGACCCCGCGCAGATCCGTCCGCGCCGCCGCGCTCTCGACGGCCGGCGCATTGCTCGTCTCGACGCTCAGCCTCGCCGCCGTGCCCGCCCTCGCGGCGGAACCCGCGCCGCCCGTCTTCGTCTCGGAGATCGTGCCCGACAACGCCGGCGACGACCACTTCGAATACTTCGAGGTGACGAACACGTCCGGCGCCGAGCTCTCGCTCGCCGACGCGGGCATCACGTTCTCGTATGCGTACGACGACTCCGGCGACTCAGGCACGAACATCCCGCTCGAGCTCGAGGCCGACGTCACCCTGGCCGCCGGCGAGTCGGTCGTGCTGTGGCTGAGCTACACGACGGGGAAGGTCGACTCCTACTCCGCTTCGTTCGACGACTTCCGCGCGCACACGGGCGCCGCCGCCGACACGCAGGTCGTGCGCGTCACGGGGCAGAACGGCTTCGCGAACGGCGGAGGACGCACCGTGCGGGTGAACAACGCGTCCGGCAACCTCACGTGGTCGCACTACCCCGCTGGCTCGGCCGCCCAGGCCGCCGGGGTCGATTTCCGCGCGCCCGCGGCGTCCGGGGTCGCTTCGCAGGTGTTCCGCCAGCAGGCCGAGTACACGCCCGGCGCCGTCGACGCGGAGCAGCTCACGCCGGGCGAACCGGCCGAGGACGACACCCCGGACGACGTCGCCGACCTCGAGCCCGACCCGGATGCCGCCGGCGCGGAGCTGCAGGTCACCGAGCTCGTGCCCGACTCGACGAACGTCGGCGGCAGCGACGGATTCGAGTTCATCGAGGTCTTCAACGCGTCGAGCGAGCCCGTCGACTTCGGCGAGTACGCGCTCAGCTACCTGTACCCGCAGGACACCGAGGTCAACACGAACGAGGCGCTGTGGCCGGCCGAGCCCGCCGACGTCACGATCCCCGCGGGCGAGGCGCTCGTGCTCTGGGTCAAGAACGGCAACAACGACCACCTCACCGACGGCGACTTCAACAGCCAGTACTCCTCCGATGCCGTGCTCGGCGAGGACCTGGTCGAGATCGACTCCGCCGGCATGGCGAACGGGTCGCCCCGCGGCATCGCGATCCGCACCAATACCGGCATCGAGGTCAACCGCGCCTACTACAACATGCCGGGCACGCCGCCCGGCGACGTCGCCGCGAACCGCGGCATCCGGTACGCCCCCACAGACGACGCGACCCTGCAGGAGATGATCGACCCGCTGCCCGCCTCCCCCGGGCGCGTGCAGGTCGACCAGGTGCCAGGGGGGCTCGTCGTGCGGGCGCCGGATGCGGCGGAACCGGTCATCGAGGACCGCACGGCCGCCGAGGTCGCCGAGGGCGAGCCGCTGAGGCTCGACCTGGGCGTGACCGACGACATCCGCGTCAGCACCGTGTCCGTCGAGCTGCGCAACGACATCGACGACGAACCCCGCACCGTGAACCTGTTGCGCGCCGAGGACGCGGACGACTACGCGTACGCGGTCGCCGCGGCCGACGTCACCGGCAAGAGCTGGTACGAGTACACCGTGACCGCGAGCGACGGCACCCACACCGTCACCACCGAGCCGCGCCGCGTCAGCGTGGCGGGCTCCGACGATGCGGCCGTGCGCCTGAGCGTCGCGGACGGCGACATCGTCGGCGGCACCTCCACCGTCGCGGCGTCGGGCGACGCCTACCCTTCGCCGATCGAGCTGTCGATCGACGGCGAAGCCGTCGAGACCTACGCGTCGCTGGAGGATGCGCCGCAGTTCGTCTTCGAGACCTCGCAGACCGACTTCTACTTCCGCAACGGCGTGCGCATCGGCGAGGAGGTGCTGCACATCTTCGACGAGGGCACGTACGAGAAGACGGAGACGATCGCCGTTCCCGTGCCGCTGTCGCACATCGCCGAGGGCGAGCCGCTGGCAGTCGACGTCTGGGCCGGGACGAAGGCGGGCCCGTGGATCGACGAGGGCGAGAACAACGACGACTTCGTGATCTCCGGGATGCGCCTGGTGCTGCCCGACGGCAGGACGCTGCGGCCCGACGGATACGCCGACCCGACCCAGATCATCCAGATGGGCGACAGCACGGGCAAGAACGACTACTTCACCAGCGAGTTCGCGCTGCCCGAGGACGCGTTCACGGCCGTCGCGAACGACTGGGACACGACAGCGGTCGACGACGGGGAGCACACCGTCACCGCGACCGACGGCACCGATGAGGCAGCGGCGACCGTCGTCGTCGACAACACGGCCCCCGAGATCGTCCCGTCCGTCGAGGACGGCAGGGCGTATCAGGGCGAGTTCGCGCTCGACGCCGAGGTCGGCGACGCCTCGCCGGTCGAGACCGTCGCGTACCTCGACGGCGAGCGCATCGAGCTCGGCCACACGACCGACTCGACGACGCTCGATGCAGGCGAGCACGCCTTCCACGTCGTCGCGACCGACTCCGTCGGGAACTCGTCGGCCAAGACGGTGGTCTTCGTCATCCCGGAGGAGAACCCCGGCGCCGACGGCTTCGCGCCCGACGACGGCTCCGAGGTGCCGGCCGGAGACGTCATCCTGCAGGCGACGCTGAACGACCCGACCGACGACGTGCTCGACGCGTCGTTCCGCACGGGCAGCGTCGAGCGGCTCGGCGACGAGGGCATCCGCGCCGCGGGCGGCGAGGGAACGGGGGCGGACGGTCTGCTCGACGGCGGTGCGCTCGCCGCCGACGACCTCGCCGTCACGACGGGTCTCGACCCCGTGGCCACCTCGTCCGGGCTGCCGTACCAGGTCTTCGAGATCGAGGTTCCGGATGACGCCGAGCCGGATGCGTCCGCTCGTGTCAGCTGGGAGGGAACGGCGAACGCCGATGCCCAGATCATCCTGTACGGCCTGCGCGCGGATGGTTCGGGCTGGGCGGAGCTCGACCGGCACGCGACCGCCGAGGACGGCGAGGAATTCGCCCTGACGGGCTCGGCACCGCTGAGCGAGTTCGCGGTCGACGGCACCGTCACGGCGCTCGTGCAGCACTCGGAGGGATTCGCGGGCGAGGACCTGTCGACCCGCGAGAGCGATGTGACGGCGCACCACGAGGAGGACACCCCTCGCGGCGAGTACGACTTCACGCTCGCTTGGGAGTCGGACACGCAGTACTACAACGAGGAGTTCACGCAGCACCAGGAGGCGATCCACGACTACGTGCTGGACCAGCGCGAGGCGCAGAACATCCAGTACATGTTCCACACGGGCGACGTCGTCGACGACTACGACCAGCCCTACCAGTGGGAGAACGCCGACCCGCAGTACCAGCGCCTCGACGACGCGGGCCTGCCGTACGGCGTGCTCGCCGGCAACCACGACGTCGGCCACGGCGTCAGCGACTACACGAACTTCGGCACGCACTTCGGCGCGGACCGATACTCGTCCAACCCCTGGTACGGGGGCGATTTCGAGAACAACCGCGGGCACTACGACCTGTTCACAGCGGGCGGGATCGACTTCATCACGGTGTACATGGGCTGGGACCCGCAGCCGAACGCCCTCGAGTGGATGAACGACGTGCTGGCGCGCTACCCCGAGCGGGTGGCGATCATCGACCTGCACGAGTTCCTGCTGACGACGGGCGGCCTCGGCCCCGTGCCGCAGCAGATCCTGGACGAGGTCGTCGCGACGAACCCGAACGTCAAGATGGTGATGTCGGGCCACTACCACGACGCGTTCACTCGCGTCGATGAGTTCGACGACGACGGCGACGGCGCGAACGACCGCAAGGTGCACTCGATGCTGTTCGACTACCAGGGCCTGCCGGAGGGTGGCCTCGGCTACCTGCGCCTGATGCAGTTCGACAACGTGGGTCAGGACATGCGCGTGCGCACGTTCTCGCCTTCGCTCGCCGATTACAACTCGGATGAGGCGTCGCTTCTCGCAGACGGCGAGGACCCGAACGCCGACCAGGACTTCGTGATCTCGTATGCCGACCTCGGCATCCGGGTGACCGAGAAGCGGCTCGCGACCACGGGGTTCACGGCCGAGATCCTCGGCACGACCGAGATCGGCCTGCACCAGGGCGTCGCCTCGGGCGGCGTCGCGACGGCGACGTGGGCCCTGGAGGAGCCGGGCGCTTACGGCTGGTACGTCCACACCACCGATGTGCACGGCGGTGTCGATGACTCGCCCGTGCAGACGTTCGCGCTGGTCGAGAGCGACGAGGAGCCGACCCCCGACCCCGTCGACCCGAACCTGGCGCTCGGCGCCGAGTCGGTGTCGGCGGGCGAGACCGTGCGCGTGAGCGTGACCGGGTTCCCGCCGGATGACCTGGTCGAGTTTTCGCTCGTGGGCCCGACCGGCGCCGCCGAACCGGCGCTCGTGGCCGCGGTCCTGGCCGCCGACGCCCCGATCGGCACGCTCACGACCGACGCAGACGGTGCCGCGACGGGCGGCCTCACGATCCCGGCCGGCACGTCGCCGGGCGGGTACATGCTGCGCGCCGCGTCGGGAGACGTTCTGCAGGAGGCCGAGCTCGAGGTGACGGCTGCGGACGACGACTCCGACGGGACCGGTGACGACGGTTCCGACGACGGCGGTTCGGACGGCACCGGGGACGACGGGTCCAGCGACGACGGTTCGGACGGCACCGACGACACCGGAACCGACGACACCGGATCGGACGGCACCGACGACACCGGAACTGACGGAACCGACGACACCGGATCGGACGGAGCCGGCGACGACGGTGGCGACAGCACGGACGACACCGGCACCGACTCTGACGGGTCGGGCGGCACCGGAACCGACGGCGATTCGGAAGACGCCGGAACCGACGGCGGCTCGGACGGCAGCGGTTCGGACGACGCCGGAACCGACGGCGCCGATGACGGAGGCTCGGGTGGCGGTGACGACGCCGACGCCGGGCCGTCCGGCACCGCCGCCTCGAGCCAGAGCGGCGACGCCGACGCTTCCGGTCACGGTGAGCTCGCCGTAACCGGAGGGACGGTCGCCGTCGGCGTGCTCGGCGTCAGCGGCATCGCGCTGCTCGGCCTCGGAGCCTGGCTGCTCATCCGGCGCCGAGCGCTTCGGTGACCCGAGGGGGCGGGATTCTGACCCCGCCCCCTCGGACACCCGCGCATACCCAACGCAGTCGATCCGCGCGGGTCACCGGAGCCCACTCCCCTGATTCCGCGGCCGACGTGCTCCGCCGGTGGAGGAGCTCCTGCGCTGTGCACGACGGGCCGCGCGCAGCGTCGGCTAGCGTTGGACCATGGCAGAGCACCTCATCGTCACCGTTCCGACCGAGCACCTCGCGAACGACGTGAGGGCGAGGCTCGACCCGGCGCTCGGCATCGAGGTCGTGGTGTGGCCGAATGAGGACGCCCCGCCCGTCGAGCGCGCCGACATGGTGGTGATGCCGTACATGTCGGAGGTCGGTTCGATGCCCGGCCACTTCGCCGCGCTGGGCCCGCGGCTCGTTCAGGGCCAGTCGATCGGCTACGACGGCGTCGAGGAGTACCTGCCCGACGGCCTGCCGTTCGCCAACGCCGCGAGCGTGCACGAGACCGCGACGGCCGAGCTGACGATCGGGCTGCTGCTCATGGCGCAGCGCCAGCTGGCCGACTTCGTGCGCCAGCAGGATCGCGCCGAATGGGGCAAGACCTGGTCGCGCGGGCTCTCCGACCGCCGCGTGGTCCTCCTCGGCTACGGCGGCGTCGGCAAGGCGATCGCCGCCCGCCTCGCTCCCTTCGAGGTCGAGGTCGTGCCCGTCGCCTCGCGCGCCCGCGCGGAAGGCGGCGTCGAAGTGCGCGCGATCTCCGAGCTCCACGAGCTCGCCGCGACGGCCGACATCCTGATCAACGCACTCCCCGGCGGCCCGGCGACGCGCCACATCGTCGACGACGCGCTGCTGAGCTCCCTGCCTGACGACGCCCTCGTCGTCAACGTCGGCCGCGGCACGAGCGTCGACACCGACGCGCTCGTCGACCACCTCCGGCGCGGACGGCTCCGGATGGCGAGCGATGTGTTCGATCCGGAGCCGCTTCCGGCCGATCACCCGCTGTGGTCGCTGCCGAACGCGATCGTCACGCCCCACGCCGGCGGCATCAGCCGGGCGATGTTCGGCCGCGTCGCGAAGCTCGTCGCCGAGCAGGCCGGCCGCCTCGCCCGCGGCGAGCGCCCCATCAACGTCGTGCTGAACGACTGACTCGCCCTCAAGTCGCCGCCCCCGTCGCGGTCGCAACGAACGCGTTCTGAACGCGATCTGAAGCGCAGAATCTGCGACGGCGACAGGAGTGGGTCGGCGGTGACACCGGCGAGCGGCCGGGGCGGCGGCGAGCGGGCGGCCGGGCGGCGTGGGTCGGGCGGCCGGGCGGCGGCGGGCGGCGCTCAGGGCAGCGGCAGGAGCTCCGGATGCGCCGTGCGCTCGTCGAGCCACGTGCGCAGGATGCGGTTGAAGAGGTCGGGATCCTCCCCGTTCCACGCGTGGTGCATTCCGGGCGCGAGGCCCGTCTGCGCACGCGGCGAGGCCGCGCGGATCGCTCGTATCGAGTCGAAGAAGTAGGGGATCTCCTTCTCGCCGGCCACCGCCATGATCGGGGCGGTGATGCGCTCGGGCGCGATGAGCCGCCCCGGATAGACCTCGACGAGCTGTGCGCGGATGTTCTCGCGCGTGGCCGGCGGCGCGGTAGCGAGGAACTCGTCGGCCTCGGTTCCCCGCAGCCCGAACTGGCGCGCGGTGCCGGCCCAGTAGAACCGCCGGTTCCAGAGCGCCAGCGCTACGCGGTTCACGGCGCGCATCCGCCACGTGTACGGCAGAACGGATGCACCCGTGACGAACACGGAGGCCACGCGATCCGGGTGGCGGGCCGCGAGGTGCAGAGCCGTGATACCGCCGAGGGACAGCCCGACGAGGTCGACGGGCTCGCCCGCCTCCTGGTCGATCGCCTCGGCGATCCGGTCGGCGACCGCGTCGAAGCCGATCCATTCGTCGCCCCGGCGCGACCGATACCCGGGAAGGTCGGGGGCGAGCGCGAGGCGGTCGTCGAGCGCGGCGGTCTGGGGCTCCCAGATCCAGCCGCCGACGTTGCCGCCGTGCAGGAACATCACGGGTCGCTTCATCTCTTCTCCCCTTCGAGGATCCCGGCGAGCAGCTCGTCGAGCCAGTCGATGTGCGCTTCGTGGTCGCGGATCCCCTGCTCGAGCGTCATCGACCGCAGCCAGCTCGCGCGGTCCGCGCGGGGATCCGGATGGGGCGTGCGCACCCTCACGCCCCGCAGCTCGTCGCGCACCGAGATCGCGTCGGCTCGACGCGCACAGATGACGCGGATCAGGTCGGCGCCGTCGAGGTCGCCCGCGAAGAAGATCCGCGCGAGGAACGCGTCCCGCTCCGGTTGCCGGTCGGGGTCCGACGCGAGCCACGCGTCGAGCGCTTCGCGCCCGGCCGCCGTGAGGTGGTGCACGACGCGATCCGGGGCATCCGTGCCCGGCACCGTCTCGATGCGCGCGTACCCGTCGGCGACAAGCTTCACGAGCGTGCGGTAGATCTGCGCCTTGTCGGCCGACCAGAAGTACGTCGCCGATGATGCGAACGCGCGCGTGAGGTCGTACCCCGTCATGGGCTGCACAGCGAGGAACCCGAGGATGATGCGCGCGAGGATCATGCGGCCAGTGTGCGCTTCGCTAGTCGATAAGTCAACTAGTGGCGCACATCCGGAGCCGGGAACGACGAGAGCGCCGACCCCGAGTCGGGGCCGGCGCTCTCGTCTGGTGCGTCAGACGGCGGTGTAGCCGCCGTCGATGAGGTAGTAGGAACCCGTGACGAAGGAGGCGTCGTCGGAGAGCAGGAACCGGATGACCTTCGCGATCTCCTCCGGCCTTCCGAGGCGGCCCAGCGGGTGCTTGGCGACAAGGCCGTCCTTCACCTCGGCGGGCGCACCCGCGAGCAGCGGGGTGTCGATGTAGCCGGGGCCGACAGAGTTGACGCGCAGGCCCTGGGGGCCGTACTCGGCCGCGGCGTTCTTGGTCACGCCCACGACCGCGTGCTTCGTGGCGGTGTAGGCCGCGTTGCCCGGGGCGGCGACGGTGCCGTGGATCGACGCCATGTTGACGATCGCCGACTCCTCGGCGCCCGCGGCGAGCATCGCCGGGATCTGGTAGCGCATGCCGTACGCGACGCCGTTGAGGTTGATGCCCACCACCGCGTCCCACGCGTCGGTGTCCATCTCGCCGACCGGAGCGGACGCGCCGCCGATGCCCGCGTTGTTCACGGCGTAGTTGAGCTTGCCGTACGTTTCGACGGCGAAGGCAACGGCCTTCTCGCTGTCGGCGGCGACGGCCGTGTTGCCCTGGACGGCCGCGGCCTCGCCGCCCGCCTCGGCGATCTCATCGACGACGCGCTGCGCCGCCTCGAGGTTGATGTCGGTGACGACGACCTTCGCACCGAGCGACGCGAGATCCTTGGCGGTCGCCTCGCCGATGCCGGAGCCGCCGCCCGTGACCAGTGCGACCTTGCCTTCGAATGCCATTGCTGAACCTCCGGTTCCACGCGATTCGAATCCATGCGTCTGCATGAATCCCTCATTCCATCGTACGCCTGCGCCGCCCGTCGGGTACGGTTCGCGACCGGATGAATCCCGGCATCCCCACCGGTACGGAGCCGGCTCCCGGCATCCGGCTGATTGAATACTTATCGGTTCGCTGAACGCCCGCGCTGCGCCCCGAGCCGCTCCCCGCCGCGGGGAACCTCTCGCGGAAAACCCCCTCCGATGGAACGATGCATCTATGACGACCAGCACAGCCGCGCCCAAGAACGGCCTCGACCGCTTCTTCCGGATCACGGAGCGCGGCTCCACGATCGGCACCGAGATCCGGGGCGGTCTCGTCACCTTCTTCGCGATGAGCTACATCATCGTCCTGAACCCGCTCATCATCGGCACGTCCCCCGATGGCACGGGTGAGTTCCTGGGCGGCGGCGAAGGCCCGAACCTCGGGATGATCGCCTCGGCCACCGCCCTGATCGCCGGCGTGATGTCGATCCTGATGGGCGTCGTGGCCAACTTCCCGATGGCGATGGCCGCCGGCCTCGGCGTGAACGCGATCGTCGCGTTCTCGATCGCGGCGCTCCCGGATGTCACCTGGGCAGACGCGATGGCCGTCATCCTGATCGAGGGTGTGCTCATCCTCATCCTCGTGCTGACGGGCTTCCGCACCGCGGTGTTCCGCGCGGTCCCCGGCCCGCTCAAGATCGCCATCGGCGCCGGTATCGGCCTGTTCATCACGCTGATCGGCCTCGTCAACGCCGGCTTCGTGGTGGGCGGCGGCGGCACCATCCTGGCCATGGGCAACCTGGGCACGTGGCCGATCCTCGTGTTCGTGGTGGGCCTCGTGCTCGCGATCGTTCTGCACGTGCGCAAGGTGCGCGGCGCCATCCTGATCTCGATCCTCGTCGCGACCGTGCTCGCCGTCATCCTCGAGAACACGCTGCACATCGGCCAGGCCGGCGAGGACAACCCCGGTGGCTTCAACACCGCGCCGACCTTCCAGGGCGTCTTCGACGTTCCCGACTTCTCGCTGCTCGGGAACTTCGACATCGTCGGCGCCATCATGCACATCGGGCCGCTCACGCTGGTGCTGCTCGTCTTCACCGTGATGCTCGCCGACTTCTTCGACACCATGGGCACCATGGTCGCTATCGGAGCCGAGGCGAAGCTGCTCGACAAGGAGGGGAACCCGCCGAAGGCGCAGCAGATCCTCATCGTCGACTCGGTCGGCGCGATCGCGGGCGGCCTCGGCTCGACCTCCTCGAACACGGCGTTCGTCGAGTCGACGGCCGGTGTCGCCGAGGGCGCGCGCACGGGTCTCGCGTCGGTCGTCACCGGCATTGCGTTCCTGCTCGCGACGTTCCTGTCGCCGCTGGTCGCGCTGGTTCCCTACGAGGCCGCGGCGCCCGCGCTCGTGCTCGTCGGGTTCCTGATGATGACGCAGGTCGCCGGCATCGACTGGAAGAACATCGACATCGCCCTGCCGGCGTTCTTCACGATCGCGTTCATGCCGTTCACCTACTCGATCGCCGACGGCATCGGCGCGGGCTTCATCGCCTACATCATCGTCAAGCTCGCGCGCGGCCGGGCCCGCGACATCCACCCGCTGATGTGGGTCGTGGGCGCTCTGTTCGTGCTGTACTTCACGATCGACCCGATCCGCGCCGCGCTCGGCGTCTGATCATCCGGATGAGCCGCCCGCGTTCGACAGAGCGCGGGCGGCTTCTTCATGGGCGGCGCAGGGCGTCGTGCCGGGCTCGCTGTCGTGCGCGCCGAGCGGTGCGCACGCATGTGATTGGCTTAATGCCGTGAGCGAGATTCGGGTGCGCCGGGCAGCCCCCGCCGACGCGGCCGGGATGGCGAGCGTCCACGTCGCATCGTGGCGAGAGACGTACCGAGGGCTCATGCCCGATGCCGTGCTCGACGACCCTTCATTCTTGACGCGGCGGGAACGCTTCTGGGAGGCAGCGCTCACGGACCCCCGCTACCGGACGAATCGCGTCGCTGTTGCGGAACGAGACCACGAGGTCGTCGGTATCGCAATGTCAGGGGCGGCATCGGGGCCCGAGGCTCAGCTGCACCTCATCTATCTCCTGCGGCGTGCGCACGGATCAGGTGCGGGGCAGGCGCTGCTCGATGCCGTCATCGATCCCACCGAGGCGGCCTCGCTCTGGGTCGCCGATCCGAACCCCCGTGCACAGGCGTTCTACCGGCGCAATCGCTTCCGGCCCGATGGTGAGGCCAAGGAAGAAGACGGAGTTCACGAGATCCGGATGTCGCGCCCGGCTCTGCGTCGCTGAGCACCAGCGACCGGCACACGGATGATCGTGTCGGGAACCCACGCGGTCCGCGTCGGAGCGACTTCCCCATCTCCAGCGTGCGGTGCCGAAGCGATGTCACCGGTACCGGATAGCGTCGAGGGCGTGGCGAGGACGACTCTTTCGGCGGGCGAGGCCAGGCGCACGGCGCTGGCGGCACAGGGGTTCGGGCGAGCGCGCGACGGCGCGGCGAGCGGGCGCACGCTGGCCGCGGCGATCGGGCGAATGGGCGTGCTGCAGATCGACTCGGTCAACGTGTTCGCGCGCTCGCACTACATGCCCCTCTATTCGCGTGCGGGCTCGTACGACCCCTCCTTGCTCGACCGGCTCGTCTTCCGGCGCGGCACGTCCGCGCGCCCCGCTCCCTACGTGGAGTACCTGGCGCACGAAGCGGCGTTCATGCCGGTCGACCACTGGCCGGTGTGGGGGTTCAAGCGCGACCTGATGCGACGCAGGTACGGCGGTGCCGATTCGTGGGTCGCGCAGCCGCACGGCGCGGAGGTCGTCGCGAACGTGCGCGCCGAGCTGCGCGACCGAGGCCCGCTGCGTCCGTCCGAGATCGAGTCGGTCGTGCGGCGCGGTTCGCGCGGCCCCTGGTGGGATTGGGACCACGCGAAGCGCGCCCTCGAGATGATGTGGCGGTTCGGAGACGTCGCGATCGCCGGGCGCGACGGTTTCGAGCGCGTCTACGCGCTCACCGAGCACGTCGTGCCGACCTCGCTGCTCGGCACCGACCTGCCGGAGCCCGACGCCGTACGCGAGCTCGTCCGCCGCGCCGCCTCCTCCTACGGCGTCGCGACCGTCTCCGACCTCAAGGACTACTACCGCTTGCCGAGCCAGAAGGGCGTGCGCGCGGCGGTCGACGAGCTCGTCGATGCGGGCGAGCTCCTTCCCGTCGAGGTCGAGGGCTGGCGCGACGCGCGCGGCCGCGCGACCCCGGCCTGGATGCATCGCGATGCGCGAGTCCCGCGCCGGGTCGAGCACACGGCGCTGCTCACACCCTTCGACCCCGCGGTGTGGTTCCGGGAGCGGGCCGAGCGGCTGTTCGACTTCCATTACCGCATCGAGATCTACGTGCCGCAGCCCAAGCGGCAGTTCGGCTACTACTCACTGCCGGTCCTCGCCGACGATCGCGTCGTCGGGCGAGTGGACCTGAAGTCCGACCGCCGGTCCTCGATGCTGCGGGTGCAGTCGGCCTGGTGGGAAGACCACGCGGCGTCCGGGCATGCGGCCGATCGCATCGCCGACGAACTGCTGCACGCCGCCGCCTGGCAGGGCCTCGGCGGCGTCTCGGTCTCGCACTGGGGCGATGCCACCGACCACCTCGCGGCCGCGCTCGACGCCGAGCGCCACGCGCATCCGAACGCCGAGGTCAGGGCATAGCGGCACGGCTCAATGAGCCCCGCGCGGCCCGACCGGGCGGCGCGTCAGCGCACGGCGCGCACGTCCACGGGAACGGCGTTGCCGGAGACGAGCCCGGGGAGGCCGCCGCGGCGGGGCGTCGCGATGAGGGCGATGATCGTCACGAGGAGGAAGAGGCTGTCGAGGCCGGGGGTGAAGGCAGCGAGCGCCTGCCATCCGCCGATGCCGCCGACGAAGCGGAGCAGCCCGCGCAGCTGCAGCGGGCGCACGCCTCCTCGCCACGTGATCTGCACGGCCATGTCGCCGAGCGTGCGGCCGGTCACCACAGCGAGAACACCGAAGGCGACGAGCGGCACGATCTCGGCCACGACCTCGACCGTGCCCGACTCGCTCGACAGCTCGCGGCCGAGCACGATGACCCGGAAACACTGGAGCACGATCCCGGCCACCGCCGCGAGCAGCCAGAATGCGAGCGCATCGCACAGCATGCCGACCGAACGGCGCCAGAACGTGACCGGTGTCGGCCCCACTGCGTCGAGCTGCGCTTCGCCGAGCCTCGCGACGCGGCCCTTGAGTGCTATCGATAGGACGCCGCCCGCGAACGCACCGGCCGTGTTCGCCAGCAGGTCGTCGACGTCGAAGAGGCGGTACGCGCACGGGTACAGCCCCCAGACGCCCGTGCCCTGCGTGCATTCGATCGCCAACGAGATCGCGAAGCCGACGAGCGTCGACACGACGACGCCGCGGCGCCAGATCATCCGGATGAAGAAGCCGAGCGGCACGAACAGGAGCACGTTCAGGGCGACCTGCATCACGGCCGGGTTGTGCAAGAGCGCGCCGACCGACGAGTGCGGGTAGTCCCGGATGTCGAAGAGGAAGCTCAGCGGTGTCGTCTGCGCGGGGCGGCAGGCGAAGTCGCCGCTCGCCGGCAACGGCAGCAGGGTGTAAGTCCACAGCGCGACGCCGTAGACGAGGAACGCAGACCACAGCACGAGTTGGCGCAGCGTCAGACGGCCGTGACGACGGTATTGGATCGCGACGAACGGAACGAACAGCAGCACGCCGATCATGGTGCCCAGCGCGACGGCCAGGACGCCGGCGGTGACCTGTGAGTTCATCCGAACACCCCTGCTTCAGGCCGTGAACACGGTGTGCACGTCGCCCGCGTGGGCGCGGCCGCCGAGGCCATCGAGTTCCAGGATGACGGCGGAGCCCGCCACCTCGGCCCCCAGCTCCGCGACGAGGCGCTGCGCGGCGGCGAGCGTACCGCCGGTCGCGAGCACGTCGTCGAGCAGGAGCACGCGCTCCCCCGGCTTCAGGACATCCGGACCCTCGATCGTCGCCGTGCCGTATTCCAGGGCGTACGAGACGGCCGCCGCCGGCCGCGGAAGCTTGCCCGCCTTGCGGATCGGCAGCATGCCGACGCCCGTCTGCGCGGCGATGTACCCCGCGAGGAGGAAGCCGCGGGCCTCGATGCCGCCCACGATATCGAACTGCCCGCGGAACGGTGCCACGATCGCGTCGCAGACCGCGCGCATCGCCCCGCCGTCGGCGATCATCGGCGAGATGTCGCGGAAGAGCACACCCGGCTCGGGGTAGTCGGGGATCTGGGCGATCAGGGATTCGGCACGTTCCAGCGCGGCGTTCACGCAACCAGGGTAGCGAGCGCCCCTGGCAGGCCGCCCGCAGAGCGGGCGTTCGACGCATCATCCGCTTCCCGGTCGCACGGCGACCCCACAGGGTGGGGCGGGTGCGACGGCGCTCACCCCGCGCCGATCGACGCGCCCTAGGCTGGTCGCATGCGACTGACCGCCGATGCCGACGCCGAGCTCTGGGTCCCCATCACGGGGTCGATGGGCTTCAAGGGGCGCCGCCATCGCAAAACCGCCATCCGGATGCTGATGACGCAGACGCGCCGCCAGCTCGGCATGGACGGCGCAGCCGGGAAGTTCGGAGCCTGGGCGATCAGCCAGGCCGCGCCCGCGCTGATCAAGAGGGCCGACGGCCGGATGCTCGCGTGGGTGTGGCGGGACGACGCCGAACTGCTGTTCGCGATCGCGCAGACGCAGGAGATGACCGCGAACCTGCGCGCGGCGCGCGCGATGGCGCCGATGGAGTACGACGACACGGTCGACTTCCGCAACCCGCACCTCGGCACGGGCGAGAAGCTCGTGCTCGATCTGCCGCGCGACCCGAACCAGCCGCCGACCGCGACCTACACGTGGGACACGGGCACGCACCTGATCACGCTGAGCGCGATGTGCTCCGACCGCGCCCGCTTCGGCACCGTGATCGGCCCCCTCGACGACCTGGCCAGGAGCCTCCGGATCGCGGACGACGTCGAAGCCGGGGAGACCGACGTGCTGCGGCTGCCGCCGCAGTAGGCGGCGGGTACGGGCCGCCGAGTGCTGGGCTCAGGGGTGCGGCCGCCAGAGCACGACCTCGGTGCGACGGCGCACGCGCGTCGTTCCCGGCTGCAGCCGGACGACCGCGCCTGAGGTCTCGGCGGCGAACACCCTCGACCCCGGGCGGTTCTCGCGCTCGGCCTGCAGCTCGGTCTGAAGCTGTACGACCTGGTGGCGCAGTTCCGCTACTTCGTCTTCGAGGTCGAGGATCCGTTCGATCGCCGGCAGGCTGATGCCGTCGTTCGACAGCTCCTGCACCTGGCGCAGCTGTCGGATGTTCCGCAGCGAGTATCGGCGCGAGCCGCCCGGCGTGCGCCCGGGGACGACGAGGCCGAGCCTGTCGTACTGCCGCAGCGTCTGAGGGTGCATGCCGGCGAGCTCGGCGGCAGGGCCGATGCGCAGCAGCGGCGCGTCCTCGTCCACGTCGTCGAACTCGTGCATCCGCTGCTCCTCCTCGCCGCTCTCCAGGCTACGTGCCCATCTCACGCTATCTCTTCATTTCTGGCACATCTCCGGCGGTGGCCGCCGCATGAGATGTGCCAGAAATGAAGAGTTGGGCCGGCGGCTTACGCCGCGCCGGCGCGGTGGAGCCATTCGTCGCGGGGGCTCTCCGACGACTCCATCGCGCGGAACGCCTCGAGCGCCTCGCGCTGGTCGGCGGTGAGGTTGCCCGGCACCACGATCTGGACCTCGGCGAGCAGGTCGCCGGTGCCCTTCTTCGACGCGATGCCGCGGCCCTTGACCCGCAGGACGCGACCGGACGGGGTCCCCGCCGCGACCTTCAGGCGCACGGTGTCGCCCTCGAGGGTCGGAACTTCGATCGTGGCGCCGAGGGCCGCCTCCGTGAACGTCACGGGCACCTGCACGCGCAGGTTCAGCCCGTCGCGCGTGAACACCGGGTGGGGCTTCACCGAGACCTCGACGACGATGTCGCCGTTCTCTCCGCCGTTCGGCGAGGGACGACCGCGGCCGCGGAGGCGGATCTTCTGGCCGTCGGCGACGCCGGCCGGCACCTTGATCTTGAAGGACGTCCCGTCCGCGCTCTGCAGCGTGACGGTGTCGCCCTTGGCGGCCTTCATGAAGTCGAGCGTGGTGCGGGCCGTGAGGTCCTGCCCCTTCGTCGGCATGCCGAAGCCCGCTCTGCGGCCGCCGGACTGGCCGAACATCGAGAAGATGTCGTCGAAGTTCGTCGCGCCGCCGGCGCCGCCTCCGCCGAAGTGGCTGAAGACGTCCTCGAAGCCGCCAGCGCCCGGGCCGCCCGCCGTGAAGCGCGCTCCGCCGCCCATCGCGCGGATCTCGTCGTACTCGCGGCGCTGCTCGGGGTCGGAGAGCACCGAGTATGCCTCGCTGATCTCCTTGAACTTCGCCTCGGCCGCAGCATTGCCCGGGTTGGAATCCGGGTGGTGCGTGCGCGCGAGCTTTCGGTAGGCCTTCTTCAGCTCCGCGTCGGTGACGTCTTTCGACACTCCGAGCACGGCGTAGAAGTCCTTGTCGAACCAATCCTGGCTGGCCAACGTGCACCCTCTTCGTTCGGGACCGGATGGCCCTGCCGCACACGTGCGCGCGGCAGGGCCATCCGAAGGTGGTTATTCCGCGGGAACGGCGACCACGACCTTGGCGGGTCGCAGTTCCACATCTCCCAGGCGGTAGCCGACCTCGACGACCTCGAGGATCGTCGACTCGGTCGCGCCGGGGGTGGGCTGCTGGAACACAGCCTCGTGCTGCTGCGGGTCGAACGCCTCGCCCGCCTCGCCGTACTTCACGAGGCCGACCTTCTCGGCGACGCCGCGCATCTTGTCGGCGACGAGGGCGAAGGGCGAGCCCTCCTCCAGGTCGCCGTGCTTCGCGGCGCGGTCGAGGTCGTCGAGCACCGACAGCATGTTCTTCGCGACCTCGCCCTTGGCGCGGTCGATCTCGACGTGGCGCTGCTCCTCGGTGCGGCGGCGGTAGTTCGCGTACTCCGCCTGCAGTCGCTTGAGGTCGTGGAGGAGCTGCGTCTCGTAGTCGCTGTGCTCTGCCTCGGCGGCCTCTTCGGTCTGCTCCGCGTCGAGGATGTCGTCGACCGTCAGGTCTTCGCCCTCGGCGGCCGCGCCCTCTTCTGGCGCTTCGCCGGCCTCGGGGCCGGAGGCTGCTGCCTCCGACCCTTCGGCGTCGGGGCGGACCTCGTCGTTCTCGTCGGGGCCCTGATCCGTCATTACTTCTTCTCGTCCTCGTCGTCGACGACCTCGGCGTCGACGACGTCCTCGTCGGACTCGGCCGACGCGGCCTCGGGGCCCGCCTCACCGGCGGCCGCCTCGGACTGCGCCTGAGCGTAGATCGCCTCGCCGAGCTTCGTCTGCGACGCGTTCAGCTTGTCGAGCGCGGTCTTCACCGCGTCGTCGTCTTCGCCGGCGAGCGCCGTCTTGAGCCCGTCGACGTCGCCCTGGACCTCGGTCTTGACGTCCTCGGGGAGCTTGTCATCGTTCTCCGAGATGAGCTTCTCGATCGAGTAGACGAGCGACTCGGCCTGGTTGCGCTGTTCGAGAGCCTCGGCGCGCTTCTTGTCCTCGGCCGCGTTCTCCTCGGCCTCGCGGACCATGCGGTCGATGTCCTCCTTGGGCAGCGACGAGCCGCCCGTGATGGTCATCGACTGCTCGGTGCCGGTGCCCTTGTCCTTCGCCGACACGTGCACGATGCCGTTCGCATCGATGTCGAACGTGACCTCGATCTGCGGAACGCCGCGCGGGGCCGGCGCGATGCCGGTCAGCTCGAAGGTCCCCAGCGGCTTGTTGTCGCGGGTGAACTCGCGCTCGCCCTGGAAGACCTGGATCGCGACCGACGGCTGGTTGTCGTCGGCGGTCGTGAAGGTCTCGCTGCGCTTGGTCGGGATGGCCGTGTTGCGCTCGATGAGCTTGGTCATCCGGCCGCCCTTGGTCTCGATGCCGAGGGAGAGCGGGGTGACGTCGATGAGGAGGACGTCCTTGCGCTCGCCCTTCAGCACGCCGGCCTGCAGGGCGGCGCCGACGGCGACGACCTCATCCGGGTTGACGCCCTTGTTCGGCTCCTTGCCCGTCTCCTTCTTGACGAAATCGGCAACGGCCGGCATGCGGGTCGAACCACCGACGAGCACCACGTGCGCGATGTCGCTGAGCTTCACGCCCGCCTCGGCGATGACGTCGTGGAACGGCTTCTTGGTGCGCTCGAGCAGGTCGCTCGAGAGCTCCTCGAACTTGGCGCGCGACAGCGTCTCGTCGAGCGAGACGGGGCCGTCGGACGTGAGCGAGAGGTACGGCAGCGTGATCGAGGTCGAGGTCGAGCTCGACAGCTCCTTCTTCGCCTGCTCCGCGGCCTCCTTGAGGCGCTGCAGCGCGATCTTGTCGCCGGAGACGTCGACGCCGGTCGACTTCTTGAACTGCTCGATCAGGTAGTCGACGATGCGCTGGTCCCAGTCGTCGCCGCCGAGGCGGTTGTCACCGCTCGTGGCGCGCACCTGGATCGTCGAGAAGTCGTCGTCCTTGCCCACCTCGAGGAGCGAGACGTCGAAGGTTCCGCCGCCGAGGTCGAAGACGAGGATGAGCTCGTCCTCCTGGCCCTTGTCGAGGCCGTAGGCGAGGGCGGCAGCGGTCGGCTCGTTGATGATGCGCAGCACGTTGAGGCCCGCGATCTCGCCTGCCTCCTTGGTGGCCTGGCGCTCGGCGTCGTTGAAGTACGCAGGAACCGTGATGACCGCGTCGGTGACGCTGTCGCCGAGGTAGTTCTCGGCGTCGCGCTTCAGCTTCTGCAGGATGCGAGCCGAGATCTCCTGAGGCGTGTACGCCTTCGAGTCGATCTGCTGCGTCTTCCAGTCGGTGCCCATGTGGCGCTTGACCGACGACAGGGTGCGGTCGACGTTGGTCACGGCCTGGCGCTTGGCGGTCTCGCCGACGAGCACCTCGCCGTCCTTCGTGAAGGCGACCACCGACGGAGTGGTGCGCGCGCCCTCGGCGTTGGCGATGACCTTCGGCTCGCCGCCCTCGAGGACCGAGACGACCGAGTTCGTCGTTCCGAGGTCGATACCCACAGCACGTGCCATGTCTGACTCCTTCTCTCGTGAAGCTTGCTCGCGGAACTTCAGCCGCGATGACTCAAGTGTAGAACCTGAGTCGTCTGGGATCAAATTGAACTTGCTATGAGTTAGCTCAAGTTTTTGAATCCGGATGGGCGGACCAGGCGGATCCGCGCGACGATCAGGCCAGGAGGTCCGCGAGCGCGGCGGGTTCCGCGATGACATCGAGCCCCGCGATCCGCCCGCCCGCGAAACGCACGACGTACGCGGCGAGCACGGATCCATCGGGAGCGTAGACGGCCGCCGGAAGCTGGGCGACGTCGGCCCCCGCGGCGAGCTCCGCGCGCCCCGCGAACGCCCGCGCGACGGCATCCGCGCCGCGCACCCGACCGTCGAGCAGGGGCGCGCCGTGCTGCGCACCACCCGCGGCGAGCGCGACCGCCGCCTCGTCGGCCCGCAGTTCGACGTCGGGGTCCAGGAGCTGCAGGAGCCGGCCGAAGTCGCCCTCGCGTGCGGCGGCGAGGAAGGCGTCGACCGCCTGTCGCCGGCTCCTGCGCACCCGTGTCACATCGACGGCGCGGATCCGTGCGCGGGCCCGGGAGGCCAACCGACGGGCGTTGACCGACGTGCGCTCGACGATCGGGGCGATCTCGTCGAACGGCAGCCCGAACACGTCGTGCAGGACGAACGCCAGCCGCTCGACGGGCGAGAGCTCGTCGAGCACGACGTCCAGGGCGAGCGCGAGATCCTCCTCCCTGACCGCACGGGCGTCGGGCGGGTCATCCGGGGCCGCGCCGTCGTCGAGCGCCGGCTCCTCGCGCCGTGCCGACTCCCGCCGGATGAGATCGATGCACACCCGCGAGACGACCGTCGTCAGCCACGCGCCGAGGTTGTCGATGTCGCCCGCGGCTGCCCGATCGAGGCGCAGCCAGGTCTCCTGCACGGCGTCGTCAGCGGCGAACGGCGAGCCGAGGATGCGTCGTGCGATCGCATGCAAGCGCGGGCGGAAGCGCTCGAACTCCTGCGCGAGCCCGTCTGCCGACATGCGCACCTCCGTGGCGATCCGTCCCGAGTGTGTCACATCCGCGGGGCCCCGTGCGACGACGGGGTGAGACGCTTTTCCACAACACATCCGGGAGTCCCCATGTCTTCGCTCACCACCCTCCGCTCGGCCGTTCGCGGCCGCGTCCTCCTCCCCGGCGACGACGGCTTCGATGCCGCGCACCGCCCCTGGAACCTCGCCGTCGCACAGCGCCCGCTCGCCGTGGTCGAGGCCGCCGACGCCGCCGACGTCGCCGCGCTCGTCGCCTTCGCGGCCGACCGCGGCGTCCCCGTCGCGGCCCAGCCGAGCGGGCACGGCGCGACCGGCCGCGCCAGCGGCGCGATCCTGCTGCGCACCGCACGCCTCGACGGGATCACGATCGATCCGGTCGCCAGGACCGCGCGCATCGGCGCGGGGGTGCCCTCCGGCGCCCTGCAGCGCGCCGCGGCCGCGCACGGACTGACGGGGCTGCCCGGCAGCTCCCCCGTCGTGAGCGTGACGGGCGCCGCGCTCGGCGGCGGCCTGAGCTGGTTCGGCCGAGCCGCCGGGTGGATCTCGGACAGCATCACGTCGTTCGACGTCGTCGCCCCGGATGGCCGCGCCCGCAGGGTGGGCCGCGACGAGGACCCGGAGCTGTTCTGGGCGCTGCGCGGCGGCGGCGGCGACATCGCGATCATCACGGCCGTCGAGCTCGCCCTGCGCAGCGCGCCCGCGCTGTTCGGCGGGCGCTTCCTCTGGCCGCGCACGCGCGCCCGCGACGTCGTCGACGCGTTCCGCGCGATCACCGCCGACGCGCCTCGCGAGCTGACGGCGTGGCTGCAGCTCCTGCAGTTCCCCGGCGCCGAACCGATGATCGCGATCGACGCCACGCACCTCGGCGACGCGGCCGCCGGGCGCGCGCTGCTGCGCGACGCCGAGCTCGTCGGCGGCCGGATCGCCGACACCTTCGCTCCCCTGAGCACGGCGGACGTCGGCTCGATCACCGGGGAGCCGGCCGATCCGGCACCCGGCCGATCGCGCGCGGCCCTCCTCACGGCGTTCGACGCCGACGTCTTCGCGACGCACCCGACGGATCCGCTCCTCACGGTGCAGGTGCGCCACCTCGGCGGCGCGTTCGCCGACCCGACCGACAACCCGCACGGTCCCCTCGTCGAGCCGTTCGCCGCTTACCTCTTCGGCGTTCCCGCGACGCCCGAGGTCGACGAGGCGATCCGTGCCAGGCAGACATCGCTCCTCGACGCCCTGTCGACGAGCGGGCGCGCGCCGATCAGCTTCCTCTCGCCGTCCGAGTCGCTCGCGGACGCGCTCCCGCCCGCTTCGCTCGAGAGGCTGCGTCGCCTGAAGGCGGAGCGCGACCCCGACGACCTCATCCGGGGCAACTTCGCGACCGCGGGGTGATCGCGCGCGGGGGCCCGCCGCGACCGGATGGTCTCGGCGGGCCCCCGCGCGGCGCCGCTACTTCTTCGTCGGGCGGATGGCGGAAGGGTAGGGCGGGGCGTCCTTGCGGTGCCGGCGCCCGCTGATGATTCCGAAGACGAGCGAGCCGACGATCAGGGCCCACAGCACCCAGTCGATGGGGCTGCGCGTGAAGAACACCGTCAGGTCGCCGCCGGACGCCTGCATGCTGTCGATGAAGTTCTTCTCGAGGTCGCGGCCCAGGATGAACCCGATCAGGAAGATCGTGATGTTCACGCCGATCTTCATGAAGATGAAGCCGATCACGCCGAAGATCAGCGCCGTCCAGACGTCGAACATCACGCCGTTGTTGATGGCGTAGGCGCCGAGCACGCACATCACGAGGATGATCGGGAACAGGATGTACTTCGGGATCTCGATGATCTTCGCGAAGTACCGGATGGCGATGAACATCATCACGAACATCACGACGTTCGCGATCAGGAGCGAGAGGATCATCCCGTCCCACAGCTCCGGGTTGTCGGTGATGAACAGCGGGCCGACCGCGATGCCCTGCAGGACGAACGCTCCGAGCAGCACGGCCGTCGTGCTGTCGCCGGGGATTCCGAGAGAGAGCAGCGGCACCATGGCACCGCCGGTGAGGCCGTTGTTGGAGCCCTCGCTCGCGATGATTCCCTCTCGGGACCCGTGGCCGAGCTTCTGCGGGTTCTTCGAGAAGTTCTTGGCCTGCGAGTACGACACGAGCGACGCGGCGCTGCCGCCGACGCCCGGGAGCACGCCGATGCCCGTGCCGATGAGCGCCGAGCGGAACAGGTTGACGACCTGCCCCTTGAAGTCGCGGAGGCTGAACCGGTCGCCGCTGCTTTTGCCGCCCCTGCCCTTCGTGAGCGAGATCTTGTTCGACGTGTCGGCCTTCAGACCCTGCTCCGCGTTGCGGAGGATCTCGGCGATGCCGAACAGCCCGATCAGGACCGGCAGGAGCGAGAAGCCCTCCCAGAGATAGTCCTCGAGGAACGGAGGCACGAGTCGGAGCTCGTTGTTCGTCGGGAAGACGCCGATGAGGCTGACCATGACGCCGAGCGCACCGCTGAACAGCGCGGGGAGCATCTTGCCCTCGGCGATCGATGCGATCACCGTCAGCGCGAAGATGATGATGAGGAACTTCTCGACGGGGGTGAAGTTGATCGCGAGCGTGCCGAGCACGGGAGCGAAGAAGTACAGCACGATGAGGCTGACGAGCCCGCCGACGAGCGAGGCGGTGATGCCGATCTTCAGCGCGCGCTTGGGCTGCCCCTTCTGCGCCATGGGGTACGCATCGAAGGTCGTCGCGACGGAGGACGGCGTTCCGGGGATCTTGAGCAGAGCGGCGGGGATCATGCCGCCGCTGATGCCGCCGACGTACAGACCGAGCAGGAGCGCGAGCCCCTCGGTGAGGTCCATCCCGAAGGTGAGCGGGAGGAAGACCGCGAGCGCCATCGTCGCGGTGAGGCCCGGGATGGAGCCGAAGATGATGCCGACGAAGACGCCGAAGATCACCAGCAGCACGGACATGGGCGTGATGATGTCTGCGATATCCATGCGCGCTCCTTACGGGAGGGTGATGTCGAACAGCTGGCCGAAGACGAACCAGATGATGGTCGGGGTGAGGATCGCGTTCAGGGCGACGCCGATGATCGCGCGCGGTGTGAACACCGGGCGCAGCACGAACGACACGGCCGCGATGAAGAGGATGCTCGAGATCAGGAACCCGAGCGGATCCAGCAGGAAGACGTAGGCGATGGCCAGCACGAGCGTGCCGAACAGCTTCTTCCAATCGAATCCGGCGTCGAAGAAGCGGCGCCGCTCTCGCGGTTCACCTCTCTTGCCCGCGCGGTTCACGACGAGCGAGATCAGCTTCTGGATGCCCATCGCGACGAGCAGCAGCACGAGGATCCCGCCGATGGCATAGGGGAAGACCAGGTGGTAGCTGTCGAACGGGATGTCGAGGGTGAGGAGGTGTCTCATGTGCGTGGATCCCTAGGAGTGCGGCAGGGTCGCTTCGGCGCGGCCGCCGAGCGGGGCCGCGCCGAAGTCGGGTCAGGACGCGAGGTCGTTGAAGTCGGGGGCCTGGTCGATCAGGCTCTCGAGCCGGTCGCGCTTCGCCTCGATGTACTCCGTGCTCTCGTCCATCGGCACGTAGTTGGTGAGGAAGTTGTTCGCGGTGAGCTCCTCGACGTACGCGTCGGACTCGACGGCCTCGGCCGTCGCCTCGTCGAGCGCGGAGGCGAAGCCCTCATCGATCTCCTTCGGCAGCAGCGTGAAGAACTCCTTGTCGAAGGTGAAGGGCTCACCGTCGACGGCGATGCCCATCTCGGCGAAGGTCGGGATGTCGTAGCCCTCGACCCGCTCGCTGGCGGTGATGCCGAGGAACTTCTCGCGCACCTTGGCCTCGACGTCGTCGCCCGTGTACTGCTCGTTGCCGCCGATCGATCCGTAGACGATGTCGACGTTGCCCGCCCAGAGCGCCTGGTTCTTCTCCTCGTCGGAGCCGGTCGCGAACACCTTGATCCGCTCGGCCACGTCCTGGCCGTACTCGTCGGCGACCCAGATGTAGAACGCGTCGAGCGAGAGCTCGGACGTGCCGCCGGCCTCGACCGCGAACGTGAGCTCCTCGGATCCGTTGTCGGCCAGCCATTCCGCCGCCTCGACCATGTCGTCGTACGGCGCATCGTGCGCAGCGAGGAAAGCGGCACCCGGGTTCGTCGAGACGACGGGGCCCACCGTCCAGTTGTCGAGCGCGAACTTCTCGGGCTGGCTGCCGTACTTGACCGACAGGTATGCCATGTCGTGGAAGAACATGATCGTGCTGCCGTCGTCCTTGGCCTTGTCGAGCGCCTGGAACGCCTGATTCGCGCCGATGGCGTCGGCCTTCATGTCGACGTCGAGGGCTTCGCCGACGTTCTCGGTGAACGCGTGCGCGTTCTGGTAGGTGTCGGCCGTCGTCGAGCTCGAGCCCAGCACGACGCGGACGCGGTTCACGTCGATGCCGCCGTCCTCGCCGCCACCGCCGCCGGAGCAGGACGCCAGGCCGAGAGCCATCACGGGCGCGGCGATTGCCGCAGCGATCTTCAGGGACTTCTTGTTCATGTCACATCCTCGTCGGGACGGGCACGAGTTCCCGGTCGGGGGTGCCGCGGATGCTCTGTCGAATCGGCGGCGGGGACCTCGTTGTCCGTGGTGCAGGTACGGGTGGTTCGGTCCGACACTAGGCACGCGCGCCAATGCCCGTCAAAGGCCCAATTCGCATGGCGTGATACCTTCGCGACATCATGTTCACGCTCGATCAGCTCCGGTGCTTCGTCGCCGTCGCGGAGGAGCTCCACTTCGGCCGCGCGGCCGAAGTGCTCCGGATGACCCAGCCGCCGCTGAGCCGACAGATCCAACGACTCGAGGAGCAGCTCGGCGTCGTCCTGCTCGAGCGCGACAACCGGCGGGTCTCGGTCACCGAGGCGGGGCACGCGTTCCTGCGCGAAGCACGCGGGATCCTGGCGGCCGCAGAGCGCGCCCCGGAGACGGCGCGGGAGATCGCATCGGGGCGCGCCGGCGTCCTGCGCATCGGCTTCACGGCCGCGAGCGCCTACAGCGTGCTCGGCCCCCTGCTGTCCCTGTTCGATGAGGAGCTGCCGGGGGTACGCGTGGAACTCGAGGAGCTCGTCACGGTGCCGCAGCGCCAGGGCGTCCTCGCGGGGGAGCTCGATCTCGGGATCGCCCGACCTCCGTTCGATCCGAAGGTCTTCGGCATCCGGCGCCTCCTCACGGAGGACCTCGTGCTCGCCGTGCCGAGCGGCCACCCGCTCGCCGAATCGACCGAGCCGCCGTCGAGCGAGCAGCTCGGTCGCGAGAGCCTGATCATGCCCGATTCGGGCAAGGCCTGGTACTTCTACGATCTCGCGGTGCGCGTGCTCCCGTTCGACCGCACGCAGGAGGTCCACACCGTGAGCCAGGTCACGACGATCCTCACGCTCGTCGCGGCCGGCCGCGGCATCTCGTTCGTTCCGGCCTCGGCACGCACCCTCGGCATCCGGGGCGTCTCGTTCGTTCCTCTCGGGCCCGCGGCCGAGCGCATCGTCGAGCTGGATGCGATCTGGAACCCCGACAGCACGAATCCGGCCCTGCACAGGGCGCTGCGCGTGCTCGAGGCGCATCCGGACTTCCTGTAGGACAGATTCGCAATCTGTCTGATAGGCTCGGGTCGCACTCGAGGAGGAGACCCATGACCTACGCACCCGACGCCATCCGGTCGATCGAACTGTCAACGCTGCGCCTGCCACTGTCCGTGCCGATCTCCGACGCCAAGGTCTTCACCGGACGGCAGAAGCCGATGACCGAGGTGATCTTCCTGATCGCCGAGATCTCGACGGAGCAGGGCTTCACCGGCCACGGCTTCAGCTATTCGAAGCGCGCGGGCGGACCTGCGCAGTACGCGCACGCCAAGGAGGTCGCGGGCGCTGCGATCGGAGAAGACCCCAACGACATCCAGAAGCTGTACACGAAACTGCTCTGGGCCGGCGCGTCCGTCGGCCGCTCGGGCGTCGCGACACAGGCGCTCGCCGCGATCGACATCGCCCTCTACGACCTGAAGGCCAAGCGCGCCGGGCTGCCGCTGTCGAAGCTGCTCGGCGCGCATCGTGACTCCGTGCGCACCTACAACACATCGGGCGGATTCCTGAACGCCTCGATCGACGAAGTGCGCATCCGCGCGACGCAATCGCTCGAGGAGGGCATCGGCGGCATCAAGATCAAGGTCGGGCTGCCCGACAGCGCCGAGGACCTGCGCCGCGTGCGCGCCGTCCGCGATCACATCGGCGACGACGTGCCCCTCATGGTCGACGCGAACCAGCAGTGGGACCGCACGACGGCGCTGCGCATGGGCCGCCGGCTCGAGGAGCTCGACCTCGTCTGGATCGAGGAGCCGCTCGACGCCTACGACGCCGAGGGCCATGCGGCGCTCGCGCTCGCGCTCGACACCCCGATCGCGACCGGCGAGATGCTCGCATCCGTCGCCGAGCACGAGCGCCTCATCGAGGCCCGCGCGTGCGACATCATCCAGCCCGACGCGCCGCGCGTCGGCGGCATCACGCAGTTCCTGAGACTCATGACGCTCGCCGACCGGGCCGGCCTCGACCTCGCCCCGCACTTCGCGATGGAGATCCACCTGCACCTCGCGGCGTGCTATCCGCGCGAGCCGTGGGTCGAGCACTTCGACTGGCTCGACCCCCTGTTCGAGGAGCGCCTCGAGACGCGCGACGGCCGGATGATCGTGCCCGATCGCCCCGGTCTCGGCATCACGTTCAGCGACCAGGCGCGCGCCTGGACCACCGAGCGGGTCGCGATCGGGGCCTGATGGCGCAGTCACGAGGCGAGCAGATCGCAACCGAGCTGGCCGGGCGCATCGTCAAGGGCGATATCGCCCCCGGCGAGCGCCTGCCCAGCGAGGCCAAGCTGACGGCCGAGTTCGACGCCAGCCGCTCGGTCGTGCGGGAGGCCCTGCAGCGCCTCCAGACGCAGGGCTACGTGCGCACACGCACGGGGTCGGGCAGCTACGCTCTGACGCCCCCGAGGTCGGTCGGCGACGACGATTGGCTGTCGGCGAAGGGCCCCGCGGAACGGGCCGAGCTGCACGCCTTCCGCACCGCGATCGAGCAGGAGGCGGCGTCGCTCGCGGCGCGTCGGCGCGCAGACGCGGACCTCGCTGCCATGGACGATGCCCTCGCACGACTCGCGTCGGCGTCGCTGCCGGCCGAGACCGTTGACGCCGACTTCGCGTTCCACCGGGCTGTGGCCGCCGCGTCCGGCAATCGATTCCTGCTCGAGGCGATCGACCGGATCGGCGCACGCGCGATCGTGCTGCCCGAGGCGCGCATCGCCGCCGCCGAGCGCGACCCGGCGGCCGCCGCCGTCGTCACGGCCGAGCACGCGGCGGTCGCGGACGCGATCCGCGCGGGCGACCCGACGGCCGCGGCCGCGGCGATGCGCGCGCACCTGTTCGCGTCGGCGAAGCGCCGGGACGCGGCGTAGGGCGAGCGCCCGCCGTCAGGCGGTGAAGGCGGGCACCGCGTCGAGCAGCATCCGGGTGTACTCCTCCTGCGGGTTCGTGAACAGCGCACCGGTGTCGCCCGATTCGACGAGCACCCCGTGTTTCAGAACCGCGACACGATCCGCGTTCTCCGCGACGACCCCGAGATCGTGCGTGATGAACATGTAGGTGAGCTCGCGTTCGCGCTGAAGGTCGTCCAGGAGCCTGAGCACTTGCGCCTGCACTGAGACGTCGAGGGCCGAAACGGCTTCGTCGAGCACGATGAACTCAGGGTCCAGCGCCAGGGCCCGAGCGATCGCGACGCGCTGCCTCTGCCCACCGGAGAGCTCATCCGGGTAGCGATCGAGCATTCCGCCGGGCAGAGCAGTCTGATCGGCGAGCTCCCGCGCACGCAGAGCGCGCGACGCCTTGTCGCCTTCGCCGAACGACAGCAGGGGCTCCGTGATCAGCTGCTCGATCGTCATCCGGGGGTTCAGCGAGTCGAAGGGGCTCTGGTACACCATCTGGAAGCGACGGCGCAGTTGTCGCAGCTCCTCACCTTTGGTCGTGGTGATGTCCGCGCCGCCGTACGAGATCGACCCCGCGGTCGGGTCGTCCAGGCGCAGCACGAGCCGTGCGAGCGTGCTCTTTCCCGAGCCGGACTCGCCGACGACCGCGAGCGTCTCCCCGCGACGAACATCGATCGACACGTCGTCGACGGCCGTGAGCGATTTCCGGCCGCCCTCACCCTTCGGCAGCGGGAAGATCTTGGTCAGGTTCCGGATCGACACGATCGGCTCATCCGCGAAGGCGATGCGCTCACGCGTCGCCTCGGCACGGCGCTCGTGGCCGTGCATCCGCGGCGCCGCGTCGATCAGGGCCCGCGTGTACTCGTGCGACGGCTCGGTCATCACCTGCGCCGCAGGGCCGGAGTCGACGACTTCACCCTTGCGCATCACAACGACCGTGTCGGCGCGTTCAGCGGCCATGCCGAGATCGTGCGTGATGAGCAGCACGGCGGTTCCGAGCTCTTCGGCGAGGTGCGCGAGGTGGTCGAGGATCTGCTTCTGGACCGTCACATCAAGGGCGCTCGTCGGCTCATCGGCGATCAGGAGCGCCGGCTCAGCCGCGAGCGCGCCGGCGATCAGGGCGCGCTGCTTCATCCCGCCCGAGAACTGGTGCGGATACTGCTTGGCGCGCTCGGCCGGGTACGTCAGCCCGGCCATCTCGAGGAGCTCGACGGCCTTCTCCTCCGCAGCGCGCTTCGAGCCGAGCCCGTGCACGACGAGCGGCTCGGCGACCTGCACCCCGACCTTCCGAACCGGATTCAGGCTCAGCGCAGGATCCTGCGGCACGAGCCCCATCACGCGCCCTCGCAGATCCCGCCACCGCGCCTCGCTGAGGCCGCGCAGGCTCTCACCGTCGAACGCGATTGTGCCTTCCCGCACTTCCGCGTTCGGAGCCAGCAGATTCATGATCGTCTGAGCCACGGTGCTCTTGCCCGAGCCCGACTCGCCGACGATCGCGACGACCTCGCCACGGCGGACGGTCAGGTCGACGCCGCGCACCGCATCGACTTCGCGGTCGCCGATGTAGTAGCTGACCCGCAGCCCTTCGACGCGCAACAGCGCCTCGGCGGCAGGTGCCGTGTTCGCTTCGACCATCTAGCCGTCCTCCTCGTTGAGCGCTGGCGATGACCATCTCACACTAAGGACGCGGATTCATCCGATCAACAGCAAGATCCGCATAGCTATATGCAGGACCCGCATCGATCAGGCCAGGCCGTCCCGCGCCTCGTCGATGAGGGCGAGGACCGCTGGCACGAGAGGGTTCTGGTTCTCGACGCTCCACGCGACGTCGAGCTCCACCTGATTCACGCGGTCCGAAGGGTCGTTCTCTGCCACGGGCAGGAGGACGACGGCGCTGGGACAGATCCGCGACGCCGAGGCGGGGACGAACGTGACGCCGAGCCCGGCGCTGACGAGCGCGAGGAGAGTCGGCACCTGCCCGGCGTACTGCGCGATGCGCGGATGCACGCCGCTCGCGACGAACATCGACAGCATCAGGTCATGGAAGTAGCGCGCGACACCCGGTGAGTACATGAGCATCGGTTCGTCGATCAGGTCGATCAGCTTCACCGGTTCGCCGCGGTGCGCGATGTCGGACTCGCCGGGCACCGCCGCGACGAGCTTCTCCCGGTACACGGGGCGTGTCCGGATCTGTGGTCGGCTCAGCAGAGGCCGCATGATGCCGATGTCGACGGTACCCTTCTCGATCGCCTCGACCTGCTCGACCGTGACCAGCTCTCTGAGCAGCATCGTCGCATCCGGGAAGGCCGCCGAGGCCTTGCGCAGGAGCTCAGGCATCACGGCCTGCCCTCCCATCGCGGTGTACGCGATCGTGATCGTCCCCGACGCCCCTTGGCCCACCGACCTGACATCGGCGACGGCTTTCGCCGCGAGATCGATCAGACGCCGCGCGTTCGGGAGCAGCGCCTTGCCCGCCTGGGTCAGCTCGACGCGGCGGCTCGTCCGGGCGAACAGCGGTGTGTCGAGCTCCCGCTCGAGCTGCTGGATCTGCCTGCTCAGCGGCGGCTGCGTCATCTTCAGCCGGTTCGCCGCCGCGCCGAAGTGCAGCTCCTCGGCCACGGCGATGAAGCACTCCAGCTGCACGAGAGAAAACATCCATCCACTCCCCGTATTGATCTGTGCACACTTTGGCTTGCGCCGTCATCAATATCGACCATAGCGTCGGGCTGAGCGCACAACGATGTGGAGATGAGATGTCAGAGGAGATCTTCGTGGCCGCACCTGCGGGAACGGCCGTGGGAGACAACGCCATCCGGGACATCCGGATCACCCCCGTCGCATTCGCGGACCCGCCGCTGCTGAACACCGTCGGCGTCCACGAGCCGTTCGCGCTGCGCGCCATCGTGCAGATGCGCACGGGCGGCGGCGCTGTCGGCCTCGGCGAGACGTACGGCGACGCGGCGCACCTCGCGCGCCTCGCCCTCGCTGCCGAAGCAGTGCTCGGCGGCGACGTGTTCGCGGCGAACGACATGCGCACCCGCGTCGCGAGGGCCCTCGCGCAACGGTCCGTGACCGGCGGGCACGGCATGTCCGGGATGGTCACGGGAACCAGCACGGCCGACCGCGTGCTGAGTCCGTTCGACGTCGCCGCCCTCGACATCAGAGGCAAGATCCTCGGAGTGCCCGTGAGCGAGCTGCTCGGCGGCCGCGTGCGGGGGCGCGTTCCGTTCAGCGGCTACCTCTTCTACAAGTGGGAAGGACACCCCAGCGCCGGTGCGGACCGCTGGGGCCCGGCACTCAATCCGGAGGGGATCGTTGAGCAGGCGCGGAGCTTCATCAACGGCTACGGCTTCGGTGCGCTCAAGCTCAAGGGCGGTGTCTTCGCACCCGACGAAGAAGCTGCGGCGATGCTGGCCCTGCGCGAGGCATTCCCCGAGGTGCCGCTGCGAATCGATCCGAACGGCGCTTGGAGCGTGGACACATCCGTTCGCATCGCCGACCGTTTGAAGGACGTGCTCGAGTATCTCGAGGACCCGACGGTCGGGCTCGAGGCGATGGCCGAAGTGCGCCGCCGGACGTCGCTCCCCCTCGCCACGAACATGTGGGTCGTCGCCTTCGAGCACATCGCAGAAGCGGTGAGGCTCGGCTCGATCGACATCGTGCTCAGCGATCACCATTTCTGGGGCGGGCTCGAGCGCTCCAAGCTGCTCGCCGGCATCTCCGAGGCCATGGGCTGGGGGCTGTCGATGCATTCCAACTCGCATCTCGGCATCAGTCTCGCGGCGATGACCCACCTCGCGGCCGCAACGCCGGTCCTCGACTATGCGTGCGACACGCACTGGCCGTGGAAGCGCGAGGACGAGGACGTCGTGGCACCCGGAACGTTCGCGTTCGACGGCGGCGCCCTCGCCGTGCCGAACGACCCGGGCCTCGGCGTCGAGCTCGACACCGAGGGCCTCGAACGCCTCCACCGCCAATACATCGACTGCGGCATCCGCGAACGCGACGATACGGGGTATATGAAGCGGTTCGACCCGTCGTTCGAGAACACGGCCCCGCGATGGTGAGGCCCTTGCGCATCGCCGTCACCGACCCGATCATCGCCGGGTTCGCCGAGCATCTCGAGCGCACTGAGCGCAGGCACTCATGGCACTACGCCGCGGATTTCCCCTCGAAGCGCGCGGCGACCGATGGCGCCGACGTGGTCGTCTGCTCAGTCCTGACGCCGCAGGACATGCCGATCACCCCGTCGGCCCGGCTCCTCCACGCCTCGGGCGCAGGCATCGACCGGATCGACCGTGAGGCGATCCCCTCCGATGCTGCGATCTGCACGACGGGGCACCACGGCCCCGCCATCGCGGAGCACGTGATCATGACCGCCCTGATGCTGCGGCGGCGCGCCCTGGAGGCGGACGCGCAGATGCGCAGGGGCGAGTGGCGTACGGTCGCGACGGCTCCCGGCACGCCGTTCCACCGCACGCTGGCCGGTTCGACGTTCGGCATCGTCGGCTTCGGTGAGATCGGCCAGGCCGTCGCACGGCTCGCGGCCGGTTTCGGCGCACGCATCACGGCGACCCGGCGCCGACCGGAGGCGCCGCTGCCGGAGGGCGCCGCTGCCGACCGCGTATACGCAGACGACGGGCTCGAGGAGATGCTCGCGGAGAGCGACGTCGTGGTCGTCACGGTACCGCTCACCGACGAGACCCGCGGGCTGATCGACTCCGCAGCGCTCGCGGTGATGAGACCGGATGCCGTGCTCGTGAACGTCGCCAGAGGACCCGTGGTGGATGAGGATGCACTCTTCGACGCCCTCGTATCCGGTCGCCTCGCCGGTGCCGGGATCGACGTGTGGTGGGGCGCCCCGGACGGCACGACGCCGCCGGCATCCGTCGCCCGATTCGCGGCGCTGGGCAACACCGTGCTGACGCCGCACTTCTCGGGCCACGCGCGCGAGGTGTTCGAACAGCGCGCCGCCGATATCGCCCGGAATATCGATCTCCTCGACCGCGGCCAGCCCCTCGAACGCCGGGTCCACTGAAGGCACTGATCCGACGGCTCGGGCGCTGCCGATGACCGCCCGCGGCAGCGATGGATCGGTGCCCGAACTCGGATCCCGGTGCTCTCGCGCTGGCCATCCTCAGGCGAACAGTTCGACGGTCTGCGTCACGATGAGCGCGCTCGCGCCGATCGACGATGCGGCGAGCGCGATCGCCCTCGTCCTCTTCCGGTTCAGGTAGTGGTTCAGGAAGCGTGATGCGACGAGGCCCAGCACCACCGGGATCAGCATCCACGCGGCGAAGACGATGGTCCTGTGCGAAATCGCACCGAAGAGCAGGAGCGCGCCCAGAGAGAACGCGGACCCCGCCAGGAAGAACGCGGCCATCGTTCCCCGGAGCTTCGGCCCCTCTGACGCTTGCCAGAGAATCGACATTGGCGCTCCCCCGATGGAGGTGGTGGTGCCCATCAGTCCGGAGAGCGCCCCGCAATCACCTGCGACGTGCGCGTCACCCGAGGCGCCCAACCGCGCAGCGAGACGAGCACGCCGACGAGCACCGTCGCCGCGACGAACCACGACAGCAGCGCCGAGGACATGACGGCGACGAGGCCAGCGCCCGCCAGGCTTCCCGGGACGCGACCGGCCAGGGCCCAACCGGCGCCGCGGAAGTCGAGCCCGCTGCGGTCGAGGAGCATCACGACACCGCTCACGACGATCGCCAGCAGGATGATCGACACCGGCAGCAGCTCGGGATCGACGATCGCGATGAACGGCGCCGCGGCCATCCCCATGCCGAACCCGATCGACCCCTGCAGGCAGGCGGCGAAGAAGATCGGGATCGACAGAAGGATGAGCTCCGTCGTCGCCATTCGGGTCAGCCGCGCGCGCCGACCGAGGCGATCATCCGGCGACGCTTCTTCTTCTGCTGCAAGCGCCAGCGCTGACCGGGGTCGGTCGCGAGCCGGAGCCATGCAGCGAGCACGTTCGCCGACACCGTGGTGATGACGATCGCCACACCGGGGAGAACCGATTGCCACCATGCCTCGGCGAGGTACTGGCGCCCCTGGGCGACCATCAGACCCCAGCTGACCTCGGGCGGCTGGATGCCGATGCCGAGGAAGCTCAGCGACGATTCGGCGAGCATCACGTAGCAGAGCTCGAGCGTCGCGAGCGTGACGAGCGTGGGCAGAACGTTGGGCACGATATGGCGGAAGACGATCGTGCGCTGCTTCGTGCCGAAGTTCCGCGCCGCGTCGACGAACATCCGAGACCGCAATTCGGCCGCGTCCGCGCGAGCCGTGCGGAGGTAAATCGGGATGCGGGTGATCGCCAGCACGAGCACGATGTTCGCGGCGCTCGGATTGAAGACGTACAGGATCACAACGGCGAGAAGCAGCGACGGGAAGCTCATGATCACGTCGGCCACGCGCATCGAGACGGTCTCGCGCCAGCCGCGATGGAAGCCCGCCCACATCCCCCATACCGACCCGACGATGCCCGACACGAGCACCGCCGAGATCGAGACGCCGAGCGTCGTGCCCGTCGCGGCGACGATGCGCGCGAACATGCTGCGGCCGAGGGAGTCGCTTCCGAGAATGTACTCCCAACCCGCATCGATGCTGAACGGTGGCAGGTTGCGCGCCACGAGATCCTGCCGCTGGGCGAGGTCGCCCAGCAGGATCGGCCCGAAGACTGCGGCGAGGGCGATCAGGAGGAGGATCACGGACGCCGTAGATGCGAACGGGTCCTTCAGCAGCAGTCGGAACAGGCTCGGCCTGTCGCTCCTCTGCTTCGCCCTGTTCGTCAGGACGGTGACGGTGGGTGTGACGTCAGACATCGGCCGCCTCCTCCTTCTTCTTGTTCTCGGGGGCGCCGCCCGCCATAGACTTCCGTTGCTTCGTGACTGGTCGCACCCGGGGATCCAGCAGCGCGTACCCCATATCGATGACGATGTTCAGCAGGAAGATCGCGATCGCCGTGATCAGCACCGCCGCTTGCAGCACCGCGAAGTCGCGCTGCAGGATCGAATCGATCATCAGCTTCCCGATGCCGGGCCATCCGAAGATGGTTTCGACGATCACGGCTCCGTTGATCATGCCGACCGTCAGGTCGCCGGCAACCGTGAGGGCGGGCGCCGCCGCGTTCCGCAGGGCATGGTGCGTCACGATGCGGAGCTGACCCGCGCCCCGGCTCTTGGCGACCTTCACATACGGCTGGCCGAGAACGGTGACCATGGATCCGCGCACGATCTGAGCGAGCACGCCGACCGGCCGCAGCATCAGCGTCGCAATCGGCAGGACCCACGAGGCCCCGCCGGCGTCGACACCGGATGTCGGCAGCCATTGGAGCGTGATCGCGAAGATCCAGATGCCCAGGATGGCGACCCAGAAGTCCGGAACGGCGGCAGCCACCATCGCGAAGAAGCTGACGATTCGGTCGGCGATGCCGTTGGGCTTCAGCGCGGCCCAGCTGCCGAAGACCACGGCGATCACGATCGCCAGCAGCATCGTCGTCCCCGCCAGTTGGAGCGTCGCGGGGAACGCCCGCATCACCATGGTCGACGCCGGCTCACCCGTGCGCAGCGACGTCCCGAAATCCAGGTGCAGCACGCCCCAGAAGTAGTCGGCCATCTGTTTCCAGATCGGCTGGTCGAGGCCGTTCGCCGCCGCGAAGTCCTCCCGCATCTGGTCGGTCGCGCTCAGCGGCAGGTACAGGTTCGACGGGTCGCCGGTGAGGCGGGCGAGCACGAAGACGCCCAGGATCACGGCCACGAGAGGCAGAGCACTCTGGAGGATCCGTCTCCTCAGGTAGGTCCACATGCTCGCCCTCCTTCACTCGTTCTCGCCGCGGTCAACCCGCGAGCGAGATCTCCTTGATCCGCAGTTCGTCGCCCGTCGACGAGTTGGGTTCGTAGCTCACACGGTCCGCGATCGCCATGATCACGGTCTGATGCGCGAGCGGGGCGATGGCGACGACGTTGTCGCGCTCGTACTGGAACACCTCCTCGTACGCGGCCTGGCGCGCTTCGTCCGACTGCGTCGCCGCGTCCTCGATCAGTGCGTCGAGGCCGGGGTCGCCGAACTCCGCCTGGTGCGCGCCCGTGAGGAAGTACTGCTCGACGGAGAACTGGGCATCTCCCGCCTGGTTGCCGTGCTGGATCAGCATGGCGACAGGGCCCTGGTCCGTCACGAACGGCTTGTTCTGGTATTCGAGGTGCTGCGCCGTGTCCATCATCCGCATGTCGACGTCCAGGCCGATCTCAGTCAGTTGGGCCGCGAGTACCTCACCGAGCTCCGACACCTTCGGGAACTGTGCATTGCGCACGGGCATCACGATCGTCGTGTCCACCGGAACGCCGTCCGCTTCCGCCTCAGCGATGAGCTCCTTCGCCTTCTCCGGGTCGTACGGCCACGGCTCGATATCCGCGTTGTAACCGACGATGCCCTCGGGGATCAGCTCGGCCGCGACCTTGTCGCCGTCCGGGTAGAGCGAGGAGACGATCCCCTCCTTGTCGATCGCGTAGTTGATCGCCTGGCGCACCCGGATGTCGTCCAACGGCGCCGTTTCGCCCGAGAAGCGGAGGGCGATCGTCTCGTTGTTCGGGTAGCTCACACCGAGCTCGCCCGCGCCGTCCTCCGGCCCGAGGCCGAGCGCGATGTCCGCTTCGCCGTTCGTCACCATGGCGGCCCGGACCGTGCCCTCGTCTCGCCACTGATACTCGACCTGAGCTGCCTGGGGCGCATCGGCCCAGTAGTCCTCGTTCCGGTCGAGAGTGATGCTCGTTCCCGCCTGCCAGTCGGAGATCGCGTACGGTCCGGTGCCGACGGGCTCGCGCTGCATCTCGTCGCTCGGGGTGGCCGGCGACACGATCTCGATGAACGAGAGCTTGAGCGGGAGGATCGGGTCGGGCTGTTCGGTGGTGACCTTCAGCGTCAGGTCGTCGACCACCTCGAGCTCGAGATCCGGGTCGCCGAAGACATACCCCTCGACGTCGCAGCCCAGGCTGCCGTTGACCGCACGATCGATCGAGTGCGCAGCCGCCTCCGCGTCGAACGGCTCGCCGTCCTGGAACGTGACGCCTTCTCGCAGGCGGAATGTCCACTCCGTGTCGCCGGACTGCTCCCACTCGGTCGCGAGGAGCGGCTCGAGGTCGCCGGTGGACGGGTTCCTCTCCACCAGGGGCTCGGTGACAGTGCTCCTGACGACCACACCGGTCGACGTCAGGTTCGAGTCGCACGCCTCGAGCGTGGGCGGCTCCTGCGGCAGCACGACGGTGAGCTTGTCGTCGGCTCCACCGCCGGCGCCCCCGTCGGTCGACTCGGAGTTCGCGACCGAGCACGAGGCCAGAACTGAGAACGATGCGATCGCGACGACGGCCGTGCCGATGCGCGCGAGGCTGCGGTGATGGGGAGAAGTCTTCATCGGTTCCTCCAGGTAGGGATCGCCGAGGCCGCCATTGGTCCTCGGCTGTTCAGAATGTCGCACCGCGCGCAGGGAGGGGTCAAGGGGCCGGCGGGCGCCTGCCTGCCCGCCGACGTCCGCCGCGCACCGGATGCGCCGGCAACCTGCCGCCGCAGAGGCGCGGAATCCCGCACCAGAATGCGAATGGATACACGGGGCGTATTGATCCATGCGAACTTGCTCATAGACGCGCATCGGTCGCCACTCGTAGTCTCACGCATGTCCGAGGCTGCAGTGGATACGAGCCTCGGGCGGGCGCCGGAACGATGCCGTTGCGGTCGACCGGAGGAGCGCCATCGCCTCGAGACACCCCGGTACGCGCGATAGCCTCATGGAGTAATACCCACAGGGTATCGCTCTATATCGAATCAGGTTTGTTTGAGTATCGATTCACCCATAGCGTGAACAGTAGGAACAAGCCCGGAAAAGGAGCACACTGTGACCAACTTCACCCCGGCGGAGCTCGCCGAGCACCTCAAGGACGGCCTGCTGTCGTTCCCCGCGACGGCGTTCACGCCCGACTTCGAGGTGGACGAGGCGACGTATCGCGACCACGTCGCGTGGCAGGCGAGCTACGACGTGCACGGCCTGTTCGCGGCCGGCGGCACGGGCGAGGGCTTCAGCCTGAGCCCCGAGGAGAACGCGCGCGTCGTGCGCGCCGCCGTCGAGTCGGCCCGTGCCGAGGTTCCCGTTCTGGGCTCGGCGGGCGGGTGGACCAAGAACGCCGTCGCGAACGCGCAGGCCGCCGAGGAGGCGGGCGCCGCGGGTCTGCTGGTGCTGCCCCCGTACCTCACTGAGTGCTCGCAGGAGGGCCTCGTCGCCCACGTCGGCGCGATCGCGGAGGCCACCGAGCTCCCGCTCATCGTCTACAACCGTGCGAATGCGATCTACTCGGCCGACACCGTCGCGACCCTCGCCGACCGCTACGAGAGCTTCATCGGCTTCAAAGACGCGATCGGCAACATCGAGCACCTGGCCAAGGTGACAGCGAAGGCGGGCGACCGCCTCTTCTACCTCGGCGGCCTGCCGACCGCGGAGACGTACGCCCTGCCGCTGCTCCAGATGGGCATGAGCACCTATTCATCGGCGATGTTCAACTTCGCCCCCGAGTTCGCGCTCGAGTTCTACGCGGACGTCCGAGCCCAGGACCGCGCCGCCGTCACCGCGAAGCTGAAGAGCTTCGTCCTGCCGTACCTCGACATCCGGGACCGGGGCCAGGGCTTCGGCGTCTCGATCGTGAAGGCCGGCCTCGAGGTCATCGGCCGCCCCGTCGGCCCCGTCCGCGCGCCGCTGAAGAACCTCAGCCCGCAGGACATCGCCGACCTGCGGGGCCTGATGAGCGCCGCCGGTATCGCCCGCGCCTGACCCGATCGCGAGAGGATCTACACATGACTTCCACTGAGCTCACCGGACATTCCGTCATCGCCGGCCGCACCGTCGCGGGCACCGGCAAGCCGTTCCAGGCGATCGACCCTGCGTCGGGCGAGAGCCTCGAGCCCGCGTACTCGCAGATCGACGTCGACCAGCTCCACGAGGCGACGGCGGCCGCGGCCGCCGCATTCCCGTCGTTCTCGACGCTTCCGCCCGAGAAGCACGCGGCGTTCCTCGAATCGGTCGCCGACGAGATCGACGCCGTGCGCGACGAGATCATCGAGCGCGCCGCCGCCGAGACCGGCCTGCCCGCGCCCCGCCTCACGGGCGAGGTCGCCCGCACCTCCGGCCAGCTCCGGATGTTCGCGGGCGTCGTGCGCAGCGGCCTGTTCCGCGGCGTGCGCGTCGACCTCGCCCAGCCCGAGCGGTCCCCGATGCCGCGCCTGGACATCCGGCAGCGGAAGGTCGCGCTCGGCCCCGTCGCCGTCTTCGGCGCCTCGAACTTCCCGCTGGCGTTCTCGACGGCGGGCGGTGACACCGCCAGCGCGTTCGCGGCCGGCTGCCCCGTCGTGTTCAAGGCGCACAGCTCGCACCCCGGCACGAGCGAGATCGTCGCCGCGGCGATCACCCGCGCCGTGAAGGCGCACGACCTGCACCCCGGCGTCTTCTCCGCGATCTTCGGCCCCGGCCGCACCGTCGGCCAGTCGCTCGTCACGGACCCCGCCATCCAGGCCGTGGGCTTCACCGGATCGCGCTCGGGCGGCATGGCGCTCGTGGCCGCATCGGCATCGCGCGAGGTGCCCATCCCCGTCTACGCCGAGATGAGCTCGGTCAACCCGGTCTTCATCCTGCCCGGCGCGATCGCCGACGGCGTCGACGAACTCGCCGCCGGCTACGTCACCAGCGCGCTCGGCTCGAGCGGCCAGCTGTGCACCCAGCCCGGGAACGTCTTCGTTCCGCGGGGCGAGCAGGGCGACGCGTTCGTCGCCGCCGTGCAGAGAGCGATCACGGCGGCGAGCGGCCTCACGATGCTGTCGCCGTCGATCGCCGGCGCGTGGCGAGAGGGCGTCGCGACCCGCGACGAGCATGCTGACGTCGCCGCGCGCGGCTCGGAGGGCGAGGGCCCGTACGCCCCCGCCCCTGTCGTGCACTCGGCCTCGCTCGATCGGTTCCTGGCCGACGACGTGCTGCACGAGGAGATCTTCGGCGCGGCGTCGCTGATCATCCGGTACGACACCGTCTCCGAACTGCCGGCAGCGGCCGAGCGCCTCGAGGGTCAGCTCACCGCCACGCTGCACCTGACCGATGCCGATGCCGCCGAGGCCAGGGCGCTCATCCCCGTGCTCGAGCGCAAGGCGGGCCGCATCCTCGCGAACGGCTGGCCGACGGGCGTCGAGGTGGGCCACGCGATGGTCCACGGCGGCCCGTTCCCGTCGACCAGCGATTCGCGCACGACGAGCGTCGGCTCGCTCGCGATCGAGCGCTTCCTGCGCCCCGTCGCCTACCAGAACCTGCCGGAGGCGCTGCTGCCCGAGCCCGTGCAGGAGGCGAACCCCTGGGGCGTTCCGCGCCTCGTCGACGGCCGGATCGAGACCGCCTGATGCCCGCACCCACGATCACCAAGGTCGAGGCGGTGCCCGTCGCCGGGCACGACTCGATGCTGCTGAACCTCTCGGGCGCACACGGACCGTTCTTCACGCGGAACATCGCGATCATCACCGATTCCGATGGCCGCGAGGGCGTCGGAGAGGTGCCGGGCGGTGAGCCCATCCGGTCGACGATCGCGGAGGCCGGCGAGATCCTCATCGGCCAGCCCGTCGCCCGATTCCGCTCCCTGCTGCGCGCGGTCGCCTCGCGCTTCGCCGACCGCGACGCCGGCGGCCGCGGCCTGCAGACGTTCGACCTGCGCACGACGATCCACGCCGTCACCGGCCTCGAGTCCGCCCTGCTCGACCTGCACGGACAGGAGCTCGGCGTGCCCGTCGCGGAGCTGCTCGGCGAGGGCCAGCAGCGCGACAGCGTGCCGATGTTGGGCTATCTGTTCTACGTCGGCGACCCCGACGCGACCGACCTGCCGTACCTGCGCGAGCCGGCCGGCGACGACGCGTGGGAGCGAGTGCGCCGCGAGAAGGCGATGGACCCGGCTGGCGTCGTGCGCCTCGCGGAGGCCGCGGCAGAGCGCTACGGCTTCAGCGACTTCAAGCTCAAGGGCGGCGTGCTCGCGGGCGACGAGGAGGCCGACGCGATCGAGGCGCTGGCCGCGCGGTTCCCGGAGGCCCGCATCACCCTCGACCCGAACGGCGGATGGCTGCTCGAGGACGCCGTGCGCATCGGCGAGCGGCTGAAGGGCGTTCTGGCGTACGCCGAGGACCCCTGCGGAGCGGAGGGCAAGTTCTCCGGGCGCGAGGTCGTCAGCGAGTTCCGCCGCCGCACGGGCCTGCCGACCGCGACGAACATGATCGCGACCGACTGGCGCGAGATGGCCCATGCCGTCCGGTCGAACGCGGTCGACATCCCGCTGGCCGACCCGCACTTCTGGACGATGGCGGGCAGTGTGCGCGTCGCGCAGCTCTGCAATGACTTCGGCCTGACCTGGGGCTCGCACTCGAACAACCACTTCGACGTCTCGCTGGCGATGTTCACGCACGTCGGCGCGGCGGCCCCCGGCGAGATCACGGCGCTCGACACGCACTGGATCTGGCAGGACGGCCAGGACCTCACGACGAACGCGCCGAAGATCATCGACGGCGCGATCGAGGTGCCGACCGCTCCGGGCCTCGGCGTCACGATCGACCGCGATCGCCTGGCGGAGGCCCACGAGCTCTACCTCGAGCACGGCCTCGGCCAGCGCGATGACGCCGCCGCGATGCAGTACCTCGTCGAGGGGTGGGAGTTCGACCCGAAGCGCCCCTGCCTGGTGCGCTGAACCGGATGTGAAGGGGCCGCGGCGAGGATGATCCTCGCCGCGGCCCCTTGCGCTCTGTCGTGTGCGTCAGCGCTTGACGACGTTCTTCAGCGGCTCCCCCGCCAGGTAGCGCGCCAGGTTCTCGCGGATCAGCTCGGGCCCCAGGTCGGGGCGTCCGCCCGCGGCGTGCGGTGTGATGATGAGGTTCGGGGCGTCCCACAGCGGTGATTCGGCGGGGAGGGGCTCGACCGCCGTGACGTCGATCGCGGCTCCCGCGATCGATCCGGATTCGAGGGCATCGACCAGGGCGACCTCGTCGACGGTGGTGCCGCGGCCGACGTTGACGACGCAAGCGTGCTTCGGGAGCGCGGCGAGGCGCGCGGCGTTCAGCGAGTCCTTCGTAGCCGCGACGCCGGGGAGGATCATGATCAGTACATCGGTCTCGGGCAGCGCAGCCTCGATGTCCGTCTCCGCGATCACCTCGAAGCCGCCGCGCTCGCCCGCGCTGCGCGCGACCCCCCGAACGTCCGCACCGATCGTGTCGAGGATGCGGGCGAGGTGCTGGCCGATCTGTCCGAAGCCCCAGACCAGCACGCGGGCCCGGATGAGGGAGGTGACGGCGCCGGACGGATGCATCGGCTGGATGCCGCCGAGCTCGCTCGACCACACGTGCTCGCGCTGGGCCGCCGCGGAGGCGGGAAGGCGGCGCAGCAGGGCAAGAGCGAGCGCCGTCGCGTGCTCGGCCACCGTGCGATTGTGCACGCCGGAGCCGTTGGCGATCACGACGTCGTCCGCGAACCCCGCGCCGGTGATCTTCTCCGCCCCGGCGCTGAGCGCCTGCACCCACTTCAAGCGAGGCAGCCGCGTCGCGCTCTCGAGATTCGCCGCATTGTTCCCCCACGCCACGAAGATCTCGGTGTCCTCGTGCTCATCCGGGATCGGCAGCGAGGCGTCGTACACGCACACCTCGACTCGGGGGTCGACATCGCGCTCGAGGCTGACACTGTCGGGAATGAGAAGCTTCATTGCAGTCCTTTCGACGGCTTCAGACTATGCGCCGCTCCATGCCCCGTACGCCGGCGATCGATGCGTTCTCGCTCGCCATCGATGCGTTCTCGATCCGCATCGGATGGCGACGGCTCACACGGTCGGGATCGTGTCCGTCCCGACGCTCCGGTCGTCGAACTCGCGCTCGAGCTCTCCGATCACCTGCGTCGTGCGGCGGCGCTCCGCCCCGAACGCGATGAGCGCGATCACGACGCCGATCGCGGCGAGCGCGGCCGCGACCCATGCGGGCGCGACGTAGCCCCATCCGGCCGCGATCACGGCGCCGCCGAGGGCCGCGCCGAGGCTGTTGCCGATGTTGAGCGCCGAGTGGTTCAGCGACGACGCGATGGCGAGGTAGTTCTGCGCCACGTCGAACAGGCGCAGCTGCACGGCGGGAACGGCCGTCGCCGAGGTGAGGGCGAAGACGAACAGCGCACCGATCAGGAGGCCGATGTTCTCGGCGACGAGGCCGACCGCGAGACCGGCCGCGAACAGCACGACGAGGCCGTAGAGCAGGGTGCCGCGCACGCTCTTGTCGCCGAGCGCGCCGCCGGCGAAGTTTCCGATCACCATGCCGGCGCCGACCGCGACGAGCGTCGCGGGCACGACCCACTCCTGTGCGCCCGCGACCTCGGTCACCATGGTCGCGATGTAGCTGTACACGGCGAAGAACGCGCCGAACCCGATGCCCGCGATCGCGAGCGTGAACCAGACCTGGCCGATCCGGAAGATGCCGAGCTCGCGGCGGAAGGTGCTGTCGGCGTCGCCCTGCTGCTGCGGAACGCTGATCCGGATGAGGACGAGCGCGAGGGCGAACACGATGGCGACGATCCCGTAGGCGGCGCGCCAGCCCATGTGCTGGCCGAGCAGCGTGCCGGCCGGAACACCGATGAGGTTGGCGACCGACAGGCCGCTCATCACGATCGCGATGGCGCGGCCGCGCCGTTCCGGCCCGTACAGCGACGCGGCCACCACGGCGGCCATGCCGAAGTAGGCGCCGTGGGGCAGACCCGCGAGGAATCGCGAGACGGCGACCGTGCCGAAGGTCGGCAGGATGAACGTGAGGGCGTTGAACACGAGCAGCGCGACGACGAGCCAGACGATCACGGTGCGCCGGGGGAACCGCGCGACGAACGCGGCGATCGTGGGGGCACCGATGACGACGCCGAGAGCGTAGAGGCTGATCAGGATGCCGGCCTGGCCGATCGCGTCCTCCGGCGAGGCCTGGTACTGCATCGGGAGCAGGTCCTCCGCGATACCGGGGAGGAGGCCCATCGAGACGAACTCGGTCATGCCGATGCCGAAGGCGCCGATGGCGAGGGAGAGGAGCGCCCGCATCGCCGCACCCCTCGAGAGTGTCGAGGAGGTCATCCCCCCACCCTATGAGCCCGCTGGGCGCTCGGGACGCCGGATCGCCTTGGAATCTGCCGAACGGCAACCTCGCGTTCATCCGGGCCGTGTCTGATGTCGCGGATATGGTGGGGCTGAGCGGCACCGGCCAGGGGCCGGCCCGCGCAGCTCCGCGACGATGCGAAGCGACACGACCCGGGAGCCGCAACCGTGACCGACCCACACAGGCCCAAAGCCACCGCCGACAGCTCGGCGCTGCCGATCCTCGGGCTCGCCGACCAGCTCGACAAGCAACCGACCAAGCGGTCGAAGGTCTTCGCGTGGGCGTTCTGGGACTGGGGGCTGCAGCCGTTCCACACGGTGCTCGTCACCTTCATCTTCACGCCGCTGTACCTGACGACCGACGCGTTCCTCCCGCCGGAGCAGCAGGCGCTGCCCGATGGCGCGGCGCACGACGCCGCGATCGCCGAACTGACGAGCGGGCTCGGCATCGGCACGACGATCGCGGGCCTGCTCATCCTGCTGCTCGCCCCCGTGCTCGGGCAGCAGGCCGATGCGGCCGGCAAGCAGAAGCTGTGGCTCGGCATCGGCACGGCAGGCGTGATCGGATGCTCGTTCGGCCTGTGGTTCGTCGAACCGGGGCAGGGGCTGTTCTGGCTCGGCGTGGCCCTGCTCGGCCTCGGCGCCGTGGCGAGCGAGATCGGCACCGTGAACTCGAACGCCATGCTCGTCTCGATCGCGACGCCGAAGAACGTGGGCCGCATCTCGGGGCTCGGCTGGGGCTTCGGCTACCTCGGCGGCGTCATCGCCCTCACGCTCGTGATCGTCTTCTACGCCATGGACTGGTTCGGCCTGCCGACCGACGACGGCCTTCCGTTCCGGCTCGTGGCCGTCGGCTGCGCCGTCTGGGGCATCGTGTTCACAATCCCCGTGTTCCTCGCGGTGCCCGAGCCGAAGCCGCTCGGCACCCCGGAGCGCCGCGTGAACTTCTTCGCCGCATACGCCGTTCTCGTGCGCGACGTGATCGCTCTGTACCGCTCGCCCGAGACCCGACCGACGTTCTGGTTCCTGCTGGCCAGTGCCGTGTTCCGCGACGGACTGAGCGGGGTGTTCACGTTCGGCGCGGTGATCGCCGGCGTGGTGTTCGGCTTCGAGTTCCTCGAACTCGCGGTGTTCGGGCTCGCGGCGAACCTCGTCGCCGGCCTGTCGACGCTGCTCGCGGGCCGCTGGGACGACCGCTTCGGGCCGAAGGCGATCATCGTCGCCGCGCTCGGCACGATGATCGTCGCGGGCACCCTCATCTTCGTGCTCCTCGACTCCGGCAAGATCGTCTTCTGGGTCTTCGGGCTGCTGCTGTGCTGCTGCGTCGGCCCCGCGCAGTCGGCTTCCCGCTCGTTCCTCGCGCGCGTCACTCCCGCCGGCCACGAGGGCGAGATCTTCGGGCTGTACGCCACGACCGGTCGCGTCACGAGCTGGATGTCGTCGGCCGCGTGGACGCTCCTGGTCGTCCTGTTCGCCAACACCGCCTACGGCGTGCTGGGCATCGTCGCGATCCTGGCGATCGGGCTCGTGCTGGTGCTGCCGATCAAGGCGCCCGCGCGCGCCGCCTGAGCCGCGGTCACTCGGCGACGGCGGCGGACGCCCGCAGCCGGATGACGGCGTCCGCGCCCGCAACGTCCTCGTCGTCGTGCGTGACCCACCCGATCGCCCTTCCGCGGGACGCCTCCTCCGCGAGGATTCCCCTGATCGTGCCCCTGCTCTCGGAGTCGAGGCCAGCGCTCGGTTCGTCGAGGAGCAGGACTCCCCCCGTGCGCGCCGTGCGCGCGAGCGCCTGGGCGATCAGGGCGCGCTGCCGCTGGCCTCCGGAGACCTCGTGGATGGATCTCCTGGCGAGGTCGGCCACGCCCACGCGCTCCATCGCCTCTGCGACCGCCCGGCGACGCTCCGATCGCGAACTGCCGGCGGCGTCGCGGCCCCACGTGCCCAGGTCGACGACATCGCGGACCGAGAGCGGCAGCGTGTCCAGGATGGCGGTGCGCTGCACGACGAACGCGACGGTCGCGAACCGCTCGACGACGCCGAGGCGGGGAACGGCCGTGCCCGCCATCAGCTCGATCAGCGTCGACTTCCCGCTGCCGTTCGGCCCCACGATCGCCGTGATCGCGCCCGCCTCGAGCTCGACGTCGATGTCGTGGAGCACGTCGACGTCGTCGTAGGCGAAGCAGAGTCTCCTCGTTCGGAGCAGGATGTCGGGCATTCCTCGATCCTAATCGATAATGATTCTGAATTGCGTTACGCTTGCCGGCATATGCTCGACCTTCCCTTCTCCTCCGAGTTCATGCTGCGCGCCCTCGTCGGCGGTTCCCTCGTGGCGATCATCTGCGCGATCGTCGGCACCTGGGTCGTCGTGCGCGGCATGGCGTTCCTCGGCGAGGCCATCGGCCACGGCATGCTGCCCGGCGTCGCGATCGCGACGCTCGTCGGCGCTCCCCCGCTCTGGGGCGCGGCGATCAGCGGGGCGGCGATGAGCGGCGCGATCGGCCTCCTGCAGCGCCGAGGCAGGCTCTCGTGGGACACGAGCATCGGGCTGCTGTTCGTCGGCATGCTCTCTCTGGGCGTCATCATCGTCTCTCACTCGCGCAGCTTCGCGACCGATGCGACGAACATGCTCTTCGGCGACATCCTCGCGATCGGGTGGGGAGATATCGCGACGCTGTCCGTCGCCCTCGTCGTCGTCGCCTCGATCGCCGTCGCCTTCCACCGCTCGTTCATCGCGGCCGCCTTCGACCGGCGCGTCGCCCACACCCTCGGGATGCGGCCACGGCTCGCGCACACGCTGCTCACCGCCCTCGTCACGATCGCCGTGATCGCGTCGTACCAGAGCGTGGGTTCGCTCCTCGTCGTCGGCATGCTGCTCGCCCCGGCGGTCGCGGCCGGCCGCTGGGCGCGCTCCCTCCCCTCGACGATGGCGCTGGCCGCGGTGTTCGGCATCGCCGCCGTCGCGACGGGCCTGACCGTCTCGTGGTACGCCGCAACGGCGGCGGGCCCCACGATCGCATGCACGGCGATCGTGTTCGCCGGCCTGTCCGCGCTGACGGCGGGGGCATGGCACCGATCCCGCACCGCCCGCGCGGGGCACCTCGGCGCGGAATCCGCGCCCGCGCACCGAACCGCAGAACCCGCGGCCGCCTGAGCCGCACACCCACACAGAAAGCAGCAATGCCACGCAGCATCATGTCCGCGGCGCCCCTCGCCGCGCTCACCCTCACCGCCCTGCTCGCCGGTTGCTCGGCCGAACCGGCCGCGCCTGCCGACGGCGCCCCGCCCGAAGACTCCGCTCCGGCCGGCCACGGCGACGTGTCGGGGGCCGCACAGGTCGCCGAGCCGCAGTCACAGCTCGTCTCGGTCGACGCGGGCGGGAACGTCGGACTGCTCGACCTGCTCACGGACGAGACCCAGGAGCTCGGCACGGTCGGCCCGCCCGAGGCGATCGCATCAGACGGCCGCTACGCGTTCGTCACGACAGCGGACGGCGTCGACATCATCGACGGCGGGCGCTGGAGCTGGGACCACGGCGACCACTTCCACTACTACAGGGCGGAGGCGGCACTGCCCGGGTCGGTCCAGGGTGCCGGACCGGTCACGGTCACGGGTGCGCCGCTGGCGACCGCGGGCGGCACCGGCCTGTTCTTCTCCGGATCCGGCGAAGCGGTCCTGCTCGACAACGAGGCGCTCGCGGACGGCGAGGTCTCGGAGCGCTTCCGCATCGACACCGGCGCAGGCGAGGGCGTCGCCGCGCCGTTCGACACGGGCGCCATCGTCGCCACGCCCGACGGCGCCGCGGTGCGCGACGCGTCGGGCGCCGAGATCGAACCGATCAACTGCGCCGAGCCGTCCGGTGCCGTCACGACGCGCGTCGGAACCGTGGTCGGATGCGCCGACGGGGCGATCCTCGTGACGGGTCGCATCGACGACCCCCGCGTGGAGGCGATCCCGTACCCGGAGGACGCGGAGGCACGCGCAGCGGGCTTCGCCGGCCGCAAGAACCGGCCGACGGTCGCGGGCCTCGCGGGCGCATCGGGCTTCTGGCTGCTCGACACCCGAGATCGCTCATGGTCGCACGCGGACACCGAGGCCGAGCTGGTCGACGTGGTCGCGGCGGACGACGACGCGGGCCGCGTCGTCGCCCTCGGCGCCGATGGGCGGGTCCTCGTCTTCGACGAGCAGGGCGCCCTGCTCGGGTCGAGCGACCCCCTCGTCGCGGAGAGCCTCGCCGCCGGCGACGAGGTCGACCTCGTCGTCGATACGCAGCGGGCCTACCTCTCCGACCCGGCCAACGGAACGGTCTACGAGATCGACTACGCCGACGGCGCGCGCGTCGCGCGCGAGCTGACGACCCCGACCTCCCCGTTCGTCGCGACGGAGCTCGGCCGATGAGCCGCGCGATCCGGAGTCTCTCCCTCGCCGCCGCGCTGGTCGCCGCGGGCGCCGCCTCGGGCTGTGCCCCGGCCGGAGACCGCGGCCCGACCATCACGGTCACGACGAACATCCTGGGCGACGTCGCCGCGCAGCTCGCCGGAGACGAGGCCGAGGTGACGGTGCTGATGAAGCCGAACGCCGACCCGCACTCGTTCGAGATCTCGGCCCAGGAGGCCGCCCGCCTGGCCGACTCCGACCTGCTCGTCTCGAACGGCCTGGGGCTGGAGGAGAACGTCGAGCAGCATCTCGAGACCGCCGCGGGCTCCGGCGCCCCCCGCTTCGTGGCGGGCGAGCACATCACGCCGCTGGCCTTCTCCGCCGACGGCGCCACCGGCGATGATCCGCACTTCTGGACCGATCCCGAGCGGATGGCGAGCGTCGTCAGCGCCCTCGGCGACACGCTCGCCGAGCTTCCCGGCGTCGACGCCGCCGCGATCGACGGCAACGTCGATGCCTACCTCGACGACCTGGAGGCGCTGGACGACGAGATGACGGCCGCGTTCGAGGGGATCCCCGAGTCGAACAGGGCGCTCGTCACGAACCACCACGTCTTCGGATACCTCGCGGACCGGTACGGGTTCGAGACGGTCGGTGCTGTGATCCCGAGCGGCACCACCCTCGCCTCTCCGTCCGCCGCCGACCTCGATTCGCTCGCATCGGCGATCGAGTCCACCGGCGTGCCCGCAATCTTCGCGGAGTCGTCGCAGCCCGATCGCCTCGTGCAGGTGCTGGCGGACGAGGCCGGCGTCGACGTCGACGTCGTCGAGCTGTTCTCCGAGTCGCTCACGGGGCCCGAGGGCCCCGCACCGACCTACCTCGACATGATGCGGGTCAACTCCGACCGCATCGCCCAGGGCCTCAACAGGTGAGGCCGAACATGAAAGGAAACCCCATGACGACGACCCCACGCTGGCGCGGAGGTGCGGCGCTCGGATCGCTCGCCGCCGTCGCAGTGCTCGCCGCCGGATGCGCATCCGGCTCCTCGGCCGACGAGGCCGACACGACCGAGGGCGCCAGCACGAGCGCCGAGGCGCCCGCGGTCGGCGAGCGCCTCGCGGTCTCGCTCGACGGCAAGGTGCTCGTACTCGACGCCGAAACGCTCGAGCCGATCGACGAGTTCGCGAGCGACGAGTTCACGCGCCTGAACCCCGCGGGAGACGGGCGCAACGTCTTCGTGACGACGGCCGAGGGCTTCCAGGTGCTCGACACGGCCGCGCCCGAGCTCACGGAGACGGTGTTCGAGGCCCCGGCGGCCGGCCACGTCGTCCGCCACGCCGGCACCACCGTCCTGTTCGCCGACGGCACGGGCGAGACGACGTTCTTCGACACCGACGCGCTGATCGACTCCGACGGCGCGCTCCCCGAGACGACCACCTACACGGCCGAGCACGCACACCACGGCGTATCGATCGTGCTGAAGGACGGCACGCTCCTGACGACGGTCGGCGACGACACCGCCCGATCAGGGGCCGTGGCGCTCGAGCCCCACGACGGCCACTTCGACGAGCTGACGTCGAGCGACGAGTGCCCCGAGATCCACGGCGAGGGCACGGCGGCGGGCGAGGCCGTGATCTTCGGCTGCCAGGACGGCGCCCTCCTCTACGCGGACGGCGAGTTCACGAAGTTCGACGCACCGGACGAGCACGGCCGCATGGGCAACGCGTACGTGTCGGAGACGAGCCCGATCGTGGTCGGCGACTACAACAACGACCCGGATGCCGAGGGCTACCTGCTGAACGACGTCGCGCTGATCGACACGGCGGCCGGCGAGTACCGCACGCAGAACCTCGGCGATGTGGAGTACACGTGGCGCGGCGCCGTGCGCGGCCCGGATGACGCCGCGTACATCCTCGGCACCGACGGCGCGATCCACGTGCTCGACCCCGAGACGGGCGAGTTCACGGCCGAGCACCCCGTGATCGACGCCTGGGAGGGCCCGGCCGACTGGCAGGACGAGCATCCGGCGCTGACGACGGACGGCGAGACGGCCTACGTCGCCGACGTCGCGAACAACCGCGTCGTCTCCGTCGACCTGGCCACGGGCGAGGTCCTCACGGAGGGCCCTGAGCTCCCCGGCGCACCCGGCGAGATGGCGCTGAACCTGGGCTGAGCCCCGCGCGAATCGGCGCCCGGCGCGGGCGGAGTGCCCCCACTCCGTGCTCGCGCCGGGCGCCGGAGCCGTGTGACGTCCCTCCCGAGGTGCCCACCGGCCGCATCAAGCATACCAAGGTAAGCCTTACCTAATGCAAGCCCCTCGGGGCGATGATCAGGCGCCGGCGGCACCCGCGTCGGTGATCGACACGTCGGTGCGCTGGAAATTCTGCGCCGACCGGCTCGCCGTCGGGCCGCGCTGGCCCTGGTACCGGTTGCCGTACGGGCCCGAGCCGTACGTGTTCTCCGCGGGTGAGCTGAGGCGGAAGAAGCACAGCTGCCCGATCTTCATCCCCGGCCACAGCTTGATCGGCAGCGTCGCGACGTTCGACAGCTCGAGCGTCACGTGGCCCGAGAACCCGGGATCGATGAAGCCCGCCGTCGAGTGCGTCAGCAGCCCCAGCCGTCCCAGCGAGGACTTGCCCTCGAGGCGAGCGGCGGCGTCATCCGGGAGCGAGACCCGCTCGAACGTCGACCCCAGCACGAACTCACCGGGGTGCAGGATGAACGGCTCGGTCGGCTCGACTTCGACGAGGTGCGTCAGGTCGGGCTGGTCCTCGGCCGGGTCGATGAAGGGATACTTGTGGTTGTCGAACAGCCGGAAGTACCGGTCGAGGCGCACGTCGACGCTCGACGGCTGGATCATCGCCTCGTCGAGCGGGTCGAGGCCGATGCGGCCGTCGTCGAGCCCGGCCCGGATGTCACGATCGGAGAGCAGCACGTGCCCACCTTATCCGGGCCCGAGATCAGTATCGGTACGGGTTGCCCATCAGGTACTCGATGTGCGCGTCGCCGATGTCGAACATGTAGCTCGTCGCATGGACGACGACCGCCTCGCCCGCCGGGATCGGCTCCGTAGAGACGTAGTCCCAGCCCTCCATGACGGCGCTGCCCTCGGGCGGGATCATCTCGATGTCGACGGAGTACGCGCGCTCGACGTCGGCCGTGTTCGTGAACTCGACGTCGTACGAGATCTCACCGTCATCGCGGCCGGTCTCCGTGATCGCGATGTCGTGCGTGATGTCGTGGAACTCGGCGGGTTCCCACGACCCCACCGAGAGCTCGGGGATGTAGGCGTCCGGGTCGCCGTCGAAGACGAACTCGCCCCTGATCAGGTCACCGGCCGCCACGCCCGCGTCGCCGCCGAGCATGAGTTCGGCCTCGGCCTCCCATTCGATCTCCTCGGGCGACGAGGGGACGTAGCCGGAGAGCGTCGCGCGGTACGCGCCGTCCGCACCGCCGTCGCTGACGACGGCGTACGCCTCGAACGACCGGTTCTCGTGCTCGTCCGCCGCGCCCAGCATCTCGATGATCTCGTCGGTCGAGGGTTCGGCGCCGAATTCGCTGACCGTTACCGGCCCGCTGTTGTCGTCCGGCGTCAGCCGCTCGATGATCCCCTCGATGATCGGACTCGCGAAGGATCCGATGATGACCAGGATGACGACGAGCGGGATGAGGCACCCGAGCACGCTGCCCCGACGGCGGGGCGGGTTCGTGCCGCCCGGCGCGGCGCCCGTGGGGCTCGCCGGCCTCATCGGGCGGTGTCTCCGCCCCGCGGAGGCCTGCTGCGCCTGGGCCGCCTGGAACTGAGCCTGCGCCAACTGGCGCCGCTGGGAGGCCGAGAGCGGTCTGCCCTGCGCGTCCGTCCGCGGGATCGATGCGGTCCCCGCCTCGTACGACTGCCCCGCCGTCGAGTGCGGCTCGACGCCGCGGACCGTCATGGACGACTGCTCGCGGCGCGAACGGCGCGTCTGGCGCGCCTGGAAGAAGGGGTCGTCCTCGATCGGCGGGATGAGGTACGGCCGCGTCAGCCCCTCAGGAGTCGAGCGGTACTCCCACGTGTACTGCGACCCCCGTGCCATGCCCCGAGCATAGCCGCGCAGGGCCTCCACCGCAGACACGGAGGGCTGCGCGCGACACGGACGACCGCGCAGTGCTGTTAGGATCGACGGGCACGCATGCGCGCGGGGATGTAGTTCAATGGTAGAACTTCTGCTTCCCAAGCAGACAGCGCGGGTTCGATTCCCGTCATCCCCTCCATTTACGGAACACCCCGCCCGACGGGAGGGCCCGCCTCACTCGTCGCCGAGGTCGCAGATCGCGTTGTCGGTGACGAGCGAATCGTAGTGATCGGCCGACCAGGGCAGGCCGATCTCCGGCTGCTGCTGGCCGTCCGCCGCAGGGGTGCGCGACGCGATCGCCGCGAGCTGGCGACCGAGCCAGGTCGCGAAGCGGTCGTCGTGGGAGTTGTTCAGCACCACCGCGACCGTCATCCCCGTCGTCGGGTCCGACCACACGCTCGTCGAGTACCCCAGCGTCGAGCCCGCCTGCCCCACGAGCGGGCCCGCCTGGAACGCCCCGCCGCCGTAGGTCAGCCACGTCGCCGCGTCCGGGTCCACGGGGAGCGAGTGGTCGAATCGGCCCTGCCCGTCGTCCGCCGACTCGAGCGCCAGGATCTGCCCGTACCGGCCGAGGTCGGAGATCGTAGAGACGACGCCGGAGTCGGTGTACCCGATGCTCGATGATGCGGCAGAGAAATCGGCGGGTGCCGTGCAGCCGTCCTCGACGTTCTTCGTGGACGAACGGTAGCCGGGCAGGTAGTCGTCACCCGGTGTCGACGCGCCGGAGGCCGGGAGGTACGTGCTGCCCAGGCCGTACGGCTCTGCAACGTACTCCCGGATGAGGTCGCGCGGCTCTTCGCCCGTCGCGTGCCGCAGCGCTTCGCCGAGCAGCATGTAGCCCGCGTCGGAGTCGCGGTACGCTTCGCCGGGCTCACCGGAGCGCTTGTTCAGGCCGACGGCCGCGATCTCACGCGCGTCCCACGCCCGCTCGGGCGTGCGGACCCAATTGACCAGGAGGTCGCTCCCGCTCTCGCCGAGGCCGCTCGTGCTGTCGCACAGGTCCTGCAGCGTGACGTCCTCGAGGCCGGAGACGGTCGTGACGTACTTCGTGACCGGGTCGTCGGCGCTGAGCCGGCCGTCGTCGTCGAGGCCGTAGAGAACGTCGCACGTCATGGCGCGCGTGACGTCGCCGATGCGGAACGACATGTCGGGCGTGACGTCGCTGCCGCCCTCGTGCGCGGTCGATCCGAGGCCCGCGACGTACTCGCCGCCCCACGGCGCCCACACGCCGACGATCGCGCCGCTGGCACCGGATGCCCGCATCGCGAGGTCGACCGCCGCGTCGACCTGGTCGGTCGTCTCGGCCGGGAGGTCCGCCGTCGAGTGCTCCGGCACCTCGACGCGATCGTCCGAACCGCAGCCGGCGAGCGCAATGCCCAGCGCCGCCACCACCGCGATCGCCGCCGCTCCGCGCCGTGTCGCCCTGCCTCGCATATCACTCCCCTGGCCGCTTGGAACCCCGTCGATTGTATGCCGCGCGGCCTCCCGACCCTGGGAGTGCGCCCGGCCGGTGCCGGTCATCCGGTCGCGACCCGCATGTTCTCGCCCTGCGTCTCCCACACCGCGCGCATGAAGCGGCGCACATCCTCGTCCACCCGGATGTCGCTCGGCCGCAGGGGCCGGGACAGGTAGAGCCCGTCGAGCGACGTCAGCCGGGACAGCGCGACGTACGTCTGGCCGGGCGCGAAGGCTCCGGAGCCCAGGTCGACGATCGCCCTGTCGTACGTCTTGCCCTGCGATTTGTGGATCGTGACCGCCCACGCGAGGCGCAGCGGGAACTGCGTGAACTCGGCCACGACCTCGCGACTGAGCTTGCGGCTGTGCGGGTCGTACGCGTAGCGGTACTTCTCCCACACGACGGGTTCGACGTCGAACTCCTCCCCCTCGGCTTCGACGCGCACCGCGTCGCCGACGATCTTCTTCACCGTGCCGATGGTTCCGTTCACGTAGCGCGGCGGCTCGCCCCCCGAGCCCGTGTCGTTGCGCAGGAACATGACCTGCGCGCCGACCTTGAGCTTCAACTCCTCGTCGGCCGGGTACTGGTCGCCGCGGCCGAAGTCGCCCACGACGTCCGCACGCGCGATCTGCTCCCGCCCCGAGAGCTGCTCGAGGTGCCTGGCGTTGATCGCGTTCACCCGGTCGTTCCGGGTCGCGAGCGTGATGATCGGGTCCTTCGGGTCGTCGGGCGGCGTGCGCGCGCCCGCGCCGTTCAGCGCGTCGGCGATCTCCTTCGTCACGCGCCCGTATCGCACGGCGTTCAGCATCGTCTTGAAGCCGTCATCCGACTGCCGATGGATGTGGGTGAGCTCCCGGATGTGCAGGTCGGCGCCGTGCCGCCCCACGTCGAGCACGCCTTCCTCTGCCTCATGGCCCGCCCACACGTGCGCGTCGAAGAACCAGAACGAGCGGTAGTGGTCGTCGATGTACCGGCGCTCGTCGCCGCGCGGCGGCACCGGTGCCAGCTGGTACGGGTCTCCGAACATCACGATCTGGACGCCGCCGAACGGCTCGGCGCGGCGCCCGCGCGCCTGCCGGAGTGCACGGTCGATGCCGTCCATCAGGTCGGCGTTGACCATCGAGATCTCGTCGATCACGACGGTGTCGATCGCGTTCAGGAGCTTGCGCGTCGCGTCGTTCTGCTCGAGGTCGCTGTCGGCGATCAGGCCGACGGGGAGCCGGAAGAGCGAGTGGATCGTCTGGCCCTCGACATTGAGTGCGGCGACGCCCGTCGGCGCGCAGATGGCGATCTGCTTGCTCGTGTGCCAGGTGAGGTGGCGCAGCAGCGTCGATTTGCCCGTCCCGGCGCGGCCCGTGATGAAGACGTGCTCCCTGGTGTCTTCGATCAGGCGGAACAGGCTCTCCTGCTCCGCCGACAGGGCGGGAGCGGTCATCCGGAAAGCCTATCGGTCGCGCGCGCGGGCGTCACGATTCGGCTTCCTCCGATGGCCTGCCCAGGGGTTACGCACGCCCGCTCCCTAAACTGGCGGCATGCAGCCGGCGACCGCACCCTCCCGTGTCGGGGCGCGCCGCCCCCGCGCGGTCGAGATCGTGGGCTTCGTCGTCATCGGCGCCCTCCTCGTGGCTGCGATCGGCGCCGGGCTCGCGTCGCTGTACCGCCAGTTCTGGGGGCCGACGGCCTTCGCCGAGCGGTACGTGCAGCTGCTGACCGACGGCAGAGCCGCGGACGCGCTGATGACCGACGGCGTCGGCATCAACGCCGACGTGCTCGAGCAGGCCGACCTGCCCGCGTTCGCGCACGACGCCCTGCTGCGATCGGCCGCCCTCGCGGAAGGCCCGACCGATGTGCGGTCCGTCTCCGAGGAGCCCGCGGGCGACGGCGCCGTCGCCGTGACGCTCGCCTATCGGCTGGATGACGCGGAGCACGAGACCACCTTCCTCGTCGAGCGCACCGGATGGCACGGCCTCGTGCCGACCTGGCGCTTCGCCGAGAGCCCGCTCGCCGTCCTCAACGTCGACGTGCACGGCTCGTGGCGGTTCCAGGCGAACGGCTTCGAGGTCGACAAACGTCAGGTCTCCGCGGCCGGCCTCGAGGCCGAACCCGGCGACGCGATCGCAATGCTTGCGTTCGCCCCCATGTCGTACGACGTCGCCGTCGACACCGCCACGACCGTCGCCGACCCCGTCACCGTTGCCGTCACGGAACCGCTGAGCGCGAACGCGGCGGAGATCGCGGCCGGGCCGAGCGAGGAGTTCCAGCAGGTCATCGAGGACGAGGCCGCCTCGTGGCTGAGCCAGGAGTGCGGCTCGCGCAACGTGCTGCTCCCCGAGGACTGCCCTTACGGCTACAGCATCGACAACCTCATCGCCCCTGGCACCGAGCCGGAGTGGTCGATCACGTCGTACCCCGAGATCGAGCTCGTGCCTGACGGCGCCTGGTGGCGCATCGAACCGGCCGAGGGCGTCGCCCACATCGAGCTCGACGAGCAGTCGTACTTCGACGGTTCCATCAGCCACGTGTCGGAGGACGTGCCGTTCCAGATCGACGGAACGGTCGAGCTGCTGGAGGACGGCTCCGCCCGCATCCAGATCGGCGCCCCGCTCCTGCGGTGAGCGCGTCCGATCGGTTCAGCCGAGCGAGCCGGCGCCGTTCGCATGACGCAGATGACGCTTTCCCCGCGTGAGAACGGTGATGCGCGTCATATGAAGGCTGCGGGGCGGGGTGATCACTCGCCTCGGCGGGCGTCTCGGGCGGCGATCTTCGCCAATCGCACGTTGTAGGCGTCGAGCTCCGCGTCTCCCGTGCGGTCGGCGTGCCGGTCGCGGCGCTTCTGCTTCTTCTCGTCGCTCCTGCTCCACTGGATCGCGACGATGATCGCCGTGATGACGGTGGGGATCTCGCCGATCGACCAGGCGATGCCTCCGCCGACGTACTGATCCTCCAGCGGCGTCGCGCCCCACGTGCGGCCCATCGATCCGAACCACTCGGCGACCATCAGGCCCGACTGGCTCATGATCGCGATGCCGAAGAAGGCGTGCATCGCCATCGTCACGATCAGCGTCACGAGGCGCCCGGCGTGCGGCATCCGATACGGGACGGGGTCGATGCCGGTCAGCGACAGCACGAACAGGTAGCCGGAGATGAGGAAGTGGGCGACCATCCACTCGTGGCCGATGTGGTCGTACAGCGCCCACCGGAACAGGCCGGAGAAGTAGAACAGCCACAGCGAGCCGACGAAGATGCCTGCCGCGACGAGCGGGTGCGTGAGCACCTTGGCGAGCGGGTTGTGCACGACCCAGAGGATCCACTCGCGGCCGCCGCGGGAGCCGTCCTCGCGCTTCCGGATGGCCCTGGCCGCGAGCGTCACGGGGGCGCCGGGCACGAGCAGCAGTGGGATCGCCATCGCGAGCAGCATGTGCAGCAGCATGTGCGCGCTGAAGAGGTAGTGGCCGTAGGCGTTCAGCGCGCCGTTGGTCACCCAGATCAGTGCGAGCATGCCGAGCACCCACAGCGCGGTGCGGTACACAGGCCACGCGTCGCCGCGGCCGCGCAGCCGTCGGACGCCCGCGAGGTAGAAGAAGATGCCGAGCACGCCCACCGTGAGCCACAGCGGGTCGATCTCCCACTCGGTGAACAGGCGCACGGGGGTCAGCTCCGGCGGCAGCGGGGAGTCGGTGAGGATCTCCGCCGGGGTCTGCAGCGGCGGCGGCTCCTGGTCGACGGGAGGCACGGATCGCGCGAGGGCGGCCGCAGCGCCCGAGGCGGCCCCCATCAGCGCGAGCTCGAGCGTGACCATCAGCCAGAACGCGCCGTTCCGCTCGGTCGCGATCAGCCGCATCCGGTACCACGCGCCGAGGGCGCCCATGCCGACCAGCGCGACGATCTTCACGAGCAGGATCAGCCCGTACGTCGTCGTGAACAGCTGGTCGATGCGGGCGATCGAGGCGAAGGAGCGCAGGATGCCCGAGAAGGCGACGAGCACGAACGCCGCGAGCGCGATCGACGAGTAGCGTTCGAGCACCGGTACGACCCGATCGGTCCGGGTGTCGGACGCGAGCTGCGGGCGCACGATCACGACGAGCAGGAGGCCGCCGACCCAGACGGCGGCGCCGATGATGTGGATCGCGAGCGCCGTGACGACGATGTTGTGGTCGGCGAGGTCCCCCGAGTGGCCCTGCGTGGCCATCGGGATCAGCGCGGCGCCCGCCAGCGCGGCGGTCACGGCGGTGGGGATCCAACCGCGCACCGCGAACGCGAGCACAGTCAGCACGGCGCCGGCGATCGTCGTGATCAGCCAGGCGCGCCCGAGCTCGAGCTCGGTGAGGTAGCGGCCGAACTGCGAGCCGAACTCGGCGCTGGCGCTCACCTCCGGCGTGAAGGTGTCGAGGAAGGTCAGGAACGTGACGGCGCCGGCGGCGATCGTGAAGACGGCGGCGCCGATCGACGCGGTGTCGAGCGCGATCTCCCACTCGCGCTCCCCCTGCCGCAGCGCGAACAGCGCGAGCACGAGCGAACCGAGCATCGCGGCGGCCGCGAGATTGACGACCAGCTTCGCCAGCGGCAGGCCCCAGCGGACGCCGGCGCCGGCATCAGCGAGCTCGGTCGCGTCGACGGCACCGCCGAAGACGAGGGCCCAGGCGGCGACGAGGAAGGCGGCGACAACGAGGAGCGTCGGCCCGACGGCCCGCAGCGTGCGCGGATTCACCCGCCCAGCCTAGGCGGGCGCCCCTGCGAGGTTCCCGGGTCGCCGGCGCACGACGCTTGCCACAGCCGGGGCGGAAGATGCCGTCGCGGTGACAGACGATGCATTGTCGCCCGGGTGTGTGACGCGAATTCTGCGACGGCGGCGTGCACGAGTGCGTGCACGCACCGAACGCGCTCGACGCACGAACGGGACCCCGCCGGCCGGCGGGGTCCCGTTCGCTGGGCTTGCGCTTACTTGACGGCAGCCTTGAGCTTCGATCCAGCGGTCACCTTGACGCGCTTGCCGGCCGGGATCTTGATCTCGGCGCCGGTCTGCGGGTTGCGGCCCGTTCGGGCGGCGGTGTCGACCTGCTCGAAGGCGATCCAGCCGGGGATCGAAACCTTCGCGCCCTTGGCGACCGACTCCGAGACGGTCGAGAAGAAGGCGTCGAGAACGCCCGAGACAGCGGCCTGGCTCTGGCCGGTGGCGCTGGCGATGCTCGCAACGAGCTCGGTCTTGTTGATGGACTTGTCGGCCATGTCATCCTCCAGCGGCTATCGGCGCCGCAGATGTGGTGTTTCGAGCCGGGGGCGGTTACCCCCGGTCGGTCTGTGCGACCGGTCCGACAGTACCAATTGCCCGCGTAATTCCGCGGATTATCGATCGATTCGGCCGTTTTCGTGCGGCGTGTCGCCCCGGATGTGGCGATTGTGACGCGTGTGACACCCCGCGTGCGGATACGACGAAGGGCCGGGCGCCGTATGAATCGGTGCCCGGCCCTTCGCGTCAGCCGGCTCCTGCGGAGCCCGCTCGGAGTCTTACCAGCTCGACTTCGTCACGCCGGGGAGCTCACCGCGGTGAGCCATGTCGCGGAAGCGAACGCGCGAGATGCCGAACTTCGTCAGCACACCGCGGGGGCGGCCGTCGATGACGTCGCGCGAACGGACGCGCACGGGCGAAGCGTTGCGGGGCAGCTTCTGCAGGCCCACGCGAGCGGCCTCGCGCTCCTCCTCCGAAGCGTTCGGGTTCACGAGGGTCTTCTTCAGCTCGAGACGCTTCTCGGCGTAACGGGCGACGATCACCTTGCGCTGCTCGTTGCGCGCGATCTTGCTCTTCTTGGCCATGCTTAACGCTCCTCGCGGAACTCGACGTGCTTGCGGACGACCGGGTCGTACTTCTTCAGCACGAGGCGGTCGGGGTTGTTGCGACGGTTCTTCTTGGTCACGTACGTGTAGCCCGTGCCCGCGGTCGAACGCATCTTGATGATCGGACGGATGTCCTGTGCCTTCTTGGCCATTAGAGCTTCACACCCTTCGCGATCAGGCCCTTCACAACCGAGTCGATGCCACGGGCGTCAATGACCTTGATGCCCTTGGCCGACACGTTGAGCGTGACCTTGCGGCCCAGCGACGGAACGTAGTACGTCTTCTTCTGCACATTGGGGTCGAAGCGGCGCTTCGTCTTCCGCTGCGAGTGCGAGACGTTGTGACCGAAGCCGGGAACGGCGCCGGTCACCTGGCACACAGCTGCCATGATTCTCTCCTTCAATACCGTGGCCCCGGACGGGACCACCCAAGATCTCTTGCCTGCACGACCGTCATCCGGCCCGCGAGCGGGCTGTGTCCGAATGGGGAGGTGCGTACTGCGCGCAGGAAGCGCACGCAGACAAACGACGATGTTAGCACGCCCGGGCGTGTCTAGCCAATCGAAGGAGCGGCGCTGCACCACGAGACGTCGAAGCCGGGCAGCGTCGCGACGCCCTCGCCCGTCGCGACCTCGTAGACCCGCGTCTCGACGCCGGTCGGCACGGGCACCGGCAGGTCGTCGTACGGGTTCGAAGCGAGGTCGGGTGCGACTGTCGCCGCCACGTAGCGCCCGCTCGGCGACAGGCACGTCTGCAGCAGGGCATCCGGGAGCGAGACGTGCGCGATCTCGCGGGCGGTTCCGTCGGCCTCGACGAAGGCGATGTCCTGCCCGGTGGGGGCCGTGCCGTCGCCCATCACCGCATACTGCCGCACGGTGTCGACGCCCCCCGAGCCCGTCGGCATCGGCAGCACCGACTGCAGGGGGCCCGGTTCGTCGTCCGCGGGGGCGAGCGCCTCCTCGTCTCCCGTCTCCAGGTCGATCCACACGACCCCGTCCGGGCGCCGCACGATCGCGGTGTACGTGCCGCGCGCGACGGCCTCGATGTCGATCGCGGAGTCGAGGATGCCCGGTTCCGCGTCGGAGCCGGGCTCGACGAGAAGCAGCTCCCCTGTGAAGTCGATCAGGAGCACGGCCGACGCGTCGGGCACGAACTGCCACGCGCCGATGCTCGGCGCCTCACCGGCGACCAGCACGGGCGTCGGCTCATCGCCCGGCGCACGCAGGGTCGCCGTGAACAGCTGCGACTCGCGCTCGGGCGCCTCCCCCGGCGAGGCGGGCAGGTCCGTGTAGGTGTACCCGATGCGACCACCGCGCTCCGAGATCTGCAGGTTCCCCACCACCCCGTCCCCCGGCAGGGCGAAGCGCTCCGCGCCGGAGCCGTCCTCATTGATCCGGATGAGGGAGGTCGTGCCGTCCTCCTCGCGCACCGAGACGACGATCGTGCCCGTAACGGCCCGGAAGTCGACGATCTCCGGAGCGGAGAACACCCTCTCCCGCTTCCCGCCGAGGCCCGCGCGGTAGACGACGTCGTCGCCGTCGCGGCGCTCGAGCGCGAGCACGCTCACCGGCGGCGTGCGGAAGCTCGCCTCGAGCGTCGACGCCGGTCCGGAGCCGCCGGCCGCGGAGACGCCGGGCACCGTGATCCGGTACTCCGTGTCGTCGTCGAGCGGCGCCGTGAAGCGCACACCGATCTCGCGGCCGGCCGCATCGACCGAGAACGGCGCGGCGGGTTCGACCTCGACTGAATCGGGGTCGATCTCGCCGAGCGATTGGTTCGCCCGCAGGATCACGCGGCTTCCGGCGGACTCGGTCGCCGCCTGTGGGTCGACCGTGACAGCGCTGATGTGCGGCCCCCGCGTCAGCGAGACCGCTGAGCCGGCGACGACGAGCGCGGCGAGCGCGGCGACGGCGCCCGCGAACCCGAGCGCGTAGCGGCGGCGGGCCCGGCGCAGGCGCGCGGCGCGACGCGTGTGATCAGTACTCATACGGGTCGTCCGGCTCGGCGATCGGGGTGATCTCGTCGGGCGTGACGACGAGGTCGCCGCCCGAGGCCTGGCTGACGTGGCCCGTGATCTCGACCCACTGCCCCTCAGCCGGTACGTCGTCGGCCTCGAGCGGCACGTACGCCGGCTGCGCGTCGATCACGCAGTGCGTGATGACGAGGCGGCCGAGGCGGGCGCCGTCGTCGCCGGGCGCGATGAAGCCCGTGAGGTCGACGGGGGCGCCGTCGAAGGTCTCCGGTGTCGTCGAGCGGGCGAAGGCGGCGGCCCAGCCCCCGACGCCGAACTGCGACGTGTCGACCGACGCCGCGAACACGACCTCGTCGGCCCCGGAGAACAGCGGGGCGGTGCCCGTGTCGCGCTCCTGCGCGAGCTGGACCGAGAGCGAGGTCGGCGGCAGCAGCACGGCGGCCGCGACGACCGCGGAGGCGATCGCTCCCCCGGCGACGGCGGCCCCGGCGGCGGCCGCTCGGCCGCGGCGCGTGTCGGTGCCCGCATGATCATGATCATCCGGATGCTCGTGGCCGTGATCGGCCTCGGCCCCGAGCGGCAGCGCGAACGACGCGGCGGCCCCGACGAGGGCGATGACCGCGAGGACCACCGCGAACGGCTCCTGGGCCGGGTTGACGTAGAGGGAGAACTGGTCGGTGGCGACGAGGACCAGCGTGAGCACCGCCAGGGCCGAGGTGAGGCCGACGCCGAGCCAGCGGGCGCCGATGAGCTTCGCTCGCTCAGACAAAGAGGTTCACCCCCAGCCCGATCGCGACCGCCGAGAGGATCACGACGACGCTGATGCCCGCGATCACGCGCGTCGTGAACGTCGTGCGCAGCAGGGCCATCATCTTCACGTCGACGATGGGGCCGACGAGGAGGAACGCGACGATCGAACCGGGCGAGAACGTCGCGGCGAACGACAGCGCGAAGAACGCGTCGACGTTCGAGCAGATCGCGACTGTGAGGGCGAGCAGCACCATCGCGACGATCGACAGGAGCGGGTTGGCCCCGATCGCGACGAGCGCGTCGCGCGGCACGAGCACCTGCACGGCCCCGGCGAGGGCCGAACCGATCACGAGCGCCGGCATCACGGCGCGCAGCTCGACGACGAACTGCGCGAGCGAGCGGGAGGCCTTCGACCCACCGGCGTGAGACGCCGTCTCGCACGCCAGGGCGAAGCGCTCCGTCAGCAGCGAGCCGGGGTCGGGGTGGCGGCTGTAGAGCCAGGAGACGAGGTTGGCGATCAGGTAGCCGCCGACGAGGCGCGCGACGAGGATGCCGTCGTCGAAGCCGAACGCCTGGTGCGTCGTAATGATCACGATCGGGTTGACGATGGGCGCCGCGACGAGGAACGCGAGCGTGTCCGCCGGGCCGACGCCGCGCATCATCAGGCCGCGGGCGAACGGCACGTTGCCGCACTCGCAGACCGGCACGAACATCCCCACGAGCGAGAGCACGGCGCGGCGCGCCCAGGCGGCGCGCGGCAGGATGCGCTCGATCACGCCGACCGGCACCCACACCTGCACCGCGATCGAGAGCACGACGCCGAGCAGGACGAACGGGAGCGCCTCGATCAGGACGCTCATCGACAGCGTCAGCGCGTCCTGCATCCGGGTCGGCAGCGGTGCGCTGTACAGCCCAGGCGCGAAGAGCGCGACGGCGCACAGCGCCGCGACGGCGGCGGCCCCGATGGCGGCGCGCGGCCACCGCAGGCCGGAGCGGTGCTCGGCGACCCGCGTCACGGGCGCCTCACGCTGTTGCGGCGCGCTCGGCCGTGCAGGCCGCGCACAGGCCGAAGATGTCGATGACGTGCTCCGCGTCGGTGAAGCCGTGCTCGGCGGCCGTGTCGCGCGCCCACCTCTCGACGGCCCTGGCCTCGATCTCGACGGCCGTGCCGCACGAGCGGCAGATCAGGTGGTGGTGGTGCCCGCTCGAGGCGCACGCGCGGTACAGAGCCTCGCCCTCCGGGCTCTGCAGCGAGTCGGCCTCGCCGCTGGCGGTCATGCCCGCGAGGGTGCGGTACACGGTCGCCAGCCCGATGCCGGTGTCGGCGTCGCGCAGCGACTGGTGCAGGGACTGCGCACTCACGAAGCCTTCGGCGTCGTCGAGCGCCTCGCGCACCCGCTCGCGCTGCCAGGTGTTCCGCTGCTGAGCCATGACAGGAGTTTAGGCCGTGAACCTCAGACCCGGGTCAGAGCGCGTGGCCGCGCTCGGGCGTAGGGGAGTTACCCGGCCCTAGGCCGAATCGCACGGAATCTGCCTAGTCTCGGGGAATCTGCCTAATCTCGGGGCGGTGCATCCGGCCACGGCGGTCACGGGAGGGCCACCGCCTCCGTGTGCGGGATGTGCGCGTGGCGCTTCCGGATGGCGCGGCCGCGCTGCCAGGCGATCAGCCGGCAGACGACGTAGATGAGGAACGAGATCGTCGTGATGTACGGGCTCACCGGCAGGGTGCCCGCGATCGCGAGCATGATGCCGCCAACCGCCGAGACGAAGCCGAACAGCGCCGAGAGCAGGGGCACCGAGAGCGGGCCGTGCGCGACCTTCATGGCGGCCGCCGCCGGGGTGACCAGCAGCGCCATCACGAGCAGCGCGCCGATGATGTGGACCGCGACCGCCACGACGAGGCCCATCAGCAGCATGAAGACCAGGCTGATCGCCGTCGACGGCACGCCGCGGGCGGCCGCCGACGCGGGGTCGAGCGAGTCGAAGCGCAGCGGGTTCCAGACGAGCACGAGCGCGACGAGCACGATCACGGAGATGCCGATCAGCCAGCCGAGATCGGGGGTTGTGACCGACACGATCTGGCCGGTGAGCAGGCTGAAGCGGTTGGCGCTGCGGCCGTCGTAGAGCGACAGGCAGAGGATGCCGATGCCCAGGCCGAACGGCATCAGCACGCCGACGATGGAGTTGCGGTCGCGCGCCTTCGAGCCGAGCAGGCCGATGATCATCGCCGCCGCGACGGCGCCGACGAGGGAGCCGGCGACGACCGAGGCGCCCGCGAGAAGGGCGATCGCGGCGCCCGCGAACGAGAGCTCGCTGACGCCGTGCACTGCGAACGCCATGTCGCGCTGCATGATGAAGACGCCGATCAGGCCGCCGACGATGCCGAGCACACCGGCCGCGATGATCGCGTTCGAGACGAGCTGCAGCAGCGCGCCGTAGTTCTCGAACGACAGGACGTCGCTCCATTCGAGCGAGGGCACGAGCCGGGGCATCACGCCGCCTCCCCGTGGTTGTGCTCGGCCGCGAACTCGTGATCGTGGTGCGCATCGGCATCCGGAACCCCGACGACCACCAGGCGGTCGCCCGCCTGCATGACGAAGACCGGGGCGCCGTACAGGTCTGTGAGCACGTCGCTGCGCAGCACCTCCTTCGGAGTGCCGAGCGTGAAGCGCCCGCCCGCGATGTAGAGGATGCGATCGACGTGGTCGAGGATCGGGTTCACATCGTGCGTGACGAACATCACGGCGGCGCCGCGCTCGGAGCGTTCGCGGTTGATGATGTTCGTCACGGCGCGCTGGTTGGCGAGGTCGAGGCTCGACAGCGGCTCGTCGCAGAGGAGCAGGTCGGGCGAATCGGCGAGCGCCTGCCCGATGCGGAGCCGCTGCTGCTCACCGCCCGAGAGGCGGCCGACCGGGTTATCGGCGTAGCCGGACGCACCGACCGCCTCGAGCAGTTCGTCGACCCGTTTGCGGCTGCCGCGGCGCGGGATCGGCAGGCCGAAGCGCGCCCCATCGAGGCCGAGAGCGACCAGGTCGCGGCCGCGCATGCTCGTCTCGAGCTCGAACGGGCGCTGCTGCGGCACGTAGCCGACACGGGGGTTGCCGCGGCGTACGGGGGAGCCCGACACCCGAATCTCGCCCTCGCTGAGGCCCTGCAGGCCCAGGATCGCGCGCAGCAGCGTGGTCTTGCCCGAGCCGGACGGGCCGAGCACGGCGATGAACTCCCCCGGCTGCACCTGCAGGTCGAGCCCGCCCCAGAGCTCGCGGCCCCTGAGGCTCAGCCCCGCTCCGCGCACGTCGAGGACAGGGGAGGACTGGGGCATGAGAACGATTCTAACTCTGCGTCTGAGAACAGTTTTCAGCGGGCCCGACCAGCCGGCCGGGCCCGCTCGGTGCGACGGGGCTACTCGCCGAGCGCCGCGGCGAGCGCGTCGACGTTGGCCTGCATCCAAGTGACGTAGTCGTCGCCGTCCGGGATCGTCTCGGTGAACTCGACGATCGGGACGCCGCCTGTCTCGGCCGCCTCGACGACGGCGTCGGTCTCGGGACCGGCGGTCTGCGGGTTCACGACGAACACGTCGACCTCGCCGCCCTCGAGCGCGGTCGTCGCCTCGAGGAGCGTCGCGGGCGCGACCTCCTGGCCGTGCTCGACGGCCTCGGCGAAGCCCTCGGCCGTGACGTCCTCGAGCCCCGCGGCCGTCGTGAGGTAGCCGCCGACCGGCTCGGTGAACGCGACGGTCGCGCCGGCGTGGTCGGCCTCGATGTCGGCGAGACCGGCCTCGAGGCCCTCGAGCCGCTCGGTCAGGTCGGCCGCGTTCTGCGCGAAGGCGTCCGCCTCATCCGGGATCAGCTCCGAGGCCTCGTCGGCGATCGCCTCGACGACGTGGATCATCGTGTGCGGGTCGTACCAGACGTGCTCGTTGAAGCCCTCGACGTGGTTGTGGCCGTCCTCGCCTTCGGCATGGTCATGCTCGGTTTCGTCGGCGTGCTCGGCCTCGGTGTGGCCATCGCCCTCGTCTTCGGCGTGGTCGTGCTCGGCCTCGCCCTCCGCGTGATCGTCGGCATCGGCCTCTTCGTCGGAGTGCTCGTGCCCGTCGACCTCGGCATCCGGATAGTCGTGGTTGTACTCGACCGCCATGACCGAGTGCTCGACCTCGCCCGCCTCGACGAGCTGCTCCATGTAGGCGTCGTAGCCGCCGCCGTTGAAGATCGCGAGGTCGGCCTCGGTGACGGCGAGCTGGTCCTGCGCAGTCGCCTCGTACTCGTGCGGGTCGACCGACGGCGAGTCCACGATCGCCGTGACGTCGGCCGCGTCGCCGAAGACGCTCGAGGCGAGGTCGGCGTAGACGCTCGTCGACGCGACGACCGAGACCGAGCCGCCCTCCGCCGCGCCGGCATCGTCGCCGGATGCGGCACAGCCGGCGAGAGCGAGGCCGGCCACGGCGACGAGCGAGAGAGCGGGGAGTGTGCGTCGGTTCATGGTGCCCATCATATGCCTATCGATAATCGTTCTCTTAATCATGCCTGGGAGCGGGTCCGCGGCCCGCTCTTGACGGGACTCGCCGTCAGCCCTGGCGCCCCTTGAAACGCGGGTTCTGCTTGTTGATGACGTAGACCCTTCCGCGCCTCCGCACGACCTGTGCACCCGGCTGATTCTTGAGCGACTTGATCGACGCGCGAACCTTCATGACGACTCCTCTCGGGCGGTCGATCCGGAGGGCTGTCGCCCCCGAGCGCCCAAATTAACGATAATGGTTATCAATAGTCTAACGTAGAAGACCGCCTATTCGGAACGGATACCCATGGACCCCGCAGCCGCAGACGTCATCGCCGTCGTCGGGACGTGCGCGCACGAGCGCGCCGCCTACGCCTCGCACTTCGCCACCCGGACCGACCGGACCCTGCACACGGCCGCCAGGGTCGCGCTGTCGCCCGACCCGGTCGACGAGGCCCTCGCCCTCGCACCCTGGAGCGGCGACCGCGGGGCCGTCATCGAGTTCCCCACAGCCACGATGCCGACCGCGATCATCGGCGCGTTCGCCGCTCCGGATGCGGCCGCACGGCTGACCGGCCTGATCTGCGTCGTCGATGCCATGCACCTCGTCGACGACCTCCGCCGTGAGGACTACGTGCTGCAGTCGGCTCCCGTCGGCCTCGTGCACCGCTCGCGGGCGCTCGTGACCGCCGCGCAGATCGAGTACGCCACGACGGTCGTGCTCGCCGGCTGGGAGCCGCTGTCGACGCCGGAGCTGTCGACCGCGATGGCGCTGCTCAGCGCGCTCGGCCCGAGGGCCCGCCTGCGCCTGCATCCGGCACCCGTCACCGCCCCGGAGGGGCCCGCTCCCCTCACGCCGGTGCAGGACCGCCCCGGATGGATCGCCGTGCTCAACGACGACCACGACCCCCACATGACCGACCCGCGCGTGCGATCGATGCGCTACCAGGCGGAGCGGCCGTTCCACCCGGGGCGACTGAGGCGGCTCCTCGATGGGGACCTCGAAGGAGAGGCGTTCGGCGTGGTGCTGCGCTCCGCCGGCTTCTGCCGCCTCGCGACGCGCCCCGGCGCGACAGCGCACTGGGAGCACGTGGGCAGCATGTTCTCGCTGCCGCCCGTCGGCACGGACGACGAGCTCGGGGACGACGACGAGCTGCTCACGGCGGGCGTCGACATCGCGCTCATCGGCCTCGACATCGACGTTCCGGCGCTCACCCGCGCCCTGGACGACGCCTGCCTGAGCGATGCCGAGCTCGCCGCCGGCCCCTCCGCGTGGGGTGCGTACGCCGACCCTTTCCCCGCCTGGAGCGAAGCGGGCGCCTAGGCGCCGGACGGATCGACACCGGTGCGCGCGAGGTCGGCGCCCGCCGACGCCGCGAGCGGCAGCCCGGATGCGGCGCTCGCTCCGGCCGGCGAACCCCGCCCCTCGGGGCGCCCGCTAGGCTCGCCGCATGAGTCTCGGATGGGGAATCCTGGCCACAGGCGGCATCGCGCGCGCCTTCGCGAGCGACCTGAACACGGCGGGGCTGCGCATCGCGGCCGCCGGCTCGCGCCGGCAGGAATCGGCCGATCGCTTCGCCGCGGAGTTCGGCGCCCCGCATGCGCACGGCTCCTACGAAGCGCTCGTGGACGACCCGACGGTCGACATCGTCTACGTCGCGACGCCCCACCCGCAGCATGTCGAGGCCGCGACCCTCGCCCTCGAGGCGGGCAAGCACGTGCTCGTCGAGAAAGCCTTCACGGTCAACCGCGGCGAGGCCGAGCGGCTGCGCGCCCTCGCCGCGGAGCGCGGGCTCGTCGCCATGGAGGCGATGTGGACGCGCTACCTGCCGCACATGCGCCGCGCGCACGAGATCGTCGACGCGGGCACGCTCGGCGACATGCGGATGCTGACGGCCACGCACGCGCAGGCCCTCCCGACCGACCCGGCCCATCGCCTCAACGACCTCGCCCTCGGGGGCGGGGCGCTGCTCGATCTCGGCGTCTACCCCGTGTCGTTCGCGTGGGACTTCGCGGGCCGCCCGACGTCGGTGCAGGCGACGGCGCGGTTCGCCGAGACGGGCGCCGACACCGACGTCGCCGTCGTGATGTCGCACGAATCGGGCGCGATCTCGACGAGCGTCTCGACCTCGCGCGCGGCCGGCCTGAACACGGCGCACATCCTGGGCACGACGGCGCGCATCGACATCGAGAGCTACTGGCTCGCGCAGGCGACGTTCACGGTGACGGCGACCGACGGCACGGTGCTCGAGCGCTTCGAGGAGCGCATCGACGGCCGCGGCATGCAGATGCAGGCGATCGCCGCCGAGCGAGCGGTCGCGGAGGGAGCCTCCTCCCCCGCCGAGCTCACGATCGACGAGACCGTCGAGATCATGGGCACGCTCGACGAGATCCGCGCCCAGATCGGGCTCGCATACCCCGGGGAGTAGCGCCGCGCGACGGCGAGCGCCCACCAAGCTCGGCCGTTCACGTGCGACCTGTTGCGGGTGTCAGGTCGTAAAACCCACCCTTGGTCGCACCTGAGCGGTGGGGCGTCAGTCGAGCAGGAGCGCCGGCTCCTCGAGCACGGCGGCGATGTCGGCCAGGAAGCGGCTGATCTTGTCGCCGTCGACGATGCGGTGGTCGAACGAGCCAGAGACCGTCGTCACCCAGGCGGGGCGCACCTCGCCGTCGACGACCCAGGGCTTCTGGCGGATGGCGCCCATCGCGACGATACCGGCCTCGCCCGCGTTGATGATCGGGGTGCCCGCGTCCATCCCGAACACACCGATGTTCGTGATCGTGATGGTGCCGCCCTGCTGGTCGGCCGGCGTGCTCTTGCCCTCGCGGGCCGTGAGGGTGAGCTCCTGCAGCGCGACCGCGAGCTCGCGGAGGCTGAGCTGGTGCGCGTCCTTGATGTTCGGCACGATGAGGCCGCGGGGCGTCGCCGCCGCGATGCCGAGGTTGACGTAGCCGCGCACCTGGATCTCGGCCCCCGACTCGGTCTCGACCCATGCCGAGTTCACCTCGGGAGTGCGCTGCACGGCCCAGATCAGCGCCTTCGCGAACACGAGCAGCGGCGAGACGCGCACGTCGGCGAACTGGGGCTGGGCCTTCAGCCGCTTCACGAACTCCATCGTGCGGCTCGCATCGACGTCGGTCCACACCGACACGTGCGGCGCCGTGTACGCCGACTTCACGACACCGGATGCCGTGGCCTTGCGCACGCCCTTGACGGGGATCGATTCGTACCGGTCGTCGGCGGGCGAGCCGGATGCCACGGGGATCGAGCGCTCGCGCTCGGCCGGCCACGCGGGGGTCTCGATGTTGCGGAACACCTTCGCCTGGTCGGCGTGCTTCACGACGTCGTCGCGCGTGACCTCGCCGGCCGGGCCCGTCGCGTTCACGTCCTTGAGGTCGACGCCCAGGTCGCGCGCGAGCTTGCGCACCGGCGGCTTCGCCACGACCCCGACGGTCGAGGCGACGGGCGCTTCGCGCTTCTGCTTGCGGCGGCGGGTGGTGGCGTCGCCGCCCGAGCCGTAGCCGACCAGCACGGAACCGGAGCCGGCATCGTCGGCCGCTGCGGCATCCGGGGCCTTCTCGCCTGCCGGCGCCTCGTCGGCCCCCGCGACCGTGAGGATCGGCGTGCCCACGTCGACCGTGTCGCCCTCCGCGACGAGCAGCTCACCCACGGTGCCGGCGTACGGCGACGGCAGCTCGACGAGCGACTTGGCCGTCTCGATCTCGGCGACCACGTCGTTCACGGCCACGGCGTCGCCCGGCTTCACGTGCCACTGCACGATCTCGGCCTCGGTCAGCCCTTCGCCGACATCCGGAAGGTTGTAGGTCTGCATGTGCCGATTCTCTCAGTAGGCCAGTGCGCGGTCGACCGCTTCGAGCACGCGATCGGCGTCGGGCAGGTAGGCGCCCTCGAGCTTGGCGGGCGGGAAGGGCGTGTCGAAGCCGGAGACGCGCAGCACCGGCGCCTCGAGCGAGTAGAACGCGCGCTCCGTCACGGTCGCGGCGATCTCGCTGCCGACGCTGACGTTCCCCGGGGCCTCCTGCGCGTAGACCATGCGGCCCGTCGAGCGCACCGAGTCGACGATGGGCCCGTAGTCGACGGGTGACAGCGAGCGCACGTCGACGACCTCGCAGTGGATGCCCTCGCCCTCGGCGATCGCGGCCGCCTGCAGCAGCGTGGAGACCATCGCGCCGTGGCCGACGAGCGTGACGTCGGTGCCGCGGCGCACGACGCGGCTGGCGTGCAGGTCAAGCGCGCGCTCCGTGACGTCGACCTCGCCCTTCGGCCAGTACCGCGCCTTCGGCTCGAGGAAGATCACGGGGTCGTCCGAGCGAATCGCGTCCTGGATCATCCAGTAGGCGTCGTTCGGCGTCGAGGGGCTCACGACCCGCAGGCCCGGCGTGTGCGCGAAGTAGGCCTCGGGGCTCTCCTGGTGGTGCTCGACGGCGCCGATGTGGCCGCCGTAGGGGATCCGAATGACGATGGGCATCTTCACGGCGCCGTCGAGCCGGTTGGTGAGCTTGGCCAGCTGGGTCGTGATCTGGTCGAACGCCGGGAACACGAAGCCGTCGAACTGGATCTCGATGACGGGGCGGTAGCCGCCCATCGCGAGGCCGATCGCGGTGCCGACGATGCCCGACTCGGCGAGAGGCGTGTCGAGCACGCGGTTCGGACCGAACTCGGCGTGCAGCCCCTCCGTGACGCGGAAGACGCCGCCCAGCGGGCCGATGTCCTCGCCCATCATGAGGACCTTGTCGTCGTCGAGCATCGCCTGGCGCAGGCCGGCGTTCAGGGCCTTGCCGAGCGGCATGGGGCCGGATTCGATCGCGCTCACGCGTCTGCCTCCTCGAACGAAGCCTCGTAGTCTGCGAGCCAGCGCGCCTGCTCGGCCATCACCGGATGCGGCTCCGAGTACACGTGCTGGAACATCAGCTCCCGAGCGGGCGAGCCGAGCTCGACGGTGCGGGTGCGGATATCGTCGGCGTACGCCGCGGCCTCCTGGTCGACGGCGGCGAAGAACTCGTCACCGGCACCGCGCGAGAGCAGGTAGGCGCGCATTCGGGCGATGGGGTCGCGCGCGATCCACGACTCCTCCTCGTCCTTCGTGCGGTACTTCGTCGGGTCGTCGCTCGTGGTGTGCGCACCGAGGCGGTAGGTCACGGCCTCGATCGCGCGGGGCCCGCCGCCCGAGCGGGCCTCGTCGAGCGCCGCGCGCGTGACGGCGTAGCTGGCGAGCACGTCGTTGCCGTCGATCCGGATGCCCTCCATGCCGTAGCCGGCGGCGCGGTGTGCGAGGGGCACGCGCGACTGCGTGGAGACGGGCACCGAGATGGCCCATTGGTTGTTCTGGAGGAAGAACACCTGCGGCGTCCGGTAGCTCGCGGCGAACACCATGGCCTCGTGCACGTCGCCCTGGCTCGATGCGCCGTCGCCGTAGTAGACCATGACGGCCTCGTCGGTCTCGGGGTTGCCGGTGCCGGTGACGCCGTCGAAGTTCTTCGCCATCGCGTAGCCCGTCGCGTGCAGCGTCTGCGAGCCGAGCACGAGCGTGTAGGGACGCACGTTCCCGTTCGCGGGGTCCGTCGGGTCCCAGCCGCCATGGCTGACCCCGCGCATCACCTTGATGATGCCGAGCGGGTCGACGCCGCGGCTCGTCGCGACGACGTGCTCGCGATAGGAGGGGAACAGCGTGTCCTGCGGCCGCGCGGCGCGCACGGAGCCGACCTGTGCCGCCTCCTGACCGCGCGACGGCGGCCAGAGCGCGAGTTGGCCCTGGCGCTGCAGGTTCGTCGCCTGCTCGTCGAATGCCCGCACCACGACCATGTCGCGGTAGAACTGCTCGAGCTCGGCGTCACCGATCGCCTCGATCAGAGGCAGGTACCGCTCTGCCTGTTCCGTGGGTGCGAACCGTCCGTTCGCGTCGAGCACGCGGACGAGCGCGTCGTCCTGCCCGGTGTTCTCATCCGCCGAAGTCACCACTCCACGCTATGCCGGTGCGGCCGGAAGCGCGGTGTGACATCCTCGACAATGCATTTCCCGCTCCGTGCGCGAACCCCACAGTCGTATGCGGTCGGGCGCATGCCGCTCGCGGCATATGCCCGCTCAGGCGGCGCGCAGGGCGCGGGCGACCTCGAGAACGCGCGGCAGCGACTCCTCCTCGCCCACCGAGATCCGGATGCCGTCGGGGAACACTCGCACGATCAGGCCGGCCGCATCGAATGCCGCGGCGTCGGCGGGGTCGTCCGTCCCGAGCCAGACGAAGTTGCCGTGGGCATCCGGAACCGGCCACCCGGCATCGCGGAGGCCCGCCACGAGCCGGTCGCGCCGGTCGACGATGACCGCGACGCGCTCGAGCAGCTCGGCCTCCTGCTCCAGGCTCGCGAGTGCGGCGGCCTCGGCCTGCGCCGTGACCGAGAGCGGGATGACGGTCGCGCGCGCGGAGTCGAGCACGTGCTCGTGGCCGATCGCGTAGCCGATGCGGAGGGCCGCGAGGCCGTACGCCTTCGAGAAGGTGCGCAGCACGACGACGTTGGGGCGCGCCTCGTGCACGCGCGCGGCGAGGCCGTCGACGGCGTCGGGTGCCGACACGAACTCGGCGTAGGCCTCGTCGAGGAGGATCAGCACGTCGCCGGGCACGCGGTCGGCGAACGCCTCGAACTCGGCGGCCGTGATGACGGGGCCCGTCGGGTTGTTCGGGGTGCAGAGCAGGATGACGCGGGTGCGGTCGGTGACGGCGGCCGCCATCGCGTCGAGGTCGTGGCGACCGTCGGGCAGGTTCGGCACCTGCACGCTGCGGGCGCCCGCGACGAGGGTGAGACCGGGGTAGGCCTCGAAGGAGCGCCACGAATAGACGACCTCGTCGCCGGCTCCGGCGGCGGCCCCGATCAGCGCCGCGATGAGCGACACGCTGCCGGCGCCCGCCAGCACCTGCTCGCTCGTGACGCCGTACTTCTCGGCGAGCGCCGCGCGCAGCCGGCCGGCGGTCGCGTCGGGGTACCGGTTGATCGCCGTCGCCCGCTGCATCGCGTCGACGACGCCGGGCAGGGGCCCGAAGGGGTTCTCGTTGCTCGAGAGCTTGAATCCGCTGGGGTCGGCCGGTCGGCCCTGCCGGTAGGGCGGGAGCTGCTCGATCTCGGGGCGGAGGCGGGGAAGGCGGGGCTCGGTCACGCAGACAAGCGTACGACCGGTGCGGCGCCGGCTGGCAATCCGCAGGATGCGCGGGACGCGCCGGCGTGCGACATTGTCTGCATGGGCTTCGTCATCCGCATCATCGTCACAGGCTTCGCGCTCTGGGTCGTGACCCTGTTCTCCTTCTTCGAGGTCTCCGTGCGGCCGTTCGGCGACGGCGGCCCGCTGATGACCGCCCTCACCCTGCTGGTGGTGGCCGCCATCTTCGGAATCGTGAACGCGGTTGTCGGCACCGTCATCCGGGTCGTCGCGTTCCCGCTGTACCTGCTCACCCTCGGGCTGATCAGCTTCATCGTGAACGGGTTCCTGCTGTGGCTCACGGGCGTGCTGACGAGCAGCTTCCACTGGGGCCTGGAGGTCGACAACTTCTGGACGGCCATCCTGGCGGCCATCGTCATCTCGATCATCACCGCGATCTTCGGGGCGATCGTGAGGCCGCAGCGCAAGAAGTCGCGCGACTGAGCGATGGCTGCGCCGGGCGGGCGCGCTGCCCGCTTCACGCCGGCGCGATCCAGCCCCCGAGCGGGTCGGCGCGGGCGATCGGCTCGCCGTCGAGCGCGAGCACGAACCCGTCGGCGTCCGCGCCGACCGGCTGCGTCCACGCGTCGTGGGCACGCGGGCTGTCGAGGGTGACCCAGCGCGCGTCGAGGCCCCGGATGATCGCGATCAGCCGCTCGCGGGCCGTTCGCGGAACGTGCGGCAGCACGCCGGGCGTCGTGACGACGAGGGTCGTGCCCGCGGGCGCCTCCGCGGCGAGCGCGGCGAGCACGCCCGGCTCGGACGCGTCGCCGCGCACGATGCGCGGCGGGTCGGCCGCCGCGACGTCGAGCGCGGCGGCGATGCGGGCGGCGCGCTCGGCCTCGCCGGGCCAGACGAGCCCGGAGATCCAGGCGCGATCGGCCGAGTCTCGGGCATCTCGCGGCTCGAGATCGATTCCCGCTCGCCAGACGATATCGGGCAGCCGCTCGGGGGCGGGCAGCCCGCCGCGCAGTTCGGGCTCGAGGCGCACAGAGCCCGAGCTGAATGCCGGCTGCTCGACGCCTCGCCCCATCGCCGACGAACGCGATTCCGCGGCGGTCCGCCGGCGAGCGGCCGTGTCGACCGACCCGGCGGCCAGGAGAGCGGGCGGTTCCGCGCCGTCGCCAACAGGCTCCGCGCGGAACCGATACGCGTACCGTTCGGGGAACAGGCACAGGCCGGCGGATGCCCCGACCTCGAGCAGCGCGATCGGGCCGGGAATGCGCTCCAGCGCATACACGAGCGGCGCACATCGCAGCGGCTCGTTGGTCTGCACCGAGCGCGCGGCGCACTCCGCGACGATCCGCCCTTCGTGCGCGCGGAAGAAGCCCGCCCAGCCGGCGTACGGGCCCTCGGGCGCCCCGAGCATCCGGCTCACGGCGAACACGAGCGGCGGTTGCCGGTGCGGCGCGCCCAGCCCGGCGAGCGCACGGAGCACCCCGGGGTCGGCCGCGACGCCTGCAGCCCATTCTGCGTAGAGATCGCTGCGCCCCGGCGCCTCTTCGCGGGCGAACCGCGCGTAGCGCTCGCGCACCTCGACGGCGGCGAGCGCCGCCGCCCCCTTCGCCTCGCCCGAGTCCGTCACCCGACCCATCGTGCCCCACACCGGCGCGTCACCCGCGCGGGCGGAGGGCCGCGATCGGCGCGGGGCCGCGATCGCTCCGCGCTCCCGACGCCCCGGCATGCCGCTCACTCCGCCCGCTGGGCGCTGAACTCGACCGCCGTCGCCGAGCGCGCCGTGCCGAGGCGCGCGAACAGCTCGTCGAGCTCGTCGAGGCGCGGGTCGGTGCTCGCGTCGACCTCGGCCGCGGTCTCGACGTAGGCGTGCAGCCGGTGGGCCGGCACCACGATGTCGCGCAGGCCGCCGCCAGGGTCGTAGTGCTTCGACACGAGGACACCCTCGGCGGGGTTCCCGCCGTTCGCGAGCGCCGTGACGACGTCATCGGTGTGCCGCACCGACACCTGCAGCATCCCGTCGGTGCCCGCGACATCAATGGGCGAGCCCAGGCTGATCAGGGAGCGCACGTCGTACTCGCCCTCCGCCGCCATCCTGGCGCCCACCATGGCGCCCTGGCTGAACCCGATCTCGTGCACCGCCTCGCCGGGCCGGATGCCGGCGTCGGCCAGCGCCTGCTCGAGGCCGTTGTACGACGCCGAGCGGTGCCCGCGGTACAGCTCGACGTTCGAACCCCAGTCCCACGCGTCGTCGCCGTCGCCCTGTGTGCCGGCGAGGTAGACGACGTGCTCTCGCCCGCCGCCCGGCATCTCGTACGTCTCGACTCGGATGCGCGAATCGGTCTCGCCATCCGGAATGCGGGCCGCGGCCTCGCGCAGGCTGCCGGGCGCCGACGCGTCGGCTCGCAGCGCCATCGGCCGCACCGCTGCGGGGTCGCCCTTGCCCACGAGGCGCGCGGTCAGGGGAACCACGCCCAGGCCGAGCGCGGCGATGGAGGCGCCCACATCGCCGGCGAGCACCGACCCCGGGTCGGCGCTCGGCACACCCCACGGCGTCAGGGGCAGCCGGTCGACGGCGTCGCCCCACTCCTCGAACGCCCCGGCGTCGGGATCCGCGCGCCACGCGTTCCACCTCTCGTTCGCGCGCTCCATCGCGAGCGGGCTCTCGTGGGCGAGCTCGGCCCAGCGCGCCTCGATCCGCTCGGCCTCTCGCACGGAGGACGCGTCGCCGCGCGGTGCCAGGCGAGCGCCGCCGCCCGCGAGCGGCGCGTAGGCGATGAGGGGCGAGGCGATCATCATCCACCGGAACCGCAGCTCGATGAACTCGTACTCGTCGGCCGCCATGCGCAGGTCGTGTGCGACCTTCCCGACCCGACCGGCGGCGCGCAGCGCTTCGCGCTGCACGTCGAAAGCGCGCCCGTCGTGCATCGTCGGGTTCGCCGCGATGAAGACCGCGGCCTCCTGCGCCGTCGTCGACAGCTCCCGCAGGCGATCCGCCACGGCGTCGACGCGCGCGGCGGCCACCCGCAGCGACGTGGTGTCGACCGCCGTGACCGACCCGCTCGTGACCTCGATGCTCATCCGTCGCCCTCCTCGCCCGGCGCATTGTCGACCTGCCACTGCACGGCGTTCGCCACGTCGGCCGCGATCCCGCCCACCGCGGCCACCTGACCGACCGTCTCGCCGACCCGCACGAAGAACGCGCGCGCGGCGTCCGACTCCCAGTCGACGCTCACCCCGATGGCGCGCAGGTCGGCGGCGAGCGCCTCGCATTCCGCCGCGACGATGCGCATCCGGGTGATCGGGTAGTCGGAGACGAGAACGGGGGCGCTGAACGGCATACCCCAACATCGCCCGCCGTCCGCCCCGCGCGCGAGGAGCAGACGGCGCTGTGGAGGGCACCCGGCCGGATGCCCCACCTGTGAGCGAGGGCGGGGCCGCCACGTAGACTTCTCCGGACGGCAGACGGCCGCATCCGCCCCGACCAGGAGTCATCGTGAGCGCTTTCCCGACCCAGCCCCTGAGCCCCCTCGACGGCCGATACCAGGCCGCGGTCGCCCCTCTCGGCGAGTTCCTCTCGGAGGCCGGCCTGAACCGCGCCCGCGTCGAGGTGGAGGTCGAGTGGATCATCGCCATGACCGACCGCTCGCTGTTCGGCACGGCGCCCCTCGACGATGCGACCAAGGAGCGGCTCCGCGCCCTGTACACCGACTTCGACCAGGAGTCGATCGACTGGCTCGCCGCCAAGGAGGCCGTCACCCGCCACGACGTGAAGGCCGTCGAATACCTCGTGCGCGACCGCCTCGACCAGCTCGGTCTGAACGCGATCGCCGAGCTCACCCACTTCGGCTGCACGAGTGAGGACATCAACTCGCTGTCGTACGCCCTCACCGTCAAGCGCGCCGTCGAGCAGGTCTGGCTCCCCGCGCTGAAGGCGACGACCGACAAGCTCCGCGCCCTCGCGCTCGAGCTGGCAGACGCGCCCATGCTCTCGCGCACGCACGGTCAGCCGGCGACGCCGTCGACCATGGGCAAGGAACTGGGCGTGTTCGTCTGGCGCGTCGAGCGGGTCATCCGGCGCATCGAGAACGTCGAGTACCTCGGCAAGTTCTCGGGTGCGACCGGCACGTGGTCGGCCCACGTGGTCGCCGATCCGGGCGCCGACTGGCCGTCGATCGCGCGCGGGTTCGTCGAGGGTCTCGGCCTCGACTTCAACCCGATCACAACGCAGATCGAGTCGCACGACTGGCAGGTCGAGCTCTACGACGCAGCGAAGCACGCGGGCGGCATCCTGCACAACCTCGCACAGGACATCTGGACGTACATCTCACTGGGCTACTTCACGCAGATTCCGGTCGAGGGCGCCACCGGGTCGTCGACGATGCCGCACAAGATCAACCCGATCAAGTTCGAGAACGCCGAGGCGAACCTCGAGATCTCGGCCGGCGTCTTCGCGACCCTGGCCCAGACGCTCGTCACGTCGCGCCTGCAGCGCGACCTCACCGACTCGACGACGCAGCGCAACATCGGCGTCGCGTTCGGCCACTCCTTGCTCGCGCTGAACAACCTCGCGGGCGGGCTCGACCAGATCGCGCTGTCGCGCGAGACGCTGCTGGCCGACCTCGACGCCAACTGGGAGATCCTCGGCGAGGCGATCCAGACGGTCGTCCGCGCCGAGGTCGTCGCGGGCCGCAGCCAGATCAGCGACCCGTACGCGCTCCTGAAGGAGCTCACGCGCGGCCGCCGCGTCGGCGGCGCCGACCTCGCGGAGTTCGTCGAGGGCCTCGACATCGGCGCCGACGCCAAGGAGCGCCTGCTCGCGCTCACACCCGACGCCTACACGGGCCTCGCCGAGGGCCTGATCCGCGACCACATCTGACGCCGGCATCGGCCGCCGGTCCGAAGGGCGCTCGGCCCGGTCTCTCCGCCCGGGAACCGCGGCCGGCGTCATTCGAAGGGCCGGATGAGGCGCACCCCTCAGACCGCCGCGTACTCGCTCTCGGGGCGGCCCTTGCCGCCCCGGCGCGACGCCCGCTGCGCGAGGCGCTGGTCGACGAGGTGCTCGAGGTACCGCCGTGCCGTGACGCGCGAGAGCCCGAGCCTGTCGGCGACCTCGGTCGCCGACAGCGCGGCGCCCGACGCGAGCAGCGTGCGCACCGATTCGAGCGTCTGCTCGGACAGGCCCTTCGGCAGGCCGGCGGCGTTCGACGTGCGCAGCGCCGAGAACGCGGTGTCGACGTCCGACTGGCTGAGCGCCGACGCCGAACGGCTCATCCGCTCGGCATACGCCGCGTAGGCCTCGAGTTTCTCGGCGAAGGCCGCGAACGCGAACGGCTTGATCAGGTACTGCACGACGCCGACGGCGACGGCCCGGCGCACGGCGTCGAGGCCGCGCTCGGCGGTCACCGCGATGACGTCGACGACGAGCCCGGATGCGCGCAGTTCGCCGCAGAGGCTCAGCCCGTCGCCGTCGGGGAGCGTGAAGTCGAGCAGGAGCAGGCCGATGCGCTCGCCGCGCACGGCGGCGTCGCGGAGGAGGCGCCGCGCCTCGGCGGCCGTGCCCGCGATCCCGGCGAGTTCGAAGCCCGGCATGCGCTCGACGTAGGCCGCGTGCGCCTCCGCCGTGCGCGGGTCGTCCTCGACGACCAGGACCCGGATGCCCGCGCTCATGCGCCGCACCTCCCTGCGGCCGATGCGGCGTCGGCCCGCCCGCGCGGCGCCATCAGTCCGCTCCCCGCGGCAGGATGACCGTGAACTCCGCACCGCCGCCGGCGGCCTCGCCGACCTCGATGCCGCCGCCGAGCCGCGAAACCGTGCGCTCGACGAGCGCCAGGCCGTAGCCGTGGCGGCCGTCTCCGTCGCCCTTCGACGAGACGCCGCGCCGGAAGATGCGCTCCCGCTCGGCCGGAGGAACCCCGGCGCCGCTGTCGCTGACCTGGAACGTCAGCTCGCCCGCTTCGTCGGTCGCGAGGTAGGCCTCGACCCAGGGCGGCGTCCCCTCGCGCCGCGCGGCGGCCGCCGCATCGATCGCATTGTCGAGGAGGTTCCCGAGGATCGTGACGACGTCGCCCGCGTCGAGCCCCTGCGTTCCCGGTTCGAGGTGCGTCTCGAAGTGCATCTCGACTCCGAGCTCGTGCGCCTGCGCCGACTTGCCGAGCATCAGGGCCGCGATCACCGGCTGATCGGGCGCGCCGACGACCCGGTCCATGAGCCGCTGCCCCTCGCCGAGCCGATCGGTGGCGAGCTCGAGCGCCTCGTCGGTGCGGCCGAGCTCGATCAGCGACGCGATCGTGTGCAGCCGGTTGTCGGTCTCGTGCACCTGCGCGCGCAGGGCATCCGCGATCGTCCTGACGTCGGTCAGCTCGCGCTGCTCGTCGAAGGCGGCGCGCAGCTCGCCCGGCGCCCTGCTGTCGGTGACGCGATCGAGCCGCCGGAACATCGCGAACATCGCGACGATGCCCGAGGCGACGAAGAGGAGCGTCACCCCGCCGACGACGACGAGGCGCGAGACCTCGGCGGCCGAGACGTCGCGCAGCAGCACGCCCGCCGACACCAGCCCGACGACCTCTCCGCCTTCCACGACCGGCCCCGTCGTCCGCAGGGAGGCGCCGAGCGTGCCCTCGTAGACCTCGGTGACGGTCCTGCCCTCGAGCGCGGGTTCGATGGTCCCGACGAAGGGCCCCCCGATCTCGTCCGGGTCCGCGTGCGTGTACCGCGTGCGATCCGGATGCATGATCGTCACGTAGTCGACGTCTCCTGTCGCGATGATCTCCTCGACGTACGGCTGCAGCTGCGCGGACGCGTCGGCGACGATCGCCGACCGCGGCTCGATCCCTTCCGCCGTTCGTTCGTATGCGTCCGCGGCGGCCTCCCTCACGAACGGGTCGCGGTCGAGCGCGTCGACGAACGCATCGGTCGTCGCCTCCGCCTCGGCGCGCGCCGTCTGCCGCGCGTCGACCGCGAGGAGCGCCAGCACCGCCGCGCCCGCGGCGAGGAGGACGACGGTGTGCACCACCAGGTACGTGCGCGCGACGCTCCTGCGGCGAGGGGCGGTTCCGGATGGGCGGGCGGGCGGAGCCATGGCCCCCATTGTGCCCGCGCCGCCCGTGACCAATATGCACGCAACTCGGCGTTCACCCAGCCGACCGACGACTCTTGGTTGCTGGAGCCGACCCCGGTCGGCGCATGAGAACACCAGCGAAAGGAACCTCATGGCAAAGGCGCCATCCGCCCGCCGCAAGGGCGTCGGCAAAGAGCACTGGCTGTACATCGCCGTCATCATCGCCGTGATCGCCGGCGTGGCCGTCGGCCTGATCGCCCCCGAGTTCGGCGCATCGCTCGCGTGGATCGGCAAGGCCTTCGTCGGCCTGATCAAGATGATGATCGCCCCCGTGATCTTCTGCACGATCGTGCTGGGCATCGGGTCGATCGCGAAGGCGGCGACGGTCGGCAAGGTCGGCGGGCTCGCGCTGATCTACTTCCTCGCCATGTCGACCGTGGCCCTCATCATCGGCCTGATCGTCGGGAACATCATCCACCCGGGTGCCGGCCTCGACCTGTCGGACGCCCACTACGAGGTGGAGGGCTCCGGCGAGGGCGGCGGCACGACCGACTTCCTGATGAGCATCATCCCGACGACGCTGCTCTCGGCGCTCACGGGAGACTCGGTGCTGCAGGTGCTCTTCGTCGCGCTGCTGGTCGGCTTCGCGCTGCAGCAGATGGGATCGCGCGGCGAGCCGCTGCTCGACCTCATCGGGCTCATCCAGACCGTCGTCTTCCGCGTGCTGACGATGGTGCTGTGGATCGCGCCGATCGGCGCCTTCGGGGCGATCGCGGGCGTCGTGGGCGAAACCGGATGGGACGCCGTCGGGGCGCTCGCGATCCTGATGGGCGCGTTCTACGTCACGTGCGCCCTGTTCATCGGAGTCGTCCTCGCCGCCGTGCTGTGGTTCGTCGCGCGCATCAACATCTTCTCGCTGATGAAGTACCTCGCCCGCGAGTACCTGCTCATCGTGTCGACGTCGTCGAGCGAGTCGGCCCTCCCCCGCCTCATCGCGAAGATGGAGCACGTCGGCGTCTCGAAGCCCGTCGCGGGCATCACGGTGCCCACCGGTTATTCGTTCAACCTCGACGGCACGGCGATCTACCTCACGATGGCGTCGCTGTTCATCGCAACGGCGCTGGGCGACCCGCTGACGATCTCGGAGCAGATCGGCCTGCTGGTGTTCATGATCATCGCCTCCAAGGGCGCGGCCGGCGTCTCGGGCGCGGGCCTCGCGACCCTCGCGGGCGGCCTGCAGACGTACCGGCCCGACCTCGTCGACGGCGTCGGCATGATCACCGGAATCGACCGCTTCATGTCCGAGGCCCGCGCGCTCACGAACTTCACGGGCAACGCCGTCGCCGCCGTCGTGATCGGCACCTGGACCAAGGAGTTCGACCGCAGTCGCGCTCAGCGCGTGCTCGCCGGCGACGAGCCGTTCGACGAGCGGGTCATGGTCGACTTCGACCACGCCGCGGGCGGTCGCGCCGCCCGCGAGGAGGCCGCGACGAAGTAGCGCTCACCTCTTCGTATGACGCGGATTGCGGTCTCTGCGGACGGAAGCCGTGATCCGCGTCGCTCGGAGGGGCCGGATGGCGTGCGCCGGCGGGTCGCGGGCGCGTGCCCGGCAAGGCGGAAGAAGAGCGGGCCCCCCAGGCCAGCGACGATGGCAACGCCACAGGGTGCGTGCACCGGCGGGTCGCGGGTGCGTGCCCGGCAAGGCGGAAGAGGAGCGGGCCCCCAGGCCAGCGACGATGACAACGCCGCTGGGTGCGTGCCCGCGGCCCGCCGGTCAGTCTTCGTCGATGATGACGCCTTCTTCGAGGAGGGCCAGGTCGGCACGGGTGACGAGGTTCGACGACACGGCGTATTCGACGAGGCGGGCGCGGCGGTTCGTCGCGAGCTTGCCGGGGCCTCCCCGCAGCCCCTGCACGCCCATCCGGTCGAGCTTGTCGCAGACGTTGTCGAGCTTGCGGTTGAACTTGCTCATCGTCCAGCCGAGGCGCTCCGCCGCGAGCGTCGACGAGGGGAGCTCGCTCATGCTGACGCCGTCGCGGCGCAGCATCGGCTCGGCCAGCGCGACGATGAGCTGCTTCTGGAGCGGCGTGAAGCTGACGGGCATGACGGTCGCCTCGCCGCTCGTGGAGTTCTTGACCTGCGACGACACCGAGAACTGCGGCTCGGAGGCGTGCACGCCGATCTCATACGTCGTCGGCCCCGCCGTGAACACGATCGTCGACTGCTCGAACACGATCGGGATGTTGGCGCCGGGCGACAGCCACGACTGCACGGCGCCGCCGGCGCTCGAGACGGTGGCCGACAGGCGCGAGCCGACGTTCGCGAGCCACCACAGGCCGTCGCGGAAGCTCACCTCGAGGAAGACGCGGTGCAGGTACTGGTTGTCGTCGATCTCGAGGTCGGCCTCGCGCCCGATCGTGAAGGCGCTCCCCGGCTGGATCTCGAACCACTCGCCCGCGAACTCGAGGCGCAGCGGCCTCGCCCTGCCCGGCTCCGCCGGCACCGTCGACTGCTCGATCTCCCCGGTGTCTTGCGACATGGCTCCCCCTGGTTTCGTCTGCCCCCAGCCGCCGCGCACACAGGCTTCGCGCGCGACGCACGCGGACCAGTCTATTGGCGGTTCGCAGTATACTCGGACGCCGCGACCCGGGCCGAGCGGGCGCAGCCACCGGATGCGCACGTCGCCGCGCGGGAGACCGCCGCTGCGGCGCGGCGCGCGGCCTCCCGGGGAAGGCGGGAGCTCGCGCCCGACGGGCGGCTCAGGCCGATGGCGAACCGGCGTCGCCGCGCTCGCGGCCGCCGTCCTGATCGTCGCCCTCGCTGGCGGCGCCGGGGGCGTCATCCGGGTCGACGTGCTCGTCGTGACCGATCAGCACGGGGCCGTCGACGGTCTTCTCGACGTCAGCGGGATCGATCGCGAGGAGCAGCAGCGAGACGATGAGCAGGACCGCGATGAATGCGACACCGGCGACGACGCCCGCGATCGTCCAGACGCGCAGCTTCTCGTCACCGGGGATCGAGGTGAACGCGCCCATCGAGGTCGCCGTGATGATCCCGGCGAACGCCGCGCACACGAACGCGACGCCCAGCAGCTGGGCGGGGCGCATCAGGTCGCGGCGGCGGGTCTTATCGGTCACGCGGTGTCCTTCTCGTGGTCGGGGGCAGTCGGTGCCGGATCGGCGGCGGGCGCCGGCGACAGGCCGGCGATCGCGAGGTAGACGGCGATGATCGCGGCGTAGCCGCCGAACAGCCCCACCATGATGATCTGGCCCGAAAGGTTGAACGTCTGGCCGGCCTCTTCGATGTAGTAGTCGAGGCTGTACGCCGGCGGCACGAAGGCGATGAGCACGCCCAGCAGGAGCGTGAGCGCGCCGATGACGATGCCATCTCGCGCCACGACGCGATCGCGGCCCGCTCTGCGATCGGCGAGCCCGAAGCACAGCTCGGCGATGCCCGTCGCCGCCGCCCACGCGAGGAGCACGACGAACAGCAGCAGGACCGAGCGGGCCGGCTGGATCGCCGTCACCATGCCCGCGACGAGGTCGAACGCGGCGAGCACCAGGAAGCCGGGCCTGCGGGTGCGGTCGTTCACGAGGAACGCGGCGAGGCCGAGCACGAGCGCCGAGGTGACGGCGAAGCCCGAGAACACCGTGAGGCCGACGAGGTACGACTTGTCGGAGGAGAACGTGATCATCGCGGCTGCGGCGGCGGCGATGAGCGCGCGCACCAGCTGGACGTTCCGCGTCGTGAACGGCGCGGCGGCTGCGGATGACATGGGACGACCTCGAGAGTCCGGCGAAGTGAGTACCGCCATCCTAGTGATCGCACCTGAGCGAATCCGGATGCCGCGAGCCGCTCCCGAGCCGCATCGCGCGGATACCTCCCGCCGCTAATGTTGTGTGTCACCACCACGAGAGGGAGTGCCATGTCGGTTGGTCTGCTGGCGGTCGTCGACGACATCCTGAGCGCCGCGCTGAAGGCGTCGTCCAAGGCGGCGGGCGTCGTGATCGATGACGCCGCTGTCACACCGCAGTACGTCGCGGGCCTGCGCCCGGCGCGCGAGCTGCCGGTGATCGGCTGGATCACGGTCGGGTCCCTCGTGAACAAGTTCGTCATCATCATCCCGATCGCCCTCCTCCTGACGGCGTTCGCCCCCGGTGTGCTGCCGTACCTGCTGATCGCCGGCGGAACCTACCTCTGCTTCGAGGGCGCCGAGAAGGTGCTCGAGTGGTTCGGCATGCACCACGGGCACGAGAAGGAGAGCGCGCGCAACGAGAAGCAGCTGATCTTCGGCGCCGTGCGCACCGACCTCATCCTGTCGACGGAGATCATGCTCATCTCGCTCGCCGGGCTCGACGCGGGCATGGGCATCTGGGGCACCGTCGCGGCCCTCGCGGTGATCGCGCTCCTGATGACGGGCGTCGTGTACGGCGCCGTCGCGCTGCTCGTGAAGATCGACGACGTCGGGGCCGCCCTCGCCGAGAACGAGGGCTCGCGCTGGAGCGGATTCGGCGACTCCCTCGTGCGCGCGATGCCCGGCGTCTTCCGCACCATCAGCGTCATCGGCACGATCGCGATGCTGTGGGTCGGCGGCCACCTGCTGCTCGCCAACCTCGGCGAGGTCGGCCTGGTGTTCTTCTCCGACCTGCTGCACGGCGTGCACCACGCCCTCGAGCCGGCCGGAGCCGTCGTCGCCTGGGCGGGCGAGACGGTCGTCTCGGCGCTCGCCGGCCTCGCCTGGGGCCTCGTGATCGTCGCCGTCGTGCTGCTGATCGGCCGGATGATCGGCAAGCGCCCCTCGTTCACAGAGGGCGGCGAGAGCCCGGCACAGGTGCACTGACACCGAGCCACTACCTCCTCAGCGAAGTCCTCCGTCGGCGCCACCATGGCGCTCACGGAGGTTTTTGCTATTCAGTGTTGCCAAGTACCGGTACTCAGTGTTACTTTGTAGTGGTAGTCAGCGATACAGAGTAGAGAGGGAGGTGATCGCAATGGCGAATCAGATGACCGAGATGCTGAAGGGCTCGCTCGAAGGCATCGTGCTCGCGATCCTGGCCGATCGCGCCGCGTACGGATACGAGATCACGGCGCGGCTGCGGGACCAGGGGTTCGCGGACATCGCGGAGGGCACCGTCTACGCATTGCTCGTCAGGATCGAGCAGAAGGGCCTCGTGGACGTGGAGAAGGTCCCGTCCGAGAAGGGCCCGCCCCGCAAGGTCTACTCGATGAACCGGGCAGGTCGAGCCCAGCTCACCGAGTTCTGGAAGACGTGGACCTTCCTGGCGGAGCGTATCGAACAGCTCCGCCGCACCGACAACGACGACAACGGCACGACCGACGAAGGGAACTGATCATGGCCGCGAAGTGGATTGAGACGATCACCGGATCGCTCGAGCAGAAGAAGCAGTACAAGCAGGACAGGGCGCGCATGGAGGCTCTTCCCGAGCCCTACCGCACCGCCGCGGCCGCGATGAACCGGTACTTCATGTACTACGGCGGCTTCACCGACGGCGACACGCTGGCGCAGATGTTCACCGACCTGGTGGACCTGTGGGAGCGCGCGTCCGTCGACGGGACCCCTGTGCAGGACATCGTCGGCGACGACCCGGTGGAGTTCACCGAGACGTTCGCCCGTGCCTACCAGGGCAGGGAATGGATCGACAAGGAGCGCGCACGCCTGAACAAGGCGTTCGACGAGGCCATCGGAAAGGACAAGCGATCATGACGAGCGCAGCGATCCGGGTGCGCGGCATCCGGAAGTCGTTCGGAGAGCTCGATGTGCTCCGCGGCGTCGAATTCGAGGTCGCCCCCGGCAGCATCTTCGCCCTGCTCGGCTCCAACGGCGCCGGCAAGACGACGATCGTGCGCATCCTCTCGACGCTCCTGAAGGCGGATGCCGGAACGGCATCCGTGAACGGCTTCGACACGGCATCCGCCGCGAACGATGTGCGCGAGTCGATCAGCCTCACGGGGCAGTTCGCCGCGGTCGACGAGGTCCTGACGGGGCGCGAGAACCTCGTTCTCATCGCCCAGCTGCGCCACCTGAAGCACCCGGGGAGGATCGCGGACGACCTGCTCGCCCGGTTCTCACTGACGGATGCCGGCGGCCGCAAGGCCGGCGAGTACTCCGGCGGCATGCGACGCCGGCTCGACATCGCGATGAGCCTCGTGGGGAACCCGCCCGTGATCTTCCTCGACGAACCGACCACGGGCCTCGACCCGCAGTCGCGCATCGAGGTCTGGGACACGGTGCGGAAGCTCGCGAAGAACGGCACCACGGTGCTGCTCACGACGCAGTACCTCGATGAGGCGGAGCAGCTCGCCGACCGCATCGCCATCCTGCACGAGGGCACCATCATCCAGAACGGCACCCTCGACGAGTTGAAGCGGCTGCTGCCGGCGGCGAAGGTCGAGTACGTCGAGAAGCAGCCGACCCTCGAAGAGGTCTTCCTCGCACTCGTGGGCCCCGACACCAGCAAGGAGGACGCATCATGACCTCGCACGCCCTCGCGGACACCGGTGTGCTCACCGGCCGCTCGCTGCGGCACATCCTGCGCAGCCCCGACACGATCATCACGACCGCGGTCACCCCGATCGCCCTGATGCTGATCTTCGTCTACGTCTTCGGCGGGGCGATCGACACCGGCTCCGACGGGTCGTACATCGACTACATGCTCCCGGGCATCCTGCTGATCACGATCGCATCCGGAATCGCATACACGGCGTACCGGCTGTTCCTCGACATGCAGGGCGGCATCTTCGAGCGGTTCCAGTCGATGCCGATCGGTCGCTCCAGTGTGCTGTGGGCGCACGTGCTCACGTCGCTGGTGTCGAACGTCGTGTCGCTCGCGATCGTCGTCGGCGTCGCGCTGCTGATGGGCTTCCGCACCGGGGCCTCCATCGGCGCCTGGCTGGCCGTCGCCGGCATCCTGATCATGTTCACGCTGGCCCTCACCTGGGTGGCCGTGATCGCCGGCCTCTCGGCCAAGACCGTGGACGGCGCGAGCGCGTTCAGCTACCCGCTGATCTTCCTGCCGTTCATCAGCTCGGCATTCGTGCCGACCGACACGATGCCGGGGCCTGTCGCCTGGTTCGCGGAGCACCAGCCGGTCACCTCGATCGTCAACACCGTCCGGGCGCTGTTCGCGGGGCAGCCCGTCGGAACCGACATCTGGGTCGCGATGGCTTGGCTCGTCGGCATCCTGGCGGCGGCGTACATCGGCGCGATCGCTGTCTACCGCAAGAGGCTGCGCTGAGGTGCGGGCTGTCCAGCCCACACGGGCAGGGCGATGCGCCGCCGGGTTCGGCACCCGGCGACGCATCGCCGTGCCCGGCGAGGGCCGGGGTGCTCAGCGCTCCGCGATCTCGTGCGGCCGTGCGACGCTCCCCGGTCAGACCGGCTCGTCGTCTCCGAAGCCCGCGGGGGCCATGTCGGCGAAGCGGGAGTAGTGCCCCTGGAAGGCCACCTCGATGTCGGCGGTCGGGCCGTTGCGGTGCTTGGCGACGATCAGGTCGGCCTCGCCGGGGCGGGCCTCCTTGTCGTACACCGAGTCTCGGTGCAGCAAGATGACCATGTCGGCGTCCTGCTCGATCGAACCGGACTCGCGCAGGTCGCTGACCTGCGGGCGCTTGTCGGTGCGCTGCTCGGCGCCACGGTTCAGCTGCGAGAGCGCGATGACCGGCACCTGCAGCTCCTTCGCGAGGAGCTTCAGGGCGCGCGAGAACTCGCTGACCTCCTGCTGGCGCGACTCGACCCGCTTGCCGCTCGTCATCAGCTGCAGGTAGTCGATGACGACCATTTTGAGGCCGACGCGCTGCTTCAGGCGGCGGCACTTGGCACGGATCTCGACGAGGGTCATGTTCGGGCTGTCGTCGATGTACAGCGGCGCCTCGTTGATCCGGCCGCGCGTCTGGGCCAGCTTCGTCCAGTCGCGCGAGTCGAGCGTGCCCTTGCGGAGGTTCTGCAGCGGGACCGCACCCTCGGCGCTGAGGAGGCGCATCGCGATCTCGCTGCGCCCCATCTCGAGCGAGAAGAAGATCGTCGGCTGGTCGTTCTTGATCGCAGCCGAGCGCGCAAAGTCGAGCGCGAGGGTCGACTTGCCCATGGCGGGGCGGGCCGCGACGACGATCATCTGCCCGCCGTGCAGACCGTTCGTGACCCGGTCGAGCTCGGTGAACCCGGTCGGCACGCCCGTCATCTGGCCGTCGCTGCCGCGCGCAGCCTCGATCTCCTCGACCGCGGCGTCGACGGCGATGGTGAGGGGGACGTAGTCCTCGGACTGCTCGCCGCCCGTGACGCCGTAGATCTCGGCCTGCGACGCGTTCACGAGCTCGGTCGCGTCACCCTGGCCCTGGTAGCCCATCTGCACGATGCGTGTGCCGGCCTCGACGAGGCGGCGGAGCATCGCCTTCTCCTGCACGATGCCGGCGTAGTATCCCGCGTTCGCGGCGGTCGGCACGATCGACGTGAGCGTGTGCAGGTAGTCGGCACCACCGGCGCGCTGGAGGTTGCCCGTCTTGATGAGCTCGTCCGTCACCGCGACGACGTCGGTCGGCTCGCCCTGCGAGTAGAGCGACAGGATCGCGTCGAAGATCAGCTCGTGCTTGGGAACGTAGAAGTCGACGCCGTGGAGCGTCTCGATGACGTCGGCGACCGCGTCCTTCGACAGCATCATGCCGCCGAGCGCGCTCTGCTCCGCGAGGAGGTCGTGCGGCGGGGTGCGCTCCGACTCGTACGACCGACCGAGGCGTTCCTCCGAAATGTCAGCGATCGACACGCAGCCCTCCCAGCTCATTGCTGCCACGAGTATCGCGGCACTGACATCGGATCACGGACCTCAGACATCGCCCACGCGCCTGACCCGGCGCGGCCGTCGAACGTCCGCGTGAACACGCTACGAGCGCGTGCGCCCAGCCGCAATTCCCCCTGTGGATAACTGTGTGGAGAGTCTGGGCAAAACGCCGACATGCATGTGGACGGAGCCTGTGGAGAACGGTCGACCTGACGCCGAAGTCAAGGTTTTTTCTGACCTCTGACCTGGGGTTCCACTCCCTCACACCCTGTGGAACGGGTGTGATTAAAGACACGCTTGAAGGTTGACAAGACGCGCAGAACTCTCCACAAGCCGGTGGAGCAGCGGTATTCCGAGCCGACTCCCCCGCCCACCCCGGGCAGCCGCATCCGGGCACCTGGCCGCGCCCCCGGGCAACCGGTCCCCGACGCCGCGCGGGCACGCAGAACGGCGCGGGTCCGACGGATCGGACCCGCGCCGTTCTGTGCGCGCGAGGCGCCTTACTTCTTGAGGGCGACGACCTGCAGGGGGATCGTCGCGACGACGTCGTCGAGCAGGCGCACGACGGCCTCGTGGTTGCCGACCGACTTGATCGGCGACGGGATGGTGATCTTGCGCTTGTCCAGCTCACCCAGGCCCGCATCGGCGACGGCCTTTGCGATGTCCGCAGGGCGCACCGAACCGAACAGGCGGCCCTCGCCACCGGCCTTGACGGCGAGCTTGACCTTGCCGGCCTCGAGCTTCGCCTTGAGGTCGGCGGCCTCGTCGTGGGTCGCGATGGCGCGAGCCTCGCGGGCCGCGCGAATCGACGCGACCTGCTTCTCGCCGCCGCGCGTCCAGGCCACGGCGTAGCCCTGGGGGATGAGGTAGTTGCGGGCGTACCCGGCCTTGACCTCGATGACGTCGCCGGCGCTGCCCAGGCCGTCGACCTCGTTCGTGAGAATCAGCTTCGACATGGGTGCTCCTTACCGGCCAGCGCCGGAGTAGGGCAGGAGAGCCATCTCGCGCGCGTTCTTGATCGCCTTGGCGATCAGACGCTGCTCCTGCACGGACACACCGGTGATGCGACGGGCGCGGATCTTGCCGCGCTCCGAGATGAACTTGCGAAGGGTCGCGACATCCTTGTAGTCAATGACGCCGACCCGGATGGACTTCGCGGGGGCGGCGTTCTTCGCGCCCTTCCGCGGCTTGCGGCGGTCGCCGCTCGACTTTCCAGCCATGGTTTCCTCTGTCTGAGTAAGTGAATTAGAAGGGGGTGTCGTCGCTGAACGACCCCGGGGTGCTCCACGCGTCGCCGCCCGACTGCGATCCGGGCGTCGACCACGGCTCGCTGCTCGGGGCCTGCTGGCCCCCGACGGCCTGGCGCGACTGCCCGCCGCTGCCACCCTGAGTGCGGGTGACCTGAGCGGTGGCGTAGCGCAGCGACGGCCCGATCTCATCGATCTCGAGCTCGATCGTCGTGCGCTTCTCGCCTTCGCGCGTCTCGTAGGAGCGCTGACGCAGACGACCCTGTGCGACGACGCGCATGCCCTTCGTCAGCGAACCGGCAACGTGCTCGGCGTAGTCACGCCACACGCTCGCCCGCAGGAAGAGTGCCTCGCCGTCCTTCCACTCCCCCGACGCGCGGTCGAAGTTCCGCGGTGTCGAAGCGATCGTGAAGTTTGCGACCGGGATGCCGTTCTGCGTGTAGCGCAGCTCCGGGTCCGCGGTCAGGTTGCCCACGACGGTGATTACGGTTTCGCCTGCCATCGGATGACCTTAGGCCTTGGCCGCCGTCTTGCGAGCGGCCTTCTCCTCGGCACGCTTCGCCTCGGCGGCGACCATCGCGATGGCCTCCTCGGCGCGCAGAACCTTGGTCCGGATGACCTGCTCGTTCAGACCCAGCTGGCGGTCGAGCTCGTTGGTCGCCTCGCTCGTCGCAGTGAAGTTGACGACGGCGTAGATGCCCTCGTTCTTCTTCTGGATCTCGTAGGCGAACCGGCGCTTGCCCCAGATGTCGATGTTCTCGATGGTGCCCTCAGCGTCGGTGATGACCTTGAGGAACTTGTCGAGAATCGTGGGGACCTGGCGCTCGTCGATCTCAGGCTGAAGAATCACCATGAGTTCGTACTGGTGCGTCACTTACCCACCTCCTTCGGACTCGTCGGCTGCCGGGCATTTCCCGACAGCAGGAGGGTGTGTTGCACGTTGCGCGCACGGGGCGGGAGCCCTGCGGCACACAACCAGTCGAGTCTAGCGGAAGCGAACCTGGGCCGCTACCGGAAGCGGTCAGTCGCCCGAGAGCATCTTCGGCAGGTACCCGAGTTCGTCCAGACGTCGTATCAGTCGCGGGGCGATCGGGCCGCCGGCAAGCCTGACCCGGTACGTCCTCGGCCCCGCCGCATGCGACAGCAGGCCTCGGTCCAGCATGCTGCGTATTGCCCGCGAGCGCTGCGCCGCCGTTCCGGGGAACGCGGGTTCCAGGTCACCCGCTCGCACGCTCCCTGCGCGCAGCACGATCCGCAACGCACTGCGCTCGCGCGACGCCAACGCACCGTCGCGTTCCAGCAGCACGAGCGCCGGGCCGACCAGCTCGTCCGCCACGAACTCCAGATCCTGGAGCCGGATCACACGCCCGAGGTCGTCACGAATGCCCCGCGCGAAGAACTGCGCCCATTCGAGCAGCCCCCGCTCGGACAGCGGATCGGCCGCTTCCAGCGCCGCGATGTATGCCGCCCGGTCATTCCCGAACACCGACGTCGGGTTCAGGGCGACCCGCCCTCGCGTCGAGAAGACCGTGCGGCGCAACATCGCGTACGTGAACAGACGTGAGACCCGACCGTTGCCGTTGCTGAACGGATGGATCCAGACGAAGCGGTGGTGCGCAACGGCGACCTGGAGCATCTGCTCGTGCATCGGAAGCCTCCGGTTCGAGAAATCCAGCAGCTCGCTCATCTCGGCATGTACCGCCGCGTGCGACGGCGGTATGTGCGCGGAGCCCGAGATCGCAACGTCGACGCCGCGGTACGCGCCGGGTGTCCGATCGCCTTCGCGGTCGAGGTCCCGGACGGTCCGCGAGTGCAGCTCTCGAACCAAGGCGTGGGTCAGCAACTGTCCGGCGTCCATGCCGTCGATGAAGCGTGCAGCTTCATCGATGTTGACGATCTCGCGGATCTGCTCCTCGGGATGCGACGCACCACCGGCGGCCGCGCCCTCCAGGGCGTCGTACACGGTCGTATGGTTGCCTTCGATGCGGGCAGAGACGACACTCATCACGACGTTGAACAGGGAGTGAAGCTCGCTGAACACCTCGACGGGGGTCGTTGCCATGGCGCCGACGTCGGCCCGGAGCCTCTCGATCTCGAAGATCGTCGCCATGAGTTCGGAGTCGAACTCCGGATGCGGAACGGAGATCGGGCCTGTCATCAGCATTTGCCCCCACGCGTCTGGATAATTGCAGTCGGAACCTCGAGTATTTGCCGATACTACGCTCAAACAGTTGAAAAAACGAGGAAGTAGAGCAACGGTTGCACGTTCGGATTTGCACCAGAGCTGCAACCGAAGTTGCGTGCGATCATCGCGCATCCGTGCGACCGGGCATCCCTCCTGCTCGCATCGCATGCGCTGGTGACGACGGGACGGGATGACACTAGGACGCAGAGCGCGCTTGCCGCGCGTCGCCGGGCGCTCCGATCGACCGAGCATTCACCGGCCGTCGTCGATGCGCCGTCCCTCCCGCCGCGGTGACAGAATCCGCACCAGAGATCGCCGCCGAAGCGCATCGAGTGCGACCGCGGCGATGGTGCAGGCGGCCGAGCGGCGCGCTCCGCGGACCTAGGCTGGAGGCATGCCGCAGATCAGGAGCGTCACCGTGTTCACCGGCTCGGCCCCGGGGGCCGACCCCGCCTACCTCGCGTCGGCGACCGCCGTCGGCCGCGCGCTCGCGAGCGCCGGGATCGGCATCGTGTACGGCGGCGGGAACGTCGGCCTGATGGGCGCGGTCGCGACCGCGGGGCGCGACGCGGGCGGCGATGTGGTCGGCATCATCCCGACAGCGCTCGTCGACAAGGAGCTCGCACACCCCGACCTCACCCGGCTGGAGGTCGTCGAGGACATGCACGAGCGAAAGCAGCGCATGGCGAAGCTGTGCGACGCCTATGTCATGCTCCCCGGCGGCGCCGGGACGCTCGAGGAGTTCTTCGAGGCCTGGACGTGGCAGCAGCTGGGCCTCCACCGCAAGCCGATCGCCGTGTACGACGTCGGGGGGTTCTGGGATCCCCTGCTCGCGATGGTCGACCGCCTGGTCGAGCAGGGCTTCATCAGCGCCGACTTCCGCCGCAGCCTGATCGTGGCCTCCGACCCGGACGATCTCCTCGCCGCCCTGCGCACGTGGCAGCCGCCGGCACCGAAGTGGGGCGAGCCGTCGGGCTCCGACGCGGAGCTGTAGGGCGCGCTCTCAGAGCACGGCTGCGCGGAGGGAGCAGAATCGTGGCGGACATGCGGATCAGCGTCTCGAACTTCGATGCGCCGGAGCAGAGCAGGCTGTGGCTCGCCCTCGGTGCGGAGCAGGCGACGCGGAAGCTGCTCGGCGGTCTCCGCACGGCGCTCCTCATCGCGGAGACGGTCGTCGTCGATCGGAACCAACTACTCGACGGCATCTTCTTCCTCGCGATGGGTCCCGACCGCTTGGCGTGGCATCTCGGGCTCGAACCGGGCGCGCGGCTCCCCCTGGCCATCGACTGTCAGCCTCCGCCCGACCTCGATGCGCCCACCGCGGGCTGGGCGCGCACCCTCGCCGAGTTCCAGTACGAGCAGGTCGCGGGGCCGGCCGAGGCGCGCGGCGCTCGTGTCTCCAGCGCCCTGATCGCCCTGACGGGCTCCTACGACCGCGGAGACACCGGCCCGGGAAGCGTACTGGAAGAACTCCCCTCCCCTGCGTGGCGCGAGCGCTCCGACCCTGCCTTCCTCTCTCAGGAACTGTGGGATCATGCCTCGGATGAGCGATCCGAGTTGCGGGACCTGATCGACGCGCGGAGGCGCGAGTGGGTCGAGGCGATCGCGGCGGGGCGCGTCGCGGCGAAGCCGTGGAGCGGACGCACCCCCGATGTGCACGCCGCCCTGGAGCGCGCCGCGGAGCACGTCGCGGACGACGAGCCGCTGGCCGATGCACTGCTGGCCCTGCGGGAACGTCAGCCTGACGGCTCCTGGGCCCCGCCCTCGCGGCGGGCCCCTGTCGTGCGCTGGCTCGATGGCGAGCGCATCGACGGTACCGGCGGCCTACCGGTGTTCGACCCTCCGCACCTGCCCGACGCGCTGGCCGCGCTGCCGCGTTCGGACCGGGCATGGGCGCTGCGCTGGTGGAACTCGGCCTACTACGAGGCGATCCGCGAGAAGGACGACCTGCGCATGCTGACGCTGCGCGGCGTGGGCGTCTCCGACCTCGACGGCGATCGCGCGCGGCACTGGGGTCTGGCTGCAGACGAGGTCTCCCGCATCCGGCTCGCCTGGCGGCGCCTGCGGGGTCGGCGGCGCCCGCGCTCCGGGAATCTCGCTGTCGACGGTGAGATCCTCGAGCACATGGAGGTTGCCTCACCCAGCGCTTTCGCCTCCGTCGCGCAGGCGCGGGATTCACACGGCAACCGCCTGCTCGATGAACCGTCCAATCGCCACGTGTTCGACCTCGCCCTCCGTGTGCGAAGTGCCGTCGGTGAGACCCCGCCCCGCCGCCAGCAAGTGCTCATCCGGTGGCTGCGAGTGGCCGCCTTCACCCTGATCGCACTCACCCTCGCCCTTCGCGACGCGGAAGTGCTCGTAGGAAGCGGCGCCTGGTTCGCTGTGCTGTGGGCCCTGCTCGCGCTGATCGGCGCGTTCCCCTGGAGCGAAGTCGGGTCGCTGTTCAGCATGCGCTCAACGCGGATGCAGTCGACGCTCCGCCTGCGGAGCGGATCGTGATCCGCCCCGGCTGGCAGCTCGCTTGGCGCAGCGACGACACCGGGATCGAGGTGCACGAGCAGCGGATGCCCGGTTACGTCAGAGCACGCGTCTCCGGGCAGCCGAACGGGCCCGGCGCCGTCGTATGGGCCGAGGAAGACGGACGCGTCGTATTCATCGGCATCGATCGGCCAGCGATCGGGGCCCGACTGCTCGAGCTTCCACGGGGCGGCGCCGAGGCGGAGGACGCCGATGCGGTCGCGACCGCGCGGCGCGAGCTGCTCGAGGAGACGGGCCTTCGTGCCGGGGAAGTCGCGCTGGTCGGGACGATCTGGCCGGACAGCGGGCTGCTCGCCGATTCCGTCGCGGTCGTCCGCGCGCACGACCTCGCGGCGGGAGGCGTCGCCGAGTTCCCCGACTTGCGATGGCTGACTGCCGACGAGATCGACAGCGCCGTCGCCAGCGGCGAGATCCGCGACGGCATCACCCTGTCGGCGATCGCGCTCGTCCGCGCGCGGCGGTAGGGGCGCGGCCCGCGCCGTCGTCCGCACCCGGGTTCGACCCGAGCAGACGGTGCGGCGAGCATCCGGCCCGACGGTGCCGCAGGGCATTCCATCTTATTGACAGGACATTCTCTCAAAGGTAGCGTCGGAACGCGCGCTCGCGGGCGCGCGCCCCGCCGGCGCGGCCGGGGCAGCTGCCACGAGAAGGTGTTCCGCCATGAAGCTCGGCGTCTACAACGCGATCCTGCACGACCGCACCCTGCCGGAGGCCCTCGAGGTCATCGCGTCGCTCGGCCTGACCGGCATCGAGCTGAACTCCGGCGGGTTCCTGCCCGCGCGGCACATCCCGAGCTTCGATGACATCCTGGCCTCCGATGCGGCGCGCGACGACTACGTCGGGGCCTTCGAGGGGACGGGCGTCGGGATCGCCGGTCTGAACGCGAACGGCAACCCGCTGCACCCGAACCACACGATCGCCGAGAAGCACGCGGCCGACGTGCACCGCAGCATCCTGCTCGCCGAGCGGCTCGGGCAGACGCGCGTCGTGACGATGTCGGGCCTGCCGGGCGGTGAACCGGGCGCATCGCACCCTAACTGGATCGTGAACGCCTGGAACTCCACGGCGCTCGACGTGCTCGACTACCAGTGGGGCGTCGCTGCCGACTTCTGGCGCGACACCGACCGATTCGCCGCCGACCACGGCGTCAAGGTCGCCCTCGAGCTGCACCCGCAGAACCTCGTGTTCAACGCCGCGGACGTGCACAAGCTCCTCGACCTGACGGGCGCCACGCACCTCGGCGTCGAGATGGACGCCTCGCACCTGTTCTGGCAGCAGATGGACCCCGTCGCCGTCACCCGCCACCTCGGCGAGCTGATCTTCCAGGCCGCGGCGAAGGACGTGCGCATCAACCGCGCCAATGCCGAGCTCTACGGCGTGCTCGACAACAGCTTCCGCCGACTGTCGCCCGAGGAGGACCGCACGAACCTCGGCGGCGACGAGTGGGCGAACGAGTGGCCGAAGGATTCCGCGTGGGACTTCGTCGCGCTCGGCCGCGGCCACGACACCGCCTATTGGACCGAGTTCCTGCGCGCCCTGCACGAGGTCGACCCGGGCATGCTCGTGAACATCGAGCACGAGGACACCTCACTCGGCCCCGTCGAGGGCCTCGCGGAGGCCGCCGCTGTGCTCCGCGCCGCCGACGACGCGCTGGCCGCGTCGCTCTGAGGGAAGGGACATCCGGATGCGCATCGGACTCGTCGGCTTCGGCTTCGGCGGCCAGAAGTTCCACCTGCCCTACATCCAGGCCGCGACCGAGTGGGAGCTCGCGGGCGTCGTGACGCGCTCCGCGGCCCGCCGCGCCGAGCTCGCGGTCGCGGCGCCGGGAGTCCCGGCGTTCGACGGCCTCGACGCCCTGATCGACGCGGGCGTCGACGCCGTGGTCATCACGACCCCGCCCGAGACCCGCCGCGAACTCGTGCTCCGCGCCCTCGAGCGCGGCGTGCACGTCGTCGCGGATAAGCCGTTCGCCCCGGATGCCGCGACGGCGCGTGAGCTGGCCGAGGCCGGCAGGCGCTCGGGCAGAGTGCTCACGGTGTTCCACAACCGCCGCTTCGACACCGACATCGTCACGGCGGCGAAGGTGCTCGCCGATGGCGCCGTCGGGGAGCCATGGCGTGCCGTGAACCGCTTCGACCTCGACGACCCCGACACGCTCGAGGTCGGCCCGGCGCACGGCCTGCTGCGCGACCTCGGCTCGCACGCCGTCGACCAGATGACGCACCTGTTCGGTCCCGTCGTCCGCGTCGATGCGCACCTCGACTGGGTCGAGCGCGACGACCAGCGGGTCGACGCGGGCTTCACGATCGGCATGCACCACCGCTCGGGCGTGCACACCACGGTCTCGTCCAGCAAGCTGAACCGCCTGCAGGAGCACGAGCTGATCGTGTACGGCTCGGAGGGGTCGTACGCGTCCCGGATGTCGGACGTGCAGACGGCCGCGACGCTCGCGGGCCGACACCCGCTCACCGAGCCCGAGTGGGGCGTCGAGGACGCGTCGCGATGGGGCACGCTGCGCACCGCGGCCGGCGCCTCGCGCGTGCCGAGCGAGCGCGGCGACTACGCCGATTACTACCGCGCCCTGCACGCGTCGATCGCCGACGGCGCCCCGCTCGCCGTCACCCTCGAGGAGGCGGTGCACACTGTCTCGATCCTCGACGCGGCCCGCACCAGCGCCCTCGAGAACAGGTCCGTCGAGGTCTGACGGCACAGGAGCTCTGCCCGGCGCGCGCACATCGCAGTCGATTCTGCGTGCCATCCACGACCCTGCGCGAGGTTCCGCCACCCGTCACACGCCCCGCGCAAGAATCGACTGCATTGTGCACGGGCCGCCCCCGAGCCCTGCTCGGGGCGGCCCGTTCCGCTCAGACGCTCGGCACCCCGACGCCCCTCCGGCGCCGTACGACCGGACGACGGCGTCGAGCGGCAGGCTTCAGCGCCGCTTCTTCTTCAGGTTGTGCGTGGCCACCGTCTCCGTGACGGCGACACGGCCGACCCCGGCAGACTCGTCCTTCTCGATCTCATCGCGGATGACGCGCACCTCTTCCGTGTTCGTTCCCGCGTCACGCAGCTCGTGGACGAGCGCCTCCAGCTCGGCACCGCCAGCCATCAGCGCCGTGAGCTCCTCGAGGGTGATCTCGTTCTTCTCGTGATACCCGATGTTCTGCCCCCGCCGGAGCAGCAGGAAGCGATTCCCGACCGGATACGCGTGATGCGGGTTGTGCGTGATGAAGATGACGCCCAGGCCGCGGTCGCGTGCCTGGATGATGTACTTCAGAACGACGCCTGACTGCTTCACACCCAGAGCCGCGGTCGGCTCGTCGAGGATCAGCACCTTCGCGCCGAAGTACACGGCGCGCGCGATCGCGACGCACTGGCGTTCACCGCCGGAGAGCGTACCGATCGGCTGCTCCACGTCGCGCAGGTCGATGCCCATGTCGAGGAGCTCCTTCTTCGCCGTCTTCTTCATGAAGTCGACGTCGAGGCGCCGGAACGGCCCCCAGCCCTTGGTGACCTCAGACCCGAGGAAGAAGTTCCGCCAGACCGGCATCAGCGGCGCGACAGCGAGATCCTGGTACACGGTTGCGATTCCTCGCTTGAGCGCATCGCGCGGCGACGAGAGCTTGACCTCTTCGCCGTCGATGCTGAACACGCCGTCGTCGTGCTGGTGGAGCCCGGCGATGATCTTGATCAGCGTCGACTTCCCCGCGCCGTTGTCGCCGAGCACGCACATCACTTCGCCGGAACCGACCTTCAGGCTCACGTCACGCAGAGCGATGATGTTCCCGTAGCGCTTGCCCGCCCCGTCGAGTTCGACCAGCGGCGTGTCCGCTTGCGTCGTGGCGTTCATTTCTTGCCTCCCTTCGCGGCGCGGCGCTGCAACCAGAAATTCAACACCGTCGCTCCCAGCAGCATCGCGCCCAAGAAGAACTTCAACCAGTCGGGGTTCCACTCCGCGTACACGACGCCCTTGAGCGCCATGCCATAGATCAGCGCGCCGATCGCACCGCCGATCGCGGAGCCGTACCCGCCGGTCAGCAGGCATCCACCGACCACGGCCGCGATGATGTACAGGAATTCGTTCCCGATGCCCTCGCCCGACTGCACCGTTTTGAACGCGAACAGGTTGTGCATGCCGAGGAGCCAGGCGCAGAAGCCGACCCCCATGTACAGGCCGATCTTGGTCTTCCCGACCGGGACGCCGACCGCGCGAGCGGCCTCGGGCGCGCCGCCTGACGCGAAGATCCAGTTCCCGACCTTGGTGCGACGCAGAAGCCACGTCGCGACGATCACCAGGGCGATCCAATAGAACACCGTGATCTTCACGTTGATGCCGAACACAGGGATGTCGGATGCGAAGACCGCCACGGCCGAGTCGAAACCGGGCCACGGTTCGATGGACGGCGAAGCGACGCCGCCCGTGATCAAGCGCGTCAACCCGAGGTTCAGCCCCGTCAGCATGAAGAACGTCGACAGCGTCACGATGAACGATGCGAGCTTCGTCTTCAGCAGCAACCAGCCGTTGATGAAGCCGACGCCGAGCGAGAAGATCAGCCCGACGAACACGCCGACCCACACGTTCGTGCCGAACCAATACACGAACAGCGACGCCGATAGCGCCGAGGAGATCACGGCAACACCGGTCGACAGGTCGAACTCGCCGCCGATCATCAACAGCGACACACCCAGCGCCATGATGCCCACTGTCGACGCCCCGTAGAGCGTCGTCGCGATCGACGACGGTTCGGTGAACTGCGGATATCCCGCGACCGCGAAGATCACGAAGAGCACCACGGCGGCCGCCGTCGCTCCCGCCTCGGGCTTCGTGAAGAACTTGGTGAACCAATTCCCCCGTGTCACGCGCTCGTCTGCCTTCTGCAACACTGCAGTACCACTACTCATCTGCTCACTCCTCTGGAGGGTTTGAGGTCGCACGCCGCGGCCCGCCGAGCCTGTCGCCGACGGCGCGGCTCGGCGGGCACTGCGGAGCGGCCTACTCTGCGGCGTCCTCGAACTGGGCAGCGACAGTGTCGAGGTTGTCCTTCGTGATGACCGCGGGCCCGGTCAGCACGGCGTTCCCGCCGCCGAGGACGTAGCCGCCCTCGTGGTACAGACGCACCGCTTCGACGCTTTCGTACCCCTGCATCCACGGCTGCTGGTCGACCGCGAAGACCATGGTGTCGTCTTGAAGCGCCTGGTAGACGTCGCCGTTCAGGTCGGTCGTGGCGAGTTTCGCGTCGCTACCGGCATCGGTGATGGCGTCGACCGTCGCGACCGCGAACGGCGCGCCGAGCGTCACGACGAAGTCGATGTCGGAGTCGGTCTGAAGCTTCGATGTGATGGTCGAGGTGACGTTCGTCATGTCCTGACCGTTCACGTACAGCACCTCCGATTCGCCGTCGAACGTGTCGGCGAGGCCTTCGCAACGCGACTCGAGGCCCACGTGACCCTGTTCCTGGATCACGCAGATCGCCCGCTTCGATCCCTCTTCGTTGAGCTGCTCGCCGACAGCCTGGCCCGCGATGAACTCGTTCTGGCCGAAGTGTGCGAGGACGCCCATGTCCTTGTACTGCTCTTCGCCGGCGTTGATGCTGAAGACCGGGATGCCTGCTTCCACGGCCTTCTGCACTTCGCCGGACATCGCATCCGCCTTGGCGAGCGTGACGACGATGCCGTCGACGTCCTGGTCGACCGCCTGCTGCACGAGTTGGGCTTGGCGCGCGCCATCAGGGTCGCTGCTGTACAGGAACTCAACACCGTTGCGCTCCGCGGCGGTCTCGGCGCCGCTCCGAACGATGTCCCAGAAGGTGTCGCCAGGTGCCTGATGCGTGATCATCGCGACCTTCAGAGGGTCGAGCTCTTCCGCCGCGCCCTCCTTCTGCGCGCCGGCCGGTCCACCCCCGCAACCCGCGAGCGCCAGCACGCCCGCTGCGACGAAGCCGCCGACGCCGACCATCCTGCCGAATTTCTTGCCTGCTGTGTTCATTCGATCTCACTCCATCGTGTATCGGATCGTTCCGGATAAGGTTGAGTTTCTAATTGTTCGGACATATTGTCAATGACACAATGACAGGCGTTATCCGTCCGTGTCCATCGCGCCGGTGGAGGGGCTATTCGAGCTCGTCGAGGTTCTCCGCCGTGATCCACACGGCCTCGGTCAGCACCTCATCGGGCACTTGTTCGCCGTCGATGAGCTTCGCCATCGTCTCCACGCCGAGCTCGCCCATGCCGGCCGTGTCCTGCGAGACCGTGCCGGCGAGCCCACCAGCCTCGATCGCGGCGATGCCGTCGGCGGTCGCGTCGATGCCGTACACCGCGATCTCGCCCGCCCTCCCGGCGTTGTCGATCGCCTGCACCGCACCGACCGCCATGCCATCGTTCTGCGCGACGATCGCGTCGATCTCCTCACCGGTCGACAGCCAGTTCTCGACGAGATTCAGCGCCTCGGCCGTCACCCAATTCCCCGACTGCTCGAACGCCACGCTCACATCGGGGTTCTCAGCGAGCACGGTCTCGTAGCCTTCGTTCCGAGTGATCTGCGCGTCGCTCCCCATCGGGCCGTACAGGACTGCGATCGAGCCCTGCCCACCGAGATCCTCGAGCGCGTGCTGCATCTGCAGCTCTCCCGCCCGCTCTTCGTCGCCCCCGATGTACGACGCGGCGAGCGACTGCTCCGACGCTCGCTGCACGATCGTCGCGATCGGGATACCCGCGTCATTGGCCGCGAGCAGGCCCGGCACGACACCGTCGGTCGACACCGGTTCGACGAGGATGCCGTCGAATCCCTGACTCACGGCCTGCTCGATCTGCGACACCTGCGTCGCCGCGTCCTGCTCACCGTCGAAGACCGTAACGGCGTAACCGAGGTCCTCGCCCTTCGCCTCGGCCGCACCCGCGATCGTCGTCGTGAACTCATTGGTCATATGGCTCATCACAAGCGCGATCCGAGGTTCTTCCCCCGACACTTCTCCGCTCTCACCGGATGTCGTGTCACAGCCGGTCAGCACCACGGCGGACGCGGCCGCCAGTGCCGCGGCTGTCCATACGGCCCTCTTCGTCATCTTCGTTTCCTCTCCATACGGGATCTGTGCAGTTCGCGCGACTGGTCAGTCGCGCCGGGTCTTGACATCGATCAGGACGGCGAGCACGATGATCGCGCCCTTGATCAGCAGTTGCGCGTTCGAGTCGATGCCGAGGATGTCGAGGCCGTTCGCAATCACGGCGATCATCAGCGCACCGATGAGGACGCCGAAGGCGCGGCCGCGACCTCCAGCCATGCTCACTCCGCCGATCACGACGGCCGCGATCGCGTCGAGCTCGTACGACGCACCGGCGGTCGGCGAGCCCGTGAACGTGCGGGATGCCAGCAGCACGCCCGCCAGACCGGCGAGCACTCCCGCGATGACGAACGGTGCGACCGTGAGGCGCTTCACGGAGATTCCGGACACCTCGGCCGCCGCCGGGTTCCCGCCGAGCGCGTACACACGCCGACCGAACACCGTGCGTCGAAGCACGAACGCAGCCACGGCTGCGACGACGACGAGGTAGATCGCCAGCGTCGGGATGCCCCACACCTGCCCCGAGGCGAGTTCGCGGAACGCCGAGCTGAGATCCGTCACGGGCGCGCCTCCCGAGAGCATCAGCGCGAGACCTCGCACGGCGGTGAGTGTGCCGAGCGTCACGATGAACGATGGCACGCCGCCGTATGCGACACCGACGCCGTTCAGCGCCCCGACGCCTGCCCCCACCAGGAGGCCGACCAGAATCGGGACGATCAGCGGGAACTCACCGGGGTGCGCGAACATCGCAGCCGCGACGCCGGCGAGCCCAACGGTCGATCCGACCGACAGGTCGATCTGCCCGGAAATGATGACGTACATCATGCCCATCGCGAGGATGCCGTTGATCGACGTCTGGATGAGGATGAGGAAGATGTTGTTGACGCTCAAGAACGAGTTGTTCGGCGACGCAATCGTCAGCACCGCCACGATCGCCAAGAACACGACGACCAGGCCGAGGTTCTTGGCGATCACCCGCACACGGCTCGGCACTCGCACCGCAATCGTGGTCATTTCTCTGCTCCGAATCGAGAGGCGAGCTCGAGGATGCGCTCCTGCGAGAATTCGCTGCGTTCCAGGGTTCCGGTGACACGGCCCTCTGCCATGACGTGGATGCGGTCACTCATCCCCATGAGCTCGCTCATCTCGGACGAGATGAGGATCACGGACCGGCCGGTCTCGACCAACTCGCCGATGAGTTCGTAGAGGTCGCGTTTCGCGCCGACGTCGATGCCCCGCGTCGGATCGTCGAGGATGACGATGTCCGGCTCCGAGAGCAGCCACTTCGACAGCACGACCTTCTGCTGGTTCCCGCCCGAGAGTCGGGAGACGAGCTGACCATCGCTCGGCGTGCGGATCCGGAGCCGATCGATGTACGAGCGCGCGACGCGCCTCTCTTCGCGGCGATTGAGGATGCCCGTCGAGAACAGCCGGTGCAGCGCGACGAGCGTGATGTTCTCGCCGACGGAAGCGGCGAGGTTCAAGCCGCTCCCCTTGCGATCCTCGGTGACGAGCGCGATGCCAAGCCGGATCGCGTCGCGCGGTCGCCGGATCCGGACATCACGGCCTCGCAAGCGCACCGGCCCCGCCCCGCGACCGCGTCGGATGCCGAACAGGGACTCGACGAACTCGCTGCGCCCGGCGCCGATCAGCCCGCCGATCCCCAGGACCTCACCGCGGCGCAACTCGATGCTGACATTCCTCACAACCGGAGGGCTCGACCATCCCCTCACCGTCAGCACGGGTTCGCCGATCTCGACGCTCCGCTTCGGAAAGGTGTCGTCGAGCGAGCGCCCGACCATCAGAGAGATCAGCGTCGGCTCATCGAATGCCCCGGCGGCATCGGTTCGGACGAGCCCGCCGTCCCGCAGCACCGAGATCGTGTCGGCGATGCGGAAGATCTCGTCCATCTTGTGGGAGATGTAGATGATGCCGACACCGGATGCCGCGAGACGCTGGACGTGACCGAACAGGGTCTCCACATCGGCCTCCGTGATCGCTGACGTAGGCTCGTCCATGACGATGATCCGGCTCTCGACCGAGATCGCCTTGGCGATCTCGACGAGCTGCATCTGAGCGACGGAGAGCTCGCGCATGGGTCGGTCCGCTTCGAGATCGATATCCAGGCGATCCAGGATCGCCTGGGCTTCCCGCCGCGTGCCCCGCTCGTCGAAGAGACCCGCCGCCGTGCGGCGCTCCCGACCGAGGAAGATGTTCTCCGCAATGGTCATGTCGAGAACCGGGTTCAATTCCTGGTGGATCATCGCGACACCCCGGAGGAGCGCGTCCTTCGGGCTCGCGATCTCAACGGGCTCGCCATCGACGAGCACAGCCCCGCTGTCCGGCGCATAGATGCCCATCAGGATCTTCATCAGCGTCGACTTGCCAGCACCGTTCTCGCCCATGAGCGCGTGCACCTCGCCAGCGTGGACTGACAGGGTCACCTGGTCGAGCACGCGCACACCCGGGAAGCTCTTCGAGATCGAAGACAGCGTCAGCACCGGCGCCGTCTCGATGTCGCGGCCCTCGCGGTCCATGGGATCCCCTACTCGATTGTACATTCCCACTTGATGGACACATTGTCCATCAGTAGATCATGTATACCATGCGTTGGACTTATCGCCCACCTAACGAGAAGTTTTGCCATCGTGCGTGATGGCGATCACCGACGATGCGAAGGCTCGCCGACGCACCGGCACCTGCCGGACCGCCTGTGGGCGCAGGAATCGCCCCGAGCCTGAGCTCGGGGCGATTCCTGCGCGCTCAGGCCACCGGAACGTCGACGGTCGCTCCCCCGGCCTCGTGCGACTTCACAACGGCGCCCAGCAGTCTCATGTTGCGCAGGCCGTCGTCAAACGACGCGTTGCGGGGCAGCGACTCGGCCTCGGGGATTCCGGCGACCTCCTCGAGGAAGGCGCGCGCCTGGAACACGAACTGATCGTTCTGACCGTGACCAACGCCGGCGATATCGATCGGGAAGCCACCCCCGACGTACGGATGCGCCGACCCGAGCTGCACCGTACGATAGCCGACCACGTCATCCGGGTCGTCGTGGAACGCGACGTCGACCTCGGCGAAGCTCCGCTGGTCCCAGCGCGCGGCGCCCTTCGTGCCGAAAACCTCGAAGAACAGAGACGTCGGGTGGGCCAGGGCCACGCGCGAGACCTCCAGCGTGCCCACGCCGTGCTCGAACTCGCACGTGAAGCCCGCATAGTCGTCGTTCTCGACCGGCACCATCTCGTCGCTTACGCCGCCTCGGGTGTGCCCGACAACCGCTCCGAGGGGCCGCGGCCGCTCGTTGATCGTCGTCGACAGGCGCGCACCTGAGACGTTCTTCATGTCGCCGCAAACGAACTCGGCCACGTAACTGAGGTGGCTGCCGACATCGGCGAGCGCACCAGAGCCGTTCGGGCCCTGATACCGCCAACTCATGGGAGCATCCGGGTGCGCGCCATAATCTGTCCAGTACCGTCCGCTGAAATGGAGCACGTTGCCGAGGCGGCCGGACTGGACGAGTTCGCGCACGAACGCGATTCCGGGGGCGCGCTTGTACGTCAGGCCGATGCGGGCGATCGACGACGCGTTCCGCGCGGCCTGGGCCATGGCCTCGGCGTCTTCGATCGTGTCACTGAGCGGCTTCTCGCAGAGCACGTGCTTGCCGGCAGCGAGCAGCGCCTCGACGACCTCACGATGCAAGAAGTTGGCGACCACGACGCTGACGACGTCGATCGACGGATCGTCGACGATCGCCCGCCAATCCGTGTCGTGGCGCTCGAAGCCGAACCGCGCCGCGGCCTCTTCGGCGACGGCTCCGTTCAGGTCGCAAACCGACACGAGCCGGATGTCCGGAAGCGTCGGCGCGTACACGGCGCCGGCCTGCCGATACGCGTTGGCGTGCGCCTTGCCCGCCATGCCCGCGCCGATGACGGCAACGCCGAGGGACTGGGTCGTCATAAGTTGAGTCCTTTCGTAGAGACGCGGATGCCGCCGCGGGGAGCGAGAGGGCATTCTGTGCGGCTCCCTCTCGGCCACGCGGCGGCACCCGCCCTGTGGTGTTCTATTGCTTGTTCTGGCGGCGCGCCTGGTGCAGGGCTTGGTCGCGCTTGCTGAGGGTGAAGATCTCGCCCGTCGTGATGCCCTCCTCGAGGGCCTCGAGCGTGTGGCCACGCGTCTCGGGCAGTTGCGTGACCACGAAGATCAGCGCGAGCACCCCGACGCCGGCGAACAGGAAGAACGTGCCGGTGATGCCCATGCCGGCGACCATCGACGGGAAGTAGAGCGACAGGAAGCCGTTCATCATCCACAGCGCGAAGATCGACACGCCCGTTCCGACCCCGCGCATATGCAGCGGGAAGACCTCGGCGATGTAGACCCACACCGCGATGTTCAGGAACGTCTGCATCGAACCGACGAAGAACACGACGAGGATCAGGATGACCCAGGGCCGAATGGGGCTGCCCTCGGGGATCGCCATCGACGAGAGGCCGATCAACAGGTGCGAGATCGTCGTCAGGGTGAAGCCGATGATGATCGTCTTGCGGCGGTCGACGCGATCCATCATGTAGAGCGCGACGATGCCGCCGACGACGGCGATGACGCCGGGGGCGATGTTCGCGATCAGGGCCGCGTTCTGGGTGAAGCCCGACTCGGTGAGGATCTGATTGCCGTAGTACATCACCGAGTTGATGCCCGTGAGCTGTTGCGCGATGCCGAGGCCCACGCCGATCAGCAGGATGCGCACGAGCCACTTGTTGCCGAAAATCGCCTTCAGGCCGATGGCCCTGCCCTTCTCCGCCGCGGCGATCGCCTCGATCTCGGCGACCTCCGCCTCGGCGCGATCCGCGGGGCGCACGGTCTTGAGCACGCGCAGCGCGTCGTCGCGGCGCCCCTTCTCGAGCAGCCACCGCGGCGACTCCGGCATCCGGAGCATGCCGAAGAACAGGCCGATGGCCGGCAGCGCGCAGATCGCGAACATGATGCGCCAAACGCCGTCGATGTGGCCGAAGACGTTGCCGATGATCGCGTTGATCACGAACGCCGCGAGTTGGCCCGACACGATGGCGAGTTCGTTGCGACCAGTGATCGAGCCGCGGATCTCGTACGGCGCGAGCTCCGCGAGGTACACGGGGACCACGGCCGAGGCGCCGCCGACGCCGAGGCCGAGCAGGATGCGGCCGAGGATCAGGATCTCGACGTTGGGCGTCACCACGACGACCACGGAGCCGACGAAGAACAGCAGCGCGAGGATGATGATGATCGTGCGCCGGCCGATCGCGTCGGAGATCCTGCCGCACGTGACGGCACCGATCGCGGCGGCGAAGACCAGCGATGCGGTCACCCACCCCTCGGAGATCGGCGTGAGCCCCATCTCCTCCGTGAGCGATGGCAGCGCGCCGTTGATGACGCCGGTGTCATAGCCGAACAGCAGGCCGCCGAGGCACGCGACGATGGATATGAGACCCAGCCGACTGCTGTGCGGGCCCTTGGTCAGGGGCGGAAGCGCAGGCCTGCTCCCCGAGGTGCTGGTCGCCATCGTGACTCCTTCGTCGGTTACCTGATGGAGCCAGCGTAGATCGCCTTCTTTGTCCTGTCAATTAGACATTATGATATGGGGTCCTGCAGCACCGTGCCACCAATCTGGGTCCACACGCGGCCGCGGCGCAGGCCAGGGGAGCTTGTGCGCCTCCCCTGCCCGCGCCGCACGGTGTCACAGGTAGAGGCCCTGCGATGCTTTGCTCTCGTCATACTTGGCCCGTGCGGCGCGAGTCGACTCGAGCTCCGAGACCTCTGCGACCGGTACGTCCCACCAGGCGCCCGAACCGCCGAAGCGGCCCTGCGCGTCGACCTGCACGTACACGACGCTCGTGCCGTCGAACGCCTTCGCCTCGGCGAGCGCGTCGCGGAAGGTGTCGGCCGTATCGGCACTCCACACCTTCGCGCCGTAACTGGCCGCGTTCGCGGCGAAGTCGACCTCGAGCCGCTCGCCATCATGCCGGCCGCCTTCGCCGCGCTCGTGGAAGCGGGTCCCGAACGCCTGGGCGCCGCGCGTCTCCGACAATGCCGCGATCGACCCGTAGCCGTAGTTGTCGACAATGACGAAGGTCATCTTCAGGTGCTCCTGCACAGCGGTGAGGATCTCCTGCGACAACATCAGGAAGGTGCCGTCGCCGATGAGGCCGAAGACGTGGCGCGAGCGGTCGCCGAGCGCGTTGCCGACCGCCCCCGGGATCTCGTAGCCCATGCAGGAGTTGCCGTACTCGATGTCGTAGCCCTTGGTCGATCCCGGGCGCCACAGCCGGTGCAGGTCGCCCGGCATGGAGCCCGCGGCGTTCACGACGACGTCGCGCTCGCCCGCCGCCTCGTTGAGGAGCCCGAGCATCTGCGCCTGCGAGAGCGTCGGGCTGTCGTCGAGCTCGACGATCCGGTCGATCTCAGCGCGCCATGCGGAGGCCGAAGCGACCGCAGCCTCGCGCGCATCCGCGCCGACCGACCATCCGCCGAGTTCTTCGAGCAGCTCGTCGATGGTCTCGCGTGCATCGCCCAGAAGGGGGATCGCTGCTTCCTTGTGGACGTCGATCTCCGCGACGTTGATGTTCACGAAGCGGACATCCGGGTTCTGGAACAGCGTGTTCGACGCCGTGGTGAAGTCCGTGTACCGGGTGCCGACGCCGATGACGACATCCGCCTCCCCGGCCGGCCCGTTCGCGTAGACCGAGCCGCTCGCGCCGAGCGCACCGAGCGCGAGCTGGTGGTCGTACGGGAAGGAGGCTTTACCGGCCTGGGTGACGCCCACGCCGAGGCCGGTCGACTCCGCGAAGCGCACCAGCGCCTCGGTGGCCTCGGAGTAGATGACGCCGCCGCCGGAGATGATGACCGCCTTCTTCGCGCCCCTGATGACCTCGGCCGCCCGGCGGATCGCGGCGCGGTCCGCGCGGTTGCGGGCAATGTGCCAGACCCGCTCGCGGAACAGCGCCTCGGGGAAGTCGTAGGCCTCCGCCTGGACGTCCTGCGGCAGGGCGATCGTGACCGCTCCGGTGTCGGCGGGGCTCGTGAGCACGCGCATCGCCTCGAGCAGGGCGGGCGCGAGCTGTTCGGGGCGCCAGACCCGATCGAAGTAGCGGCTCACGGCGCGGAAGGAGTCGTTCGCCGTGACGTCCTGCGCGTACGGCATCTCCTGCTGCTGGAGCACTGCCCCCGTGCTCCGGGTCGCGAAGACGTCGCTCGGCAGCAGCAGCACGGGGAGGTGGTTGACGGACGCGGTGCCGGCACCGGTCACCATGTTGGTCGCACCGGGGCCGATCGACGTGCTGACGGCGAGCGCACCGAGCCGGTTGCGCATCTTCGCGTAACCGATGCCGATGTGCACCATCCCCTGCTCGTTGCGACCCTGGTAGTACGGAAACTCATCCTGGTACTGGAGCATCGCCTGCCCGATGCCGGCCACATTGCCGTGGCCGAAGATCCCGAACGCGCCCCCGAAGAACTTCTCGGTCACGCCATCTCGTTCGACGTACTGCGCCCCGAGGAATCGGATGACCGCCTGCCCGACGGTCAGGCGGACGGTAGGCGAATCGGTGTGTGTCATGGTGTGTTCACTCCTGTCGGTGTGTGGTTCTTTCGGGTGCCCACGGCGCGCGAGGGCCCCGGGCGCAGGGCTAGCCGCGGGTCGGGGCCGCCGGAACGAAGGGAACGCGCGGGTCGATGCCCTGCTCCGCCCAGGCGTTCGCGGTGTCCGCCAGATCGACATCCTGGCGCGCCTGGAGGGTGCGCTCCTGCGCCGGGCCCGCGAGCACGTTCAGGTAGTACAGGTCCTGGCCGTGCGCGGCGACCGTCGTGTGATAGGCCCAGGGCAGCAGGCAGATGTCGCCGTCACGCACCGTCTGCGCGAGGTCGAAGTCGCGTTCGGGGCTGTATGCCCGCTGCAGCGCCCACCCCTTCTGAGGGTCGCGAAGGCGGTAGTAGTACGTCTCCTCGAGCTGCGCCTCGCCGTCCTCGTCGTGCTCGTGCTTGTGCGGGGGATAGCTGGACCAGTTCCCGCCGGGCGTCCAGACCTCGACGACGAGGAGACGGTCGGCGGGGAAGGACGGCGCCATCAGCGTGGACACCTGACGCGAGGCGTTCCCGCCGCCGCGGGCCTCCACCGGAAGATCGTCGGGGGTGACCAGCACCACGTCGTGCCGGGTCGTCGCAGGGGCGGACGCTACGGCGATCTCCGCGCCGGCGCTGGCTGTGATCGACACCGCGGTGTCCCGGGGAACATACAGAAGGTGGCCGAGCCCGGCGAAGACGTCGGGGCGGCCGCCGAACTCGATCGTCCGCCCTTCCACCTCGGCGCGTGCGGTGCCGGAGAGCGGGATGAACGCACGCTCGTCTCCGCCTGCGTCGAACTCGACCGCCTGCCCGTCGAAGGTGATCACCTCGAAGGAGACGTACTCCCAGCCGGCGACCTCTGGGGTGATCTTGCTCCAGTCGCCCTTGGCGAGAATCTGCGGCTGCGTCATGGTGGGATCCTCTCTGCCGCCGTCCGTCGGCGTTGACCCCACGAGACTATCGCGTGATGGACCTAATGTCCACACCGCGATAATTAATGTCAGTCACCGAGGAGGGCCGCCTCCCGCCGCAGCGCAACGACGTGCTCGTCCGCACCCTTGGTGATCTCTTCGGCGAGACCACCGATCGACAGGCATCCGATCGTTCGGCCTGCCGCATCCTCGATCGGGACTCCGAGCGCACCGATCCCCTGAGTGACGTCCTGATCCGAAACCGAGAAGCCCCACGCGCGGGTCCGGGCTACGTCCTCCCGGAGCTCGGCCGCCGTCGTGAGCGTGGCGTCCGTGAACCTCTCGAAGGGCTCCTGACCCAGGACGCGCTCGAGAGTCTCGTCATCCGAGGCGGCCAGAAGCGCACGCCCGGCGGCGCCGGCATGGAGCGGCAGTGCACGACCGGGGCGAAGGATCAGCACGTCGATCCCCTGCCCCTGCGCCCAGTCGACACATACCGCACGCTCACCCCGCGGCACGCTGAGAAAAGCCGTCTGCCCGGTCTCCTCGGCGAGACGCGCGAGAGCGGCGCCGGCGCCGCTCCATTCGCGCATCCCAGCTCGGCTCGCGTCCGCCAGACGCAGCCATCGCCTGCTCAGATCCATGCGCCCGTCCGGCAGCGAGACGATCAGATCGATGGCCTCGAGCCCCCCTGCCAGCCGATACACCGTCGGTCGGGGCACGCGGATGACGTCCGAGATCTCGGCCGGCGTCAGGGCCCCGCGTTCGGCGAGGGCGTCGAGAAGACTCTTCGCGTTCGCAAGCACGCGGATCGGTCGCGCGGCGGCCATCACTCCCCCCCCGCCTGATATCCGAGCGCTGCGCTCGCGCGCGCGGCCGCCTCCGAAACGAGCTCGGCGGCGCGGAGCTCCGGGGCGAGGAGCTTGCCCCGCAACCCGCTCACCGAGAGCGCGCCCTCGACCTCCCCGCGGTGATTGAAGATCGGCGCGCCCACGGCGGCGATGCCGTGGGTGACGTCACCGTCGGAGAGGGCGAAGCCCTGCGCGCGCGTCGCGTCGATGACCGCCTCCAGCTCGGCGCGCGACGGCGCCCCACCACCTGTATCGCCGACGAACCGCTCCACGAGCGCCGCACGCTCCGCGTCGGGGAGATGGGCGAGGATCGCGCGTGGCGCTGCGCCGTGATGCAGCTCAAGCGACTGCCCGAGGCGAAGCGCGAGAGACCGGACATCCGCCCCCTCAAAACGCTCGACGCAGACGGCGCGGTCGTCGGCCCGGATGCAGAGATAGCTCGTCGCCCCCGTCGTGGCGAGCAGCTCGCGGAGCTCAGGCACGGCGGCTTCCCGCACGTTCAGGCGATCCTCCACGATGCTGCCAACCCTGAGGAAGTCGAGGCCGAGCCGGTACGCCCCCCGGCGCACTCCGCTCTCGACCCAGCCGAGAAGCTGCAGATTCGACAGGATGCGGTACGTCGACGAGGTCGGTTCACCCACGCCCTCCGCGATGGCGATCGCACTGGACTCGCCCTCCGCGGCGAGATGGCGGAGCACGGCATCCGCCTTGTCGAGGATCTCGAGACTGCCCCCGCTGTTGTCATTACTCACTCGTCAACCCTCCCACACAGTGGACACCCGCTCCAATAACCCTCCGGATCATTTAATCTCATGCGATGGACGATTTGTCCGCTAGCCGGTATAGTCTAGGAGTCAGAGCCGACGAACGAAGGAAAACCATGACTGTTCTCTCGTCCCGACCGACCAACGAGGAGCTGGCAGATCTCGCCCGCCAGGCCCGCTGGAAGATCGTCGAAACCGTCGCCGCCAGCAAAGCCGGCCACATCGGCGGGCCCCTGTCCGCGACCGATGTGTTGATCGCCCTCTACTTCGCCCAGCTCGACATCGACCCTGCTGCGCCCCAAGACCCGGATCGCGACCGGTTCATCCTCTCCAAGGGGCACTCGGCGATCGGGCTCTACTCAGTCCTCGCGCTGCGCGGCTACTTCCCGGTCGACGAGCTCGCGACGTTCGACCACGGCAACTCCCGCCTGCAGGGCCACCCGGACATGTTGCTCACCCCCGGCGTGGACGCCTCGACCGGCTCCCTCGGTCAAGGGCTGTCGGCAGGTGCAGGCATGGCGCTGGGTGCGAAGCGGCTCGGCAAGGATTTCCACACATGGGTGATGGTCGGCGACGGCGAGATCGAGGAGGGCATGATCTGGGAGACGGTTCTCTCGGCGCCGCGCTTCGGTCTGGACAACCTCACCCTGATCATCGACCTCAACGGCCTGCAGCAGTACGGCTGGCCCAGCGAAGCGAACGACCGCTTCGACCGCAGCGAGCCGGTCGGCCACGTCGACCTCGAGCGCGTCTTCACCGGGTTCGGCTGGAACACACTCACGATCGACGGCCACGACTTCGACGAGATCTTCGAAGCGTTCGGGCGCGTGTCGGCGGACCGGGGAGTGTCCGGACTGCCGACGGTGATCATTTCCCGCACCACGAAGGGGCGCGGGATCTCCTTCACCGAAGGAACCTACAAGTGGCACAACGGCGTCGCCACGGAAGACCAGCTCGAAACGGCTCATGCGGAGCTGCTCGGAGAGACGGGAGAGAATCGATGAAAGCTCAGCGACTGGTGTGGGGCGAGACGCTCGCCGACCTCGCCGCGAACGATCAGCGCGTCGTCGTCCTCGACGGCGATCTGGCCACCTCGACGCGAGCGGATATCGTCGCCGAGGCCGTTCCGGGTGCATTCATCGAGGTCGGCATCGCCGAGCAGAACATGGTCGGCATGGCCTTCGGCCTGTCGACCCTCGGATACCGCCCTTGGCTGTCGACATTCGGCGTCTTCCTGACCCACCGCGCCGTCGATCAACTCCGCATGCTGGTGTCCCAGACGAAGGCGCCCGTCCGGGTCGCGGCGGCCTACAGCGGCCTGCTCAACGGCTCAAGCGGCAAGACGCACCAAGACATCGAAGACCTCGCGATCATGCGCGCGATGCCCAACATGACGGTCATCGCACCGGCCGACGAGCACGAAGCGGAAGCCGTGTTCCGGTGGGCGGCCGAGCACGACGGCCCCGTCTACGTGCGGGTGGCGCGCGACGCCGTCTCCCCGGTGTTCGACGAGTCGTACAGCTTCGCACCCGGCGTGCCGCATCTCGTCGCCGAAGGCACCGACGTCACGCTCATCTCCACCGGGGTGCAGACGTCGCGCACGCTCGAGGCGGTCTCGCTGCTGGCGCAGCGCGGCATCAGCGCGAAGCTCATCCACCTCCCGACCCTGAAGCCGCTCGACGCGGACCGCCTCGTCGAACTCATCGGCGACGCGCAGACCGTCGTCACGGTCGAGGAGCACAGTCGCATCGGCGGGCTCGGCGGCCTGGTCAGCGAAGTCCTCTCCGAACGGGGCGGAACGCGAGTAATCCGGATCGGCTTGGAGGACCGCTGGTCGGAATCCGCGCCCAACGACTTCCTGTTGGACAAGTACGGGCTCTCCCCCGAGCGCGTTGCCGCCGCCGTCGTCGACGAACTGGCACGGTCGGTCTGACTGATGAGCATCATGACATTGAGCGCCGACGCGGCACCTGCAGAGGAGAGCCCCGTGTTCCGAGCGAGCGTCGTCACGATGACGCCATCGCCGGCGGTCGACCGCGTGTACCTCGTAGACTCGATGGTCTCCGGGGAGGTGAACCGTGCCCGTCGCGTGCAGACGTTCCTCTCCGGAAAGGGCATCAACGTCGCCCGCAACCTTCGGAACGCGGGCGGGCGCGCGCTCGCCGTAACAACGCTGAACGACCAGGAGCGCGAGCTCATCGGCGGCGATGGCCTCTACCGCATCGTGTCCACCGATCAGGCGACACGGGTGAACACGGTCGTCATCTCGGGCGATGGCGCCACGACCAATGTCAACGAACACCCGCCCCCGATGTCCGCCGAGGCCTGGCGCGCCCTCTGCGCGACGGCCGACGCGGCGGTTCGGGAGAAGGATGCCGACTGGCTCGTCGTCGCTGGCAGCATCCCCGCCCGCACCGGTGAGCCATCCGGCCCCCTCGACCCGCACCCGCTGAAGACGGTTCAGGCCTCGGGCACCAGGCTCTGCGTGGACTCGAGCGGCCCCGGGCTGCGGGCGTGGATCACGGCCGGGCTCGCCCCCGATCTGATCAAGCCCAATGCCGCCGAGCTCGCGGCGGCCACGGGGCGCCCGGTCGCCACCGTGGGGGACGCGCTCGATGCGGCACACCGCCTGATCGATCGCGGTACTTCCACCGTGCTAGCGAGCCTGGGCGCCGACGGGGCGCTGCTGGTCACGAACGACCAGGAGATCTGGGCGAAGCCTCCTCGTGTCGACGTGGTCAACACGACCGGCGCTGGCGATGCCGCGCTCGCCGGCTTCCTCGCCGATCACGTCGGAGATCCGGATGAGGCCGCGCTGATCTCCTCGCTGCGTCGCGCCGTGGCCTGGGGCGCTCTGGCGGTGCGCGAGTTCGAGACGGTTCCCGTGGCACACCCGCCGGTTGCCGGGATCGTCGTCGACACCCCGCCTCGCGGTATGCGCCTCGCCTGACCCACCTCGGCGCGGCTGGGAACTGCGCCGACGTCAAAGCGGCCGCACCCCCACCGGGTGCGGCCGCTTTGACGTCGGCGGAGCTCAACCGTCGACGGCGCTGAAGACCTCGAGCGTCGTGGCCCGAGCGATGGCGAGCGCGTCATCGAGCGACCGGCGGCGGTGCTCCGCCGACAGCATCTCCACGCCCCACGGCCCTCCAGCCGATCCCCCGCATCGTGCGGATGAAGCCGGTGACGTCCTACGCCCCGCGGCCGATGAGCGTCCGGTTGTCGCGCGTGTCTTCGAACAGCGTTCCGACGACCGCCTCTTCGGCATCGCTCAGTTCGACGCCGAAGACCATCGACGCGTCGAGCGCGGCCTCCAGAAGCAGCGTCCACCGCTCGCGCCAGCCGTCATCGGATCGCCACCAGCCCGAGGCGAGCTCGACCTCGACGTGGGCGAGTCCGGCGTCGCGGATCTCGCGGTCGAGCGCAGAGAACCCGGTCGTGTCGCGCACGCGCCGCAGGTCATCCTGTCCGAACCCGACCCCCAACCAGCCCGCCTCCGCGGCCGCGCGAACGCGCTCGACTGCGGAGAAAGGGCTGAGCTCGGGCACGTCCAGCGGCCCGACGTCGCCGGCGCTCGTCCAGCACGTGGCGACCAACTGCGGAGCACTCATGCGTTCGGATCGATCTCGACGGACACGCCCTCGGCGGCCGAGCGCGCGGCGGCATCCGCGAGGATCAGCGCCGCGCGCCCGTCCTCGAAGCCGGGGTTCGTCTGCTCGTCGCCGCGGATCGCAGCAGCGAAGGCCACCAGCTCGAGCCGATAGGCGTCGGAGTAACGCTCCAGGAAGAAGTTGTGGTACGGCCCCTGCGCCTCCACCGAGGAGGCACCGTAGGAGCGCACGACCGTCGGCCCGACGTTGCCCACCTGCAGCATCCCCGCGTCGCCGAAGGCCTCGATCCTCTGGTCGTAGCCATACGCGCTGTGCCGCGAGTTCGTGATCGTCACGAGCTCGCCGCTCGCCCCGCGGAGCGTCACGACGGCGGCGTCGTAATCGCCCTCCGCCGCGATCTCGGCGCTGAACTGTCGGGCTCCGCGCGCCGTGACCTCGACGATGTCCGGCACGAAGAAGCGCGCCATATCGAAGTCGTGGATGGTCATGTCCCGGAAGATCCCGCCCGAGACGGCGACGTACTCCCCAGGCGGCGGCGCAGGGTCACGGCTCGTGATCGTGAGCTGCTCGAGACCACCGATGTCCCCGGCGCCCACGCGACGCCGCAGTTCGGCGACGTGCGGGTCGAAGCGTCGGTTGAACCCGAGCGAGATCGGGGTGGCCGCGCGCCGGGCCTTCTCCCGAAGGCCGTCCACGCGCTCGATGTCGAGATCGATGGGCTTCTCGCAGAGCACGGGCAGGCCCGCGTCGATGGCCGCGTCGATGAGGTCGACGTGGGTCGGCGTCGGGGACGCGACGATCACGGCGTCCACATCCCCCGAGCTCAGCACATCGGCGGGGTCGGCCGTCACCTGGGCGCCGCCGAAGCGCTCAGCCGTACTCTTCGCGCTTTCGAGGAAGGGGTCGCAGACCCAGTGCAGGGCGAGGCCCGGAAGCGCCGCGATGCTCGCCGCATGCACCTGGCCGATGCGCCCTGTGCCGATGAGGCCGATCTTCAGCGGTTCAGTCATTGTTGTTCTCTCCGTCGAGTTCGATGCGATCTCCGGTGCTCAGTGATCGTGCGGCCGCCAGCGCGATGCGCACGGCCGGGATGCCGGCGCGCGGCGGTGTGAGGTTCGTGCCCGTCCCGTCGACGACCTTGACGAACGCATCCGCTTCTGCGCGGAAGGCACGCTCGAACCGATCGATGAAGACGTCATACGGCGGAGCCGGCGGCGGGGCATCGGGTTCGGTCGAGGTGATCGGCGTGCGGGCGTCGATACCCGCGGCGAGGGTGTTCAGCGAACCGAAGACCTCCATCCGCACGTCCTGCCCCGCGCCGTTCCTGCGCAGGCCGCTGACCGTCGCGACCGCGCCCGATTCGAGGACGAGGACGGCGACCCCGGAGTCGACATCGCCGTGCTCCGCGTGGACGGGCGCATCGAGCACCGCTCCGGATGCCCAGACGCTGCACACCTGCTGGCCGGTGACCCAGGGGATGGCGTCGAAGTCGTGGATCAGCATGTCGAGCCACAGTCCGCCGGAGTCCGGGACGTACTCGGGCCGCAGGGCGTAGTGATCGTGACCGACGCCGGTCACCGCTCGGATCGTCCCCGCCTCGCCCTCCGCGAGCCGGCATCGCAGCTCCTGGTGAGCCGGATCGTATCGGCGGTGGAAGGCCACCATGACTTCGGTGCCGGTCGCTTCAAGCTCGGCCGAGAGCGCCTCCAGCCGATCGGGGTCGAGGTCCAGCGGCTTCTCCACCAGAGAGGGCACACCGGCGCGGGCCGCCTTCAGCGCGAACTCCGGGTGCGTCCTCGTGGACGTGGCGACGACCAGTCCGTCGAGGCGGGGCAGCTCGTCGTCCAGCGACGCGCCGACCGTCACCGGCGCAGTCGGTCCGGACGGCGCGAGTGCGCCGCTGAGCTCGGGCGCGGCACCCGGCGCGAGCGCCGCCGCGACCTCGCCCCGCGCCGACTCGAGTCGGCCTGGATCGCGCCCCAGCAGCACGACTTCGCTCACCCCGGGGGTCTGGGCGAAGTTCCGCGCATGCATCTTGCCGATCAGGCCCAGCCCGAGAACACCGATGCGCACGCTCAGCCCTTCCCCGTGCGCTCGGCCAGCACGGCCCGCAAGTAGGCGAGGCTGGCGCGTGCGTCTTCGATCGGACCGCTGTCGGCGGTGGGTTCCTCGAGCACGACCTTGTCCTGCTCGAGGATGAGCCACCCCGTGTAACCGGAGTCGACCAGGCTGTTCACGATCGCCCGCACGTCAACGTCGCCCTGCCCGAGCGGCCGATACAGGATATCGGCGACGATCGCGTCGAAGTAGCTGATCTCGCCGTTCTTCACGCGATTCATGCCTTCGAGCGAGACATCCTTGAGATGCGTGCACGCGATGCGTGATGCATGCTCCGCGGCGAACGCCACGGGGTCGGTTCCGCCGATCATGAGATGCCCGGTATCGAAGCAGAAGAGGGCGCTGGAGCCGTCGATCACCTTCTGGACATCGGAGGCGGTCTCGACCACAGTGCCGACGTGCGGATGCAGCGTCGCCGTCACTCCACGGGCTGCCGCGCGCTCGCGGATCACGTCGAGGTTGCGAAACAGCGTATCCCACTGCCGCTGATCGAGCTCCGGCCGCTTCGCGTCATACCCGCGCTGCCCGGTCACCGCGGCGACGATGAGGACTTCGGCGCCGGAGGCGGCGTAGTCGTCCAGCTCCCGTTCGATGCGCGGAAGCGGATCGTGGCCCGCATCGTGCAGCACCTCCGGCACGAAGCTGCCGACTGCGGTCATGCCGTACTCGGCCAGCGTGGCCGCCTTCTGCTCGGGGAGCGGAGGCAGGAAGCCTTCGGCTCCCAGTTCGGATGCCGTGTAGCCGAGCGCGCGCATCTCTCCGAGCACGCGCTCCGTGCTGAGCTGGAAACCCCAGTCCGGTACCTCGCTGATTCCCCAGCTGATGGGGGCGGCGGCGATCTTGGGGCCGCCGGTCGGGGGCGCGCTCATCGGCCTGTTCCTTCCGTGCGGACGTTCGCAGTGTTCCCCGCGACGACGGGCAGGTCGACCCACCGGCCGCTCTGCGCGGATTCTTCCGCGGCCGTGAGGACCTGGGCCGAGGCGAGCGCGTCATGGATGTTCGACCCCGTCGCCGGCCCCCCGGTCGCGGCGACGAGGAACTTCTTCGCCTCGATCGTCTTCAGATCGTCGTAGCCCATCGGGGTTCCCCCGCTCGGTTGGAATCGCTCGAACTCCGGGAACGTGCGGTCGGCGAGCATCCGCCGGTAGCCGACGGTGCCGTCGGCTTCACGGATCGCGAGTTCGAGCTCGTTGAGGTGCTCGAAGTCCCAGCGCAGGGAGCCTTCCGTGCCGAAGATCTCGATGGCGTACTCGGCCTTCGGCCCCACGGCGATCCAGGAGGCATCGAGGCTGCCGAGCGCCCCGGCCGCGAATGCCGTGTCGTCGAATCGAACAAGCATGTTCGCGAAGTCTTCGTTCTCGACAGGCAGGCGACGGCCCTCATCCGGTGTGCCCGGCAGACCCGGACGTTCGTTGATGTAGGTGCCCGTCGTCGCCGTGACGGAGCCGATCGGGCCGAGCAGGTAGTGCACGAGGTCCACGAGGTGGCCCATGAGATCCCCCAGCACACCCGTGCCGCCGAGCTCGCGCACGAACCGCCATGCCCGGGGTGCGTTCGGGTCGGCGTTGAAGCCGCCGAAGAACCGCCCGCGCACGTTGGTGATGGTGCCGAGCCTGCCGGCGAGGATGAGATCGCGCGCGTATGCGATCGCGGGGGGCTGCCGATAATTGAAACCGATGCCCGTCGCGACGCCCGCCTCGATCACGGCATCCCGCACGCGGGCGGTGTCGGCGGCGGAGCGGCCGACCGGCTTCTCGATCCAGAACGGCTTGCCGGCCTTCGCAGCGGCGACGCCGATCTCCGCATGCAGGAAGTTCGGGGCGCAGATCGACACGACCTCGACCTCGGGGTCGTCGATCACGTCCTGGTACTCGCTCGTGACCTTCTCGTAGCCGAGCACGGCACGCGCATAGTCCCGGCCCGCCTCAGCCGTGTCTGCGGCATGGACCGGCCGCGGCGCGAGACCGAGTTCCGGGTAGACGACGGGCAGATTCCGGTAGGCGCGGCTGTGCAGCCGACCCATCCATCCGACGCTGATCAGGCCGACGCCGATCGAGCGGGAGTCTGCGGGGGAGCCGGTCATGGCGACCTCCATGTCTCGGGGCACATCATTGCGCCGACGCTTTCCATCCATTCTGGACCGGTCCAAACTATAGCCGCGACTCCCCCGTGTCAACCCATCGAACACCGGCCTGTCAACCGGGGCGAGTCGACGCCCGCTCGATGAGTGACGGCGGAATGAGGATCTCGGGCTCGACGATCTCGCGTCCCGCTTCCGCCTCGACGATCTGCCGAGCGGCCCGGATGCCGATCTCAGCGTTGTCCGGATCGACGCTGGTGAGAGAGACCTGGCGCAATTGCGCGAGGAGCGAGTTGTCGTACCCGGTGACGGCGACACGCACATCGCTGTCGGCGGCCGCAGCGAGCGCACCGACAGCGGACTGATCGTTCAGGCAGGTGATCGCGGTCGGCGGCGCAGGATCGGCGAGGAGTTCCATCGCTGCCGCATAGCCGGCATGCTCCGAGAAGCCCGATGGCGCCACCCGCGTCTCGGCCGCCAGCCCCCTCTCCCTCATCGCCGCCGCGTACGCGGCGGCGCGCTGCTCGGCAACGACCCCTCCCCTGCCGCCGATGTGAGCGATCCGTGCATGCCCGCCCGCGAGGAGATGATCCACGACGAGCCGCATCCCGCTGCCGTCGTCCGAACGCACGGTGGCAGCGACCTGGAGCCCACCGGATGCAGCACTGGCGACCACGACGGGCGTACGCGGGGCGATGGACGCGAGCTCCCCCATGTCGGGAACGGAACCGACGACGAGGATGCTTCGGGGACGCAGGTCGCCGAAGACGGCGAGCGCACGGCGATCGACCACGGGCTCGCCGTGCGCATCCGGCGTCGTCGCCGCAGTGAGCAGCGCGCTGCGCCCCGTTCTGGCCAGTTCGGCCCGTGCGGCATCGACGACCTCGGCGAAGACGGGGTTGTGGAGATCCGCAACCAGGATCCCCGTGAAGTCTCCCTCGGCCGCAGCGAGCGAACGGGCGGTCAAGTTGGGGCGGAACCCGAGTCGCTCAGCAGCGGCCAAGACCCGCTCCCGACGCTCCTCGCTGACACCACCGCCGGAGTACACGAGCGAGACCAGGGATTTCGACACCCCCGCCTCCGTCGCAACATCGCGAATCGTCGGCCTTTTCGCGCGTGATGCCGGTGCGCTCGCCGCGCCTTGAGAAGCCATGGACTCCATTCTGCTCATGCGGCATCGAGAGCGGGCGATCCGTGCCGGTTTGCACATGGGAGCCTTGTAAATTACCGTGCACCGAACGTGTTGTCCATTTTAAGGGATGACCCCCGTCGTGACAAAGGAGTCCCATGAGTGTTCACCATTCCGAGAACGAACGAGAGACGGTTCTGCCGCCTCTCACGCCTGGGCCGCACCGGAGGCGTCTCGGCCTGATCTCCATCGTCGCGTGTTTCGGCGGATTGCTGTTCGGCTATGACACCGGGGTCAGCAACGGCGCCGAGCGACCTATGCAGGCTGAGCTCGGTCTCTCCGATCTGTCGCTCGGTGTTGTGATCAGTTCGCTCGTGTTCGCGGCCGCCGTCGGTGCGCTCGTCGGCGGGAAGATCTCCGACGCGATCGGTCGCCGGAGGACGATCATCGCACTCGCTGTGCTGTTCTTCGTCGGGACCGTACTCGTCGTCGTCTCTCCGGGGTTCGAGGTCCTCGTCGCCGGGCGCATCATGCTCGGGCTCGCGGTCGGCGGCAGTTCCACTGTGGTACCCGTCTACCTCGCCGAGATGGCCCCCCTTGAGATCCGAGGGTCGATCACGGGTCGGAACGAGCTGGCGATCGTGAGCGGCCAATTGGCGGCCTTCGTGATGAACGCCAACATCGGCAACGTTTGGGGCCACATCGACGGTGTCTGGCGGCTCATGTTTTCCCTGTGCGCGATTCCCGCGATCTGCTTGTTCGTCGGGATGCTCCGGATGCCCGAATCTCCTCGCTGGTACGTCGAAAAGGGGCGGAACGACAAGGCCCTCGAAGTGCTGAAAACGGTGCGCCCGGAAGAGCGCGCCCTCGCTGAGTTGGCCGAGGTCGAGCGCGTTGCGGCGGAGGAGAAGGCCGAAGGCGACGTCGGGCTGCGCGCGATCCTGACGAACAAGTGGCTCCTGCGCATCGTCCTGGTCGGTATCGGCGTCGCGATGGCGCAACAACTGACCGGGATCAACTCGATCATGTATTACGGCCAGCGCATTCTCATCGAAGCGGGATTCGACGCGGGCGCCGCCCTGATCGCGAACATCGCGTCGGGCGTCGTCGCGGTTCTCGGCGGCATCATCGCGCTGCGCAACATGGACCGCCTCGATCGACGCAAGACATTCGCCATCGGTCTCACCCTGACCACGACGTGCCACGTGCTGATCGGAATCGCCTCGGTCACGATTCCCGAGGGCAACCCCATCCGACCCTACGTCTTGCTCGTCCTCATCGTGGCGTTCGTGATGTCGATGCAGACCTTCCTCAACATCGCTGTCTGGGTCTGGCTGGCCGAGATCTTCCCGCTGCACATGCGCGGAGTCGGCATCGGGATCTCTGTCTTCTTCGGGTGGACGACGAACGGCTTCCTGGCGCTGTACGTGCCGACGCTGATCGAGAACATCGGCATCACCGGCACGTTCTTCATGTTCGCCGCCGTGGGAGCGATCGCCCTGGTGTTCGTCATCACCCAGGTACCGGAGACCCGGGGCCGCTCGCTCGAGGCGCTCGAAGAGGACGTCTCGACGGGTGCCGTCTATACCGTCGCGAAGGGCACAGCGCGTCGGAATCGGCGCTGATCGCCGCTCGCCCGGAACCCGGATTCGGACTCGCGTACCGGGCGACGAGTTCGCCCGGTACGACTATCACCCACGCCCGGCTCCCGGCAAGCGGTCCCGGTCGTAGGTGATGTCGGTGTAGCCGTGCGGCACGGGGCGCCCCTGGTCGTCGACGCCGACGAACACGATTCGCTCGATCGCGAGGATCCGGTGGTGTGTGATCATGTTGCGCACCTCGGCGCGCATCGTCACGGACGTGCGCCCGAACCCCGTCGCGCGGATGCCCAGTTCGACGAGGTCGCCCTGCACCGCGGAGCTCACGAAGTCGATCTCCGACATGTACTTCGTCACGGCGCGCGGGTTGCCGAGCTGAAGGATCGCGTAGATCGCGGCCTCCTCGTCGATCCAGCGCAGCAGGCTCCCCCCGAAGAGCGTGCCGTGCGCGTTCAGGTCCTCCGGCTTGACCCAGCGGCGGGAGCGGAAGGCGACGGCGTCGTCGCTCCCCGTGTTCGTCATAGCGTCTCCCGCGGTCGCGGCGTGCCGACTCCGGCCGTCGTACCGCCGTCGACCGGGAGCACGATGCCCGTGATGTAGGCCGCGTCGGGGCTCGCCAGGAACAGTGCAGCCGCCGCGACGTCGTCGGGCTCCGCGGCGCGGTCGAGGGCGAGACGGTCGAGCAGCGCGGCGGAGAACGCCGGGTCGACGAGGCGCTCCGCGGTCTGCGCCGTGCGGGTGAAGCCGGGCGCGATCGCGTTGACGCGCACGCCGTCGCGACCCTCGTCCATGGCCAGCGCCTGCACGAGGCCGTTCACGGCCGCCTTCGTCGCGCTGTACCCGGGTTGCGCCCAGTCGCCGCCGAGCCCGGCGATCGACGAGACTGCGGTGAAGGATCCGCGCGCCCGGCGCAGGTGCGGCATCGCTGCCCGCGCCAGGAACACTGTCCCGTCGAGGTTCAACGCGCGCATCCGCTCCCAGGACTCGTCGGTCATCCGATCGATCCGGCCGTGCTCGCTGAGGCCGGCGCACGCGATCACCGCGTCGAGTCCGCCCCAGGCGGCCGAGACATCGGTGACGAGGGCGTCGACCCCCGCGAGCGTCGCCGCGTCGACGACGTGCACGGCGGCCTCGCCGCCCGCGGCGAGCGCCGCCGTCTGCTCGAGCGTCTCGTGCGTGCGCCCCGCCAGCGCGACGCGCGCGCCGGATTCCAGGAACGCGAGCGCGATCGCCCTGCCGATGCCGGAGCCGGCACCGGTCACGATCACGCGGGTCCCGTCGTACGGGTAGGTCGCCCAGACCACGTCATTCCCCCTCGTCTGCGGTGCGGAAGCCAAGCCGGAACGGTGCGCGCGAGCGGCCGCGGGAAGTCGACCGCTCGTACGCCTTCGCCCCGCCGCCTCAGCCGATCAGCTCGCGGATCTTCGCCAGCTGGAAGCGCGAGACCTCGTCGGCGTGCTCGTCCTCCGCGAACACGTTCGAGACGATGAGCGCGTCGTCGCGGTCGAGGTAGCCCGTCGAGCGCAGGGTGCCGAACAGCTCCTGCCAGTCGACGTCGCCGTCGCCGATCCGCAGGTGCTGGTGCACGCGCGCCGCGCTGCCCGGCGGGTTCGTGATGTAGCGCAGCCCGTGCGAGCGGCGGTGGTCGAACGTGTCGGCGGCGAACACGGCACCGAGGCGGTCGCCCACCTCCGGCAGGAGCGTCGCGGCTCTGTCGCCCAGGTGGAAGGTGTGCGCCGCGACGTACACGAAGCCGACGCGGTCGCTGTTCAGCCCGCGCAGGATGCGCCAGGCCTCGAGGCCGTCCTCGACGAAGTCATCCGGATGCGGGTCGAAGTTGAGCGTGACGCCCTCGCGCTCCGCGACGGGCAGCAGTTGCTCCATCGCGCGGTAGAACGAGTACTCCGACTCCTCCTCGCGCTCGGGGCGCCCCGAGAACTCCGTGTTGATGACGGGCGCGCCGAGCATAGCTGCGACCTCGATGTAGCGCGCCGCGTTGAACACCGCTATCTCGACGTCGCGCGGGTCGGGCCCGCCGAAGCGCTGCACGGGTTGCACCGACGTGATCGTCACGCCGGCGTCCGCCGCGCGCTTGCGCAGCTGAGCGATCATGGCGGAGTCGACCTTCGGCCGGTGGAAGTGCCGCCCGAAGTCGGGGTTCGGGGTCAGCTGCAGGTACTCGTACCCGAGCCGCGCGGCGAGGTCGGGGAAGTCGAGCAGGTGCACCGAGTCGTTGTACGGCGTCAGGTCGATGGCGATGCGGGCCACGGGAGGTCTCCTTCGATTCCGGATGGTGCGGAGCGCGGGCGCAGCGGCGGAACCGCCGTGCCCGCGCCGGCTCGTCAGCTGTAGAACGCGGGCCGGTCGGCGGTCTCGATCGGCTGCACGCCGCCGCCCTCGAGCGCGCGGACGCCCGCCTCACAGGCGACGGCGACGAGGTAGCCGTCCCAGGCGTTCGGCCCGTCGACGAGGTCGCCGCGGCGCACGGCGTCGACCCAGCGCTGGATCTCGTTGTCATACGCCTCGGCGAAGCGCGTCGTGAAGCTCGTGTGCTCGCGCCGGCCCACCCTGGCCCCCTGCCACAGCGTGAGCCCCTGCGGGTCGCCGATGCGGGCGATGCCCTCGGAGAACACGGCCTCGGTCGTGACCTGGTAGCCGAACTGCACGCTCACGTTCATCTCGACGTCAACGAGCACGCCGTTCGCGAGCTCCATGATCACCAGGATCGGCTCGCGCAGCCGCTCGGGCGTCCTCGGGTTCTGGCGCGCGAACTTCACCTCGACGCTCTTCAGGGGCGAGCCGGCGAGCCACGGCACCACGTCGAACTCGTGGACGACGGAGTCGTTGATGAGCATCGGCTGCACGTAGCTGTCGGGCACCGACGGGTTGCGGTGCGCGCAGCGCAGCATCACGAGCTCGCCCGCATCGCCCGACTCGACGAGCTCGCGCAGCTGCGCGTACTCGGGGTCGAAACGACGCATGAAGCCGACCTGGATGTGCGGCTTGTCGAGCTTCTGCTCGGCCTCGAGCACCCGCAGGCTCGTCTCGCTGTCGGGCGTGAGCGGCTTCTCGCACAGGATGGGCAGGCCCGCCTCGAGCGCGGGGATCAGCACCGGCAGGTGGAACTGGCCAGGCACGGCGATCAGTGCGGCGTCGATCGCGCCCGCCGCGAGCGCGTCCTCGATCCGTGCGAAGGTCTGGGCCATCGGCGCGCTCTCGGCCGCCGCGGCCGCGCGGCCGGCATCCGGTTCGATCACGGCCGAGACGTGCGCACCGGCCACGCGGTGCTCGATGCGCGCGATGTGGTCGGCGCCCATCGCGCCTGCGCCGACGACGCCGATGCGGAGGTCGTTCGTCATGGGGTCTCCTTCTAGAACTGGCGCGCCAGGTGGGTGCAGCCGAAGATGTGCTCGCGCGTGCGGCGCGCGATGGGGAACGGGCGATCGACGTCGCAGCCGTACATGTCCTGCTCGACGATCGCGAAGATGTCGGGCGAGATCTTCGCGGCGGCCTCGATGATCGGGCCGAGCTCGGGGATGCCGCCCGGCGGTTCGATCATGATGCCGTCGGCGACAGCGTCCTTGAAGCTGACGTCGTTCTTCAGCACGTCGAAGAGCTGCGTCGGGTCGACCTGCTTCAGGTGCAGGTAGCCGATGCGCTCCGGCCGGCGCTCGATGAGCGACAGGTTGTCGCCGCCGTAGTAGGCGAAGTGGCCTGTGTCGAGGCAGAGGTTCGTGTAGCGCTCGTCGGTCTCGTCGAGGAAGCGGTCGACCTCGCGCGCCGTGCCGATGTGGCTGTCGGCGTGCGAGTGGAACTGCTGCCTGACGCCGTACTCCTCGAGCAGCGCCTTGCCGAGCCAGTCGTGCCCCTCGGCGAGCTTCGCCCACTGCTCGTCCGTCAGCGTGCGCGCCTCGAGGTTCTCGCCCGTCGCGTCGCTGCGCCAGAGATCGGGGATCACGACGATGTGCTCGGCGCCGAGCTGCGAGGCGAGGCCCGCGACCTTCACGGCCTGATCCCAGGCCCTCTGCCGCTCGTCGTCCGACTTGTGGAAGCCGGTGAACACGGTGCCGCCCGAGAGCTTCAGGCCGCGCGAGCCGAGCTCGTCCTCGAGCTGGTGCGGATCGGTCGGCAGGTAGCCGTACGGTCCCAGCTCGATCCAGGTGTAGCCGGCCTCGACGACCTCGTCGAGGAAGCGGCGCCACGGCACCTGGCCGGGGTCGTCGGGGAACCAGACCCCCCACGAGTCGGGGGCGGTGCCGATGCGCAGGCCGGTGGCGGCGCCTGCGGGGTTCGCTGTGGTCATATGCGTCGCTTTCGTGAAGACGGTCATCCGGATGATCAGCCGAGCAGGGGCCGCTGTGCCGCCTGCTGGGAGAGGTACTCCTCGCGGGCGCGCCTGGTCGAGTCGAGCTGCGAGGTCTGCGCGACCGGCACGTCCCACCAGCCTGCCCCATCCGGCGCGTAGATGAGGGGGTCGCTGTTGATGTGGATGACGGTCGACGCGTCGGACGCCTTGGCGCGCGCGATCGCCGCCTCGAGGTCGGCGATCGCGCCGGGGCCGGGGGCGACCTCGATCGTGTCGATGCCGTAGCTGCGGGCGTTCGCCGCGAGGTCGACGGGCAGCACCTCGTCGCCCTGGAAGTCCTGCGCCTGCCGGTCGTACGCCCGGTACTTCGTGCCGAAGCGCTCGGAGCCGACCGTCTCGGAGAGGTGCCCGATCGATGCGTAGCCGTGGTTCTGGATCAGGACGACGATGAGCTTGATGCCCTCGGCGACGGCCGTGACGAGCTCGGTGTTCAGCATCAGGTACGAGCCGTCACCGACCATCACGATGACGTCGCGGTCGGAGCCCTCGGCCAGCGCGCCGCGCTTCGCACCGAGGCCGCCGGCGATCTCGTAGCCCATGCAGCTGAAGGCGTATTCGACGTGGTAGCCGAGCGGGTCGCGCACACGCCACAGCTTGTGCAGGTCGCCCGGCAGGGAGCCCGCCGCCTGCACGACGACGTCCTCGGGCGCCGAGGAGCGCTGCACGGCGCCGATGATCTCCGGCTGGCCGGGCAGGTCGAGCCCGGATGCCGCGAAGGCCGCGTCGACGTCGGCATCCCACGCTGCCTTCTCGCGCGCAATCTCCGCCGCGTAGTCGGCGCCGACGGCGTGGCCCCGGATCGCCTCGGCGAGCTCGCCGAGCGCCTCGCGCGCGTCGGCGATCACGGGCAGCTGCGTGCCGTGCTTGTACGCGTCGAACGCGGCGACGTTGACGTTCACGAACGTCACGTCGGGGTTCTGGAACGCCGTGCGCGACGCCGTCGTGAAGTCGCTGTACCGGGTGCCGATGCCGATGATCACGTCGGCCAGCGCCGCGATGCGGTTCGCCGCAAGGGTTCCCGTCGCCCCGACGCCGCCGAGGTTCTGCGGGTGGTCCCAGTCGAGCACGCCGCCGCCCGCCTGCGAGGTGCCGACGGGGATGCCCGTCGCCTCCGCGAACGCGCGCAGCTCGCCCTCGGCGTCGGAGTACAGCACGCCGCCGCCCGCCACGATCATGGGGCGCTCGGCGCCGCGGATCGCCTCCGCCGCCCTGGCGAGAGCGCCGCGCTCGGGGCGGGGGCGCCGGATGTGCCACTCGCGCCGCTGCAGGAACTCGACGGGCACGTCGAACTCCTCCGCCTGGACGTCCTCGGGCAGCGCGATCGTGACGGCGCCCGTCTCGGCGGGGTCCGTCAGCACGCGCATGGCGGCGAGCGCGATCGAGAACAGCTGCTCGGGCCGCTGCACGCGGTCGAAGAAGCGCGACACGGGGCGGAACGCATCGGTGACCTGGATCCCGAGGTCGTGCGGATGTTCGAGCTGCTGCAGCACCGGGTCGGCGACGCGCGTCGCGAAGGTGTCGCTCGGCAGGAGCAGCGCCGGCAGCCGGTTCGCGGTCGCGAGAGCGGCGCCCGTGAGCATGTTGGCCGCGCCGGGGCCGACCGACGCGGCCGCGGCGAGGGTGCCGCGCCTACGGTGCATCCGGGCGTAGCCGACCGCCTGGTGCACCATGGCCTGCTCGTTGCGCGCCTGGTGGTACGGCATCAGGCCGGGGCTCGCGTGGTGGTGCTCCTTGAGCGCCTGGCCGAGCCCCGCCACGTTGCCGTGGCCGAAGATGCCGATCGTCGCCGGGATCGTGCGCTCGGCGTGATCGCCGTCGACCGTCCACTGGTTCGCCAGGAACTCGACGAGGGCCTGCGCCACCGTCATCCACTTCGTCTGCGCCATGCGCGTCAGCCCTTCGTGCTCTCGTACGGCAGCCGGTCGTCGAACGGCTGCCCCTCCCATGACTCGCGCACCCACGCGTGGGCGGGATCGTCGCTGATGTTCCAGACGCGCTCCGCATCCGGGCCCGCCATCACGTTCAGGTAGTACAGGTCGTACCCGGGGGCCGCGACGGCCGGCCCGTGGTAGCCGTACGGGACCAGCGCGACGTCGCCCGTGCGCACCTGCGCGTTGATGTCGATGCTCCCGGCCGGCGACGAGTACGTGCTGAACATGCCGAACGCGGCGGCGGCGTCGACGCCGGAGGCCGTCTTGGTCGGCGCCGACTCGAAGTAGTAGATCTCCTCGAGGCGCGATTCGTGGCCGGGGTCGTGTTCGTCGTGCTTGTGCGGCGGGTACGACGACCAGTTCTCGGACGGCGTGATGACCTCGCAGACGATGAACCGGGCGGCGTCGAGCGCCTGCGGCGTGCCGAAGTTGTGCACCTGGCGGCTCGAGGCGCCGGATCCGCGCAGTTCGACGGGCGTCTCGGCCGCCGAGATGTGCCTGGTGGGCAGCACCTCGTCGGTCGGCGACGCCGCGACGGCGACCCGGCCGGTGCCCGCGATCGTGACGACGCGGTCGCTCGCGACGTAGAGCACGTCAGTGGGCCCGTCGAACACCGACGCGCGGCCGGCGAGCTCGAAGCGCGCGCCGTCGTCGAGAGTCACCGAGAATGACCCCGCCAACGGCACGATCAGCTTCTCGTCGCCCGCCGCCGCATCGATCGAACCGCCGTCGAGCTCCGCGACCTTCAGGCCCGTGTGCTGCCAGCCGTCGAGCCGTGCGTCGACGGCCGTCTGCCAGCCGTCGCGCGCCAGCGTGCCGCGCGGGTGGAACCAGCGCTGTTCGCCCATGTCTGCTCCTCGTCCTGTCGGGCCGCCCGTCCCCCCGGATCGGGCGGCCCGAGTCATTCAGTCGTTCTGCGGGAATCCCAGGTTGATGCCACCGTGGGTGGCCGGGTCGAGCCAGCGGCTCGTGACGGCCTTCTCGCGTGTGAAGAAGTCGAATCCCTGCACGCCGTAGGCCTTGCTGTCGCCGAACAGCGACGCCTTCCAGCCGCCGAACGAGTGGTACGCGACCGGCACGGGGATCGGCACGTTGATGCCGATCATGCCGACCTGGATCTCGTTCTGGAAGCGCCGAGCGGCGCCGCCGTCGTTCGTGAAGATCGCCGTGCCGTTCCCGAAGGCACCCGAGTTGATCAGCTCGACGCCCTCCTCGTACGTCTTCACCCGCACGATCTCGAGCACGGGGCCGAAGATCTCCTCGGTGTAGGCGCGGGAGGTCGTCGGCACCTCATCGATCAGCGTCGGGCCGAAGAAGAACCCGTCGCCGCCGCCCTCCGGGGCGAAGCCGCGCCCGTCGACGACGATCCTCGCGCCGTCGGCCTCGGCGATGTCGACATAGCCGGACACCTTCGCGCGGTGCTCGGCGGTGATCAGCGGCCCCATCTGGGGCTCCGGAGACGATGCGCCGTCGCCGATGCGCAGGTCCGCGATCCGGTCCTTGATCTTCTCGATCAGTTCGTCCGCGACCGGCTCGACCGCCAGCACGACCGAGATCGCCATGCAGCGCTCGCCCGCGGCGCCGTAGCCGGCGTTGATCGCCTGGTCCGCGACGATGTCGAGGTCGGCATCCGGCAGCACCAGCATGTGGTTCTTCGCACCGCCGAGCGCCTGGACCCTCTTGCCGTGCGCCGACGCCGTCTCGTAGATGTACTTCGCGATCGGGGTCGAGCCGACGAACGAGATCGACTGCACGACGGGGTCGGTGAGCAGGCCGTCGACCGCGAGCTTGTCGCCCTGCAGCACCGTGAACGCGCCGTCGGGGAGGCCCGCCTCCTTCCAGAGCTGGGCGAGCCAGAGCGCGGCGGACGGGTCCTTCTCGCTCGGCTTCAGCACGACGGCGTTGCCCGCGGCGAGCGCGACGGGGAAGAACCACATCGGCACCATGGCGGGGAAGTTGAACGGGCTGATGATGCCGACGACGCCGAGCGGCTGTTTGAACGAGTAGACGTCGATGCCGGTCGAGGCGTTCTCGTTGAAGCCGCCCTTGGTGAGGTGGGCGAATCCGGTGGCGAGCTCGACGACCTCCTGGCCGCGGGCGATCTCACCGGCCGCGTCGGAGAGGACCTTGCCGTGCTCGCGCGTGATGATCTCGGCGAGCTCGCCCTTGCGGGCGTTGAGCAGCTCGCGGAAGGAGAACAGCACGGCCTGGCGCTTCGCGATCGACATGCGCGACCACGCCTGGAAGCCCCGCTCGGCGGAGGCGATCGCCTCGTCGATCTCGGCCTGGTCGGCGAGCGCGAGCTCCGCGATCTGCTGGCCGGTCGCGGGGTTGTACACCGGCGAGGTGCGGCCGCTGCGCGATGCGCGCGCGGCGCCGTCGATCCAGTGGCCGATGGTGGGGAGTTCCGTCGTCATGGTGTCCCTTTGCTTTCGTGGGTCACGCGCCGAGGCGCGCGGGAGTGTGGGTGAGCTCGGCGGCGACCGCGACGGCGGCCGCGACGTCGCCGTCGGGCGGGTAGAGGAGGTTGCGGCCGACCGTGAGGCCGACGACGCCCGGCAGGGCCAGCGCGTCGCGCCACGAGGCGAACATGGCGTCGGGGTCGCCGCCGCCGTCGCCCCCGAGGAGCAGGGTGGGCATCGTGGTCGACGCCATCACGCGCTCCATCTCGTCGACGACCGGCAGCTTCATCCAGGTGTACGAGCTGTCGGCCCCGAGGCCGGAGGCGATCGCGACCGACCGGATGACCGCATCCGGTGTCAGGTCGTTCACGATGCGCCCGTCGCGCCATTCGCTGAGGAACGGCTCGAGCATGATCGGCAGCCGTGCGGCCGCCGCCTCGGTGACGGCCCGCGCCGTCGCCTCGAGCGTCAGGGCGGTGCCGGGGTCGGAGAGGTTGACGCGCACGAGCGCCTTGGCGAAGTCGATGCCGCGCGCCGCCATCGTCGGCACGTCGTAGGCCGTGTAGCGGTCGTCCATCTCGAATGACGCCCCGCGCAGGCCGCCGCGGTTCATCGAGCCGACGATGAGCTTGCCGTCGAGCAGCCCGAGCGCCGCCAGGTCGTCGATGATGTCGGGGGTGCCGAGAACGCCGTCGACCGCGGGGTTCGCCAGAGCCGTCGCCATCCGGTCGAGCAGGTCGTAGCGGTCGGCCATGGCCGATTCGTCGCCGCCGACGGCGAGCGAGCCGCGCGCGGGGTGATCGGCCGCAACGATCAGGAGCCGGCCGTCGTCCCCCAGCAGCTCCCGCCGCTCGCGGCGCGCGAAGGCCCCGCCGAGCGCGTCGGGCGTTCGCGTGCGGGCCTCGCGCAGAGCGCGGAAGTCGGCCTCGGTGAGCGTGCTCATACCCTGCTCCCCTCGAGAGCTGCCTCGACCTCATCCGGGGTCGGCATCGCGGTCGAGCACTCGCGCCTCGACGCGACGATGGCGCCCGCGACGTTCGCGAAGCGCAGGATGCGCTCGAGCCCCCAGCCCTCGAGCAGGCCGTGGCAGAGTGCGCCGCCGAACGCGTCACCGGCTCCGAGGCCGTTGACGACGTCGACGAAGTGCGTCGGCACCTCGACCTCTTCTTCCCGGGTCTTCGCGAGCACGCCCCTCGGCCCCTGCTTCACGATCGCGAGCTCGATGCCGCGTTCGAGGAGCGCGTCGGCCGCGCGCCGCGGCTCGGTCTCGCCGACCGCGACCTCGCACTCCTCGCGGTTGCCGACGGCAGCGGTCACGCTGCCGAGCACGGGCTCGAGCTGCGCCGTCGCATCGGCGGGCGTCTCCCAGAACATCGGTCGGTAGTCGAGGTCGAGCACGGTGTGCTCCGCGCGACCGCGGGCCGCGAGAGCCGCGTGATGGGCCGCCCGGCTCGGCTCCTCGCTGAGGCCCGTCGTCGTGAGCCAGAGGATGCGGGCCGCGCGCACGGCGTCGAGGTCGATGTCGGCGGCCTCGACGTTGAGGTCGGGAGCCTTCGGCTCGCGGTAGAAGTAGAGCGGGAAGTCGTCGGGCGGGAAGATCTCGCAGAACGTCACGGGCGTCTTGAGCGCGGGGTCGACGCGCACGTGGCTGTTGTCGACGCCGAGGCGGGCCAGCTCCGCGAGCAGGTAGCGCCCGAACGGGTCATCGCCGACGCGCGAGATCAGCGCGGGGCGGTGACCGTGGCGGGCGGCCGCGACCGTGACGTTGGCGGCGGTGCCGCCGAGGTACTTGCCGAACGTCGAGACCTCTTCGAGGCCGACGCCGTCCTGCAGCGGGTAGATGTCGACGCCGAATCGCCCGATGGCCAGGACGTCATTGGCAGTGCTCATCGTCAGACTCCGTTGTTGGTGACAGGTCGGATGCGCGTCGGCATCTTTGTCCTGACAATAGCACAACGACCGCGCCATGCAACAGACAAAGTTCCCCGTGGGTAATATTGTGCTGACATATCCGAGGAGGGGTGCCATGGCCACCGACGAGCCGATCTGGCCGGCCGAGCTGTTCGCCGATCTCGACCGCACGGGGCCCGTGCCCCTGTACTTCCAGATCTCCAGCCGCCTCGAGGCGGCCATCCGGTCGGGCAGGATCCCCCCTGGCGCCCGGCTCGAGAACGAGATCGCGATCGGCAAGGCGCTCGGCCTTTCGCGCCCGACGGTGCGCCGCGCCATCCAGGAGGTCGTCGACAAGGGCCTGCTCGTGCGCCGCCGCGGCATCGGCACGCAGGTCGTGCAGGGCCAGGTCACGCGCGAGGTCGAGCTGACGAGCCTCTATGAGGACCTCAAGGCCTCGCAACTGGCGCCGGGGACGCGCGTGCTCTCGCTCGAGACGATCGCTGCCCCGGATGACGTGGCCGAGACGCTCGGAATCCGCGCGGGGGCCGACGTGGTGCGCGTCCGGCGCCTGCGCACGACCGACGGCACCCCCATGGCGGTGCTCGAGAACTTCCTGCCGACGGAGTACGCCGACATCACTGTCGAGCAGTTGGAGGGCGAGGGCCTCTACGCCGTCCTGCGCGCCCGCGGCGTGACCATCCGGGTCGCGAAGCAGCGCATCGGCGCGCGCAGTGCGCACGACGATGAGCCGGAGCTGCTCGACGTCGACCGCGGCGGCCCGCTGCTCGCAATGGAGCGCACGGCCTTCGACGCGTCGGGCAGCGCCGTGGAGTTCGGCCGCCACGTGTACCGCCCGGACATGTACAGCTTCGAGACGACGCTCGTCGCGAAGTAGCGCGGCCCGCCTCAGCCCGGCAGCACGTCGTCGAAGTGGGCGCGCAGGTTCGCGGCGACGTCGACGCCGTCGCGGTCGTACAACCAGTGGTACTGCAGGCCGTCCCACAGCGCCACGAACCAGATCGCCTCGTGGGCGGGGTCGCGGTGGGCGGGCAGCGTGCCCGCCTCGGCCGCCGCGCGGAACAGCGACTCGAAGCTGTCCAGGGTGCGCGCGAACCGGCGCGCAAAGTAGTCGTGCGCCGCGTGCGTCGGCGGGACCGCCTCGCAGGAGAGCACGGCGTAGAGCTCGACGAGGCCCGGCTGATCGCGCTCATTGGTCGCCGCCGACTCGGGCATCGACCTCAGGATGGAGGATCCGCTCCGGCCCGTGAAGTCCTGCGCCAGCTCATCGATGCGCCGGTCGCGCTCCTCGGCGACGGCGAGGAGGAGCGCCTCCTTCGACGGGAAGTGATGGTACAGCGCCGACTTCGAGACGCCGACCTGCGCGGCGATGTCGCGCAGGCTCGTATCGGTGTACCCCTCGCGCGCGAACAGGCACGTCGCGTCCTCGATGATCCGCCGGCGCCTGGCGCGCCCCGCCCGGTAGCCCGTGCGCAGTTCGTCCTCCGCCTCCGGCACGAGGTGGGGCAGCTCCCCCTGCCCCTCGACTCCGTGCGGGACGTCGCCGGCCGCGCGCCACCCGACCGGATGGCAGAGCAGCTCCTCGTGGCGCTCGAGCGCCCTCGCGGTGTCGACGCGATCCGGGAGGTACTGCTCCATGACCTGCACGGCGTCCCACGCGGCGGCCATGCGCAGAGCCTCCCTGCCGGGGTCGCGATCGCTCGCGAAGACGCCGTCGTCGCGAGCCCCGGCGAGGACGTCCGCGGCGGCCGCGCGGAACCGCAGCGCGTGGGAGCGCAGTGCGTCGTGGGCGGGGTGCGTCGCCGCCGACGCCTCGCCGACGAGCGATGCGAACAGCGGCAGGTACCCGGGAACGCCTGCGTTGTGGCGCGCGACCTGCGAGAAGCCCAGCTCCGCCGGCGACACCGCATCGAGCCCGTCGGTCTGCGCGTCGAGCTCGAGCCGCTCGAGCGTGGCGGCCAGCAGGGCGTCCTTGTCGGGGAAGTGCTTGAGCAGCGCGGGGTGCGAGACTCCGGCGCGCTTCGCGACATCGCGCAGCGAGACGGCGCGGAAGCCGCGCTCAGCGAAGAGGTGGAAAGCGGCCTGCACCAGCGCCTCACGGGTCCGGGCGGTGCGTTCCGCCCGGCTCGCACCGGTCGTTGTCGTCATCGATTCCTCCTCCCCCATCGTAGTCGGACTACCACTCGGTCCGATTTCAGTTATCACTTGGTCTTATTTCAGTTACCAAGCGGTCGGATTAGGTGTAGGCTGGCGCCGATCGTCACAGAAGACGCGAGAAGAGGACACGAGAGATGACAGAGATGTCACGGGCCGACGCCACGGCCTACGCAGGGACCACCGGCTTCAAGGCCCCCGGCACGACGCCCGACACCACGCCCCGCGGGTTCGGCCCCGCCCTGGCCGGCGTGAACTTCGGCATCTACCTGACCCTCCTGACGCCGGTCATGGTGTCGATGGCGTTCAAGGTGCAGCACATCACCGCATCCCTCGAAGAGGCGACGGCGCAGCTCGGCCTCGTCCTCAGCGTCGGCGCGCTGTTCGCCCTCGTCGCCAACCCGCTCGCGGGGCGTCTCTCCGACCGCACGACGTCGCGCTTCGGCATGCGGCGCCCGTGGATCCTCGGCGGCAGCGTCATCGGCCTCGGTTCGCTCGCGCTCATCGGCGTCGCATCGTCGGTGTGGGTCGTGCTCGTCGGCTGGTGCCTCGCACAGGCCTCGCTCAACGCCGTTCTCGCCGCCGCGAACGCGACGCTCCCCGACCAGGTGCCGTCGCACCACCGCGGCCGCGTCTCGGGCCTCATCGGCATCACGACGCCGCTGGCGATCCTCGCCGGCAGCTTCCTCATGAACGCCATGGCCAGCGACATGCTCCGCTTCATCGTCCCGGGTGCGATCGCCCTCGCGCTGAGCGTGATGTTCGTGATCCTCCTCAAGGACCGGCGCCTCGAGGACAAACCCGCCGAGCGGTTCACTATCGGGCAGTTCCTCGGCTCGTTCGTGTTCAACCCCGTCAAGAATCCCGACTTCGGGTGGACGTGGATCACGAAGTTCCTGATCATGTTCGGCTACGCCGGCATCGCGACTTACCTGCCGTTCTTCCTCGCCGCGAAGTTCGGCCTCGGTGAGCAGGACGCGATCCAGATCATCCTGTTCGCGAACCTCGCTTCGACCGCGGGCATGGTCATCTCGAGCCCCCTAGGCGGCTACTTCTCGGACCGCCTCGGCAAGCGCCGCCCGTTCGTCGCGGCGGCAGGCGTCGTCATGGTCATCGGCCTGGTCACGCTCGCCTTCGCGCCGTCGATCGCCGTCGTGATCGTCGCGCAGGGCATCATCGGCCTCGGCGCCGGCTCGTTCCTCTCCGTCGACCTCGCCCTCGCGACCGAGGTGCTGCCCAACCCCGACGACGTCGCGAAGGACCTCGGCGTGCTCAACATGGCCAACGCCCTGCCGCAGTCGATCGCACCCGCGATCGCACCGAGCATCATCGCTCTCGGCGCGGGCTCCGCCATCGGCGGCTACTCGGTCTGGTACCTCTTCGGCGCCTTCGTCGCTCTGCTCGGCGCCGTCCTCGTCTACCGCATCAAGGGAGTGAAGTGACCAGTATCACGACGACCGGGACCGCCCGCCCCTGGCTCGACGCGAGCCTGCCCGTGGCCGAGCGCGTCGAGGAGCTCCTCGCCGAGATGACGCTCGAGGAGAAGGCCGGCCTGTTCTTCCACACGATGATCGGCGCCGGCCCGCTCGACCAGCCGAACGACGTGTTCGGCACCCCGTCGGCGATCGACTTCGTCGAGCGGCGCCGGATGAACCACTTCAACCTCGTGGGCGGCGCGGAGTCCGCCAGGGCGTTCGCCGAATGGCACAACGCGATCCAGGAGCTGGCGGCCTCGACGCGCCTCGGCATCCCCGTGACGGTCTCGACGGACCCTCGCCATTCGTTCACCGACAACCCCGGAACGGCGATGATGGCCGGCCCGTTCTCCCAGTGGCCCGAGCCCCTCGGCCTCGCCGCCATCCGGGACGAGGCCACCGTCGAGCGCTTCGGCGACATCGCGCGCCAGGAGTACCTCGCGGTCGGCCTGCGCGCCGCGCTGCACCCGCAGGTCGACCTCGCGACCGAGCCCCGCTGGTCCCGCCAGCTCGGAACGTTCGGGGAGGACGCCGACCTCGCCGCCCGCCTCGGCGCCGCCTACGTGCGCGGCTTCCAGGGCGCGTCGTTCGGCCCCGCGTCGGTGTCGACCATGACCAAGCACTTCCCGGGCGGCGGCCCGCAGAAGGACGGCGAGGACCCGCACTTCGCGCACGGCCGCGAGCAGGTCTACCCCGGCGACGCCTTCGACCTGCACATCAAGCCGTTCCTGTCGCTCTTCGCCGCCGGCACGCGCCAGGTGATGCCGTACTACGGCATGCCCATCGGCACCGAGCACGAGGAGGTCGCCTTCGGCTTCAACCGTTCGGTCATCACCGGCCTCCTCCGCGAGCGCTGCGGCTTCGAGGGCATCGTCTGCACCGACTGGGGGCTGCTCACCGACGCCGAGATCTTCGGGGAGCCGTTCCCGGCCCGCGCGTGGGGCGTCGAGCACCTCACGCCGCGCGAGCGGATGAAGAAGGCGATCGACGCGGGCGTCGACCAGTTCGGCGGCGACGCGTGCCCCGAGCTGCTCGTCGACCTCGTCGAATCGGGCGATGTCGCCGAGGAACGGATCGACGCCTCGGTGCGCCGCCTCCTGGCGGAGAAGTTCGAGCTCGGCCTGTTCGAGAACCCGTTCGTCGACGAGGACGCGGCCGACGCGACCGTCGGCAGGGCCGACTTCGTCGCGGCCGGTCAGGCGGCGCAGCGCGCATCGATCACCGTGCTGGCGAACCGCGACGCGCAGCTCCCGCTCGCCCGCGGCCTGCGCATCTACGCCGAGGGCACCACGGCCGATGACGTTGCCGCGTACGGCGAGGTCGTCGACTCGCCGGCCGAGGCCGACATCGCGATCCTCCGCCTCCAGGCGCCCTACGAGGAGCGGCCGACGACGTTCGAGAACATGTTCCACTCGGGCTCGCTCGATTTCCCGGATGACGTGCTCGCGCACGTCCGGGAGGTCGCGTCGCAGGTGCCGACGGTCGTCGACGTGTTCGCCGACCGGCCCGCGATCCTCACCCCGATCGTCGAGGTCGCCGCGGCCGTCACGGTCAATTGGGGTGCGAGCACGGCTGCGCTGCTCGACGTGCTCACGGGAACGGCGTCGCCGCTGGGGCGCCTGCCGTTCGACCTGCCGCGGTCGATGGCCGCCGTCGAGGCCTCCCGCCCCGACGTGCCGTTCGACACCGAGGATCCCCTCTTCCGCTTCGGGCACGGCCTCACCTACTGAGGCCGCATCCGCAGAACCGGTCCGTCGGGCAGTGGCCCCGACGGACCGGTTCTTCGTCCTGCCACATTCCGATCGAAGGAGATCACACGATGCACACCGCGTCCATTCGCCGGACCGCCGTCGAAGCCGACGCCGGGGTCTGAGCAATTCGTTCCCGGGGTTGCAGCCCCGGAAACGGTCGCCTCCACGAATCCTGCGGAGACGGCGGCCGAGGCCCGCCCACGCGATCCGGATCGTGGCGGACCCAGTCGACAGGGACGAACTGCTCCATCCGGCTAGACTTGGCGGGTCCGCCCCACCCTGCCCTCTGGAGCCTCCGCGTGACCACTGAACACGTCGCCGACACCGTCGAGAACGCCGCCGCTACGCCCGAGAAGGAGCAGCCGTACGGCGCGCTCGGCCTGAAGCCGGAGGAGTACGACCAGATCCGCGAGATCCTCGGCCGGCGCCCGACATCCGGCGAGCTCGCGATGTACTCGGTGATGTGGAGCGAGCACTGCTCGTACAAGAGCTCCAAGAAGTACCTGCGCCGCTTCGGCGACAAGGTCACGGACGAGATGCGCGAGCGGCTCATGGTCGGCATGGGGCAGAACGCCGGCGTCGTCGACGTGGGCGAGGGCTGGGCCGTCACGTTCAAGGTCGAGAGCCACAACCACCCGTCGTACATCGAGCCGTTCCAGGGCGCGGCCACGGGCGTCGGCGGCATCGTCCGCGACATCATCTCGATGGGCGCGCGCCCCGTCGCCGTCATGGACCAGCTGCGCTTCGGCGCCATCGACCACCCGGACACGGCGCGCGTCGTGCACGGCGTCGTCTCCGGCATCTCCTCCTACGGCAACTGCCTCGGACTGCCGAACATCGGCGGCGAGACCGTCTTCGATTCCTGCTACCAGGCCAACCCCCTCGTGAACGCGCTCGCGGTCGGCGTGATGCGCCACGAGGACATCCGGCTCGCGAACGCCACGGGCGCGGGCAACAAGGTCGTGCTCTTCGGCGCCCGCACGGGCGGCGACGGCATCGGAGGCGCCTCGATCCTCGCGTCCGACTCGTTCGACGACGGCGGCCCGACCAAGCGCCCCGCCGTGCAGGTCGGCGACCCCTTCGCCGAGAAGGTGCTCATCGAGTGCTGCCTCGAGCTCTACCGCGACGACCTGGTCGAGGCGATCCAGGACCTCGGCGCGGCCGGCATCTCGTGCGCGACGAGCGAGCTCGCCGCCAACGGCGGCAGCGGCATGAACGTCGAGCTCACCAAGGTTCTGCTGCGCGACCCGTCGCTGACCGCCGAGGAGATCCTCATGAGCGAGTCGCAGGAGCGGATGATGGCGATCGTCGCGCCCGAGAAGCTCGACGCGTTCATGGCGATCGTGAACAAGTGGGACGTCGAGACGAGCGTGCTCGGCGAGGTCACCGGCGACGGCCGCCTCGTCATCACGTGGGACGGCGAGACGATCGTCGACGTCGACCCCTCGACGGTTGCCGTCGACGGCCCCGTCTACGACCGCCCGGTCGCGTACCCGAGCTGGATCGACGCCCTGCAGGCCGATGGCGCAGCGCGGCTCCCCCGCGTGACGAAGCCCGCCGAGGCCGCCGAGCAGTTCGAGGCGCTCGTGAAGAGCCCGAACCTCGCAGACACCAGCTGGATCACGAACCAGTACGACTACTACGTGCTCGGCAACACGGCCCTGTCTTTCCCGGATGACGCGGGCATGATCCGCGTCGACGAGGAGTCGGGCCTCGGCTTCTCGATCGCGACCGACGCGAACGGCCGCTACTGCCAGCTCGATCCGAAGCAGGGGGCGAAGCTCGCCCTCGCGGAGGCGTACCGCAACGTCGCCGTCACGGGCGCGGAGCCCACCGCGGTCACCGACTGCCTCAACTTCGGCAGCCCGGAGAACCCCGAGGTGATGTGGCAGTTCGAGCAGGCCGTCGACGGCCTCTCGGACGCCTGCATGGAGCTCGGCGTTCCGGTCACGGGCGGCAACGTCTCGTTCTACAACCAGACGGGCGACACCCCGATCCACCCGACGCCCGTCGTCGGCGTGATGGGAATCATCGACGACGTCTCGCGCCGCATCCCGAGCGGCTGGCAGGACGCCGGCGAGAACATCTACCTGCTCGGCACGACGGCCGACGAGCTCGACGGCTCCGCCTGGGCCGGCGTCGTCCACGACCACCTCGGCGGTCGCCCGCCGAAGGTCGACCTCGCGGGCGAGAAGCGCCTCGCCGGCCTGCTCCGGGGCGCCCGCGACGAGTGGCTCATCTCGAGCGCGCACGACCTCTCGGAGGGCGGCCTCGCCCTCGCCCTCGCGGAGGGCGTGATGCGCTTCGGCGTCGGCGCCCGCGTCTGGCTCACCGAGATCATGGAGCGCGAGGGCATCGACCTCACGGCCGCCCTCTTCTCCGAGTCGACCGGCCGCGTCATCGTCACGGTGCCGCGCGAGGAGGACGTCAAGTTCCGCGGCCTGTGCGAGGGCCGCGGCTACCCGGTCATGCGCATCGGCGTGACCGACACCGAGCCGACGCTCGAGGTGCAGGACGTCTTCTCGTACGGCGCTGACGAACTGCGCGCGATGTCGACCGAGACCCTGCCGAAGCACTTCGGCGCGACCATCACCGAGCCCACCGCGTAACGAGGAGCGACATGTCGCAGATCAATCACTCCGAACTCGAACCAGAGGACGGTGCCGAGCGCGAGCTCTACGCCGAGAAGCACCGCAAGCGCATCCGGATCGTCGCCTGGACCGCGATCATCGCGCTCGTCATCGTCGGCGGCGGGGCATCGATCCTCGCGCTTCTCTTCGGCTGAGCCCGGCCCCGCCGACGGCGCCCGTCCGGGCGCATAATGCGCGCCGTTCACCGCGGCGCGACCGAACATTCCCGGCGGATTCCCCGCCCGTTCCGGGTCGTTCTGTTCCCAACCGCCCAGCGGGGCGAGGAGAATTGATCCAGTGAGTGAAACGCGGGAAACGGCCGACAGCAGCAGGAGCAAGCGCAAGAACGCGGGGGTGCGGGCGGTGCGGCTCGCGAGCCTGACGGACGCGTTCGACAAGTACTCGACGCCCCCGCCGAACCGGGCTCTCATCCAGAACATCTACGACCAGAGCGACATCGAGCAGATCGTCGGCTTCGGCGACTACTTCCAGCTGAAGCGGCGCGGCGGCTACCCCGCGCTCGAGGTGCACCCCGGCTACACGAACGGCTTCCGCACCGAGCAGGACGTGCTGCGCCGCGTCGGCGAAGACGTGCCCCGGTGGCCGAGCCGCCGCTTCCACGGCGCGTGGGGCATCGACCACCCCGTCGACGGCGCCCCCGCCCGCGCGTCGCGCGCATCCGGCCCGAAGGCGCCCCGGGCGCCGAAGGCCCCCAAGCGCGTTCCCGGGTCGTCGGCGCCGGCGGCCCCGGGCACGGGCCGTACTGCCGCGCCCGAGAAGCCCAAGCCGGTCTGCATGACCTGCTTCCTCGAGCTGCCCGCCACGGGCGTCTGCAGCAACTGCGGCGAGTAGGCCGCGACGCGCAGACTCAGGACCTCTGAGACGGGGCGGGGGCTCGGATGATCCGTCCGATCCCCCGCCCCGTCTCCTCTTGACCTGCGCGCCGCGACGCCGTCGCGCGACGGCGCCGGGCCCGCGAGGCGCCGTGCGCGTAACCTGGGCGGCATGGAAGCGATCCTCGGCTTCATCGGCAGCTACTGGTGGCTCGGCTTCATCGTGGCCGGGCCGATCGTCGGCATCGTCGGCAGCGCCCGCGGCTGGTGGGAGAAGCAGGAGGAGCTCTCGCACCGGCGCAAGCTCGAGATCATCGAGGCCAAGGCGAGGGCGAAGGCGATCAGCGGGAGCGAGGACCTCGACCCCGAGCGGATCGCGCACGCCGACGCGGCGGACCGCAGTGCGCGCGTGCAGCGGCTGATGGACACGCACGACGACGTCGCCCGCCGCTGGCTCGACTACGAGCTCGACCCCGCGAAGCTGATCGCCTTCCCGACCATGAGCGACGGCCGCGAGCCGCTCACGGCCGCGTTCCTGCGCGCGAAGAAAGCCGCGGACTCGGCGCGGCCCTCCTCGGCGAAGGCGCGCATCGATGCCGAGGCCTACGCCGAGTACCGCGATGCCGTGCACGACTGCGAGGCCGCGTTCGACGTCGCGGAGCAGGAGGCACGCCGGGTCCGCGACACGGGCTTCACCGAGTCCGAGCGCCAGCGCCTCTCCCGTGCACAGCAGCTGCTGAAGGTCGCCGTCGACCAGTCGGCGACCGCCGACGAGCGACAGCTCGCCTACCGCCGCGTGCGCGACGAGCTCGACGGTCTCATCGTGCTCTCCGAGGCGGCGGTCGTGAACCTCGAGAAGAAGGTCGCCCCCGAGATCGAGCGCTGAACGCGCCGCCCGCCGGCTCCCCCGGGCCCGAACACAACGCGGTCGATTCACCGCGCCGTCGGCTCGCCTGCCCCGCAACCACGCGGGGCTCGGCCCGCCCGCCGCGGCGATTGACGGCATACGGCGCACCGCCCACGTCGGTTCTTCCCCTCCCGACGCGACACGGGGCCCCGACACAACGCAGTCATTCAGCCCGGCTTCCGGTACGCCGACCCGCAACCACGCGGCTCCGCCGAACTCGGCATTCGGGTTGGCTGCGCTGTGTTCCCCGCCCGCCGCCGGTGCGCTCGGCACCGGCGGCGGGCGGGGCGGGGCGCTCAGGCAGCGCGCAGCCAGGCGGTCGCGGCGCCGGGCAGGCGCCCGCCGTCGAGCGGGGCGCTCGTGAGGAGCACCTCCCCCGCCGGCAGGTCCACCGGAGTCGAGCCGAAGTTGGTCACGTTCACCCACCCGTTCGTGCGGGTGAAGGCCAACACCTCGCCGTTGCAGGCGTCATCGAGCCATTCCAGTTCCTCGCCCGACTGCAGTTCTCGTCGCAGCGCCAGCGCGTTCCGATACAGCGTGAGCGTCGAACCGGGGTCGCCCTCCTGCGCTTCCGCCGAGTACTCGCCGAACCACGCGGGCTGCGGCAGGTGCGCCCCATTCGCTCCGAAGCCGAACGACGGCCCACCGGAGGCCCAGGGCAGCGGTACTCGGCATCCATCGCGGCCGACGTCGACGCCCGGGCTGCGGAAGAAGGTCGGATCCTGACGCGCCTGATCCGGAACGTCCGCGACCTCGTGCAGACCGAGTTCCTCACCCTGGTAGATATAAGCGCTCCCCGGCAGAGCGAGCTCGAACAGGGTAGCCGCGCGCGCTCGACGCAGGCCCAGCCCGGCGTCGAGCTGCGGCTCGGTGCCGCCCGAGAGCAGCCACTGCTTTCCCTGCTTCGCTTCGGTGCGCCCGGCGCGCGGTGGGAGACCGTAGCGGGTCGCGTGGCGCACGACGTCGTGGTTCGAGAACACCCACGTCGTCGACGACCCCGACTCTGCCGCCAGAGCTAGGTTGAAGCTGACGATCTCACGGAACTGATCGGCATCGAAATCGGCCTCGAGCAGGTCGAAATTGAACGCCTGCCCCAGGCCTTCTGAACTCGCGTAGCGTGCCCGGCGATCAGCCTCGACCCATGCCTCCGCCACGGCGGTGCGCGGCGGATCGTACCCGTCGAAGACTTCGCGCCACTCGGCATAGATCTCGTGCACATCGTCGCGGTCCCACATCGGATGGGAGCCGTCCTTGGGCAGCGCGTCCAGCTCGGCCTGCGAGGGAAGCTCTCTGCCGAGATCCTTCGCCAGGCCGTGCGCCACGTCGATTCGGAATCCATCAACCCCGCGGTCCGACCAGAAGCGCAGCGTCTCCCGAAAGTCGGCGCGCACTTCCTCGTTGCTCCAGTCGAAGTCGGGCTGCTCGGGTGCGAAGTTGTGCAGGTACCACTGCCCGTCGGGCACGCGGGTCCAGGCGGGCCCGCCGAAGATCGACGTCCAATCGGTGGGCGGAAGCGCCCCGTTCTCGCCCTTCCCGTCGCGGAAGATGTAGCGCGCGCGCTCCGATGACCCGGCTGGCGAGGCCAGTGCGGCGCGGAACCATTCATGCCGGTCCGACGAATGGTTCGGCACGATGTCCACGACGATCCTGATCCCCGCGGCATGCAGGTGCGCGACCATGTCGTCGAACTCCGCGAGCGTCCCGATCCTGGGGTCCACGTTGCGGTAATCGTCCACATCGTACCCGCCATCCGCCAGCGCCGATGGATAGAACGGGCTCAGCCAGACCGCATCCACCTGCAGTTCCCTCAAGTAGGGGATGCGCGAGACGATTCCGGCGAGGTCGCCGACGCCGTCGCCGTTCCCGTCGGCGAAGGAACGCGGATAGATCTGGTAGACGGCGGCCTGGCGCCACCATTCGGGGTCACGCGTGGACGGCGGCGCGCTGAGCACGGAGGGAGAGGTCACTCTCGGTCCTTTCATCGATTCTGTTCTGTGGTCGGTGCCGTGGTGCGGCCGGATCAGCCCTTCACAGCGCCCTGGGTGACGCCTTCCATCACCCATCGCTGCGTGAAGAGGTAGGCCACGATCGCGGGGGCCATCGCCATGAGGTACGAGGCGAAGGACACGTGGTAGTTGTTGCTGAACTGCTCCTGGAACAGCTTCTGCCGCACGGGCAGGGTCTGCAGAGACGGGTCGGAGATGATCAGCGACGGCATCATGAAGTCGTTCCACGCGTAGATGAACGCGAAGATGCCGACCGTGGCACTCATCGGCGCGAGCAGCGGGAAGATCAGCCGCCAGAAGGTCTGCCACGTCGAGGCGCCGTCGATGCGCGCGCTCTCTTCGAGTTCGAGCGGGATCGATCGCAGGAAGGCCGTGAACAGCAGGATGCTGAAGCTGAGCTGGAACATCGTGGCCAGCAGGATCACGCCGCCGGGGTTGTCGAGGTTCAGCCGCCCCGTCATCTGGATCTGGGGCAGCGCCACCACGGGGAACGGGATGAACATCGCCGCGAGCAGGTAGAAGAACGACCAGCGGAACAGCCGCCTGTCCCAGTTCCGTACGATTGCGTACGACGCGAGTGCGGCGAGGATGATGGTCGCGACGACGGTCCCGCCCGTCACGACGAGCGACATCAGGATGCCGACCGGGAAGTCCGTCAGCTGCCACGCCTCGACGAAGCCCTCGATGCTGAAGGGCATCGGCAGCGAGAACGCCCTGCCGTCGACCGCCTGGGCCGGCGTCTTGAACGCCATCGAGATCGTGACGTACAGAGGCAGCAGCACCGTGACGGCGCAGAGGAACAGGATGATCGTTCCCGACCAGTTGACCCGTTCCATCCGGGCCCTGCTGCGCTTCGACGCGTTCGCCGTGACGATCGCCCTGGTGCTTCCGGTGGGTGCGATTCTGGTGGACATCAGAGCGAGTTCCTTCCGCGCGTGACCGAGAGCTGGAGCGCCGCGACCAGGATCGCCACGACGAAGAAGATCGTCGCGTTCGCCATCTGGTAGGCGTAGTCGCCGCCGTTGAAACCTGTGATGATCGTCATCGCGACGCTGCGTGTCGCGGTGCCCGGCCCACCTCCCGTGAGGCCGACGATGATGTCGTACGCGTTCAGGAAGTTCTTGAAGCCCAGGATGATGTTGATCACGACGTAGCCCGCGACCAGTGGGAGCGTGATCCGCATCAGCTGCTGACGCTTCGACGCGCCGTCGATGTCCGCCGCCTCATAGACCTCGCCGGGGATCGACAGGAGACCCGCGATGTAGATCAGCAGGGCGCTCGGGATCGCCTGCCACGCCGTCACGATCACGATCGCGACCCACGCGAGGTCGGGGTTCGCGAGGATGCTCGTGCTGAGCGCGTCGATGCCGAGGGCCGCCCCCACCTCCGGCAGCGAGTTCGAGAACAGGAAGTTGAAGACGTAGGAGATGATGATGCCCGACACGACCATCGGGATCACGAAGACGGCCCGCAGGCCCGTTGTGAACCGGATCCTCGACGTCAGTCCGACGGCGAGCAGCAGCGCGACCACGTTGACGAGCACGACGGTTACGAGCGAGAAGCCGAACGTGAACAGGTAGCTCTGCAGGATCGCCGGGTCGTCGAACGCCGCGAGGTAGTTCGTCACCCCGATGAACTCCCAATCGCCGATGCCGATCGAGTTCGTGAAGCTGAAGAAGATGCCGACGATGGCGGGCACCGTGATCGCGACTGTGAACAGCGCGAGCACCGGCAGCAGGAAGAGGTAATAGATCGGCTCGACGCGGCGGGACGATCGCCGGATCCGGCGATCCCCCTGCGTCACGATCGTTGTTGTCGTAGACATGATGAGAGCGGGACTCCTTCGTTCTGCTCTATTGACGGAACGCCAGACGCGCCCAGTCGGCGTCGAGGGTGGCGAGGGTCGACGCGGGGTCCGCGCCGAGCACGATGGCCTGTGCGTAGCTGAACACCGGGATCGTCTTGGGGATGAGCACCGACGCGCCCTGGTACACCCGGCCGTCGTCGTAGAACTCCTGCATGCCGGCGATCCTCGGATCCGACACCGGTGCGGCGTCGATCGTCGGGGCGAACCCGAGGAGGGACTCGTTGTACTCCTCGATCACCTCGGGCCGGAACAGGTACTCGAGGAAGTCGCGCGCGGCCTCCTGATGCTTCGACCCCTCTGGGATCATCGCGGCGAGGTCGACGTTGACCCGGATCCTCCGGTCATCTGGATTCTCGGTCATCGGGAGCGGGAACGTGCCGAGATCGAGATCCGGGGCTGTCTTCGCGATCTCGGGGAAAGCCCACGGGCCCTGCAGGTACATCGCTGCCTCGCCGTTCGCGAACGCGAGGTTCCCGTCGCCGTACCCGCGACTCGGGGCGTCAGCATTGGCGTATTCCTCCGCCAGCTCGACCATCCTCTCCATCGGCTCGGCGAAGTCCTTCTGGAACGACGTCGGCGAGTCCGGGCCGAGGTCAGCCCCCTCGTCCGCGATCTCCTCGAAGAAGGCGAGCGTGTCGAGCGAGCCTCCCAGGGAGTAGTCGAACCAGCCCTGGCCGACCGACCAGTCGTCCTTGAACGTGCCATAGAACGGGTCGACCCCTGCCGCCTTCAGCGTCTCCGCGACCTCGATCAGCTCGCTCCAGGTGCTGGGCACCTCGAGCCCGTGCTCGGCGAAGATCTCCTTGTTGTAGATCACTGCGGCGGACATCACCGAGAACGGCAGGGCGCTCGTGCGGTCTTCGCAGATGCCGTACTGATCCATCAGCGGCTGCAGCTCGGGCCGGATCGTCGAGGCCGCCGTCGTGTCGGACAGGTCGGTGAGCGTGCACCTGTCGACGAACCGCGACACCTCCATGTTGTAGTTCGCCAGCATGACGTCGGGCGGGTTGCCCCGCACGAAGCTCGCGGAGACGACGTCGACGCCCGACGTGTCGATCTCGACGTTCACGCGATCCTGCGATGCGTTGTACTCGCTCACAAGTTCCGACATGAAGCCGATCGCCTCGCGCTTGCTGAACGTGAAGCGGATCGTCTCCTCCTCCGCCCCCGCCGAGCACCCCACGAGCATGGTCACGGCAAGTGCGACACCCGTCGCGGCCGCGAGCGTGCGCGCCGTTCGCCTGTTTCCTCTGGACACCGTCGTCCCTCCGTCAGATCGTCTGTCGATGACCCTCGCTCATTTAATTTAGAGCTCGAATCAAATCCGCGACAAGAGATTCACACACGACCCATCGGTTGTCAAGGCTCCGGCGGACATCCCCGTCGGAACCGTTATCGTCGAGGGGTGGCCAAACCCTCGGCGAAGTCCCCGCAGCTGATGCGACGGGTGAATGCGCGACTCGTCGCACGCTTCGCGCTCGAGACCGACGAGTTCACGGCGAGCGACGCGATTTCGGCGACCGACCTCACGCGCGCGACGGTGCTCGGTGTGTGCGCCGACCTCGTCTCCGACGGATGGCTCGAGGAGGCCGCGCCCGCGCCGAACGCCGGCATGAAGGGCCGCCCAGCGCTCCGCTACCACCTGTCGCGCGCAGCAGGCGTGGTCGTGGCGCTGGACGCCGATGAGCACCAGTTCCTCGCCCGCGTGGCCGACCTCCGCGGCACAGCGCTCGGCGGGGCGCGCGTCGCGGTCGAGGGGCGCGAATCGGGCCCTGACGCACGCGCGGCCGCGGCGCGCCGCACGATCCACGACGCGCTCGCCGACGCCGGACGTGCGGCGACCGACGTGCTGCTGACGGTCGTGGGGATCCCCGCACCCACCGACGCATCCGGACGCTCGCCTGCGGGCGACAGGGATTTCTGGTCGGTGATGAACGCCCACCTTGCCGAGGTCCTCGACGGAGCGACGATCGTCGAGAACGACGCGAACCTCGCCGCCCTCGCAGAGCGCGCGCAGGTCTCCGACGCCGGCACGACCATCGCGACCCTGCTGACGGGCGAACGCCTCGGCTCCGGTCTCGTCGTCGACGGCAGGCTCATCCGCGGGCCGCACGGCGGAGCCGGCGAGATGCGCTTCCTGCGGCTGATGTTCCCCGAGGAGCAGGCGACAGACGGGTTCGGAGCGCTCGCCCGCGACTGGGCGCGGCGCGAACTGGCCGGGGGCGACGAGCCGAGCACGCTCCGCGTGCTCCCACCCGCGGAGCTGACGGCGGAGGACGTTTTCTCGGCGGCGGCCGCGGGCGACCCGCTCGCCGGGAGGATCGCCGCGCAGCTCGGGGACCGCCTCGCCCGCATCGCGTTCGCGCTGGGGAGCCTCCTCGACGTGGAGCGCGTCGTCGTCTGCGGCACCCTGGCTCCGGCGATGGAACCGGTCCTCGAGACGGCCAGGGCGGCCCTTGGCTCCGCCTTCGAGCCCCCCGTGCCCGAACTGGCCGCGAGCCATCTCGGCGGTGACGTGGTCGTCGCGGGCGCGATCCGGCGCGCCCTGGCCACGGTGCACGACGACCCACTGCAGTTCCTCCCCCGCCCCCGCTGACGCGGGCCGCACGACACGGCCGCCCCAGCCCCGGCCCCGGCCCCGGCCACGGGCCGCGACCGTGCGGATGCCGCCGCGGCGACAGGCGGCGTCGGCGCGCCGCACGCGTCAGCTTCAGGTGAGTTGACAACCCGTAGGTTCCGTGGTTCATTAGTCGAGTAACTAACCACCGAACCAGTTGGAGGCGTCGTGCTCGAGGACGATCGGCCGCTGTTCCTCCAAATCGCCGAGAGCGTGGAGGAATCCATCGTCGACGGCTCCCTCGCCGAGGAGGCGAAGGCCCCGTCGACGAACGAGCTCGCCGCGTTCCACCGCATCAACCCCGCCACCGCAGCGAAAGGCATCAACATGCTCGTCGACAAGGGTGTGCTCTACAAGCGCCGAGGCGTCGGCATGTTCGTCGCCGACGGCGCCCGCGAACGGCTCCGGGGTGAGCGCCGCGAGGCGTTCGTCGCCGACTACGTGACTCCCCTGCTCGCCGAGGCCCGCCGCATCGGGCTCTCGGCATCCGACGTCCGCGCGCTCCTGACCGAGAGCGCGACCACCGCCACCACCGATTGAGAGGATCCGCCATGGACCCGGTCATCGAAGTGCACGACCTGACCAAGCGCTACAAGGACGCCGTCGCGCTCGACGGCGTCAGCTTCCGCATCGAGCGCAACGCCATCTACGGCTTCCTCGGCCGCAACGGCGCCGGCAAGACGACCGCGATGTCGATCCTGACGGCGCAGAACTTCGCGACATCCGGCACCGTCCGCGTGTTCGGCGAAGACCCGTACGAGAACGCCAGGGTGCTGAACCGGATGTGCTTCGTGCGCGAGAGCCAGAAGTACCCGGATGAGGCGAATGCGAAGATCGCGTTCGCCTCGGCCGCCCTGTTCTTCCCGAACTGGGACCAGGAGCTCTGCGATCGCCTCATCGACGATTTCCAGCTGCCGATGAAGACGTCGATCAAGAAGCTCTCGCGCGGCCAGCTCTCGGCCGTCGGCGTGATCATCGGGCTCGCGTCGCGCGCAGAGATCACGTTCTTCGACGAGCCCTACCTGGGCCTCGACGCGGTCGCGAGGCAGATCTTCTACGACCGCCTGCTCTCCGACTACGCCGAGCACCCGCGCACGATCCTGCTCTCGAGCCACCTGATCGACGAGATCGCGAACCTCATCGAGCGCGTGCTCGTGATCGACAGGGGCCGGATCATCATGGACCAATCGGCCGAGGAGGCGCGCGGCCAGGCGACGAACCTCGTCGGCGACGCCGAGGCGGTCGGCGCCTTCGCGGCCGGGCGCGACGTCCTGCACCGCGAGACGCTCGGGCACGTGGCGAGCGTCACGTTCCTCGGCCGCCTGACGACCGAGGAGCGCCGCGACGTCGCCGCCGCCGGCCTCGAGGTCGCCCCCGTTCCGCTGCAGCAGCTCATCGTGCGGATGACGCAGCGCGAGAACGAGTCGAAGAACGATCAGGACGCTCCCGACGGAGCGTCCGAGACAGAAGGAGCCCGGCGATGACCACCGCCACCGCGCCCGCGCCCCGCGGGCTGCGCAGCCGCACCCTCAACGTCGTGCGCCTGCAGCTGATCAACACCCAGTCGTTCGTCTGGGTGCCCCTGCTCATCCTCGCGGCCGCCGCCGTCCTCTCGGTCCTCATCTTCGCGATGATCCCCGGCGACGGCGTCAAGACCGCCGGCGCCGCCAATGCACCGCTGTGGTACTTCATGGCCCTCGGCGTGCAGGCCATGACGCTGTCGTTCCCGTTCTCGCAGGCGATGAGCATCACGCGCCGGGAGTTCTACGTCGGCACCCTCATCATCGGCGCGATCGGCGCCGCCATGATGGCGACGCTGTTCCTCATCCTGGCGGGCATCGAGGTGCTCACCGACGGCTACGGCGTCAACGGCTGGGTCGCCCACCTCGACTACCTGTTCGAACCCGGATGGGCGTCGGCGTGGCTGAGCTACTTCACCTTCACGCTGTTCCTGTACGTGCTGGGGTTCGTGATGGCGACCATCTGGAAGCGCTTCGGCACCTTCGCGGTCGTCGCCGTCGGCGTCGCGATCGGCCTCGCGGTGCTGCTGGCCATCTTCTTCGTCACCCGCAGCGGGTCGTGGCCCGACGTGATCGCGTGGTTCGTCGACATCACGGCCCTCGGCATCACGCTGGTCGGCCTTGCCGTCACGGCCGTCCTCGCCGTGGTCGGATACGCGATCCTGCGCCGCGCGACGGTCTAGGAACAGTGCAAGAACCGGCCGCCTGGTGCGCCAGGCGGCCGGTTCCGTACGCAGTCAGTTCGCGCACCCTCCGGCCCCGCGACCGCGGAACCACGTCGGTCCGGCCGGGCCCACCCGACGGAATGACTGCGTTGTGTCAGCCCGTGACCAGCACCCTGCGGCGCAAGCGGCGGGGTATTGCGATCAGCGGGCCGCCATGCCCCGCCACGCGGTCTCGAAGGCCGCGCGGCACCGATCCATGACGCCGGGATCATCGACCTGCACGCCGCGCGCGACCAGCTGGTAGTAGTAGACGCCCGTGATGAGGTCGATGCTCGACTCGATGTCGAGATCGCTCCGCAGCTCCCCCGTCCGGATGCCCTCCGCCAGCGCCGCATGCATCGCACCGCGACGCCGGGACACGTGGGACGACCAGTACGCGTGCTGCAGATCCCGATCCTGCATGGCGAGCGCGATGCGCGCGCGGAAGCGTCGGTCGCTGTACCCCTCCCCGCCGAGCCGCTTCGGGTTCCCGAACAGCACCCGGAACATGGCCTCCCTGACGCTGGCGTACTCGGACAGGTCGATCTCGATCGCGGCGCGCCCGCGGTCGAGCGCCGTCGAGACCAGTTCGGTCATGCTGGGCCAGCGGCGGTACAGGGCGGCCCGCGAGACCCCGCTGTCGGCGACGACGGCCGCGACCGTCACGGGCCTTCCTGCATCGATCAGCGCGACGACGGCGTCGAGGATCTTCTCGTCGTGCCCCTCCGCCCGCGGGCGACCGGGGCCGCGCTCGACGACCCCGGCGACGCGGGTATCGGCGGCGACCCTCACGCCAGCGCCCGCTCGCGCAGCCGCGCGATCAGGCCGTCGGTGAGGCCGGCTTCGCGCAGCGGCCGCAACGGGTCGCCGTGCTCCTGCGTCAGGTGCGCGATCAGCTCGCGCATCGGCCGCGGCGAGAACGACGCGTCGCCGGCGGCCTTCGCGGCCGCGTCGAGGTCGACGCCCATCCGCGCCATCAGCCGACCGATCGTGGGGCGCAGCCGCACCATCATGGCCGGCTTGTTCTCACCCGTCCGCGCGTAGTCGGCGACGATGTCGTCGGCGTCGGCGCCGAGCACGAGCAGCAGAGCGGCCGCGAGAACGCCCGTCCGGTCCTGGCCGGCGCTGCAGTGGAACGCGACGGTGCCCGGTGCGTGCGCGAGGATCGCCAGCGCCTCGACGACGCGGTGCGCCGAGCCCTCGAAGATCCGGATGTACATCCGGCCGTACCGCGACTGATCGTGGAGGTCCTCGCCCGTGCCGGCGTCGGAGATGGACGCCATGAACGGCACGTGGTGGTAGCTGACGTCGCGGGCGCCGAGCGCGCCGCGCCCCGTGAACCCGACCTCGTCGTTCGACCGCAGATCGATCACGGCGCCGAGGCCGGCGGCGACGAGCTCATCGGCGGACGCCTCGTCAATCGTCGAGAGGTCGTCGGCGCGGAGCGCGAAACCGCGGCGGACGGCGCCGCCCGCGACGGGGATCCCGCCGAGGTCGCGCAGGTTCGCCGGCGCCGAGAGGGGGATGGCCGTGTCGTCGATGAGGGTCATGAGATCTTCCTTCGGATGATGGCGCTGACCTGGTCGATGATCGTGACGAGCACGATGATGCAGATGACCATAGCGCACAGGTGGTTGTAGTCGTATCGGTTCATGGCGGTGGTCAGTTCGAGGCCGATGCCGCCCGCGCCGACGAGGCCGAGGATCGTGGCGCCTCGTACGTTCCCCTCGAAGAGGAGGAGCGTGTAGCTGACCAGCAGCGGCAGCGCCTGCGGCACGATCGCGTACTGGATGACCTGTCGCTTCGACGCCCCCACCGACTCCATGGCCGTGATGGGGCCGCGGTCGACGGCCTCCATCGCCTCGGCGAACACCTTGCCGATGGAGCCGATCGAGCCGACCGTCATCGCGAGGATGCCGGCGAACGGACCGAGGCCCACGGCCGAGACGAACATGAGAGCGATGACGAGGTCGGGCAGCGCCCGGATGATGTTCATCGTCCATCGGCAGCCGTAGTAGAGCCACTTCGGCGCGATGTTGCTCGCGGCGCCGAACGCGATGACGAGGGAGAGCACGGCCCCGAGCACGGTGCCGACGATCGCCATCTGCAGGGTCTCGACGAGCAGGGACAGGATGAGGGGGAACTGCGAGAAGTCGGGCGGGAACATGCGCACGAGGAACTCGCCCATGTTCACGGCGCCCTCACCGAGCTTCAGGAAGTCGAACTGCGCGCCGTTCGCCGACCACACGAAGATCGCGACGGCGGCGACCGCGCCGACGATGAAGCGGGTGCGCGGCACGCGGAAGGCGTGCTCCATGCGCTCCCGGGCTCTGGGGTCGAGCTGCTCAGCGGCGCCCCGGCCCTTCTTCCGCGCCTCGGCGGGCTTCGCCTCGGTCGTCGCCATCAGTCCTCCTCCTCTTCCTCTTCGATGTCGTAGACGGGGGCGAGCAGTGAAGCGTCGAGCTCGGTCGTGCGACCGGAGACGACGATCTCCCCGTGGCGCAGCCCCACGATGCGGTCGGAGTGCTCGAGGGCGAGCGGCAGCACGTGCAGGCTGACCAGCACGGGGATGCCCTCCTCGCGGGAGATCGATCGCAGCAGTTCCAGCACAGTGCGGCTCATCCGGGGGTCGAGCGAGGCGACGGGTTCGTCGGCGAGGATCACACGCGGGTTCTGCATGAGCGCGCGTGCGATCGCGACTCGCTGCTGCTGGCCTCCCGAGAGCGACCGGGCCGGCTCGCCCGCCTTGTGGGCGATGCCGACGCGGTCGAGGAGCGCGAGGGCGCGCTTGCGGTCGGCGGACCGGAAGGTGCCGAGCGCGTTGACGGGGCCCGCTCCGTGCAGGCCTCCCGTGAGTACGTTCGTCAGCACGCTGAGGCGCCCGATCAGGTTGAACTGCTGGAAGATCTGCCCCGTCTGCGCACGCAGGCTCCGCAGCCGGCCGTGCCGCAGGCCCGCGACGTCGACGTCGCCGACGCGCACGGTGCCCCCTGTGATCGGAGCGAAGCCGGTCAGCGACTTCATCAGGGTCGACTTGCCGGAGCCGGACGACCCCAGCAGGGCGACCGTCTCGCCGGGGAAGAGGTCGAGGTCGACGCCGTCGAGCACGACGGGCGCGTCGGGCGCGTATCGGACCCGGAGATCCCGGATGTGCACGAGCGGTGCGGGGCGCGCGGGCGCTTCCGCCTGGACCGATCGGATCGGATTCGTCATGGTCGAAAGGCTCATGGCCGCCCCTCAGCCCAGGTCCGAGATGTCGACGCCCGCGACCTCGGCGATGTCGACGACGCCCTGGAAGTCCTGCTGCGTCGGCTCGACGATCGGCTCGACGCCCTCGGGCATCCCGTCCATGTACATGCCGAGCGCATCGCGGTTCTCGTCGCTGAACACCTTCGGGATCGCTTCGACGAGCGCGTCGCGCTTCGCGTCGCTCATGTGCTGGCTGCCGAGGACCGACATCGAGATCGGCATGTCGATGCTGTCGCCGATCGAGCGGGTCTCGCCCTCTTCGAACGGGAACATCGGGTTCCCCTGGCCCGCCATCGCGGTGAAGATCGTCGACGTGCAGGCGACGTCGGCCTGGCCCTCCTGCAGCGCGAGGAAGCTGCGGTCGTGGCCGCCCGACATGAGCTCCTGGAAGTCGCCCTCGTCAGCCTGCAGGCCGACCTCGTTCAGCATGTACGTGGGCATGTAGTAGCCGCTCGACGAGTTCGGGTCGGCGAACGCGATGGTCGTGTCGGCCGTGATGTCCTCGAGCGAGGTCAGCGGCGACTCGTCGAGCACGAGGCAGCTCGAGACCGGCTCGTCGAGGCCGGGCCAGGCGACGAGCGAGTCGACCTCGCCGGTGTTGACCGCGAGCGCTGACGGGAAGGCGCTCATGATGCCGATGTCCTCGTGGCCGGCGCGGACCGCCTCGATCACGGCGGAGTAGTTGGGCACGTCGGTGACCTCGACGGTCATGCCGGTCTCCTCCTCGAGGAGCGCCGTGATCTCGTCGATGGGCGTCTCGGCGTTCGGGTCCTCCGCCAGCGGCAGAGTCGCGAACCGGATGACGTCGTCGTCGCTCGACGCGGCGTCGGCTCCGCCGGAGCAGCCGGCGAGCAGGAGGGCGGAGCCGGCGGCGAGAGCGCCGGCGACGGGGAGGATGCGGGTGCGCATGGGGGAGCCTTTCGGGTCGGGCCGCCGGTGCTGGCGACGACACTCAGACAACCGCCCCGAGGTGTCCGGGAATTACGAGACCGGCGATACGAGAACGGAAGGCTTCATGAACGCGGGGTTACGGGACCAGCGGTCTCGGATGGGCGCACACGCACGCGCCGAGGCATCGGCATCGACGCGGATCCTCGCGCGGCGGTCGACGGGCGGCTCAGCGGCCGGGCGCGCGCGGGCGGGGCGGCTCAGGGCCGCTCGTTCTCCTCGGCTCCCGCGTCGACATGGTGCCGGATGACCTCGGCGACGACGAACTTGAACCACTTCTCAGCGAACTCGGGGTCGAGGTGGGCGTCCTCCGCGAGCGTGCGCAGGCGCGCGACCTGCTGCCGCTCGCGATCGGGGTCGGATGCGGGGAGGTCGTTGGTCGCCTTCAGCACACCGACCTGCTTCGTCGCCCGGAACCGCTCGGCGAGCATGTGCACGAGCGCCGCGTCGATGTTGTCGATGCTCGCGCGCAGGCGCAGCAGCGTCTCGTACGGGTCCTCGCGCGTCTCATCCACCACGCTCCGACGATACCGCGCGAGATTCCGGTGGCGCACATCGGTCGCCGCCCGTGGCGGGGAGGCCGATGTGCGCCACCGGACCGGTCGGGGCGCGCGGGGAGCGGCGCCCGCCGCGCGACGCGGGGCGAGCCGATCGCGGGCACGGCGGCGCCCCGGTTCAGGACGGTCGCGCGGCCCCCACGAAGCCGGCGAGCGATCGGGCGTTCGTGAAGCCGCGGGCCGCGAGGGCCGCCGCCGCGCGAGCGGCACGCGCGCCGGTCGCGCAGGCCGTGACGATGGGGGTGTCTGCGGCGAGCGCGGCGACGCGGGGGTGCGTCGGCAGCTCCCGCATCCCGATGCGCCATGCGCCGGGCAGCGCCCCATCGGTCTCTCCCGGTTCGCGCACGTCGATCACGACGAGGTCGTCGCGCACCGCGATCTCTCGGGCCAGCGCCCCCGGCGTGACGGCGGGTGGCGCGGAGCCCGCGCGCCCCGCCGATGGCTCGAGCACACCGGGCGCGATCGCGGCGGCGTCCGCCCCCGACAGGTCCCCGCGCTCGGCCCCTGTGGGCCCCGCGCATGTCGACGGCATCGACGCCGCGCCAGCGCGCCCCGGATCGGGTCGCACCTCGATCGTCCGCCACGTCGCGGAGAGCGCGTCGAACAGCATCAGCCGCCCGAGCAGGGCCTCGCCCATGCCCGCGATGAGCTTCACGGCCTCGGCCGCCATCACGGCGCCGAGCGCGTGGCACACCATGCCGAGCACGCCCCCGCTCGCGCAGGTGGCGGCCTCGGCGGGGACATCCGGATGCAGGTCGCGGTACGCGGGCCCGTGCGGCGGCCAGAACACCGAGACCTGGCCGGTGAAGCCGAGCACGGCCGCCCACACGACGGGCAGGCCGAGCGCCTCGGCGGCATCGGCGACGACGTAGCGGGTGGCGAAGTTGTCGGAGCCGTCGACGACCAGGTCGTAGCCGCGCAGGGTCTCGGCGGCGCTGTCCGCATCGATCCGGAGCCGGTGCTCGCGCACCTCGATGCCGGGGTTCGCGGCGCGCATCGACTCGGCGGCCGAGGTTGTCTTCGGCCTGCCGAGATCGGCAGTCGCGTGCAGCAGCTGGCGATGCAGGTTGCTCGCCTCCACGTCGTCGTCGTCGACGACGCCGATCGTGCCGACGCCCGCCGCGGCGAGCGCCGCCAGCACGGGGGTGCCGAGCCCGCCAGCACCGATGACGAGCACGCGCGCGGCGGCCACGCGGCGCTGGCCCTCTTCCCCGAAGGCGGGCAGAGCGATCTGGCGGGCGTACCGGATGCGCTGCTCGCGGCCCAGCGACGGCACCGGTTCGACGAGGGGCGGGAACGCGCTCACAGGTCCGGCCTCCCCGCCATCGGCGACGACGCCAGCGCGTGCTCCCTGCGGGGGATGCGGCCCGAGCGCGCGGCCAGCCGGCCGCCCGCCACCGCGTGCCGGAACGCCTCCGCCATGCCGACGGGGTCGACCGCGCGGGTGATCGCCGTCGCGAGCAGCACGGCGTCGCAGCCGAGCTCCATCGCGAGCGCCGCGTCGGAGGCCGTGCCCACGCCCGCGTCGAGCACGACGGGAACCGACGCGCGCGAGACGATCAGCTCGATGTTGTGGGGGTTCAGGATGCCGAGGCCCGTGCCGATCGGCGCACCGAGCGGCATCACGGCGGCCGCCCCGAGCTCCTCGAGCCGCCGCGCGAGCGCGGGGTCGTCGTTCGTGTACGCGAACACCCGGAACCCCCGCTGCACCAGCTGCTCGGTCGCGTCGACGAGCTCGACGGCATCCGGAAGCAGTGTGTCCTCGTCCGCGATCACCTCGAGCTTGACCCAGTCGGTCTCGAACGCCTCGCGCGCGAGCTCGGCCGTGAGCACGGCCTCGCGCGCCGTGAAGCACCCGGCGGTGTTGGGCAGCAGCCGGATGCCGTGGCCCGCGATGAGCGAGTAGAGGTCCGTGCCCTCCCCCGGCGAGAAGCGCCGCACCGCAACGGTCGTCAGCTCGGTTCCGGATGCGGCGAGCGCCCCCGAGAGGTCCTCGAGGCTGCCCGCGCCGCCCGTGCCCATGATCAGCCGCGACGAGAAGGAAGCCCCCGCGACCTCGAACGCGTCGTCAGCCACCCTGCACCGCCGTGAGCACCTCGACCTCGTCGCCGCCGCTCAGTGCCGCCGCGCCCCACGTGCTGCGCGGCACGACGGCCGCGTTCACCGCGACGGCGACGCCGACGGGCGCGCCATCGGCTGCGCTGCCGTCGGGCCGGATGTCGCGCCCCGTCAGGTCGGCGACGAGGCCGGCGACGGTGCGGTCGGGGCCGAGCTGCGTCGGGGAGCCGTTGAGAAGGACGGTGATCATGAGACCTCCATGAGGGTCGGCCGGCCGGTGAAGCGGTCGGGGCGGAAGGGGGCGAGGAGAGGATCGGAACCGCCCTCGAGGGCGGTGCGCACGGCGTCGGCCGCGATCGGCGCGAGCATGACGCCGTGGCGGCCGAACCCGGTCGCGAACACCAGGCCGGGGCCGGCCCGGCCGAGCAGCGGGCCGTTGTCGGGCGAGACGGGCCGGGCCCTCGCGGTCACCTCGATCAGCTCGAGTTCCGCGACGGCGGGCACGACCTCGGCTGCGTCGCGCAGCAGGGCGCAGACGCCGCCCGCCGAGACGCCGTCGCCGCCGTGCTCGCGCTCGGTCGCGCCGACGACGACGGTGCCGTCGGCGCGGGGCACGAGGTACACGGATGACGACCGCACGCGAGCACGCACCGTGCGGCTCAGCAGCGGCCGGAGGCGCTCGGGCACCCGCAGGCGCAGGACGTCGCCATGCACCCGCCGCAGCGGCACCTCGAACGGCAGGCCGCCCAGCGCGGCGGCGCCCGAGCCGCACGCGATCACCGTCTCGGCGGCGGCGATCGTCGAGCCGTCGGCGAGGAGGACGCCGGTGACGGGAGCGTCGTCCGCCTCGCCCCGCGACACCCCGACGACGCTCCGGCGCACGACCCGTGCGCCGAGCGCCTCGCGCATCCGCGCGGCGAGGGCGCGGGGGTCGACGCGGTGCTCGGCGACGCGGCGCGCGGCCGTGGCGCGGGGCCCGATCATCGGCTCCGCCCGCCGGGTCTCGCGCAGCGACAGCGGCACGGCGGCATCCGGATGCAGCGCGGCCGCGTCGTCGAGCATCCGGCGATCAGCCTCGTCGACCGCGAGCAGCAGCGTCTCGGCCGCCTCGAAGCCGCATCGATCGCCGCCCGGCAACGACGCGAGGAAACCGGGGTACCGCGCCACCGACGCCGCCGCGAGTGCGTGCAGCGCGGGCTCCGTGTGCCGGTGCTCGCTGACGGGGGCGATCATGCCCGCGGCGGCATGCGTCGCGCCGGACGCCGGCTCCGGGTCGACGACGAGCACCCCGCGACCGGCGCGCGCGAGCTCCCACGCGACCGCGAGACCGATGATCCCCGCGCCGACGATCACGACCTCGCACCGGTTCGGTACCCTCGCGGGGTGCTGATCGACAACGCCCGCCTGTACCTGTGCACCGATGCCCGCCGAGACCGCGGCGACTTCGCCGCCTTCGCCGATGCCGCCTTCGCGGGCGGGGTCGACGTCATCCAGCTCCGCGACAAGGCCCTCGAGGCCGCCGAGGAGCTCGAGCTGCTCGCCGTGCTGCGCAGCGCCGCCGAGCGGCACGGCCGCCTGTGGTCGGTCAACGACCGCGCCGACATCGCCGCGGCGTCCGGGGCACCCGTGCTGCACCTCGGCCAGGGCGACCTGCCCCGCCCGCACGCGCGCCGCATCGTCGGCGAGGGCGTCGGCATCGGCCTGTCGACCCACGACCCCGCACAGCTCGCGGCCGCCCGCGCCGAGGCCGACCTCGGCTACTTCTGCGTCGGTCCTGTGTGGGCCACCCCTACGAAGCCCGGCCGCCCCGGCGTGGGGCTCGACCTGGTGCGCCGCGCCGCCGAGGCCGACCGCGCCGACGGCGCCGCCCGACCCTGGTTCGCGATCGGCGGCATCGACCTGACGACCGTCGACGAGGTCGTCGGCGCCGGCGCGCGCCGCATCGTGGTCGTGCGGGCGATCACCGAAGCCGACGACCCCGCCGAGGCCGCCCGCGCCCTGCGGGATCGCCTGGCCCCGTAGCATCAGTCGCGCAGCGCCGGTTCGGGCAGATACACCGTGCCGCCCGCCGTGCGATAGGCCTCCGCCCGCTCCTGCATGCCGGCGATCGCGCTCTGCTCAGCGACGCCGCCGAAGCGATCCCGGATGTCCTGCGAGATGCGCATCGAGCAGAACTTCGGCCCGCACATCGAGCAGAAGTGCGCGGTCTTGGCGGGCTCGGCCGGCAGCGTCTCGTCGTGGAACGCCTCGGCCGTGTCCGGATCGAGCGAGAGCGCGAACTGGTCGCGCCAGCGGAACTCGAACCGCGCCTTCGACAGCGCGTCGTCCCTGGCCTGGGCCAGCGGATGCCCCTTCGCGAGGTCGGCCGCGTGGGCGGCGATCTTGTAGGTGATGACGCCCGTCTTCACGTCGTCCTTGTTGGGCAGGCCGAGGTGTTCCTTGGGCGTGACGTAGCAGAGCATCGCGGTGCCGTAGCGGGCGATCTCGGTCGCGCCGATGGCCGAGGTGATGTGGTCGTAGCCGGGGGCGATGTCGGTCACGAGCGGGCCCAGCGTGTAGAACGGGGCGCCGTGGCACAGCTCCTGCTGGCGCTCGACGTTCTCGCGCACGAGGTGCAGCGGGATGTGGCCGGGGCCCTCCACCATCACCTGCACGTCGTGGCGCCACGCGCGCTCGGTCAGCTCCGCGAGCGTGTCGAGCTCGGCGAACTGCGCCGCGTCGTTCGCGTCGGCGATCGAGCCGGGGCGCAGGCCGTCGCCGAGCGAGAACGCCACGTCGTAGCGCGCGAAGATCTCGCAGAGCTCGTCGAAGTGCGTGTAGAGGAAGTTCTCGCGGTGGTGCGCGAGGCACCAGTCGGCGAGGATCGACCCGCCGCGCGAGACGATGCCCGTGACGCGGTCGGCCGTCAGCGGCACGTACCGCAGCAGCACGCCGGCGTGGATGGTCATGTAGTCGACGCCCTGCTCGCACTGCTCGATGACCGTGTCGCGGAAGATCTCCCACGTCAGCTCGCGCGCCTGCCCGTCGACCTTCTCGAGCGCCTGGTAGATCGGCACGGTGCCGATCGGCACGGGCGAGTTGCGCAGGATCCACTCCCGCGTGGTGTGGATGTCGTCGCCCGTCGAGAGGTCCATCACGGTGTCGGCGCCCCACTTCGTCGCCCACCGCAGCTTGTCGACTTCCTCGGCGATCGAGCTCGTCACCGCCGAGTTGCCGATGTTGGCGTTGATCTTCACCAGGAACGCACGGCCGATGATCATCGGCTCCGACTCCGGGTGGTTGACGTTGGCCGGGATGATCGCGCGGCCCGCGGCCAGCTCCTCCCGCACGAGTTCGACGTCGCAGCCCTCGCGCAGCGCGACGAAGCGCATCTCCGGCGTGATGACGCCGTTCCGGGCGTAGTGCATCTGCGTGACGGTGCGGCCCTCGCGCGAGCGGAGCGGCGGGCGGCGGGCCCCGCGCCACTCGGCCGAGGCCTCGCCGCGGCGGGTCGCGCTGCGGCCGTCGTCGTGCAGGTTGCGCTCGCGGCCGTCGTACTCCTCGATGTCGCCGCGCTCGGCGATCCACTCGGCGCGCAGCGGCGCGAGGCCCTCCTCGCGCACGCAGTCGGGGCCCTCGGTGCGGTACACGTCGAGCGGATCGTTGGGCGCTCCGCTCGGCGAATCCGCGAGCGGGATGCGGGTGACGGGCACCGAGATGCCGTGGTCTTCGTCGTGGTGGCGCGCTTCAGCGCGCACTCCGATAGGGGTGCTCACAGGCTCCTACTTCCTACGCCGGCATGATCCGGACAGGTTCTACGGTCGCAGGCAGCTGCAGCCTGTTCTCAGCCCGTGCTCGGACTCCCGTGTGGACGCGACGATGCTAGCACGGGGCCGCGCGGGGCCCTCGACGCGCGGGGAATCGGCCGCGCACGTGCGCGCTCGCACCGTGCGGGGCAGGGCACAGAACAGCGGTGGGGGCCCCGCTCAGACGGGGCCCCACCGCAGGTCGTCGGGCGCGCACACC
>NZ_PNFA01000013.1 GCF_002970975.1 Microbacterium halophytorum
TGGTACTGCACCTGGGAGGGTGTGGGAGAGTAGGACACCGCCGAAATTAACTTCACCGAAAGGCCGACCAGCAACGCTGGTCGGCCTTTCGTCGTACCCGGGGGACGCACCCCGACGCCGCGGGCGCAGAGCGCGAACGCAGGCCCGAGCAGCCTCTCTGGGCGGGCTCACGGCATCCCCGGGTAGAGTGGTTGGTCCGGCGCGCTCGCGAGCGCTCGGCAGCGCGGATGACGCGCCCCACAGACAACACAACAGCGGTACGGTGCACCAGACTCCGTAGACGAGGGACGAAGCTATGACCGACGACAACGAGCGGAACAGCCGCTCCTCCGACGACGCCGCTCGCGGGCGGCGCACCCGCGACGGCGCCCCGCGTGCGAAGGGTCGTGACACCTACCGCGACGACAGCGATCCGCGTTCCGGCGCTCGTGGCTCGCGCGGTCGCGACGACCGCCGCGGCTACGGCGCACATCGATCGGGCGGCCCCGATGGCGGACACCGGGGTGCGTCGTCGGACCGGGGCCGCTCGGCCTACGGCGATCGCGATTCGCGCGGGGGCGGCCGGCCCAACGGCGCCCGCGATGATCGACGCACCGACCGCGGGGAAGACGCAGGCGGAAGCCGTGGCGGGTACGGTGCGCGCGATGATCGCGGCGGTGACCGCGCCTCGCAGCGCGGCCGGCATGACAAGCGGGACGACAGGGGAACCGGCTACGGCAAGCGCGACGACCGGTCGGGTGAGCGTCGCTACGGCGACCGCGATCAGCAGCGCAGCGGTGATCGGTACGACAAGCGCGATGGCCGTCGCGCCGGTTACGGCGTGCAGGATGGTCGCGGGGCGGGCGCCGGCCAGCGGGGCGAGCGCCGGTACGGTGACCGTGATTCGCAGCGCGGCGGGTACGCGAAGCGCGACGACCGCGGTTCGGGGTACGGCAAGCGCGATGACCGCGGGGGCCGGCCGAGCGGCGATCACGATCCGCAGGGAAGCGGAGGATACGGCAGGCGGGACGACCGAGGTGGCGAGCGTCGCTACGGTGACCGCGATTCCCCGCGTGCCGGTGGTCGGTACGAGAAGCGCGACGACCGTGGCGGCCAGCGCTACGACGGTCGGGACGGCCGGGGTGGCGAGCGCCGCTACGGCGACCGGGATTCGCAGCGCGGCGGTGGTCGGTACGACAAGCGCGATGACCGCGGGGGTCAGCGCTACGAGAGGCGTGACGATCGCGGTGGCGAGCGTCGCTATGGCGACCGGGATTCGCAGCGCGGCGGTGGTCGGTACGACAAGCGTGACGATCGCGGTGGCGAGCGTCGCTATGGCGACCGGGATTCGCAGCGCGGCGGTGGTCGGTACGACAAGCGCGACGACCGCGGTGCCAGCTACGGTCAGCGGAACGACCGCGGCGGTGACCGCGGCTACGGGCGTCGGGGCGACGACCGGCGTGACGGCCGCGGCTACGATCGGCGTGACGACCGCCGGGACGACCGGGGCGGCGACCGCCGGGACGACCGGCGTGACGGTCGGATCGGCAGCACGCGCGACCCGTTCCTGCCGGACGACGTCACGGCGCGCGAGCTGCCGGCGCCCGCGCGCAACGAGCTGAAGACGCTGAGCAAGGAGAACGCTGAGCGCGTCGCCCGCCACATGGTGATGGCCGCGCGCGAGATCGAGGAGAATCCGGAGCTCGCCCACGAGCACGCCAAGGCCGCGGTGAGCCACGCCGGCCGAGTCGCGGTCGCGCGCGAGACCCTCGCGATCACGGCCTACACCGTCGGCGATTTCTCGCTCGCGCTGCGCGAGCTGCGCACGCTCCGCCGGATCTCCGGCCGCAACGAGCACGTGGCGATGATCGTCGACTCCGAGCGCGGCGTCGGCCGGCCCGAGAAAGCGCTCGAGGAGGGCACGGCCGCGAATCGCGAGGAGCTCGAGACCGCCCAGCGCGTGCAGCTCGCGATCGCGATGTCGGGAGCGCGCCTCGATCTCGGGCAGACCGAACTGGCCCTCGCCGAGCTCGACATCGACGAGCTCGACCCGGACGTCGCGTACTCGTGGAGCCCCGGCCTGTTCGCGGCGCGCGCCGCTGTGCTCGAGGACCTCGGGCTCGAATCCGAGGCGGAGGAATGGAACCGCCGCGCCGAGGTCGCCGCCGAGGCGATCGCGCAGGAGATGGCGCGCGACGACCAGCTCGTCGTCGACGAGATCGAGGAGATCGATCTGCCGGATGACGCTGAGGACGACGTCGAGGACGAAGGCGACGACACCGAAGCCGTCAACAGCGTCGACGCGGACGGGCCGGTGGTCGCGGACCCCGACGAAGCCGGGACGGCCGGTTCCGACACCACCGACGAAGAGGACGGAGCCGAGCCCTCGGGCGGCGCCGCCGAAGGGGCCGAGGGCGATCGCCCGACGGCTCCGGATGCCGCCCAGGCGGCGGAAGCCGCGGAAGGCGCGGACGCCGATGGGGTCGCGGGCGAGGCGGGCGGCTCGGATGACGCCGCCGGCGGCCCGGACGCATCGACCGCGTCCGGCGGGTCCGTTCCCGACCCGGATTTCGCGGTCGAGGACGAGGTCGCCGAGATCCTCGTCGAGGCTGGGGTCGACGAGCCGGGCGAGGCGCAGAGCGCCGACGGCGCGGCCGACGCGGCGGGCGCCGACGCTCCCGCCGTCGATGCCGAGCAGGCCGACGCCGCGGGAGACGAGGGGGAGGACCGCCCCGGTGGCGCTCTTTTCTAAGAAGACAGGGCCGGCGCCGCTCGACGGCGTCGACGTCGTGCTGAACGACCTCGACGGCGTCGTGTACGCGGGCCCAGGGCCGATCCCGCACGCCGTCGAGAGCCTGACGCGCGCGGCCTCCGAGGGCCGCCGCCTCGGCTACATCACGAACAACGCGTCCCGGACCGACCGCGCGGTCGCCGAGCACCTCCGCGAGTTCGGGCTCGAGACGCGGCCGGACGACGTGGTCACGAGCCCGCAGGCAGCGGTCGCGCTGCTCGCGAAGAAGGTCGCGCCCGGCTCGACCATCATGGTGGTCGGGGGAGACGGCCTCGTCGACGAGCTGCAGAAGGCCGGGTACACCGTCACCCGCAGCGCCACCGACGAACCAGCCGCGGTCGTACAGGGGTTCTCCCCGGACGTCCGGTGGACCGACCTCGCCGAGGCGGCGTTCGCGCTCGCGACGCCGGAGGACGAGGGCGGGATCCCGTGGATCGCGACGAACACCGACTGGACGATCCCGCAGGCGCGGGGGATCGCGCCGGGCAACGGCACGCTCGTCTCGGCCGTGCACACAGCGGTCGGCAGGCTCGCCGAAGTCGCGGGCAAGCCGGAGGCACCGATCTTCCACGCGGCGGTCGAGCGCTTCGGAGCCGCGAAGCCCCTCATGATCGGTGACCGCCTCGACACCGACATCCAGGGCGCGCAAGCGGCCGGCATCGACTCGGCGCTCGTGCTCACGGGCATCGACCGCCCCAAGCACGCGCTGGCCGCACCCGAGCACGCGCGCCCGACGTACATCGTCGGCGACCTGCGCGAGCTCTTCGAGCCGTACCCCCACGTCCGGCAGAAGGACGGCATCACGAAGGTCGGCGATGCCGCGGTGGCGATCGACGGGCCGGATGTCCGGGTCGTCGCCGAGGGGCGGGACATCGACCTGCTGCGCGCCGCGGCGCACGGCATCTGGTCGACGGGCCGGCAGATCTTCGGGTTCCGCGTTCCCGAGCGCCTCTACGCGGACCCCTTCCACCGCCAGCGGTAGCCTGGCGACATGAGCGATCCGGATCAGCCGACGCCGCGCCCGCCCGCCGCCACGGCGCACGCGATACGAGGCGCGCGGGCGGAGCGGCCCTGGCGAGCGGCGGCCGACGAGCCGACGCCCGCGGAGGACTCACGCGCCCGCGGAGGCGGCGCGGCCGACGCCGGTGAGCGGGACGCCGATCGCGGGGCCGCCGATGCCGGTGCTCCGGATGGCGGCTCCGCGGCGCGCGCCGAGAGCGCGTCCGAGCGCGTCGCCGACATCGAGAGTCTGCCGCTCGCGGAGCGCGCCGCGGGGTACCGCGCACTGCACGAAGAGCTGGCGCAGCGGCTCGAGCAGGCTCCCGGCGACGCATGAGCGCACGGCTCGATGCCGAGCTCGCCGCGCGCGGGCTCGCCCGCTCCCGCACGCAGGCGGCCGTGCTGATCGCGGCGGGCGCCGTGACGGTCGCCGGCGCCGTCGCGACCAAGCCTTCACTGAGGGTCGACCGCGACGCCGACATCCGTGTCACCGGCGGCGATCAGTACGTCAGCCGCGCGGCGCACAAGCTGATCGCGGCGCTCGACGGCTTCGGCGTCGATGCCGCGGGCCGCACGGCGCTCGATATGGGTGCGTCGACCGGCGGGTTCACCCAGGTGCTGCTCGAGCGCGGCGCATCGCCCGTCATCGCCGTCGACGTCGGGCACGACCAGCTCGCGCCCTCCCTGCGCGCCGACGAGCGGGTGCGCTCGGTCGAGGGCTACAACGTGCGGCACATGACGGCGGAGTCCCTCGCGGAGTCGAGCGGGGTCGACTCCGCGCCATCGGTCGTGACCGGCGATCTATCGTTCATCTCGCTGCGCTACGTGCTGCCGGCCGTCGCGGCGGTCATCGGCCGGTCACCGGCCGATGTCCTGCTCCTCGTGAAACCGCAGTTCGAGGTCGGCCGCACCGGCGTCAGGGGCGGGATCGTCGTCGACCCGGAGCTGCGTCGACGCGCCGTGCACGACGTGATCGGCCGGGCGCGCGAGGCGGGGTTCGCGGTGCGCGGGGTCCTGCCCTCGCCCGTCGAGGGCACGCACGGCAACCGCGAGGCGCTGATGCACCTGACGCCGGGGCCGGATGACGGGCGCGACTGGGACCACGAGGTCGGCCTCGCCGTCGCCGGCTGACGGGAGGTCCGCGGGACGGCGCCTCTCGGCAGGGGAGCGGACCGCGGCGCCGGGCTCGCGGCCGCACCGGCGGTTCGCCGGCACGGTGAGACGCCGCGCCCCGCAGAAGGTTCGAACATCTGAACGAATCACCGCGGGGGACGCGCCGCGCATCCGGTGATCCGACACAATGGGAGGAACGTCCAGCACCCACCCGGCGGAGCGGAGCCCCCATGACCGAACGCAGGATCCTCGTCGTGGCGCACGCTCATCGCGACGACACCGTCGAGGCCGCTGTTCGCGTGGTCATGGCTCTGCGGGAATCCGGGGCGGAGCCCGTGATGGACCGCGACGATCGGGCGGCGCTGTCCGACGTTGCGCCCGTGCTCGCGGACGTCGCTGTGCTGGCCGACGACGTGCCCGTCGAGCGGATCGACGTGGCGATCGTGCTGGGCGGCGACGGCACAATCCTGCGTGCCGCAGAGTTGGTGCGCGGTGGCACGGCGCCGATCCTCGGCATCAACATGGGACACGTCGGCTTCCTCGCCGAGATCGAGCGCGACAACATGGATGCCGCCGTCGCCCGTGCCATCGCGGGCGACTTCGAGGTCGAGGAGCGCCTCGCGCTGGCCGTGAAGGTCCGCGACGCGACGGGGTCGGTCATCTTCGAGAGCTTCGCGCTGAACGAGGCGACCGTCGAGAAGGACAGCCCCGGGCGGATGATCGAGGTCGTCCTCGAGGTCGATCGCAGGCCGCTGTCGAGCTTCGGCGCCGATGGCGTCGTGATCGCGACGCCGACGGGGTCGACGGCGTACGCCTTCTCGGCGGGCGGGCCCGTCGTCTGGCCGACCGTGCAGGCCATGACGGTCGTGCCGCTCTCGGCGCATGCGCTGTTCGCGCGCCCGCTCGTGGTCGGCCCCGAGCACGCCGTCGCCGTCGAGCTGCAGAACTCGATCGGCGCATCCGGGGTGCTGTGGTGCGACGGGCGGCGCACCTGCGACCTGCCGGCCGGCTCGCGCGTCTCGGTGCGGCGCTCGGACGCGCCCGTCCGCCTCGCGAGGCTGCACCCGGCGGCGTTCACCGACCGCCTGGTGCGCAAGTTCCAGCTGCCGGTGCAGGGCTGGCGGGGCCCGACCGGCACCATGATGACGACGGCCGTGAGCGTGATCCCGATGGCGGACGCCGCGGCGGAAGGGATGATGGAAGACACGTGATCGAGCAGATGCGATTGCGCGACCTCGGCGTGATCAGCGAGGCCGAGCTGCCGTTCGGCCCCGGGTTCACGGCCGTGACGGGCGAGACCGGCGCAGGCAAGACGATGGTCGTGACGGGCCTCGGCCTGCTCCTCGGCGCGCGCGCCGACTACGGGGCCGTGCGCGAGGGCGCGCAGCAGGCATCGGTCGAGGGCGTATGGAACGTGCCGGTGGCTGGCGCCGTCGCGGAGCGCGTCGCCGAGGCCGGCGGCGAGGTCGAGCCGATCGGCGACGGGCGGGGAGAGCTGTTCCTCGGCCGCACACTCACGGCCGAGGGGCGCAGTCGCGCGAGCGTCGGCGGGAGGGGCGCCCCGGCGGGCGTGCTCGGCGACCTGTCGGAGCACCTCGTCGTCGTGCACGGGCAGTCGGAGCAGCTCCGGCTGAAGTCGGCCGCCGCCCAGCGCCACGCGCTCGACCGCTTCGGCGGCGAGGCCGTGCATTCCGCACGCGGCGCCTACACGGAGGCATACGAAGCGTGGCGCGCGATCGACGCCGAGCTGACGCAGCTGAACGCGGAGCGCACGGAGCGCGCCGCCGAGGCGGAGCGGCTGCGCGCGGAGCTCGCCGAGATCGAGCAGGTCGCGCCCGAACAGGGCGAGGACGCCGAGCTCGCCGCCAGGGCCGAGCGCCTCGCGAACGGCGAGGAGCTCAGAACGGCCGCCGCGATGGCGCGCGAGGCCCTCTCGAGCGAGGAGGACGCCCCCGACGTGACGGCGCTGCTCGCCGAGGCCCGCCGCCAGCTCGAGCGGGTTCCGGATGCGGCGCTCACGGCTGTCGCGGAACAGCTCGCCGAGATCGGATATCGCATCGGCGACCTCGCCGTCGAGCTGTCGGGCTTCCTCGCCGACCTCGATGAGCAGGGCCCCGCCGAGCTCGCCGCCGTCGAGGAGCGCCGCGCCGCCGTGAACGCGCTCGTGCGCGCGCACGGCACGCTCGACGCCGCGCTCGAACTGCTCGAGACCGGCTCGGCTCGGCTCGCAGACCTCGACGACGACGGCGAACGCGCCGAGCGCCTCGCCGCCGCGCGCGATGAGGCCCGCGCGGCGCTGGACGAGCGGGCGGCGGTCCTCACGGCGGCGCGCACGGAGGCGGCGGGTCGGCTGTCGGCGGCGGTGACCGAGGAGCTGCGCGCGCTCGCGATGCCCGACGCGGACCTCACCGTGAGCGTGTCCGAGGCGGCGGAGTCCGCGCACGGCCGCGACGACGTCGCGTTCCTGCTCGCCCCGCACCCCGGCGCCGCGCCTCGGCCCGTCGCGAAGGGCGCATCCGGCGGCGAGCTCAGCCGGGTCATGCTCGCGATCGAGGTCGTGATCGCCGAGACCGACCCCGTGCCGACCTTCGTGTTCGACGAGGTCGATGCCGGCATCGGCGGCGCCGCCGCGATCGAGGTCGGCCGCCGCCTCGCTCGCCTGGCGCAGCGCTCGCAGGTGATCGCGGTGACGCACCTGGCGCAGGTCGCGGCGTTCGCGAACAACCATCTCTCGGTCGTGAAGGCGTCGGACGGCAGTGTCACCACGTCGAGCGTCACGGCGCTCGACGGCCCGGCGCGCGAGGCCGAGATGGCGCGCCTGCTCTCGGGCAGCGACACGGGCGCCGCGCTCGAGCACGCCCGAGAGCTGCTGGAGTCGGCGACCGCCTGACGGCGCGCGCGGCCCCGGCGATCCGGGGCGGGCGTCTCGCGCCCTCCGCCTCGTCCCGATCGCCCCGACGGCGACGTGGGGCAGACACACAGGCGCGGGGCGTGCCAGGATGGGTCATCGACCGGATTCGAGGGATAGGATTGAAGCCCGTGATGCAGAGTTCAGATGCGAGCCCCACGGGCAAGACGACCAAACAGATCTTCGTGACCGGTGGTGTGGTCTCGTCTCTCGGCAAGGGCCTCACGGCCGCCAGCCTCGGCAATCTTCTGACGGCGCGCGGGCTGCACGTCGTGATGCAGAAGCTCGACCCGTACCTGAACGTCGACCCCGGCACGATGAACCCGTTCCAGCACGGGGAGGTCTTCGTCACGGACGACGGCGCCGAGACCGACCTCGACATCGGCCACTACGAGCGCTTCCTCGACTTCAACCTGTCGCAGGCCGCCAACGTCACGACGGGCCAGATCTACTCGAAGGTCATCGAGCGCGAGCGCCGCGGCGAGTACCTCGGCGACACAGTGCAGGTCATCCCGCACATCACCGACGAGATCAAGCGCCGGATGCGGCTCCAGTCGGAGGACGTGCCGCAGCCCGACGTCATCATCACGGAGGTCGGCGGCACCGTCGGCGACATCGAGTCGCAGCCGTTCCTCGAGTCGGCGCGCCAGCTGCGCCACGAGCTCGGCCGCGACAACGTCTTCTTCGTGCACGTCTCGCTCGTGCCGTTCATGGGGGCATCCGGCGAGCAGAAGACCAAGCCGACGCAGCACTCCGTCGCCGCACTGCGTCAGGTCGGCATCCAGCCGGACGCGCTCGTGCTGCGCAGCGACCGCCCCGTGACCGAGGCGAACCTGCGCAAGATCGCGCTGATGTGCGACGTCGACGTCGAGGGCGTCGTCAACACCGTCGACCTGCCCAGCATCTACGACATCCCGTCGACCCTGCACAAGCAGCGCCTCGACTCGCACATCGTGCGCCGCCTGGGCCTGACGCGGGCCGCCGACGTCGACTGGACGCGCTGGCAGCGCGTGCTCGGGGCCGTGCACAACCCGAAGCACGAAGTCACGATCGGCCTCGTCGGCAAGTACATCGACCTGCCCGACGCGTACCTGTCGGTCACCGAGGCGATCAAGGCCGGCGGCTTCGCGCACGAGACCAAGGTCGACATCCGCTGGATCCCCTCGGACGAGTGCGAGACGCCGGAGGGCGCGCGCGCGAAGCTGGCGGACCTCGACGGCATCGTCGTGCCGGGCGGCTTCGGCATCCGGGGCATCGAGGGCAAGCTCGGCGCACTCCGCTTCGCGCGCGAGCAGGGCATCCCGACGCTCGGGCTGTGCCTCGGCATGCAGTGCATGGTGATCGAGTACGCGCGCAACGTCGCCGGTCTCGAGGGCGCGTCGTCGAGCGAGTTCGACCCCGCCACCCCGACGCCCGTGATCGCGACGATGGCCGAGCAGGTCGAGGTGCTCGACGGGGGCGACCTGGGCGGCACCATGCGGCTCGGCCTGTACCCGGCGAAGCTCGCGAAGGGCTCGATCGCTGCCGAGGCCTACGGTGCGACCGAGGTCAGCGAGCGCCACCGCCACCGCTACGAGGTCAACAACGCCTACCGCGAGCAGATCGGCGACGCCGGCCTCGTGTTCTCCGGCGTGAACCCGGATCTCGACCTCGTGGAGTTCGTCGAGCTCCCGCGGGAGCAGCACCCGTACTATGTCGCGACCCAGGCGCACCCCGAGCTGCGCTCGCGCCCGACGGCGCCGCACCCGCTGTTCGCCGGCCTCGTCGGCGCGGCGCTCGAGCGCCACAGCGCGAGCGAGCTGTTCGACGCGGAGGCGTGAGGCGCGGCGCGCGGGTGCGCTGTTCATGTCGGCGCCGCAGGTGATCGACGTGATCAACGTGCCCTAGGATCGGCCGGGGAGCGCCCGACGACCCTCGGCCCGGCGGCCGGCGGCCGGCGGAGGAATCGTGCGCGACCCGGGTACGGACGCGGAGCGAGGAGAGCTGTGGATCTGAGGGACGAACCGTTCGACGTCGAGGTCGTCGACACGCAGACGGGGTACACGGGACACGTGTGGGACGTCGTCGAGGACCGCTTCCGGTACGGCGACGCGGAGCTCGTGCGCCACTACGTCGACCATCCAGGCGCCGTCGCCGTCGTCGCGATCGACGACGAGCGCCGAGTGCTCCTGCTTCAGCAGTACCGCCACCCGATCCAGGCGCGCGACTGGGAGATCCCGGCCGGCCTGCGCGACGTCCCCGGCGAGCCGGCCGTCGAGACGGCGAAGCGCGAGCTGGCGGAGGAGGCCGACCTCACGGCGCGCGAGTGGGAGCCGCTCGGGCGGTTCGCGCTCACTCCGGGCGGCAGCAACGAGCACATCGACGTCTTCCTCGCGACCGGGCTGGCGGCGACCGAGGAGCCGTTCCCCCGCGACGCCGAGGAGGCGGACATCCGGGTCGAGTGGCTGCCGCTCGATGACGCGCTCGCCGCCGTGCGGGCCGGCCGCTTCGTGAATGCGACGACGGCGCTCGGTCTGCTGAGCGCCGCCGACCGGCTGCGCTAGGGGAGCGCGGATGCGCGTCGAGCGCGCCGTTGACGCCTACCTGCGCCACATCACGATCGAACGGGGGCTGAGCGCGCACACCGTCGCGGCGTACGAGCGCGACCTCGGCGCCTATGCGGCGTGGCTCGACGGGCACGGCGTCGACGACGCGGCGGCCGTCACTCCCGAGATCGTCGCGGAGTTCGCCGCCGATCGCGCGAGCGAAGAGCCGCCGCCGGCGCCGTCGTCGCTGGCGCGGCTGCAGTCGTCGGTGCGGGGCCTGCACCGCTTCCTGGCCAGGGAGGGACTGAGCCCCGACGACCCGACGGGTCGGCTGCGCCCCCCGAAGCAGGCGTCGCCCCTGCCGAAGGCTCTCACGATCGAGCAGGTCGAGGCGCTCCTGGCCGCGCCGAGCCCGGACGAGCCGATCGGCATCCGGGACCGCGCGCTGCTCGAGCTGCTCTACGCGACCGGAGCGCGCGTATCGGAGGCGATCGGCCTCGACGTCGACGACGTCGCGCACGGCGACATCATCCGCCTGCGGGGCAAGGGCGACAAGGAGCGCATCGTGCCCGTCGGCTCGTTCGCCAGGGCGGCCGTCGACGCGTACCTCTCCCGCGTGCGCCCCGCGCTCGCCGCGAAGGGCGCGGCGACGCCGAAACTGTTCCTCGGCGCCAGGGGAGCCCCGCTCTCGCGGCAGAGCGCCTGGCTCGTCATCCGGGCCGCGGCGGAGCGCGCCCAGCTGAGCGAGGCCGTGTCGCCGCACACGCTGCGCCACTCGTTCGCGACGCATCTGCTGGCGGGCGGCGCCGACGTGCGCGTCGTGCAGGAGCTGCTCGGGCACGCGAGCGTTGCGACGACGCAGATCTACACGCACGTGACGGCGGACGCGCTGCGTGACATGTACGCCACCGCCCACCCGCGCGCCGTGTAGGAGCCCCGATGCCGCGCCCCGCCGCGCTCCTGCACCGCCCGAAGGGCCCGCGGCGTCTAGACTCGCGGGGGAACGTCAGGAGGATCATCGGTGGCTAACCCCCAGAAGCAGAGCGACGAGGTCATTCTCGGCCCGACGGGCCGGCCGTACCGCGGCTTCCCGACTCCGCCGAAGCTCGATCGCCACGGCCCGGCGCGCATCGTCGCGCTGTGCAACCAGAAGGGCGGCGTCGGCAAGACGACGACGTCGATCAACCTCGCGGCGTCGTTCGCGAGTTACGGCCGGAAGGTGCTGGCGGTCGACTTCGACCCGCAGGGCGCGCTCTCGGCCGGCCTCGGCGTCTCGGCCCACGACGTGCCCACGATCTACGACCTGCTCGTCGACACCAAGCGCGACCCGCACGACGCGGTCGTGCCGACGGCGACAGAGGGCCTCGACCTGATCCCGGCCAACATCGACCTCTCGGCCGCAGAGGTGCATCTCGTCAACGAGGTCGCGCGAGAGATGATCCTCTCGCACGTGCTGCGCAGGCTCGCGCCCGAGTACGACCTCATCCTGATCGACTGCCAGCCGTCGCTGGGCCTGCTCACGGTCAACGCGCTCACGGCGGCGCACGGCGTCCTGATCCCGCTCGAGTGCGAGTACTTCGCGCTGCGCGGCGTCGCCCTGCTCGTCGAGACGATCGAGAAGGTGCAGGACCGGTTGAACCCGTCGCTCGAGCTCGACGGCCTGCTCGCGACGATGTACGACTCGCGCACGCTGCACTCGCGGGAGGTGCTGGAGCGCATCGTCGAGACGTTCGGCGACAAGGTCTTCGAGACCGTGATCGGGCGTACCGTGAAGTTCCCCGACGCGAGCGTCTCGGGCGTGCCGATCATCGACTTCGCGCCGGAGCATCCGGCGGCACAGGCGTATCTGCGCCTCGCCCGCGAGCTGGTCGACCGTGGCGCGGTCGCCTGAGCCGACCGAGGCTCAGTTCCCGGATGAGGCGGCCGAGGCCGGCGCATCCGGATTCCGGGTGTCGCTGGCGAACTTCGACGGCCCGTTCGACCTGCTGCTGCAGCTGATCTCGAAGCACGAGATGGACGTGACCGAGATCGCGCTCAGCCGCGTGACCGACGAGTTCATCAGCTTCCTCGCCGGTGCCGAGACGGGGGAGGAGCTCGACCGCGCCAGCGAGTTCCTCGTCGTCGCCGTCACGCTCCTCGACATGAAGGTCGCGGGGCTCCTGCCGCAGGGCGAGCTCGTCGATGCCGAGGCCGTCGCGGCGCTCGAGGCGCGCGACCTGCTCTTCGCCCGCCTGCTGCAGTACAGGGCGTTCAAGGAAGCGGCCGCGTGGTTCGCCGAGCGCCTGGGGCAGGAGGCGACGCGTCATACGCGCCAGGTGCCGATCGAGGAGAAGCACCGCGCCCGCACGCCCGAGCTGAAGTGGACCCTCAGCCTCGACGAGTTCGCGGCGCTCGCGATGCTGGCGTTCGCGCCGAAGGAGCTGCCTGGCGTCGGGCTCGACCACCTGCACGCGCCGGCCGTGAGCATCAGGGAACAGGCGGCGGTCGTCGTGTCGACGCTGCGGTCGGCCGGCACCCTGTCGTTCCGCGAGCTGATCGCGGGCGAGGGCGAGGTCGGCGTCGTCGTCGCCCGCTTCATCGCCGTGCTCGAGCTGTACCGGCACGCGGCGCTCACGTTCGAACAGCTCGAGCCGCTCGGCGACCTCACGCTGACCTGGACGGCCGAGGACTGGTCCGATGAAACGCTGGCATCCCTGGGGGCCGAGTATGACAGATGAGACGCAGGCGCCGGATCGGTCGGGCGCAGGCAGCGACGGCGCCGGGCAGGCCGCGCCAGAGCCGAGCGTCGCGCAGCGGCTCGAGGCGATCCTGATCGTCGCCGACGAGCCGATCGGGCTCGTGTCGCTCGCCACGGCGGTCGGCGCGCCCGTGCCCGCCGTGCGGCAGGCGCTGAGTGCGCTCGTCGAGGACTACGACGGTGAGGCGGGCGGGCCGCGGCGCGGCTTCGAGCTGCGCGAGGTCGGCGGCGGGTGGCGCATCTACGTGCGGGGCGAGCTCGACGGGCTCGTGGCCGACTACGTCGGGGCACAGGCCCCGGCGCGGCTGTCGAAGGCGGCGCTGGAGACGCTGGCAGTGATCGCGTACAAGCAGCCGGTCTCGCGCTCGCAGGTGGCGGCCATCCGGGCCGTGAACGTCGACGGCGTCGTGCGGACGCTCCTGGCGCGCGGCCTCATCACCGAGCAGTTCGCCGACCCCGAGACGGGCGCGCTGAACTATGGCACGACCGACTTGTTGCTGCAGCAGCTCGGCATCAACTCGCTCGACGAGCTCCCGCCGATCTCCCCGCTCCTCGAGGACGGAGCGGACGGCTTCCCCGACTTCTCCTGACCCCGGTAACTCTTCATTTCTGGCACATCTCCGGTGGTGTGCTCGCCCGGAGATGTGCCAGAAATGAAGAGTTGCGGGCGCGGGGAGAGGGCGCCGGCTGAGAGAATGTCCGGATGGAGAACAGCTCAGCGCCGGAGGGCGTGCGCCTGCAGAAGGTCATGGCGAACGCGGGGGTCGCCTCGCGCCGCGCATCCGAGGACCTCATCGCGGCGGGGCGCGTGCGCGTGAACGGCGTCGTCGTGGCGGAGCTCGGCCGGCGCATCGACCCGGAGACCGACCTCGTCGACGTCGACGGGCAGGCGGTCCAGCTCGACACCTCCAAGCGCTACATCATGCTGAACAAGCCGACGGGCGTCGTCAGCTCGATGAAGGACGACCGCGGGCGGCCCGACCTGCGCCGGTACGCCGAGGAATGGGAGGAGCGGCTCTTCAACGTCGGCCGCCTCGACTACGAGACCTCGGGACTCCTGGTGCTGACGAACGACGGCGAGCTGGCCCAGGTGCTCGCGCATCCGAAGCACGGCGTCACGAAGGTGTACATCGCGAAGGTGCGCGGCACGGTATCGCCGCAGACCATCGCGAAGCTCACGCGCGGCGTCGCGCTCGACGACGGGCCCATCGCGGCCGATAAGGCGCGGCTGCTCGACAGTTCGCGCGGCACGAGCCTCGTCGAGCTCACGCTGCACTCCGGCCGCAACCGGATCGTGCGCCGGATGATGGCGGAGGTCGGCCACCCCGTTCTCGAGCTCGTGCGCAGGCAGTTCGGCCCGCTCCACCTCGGCACGCTCCCAGCGGGCGAGGCCAGGGAACTGACTAAGGTGGAACGGGGCGCGCTGCTCACGCTGTCGCGCGACGAGACGGGCGCTTCCCAGCCCGAGACCGCAGAACCGAGGGGCCCCCGTGACTGATCCGACCGCCGCTCGCGCCGCCGTGCCCGGCCGCGCCGTGCGCACGTCGGGCACCGTGCGGGTCGTCGGCGCCGGCCTGCTCGGCGCGAGCGTCGGCCATGCCCTGAGCCGAGCGGGCGTCGACGTCGCGCTCGCGGACACGTCGCCGGCGCAGCTGCGCCTCGCGATCGACTACGGCGCGGGCCGCGCCGCGGCCGACGGCGACCGGCCCTCGCTCGTCGTGGTCTGCGTGCCGCCCGACGTCGTCGCCGACGTCGTCGAAGCCGAGCTGAAGGCGTTCCCGGCTGCGGTCGTCACCGACGTCGCCTCCGTCAAGCTCGCGCCGCTCGTGGAGCTGCGCTCGCGCGGCGCCGACCTGACCCGCTACATCGGTTCGCACCCCATGGCGGGCCGCGAACGCGGTGGAGCGATCTCCGCACGCAGCGATATCTTCGCGGGGCGCCCGTGGGTGATCTGCCGCGACGGCGAGACCCGTCCCAGCGACCTCGCACTCGTCGAGGCACTCGCCCTCGACGTCGGCGCCGTGCCGATCGAGATGAGCCCCGAGGAGCACGACGGCTCGGTCGCGCTCGTCTCCCACCTGCCGCAGGTCGTCGCCTCGCTGCTGGCCGCCCGCCTCGCGGACGCCCCGGAGTATGCTCTGGGCCTCGCGGGCCAGGGCGTGCGCGACACGACGCGCATCGCGCACTCGGCCCCCGAGCTGTGGGTGCAGATCCTCGAGGCCAACGCGCCGGCGGTCGTGGCGGGGCTCGATGCGCTCGCCGCAGACCTGGCGGGCCTCGCCGACGCCCTGCGCGAGACCGAGCGCCCCGGGGCCAGGCGCGAGATCGCCGAGACCATCCGCCGGGGCAACGTCGGGGTCGAGCGGCTGCCGGGCAAGCACGGGCAGCGCCGCGAGTTCGTCTCGTTCGTCGTCATGGTCGACGACGTCGCCGGTCAGCTCGGTCGCCTGTTCGGCGACCTGGGCGAGCTGGGTGTGAACGTGGAGGACCTACGCCTCGAGCACTCGCCGGGAGCCCCGCTGGGCCTCGCCGAGATCGCCGTCGACAAGGGAACGCTCGAGGCCGCCGTCCGCGGCCTCGAGGGCCGCGGCTGGAGGATTGCGAGCACAGATGACGAATGATGCGTTCGGCGGCGTGACGGTCGTCGCGATCGACGGCCCGGCGGGCAGCGGCAAGTCCAGCGTCTCCAAGGAGATCGCCAGGCGCCTCGGCTTCGGCTACCTCGATACAGGCGCCGCCTACCGTGCGCTGTCGTGGCACGTGCTGGCGTCCGGCGCAGAGACGACCGACGAGGTCGCCGTGCTCTCGGCGCTCGACGGGTTCGACCTGCGCCAGGGCCTCGACCCGGATGAGCGCGCGGTCGCTGTCGGCGGCACCGACGTGACCGACGCCATCCGGACGGCCGAGGTCACCGCGGCGATCGCGGGCTTCACCAAGGTGCAGGCGGTGCGCGACCGACTCAACGACGGCTTCCGCCGCAAGGCCCGCGAATCGGGCCTGCCCGGCGTCGTCATCGAGGGGCGCGACATCACCTCGGTCGTCGCGCCGGACGCACCGGTGCGCATCCTGCTCACGGCGAGCGAGCGCGTGCGCGCCGAGCGCCGCGGCCTCGAGATCTCGGCCGACGCGACCGACGTCGCCGCGGCGATCAGCAAGCGCGACGCGAGCGACGCGCACACACTCTCCCTCGCGCAGGGCGACCAGGGAGTCGACGTCGTCGACACCACGGAGCTCGATTTCGAGCAGTCGGTCGCCGCCGTGCGAGACGTGATCGAACGACGAACGGGAGGCCGAGATGGCCGATAACGAGGAGTACGCCGGCGGCGAGGACCACCTCGCCGAGCGCCTGGCGGAGCTCGACGACGACCTGATCGAGGCGCGCAGCGAATCGCTGCGCCAGAGCCTCGGCGACTACGAGCTCGACGAGGAGGACGCCGAGCTCATCGCGGGCGTCCGCATCGACGAGCTCGGAATGGAGTATTCGCCCGCGCTGCCCGTCGTGGCGATCGTCGGCCGCCCGAACGTGGGCAAGTCGGCGCTCGTGAACCGCATCCTGGGCCGCCGCGAGGCGGTCGTGCAGGACGAGCCGGGCGTGACCCGCGACCGCGTCACCTACAAGGCCGAGTGGAACGATCGCCGGTTCTCGCTCGTTGACACGGGCGGCTGGGAGCCCGACGCCCGCGGCATCGACAAGTCCGTCGCGTCGCAGAGCGAGATCGCGATCGATCTCTCCGACGTCATCCTGTTCGTCGTCGACGCCATCACGGGCGCCACGGCGACGGACGAGCGCGTCGTGCGCCTGCTGCGCAAGTCGGGCAAGCCCGTCTTCCTGATCGCGAACAAGATCGACGACTCGTCGCACGAACCGGAGGCCGCCGCACTCTGGAACCTCGGCCTCGGCGAGCCGTGGCCCGTCTCGGCGATCCACGGCCGCGGTGTCGCCGACCTGCTCGACGCCGTCATCGCGAAGATGCCGGATGTCTCGGCGGTCGCGAAGGAGGAGATCGGCGGGCCCCGCCGCGTCGCGATCCTGGGGCGCCCGAACGTCGGCAAGTCGTCGCTGCTGAACAAGGCCGCCGGCGAGCAGCGCGTCGTCGTGGACGACCTCGCGGGCACGACCCGCGACCCCGTCGACGAGATCGTCGAGATGGGCGGCAAGCCGTGGCGCCTCGTCGACACGGCAGGCATTCGCCGCCGCGTGCACATGCACCAGGGCGCCGACTTCTACGCGTCGCTGCGCACCTCCGCGGCGCTCGAGAAGGCAGAGGTCGCCGTCGTCGTGCTCGACGTCTCCGAGCCGGTCAGCGAGCAGGACATCCGGATCATCGAGCTCGTGCTCGAGTCGGGCCGCGCGCTCGTGCTGGCATTCAACAAGTGGGACCTCCTCGACACCGAGGAGGCGGAGCGCAACGAGCGTCGCCGGTTCCTGGAGCGTGAGATCGAGAAGGACCTCGCGCACGTCGCGTGGGCCCCGCGCGTGAACATCTCGGCCAAGACGGGCCGCCGACTCGACAGGCTCGTGCCAGCGCTCGAGACGGCGCTCGAGAGCTGGGACCGCCGCATCCCGACCGGCAAGTTCAACGCCTTCCTCTCGGAGCTCGTCGCCGAGCACCCGCACCCGCTGCGGGGCGGCAAGCAGCCGCGCATCCTGTTCGGCACGCAGTCGAGCTCCCGCCCGCCGACGTTCGTGCTGTTCACGACGGGCTTCCTCGACCCCGGGTATCGGCGCTTCATCCAGCGCAGGCTCCGCGAGCTCTACGACTTCGAGGGCACCCCGATCGTGACGACCATGCGCATCCGCGAGAAGCGCCAGCGCAAGTAGCCGCGCCCCGCGGCGTCACTGGGTGCGCGCCGGTTCCGCGCTTGTGAAACCGTGCTGCGCGTCGGATGAAGGCAGGGGTCCGGCGCGGTAGCGTGGGGGAGATGAGCCACCGACCGAACTCCGGCGACGCCTGGGTCGAGGCGCCCACGGGGGAGCGGTACTGGGGGCGGTTCGGCGCGGCCGGGCTGCTCGCGCTCGACGCCGACCGAGGCGTGCTGCTGCAGCACCGCGTGGGGTGGAGCCATTTCGGCGGCACCTGGGCGTTGCCGGGAGGCGCCCTGCACGCCGGCGAGCGGCCCGTCGCCGGCGCCATGCGCGAGGCCCAGGAGGAAGCGGGGGTCCCGGATGCGGCCGTCGCGCCGCGCTTCCTGCACGTCTACGACGCGGGCGTCTGGCGGTACACGACGGTCGCGGCCGACGTCGCCGATCCCTTCGAACCGACGATCAGCGACCCCGAGTCGCTCGAGCTGGCGTGGGTGCCCGTCGACGACATCGCGGGCTACGACCTGCACCCCTCGTTCGGGACCGCGTGGCCGTCGCTGCGCGACGCGCTCGGCGTGCGGCCCTCGCTGCTCGTCGACGCGGCGAACGTCGTCGGGTCTGTGCCCGACGGATGGTGGCGCGACAGGGCCGGAGCGGTCGCGCGGCTCCGGTCGGCGCTCGAAACGCTGGCATCCGAGGGTCTGCCCGCCGGAGACCTCGGCCTGACGCACGACCACTGGTTCCCGGAGATCGAGATGGTCGTCGAGGGCGCCGCCCGTTCGATGCCCGACCGCGCGGGCCGGGTGCGGGTCGCGCATGCGGCGGCCTCCGGGGACGACGAGCTCGTCGCGCGCGCGACCGCGCTGGCATCCGCGGGGCGCGCCGTCACGGCCGTGACGAGCGACCGCGAGCTCCGCGGCCGGCTCGAGCGCGCGGGCGCCGCGGTGCGCGGCGTCCGGTGGCTGCGCGCACGGTTGGAGTAGTCAGGGGCTCACCGACTTCGCATTTTCGTGGTGCAGGGTGGGTGGGGCGCGGCCGTGACGGTCGGGGTTCCCGGGGCGTCGCCGGGTGCCGTGCGGCCGCGGTCCCCGGCGCTCCTGCGACGACCCGGCCGTGCCGGCGGAAGGCTCCGAGATGTCAGTTCAGGGCTCCGCGAAGGTTTCGCTGCCCACGCTCACCGCGATGGTCGTCGGTTCGATGGTGGGTGCCGGCGTGTTCTCGCTGCCGCAGCGGTTCGCGGCGTCGACGGGCGTCGCGGGAACGCTGATCGCCTGGGGCATCGCGGGCACGGGAATGCTCACGCTGGCCCTCGTGTTCCAGAGGCTCGCCGTGCGGCGGCCGGACCTCGACGCCGGGGTCTACTCGTACGCAAAAGCGGGCTTCGGCGACTTCATGGGGTTCATCGCGACATCCGGATACTGGGCGAGCTCGTTCCTCGGGAACGTCACGTACTGGGTGCTGATCACCTCGACGCTCGGCCAGTGGTTCCCCGCGCTCGGGGCGGGGGACACCCCGCTGGCCGTCCTCGTGTCGTCGATCGGCCTCTGGTCGTTCTTCTTCCTCGTCCGCCGCGGCATCAGGGAGGCGACGGCGATCAACCGCATCGTCACTGTGGCGAAGATCGTCCCCATCGCGGTGTTCCTCCTGCTCGCGGTCTTCGTGTTCGACCCCGCCGTGTTCGCGGCGAACTGGTCGGGCGGCGCCGGCTCTGCGCCCCTGTTCGACCAGGTGCGCGACACGATGCTGATCACGGTGTTCGTCTTCATCGGGGTGGAGGGCGCGAGCGTCTTCTCCCGGTACGCGCGCACGCGCAGGGACGTCGGCCGAGCGACCGTGCTCGGATTCCTCAGCGTGCTGTCGATCTTCGCGTCCGTGACCATCGTCTCGTTCGGCGTGCTCCCCACGGCGGAGCTCGCGGCGCTGCCGCAGCCGTCGATGGCGGGCGTGCTCGAAGCCGCTGTGGGCTCATGGGGCGGCGTGCTCGTCAGCATCGGGATGATCATCGCGGTGCTCGGCGCCTACCTCGCGTGGACGCTGATGGCGGCCGAGGTCGTGGCAGAGGCGGCGGAGCACGGCGACATGCCGCGCTTCCTCGCGACGCAGAACCGCAGGGGCGCACCCGTGAACGCGCTCGTGCTGAGCATCGCGCTCGCCCAGGTCGCGCTCGTGCTGACCTATTTCTCGGCCGATGCGTTCGACTTCGCGCTCGATATGACCTCGGTGATGGTGCTGGTCCCGTTCCTGCTGGCGGCTCTGTACGCGCTCAAGCTCCGGGTCACGAGGGAGACGTACGCGGAGGCGGGGCGGGCGGTGCTCTGGGGCGACCTCGCGATCGCGGCGCTCGCCTCGGCGTACACGGCGTTCCTGCTGTTCGCCGCCGGGATCGATCTCCTGCTGCTGTCCTGCCTGTTCTACGCCCCCGCGACGGTGCTGTTCGCGATGACGCGGCGCGAGCAGGGCCGACGACCCTTCCGTGCGCGCGAGCTGGTCATGCTGGCGGTCGTGATCGCGATGGCGGTCGCGGCCCTGGTCGGGCTGGCCACGGGGCGGATCGCGCCCTGAGGAACGGATCCGCCCCGGCCGAGGCCGTCGCGCGGGGTCAGAACGGGTAGTCGGCGATCTCCGGCCGCACCGTGAGCCACTGGATCTCGGTGAACGCTTCGAGGTTCGTCGTGGCCCCGCCGATGCGGGTGCCGTTGCCCGACGACTTCGTGCCGCCGAACGGCGCCTGCGACTCGTCGGACACCGTCTGCTCGTTGATGTGCACCTTGCCGCTGTCGAGGCGGTCGGCGATCACCATGGCGTCGCTGACGTTGCCGAGCACGCCGATCGAGAGGCCGAAGTCGCAGTCGTTCGCGAGCTCGACCGCCTCGTCGACCGTCGAGAACTTCATGACGGGGGCGACGGGGCCGAAGATCTCCTCCGCCCATGCGCGGTTGTCTCGGTCGAGATCCGTGATCACGGTGGGGCGGAAGAACCGGCCCTCGTGGGTGCCTCCCGCGGCGATCGTCGCGCCCGCGGAGCGCGCGTCGGCCACGATCTCGGCGCAGTGCCGCGTCTGGCCGTCGTCGATGAGGGGGCCGAGGGCGACCTGTTCGCTCGCCGGGTCGCCGACGGGCAGCGCGTTCGCCTTCTCGACGAGGGCGGCGACGTACTCGTCGTACACCGACTCGTGCACGATGTGGCGGCCCGTCGTCATGCAGATCTGGCCCTGGTGCATCCACGAGCCGAACGCCGCCGCGCTCGCCGCCTTGGCGACGTCGACGCCGGGGAGCACGATCATGGCGTTGTTGCCGCCGAGCTCCAGGTGGGCGCGCTTCAGCAGGCGCCCGCAGGTCTCGCCGATCTTCCGGCCGGCGCCGGTGGATCCGGTGAAGGCGACCATGCCGACCTCGGGGGCATCGACGACGGCCGACCCGACGTCCGCACCGCCCGGCAGCAGCTGCAGCACGCCGGCCGGCAGGCCCGCCTCCTCGAAGACGCGCATGATCGACACGCCGGCGCACACGGCCGTGCGGGGGTCCGGCTTGAGCAGCACGGCGTTCCCGGTCGCGAGCGCGGGGGCGACGGCGCGGATAGCCAGGATGAGCGGGAAGTTGAACGGCGCGATCACCGAGACGACGCCGATCGGCTTGCGACGCGCGAACGACCAGCGCGCCTCGTCGCTCGGCAGCACCTCGCCCTGCGCGAGGTGGGGGAGCGCCGACGAGTCGAAGCACTCGTTCGCGGCGATGTGGGTCTCCAGCCCCGCCTTGGGCGGGATGGACCCGGCCTCGCGGATGATCCAGCCCTGGATCTCCTCCGCGTGCTCCTCGAAGAGGAGGCCGGCCCGGCGCAGCACGGCCGCGCGCTCCTCCGGTGCCTTCGCCGCCCAGCCGCGCTGCGCCTCGGCGGCTCGTGCGGAGGCGGCGTACGCGTCGGAGGCGTCGGCGGAACCGATGCTGCCGAGCACCTCGCCCGTTGCGGGCGCGACGACGTCGTAGGCGCCGCCGTGACCCGGCTGCCACGATCCGGTGCTGATCCTGCCGCTCCAGAGTGCGGTGTCGAGAAGTGTCATGATCTCTCCTTCGAGGGGTGTGGGTGGAAGCCTAGAAGACGATGCGCGCGTCGATCAGCACGGGGCCGTCCGCTGCCAGGGCCGCGTCGTATGCCGCGCGGAACGCGTCGGGCGTCGTGACGCGGCTGGCGGGCACGCCGTAGCCCGTCGCGAGAGCGACGAAATCGATGCCGGGCACGTCGAGACCGGGGGCGTCGAGCGCGTCGAGCACAGCGGCGAACCCGCGCAGCGCGCCGTACGTGCCGTTGTTCGCGATGACGAACACCGTGCGGGTGCGCTGCTGAGCGGCGGTCCACAGCGCGGTGATGCCGTAATTGGCGCTGCCGTCGCCGACGACCGCGACGACGGTGTCGTCGGGGCGCGCGAGCGAGACGCCGACCGCCGCGGGCAGCCCGAAGCCGAGCCCGCCCGATGCCGGGAAGTGATAGCTGTCCGGCTCGGTCATGGCGACGCGCTCGAGGAACATCGTGTCGAGCGTGGTCGTCTCGTTCACGTAGGTGATGCCCGGAGCGGACCGCTCGTCGAGGATCTCGAGGATCTCTTCCCCTGTCATGCCGCCGGGGGCGCGGCGGACGGCCGGCGCCGGCCGCGGAGTCAGGCGCTCGCCGCGGTCGGCGACGCCCTCGGCGAGCCCGGCCAGGGCGGCGCCGACGGGGGTGACCGTCGCGGAGCCGAAGGGGGCGCGGGCCGCCTCGGACGGGTCCTGCGTGAGGTGCAGCACGCGAGTCCCCTCCGGCAGGTAGGAGCCCTCCTCGTAGCGGTGATAGCGGAAGGCGGGCGCGCCGATCACGACGATCAGGTCGTGGCCCTCCAGCGCGCCCCGCAGCGCGTTCTTCCCGGTCTGCAGCTGCCCGCGGAAATGCGGGTGCGTCGTCGGGAACGGGCAGCGCGACGGCGAGGGGGCGACCCAGACGGGGGCGCCGAGGCGTTCCGCGAGGGCGACGGCGTGCGGCTGGGCGCGCTCGGCGTCGACATCCGGTCCGAGCACGAGCACGGGGGCCCGAGCGGCGTCGAGGTCGGCGACGAGCGCCGCGAGCTGGCCGCCGTCGAGCGCGGCCGCGTGCCGCACGGATCGCGACGCGAGCAGGGCGTCATCGGCGGGTGCCGGTTGCGACCAGTCGTCATACGGGACCGAGAGGTAGACGGGCCCGCGCGGCGAGCTGCCCGCCTCGTGGATCGCGTGCGCGACCGACCGCGAGACGTCGTCGGGGGAGAGCGGCTCGTGCGAGTGCTTCACGAGCGGGCGCGGCAGCAGCGCCGCATCGACGCTCGAGAGCATGACCTCCTGCCCGACGGTGCTGCGGACCTGCTGACCGGCGAGCAGCACGAGCGGCGAGTGCGCGTAATGCGCGTTCGTGAGCGCCCCCATGGCGTTGCCCGTTCCGGATGCCGCGTGCAGGCTCACGAACGCCGGGCGACCCGTTGCCTGCGCGTAGCCGTCGGCCATGCCGACGACGGCGCCCTCGTGCAGGCCGAGGACGTACCGGAAGTCGTCGGGCATCCCCGCGAGGAACGGCAGTTCGTTCGAACCGGGGTTTCCGAAGACCGTCGTCATCCCGTGCGCACGCAGGATCTCGTACGTCGTGTCGCGCACCGTTGCTCGTGTCATGCTCCCGACCGTACGCAGTCAGCCTCATGCGCGCCAATACATATCAGCACTGATATTCATAGACATCGTCTATAGGATGGCCGCATGTCCGTCGACCTGAACCTGCTGCGCACGTTCCTCGCGATCCTCGATGCGGGGTCGGTGACGGCCGCCGCCGATGACCTCCGCCTCACCCAGCCCACCGTGTCGCACGCGCTCGGCCGCCTGCGCGAGCAGCTGGGCGACCCGCTGTTCGTCCGGCACGGCGCAGGCATCGTGCCGACGGAGCGCGCCGTGGAGCTCGGGCCCCTCGTGCGCTCCGCGCTCGCGAACCTCGATGACGCGGTCGACGCGCACCGCGCGTTCGATCCGGCGACGACGGAACGGGAGTTCCGCATCCGGCTGTCCGACATCGGCGAGTCGAGCTTCCTGCCCGCCGTGCTGCGGGCCATGGCGGCGGAGGCGCCGTTCGCGTCGGTCATCGTCGAGCAGACGCCGATCGACGAGGTCGTCGACGCCCTCGCACGCGGTGCGATCGATGCCGCGATCGCGTCGGTCGAGCTCGACGTCTCGGGGCGGGCTGCTGTGCTGCGCGGCGATCACTACGTCGCGCTCATGCATCCGGATGACGCCCCGGCGGCTCTCCGACTGACGGCGGAGGAGGTCGCCGAGCGCGCGCACGCGGTCGTCAGCAAGCGGGCGGGGCATGCGCAGATCGATGCGGCGCTCGCGGCCGTCGGCGTGGTGCGCCGGGCGGCGGTGCAGGTGCAGCACTTCCTCGCGCTGCCGCAGCTGGTCGCGGACGGTGGGCTGATGGCCGTGATGCCCGTGCACATGGCGGACGCCGTCGCGCCTACGTGGGGCCTCGCGGTGCGCGAGCTGCCGAAGGGCATGCCCGAGTTCGACGTGAACCTGTACTGGGACGCGGCCGTGACGGGGGCGACGGGGCCGCGCGCGTGGTTCATCGGCCTGGCACGGCGTGCGCTGGCGGAAGCGCGGAACGGCTGAGCCCCCGTGTGGGGGGCTCAGCCGTTCCGTCCGCGGATCACGCGCGGGCGGATTCCTGGGATTCCTGCGCCGCCAGGGCCGCCGCGGTCGATGCCTTCGGCTTCGGGATCGAGAGTACGGCGACGAACGCGATGACCGCGGCCGCGGCGAACATGTAGAAGCCGGCGGGGTAGGCGATGCCCGCCGTCACGAGCACGCCGGAGATGAGCGGGCCGACGATGGCACCCAGGCGGCCGACGCCCGAGGTGAAGCCCATGCCGGTCGCCGTGAGCGCCTTGGGGTACACGTAGCCGACGAGGCCGTAGATGAGCACCTGCGCGCTGAAGACGAACACGCCCGTGGCCATCAGCACCGCATCGAGCAGCAGCTCGTTCGTGAAGGGGATGCTCAGGACCGACAGCAGCACGGCGGAGGCGCCGAACCAGATCAGGATCGTGCCCTTGACGCCCTTCGCGTCGCCGATCCTGCCGCCGACGAGCAGGCCGATGATCGCGCCGACGTTCATGACGAAGAGCATCACGAGGGAGTTGGACATCGGGTAGCCGGCCTCGGCCATGATCTTCGGCAGCCAGGTGTTCAGGCCGTAGACCAGGAGCAGGCCCATGAAGGTGCCGACCCAGAGGCCGATCGTGATGCGGCCGCGGCCGCTCGTGAACAGGTCTCGCACACCGTACCGCGGGCCAGGGGCCGCCTCCGCGTTCGCGAGCGGGTGGGTCTCGGGAAGCTTCGCCCACATGACGGGGACGAGGGCCAGCCCGATGAGGCCGCCGAGGTAGAACAGCCAGTGCCAGTTGCCGCCGAGCCAGAGGGCGCCGAGCGACGCGAGCACGGCCCCGGCGTGGTAGCCGGTCATCGTGATCGTCGAGGCGTGGGCCTTGCGGCCGCCGGGCGCTGACTCCTGCATCATCGTGACGGCGACGGGCATGCAGCCGCCGAGGCCGAGGCCGGCGATGAACCGGACGGCGCCCATCATCGCGGCGTTCGGCATGAGGGGGAACACGAGGGTGAAGATCGAGAACACGAGGATGCACGCCATCAGGGGCCCGCGCCGCCCGAACCGATCCGCGAGCGGGCCGATCGCCGTGGCGCCGGCGCCGACGCCGACGAGCGAGATCGTCGCGACGAACGTCATCTCGGCTGCGGTGACGCCGACCCCGTGCGCCGGGTCCGTGAGGACCGGGATGGTCGCGCCGAGCGCGACGATGTCAAAGCCCTCGAATGCGACCGTCAGCCAGCACAGGGCGACGATCCAAGGGCGGGACGCGGTTTTCATCGTTGAGTTCTCCATTGCGTCGTCGGCCGTGCACGCCTTCGTACGGCACGTCCCCGCTGTCAGCGGACCGAATCAGTGTCCGCCCGCCAGAGTATGTCGTCAAATAGATGGCATGACAGAACCGTATGCGCTCAGTGCATACCGTCGCGCGGCGGGGGCGCGCGAGCTCAGGCCCTGCCGCGGAGCCTGTCGATGTCCCGGCGCTCGCGCTTGGTCGGGCGCCCGGCGCCGCGGTCCCGGAGGCCGGGCGGCGCGACGAACTCCCGCGGGGGCGGGGGAGGCGTGCGGTCCTCGTAGGCCTTCGCCGCGATCGGCGCGCCCACCCGCTTGGTCAGCAGCTGCGCGACGCCGAGGATCTTCGTGATGTGCCCGATGCGCACGCGCACCTCGTCGCCGACGCGCAGCGCGTGCGCCGCCTTGACGGGGTCGCCGTTGACGCGCACGTGACCGCCGCGCACGGCGGTCGTCGCGAGCGAGCGGGTCTTGTAGACGCGCACGGCCCACAGCCACACGTCCAATCGCACCGACTCGGCCATCCGCCCATGGTACTGCGGCAGAGGCATCCGGAACCGGCCGCGTCGCGGGACGCGGAAGCCCCGGGCGCGCGGCGGCGCGCCCGGGGCTTCCCGCAGAGGTCAGGCGGCGTCGCCGAGCAGGGCGGCCTCCGCCTCCTCCGCGGCGTCGGCGTCGTGCGCGTCGATCACGGCGAGTGGGCGCTTCGCGAACGCGAGCACGAGCGTCGCGACGACGGCGGCGCCGGCCGCGAACACGTACGGCACCGTGTCGCTGAACTGCGCGCCGAGCCAGGCGGCCAGCGGCGGGGCGGCGGCACCGCCGAGGAAGCGGACCGCCGAGTACGACGATGACGCGACCTGGCGGGGCAGGTCGGTGGCCTCCATGACGGCCTCGGTGAGCGTCGTGTTGCACACGCCCAGGAACAGCCCGCCCACGATGATGCAGGTCACGAGCGCGGCGGGTGTCTCGACGAGGACGCCGGCGACGACGAGGTCGACCGCGAGCAGGGGGAGGGCGACCATCAGCGTGACGCGGCGGCCCCAGGCGCGGATCATGATGGGGGCGAGCCAGACGCTCGTGATCGCGAGCGCGATGCCCCAGCCGAAGAACGTGTAACCGATGCCCATGGCGCCGAAGCCGAGGGGGAACGGTGAGTACGCGAGCAGGATGAAGAACGCGACGTTGTAGAACAGCGCCGTGACCGCGAGCGTGCCGAGCGCCGGCCGGCCGAGAGCCGTGATGGGCGCGGAGAGCTTGATCGGCGACCGCTTCTCGTGCGGTGTGCGCAGGAGGGTGAGGATCGCGATGAACGCGATCGCCATCAGCGCGGCGACGCCGAAGAACGGCCCGCGCCAACTGACCTCGCCGAGCAGGCCGCCCACGAGCGGTCCGACGGCGATGCCGATTCCGAGGGCCGCCTCGTAGAGGACGATGGCCTGGCCGGAGCCGCCGGAGGCGGCCCCGACGATCGCCGCCAGCGCGGTCGAGATGAACAGGGCGTTCCCGAGCCCCCATCCGGCGCGGAACCCGATGACCTCGTCGACCGAGCCGCTGATCGCGCACAGGAACGCGAAGACGACGACGAGTGCGAGCCCGATCAGCAGCGACGCCTTCGTGCCGATGCGGCTCGACACGAAGCTCGTGACGAGCATGGCCAGGCCCGTCACCGCGAGGTAGCTCGTGAACAGCAGCTCCGACTGGAACGGCGTCGCGTGGAGCTGCTCGGCGATCGCCGGCAGGATCGGGTCGACGAGGCCGATGCCCATGAAAGCGACGACGCAGGCGAACGCGATCGCCCAGACGGCCAGCGGCTGCTTCCAGATGGGCGCGGAGGGCGCGGAGGGCGCGGCGGATCGGGGCTTGCTCACGCGGGGTCCTTTCTGCTGTGGGATGGGGGAGGATTCTGGGCTCGAGGCACGCCGCGGCCGTCTCGGCGCGGGTCTGCTGCGGTGCGAGCAGGATTCGCCGCGGGCGCGGCGGACGCCCGTGCGGCGCGTAGGGGCGTCCAGCCGGGCGCCCGCCGCACGGTCGGCGCGCTACGGTGCGTCGGGATCACCGATGCCGTCGGTGATCGCCGCGGCGATCTCGGCGGTGCGCCGGATGGCGGCCCAATCCGCGTCGCTCAGGCCGGAGAACCGGGGGATGAGCGCCGCGGTGAGCTCCTTGCGCCAAGCGAAATAGGCGTCGACGCCGGCATCGGTCACGTCGACGCGCACGACGCGCGAATCGTCCGGGTCGTGCGTGCGCTCGACGAGGCCGGCCTCGCTCATCGTCTTGATGAGGCGGGTCATGCCCGGTTGGCTGACGCGGCTGATCCTGGCCAGGTCGCCGAGGCGCTGGGGGCCGCCCTCGCGTAGGATCGCCAGGGTGCGCCACTGGGCGGACGGGGTCTCGCTCCGCGTATCGAGCGCGGCGATGCGGGTCAGCGCATGAGCGCCGACGATCAGCGCCTCGAGATCGCGTTCCCTGTCCACGTCCGAAAGCATACCATGGTTATATAAATCAGGTATGAATATCCGGATGTCCGGGCGCCCCTCGAGCCAGAAGGACCTCAGCACGCCATGATGAACGCCGCCCGCGCCGCACGCTCGCTCCCCGCCTGGCTCGTGCTCGCGGGGCTGCTGCTCGTCGCCGGCAACCTGCGCGCGGCGATCACGACGGTCGGGCCGCTCGTGCCCGATATGGAGCGCGACCTCGGCCTGTCGTCGATGGCGGCGTCGATCCTCGTCAGCCTGCCGCTGCTCGCGTTCGCCGTGGTGTCGCCCTTCGCTCCCCGCGTCGCCCAGCGCCTCGGGCTCGAGCGCACGGTGGGTCTCGGACTCGGTGTGCTCGCCGTCGGTCTCGTCGTGCGCTCGCTTCCGCCGATGCCGCTGCTCGGGGTCGGCACGGCGCTCATCGGTGTCGCGATCGCGGTGCTGAACGTGCTCCTGCCCGCACTCGTCAAGCGCGACTTCCCCGACCGGATCGGCCAGGTCACCGGGGCGTACTCGGCGGTGCAGGGCATCTTCGCCGCGATCGCCGCCGGGGTCGCCGTGCCGATCGCGGCCGCGACGGCGCTCGGTTGGCGCCTGCCGCTCGGGATGTGGGCAGGGCTGGCTCTGATCGCGCTCGGCGTGCTCGCGCCGCAGCTGCGCAGGGGGCCGGCGACGGCGGTGGTCGCGGCCGCGTCGGTGGTCGCCGCCGAGCGGAGCGGTCCATCCGGGGGCGTGTCGTCGGCGCCGCGCTCGCCGTGGGGGAGGGCGCTGGCCTGGCAGGTGACGGTCTTCATGGGGCTGCAGTCGGTCGTGTACTACATCTTCGTGACCTGGCTGCCCTCGATCGAAACGGCCGCCGGATTCAGCGAGGCGGAGGCGGGCATGCACCTGCTCGTCGTCAACGCCCTCGGAATCGTCGGCAGCCTCACGGCCTCCGCGCTCATCCCGCGCATGCGCGACCAGCGGGCGCTCGCGGTCGGCGGTGCCGCGCTGATGTTCGTCGGCAGCGCCGGCTTCCTCTTCGCGCCCGCGGGTGGTCTCGCCTGGTCGGGGATCGTCGGGTTCGCGGGCGGTGCGAGCATCGTGCTGGCGCTGTCGTTCTTCGGCCTGCGCACCCGCGATCACAGCCAGGCGGCGTCGCTGTCGGGCATGGCGCAGTGCCTCGGCTACGTGCTCGCGGCGATCGGCCCGGTCGCCGCCGGCGGCCTGCACGACGCGGCGGGCAGTTGGGCCCCGGCGCTGATCGTACTAATGGCGGTCTCCGTCGCCGTTGCAGTGTCGGGCTGGCTCGCGGGCCGGTCGCACACGCTCTGATCCGCCGCGCCACGCGCGGGGAGCGCCCCGGTTCGCGACCGCGTCGGCGACCGGCTAGACTATCCGAGTTGCCCGCGGGCGACTCAACTGAACAACGGGCTGTGGCGCAGTTTGGTAGCGCACTTGACTGGGGGACACATTGTCTTCAACGGTCGAGAACAGCCTAGATAACTCAACAACGGGATGTGGCGCAGCTTGGTAGCGCACCTGACTGGGGGTCAGGGGGTCGCAGGTTCAAATCCTGTCATCCCGACAGAAAAAGCCTGATGGAACGGCATTTCCGAGTGTCCGATTTCCGCGAGTAAGCGCCGGACGAAGGCCGATCCTGTGGTCCCGATTTGTGCTTCCTATGTTACGGGATGTCGAACCTCACGGAACTCGCATGGTCCCAACCTGTTCCCAAGCCCCTGACCCCATGAATCAAAGTCAAGTGTTGTAGAGCCTCGCTCCGCTCCATCTGAGATGCTGGTTCGTCCGTTCCGCGGCGCGCGCGAGCTCGGTGGTGTCGGCGTGCAAGTAGCCCTTGGTCGTCTCGATCGAGGCGTGTCCGAGGATGTCACGGACGATGTGAAGCGGGACGCCGGCGTTCGCGAACCATGTGGCCCCGGCGTGTCTGAGATCGTGTCGTCGCAGACCGGGGTGGCCGAGTCTTTGCACCAGGTTGGTCCAGTCGGTTGCTCGCGAGAGCGTCCCGGTGGTGAGGACTCCGCCTCGGGGTCCTCGGAGGAGCGGCTGCTCATGTTCGCGGCCCTCAGTAATGCGTCTGAGTACGGGCTCTAACGGCTTGAGGATCGGTACTCGGGCGTGCGGAGCGAACTGGTGACAACTGATCGTTGGTGCCGGGAGGTGCTGGCGGGGAGGATGTCATCATGCCCGGTCCTTGTCCCAGAGAGTTCCGCGAGGACGTTGTCGCGGTTGCTCGTAGCCGTGAGAGCGGCGTCACCATCAAACAGATCGCGACCGACTTCGGTATCAGTGAAGCGACCCTGCAGAACTGGCTGCGCCAGGCCGATGTCGAAGACGGCAACCGGCCCGGTCAGACCGCTGCGGACGCGGCAGAGGCGCGGGAATTGAAGAAACGGATCCGCCTGCTCGAGCAGGAGAACGAGGTCCTGTGTCGGGCTGCGGCGTATCTGTCGCAGGCGAACCTGAAACTCGGCGGCTCCCCAAAATGACGTACCCGCTCGTATCTGAGCTCGCCGAGACGGGGATTCCCGTGACGGTGTCGTGCCGGGTCCTCAAGCTCGCAAGACAGTCCTACTACCGGTGGAGAGGCGACCCTGTCCGGGACGCGGACGTGCTCCGCGCGCATCGGATCAACGCACTGCGTGACGCGCACCATGACGACCCGACGTTCGGGTACCGCTACTTGGCTGATGAGGCGCGGCGTGCGGGGTGGCGGATGAGCCGTCGGACGGCGTGGAAGCTGTGCTCGCAGGCTGGGATCCTCTCGTCCGCGCGGCGCCGCCGGCGCGGCAAGGACAAAGAAGGCGGGCCCTCCGGTATTCGATGACCATGTGAAGCGGGCCTTCCGCGCCGATGCCCCGAACCGGCTCTGGCTCACGGACATCACGGAGCATTGGACGGGTGAAGGCAAGCTCTACTGCTGCGCGATCAAGGACATGTTCTCCAACCGGATCGTCGGCTACTCGATCTCGGACCGGATGACCGCGAAGCTCGCCGTCGACGCCGCCCGCAACGCCGTCACTCGCCGAGGCGACGTCGCCGGATGCATCCTGCACGCTGACAGAGGCAGCCAGTTCCGAAGCCGTGCCATGGCCCGCGAACTGCGCCGCCATGACATGGTCGGATCGATGGGACGCGTCGGCGCCGCCGGAGACAAAGCCGCCATGGAATCGTTCTGGTCACTGCTGCAGACGAACGTCCTCAACCACCAGCGATGGACGACCCGGCAGGAACTCCGGCTCGCGATTGTCGTGTGGATCGAGCGGAAGTATCACCGCCAGCGCGCCCAGGACACCCTCGGCGGCTTGACGCCCATCGAGTTCGAAGCCAAGCTAGCTGCGCCGCTCACACTCGCGGCCTAAACCGAAACTGTCACCAGTTCGTTCCTCACGCCCGAGGTAAGACGAGTTTAGGGTGCAGGAGCTTGCTTGAGTGCCGTTCGGACACTGTAGGTGGGGCCGGCGGCCAGTGTGTCCCTGGCGCAGGCACGGGCGCCGTCGGGCTGTTGAGCGAGCGCTCGGGAGATAGCTCGCCTAACGCGGACATCGGGGTCTCGCGCAAGCCTCGGGCCCAAATGCTCTGGCTCGCCATGTTCAGCCCGCCGCAATGCGGTCGCCAGACACAGCCATCGCCAGCCACGTTGTCGATCCAGCCACGTTGCCGAAGAAGACGTCGGAGGGACCAGTAGGCTCACGCCATGACAGTCCGAATCAACGAGCACGGCTGGACTCCGCTGGACGGTGCCGTACCCGAGACCCTCGACGCAGACAAGGTCTATCTCATCCCCACCCGCACCGCTGTCCAGACGGCGGAAGGAGCGAAGCCAGAGCTCTGCTACACGGATAACGTTCGATATCTCCCGAAGGCTGCTCGTGTCAAGGGGCTGCCATTGGAGTTTTCGCAGCCTGAGGGCGAGCGGCACTACCTGCAAGAGTTCAGCATCGACCCGGAGATGTGGTCGCTCGGGCTGGCGCTGCTGACGATGGCCAGCGATTGGCTCATTCTGACCGTGAGTCTGTTCATTTCCCAGCGAGCAGACAACCAGGGCTGGACAAACGAGCAGGCGCATGAGCTGCCGTTGCGGGTCTACGTCGCGGAGACCGAGACGGGGCGCGACATCGAGCTCGAAGGCAGCGGTACAGATGTGATCGAGGCTCTGAAGGTGCTACAGGCCGAAGCCAAGAAGCGTAAACAAGGGAATTGACGTGACTGAGCGCAGAGGGCTGCAGTACAAGATGCTCATCCTGCAATGGGGCCCGATCCCGCCCTCAGGCGGGCCCCACCGTGAGCGGTACCTAGATCATTACGGTCGCGCGTCGCTTCAGACTGCGGAAGACGAGTATGACGAAGTGGTGAGGCTTCTCGGTACCGACGGGGCGCACATGCCGGCACTCGACTTCGACCTGGTTGAGAACGACGACCGTGCGCGACGTGCTATCCAGCGCCAGAAACGCGCCGAGTGGCTGGCGTTCCAATCCACCATCGACACGGAAGTGCAAGACGCGATCGAGCCGCACATAAGGAAGTCGGTCTCTGCTGCGATGGATGCGCTGAACTATCTCGAGGATCATCCACTGCGCGAGGACGCTCACGCAGCGATTCACCGCGCGGCGTTCGTGAAGCGCGGGCTGTTCGGCTGCCCGATTACCTATAGCGAGGACGAGGAGTACTGGACGGATTGCCCCATCAACGTCTCCCACCTAAGGATGGGAGTCTCGGCCGGACTCGTGAGCGACTTCGAGTGCTCCATTTGCGGCAAACTGGTCGAAGACTGTGATCATGAGATGCGTGAGTATTACCCGAAGATCGCGGACCGCGACGCTGAAGGCAGGTGCACCATCTGTCACGAGACGGAGTGCCATCACCCAGTCGGTGAGACGATCCTGGTCGAGGCGTGGGCGAGCGCTCGCAATGTCAAGGCAAACGAAGTGTCCATGGTTGCACGCCCCCGATACCCGCTTGCACGAATTGTCGAAAAGTCGTTTGACCTAGGACGGGCCGGCGAAGATACGCGAGTACGCGACGCCGCGAAGCGAGGCTTGCTCAACTGTGACGGAGACCTCGGCCCCTGCAAAGGATTCAACGAGATGACCGACTGGGACCTAAGGAGCGCCTCCTCGTCTGATGACAACGAGGCGCAGGAGATCGACTTGTTCTAGCACCGATCAATCCAATGCCGTTCGCAACGCATCTTCGCAGGGGCAGGGGCCGCGCCAACGCGACGCTTCGCTCGTTCACTGAACGGTCGGATACCGCCCCGAATGGCTCTAGCGACTGGTCCCTCAACGTGGTCGACAAGCCACCTACAGCAGCGGCTCGCGATTAGGTGGTTGAAGAGCGGATGAACCCCGGGTAGCCCGTCGCCGATGACAAGCAGTCGAACAGGTGAAAGCGGAAATGTGATGGCGCACTCCGAGCCGTCGCCCCTATTGAAGAGCATCACCACGCCGTCGCCGGTGACAAGCCCACCGCTGATCGGACGCGCTGAATCTCTAGCCGGTCGCGCAGGGCGTGATGGTCTCCCGAAATCTTCAATACAAGATCAAGGGCCCTCAGCTGACCTGCGTCTCTCTGTAGATCGCGATCGGGGTGCACTCCATCACTGGGAAGGTGGCCGCGTTGCCTGTCTTCACTAATCCACGGAATCCGTTCGTCATGCCCTCAATGGCATCTTCAATCCCGTTCCCGGTGGGGATTGTGTTCAGGCCGGTAGAGAGCGCGGCGGCCGATATTTGACCAACGACCGTCCACTCCGTAGTGTCCGGCGACTGCATCAAGCCTTCATTGCCTAGCTCAACAAGCAGCGAATCGGGATTGCCTGTGCCGACGATCACGTGCAACGCGGGGGCTCCCGTGGGATGTACCTTCACACGGAGCGCGCCATCTGCGTACATCGCGCGGCCGAGGGCGGCCAACGAGTCGACCGAGAACCCCTTGACCGTATTCTGAAGTTGCTGCAACTCGCGCTTTTTGATCGTCGCCTCGGCTGCGGTGATCTTCCCCGCGTCCACCTCGTTCTGAATGTTCGTTGTTTGGATTGTCGCGAACGCCTTCAGTAGCGACGGGAAGCCCTGCATCGTCTCGATCGTCCGAGAGTAGTCAGCGATCTGGACTCGGCCGCGAGCACGAAAGAATGCACCATCCTCGAAGTGCGAAGGCGTCCAGTCCGCGAAGTCGAATCCATCGCCGATTTGCTCCAGAGCACCTTTTTCGGAGAGAACTTCCTCAAACTGAACGTAGACCTGGTGATGCAAGCTACTCGTCTCAGTGGATGAACGGCGATATCGGTAGTCGGCCTCGCCGCTTGCCCTCAAGAATTTCAGAAGCCCTGCCTCGGCCTTGGCCGCCCCTCCGACCTCGTGCGACCGGTCCTGGGTGCTAGTCTCCGGCACGCCGCCAAGAAGCTGGGCGGCCAGCGACCGAACGCGTTCGGCGTCCAGGTAGAGAAAACTCCGGACCAATACTGGATCACTCAACGCGGCCTCCAAACACCTCTCCGGATTCTATCGGCTGCCGTCCTCCGCGATTCGTCTTCGGCGCTTCGCGCTCCGGTCGCCCTCGGTACTCCGTCCCCAACTCGTGTGCGCAGTGCGTCAGCGATCCTCCAGAGCGACCCGGGTCGTGCAGCAAGCGGGTCGACTGCCCCGTGACTGGTTAGTGATGGAAGGGCAACACCGCCCCCCGCGCTGGTTCGAGCGAGTCGTGGGTATGGGACGACTCGATCGGGTACGTTCAGGCCTCATGAGTGAGTTGAGAGATGCGATCGATTCCTACGTAGTCGGTGCCTCGGATGTTCTTGAGATCACCGAATACGAGGTGTGGCTCCATGGGCGGCCGGTAACTGTCAGGTTGAGAGACGGGGGTCCCCGTGCGAGCCGGCCGCGGTACTCCGTGGAAGCCTTCTGGTCTGACCTACCGCTAGAGGATCGCCACGGGGGGTCCCCGGGCTACTCCTTGGGGCACGCCGAAGACACGATCGCGACGGCGATAGCTGGAGTGCATTGGGAGCAGTTCAAGTCGACGACCTAGTGGAGGGCTTGTTGGCGCCGGTTGCTAGATCAGCGGCTGAACAAGTCTCTAGCGACGGCTCGTAGGCCGGTCCCCATCTGATGCAGATTAGGTTCCATCGCCCGCGAACCGGCGAGGCGAGGTTCATCGACGTTGAAGCTTCCACCGGCGCGTCACAGCAGTCCACTCCGACCGGGCGTCTTTGAGTCTCTGCTCGGGCACCGAGATGCCGCTTCGTTCGATCACCCGCAGGCCATGGATGGAAATGCCGGCTGGTGGCCATTGAAGCGGGCGGGGAACCCTCATCATCATCCACGGGCCTGTGACAACGCCGATTGCCATGGAGATCGCATTCGTGATCGAGGTCAGGTTGGACCAGTAACTAGCGGCTACCTCAGTCCAGCCCCAGATCTCACGCGGGGTGACGAGACTGTCGCTTTGGCGATAGAAGTGGAGTCGCCCTCCGCCATCACTCGGAGTTCGATGCGCAACCTGATTCCGGAACTCGCGTAGGGCGTTCGTCGTGGCGAACATCCGATCCAGCGCGGCGGAGTTTTCGGCGAACTCAGGTTCTGTGCGAACGACGGCTTCCGAGGCGGTGCGGATGATTTTGCGCGAAAGTCCGTCGACACGGCCCCACGAGAAGTACTCCTCCTCGATGCCGACGGCTCGACGCTCTTCTCGATTGTGCTCGCTGGTGAAGCGCTCCAGAGAGTCGAGGTCTCGGCCGGTGAGAACCTGCTTGCCCTTGCCATGAAGCATCTCCAGGTACCGTCGGGACTCGTCTTCTGCATTTGAGGTCTCGTATACAAAGTCTCCCAGCATGGCGGCCAAGCGCCTATTGCTCAGCCCGAGGGGACGGGTTCGTCGGGATCGGGCGTACTGGGCATATGCGTCCATAGATGTCAGCATCCCAGCTCACCGCGGAGCCGCTCGTTCAGCGGGCCGATCGCACGGGCGCGAGCATTGGGCCTTCGGTACCGGCGTTCGAGCGTGAGCGGGTCTTAGCGTCCGCGTGCGGGGCGACTTTGCCCTATAAACGGTCCTTCCACGTTCGTGCTCCAGCGCCACCGCTCGGTAGCCTGGCCTCATGCGAGAGCGTCTCTTCGAGTCTGAACGTTCCACCCTCGTCTTGCGCCCGGCCGATGGCCCGCAAGACGCTGACGCTCTGGATGAGACGGTGTTCGAGATGTGGGGCGATATCACCGACGCCGAGCTGGAAGCGTTCCTCGCCGACATCGAACCCGACTACTACTACATCAAGCGATCACGCTCCGTTACCCAATGGGGTGGTCAGGGTTCGTCCACCGAGGTCATCCTGCAGTGGGCAGCCACTGCATCAGACACGATATTTCGCACGCGCTTCAACGACGCCATCGATAAGTTCTTCGACCGGCGCAAGCAGCCGGGGCCTACCCCTGACGCCGACCGGGCCGTGGCGTCAGCACGAACGCGCATTGCGACTCGTTTCCCGACAAGAGGGGACGACCTTACGCTCGTATCGGAGTATGAAGACGCATTCGAGCGCACGCAGAAGTTCGTCTTTCAGGACACGGAGTACGTGTACAACGCGGTCGTCCGCACAACTGCAAAGGGCCACGTCTACGTCACCGGCGTCGGACGCACACTTCGGCATCCCAACGCGGTGGGATAGCTTCACTAAAGTCCGAAGCTGACGTTCGCGCCGATGACAATGAAGCTTCAGGGGCTCGCTTGATCGCTCGCTCGACTCTTCCCTGAGCGTCGAGTTCGCCGTATGCCGAGTGCTCGCTGGGCGCCCGCAGACCGGTCGTCAGGCGTGCGTGCAGTCCACGGGTTGCGGCGGAGCATGCACGCGTTGCCTCTTCAATCTGCGGCGTGTGCAGGGAGTCGAACGCCGGCCTCGGCGAGGCGGACCGCTCGTAGCGCTGGCTGCTCCGGCGGCCAACTCGCCATCTCGAGTGTTGCGGCGAACTGGCTGTAGCTCTCCGCGCGCGTGAAGAAGAGGTCATCGTGCCCAAGTCGCAGCAACTCGCGGGAATCGCTTCTCGGTGTGAAAATCAGCTCTGGCATCAGTACAAACCCGTCGACCTCGTAGTCGGAGAAGTCATAGTTGTCTCCGACGGGGTTGTTGGTCAGTGTGGCAATTCGGTCCTGCCATTGGTCCAGCGCCCTGTTGAGCCGGTCGGTCCCGCTCCGCGCCGCGGCGTGCTCGCCAGCGAGGTAGTCGACGGCAGTCAGGAACCGTTTGCAGGAAATCAGGAAGAGCTTGGTGCCGACGACGAGCAGAGCGTCGGCGTCGGTTATGACCGATCCGTTCAGGCGGAGGTCCTTGCCGCGCATTGCGCGGAGCTGAGCGGGCGGAGCGAACACGCTTCCGTCGATGAGTTCCTGGACGACGAGCTCGAATTGCTTCCCGGTCAGATTCGCTACCGGGCCTCCGCTTGGCGAGAGTTTGAGTCCCTGCGTCACGTGCCACGCGTACGCCCACGCGTCGACCAGAGTCATCCCCTCGTGGTCCTGAAGGACCGGGCCAGGGAAGCTGCGTCGACCCGCTTCGTACATGCTCTGGACGTGATCCATGACCTCGCTCGAGGTGAGGGTGCTATGGCCGTTGTCTGACAACCACTTCGCAACCTCGACATCTCCGAGAGCGGCACTCACTTGTGCTTCCAGGTCCGCTGTTGCGAGCGACATGAGTCCAAGGTGGGGCAGAGTCCGTCCAGCGTCGTTGTCGGCGGACATGACCGTCCGGAGGAGGGCGTTTCCGAAGATAACCAGGGAGACGACCTGTGCAGGGTTGTCGAACGACGCGAGCACATCGTGGCGTCCGAGGATCATGTACTTCTCATCCCCCGTGGCGAAGGCCCTGACCGTGAACTGCACAGCATCTTCGGTTATCGCTGCGGCGGCGTAAGGTCCGTGCCAGGTTTCGTCGAGCGCGTACCCGTGCGTGAAGCGGAATGCGACGAGCATCGGCGGGTCGCCATCGAACGCGTCGACGTCAATCTTGTCGAGACGGACCTCATCGTCAGCGGAAGACCATGAGGTGCGGATATCGAACTCGTGGAGAGCATCGAGCAGCGCGGCGCTGCCAAAGACGGCGGGGCGGCGCGTGCTACGGACTTTGTACTTGACACCTTTGGAGGCGCTACGGATTGCGCCTTCTAGCTCGTCCACCAATCGGACGAGCGCCATGAACTTCGCCAACCTCGCTGAGACGGCGATCGGAACGGTTTCGGCCATTGCCTCGAACCTCTCGCCGCGAGCTGTACCGACAAGGTTCTCAGCAATACGTTGTCTCGAGTCGCCCTCGGTATCCGTCCTGCCTGTTTCTGCGAAGGCCAAGGCGTGAGGGGTGAGTCTACGAATGAGATGTAGCCATGTCTCTGAGTCGTAGACGGTCGCGACCTCCGTCGCAGCATTCACAAGCCCTTGGCGAAGCACGATGATGTAGTCGAACGCCGGCGCCCCTTCGATCACAACGCCGTCCTCAACCGCAGGCAGCGCGGCGCGCAGGGCATCTTTCGCCGCCTCTGCAGCGGGCGGGTAGCACCGTACGAATGCCTCATCGAATGCGTTGAAGTCTGCCCTTGTCTGCGGGCCCGCGTGCGTGGGCACACGGATCGCCGCAGACGGCCCCGGCGGTAGAACCTGCCGGGGCAACGCGCTCGGATCGGGGCGACGGAAAGAGTCTCCTTGGGCCACCTTCACATCATGACGCAGAGCATCGTCAAGGCGAGCGTGTCGTCACTCGATCGGTGCCGGGGGTGTGCGGTGCGGCCCAGGTCCCGCCGCCCGCGTTGCAGCCTGGCAGTAAGGCATAGTCGTAGTGCACGCTGGCGGGTCGCTGAGCGCGCTTGGACTCGCCGGCTTCGGCTTCCCGCTTGTACTAGGACCTCAGAGGAAGAGTGCTGAGCGCGTCAAGTGCCCGTATGCGCCGCGCGATGCTTTGAACGATGGTCGCGTCCCATGCGCGCGCCGACCGGCGCTTCACCGGCCGAGCCTTCGCGTCGGTGCCCAGGGGCAGACACGCTGTCTCCGCTACCAGTGGTACCGAGCTGCGATCCAAGGACTTCGCCGCCCCCTACCGACTCCTGCTCGTCATGACCCCCGAGGACTCGGCTGGCCGTCTTCGCCCAAGGGATCGCCGACCCGAGGTTCAGCGGTGCCAGATCACGGGGTGACCGTCCGCGGAGAGACTCGGGCCGGCGGATGCACCCTGGCGCGCAGGTCTCCCCGCGGCCTGCGGGCCGCCAACGCCGCCGCGCACCTCAATGGGAGAAGAGGACACTTCCACAAACCCCGCGTAAACCCCAGACGAGGTTCTGGATGACTACCAAGAGTCGGGACCTGGCCGGGACCTGACGCATGCAAACCATGCAAGCCATGACGTGAAATGAGGCCGTTCGAAGGGCAGATAGGCCCGGAAAATCAAGGATCTGAGCTGAAGCGTCTACCTGGGGGTCAAGGGGTCGCAGGTTCAAATCCTGTCAGCCCGACCATTGTGAAGTCTCGGGACATCGTTCACTCGATGTCCCGAGACTTTTCTCGTTTCGGGGTTCGGATGCCTCTGGAGATCGGTCCGCTTTCGGGGCGGGTGTCTCGGGACACGCTTCCGTGCCTGTCTCGGGTCATTGTTCCGGCGATCGGGATCGGCTGGTCTTGTCCGACTGGGGCTGCCGAACGGATACGTGGCAGCGGCTAGTCAGACAGCGAGGGTGGTCGACGGTCTCGTCCTGGTTTCGATCCGTGCGGGGCAAGCTTCCCCAGACGCGCCTGCCGTCGACGTCGGTGGTGGGGCGTTGGGGCCCGGATCACGATTGCGATCCGCAGTCCCTCCCACGGCGCCCAGGAGCGTCGGCGGAGGACGGTCTTCCGCCGGAGTGAGAAGAACGTTTCCATCACCGCGTTGTCGCCGCCTGCACCGACGTGGCCGATCGATCGGACCAGCTCGTGGCAAGTCAGCGTCCGGACCGCTTTCCGAGCGCGAAACGGGCTGCCCCGGTCGCCGTGAACCACGCAGTCGGCGACGTCACCACGCAGGGTGACCGCGTTATCGATGGCGTTCAGGACCGCCTGTTCAAGCGAGCATGTGGTCGGCGAGCTGTTGTGCGATGCTGCGAGGCTCCCTCTCCAGCAGTCGCACAAGCGCGGGGTCAGATTCTGAGAAGTGACCGCTTCGCGTTGCCTGGAACATCGAAAGTGCGAAGCGCGCGGCCTGCTCGGGAACCCCATTCGAAATCTCGCCGGCGACCCACTCCTCGTCGCCGACGACGATGCGCTCGATCCGGCGTCCTGTGAGCTTCGATGCCGCGGACGCGAAGTCTGCGAGGGTGACCGGCTTCGGCAGGGTCAGGTTCACAGGCCCGTCGAGCGGAGACTCGTCGGTCAGGATCGCAGCCGCGGCTTCTCCCGCGTCGCGGCGATCGACCCATGAGAAGGGACCGTCGGCGGGCTTCGCGATGGTTCCCGTCTCGCGCCAGGGGCCGAGCAACTGGTTGAGATCGCCGTAGAAACCGTTGCGCAAGGCGGTCCATGCGATGCCCGAAGACGCAAGGTGCTGCTCCGTGGCGGCGTGGATGGCGAGCGGCGGATAGGGCGTGTCGAAGCCTGTTCCGTGTGCACTCGTATACAGGACCCGTTCTGCTCCTGCCTCGACTGCCGCGTCAATCGCGGTTCGATGCTGTGCGACGACGTTGGCTGTGATGTCGCTCGAGGAGACCAACAGCACCTGTTCCGCACCGGCGAACGACTCGCGCAGAGAATCGGGGTCGTCGTAGGCGCCTTGTCGTACGCGGACACCCTGGTCAGCCAGGTGCTGGGCGCGTCGAGGATCTCGCACGCTCGCCGCGATGCGGCTCGAGGGGATTCGCTTCAGCAGGTGCTCAACGGTGGCTCCGTTGAGCACACCCGTTGCTCCAGTCACGATGATCAAGACGACGTCCTTTCGTACATCTCGTGCGTGCGGTCGTCACAGCGGCTCGATAAATTGACTCCGTGAGTCACCTTGTCGCCCGGGTACTATGGTGCATGAACTTGACCAAGCTGGTCAAGTTGAATCGTTGATCGCAAAGGGTGCCTGAGGTATGGCTGCTCCATTGAAGCTCCGGGCTGATGCTCGTCGGAGTATCGAACGTATCCGTGCGGCTGCGGTGCAGGTGTTCCGCGAGCGCGGCTTGTCCGTGCCGCTCGAAGACGTGGCGGCTGCGGCCCGCGTAAGCAAGGCGACGATCTTCAATCGCTTCGGTGGGCGGGTTGGTCTGATCGACGCCGTCATCGACGATGTCGTGGCGGCGGAACTGGTGAGTGTCATCGAAGAGTCGCGGTCGGTCGAAGGAGCGCGGGGGCGAGTCGAGGTCTACGTTCGTGCGATTCGGGGCCTGCAGTACTCGCTGCCCGCCGTCAATGACGTCCTGCTGCAGGAGTTTCCTGACTCTGAGCCGCTCATGGCGCTCTGTCATGCCGGGGATGCCTTTCACGGCGAGCTCGTCGCGGAAGGGCACATCGCCGGCATCCTGGCTGATGGCGTCACACCGGGTGACTTTCAGGCGCTCGCGATGGACAACGCGCTCGCGCTGAAGCACGCTCGCGTGCGCCCCTCCCGCGACGACTATGACCGCAGGACGGGCTATATCCTCGGCGGGATCTGCGCGCCGTCGGACTGAAAAGGCTGCTGAAGTCGGGCGAGCATCCGCTCAGGGGTGATGACGAGCGATGCCATCGAGCAGCACGTCGAGCGCCCATCGCTGACGTACTTGAGGGCTTCCTCGCGTGAATGTCTCCGTGGGGAACGCTGAAAGCGTCTGCTGGCGCTGAGGGTCCGCCGAAGCAAGCGTGGTGGCGAGTTCATTGACTTCCTGGCCAGTTCCGGAAGCGCGCGCCGCCCATTCGGCTGCGGTGATGCTGGCGTGCTGGAGGAGGATGTCGATGCCCCACGCGGCGGGCTGGTCGTCGACACCGCCGGAACGCAGGAGTCGCAGAAGCAGGTCGATCAGGCTGAGGTAGTGGGGGCCGTCGGGCCACACGAACAGCGCAGAGCGGGCGAGGTTTCCGTGAGCTGTGAGGAGATCGATGTAGTCCTCGATCACACGGTGAAGGCGTTCGCGCCAGGGTTCTGTGTCCTCCCAAGCGAGGTCGAGGTCAGCGAGCAGCGCGTCGATCAAGAGCGCGTGCAGCACGGTGACGTTCTTCACGTAGACGTACAGCGAGGCGGGGCCTGTATCGAGCTCGTCGGCGACCCGCCGAATCGTCAGCTTCTCCGCGCCATCGCGCTCCAGGACGAGGCGCGCGGCCGAAACGATCGCCTCGCGTGAAAGGGCCGGCTTGGCGGGCCGCTCGCGCCTGCTGATGGGTATCCGCGTCGTCATGGCACCGATCATAGCAATCGACGATCTTGATCGTCACGAACATGTTCGTTACGATCGTGTTCGTCGCTTGAGATCGGAGTTCCCATGACCATCACCACTGAAACGCCGCCCCTGTCCACCCGAGCCGTCTGGCTCACCCTGATCGTCGTCCTCCTCGCTGATGCGATGGACCTCATGGATGCGACGATCGCCAACGTCGCGGCACCTTCGATCGTGAAGGAGCTGGGAGTGGGCGATGGCGTCATCCCCTGGCTCGGCGCGTCCTACGCGCTCGCGCTGGGCTCTCTCCTTGTCCTTGGCGGGCGTGTCGGAGACAAGTTCGGCCAGCGCCGCACGTTCCTCACCGGGCTCATCGGCTTCGTCGTCGGTTCCGCACTCGCGGGATTGGCCCCGTCCGCCGGAGTGCTGATCGCCGCGCGGGTCGTGCAGGGAGCATTCGGTGCTCTGCTCATCCCGCAGGGCATGGCCATTATGGCCGCGACGTTCCCGAAGCCCATGCTGCAGAGGGCATTCGCCGTCTTCGCACCGCTGCTCGGCGTCTTCGCTGTCGGGGGCCCCATCCTCGGAGGACTGATCATCGACGCCAACATCCTCGGACTGGGATGGCGTCCGATCTTCCTCATCAACATCGTTCTCGGAGGCGTTGCTCTCCTTCTCGCCCTCCGCTACCTTCCTGCAGTGCCCGCGCGCGACTCGACGCGCATCGATCTGATCGGCAGCGTCCTGCTCGCGCTCGCGCTGTTCGGCCTCCTGTTCGGGCTCGTCACCGGCTCGTCGGACGGATGGAGCACGCTCACGATCAGCAGCGTCATTGTCGGCGTCGCACTCCTGGCACTGTTCGGATGGCGGCAGGCTCGGGCCGACGAACCCCTTCTCCCGCGCAGCCTGCTCACCAACCGTGGCTTCACGTCCGGGCTCATCGTCGGTCTCTGCGTCTTCGCGAGCTTCAGCGGACTGATGTACGTCATCAGCCTCTTCTTCCAACTCGGCCTCGGCTACACCCCGACCGAGACATCCCTCAACCTCATCCCGCTCACCGTCGGCATCATGGTCGGCTCCGGCATCGCTAACGCGCTCATCCTGGGGCTCGGCCGGCGGCTCGTGCTCATCGGAATGCTCACCACGCTGCTCGGCACCGGCTTACTGCTCGTGTTCGTGCTCGCTTCCGGGGTCCAGGTGACTTGGTGGCAGAACCTCATTGCGACCAGCCTTCTCGGGATCGCCGCAGGAATATGCTTCAACTCGGTCTTCAATACCGCGCTCGGCAATCTGAAGCCCGAAGAGGCCGGCTCCGCCAGTGGTTCCCTCAGCGCTATCCAACAGATCGCGAACGGTATCGGTTCTGCCCTCGTCACGACGATCTTCATCGGCACCCTCGCCAGCGGCACTGTCACGGCGATGACGACCACCCTCATCGTGATCCTCGTCGTCGCCGCTCTGTGCCTCCTGGCAGTGCCGCTGCTTCCGCGCGCGGCAGTTGCCGATGAGGGGTGAAGAGGGCCCGCAAACCACCCGACGAACGGGGCGTCACAACACAAAGGTCTGATGCAACCCGCAGTGATGCGGCTGGTGGGCGGGCTCCAGCACCCAGCACGACGACTCGATCGGAATCCTGTCGCTCCATCAGGCCCGAAGTCCTTCATCACACGCGATACGGATGAGAGTCTTGACGTATGGGCGGTGACGACGATGCCTGGGACCAGTTGTACGCCACCGGGCGCGAGTTCCGCCAACTGGCGGATCGCGAGCTCGATGCCGTCCTCGGCAGTCTGCCGAAGCTCGCGCTCGAGCGGCGGCGTGCACTCGACATCGGATGCGGTACGGGGCAGCTGGCGCGCGCGCTGACTGTGCGCGGATATGCGGTAACGGGGGTGGACCCCTCCGTCCAAGCCATCGAACGGGCACGTGCGGCCTCGCCCGGATCCGGAGTGGAGTTCATCCGAGGGGGCATCGCCGTCGTTGCGGGGCGCGTCTCCGGTGCACGCCTCACACGTCCCCGTCGAACGCCCCGCCGTCGAGGATCCAGCTGTAGCGCAGGCGGAGCGCCCGCTCGCTGCTCGCCGCGATCGTGGCGAGCAGCAGCGAGATGTTGGCCCAGAACGGGAGCTGGATCGGACTGACGAACGTCCCGACGCGGTCGGCGACGATGGGGATCCGCGTGATGTCCTCGGCGATCTGCGGCGCGCCGAGCACGAGCGCGACGACGAGGATGGCCACGGAGGCGGCGCCGATCGAGCGGCTCAGGGCGGGGTGGGTGCGATCCAGGCGTGCGCGGAGGCCCTCGGCGGACGCGGGGTCGGGCGTGAGCGTCCGCGTGCTGCCGTCCTGCGCGACGAATCGGCAGCGCTTCATGCCGTAGGCGCTGGCGGCGACCTGGAGCACGCCGTCCGCGAGCGGGAATGCTGCGGGGAGCTTGGACCTGGCTTCGTTGCGCCCGTCGCGATAGAGGCGCGCCCACACCTCGCCGTCGGCGTCGCCGCCGTGGCGGACGTCCACGGACCACACCTCGACGGCGCCGTCGGGGCCGCTGCGGTTCAGATGGAAGAGTGACCGCGAGAACACCTGCCACCACCGGTACCGCGGGAGCACCTTGCCGTCACCGGGCCGGGGTTTCCGCGCCATGTCCGATCTCCTCCTGCTCCGCGTCCTGCTCGTACGACGAGAGCCTATGGGCGCCGCGCCGCCGCGGGGGAGTGACGATGCGGCCCCCATGGGCGTGACATCTGTCATGGAACGGCGCCGCATCCGGTGCCCCCTTGGGGCTTCCGGACGCGGCGCCGCCGGAGCTCAGGCGTCCGCGGCCTCGGGGACGCGGCGGAGGACCGTGACCGCCACGGCGCCCAGGACGAGCAGGACCGCCGTGCTGGAGTAGAGCGCGACGTTGGTCCAGCCCAGGTCGAGCAGGGCTCCACCGGCGATCGGGGCGAAGATGGCGCCGATGCGGCCGACCGCGAGGGCGGAGCCGACGCCCGTCGCGCGGGTCAGGGCGCCGTAGCGAGCGGGCGCGACCGAGTAGAGCCCCGCGACGCAGCCGTTCACGAGCATCCCGGTTGCGACGCCGAGCACGAAGGCCAGCGCGAGGAACGGCGTCGAGACGACGAGCGCGACGATCGTCGCCGCCGAGAGCAGCAGGAACGCGATGAGCACGGACTCTTGGTTGAAGCGCACGGCGACGGCTCCGTACAGGACGGATCCGACGGCACCGCCGATCGCGAGGGCCATGCCGATCACGACGCCCTGCTCCGCGGTCATCCCGGCTTCGACCATGAGGCGGGGCGTCCACGAGTTGACGAAGTAGAAGCCGAACATCACGGTGAAGAACGCCAGCCACAGCAGGAGCGTGATCAGGAGCAGGCGGCCTCGGAACAGGTCGGCCAGGCGCGACTTTGGCGCCTCGGCGGGGAGGTCGGTCATGTGAGCGAGCGACGAGCGCTCAGGGTCGAAGCCGACGCGGCGGGCGATGCGGCGCAGCTCGCGGTCGGCGTATGCCGGGCGACGGGTCACGAGGAACTGCACGGACTCGGGCACGACGACGATCAGGGCGATCACGACGAGCACGCTCGCGCTCGCGCCGACGAGGAAGATCGAGCGCCACCCGTAGCTCGCCTCGAGCGAGTTCGCGGCGATGCCGCCGAGGAACGCGCCGACTCCGTAGCCGGCCGTGTACAGGCCGATGGCCATGCCGCGCCAGCGGCGGCTCGAGAACTCCGACGTGAGCACCGTGATGCTCGCGAGGATTCCGCCCACGCCGAGGCCCGTGAGCACTCGCCAGATGCCGAGCTGGAGCACGTCGGTCGACGACGCCGCGAGGAACATGCCGACCGTCGACACGACGGCCGAGCCGATGACGGTCCAGCGCCGCCCGACGATGTCGGCGAGCCGGCCGATCGCGAACGCGCCGATCGCCATGCCGATGAGCGTGGCGCTGATCACGGTGCCGAGCTCGGACCCGCTCAGAGCGAACTCCTCCTCGACGTGGACCGACACGAACGACATGGCTGCGACATCGTAGCCGTCGTTCGCGTTCAGGATCACGGCGCACGCGACGATCGCCCACTGGTAGAAGCCCATCCGGGCGTGCTCGAGATGGTTCCGCAGGTCGCGCGGCCGACTGAGGGTGTGTGACATAAGCGTGGATACCTTCTTCGGTAGGGCTCGGGGCGCTGCCTTGCGCTCGGCGGTCACCATACCTATCGGGATAGGGAAAGAGCAAATGCGGATGCGCGGGTTCCGCCGCGGGCCCGGCGGCCGCTGCCCCGTTCCGCGAGCGGTAGCCTCGATGCATGCCGACTGCCGCCTCCGCCTCGTCCTGGGATCCGCTCGACGCCGAGGGCGTCGCCCGGCTGCTCGGTCCCACGGGGGTCCGCTGGTGGCTGTCGGGAGGGGCCGCGCTCGACCGCTGGCTCGGGCGGGCGATCCGCCCCCGCCCCAATGTCGACGCGAGTGTCGTGGCATCCGATCTGGCGGCCCTCGTGGCAGGGCTGCCCGCCGGCTACAGCGCATGGGCGCCGGGCGAGGGGGAGGATGATGTGATCCCCTTCGCCGAGGCGCCCGAGGATGCGGACGTGCAGCCGGTGCTCATCCGGGACGACGCGGAAGGCGCATGGGTCCTCCAGGTCAACGCAGAGGACGGCTCCCCGCGGGCCTGGGTCTACAAGCGCGACCCTCGCCTGAACCTGCCGTGGGACAGGGCCGTGATCGACATCGACGGCGTCCCGACGGGCGCGCCCGAGGTGCAGCTGGTGTGGAAGGCGCTGCGCCCGCGAGCGGAGGACACCGCCGACAAGGACGCCGTCCTGCCGGCGCTCACGGAGGAGGCGGTGTCGTTCTACGAGACGGCGCTGCTGCGCATCCACCCGCACTCGACCTGGGCCATCCACGTGCGCAGCCCGATGACGCCGGCGAAGGCGAGCTGGAACAGGAAGCCCCGCCCCTGACCCGGGCGGCGCGGTCGGACTCAGCCCGGCCGGTGGACGTCGGGGATCACGGCGTCGGCGACAACCGAGCGGAACCACCGCTGCGCCGGTGAGAGGCTCGCGTCTCGCCGGGTGTAGAGCGAGACCGGCGTGCTCTGCGCCGGCCAGGGCAGGTCGGTGATCCGGAGCCCGGAGAACCAGCCGCAGAACACCTCGGCGACGTGGCGGGGGAGGAGCACGACCAGGTCCGTCGCCTGCAGGACGGCGGGCACCGTCGCGTACTCCTCGACCGTGAGCGTCACCTGCGGCATGAGGCCGTGCTCCGTGAGCGCCTGCAGGGGGAAGACGTGGCCGCCGCGCGCCGAGACGCGCACGAAGTGGCGGCCCGCGAACATGTCGGGCCCTGCCTCCGGCAGCGGATGCTCGGTCGAGGTGAGCGCGACGTATTCGACGGCCCGGACGTGCGTGCGCCACAGGCGCGGGCTGCCGATCATCGACACCGTCATGGCGAGGTCGATCGAGCCACGGATGAGGCTCTCCTCCACCTGGTCGGCATCGACGCGCTCGACCTGCAGGTGCGGGCGGGACGACTGCCGCGCGAGGGATTCCATGACGGGCGGCAGGAACGTCTGCTCGCCGATCGACGTGAGCCCGAGGGTGAGCTCGCCGCGGAACCCGGAGGGCTCGAACGCATCCGGATCGCCGACGGTCGCGTCGATCTGCGCGAGCGCTTCGTGCAGCGGACCGAACAGCGCGGTCGCCTTCGCGGACGGCACCATGTCGTGCCCCTCGCGCCGGAACAGTTCGTCGGCGAAGCGCTCGCGCAGGCGCCGCAGCGTGTAGCTGACGGTCGGCTGGGTCACGTGCAGCCGCTCCGCCGCGGCCGTGACGCTGCGGAGCTCGTAGAGCACGACGAAGGTGCGCAGCTGGTTCAGATCGGCGAGCGTCACGCATCGATCCTCTCTATGGAGACGGCCGTTCGTATCTATTGGACTATATAGAACCCCGGACCTAGAGTCGTCAGCAACAGCCGCCGAGTGACAAGGACGACACGCGTTGATCATCGACATCCACGGGCATTACACGACCGCGCCCGCCCAGCTGGGCGCGTGGCGCGACCTCCAGATCGCCTTCGCGAACGGTGACGGGGAAGCACCCGATCCGGCGGCCCTCCGCATCAGCGACGACGACATCCGCGAGACCATCAGCGCCAACCAGCTGCGGCTGATGGACGAGCGAGGCAGCGACGTCACGGTCTTCAGCCCCCGGGCCTCGTTCATGGCGCACCACATCGGCGACCTCGCCGTCAGCACGACCTGGGCGCGCATCTGCAACGACCTCGTCGCTCGCGTGAGCTCGCTGTTCCCCGACAGGTTCCTCATGGGGGCGATGCTCCCGCAGTCACCCGGCGAGGACCAGAGGACCACGCTCGACGAGCTGACCCGCGCGGTCGAAGAGCTCGGCGCCGTCACGGTCAACATCAATCCCGACCCATCGGGTGGCAGGTGGAGCGCCCCGGCCCTGACCGACCGCTCGTGGTACCCGATCTACGAGAAGCTCGTCGAGTACGAGATCCCCGCCATGGTGCACGTCAGCACCACGTGCCGGCCCGACGTCTTCCACACGACGGGTGACCACTACCTCGGCGCCGACACGACGGCGTTCATGCAGCTGCTCAAGGGCGATCTGTTCCGCGACTTCCCCGAGCTCAAGCTCGTCATCCCGCACGGCGGCGGCGCGGTGCCCTATCACTGGGGGCGCTTCCGGGGCCTCGCGATGGCGCTCGGCAAGCCCGAGCTCGAGGAGCACCTGCTGAACAACGTGTTCTTCGACACCTGCGTCTACCACCAGCCGGGCATCGACCTGCTGACCGACGTCATCCCGACCGAGAACATCCTGTTCGCGAGCGAGATGATCGGCGCCGTCCGCGACGTCGACCCGCGTACGGGGCACTACTTCGACGACACCAGGCGATACGTCGACGCCACGCCGAACCTGAGCGACGACGAGCGCCAGTCGGTTTTCGAGGGCAATGCCCGCCGCGTGTACCCGCGGCTCGACCGCGCCCTGACCGCCCGCGGGCTCTGAGAGAAGGAAAGCATGCGCCTGAACAACCTCGGCATCGTCCGTACGAACATCGAGCGGCCCGACCCGGATGACGTGGCACGTCTGTCCGAGTTCGGGGTCGCGACCATCCACGAGGCGATGGGCCGCGTCGGCCTGATGCGCCCCTACATCCGGCCCGCCTACCACGGGGCGAAGATGTGCGGCCCCGCCGTCACGGTGCTGCTGCAGCCGGGCGACAACTGGATGTTCCACGTCGCCGCCGAGCAGGTACAGGACGGCGACGTCCTCGTCGCCGGATGCACGACGGAGAGCGAGGACGGCTTCTTCGGCGAGCTGCTCGCCACGTCGCTCACGGCGCGCGGCTGCAAGGGCCTCGTGATCGACGGCGGCGTCCGCGACGTCGCCGACCTCGAGAAGATGGACTTCCCGGTGTTCTCGCGGGCCGTCAATTCGAAGGGCACGGTCAAGGCCACCCTCGGCTCGGTCAACATCCCCGTCGTCGCCGCCAACGCGCTCGTCAATCCCGGCGACGTGGTCGTCGCCGACGTCGACGGCGTCGTGGTCGTGCCGCGCGAGCTCGTCGGAGCCGTCGCGGACGCCTCGCGCAAGCGCGAGGACAACGAGGAGGCGAAGCGGCAGCAGTTCCGCGACGGCGTGCTCGGGCTCGACCTGTACGGCATGCGCGAGCCGCTCGCCGCCGCCGGCCTGGAATACGTGGAGGACTGATGGCGCACGGAGACACCACAGGGCCGTTCGATAAGACCCCCGGCTGGCTCGACTGGTACGACGGCCCCAGCGTCCCGACGTTCCGGATGCCTCCCGGCGCCGTCGACGCGCACTGCCACGTCTTCGGGCCGGGGGGCGAGTTCCCGTTCGCGCCGGAGCGCAAGTACACGCCGTGCGACGCCTCGGCCGAGCAGCTGTTCGCCCTGCGCGACCGGCTCGGCTTCGACCGCAACGTGATCGTGCAGGCGACGTGCCACGGCGCAGACAACAGCGCCCTCGTCGACGCGCTGCAGCGCAGCGAGGGCCGCGCCCGCGGCGTCGCGACGGTCCGCCGCGACGTGGCCGAGGACGAACTGCAGCGGCTGCATGAGGCGGGCGTCCGCGGCGTCCGGTTCAACTTCGTCAAGCGCCTCGTCGACCGCGTGCCCACCGACTCGCTCGAAGAGATCGTCGCCAAGATCGCGCCGCTCGGCTGGCACGTGGTCATCTACTTCGAGGCCGAGGACCTCCCCGAGCTGTACGACTTCTTCTCGGGCATCCAGGCCCCCGTCGTCGTCGACCACATGGGCCGCCCCGATGTGTCGAAGGACCCGGAGGGGCCGGAGTTCGGCCTGTTCCTGCGCTTCATGCGCGAGAACGAGAACGTGTGGACCAAGGTCTCGTGCCCCGAGCGGCTCAGCGTCACGGGGCCGCGCGCGCTCGACGGCGAGCAGCAGGCGTACACCGACGTCGTGCCGTTCGCCCGACGCGTGGTCGAGGAGTTCCCCGACCGCGTGCTGTGGGGCACCGACTGGCCCCACCCCAACCTCAAGGACCACATGCCCGACGACGGGCTGCTGGTCGACTACATCCCCCGGATCGCGACGACGGACGACCTGCAGCGCAAGCTCCTCGTCGACAATCCCCGTCGCCTGTACTGGCCGGAAGACGCACTCGAAGGAGAATGACGATGACACTGGACAAGCCCTACAAGGACATACCGGGAACGACGATCTACGACGCCGAGCAGGCGCGCAAGGGGTACAACCTCAACCAGTTCGCGATGTCGCTCATGAAGCCGGAGAACCGCGAGCGGTTCCTGGCCGACCAGTCGGCGTACCTGGACGAGTGGAACCTGAACCCCGTTCAGAAGCAGGCCGTGCTCGACATGGACATGAACACGATGATCGCCGAGGGCGGCAACATCTACTTCCTGGCCAAGATCGGCGCCACGCACGGCATGAGCTTCCAGCAGATGGCCGGCTCCATGACCGGGATGACGGAGGCCGCGTACCGCGACATGATGGTCGGCGGCGGCCGCAGGCCCGAGGGCAACCGCCTCAAGGACCTCGACGGCTGGACGCCGCCGTCGAACGAGAAGGCGCAGACGATGCGCCCCGACGCACCGGCGAAGTTCACCTCGGCGCTGTTCACGTCGCACGTGCCGGCCATCGGTGCGGCGATGGACCTCGGCAAGACCGAGGAGCCCTACTGGAAGCGCGTGTTCGACGGCTACGAGTGGACCCGCAAGTGGGCGAAGGACAACGCCCCCGACGTCGTGATCCTCGTCTACAACGACCACGCCACCGCGTTCGACGCCTCGATCATCCCGACCTTCGTCCTCGGCACCGGCGCGGAGTACCCCGTGGCGGACGAGGGCTACGGCCCTCGCCCCGTCCCGGATGTCAAGGGCTACCCGGAGTTCGCGGCGCACCTCGCGCAGTCGATCATCCAGGACGACTTCGACCTGACGCTCGTCAACGAGATGGTCGTCGACCACGGCCTCACGGTGCCGCTCTCGCTCACCTACGGGGAGCTGGGCCCGGATGAGCAGTGGCCGACCAGGGTCATCCCGCTCGCCGTCAACGTCGTGCAGTACCCGGTGCCCTCCGCGCGCCGCTGCTACGAGCTCGGCAAGGCCCTGCGCCGCGCGATCGACAAGTGGGACGGCGAGGAGCTGAACGTGCAGATCTGGGGCACGGGCGGCATGAGCCACCAGCTCCAGGGCCCGCGCGCCGGCCTGATCAACAAGGAATGGGACAACGCATTCCTCGACCACCTGATCGCCGACCCGCTGGGCCTGACCGAGTGGCCGCACATGGAGTACGTCGACGAGGCGGGTTCCGAGGGCATCGAGCTCGTCGACTGGCTGATCGCGCGCGGCGCGATGGACGATCAGTTCCAAGGCGGCGAACCCGTGGTCGACCACCGGTTCTACCACGTGCCCGCGTCCAACACCGCGGTCGGTCACCTGGTGATCAGCAACCCCGCGGCGCCCCACCTTTCCGAGCCGGCGTCGGCCGGCGCGAACCCCGAGGAGACCACCGAGTGAGCGACAAGACCCGCATCGCCGTCGTCGGAGCCACCGGCGCCTTCGGCATGAAGCACCTCGACGGCCTGGCGAACATCGATGACGCCGTCGTGACGGTCGTCAGCGGCACGCAGCAGGAGAAGACGCAGGCCGTCGCCGACCAGTACGGCGTGCCGACGGCCGTCGTCGGCCTCGACGCCGTGCTCGAGCGCGACGACGTGGACGCCGTGATCCTCGCCACGCCGACGGGCGTGCACGCGAGCCAGACCCAGGCCGTGCTCGCGGTCGGCAAGCACGTGCAGGTCGAGATCCCGCTGGCGGATTCGCTCGCCGACGCCGAGGCGACGCTCGCCCAGGCAGAGGCGTCCGACCGCGTCGTGATGGTCGGCCACACCCGCCGCTTCAACCCCTCGCACCAGCTGGTGCACAACCGCATCGCGGCCGGGGAGTTCGGCGTGCAGCAGATGGACGTGCAGACGTACTTCTTCCGCCGCACGAACACCAACGCCAAGGGCGAGCCGCGCAGCTGGACCGACCACCTGCTCTGGCACCACGCCGCCCACACGGTCGACCTGTTCGCCTACCAGGCGGGGAAGATCGTGCAGGCGAACGCCATCCAGGGCCCGATCCACCCCGAGCTGGGCATCGCGATGGACATGTCGATCCAGCTGAAGAGCGAGTCGGGCGCGATCTGCACGCTGTCGCTCTCGTTCAACAACGAGGGTCCCTTCGGCACGTTCTTCCGCTACATCGGCGACACGGCGACCTACATCGCGCGCTACGACGACCTGTTCACCGGCAAGGAGGAGCAGATCGACGTCTCGGACGTCGCGGTCAGCATGAACGGCATCGAGCTGCAGGACCGCGAGTTCGTGGCCGCGATCCGCGAGGGCCGCGAGCCGAACTCGTCGATCCGCCAGGTCATCGACTGCTACCGCGTGCTCGGCGCGCTGGAGGAGCAGCTCGCGTGATGCTCCCTCGCATGGGTCTGGGGTGCATGAACCTCAGCCACGCCTACGGCGTTCCCCCCTCGGAGGAGGAGGGGCTCGCCCTGCTGCGGGCGGCGCTCGACGACGGCGTGACGCACCTCGACACGGCGACGCTCTACGGCGGCGGCCGCAACGAAGAGCTGGTGGGGCGCGCGATCGCGGGACGGCGCGACGAGGTGGTGCTGGCCAGCAAGGGCGGCATGGCGCTCGTCGACGGCAAGCGCACGATCGACGGGCGGCCGGAGACTCTGCGAGCGCAGGTGGACGCGTCGCTGTCGCGCCTCGCGGTCGATCACATCGATCTGTACTACCTGCACCGGTGGGACAAGTCGATGCCGATCGGCGAGAGCGTCGCTGCGCTGGCAGAGCTCGTCGAAGCGGGCAAGATCGGCGCGATCGGGCTCAGCGAGGTGTCGGTCGCGCGCCTGCGCGAGGCGCGGGACGTCGCGCCGATCGCCGCCGTGCAGAACGAGTACTCCCTCTGGAGCCGCAACGCGGAACTCGGCATGCTCGAGGCGACGCGGGCATCCGGCGTCGCGTTCGTCGCGTTCTCGCCGGTCGCCCGAGGCTTCCTGAGCGACAGCGTGCACGACCCCGCCGAGCTCGCGCCCAAGGACATCCGCAGGGGCATGCCGAGGTTCCAGGGCGAGAACTGGGTCGCGAACGCGGCCCTGCTGCCCGAATGGCGCGCGCTCGCCGCTGAGGCGGGCTGCACGCCGGCGCAGCTCGCGCTGGCGTGGCTGCTCTCGCGGGGCGAGCACGTCGTGCCGATCCCCGGGACGACCCGCATCGACCACATGCGCGAGGACTTCGCCGCGGCCGCTCTCGCCATCGACCCCGGCGTGATCGACCGGGCGGGCGCTCTCATCGGCAACGAGACCGTGTCGGGGCCGCGCTACGCACCGGGGCCCGCGGCCGACGTCGACACCGAGGACTACGGGGCCGCCGCGTGAGGGCGATCTCGTCGATGGCAACGCGGCACGTGCTGGCCGACCTGGCCGGCGCGGCGGCGGAAGCCGGCCTCGGCGACGTCGAGATCGAGTCCGTCGGGGGAGTGGATGCGGAGCAGCGCATCGCGGCCGGCGAGGCGTTCGACCTCGTCTTCCTCGCCGCGGGCGCGCTGAAGCGGTTGGCGGATGCCGGTCATGTGGATGCCGGCACCGTCACTCCGCTCGTCGTGTCACAGGTCGCCGCGGCGGTCGCCTCGGGCGACGCAGAGCCCGCGGCACGGCCGGACTCGGCCGCATTCGATGACGCGGACGGCGTGCGCACCGCACTGCGCGCGGCGACCGCCATCGGATACTCGACGGGCCCCAGCGGAACCGCCCTCGTGGAGATGATCGAGGGCTGGGGCCTGGCCGAAGAGCTCGGCGACCGCCTCGTGCAGGCGCGCCCCGGCGTCCCCGTGGCGGCGTCGCTCGCCGCGGGCGACGTCGACCTCGGGTTCCAGCAGCTCAGCGAGCTCGTCGGGCAGCCGGGCGTCCGCATCCTCGGCGTGCTGCCGGCGGACTGCGCGATCGAGACGGTGTTCGCGGGCGCCGTTGCCGCACGGGCGGCCGCCCCGGACGCGGCGGCGCGGGTGCTGGCGCAGCTCGCTTCCCCCGAGGCCGAGCCGATCAAGGCGGCGCACGCCTTCGGCGCCGCCTGAACCGCGCACGAAGAGGGGGCGAGCCGCACGGCTCGCCCCCTCTTCGTGCGCGTGCGCCCGGATCAGGCGATCGCCGCGCGCAGTTCTGCGGCCGCCGCGCCCACGTCGGGGGCGCTGTAGATCGCGCTTCCGGCGACTGCGATGCCGGCACCCGACTCCTTCACCGCGGCGACGGTGGAGCTGTTGATGCCGCCGGCCACCGAGAACGGCACGCCGGACGCTTCGCCGTCGCGCAGGAGCGTCTCGAACGTGAAGCCCGCCTCCGCCTGCTCGTCGAGGCCCGCGTGCATCTCCACGAACTGTGCGCCGAGCGCGACGACCTCCTTCGCGCGGGCGGGCTTGTCCTTGACGCCGATGAGGTCGACGACGACGCCCTTGCCGTGCTTCTCGGCGGCCTTCACGGCGCCGGTGATCGTGCTGTCGCCGGCGCTGCCGAGCACCGTGACCAGGTCGGCGCCCGCCGCGAAGGCGATGTCGGCCTCGAGCTCGCCGGCGTCCATCGTCTTCAGGTCCGCGAACACGATCTTGTCGGGGTGCGCCGCCTTGACGGCCGTGATGGCGCTCAGCCCGGCGCTCTTGATCAGGGGCGTTCCCAGCTCGAGGATGTCGACGTGCGGAGCGGCCGCGGCGGCGAGCTCGAGGGCGGAATCGGTGGACAGCGTGTCCATGGCGAACTGCAGCTTCATGGGGTTCCTTTCGTTGCTGCGATCATTCGAGATTGGCGTGCCGAGGCCACAGCGCGTCGGCATCCTGGTCGCTGCGCGACCAGAGCGCGTGGAAGAGGGCGTCGCCGATGACGACGACAGCCTGCTCGAAGAGGCTGCCGGCGTACTGCGCGGACGCGCGTCCGGAGCGGTCCAGCTTGTCGGCCGCAGGCACCACGACGCCGGCTCCGTTCGCCAGGCGGCCCAAGGGGGAGGAGCCATCGGTCGTGATGGCCGCGACCCTGGCGCCGGCCTCGACGGCGGTGGAGGCGGCGCGGACGATGCCGGCGGTCGTGCCGGAGCCGCTCGCGGTCAGGAGCAGGTCGCCGGCGGCGATCGCGGGCGTCGTGGCCTCGCCGACGACGTGAACCGTGAGGCCGAGGTGCATCAGCCGCATCGCGGTCATCCGCAGCGCCAGGCCCGAGCGGCCGGCGCCGAGCACGAAGACCCTGGGGGATTCGGCAACCAGGTCGGCGACGCGGTCGAGCGCCGTCGGGTCTTCGGCCGCGACCCGATCGATCGCGCCCGACAGTTCATCGGCGACGAGCCCGAGCGAGCGTCCGACACCTGCTTCCTTCACGTCCATGCCCCCATCCTGGGCCGTGGCGCCGCCCGTCGCCCCCACCAGGCGGGATGGTCCTTCCTACCCGAAGGGCTGGGCGGGTAGGCTCGGGTAGGTGACCGTTGACCCCGACCCCCAGGCGCTCGTGTCGCCGAGCATCCGCCGCATGCAGCGGGACCACGCGCGCGACCTGACGGAGCTGATGGACCGCCACGCCGTGGCCCTCGAATCGATGCTCGCGATCCTGCGGTCGGCGCGGCTCGACGACCGCGCGGCGCGCGCCATGGCGATCGACGCCGCCGCGACGGCCCTGGTCCAGCTGCGGGAGGCCGGTGACCAGCAGCGCGAGCACGTGCTGGAGCCCGTGGTGGGCGCTTTCGCGCGCCTGCAGTCGGACCTGCGCCCGCTGGAGCGGTTCGGCGACCTGGACGTGCAGTTCGTGGAGCCTCCCGCGACCGGGCGCGCGCTGCCGAGCGAGGTGGCGAGGGCCGCACGGGCGATCGTGCGGAACTCCGTGCTTGCGATCGTCGGCGACGGTGTCGCGCGGCGCGTGCGCATCCAGTGGGACTGCGACGGGCTGAACCTGCTGATCGGCATCCGCGACGACGGTCGGGGCGAGCTATCGGCGCGCGACGACGCGCTGCGGCCGGCGGCGGAGCAGGTGGTGTCGCTGAACGGCGACCTCAGCGTGGCCTCGACCGAGGGCTGGGGGTCCGTCATCGAAATCCGGCTTCCGCTCGACCCGCCGGCCGCGCCGGAGCCGCTCGCGGAAGTCGCCGAGCTGTCGGCGCGGGAGCGAGAGGTGCTCCGGCTGCTCGCGGGCGGCTCCCGGAACCAGGAGATCGCCGCGGCGCTGGGCATCAGCGGGAACACCGTGAAGTTCCACGTGTCGAACCTGTTGCGCAAGACGGGGACGCGCAGCAGGGCCGAGCTGGCCGCGCTGGCGCACTGACGCGCCGTCGCTGCGCTTCGCTCTGCACCCGATCGAGATCGGGCGTGTGCGTCGCTGCGCGTCGCTGTGCGTCGCCGTGCGTCGCTGCGCGTCGCTTTGCACCCGATCGAGATCGGGCGTACACTCCCGAAATACCTATCGACATAGATACATGGAGATAGTGATCTGCACACGAAGGAGTGGACATGGCCGAGTCGCGCACGACCGCGAAGATCTTCAACTACCCGCGCAATGCGTGGTACGTCGCCGCGTGGGACTACGAGGTCACGCGCACGCCCCTGGCGCGGACGATCGCGGGGACGCCGATCGCGCTGTACCGCACACAGGACGGCACGCCCGCGGCGCTCGCGGACGCCTGCTGGCATCGGCTCGCGCCGCTGTCGATGGGCCGAGTGATCGGTGACGACCTGCAGTGCCCGTACCACGGCATCCGGTACAACAGCACGGGGCGATGCGCGTCCATGCCGGCTCAGGAGACCATCAACCCGAGTGCGACCGTGCCCTCGTACCCGGTGGTGGACCGCTATCGGTACGTCTGGGTGTGGGTCGGCGACCCCGCACTGGCCGACCCAGCGCTGATTCCCGACATGGGCCAGATGACGGATCCGGAGTGGACGGGCGACGGCGAACTGATCTACGCCGACTGCAACTACCAGCTCGTGCTCGACAACCTGATGGACCTCACGCACGAGGAGTTCGTGCACTCGTCGAGCATCGGCCAGGAGGAGCTCAGCGAGTCGGAGTTCGTCACGACCCACACCGACACGACGGTGACGGTGGAGCGCTGGATGCTGGGCATCGACGCGCCGCCGTTCTGGCTCAAGAACATGCGCGACAAGTTCCCCGGTTTCGAGGGCAAGGTCGACCGCTGGCAGATCATCCGTTTCGAGGCGCCCTCGACGATCCGCATCGACGTCGGCGTCGCGAAGGCGGGCACGGGCGCGCGCGAGGGCGACCGCAGCCAGGGCGTCAACGGCTACGTGATGAACACGATCACCCCGGAGAGAGACCGTACCAGTCACTACTTCTGGTCGTTCCAGCGCAACTACTGCCTCGACAGCCAGCTGATCACGACGCAGCTGCGAAACGGGGTGCACGGCGTCTTCGGCGAGGACGAGCGGATGCTAAAGGCGCAGCAGGCCGCGATCGACGCCAACCCCGACTACGAGTTCTACAGCCTGAACATCGACACGGGCGGCATGTGGGTGCGCCGCATCCTCGAGAGGATGCTGGAGGCCGAGGGCCTCGCGCCGGCCGTGCCGCCGCTGCGCGGTTCGGCGCAGCTCGTCCGCGAGGTCGTGTGACATGGCGCAGTCGCACACGGTGACCTGGCAGGGCGCAGTCGTCCTGGAGTCGATCCCGCTGACCGAGCAGATCCACCGGGTCGTGCTGCGGCCCGACGCACGGACCAGGATCGAGCCGGGGATGCACGTCGACGTGCGCCTCGAGGTGGGCGGCGAGTCCGCGACGCGTTCGTACTCCGTCGTGGAACGGGTCGGCGACGACGGCGCCTTCGCGCTCAGCATCATGCGAACGGCCGTCTCGCGCGGGGGAGCGGCGGTCATGCACGCGCTGCGGCCGGGAGACCGCGTCGAGGTGACGCACCCGCTGCAGGACTTCCCGTTCCGGCACGGCGCGCCCCGCTACGCATTCCTCGCGGGCGGCGTAGGCATCACGGCCGTGCTCGGGATGGCGCGAGCGGCGCGCAGGGCCGGCGCCGACTACCGCGCGGTCTACTGCGGGCGCAGTCGCGCGGCGATGGCCTACCTCGACGAGCTGGGTGACGAGCACGGCGAGCGCCTCGAGGTGCACGTCGGCGACGAGGGCACGTCGATCGACGTCCCCGAGTTCGTCGCGGGCATCGCGCCCGGAACCGAGCTGTACGTGTGCGGCCCGATCCGCCTGATGGATGCCGTGCGGCGCGCATGGGACGCGTCCGAGCACCCCAACGCGAATCTGCGCTTCGAGACGTTCGGGAACAGCGGCTGGCACGAGGCTCAGCCGTTCCGCGTGCGCGTCCCGAACCGCGGCATCGACTGCGTCGTGCCGCCCGACAAGACGCTCCTCGAGGCGCTCGAGGAGTCGGGTGCCGACGCGATGTTCGACTGCAGGAAGGGCGAGTGCGGCATCTGCGAGGCACGCGTCGTGAGCCTCGCCGGCGACATCGACCACCGCGATGTGTTCTACAGCGAGCGCCAGAAGAACGCCCGCTCGAAGATGTGCCCCTGCGTGTCGCGCATCCGTGCCGCCGAGGGCGGGGAGATGCCCGTCGTCGAGCTCCAACTCTCCTGACGCGGCGCAATGCCGACCGTCGCAGGCTCGGGCCGCGCGACGGGTCAGAGGGTCAGGGAGACGAGGCGGCGGGTCTCGGTCGGGCGGGCGAGCTCTGTGAAGCCCGCGTCGAGGAACGTCGTGAGCGCGCCGACGAAGAGCGCGTTCGACGACGGCTTCTGCTGGGTGTTGTCGAGCGGATAGCCCTCGATCACCCGGGCGCCGTGCTCGCGCGCGAAGGCGACGGCGGCGTCGAGGAGCGCCGCGCTGACGCCCCTGCGGCGGTGCTCGCTGCGGATCGAGAAGCACGAGACCACCCAGACCGACGGGTCGTCCTTCGGCTCGGGGGAGGCCGCCGCGACGCGGGTGCGCTCGAAGCGGAGGTGCGCCGTGCGGGGGCCGACCCGAACCCAGCCGGCCGGCTCGCCGTCGCGGTACGCGAGGATCCCCGGCGGCAGCGGCGCCTCGGTCTCGCGCCTGAGAGCCTCGCGTCGCGCGTCGACGGAGGCCGCGCGGTATTCGGCGCTGCGCATCATCACCCATGCGCACTGACAGGTCCTGCCGTCTCCGCCGCCCGTGAGTGCGGCCTGCAGGTCATTCCATTCGCGGGCTGTTGCCGGGGTCATCGTGATCTCAGCCATGACGCGACCGTACCGCTGGCCCGCGACGTTCTCCAGCAGCACCCACCGGCTGGAGCCCGCTCGCACGTCGAACGCGCGGCAGCGGGGCGCCGTCGCTCGGCGCGGCCGCGCGGACTGAGCGGGTGCGGGCGATCATCGTCGTCCGCACCCGCTCCTCGCCATCAGTCGCGCCTGCGCCTGCGGAGGACGAGCAGCAGCACCCCGCCGATCACCAGGATCGCGGCCGCGGTGATCACGACGCCCGACACGGTCCCACCCGTCACGGCGAGGTCGGTGTCGGTGTCTGAGCCGCCGTCCGTGCCGGTGTCGTCGGTTCCGTCGGTGGTGGTGTCGTCGGTTCCGTCGGTGGTGGTGTCGTCGGTTCCGTCGGTGGTGGTGTCGTCGGTTCCGTCGGTGGTGGTGTCGTCGGTTCCGTCGGTGGTGGTGTCGTCGGTTCCGTCGGTCGTGCCGTCGTCGGTGCCATCGGTCGTCTCGGGCACATTCGCCGTGTTCGTCATGACGAGCTCGAGCGGGTCGGGCTGGTCGCCGCCCTTCAGATCGAACACGACCTCGCCGGCATCGGTGGTCTGCACCTCGTCGCCGTCGGCGCTCCACGAGACGTCGCCCCACTCGACGCCGGGGATCTCGGGAAGATCGCCCTCGCGCAGGACGACGTGCGAGCCGACGGGGAGGTAGCCCGACACCGCGGGCTCACCGATGCCGGCCTCGAGCGCATCCTGCGCCTCGCCGTTCGCCGTCCACTCCACGGGGAACGTCGTGTCGGCGGGAACGAGGCCGGCCGCGCCGCCCGTGAGCCGCTTCTCGACCGAGAAGCTGGCGTGCTCGACCACGCTGTTCGTCACCTCGAGCTCGGAGCGGTGGTCGCCCCGGATGACGAGGGTCGGCGAGGGGCTCCACGTCGTGCTCGCCCACTCGTAGCCGTCGGGGAGCGAGTCGTCCGACGGCGCGACCTCGTTCAGGTACACGATCGTGCCGAGCGGGAAGAGCAGCGGGTCGCCGTGTTCGTCGACGGGGCCGGCGGCCGTTCCGTCGACGGGCATTTCGAAGCTGCCCTGCTGCTCCTGGCCGAGGGGCAGTCGCGCGTCGTACTCGACGGTGATGTCGTCGATCAGAAGCGCGTCCGGGTCGATGCCCGTGACGTTCTTCGAGACGTCGAACGTCCCGAGCCGCGCCGAGAGCACGTTGGTGATGGTCGCCGAGACGACGGCCTGGTCGTCCTCGCCGATCACGAGCGTTCCCGACCGGGCCGACACGTCGGTCCGCTCCCACGACACGTGTGCGAACCGCGGCGCGCGGAGCTCGCCGTACGTGATCACCGTGCCGTACGGGAACTGCACGGGGTCGCCCGCGGCGTCGAGCGGGCTCACGGGGTCGCCGTTCGCGGGCACCCGGATGACGCCCTCGGTGACCGTGCCGCCGGGCGTCATCGCGGTGTACGAGACGCCGAACTCCACATCGGGCGGCAGGTGCGTTCCCGCACCCGACGCGAACTCCTTGTGCAGCTGGAACGTGCCCTGCTTCAGCTCGTTGCCCACCTCGATCGCGATGTCGCCCTCGGCGGGGAGGGGGATCTCGGCGAGCGCCTCCTCGAGGCCGACGACCTCCTCGAAACCGCCCGTCGGGTACTCGGTCGTCTCGCCGTCGACCGTCACGCGGAAGATCGGGCTCTCCCAGTCCGCGGGGTCGGTCGGCTCGCCGTCGAGGGTCGGCAGGTGCTCCGCGAGGTCCAGCGTCTCGGCGTCGGCGGGAACGTCGGTCAGCGCGATCGGATCGCCGAACGGCAGGTCAACGTCGACACGACCCCCTTCGGAGTTGTAGCTCGCCGCATAGCCGTAGTCGGCATCAGCTCCGGCAGCGGCCTTGGCGATCGAGATCGTGCGCTCGGCGTCATCCGGCGCGATCGTGTTCGTCAGGCCCACGGCCGTCGTCTCGTCGTCGCCGATCGTGATGACGCGGCCAGGGGACCATGCCGTCGAGACCCAACGGTAGCCGTCGGGCGGCAGGGCGGCGGAACGGTCCTCCGTCAGGAGGACGCGGGTGCCCGCCGGGAAGTCGCGCCCGACCTCGACCGGCGTGCCGTCGAGGGGAACGTCGAGCGAGCCGGCAGCGATCTCCTCGCCGCCGTTGCGCGCAGTCCAGTTCACGGGCACCGTGCCGTCGGGGGCGATCACGGTGCCGTCGTCGTCGAGAACCTCGACCGTCTTCGACACGCTGAAGGTGCCGAGCCGCTCATTGGCGGCGTTGGTCACGACCACGTCGGCCGTGCCGCCGCCGACGGTGATGCTCTCGGGCGAGATCTGCGGGTCGCCCCATTCGTAACCGGGAACGCTCGCCGGGTCGATCTCGTCGAAGACGACCTCTGTGCCTTCGGGGAAGCTGGCACCCGCGTCGATCCACTCGCCGTCCGGCGTGAGCTCGATCGAGCCGGGGGTCTCGGTGCCATCGGGTTCGGTGGCCGTGTAGTTCACAGTGAACGATGTTCCGGCGGGCAGATCGGACGCCTCGATCCCCTCGAGCTCCTTCCGGATGCGGAACGTGCCCTCCTCCGTACCGTCGCAGGAGATCTCGCCCGCGAAGAGGAAGGAATGGACCTCGCCGCCCCGCAGTGAGACGTCGTTGCCGATGATCTGGCCGTCGAGCGGTGCCGCCGTCACGGTGACGTCGGCGTTCGGCGCATAGATCGAACCGTCCATGCGGCCGCCGCCGGCGGCGGAGACGGTGACGTCGCCCGTCAGCTGCGAGAGATCCCACAGCGTGTAGGGGGAGTAGGCGCCCTGCGGATCGATGCGCCCGCCGACGACCTCGGTGGTGCCCGCCGGCACCTGGATCACGAGCGGGTTCTGTCGGCCGGGCGTCGGGCCGGGGGAGAACTGCAGCGTCGATGCGCCGGCGATGTCTGCGTAGTCGACGACGTTGACCTGGTCGGCGCTGAGGGACTCGAGGACCTTTCGGTCTCCCGCGTCTTCGGCGATGCCGACCGGATGCGCCGTGGTGGGCAGGTCGGCGAAGCACTGCGCCGCCTGATCGTACTCGGCCTCGGCGTTCGCTTCGACGTAGTCCGCGACGGCGGTGTCCGCGGTGTCGGCGGTGTAGATGCTGCCGCCGCCCGTGCTCCCGACCGGCGGCTCGGCGCCCGTGGGGTAGTCCTGGGCGTTCGCGTCGATGATGGGCGTCCGGTCGGGCGACGATGCGTCGAGGTTCAGGCGCAGCCAGTCGCCGCGCGCCCCGGCCTGCCACGGGTCGTCGCGATCGACGAGCTTCAGGTCGCCCTGCAGCGAGGGCTCGCTCGTTCCGGCGCTCGTGATGGCGAGGATGCCGCCGCTGCTCGTGTCGTACCGGTCAGTGAGCAGGCGCGTCGGGTCGCCGTCGACCGTCGGGATCGTGTAGTCCCCGGTGCCCGCGACGACGTGGACGATCGCGTACTGGGCGTCACCGGGGTGCGTCGTGGTGCCGCCGGCCGCCAGCGAGCCCTCGGTCTCTGTGTTGCCGAGGCTGAGGTCGTTGCGGGCGTACACCGTGAAGCCGCCGTTAGCCGAGAACGGGTTGAAGCTCTCGGGGTACGCGGCCTCGGCGGGAGCGGGGGCCGCGAGCGGGGCGACGACGGCTCCGGTGAGTGCGAGCGCTCCCGTGGCGACCGCGGCCAGGATGCGGCGTGCGCGCGGGAAGTCGGGACGAGACATGCGGGACTGCTTTCGTCGGGCTGCGACCGCCGGGGCGGCGGTTCCGTCACCCGCTCGATGCTACCGGAGGGCTCGCTGGGCCCGGGATGGTACTCCCGCCGATGCGGGAGGGCAATAGCAGTATGCCGATCACATCGCCGCCCGGTGCCCTCCGGGGCCCTGTGCGTCGGCGCGGCCCTCCGCTAGACTGCCCGGCGGTTACGAAGAGGTGACGGATACGGAACCAGATACGCATACGTGAGGACAGACGTGAGTTCGACAACAGGAGACGACGACAATACGGGCCAGGCCGAGCCGGCGACGCTCGTCAACCCGCTCAGCGGCGAGGAGTTCGAGGAGAACCCTGCGATCGGCATGGTGCCCGAGGAGCACTACATCGCCGAGGAGGACACGGACGACCAGATCACGGAGAAGCTGAAGCGCCAGGGCGTGAAGGTCGGACGAGGCCTCATCGCGCCCCGCGTGTTCTGGCCGGCGCTCGTCGTGATCGTCGCGGTGACGCTCACCGCGATCATCTGGCCCGAGGGCTCGGCCGCGACGTTCAGCGCCATCCAGGGGTGGATCGTCGCCGACCTGAGCTGGTTCTACATGCTCGTCGTCGGCGCCTTCATCGTGTTCGCCGTCGTCATCGCGCTGTCGAAGTACGGCGCGATCAAGCTCGGCAGGGATGAGGACGAGCCCGAGTTCGGCCTGATGTCGTGGTTCGCCATGCTGTTCTCGGCGGGTATGGGCATCGGGCTCATCTTCTACGGCGTCGGCGAGCCCGTGAAGTTCGCGACGGTCGACCCGAAGCCGGGCGTCGACATGACGGGCCCCGAGGGCGCCCCGATGGCGATGGCTCAGACCTTCATGCACTGGGGCCTGCACCCGTGGGCGATCTACGCCGTCATCGGCCTGGCGCTCGCGTTCGCGATCCATCGCCGCGGCCGTCCGGTGTCGATCCGGTGGGCGCTCGAACCGCTGTTCGGCGACCGCGTCAAGGGATGGGTCGGAGACGTGATCGACGTGCTCGCCATCTTCGGCACCGTGTTCGGCGTCGCGACCTCGCTCGGACTCGGCGTCCAGCAGATCGCGACGGGCATGCAGGAGATCGGCGTGATCGATGGCTTCGACACGACGTTCCTCGTCGTGCTCATCGTCGTGATCACGTTCCTCGCGACGCTCTCGGTCGTCAGCGGCGTCGGCGCGGGCATCAAGTGGCTGTCGAATGCGAACATCACGCTCGCGGGACTCCTGCTCGTGTCGATGCTCGTCCTCGGCCCGACGCTGTTCATCTTCGACAACCTCGTGCAGTCGATCGGCGTGTACCTCGTCAACATCATGGAGATGACGGTCGACGTCGGCGCCTATCAGGGCCAGGCCGGCCTCGACTGGCTCTCGGGCAACACGATCTTCTACTGGGGCTGGTGGATCGCCTGGGCCCCGTTCGTCGGCGTCTTCATCGCACGGATCTCGCGCGGCCGCACCGTGCGGCAGTTCGTCGCGGGCGTGCTGATCGTGCCGACCGTCGTCGGCTTCATCTGGTTCGGCGTCATGGGCGGCTCCGGGCTGTTCCGCGAGTTCCTCGACACCTCGGTGGGCAGCCTCATCAACCCCGACTCCGGCGAGGTCCAGCCGGAGGAATCGCTGTTCCTCGTTCTCGGCGACCTGCCTCTCGGCGGCGTCCTGTCGGTCATCACGATCATCGTGATCGCGCTGTTCTTCATCACGTCGTCCGACTCGGGCTCGCTCGTGGTCGACATGCTCGCCTCCGGCGGCCACCCGAACCCTCCCGTGTGGTCGCGCATCCTGTGGGCGGTGCTCGAGGGCGCGCTCGCGATCGCGCTCATGTTCGCCGGCGGCCTGTCGACGCTGCAGACCGGGTCGCTGATCACGGCGCTGCCGTTCGCGATCGTGCTCATCCTGATGTGCATCGCGACCGTGCGCGCGCTGCGCTACGAGCACATGCAGCGCATGCACAACGAGAGCGTCGAGCGCCTCGAGCGCATCTCCGATCACCTGGCCGACAACCCCGCCGTGCGCGAGTACGTCGACGACCGCATCGACTACCGCATCTCCCGCACGCGCGGCATCCGCCGCCCGCAGGCGGGGGACAGGAACAAGCCCCGAGGCTGACGCGCGCGCAGGCGGCCCTCGTCCCGGATCTCGCCGGGCCGAGGGCCGCCTGCGCGCCGTATCCACCGAGGTTGCGCTCTCCGGGGGCCCCGCGACGGGCATCCGGGGACGCGAACGGCCCGCACCGAGCCGGTGCGGGCCGTTAGGTCTGCCAGTCAGGCCGTGCGGTGCTCCGCGTAGTACGCGAGCAGAGCCTGAGTCGAGGGATCCTGCGCCTCGACGGCCGCGGCATCGCCCTCGATCGCCGGGGCGATCTGCAGGGCGAGCTGCTTTCCGAGCTCGACGCCCCACTGGTCGAACGAGTTGATGCCCCAGATCACGCCCTGCGTGAAGGTGATGTGCTCGTAGAGCGCGATGAGCTGGCCGAGCACGGCGGGGGTGAGCGACGAGGCGAAGATCGAGGTCGTCGGGCGGTTGCCGCTGAACGTGCGGGCGGCGACGAGCGGGCCCGTCGTGCCCTCGGCTTCGACCTCTTCCGCCGTCTTGCCGAAGGCGAGCGCCTTCGTCTGCGCCAGGAAGTTCGCCAGGAAGAGGCCGTGCACGTCGCGGTCGCCGTCCTTCAGCGGGTACGCCGGGTTGACGAAGGCGATGAAATCGGCGGGGATCAGGCGGGTGCCCTGGTGGATCAGCTGGTAGAAGGCGTGCTGGCCGTTGGTGCCGGGCTCGCCCCAGAACACCTCGCCGGTGTCGGTCGTGACGGGGGTGCCGTCCCAGCGCACCGACTTGCCGTTCGACTCCATCGTGAGCTGCTGCAGGTACGCGGGGAATCGGCTGAGCTGCTGGGCGTACGGGAGCACGGCGTGCGACTGCGAGCCGAGGAAGTTGGTGTACCAGACGTTGAGCAGCCCCATCAGGACGGGCACGTTCTGCGCGAGCGGCGCCGTGCGCACGTGCTCGTCTACGGCGTGGAAGCCCGCGAGCAGGTCGCGGAAAGCAGGGGGGCCGAAGACGATGGCGAGCGAGGTGCCGATCGCCGAGTCGACCGAGTAGCGACCGCCGACCCAGTCCCAGAAGCCGAACGCGTTGTTCGTGTCGATCCCGAACTCCGCGACCTTGTCGAGCGCCGTCGACACGGCGATGAAGTGGCGCGACACGGCCTCGTTCTTCGCCTCGTCGTCGCCGTCGATGATGCCGCGCTCAGCGAGCCCCTGCCACAGCCACTCGCGCGCCATCCGGGCGTTCGTGAGCGTTTCGAGCGTCGTGAAGGTCTTCGACGCGACGATGAACAGCGTCGTCTCCGGGTCGAGGCCCGACACCTTCTGGGCGAGGTCGGTCGGGTCGATGTTCGACACGAACCGCGCCTCGATCCCGGCGTCCGCGTACGGCTTCAGCGCCTCGTAGACCATCACGGGCCCCAGGTCGCTGCCGCCGATGCCGATGTTCACGACGTGCGTGACGCGCTTGCCCGTGATGCCCGTCCAGTCTCCGGAGCGGACCCTGTCCGCAAAGGCGGATACGCGGGCGAGCACCTCCTGCACGTCGGCGTCGACGTGCTGTCCGTCGATCGTGAGCGACGATCCCGCGGGCGCCCGCAGCGCCGTGTGGAGCACGGCGCGGTCCTCCGTCGTGTTGATGTGCTCGCCGGCGAGCATCGCGGCATAGCGCTCGGCGACGCCGCTCTCCTCGGCGAGCTTCACGAGAGACGCGAGGATCTCGTCGGTGACGAGGTTCTTCGACAGGTCGACGCGCAGGTCGGCGAGGTCGAACGCGAACCGCTGCGCGCGGTCGGGGTCGGCGTCGAACCAGCCGCGGAGGTCGGGCTCGAACGCGTCGCGGTGGGCGGTGAGCTCCGCCCAGGCTGTCGTGGTGGTGGCATCGACGGGTGCAGTCATGCGATCAATCTAGTGTCATCAGTGTTAAGACGGCGTGACATTGCGGGATGTTCCGGCAGGTCGTCCCGCGGCGAGGCAGCGGGTCCTCCCGCTACCCTGGTGAGAGCAATTCTCAGGAACGGAGGGCCGGATGACCGTGCCGGTGATCGCTCTGACGGGCCCGCTGGGGGCGGGGAAGACCACGGTGCTCAACCACCTGCTCGCCGCGCCCGGCGCACGCATCGGGGTCGTGGTCAACGACTTCGGCGCGATCAACGTCGACGCGGGACTCGTCGTCGGTCAGGTCGACGAGGCCGCCTCGATCGCGGGCGGATGCGTGTGCTGCATGCCGGATGCGGGTGGGCTCGACGAAGCGCTCGCGGCGCTCACCGACCCGAAGCTGCGCCTCGACGCCGTGATCGTCGAGGCGAGCGGCGTCGCGGAGCCCGTGGCGCTCGCCCGCCTCATCCGGTTCAGCGGCGCCGACAACGCCAGGCTCGGGGGAGTGATCGACGTGATCGACGCGGTCGAGTACGAGGAATCGGTCGCGGCGGGGCTCGTGGCGCCCGCCCGATACGCCGCGGCGACGCTCGCCGTCGTGAACAAGACCGACATCGTGCCGGAGCGCGAACGAGACGCGCGGGTCGCCGCGCTCGCCGCTGCGGTGCGGGAGCACAATCCCGGGGTCGAGGTCGTCCCGGCCGCCAGGGGCGCGATCGACCCCGGGCTCGTCTTCGACGTCGACGGCGAGGACGACCCCGTCGACCAGCTTCCGATCGCCCAGCTGCTCCGTGAACAGGCGGCGGCCAGCGCGCACGACCACGCGCACGCGGAGTCGGTGGGAACGACGGCCGCCGCGCCCGTCGCCGCGGGGGCGCTCGTCGACCTGTTGGAGAGCCCGCCCGAGGGCGCATACCGGATGAAGGGCACCGTGCCGGTGCGGACGGCGCGGGGATCGCGCGCCTACACGGTGCACAGGGTCGGGCGGTCGGTGCACGTCGAGCGAGCCCCGCGCGGGCGGTCGGCCGACGGGCTCGTTGCGATCGGCACTCGGCTGGCCGTCGATGCCGCGGAGCGCATCGCCGATGCGCTCCGCCCCGCCGAGACCGCCGACGCCGACGGCCTGCGCAGGCTCGAGCGTTACGAGCGCCTGAGCCACTGAGCCGAAGAGCGGCCGACGCTCAGCGGATGCATAGGGAAAACATCGGCAGCATCCGGTGACAGGGAGCGGCGTGCTCGCTAGCTTGGAGGTGCTCCGCGGCGATCCGGACGGTTCCGGGCACTGGTTCATAACCTGCTGCGCAGCGGGTCCGACTCCCGCCGCCGCGTCCACTCATCCGGCCCCTCCTGCCCCGCCGCGCCCGGCCGCGGTCGCAGATGACGCGGAGAAATCGACCGATCTGGCGCGGATATCGTCACCGCGGCGGAGGGTGAGGGAGAGCGGTGGCGGCGCCGTCTGCGAGCATTGACGGGTGACGAATCCGAACGCCTCCGCCAACCTCACCCGTGAAGAGACTGCGGCCCGCGCCGCCGCGATCCGGCTGCGCGCACAGCGCGTCTTCCTCGATGTCACGAGCGCTCCCGAGCCGGATGCCACGGGCTTCGGCGTCACGTGCGAGCTCGACATCGAGACCGAGGCGCCCGAGACCTGGGTCGACTTCCTCGGCGAGGCCGTGTCCGAGGTGTCGGTCAACGGCGAACGGCGCGACGTCGAGTGGGACGGCGCGCGCATCCGTGTGACGGGGCTCGCGAGCGGGAGCAGCACCATCCGGATCGTCGCCGCGGGCGCGTACAGCCGCTCCGGCGAGGGCCTGCACCGCTTCGTCGACCCCGTCGACGGCGAGACGTACCTGTACACGCAGTACGAGCCGGCCGACTCGCGCCGCGTCAACCCCTGCTTCGAGCAGCCGGACATGAAGGCGCCCTGGACCTTCGAGATCACGGCACCCGCCGGCTGGACGCTGCTCAACAACGCTCCGGCCGCCGAGAGGCACGACGACGGCGGGCGGCAGACCGTGCGCTTCGCCGAGACCCTGCCGATCCCGAGCTACATCACGGCCGTCGCCGCCGGCCCGTACCATCGCGTCGCGGGGGAGTGGGCCCGCGACGGGCAGCGCGTTGAGCTGGGCGTGCTGTGCCGCGCATCGCTGGCCGAGCACCTCGACGCCGAGAACATCCTCGAGGTCACGCGGCAGGGGCTGGGCTTCTTCGACGACGCCTTCGCCTACCCGTACCCGTGGGGCAAGTACGACCAGATCTTCGTCCCCGAGTACAACCTCGGCGCGATGGAGAACCCCGGCCTCGTCACCTTCACCGAGAGCTATGTGTTCCGCGGCGCCGCGACCCGCGCCCAGCACGAGGGCCGGGCCAACACGATCCTGCACGAGATGGCGCACATGTGGTTCGGCGACCTCGCGACCATGCGCTGGTGGGACGACCTCTGGCTGAAGGAGTCGTTCGCCGACTACATGGGCTCGCACGCGTCGGCGGCTGCCACGGAGTACACCGATGCGTGGGTGTCGTTCGCGAACCGGCGCAAGGCCTGGGCCTACCAGGCCGACCAGCTGCCGACGACGCACCCGATCGTCGCCGACATCCCCGACCTGGAGGCCGCGAAGCTGAACTTCGACGGCATCACCTATGCGAAGGGCGCGTCCGTGCTGAAGCAGCTCGTCGCGTTCGTCGGCGAGGAGGCGTTCTTCGAAGCCGCTCGCCGGTACTTCGCGGCGCATGCGTTCGGAAGCACGACGCTCGACGACCTGCTCGCTCCGCTGGCCGAGGTCTCGGGCCGCGACGTGCGCGGCTGGGCGTCGGCGTGGCTCGAGACCTCCGGCATGTCGACCCTCGCGGTCGACCGCGACGGCGAGGGCGCCGCGCTCACCCAGACGGACCCGCGGCCGCACCGCGTCGGCGTGGGGCTGTACCGGATGACGGGCGGCCGCCTGTCGCGCACGAGCCTGATCGACCTCGACATCCGGAAGGAGCGCACGGCGTTCGCGGGCCTCACGGCCGCCGCCGTGCGCGGCGCCGACCTCGTGCTCCCCAACGACGGCGACCTCAGCTACGCCAAGGCGCGCCTCGACGCGCGCTCGGTGGACGCGGCCGCCGAGGCGCTGTCGACGATCGACGACGACCTCGCCCGCGGCCTCGTGTGGTCGGCGCTGTGGAACGCGACGCGCGACGGCGAGCTGCCCGCCGCGCGCTACCTCGAGATCGTCCGCCGCCACGCGCCGGCCGAGGCCCACGTCGGCCTCCTCACGCAGACGCTCGCGAACGCCGGCTTCGCCGTCGGACACTACGTTCCGGATGCCGCGAAGCGGGCAGAGGAGCGCACGTGGCTGGAGGCGACGTGGCAGGGAATGGGCGCGGCGACCCCTGGCAGCGACGCGCAGCTGGCATGGGCCCGCGCGCTCGCGGCGGCCGCGAGCCGCGACGCGCATCGCGCCGATGAGATCAGGGGCATGCTCGACGGGCGCGGCGTTCCCGCCGGGCTGCCGCTCGACGCCGACCTGCGCTGGAGCCTGCTGACGGCGCTCGCCGCGACGGGGCGCGCGACCGAGGCCGACGCCGCGGCGGAGCTCGAGCGCGACGACACGCTCTCGGGCCGCACGGCGTGGGTCGAGGTCATGGCCTCGCGCCCCGAAGCCGACGTGCGCGCGGCGGCGTGGGAGGCGGCGTGGACGGATGCAGCGCTCAGCAACGACCACCTGCAGGCGACGATCGACGGCGTCGCGGCCGGTGGGCGCCGCGACCTGATCGAGCGCTTCGACGCCGACTACTTCGCGCGGCTCCGCGAGACGTGGGCGACGCGCAGCATCGAGATCGCCCGCCGCCTCGTGCGCGATCTCTTCCCGCAGCGGGGCGACCTCGCCCTGGCTGACGCGTGGCTCGCGGAGAACGAGGACGCGCCGGGGTCGCTGCGCCGCCTCGTCATCGAGCAGCGCGACCACCTGCGCCGCGACCTGGAGGTGCGCGCGGCGAACGCGTAGGCGCGCAACCGGCCGCGGGAGACCGCCTGTCGAGGCGACCGCCCGCGGCCGGTCCGCGCCGCTGGTTCCTGGCCTACGCGACCTCGCGGCGCGCCGTGCGCCAGAGCCCGAAGCCCAACGGCGCGAGGCACCACAGCGCGACGACGGTGCCCAGCTGCGCCCAATCCTCGCCGCTCATCGATCCGGATACGAGCGGCAGCGTCGCGCCGGACAGGTCGAGCCACGGCACGAGATCCGCGAGGGCTGGGATCATCGCGAGCACGCTCACCGCGAGCGGCAGCACGATGAACGCGACGATCGCGAGCGGGGTGCTGAGCAGAGCGAGCCCGACGCCCACGCCCAGCGCAACATAGATCGTCAGCGTCGCGACCTGGCCGAGCACGTAGCCGGCGTCGAGGGTCCAAGAGCCGTCGCCGCCGAACGCGGCGATGCCGATCAGATTGACGGCGGCGGCCGCGGCGAAGCTCGCCGCCACCAGGACCGCACCGAGCAGCAGCGCGGACGCGAGCTTCGCGATGTTCACGAGCGTCCGCCGGGGCTCGAGCGCGAAAGTGGTGAGCCCCGTGCGCTGGCTCCACTCGCTCGTTGCGGCCATGACGCCGACGAACGGAAGCAGGATCCCCCACCCGCCGGACGAGAAGTCGATGAACGCGCGCCAGGTGAGACCGTCCGGCTCGAGGATCCACAGCGGCAGGACCGCGCCGCCGATCGTGATCAGGGCGATCGCGATCAGGATCCACAGGCCCGCGCGCGTGTCGAGTTGCTTGCGCAGCTCGACGCGAGCGTGGCGGAGGAACGGGATCCGGCGGCCCGCGAGGACGTCGCTCATGCGCTCGCCCCCTCGCGGCCCCGACCCGACGTGGCGCCGAAGAACAGGTCCTCGAGCGATCCGTCGGCGGTGAGGTCCGCCTTGGGACCCTCGGCGAGCACGCGCCCGCCTCCCATGATCACGACGTCGTCGGCGATCTGGTCGAGCTCGGCGAGCTGGTGCGACGACAGGAGCACCGTGCCGCCCTCGTCGGCGAAGCCCCGCACCAGGTCCCGCATCCATCGGATGCCGGACGGATCGAGGCCGTTCGCCGGTTCGTCCAGGATCAGCACGGCCGGGTCGGCGAGCAGGGCCTGGGCGATCCCGAGCCGCTGGCGCATGCCGAGCGAGTAACCGCCCGTGCGCCGGGCGGCCTCCTTCTTCGTCAGGCCGACGCGGTCGATCGCCCTGTCGATCGCGTCCGGTCCGAGGCCCATCGTCATCGCGGCCAGGGCGAGCGTCTCGCGCCCCGTGCGCCCCTTGTGCATGGCGGATGCGTCGAGTAGCACCCCCACGTGGCGGCCGGGGTTCGGCACCTCCGTGAACGGCACCCCGAGGATGCGCGACTCGCCGGAGTCGGGGCGTGCGAACCCGACGAGCATTCGCATCGTCGTCGACTTGCCGGCGCCGTTCGGGCCGAGGAATCCCGTCACGCGGTAGGGCTTCGCCGTGAACGACACGCGGTCCACGGCGACGGTCGATCCGTACTTCTTGGTCAGTTCCTTCGCTTCGATCATGCCTCAACGCTCCCGCGCGGCGGCACGGCGGCGCATCGGACCGGGGTCTCTTCCCGGTCCGCCCTTCGGTGGATGCGGTCGAGCCGAACGGGGGAGGGAACGGACCGGCCGCATCAGTAGGGTCGAATGGTGACGACAGCGCCCGCACGGATCGAGTACGCGACAGGAGCGCGCCTCGGAACCTGGTCGCGCGTCTGGCGCTACCTCGTGGTGGTCGCGTCAGGGCTGTTCGCGTGGGTGATCGGCTACGGCTTCGTGGCGACCGAGATCGAGACGACGAACGCGTCGGATGCGGCCTCCGCCGCGCTCTTCGGGCTGGCGCTGCTCGACGCCGTGGTCTTCGTCGTCGCGACGTTCCTACTGCCGCTGCGCCGACGAGCGCCTGCGGTCATCGCGATCACGACCTCGCTGCTCGGCGCGGTCTCCGCGATGACGTACGCGGGGCCGGCACAGCTCGCCGCGGTCTCGAACGCGACCCACCGGCGGTGGGCGCCGATCGTCGCCAACACCGTCGCGATGGTCGGGGCGGCGTGCGCCTACGAGTACCTCATCCCCGGGGTCGCCCTGGAGCCGGTCTCGTTCTGGATCCTGCTCCCCGTGGTGATCATCGCCGCCATCGTCCCCGTGACGTTCGGCCTCTACATCGGCGCCCGGCGCGCCCTGCTGTCGTCCCTGCACGACCGCGCCGTCGAAGCCGAGCACGAGCGCGAGCTGCAGGTCAGGGCGGCCCAGGCCGGTGAGCGCACCCGGATCGCCCGCGAGATGCACGATGTGCTCGCGCACCGCATCTCGCTCGTCGCGATGCACGCGGGCGCGCTCACGCACCGCGAGGACCTCACCCGCGACGAGACGCGGCGCACCGCCGTGCTCGTACAGGACAACGCCCGCCTGGCGATGGCGGAGCTGCGCCAGGTGCTCGGCGTGCTGAAGGCGCCGGACGGGGGCGTCGAGGCACCGCAGCCGACCCTCGCCGCACTGCCCGCCCTGTTCGACGAGGCGCGGTCGGCGGGGGCATCGATCGACGGGGAGGGACCGTTCGCGGTCGTCGGGGCCGAGGACGCCGAGCGGGAGCAGCCGCCCGACCTCGTCTCCCGCACCGCATTCCGCGTCGTGCAGGAGGCGCTGACGAACGCCCGCAAGCACGCTCCGGGCGCACCGATCCGCGTGCGCATCGGCGGGCGTCCCGGCGGACTCCTGGCGGTCGAGGTGACGAACGGCTCGCCGGGCCGCGCTCCCGGCCCCGCGGGCGTCGGCGGTGCGGGCATGGGGCTCGCGGGGCTCGCCGAGCGCGTCGGCCTCGCGGGAGGCACGATCGACTACGGTCCGAACGGGAAGAACGGATTCGCGGTGCGCGCGTGGCTGCCCTGGGGAGAGAGCACGGATGACTGACGCGATCAGGGTCGTGGTCGTCGACGACGACCCGCTCGTGCGTGCGGGCCTGACGATGATGCTCGGCGGCGACCAGGGCATCGATGTCGTCGCGGAGGCCGCGAATGGCCGGGAGGGCGTCGACCTCGTCGCGCGCGAGCGTCCGCACATTGCCCTCATGGACATCCGGATGCCCGTGCTCGACGGCCTGGCCGCGGTGCGCGAGATCTCGGCCAGCGGGTCCGCGACGCGCGTCATCGTGCTGACGACGTTCGACGCAGACGACATGGTGCTCGCGGCGCTGCGGGACGGCGCGGCGGGGTTCCTGCTGAAGGACACGCCTCCCGCCGACCTCGTCGACGCGGTCAGGCGCGTCGCACGGGGCGAGCCGATGCTCTCGCCGAGCGTGACGCATCAGCTGATCGCCGCGGCGACGAGGGCGCACGCCCCGTCCGGCGACGCCCGCGCGCTCGTGGAGTCGCTGACCGAGCGCGAACGCGAGGTCGCCGCGGCCGTCGCACGGGGCCTGTCGAACTCCGAGATCGCCGCCGAGCTCTTCATCGGCGTCGCGACCGTGAAGACCCACATCGGCCACCTCTTCGCGAAGTTCGCCGCCGACAACCGGGTGCAGCTCGCGCGCCGGGTCTACGAGGCCGGGCTGCGGTAGGCGAGGGGCCCGGCGAATGCACGGTGTGCGGGGCGCGGAGAGGGACACAGCCGCCGGGACGGGGTAGAGTGTCGGCGCACCAGCGCCATGGCGGCGCTCCGTCCCGCCTGCCGCAGTGCGCCATCATCCGCGCCGTGGCGGGCGATCCACGAGATCGGACATCCATGTCAGACACGCTTCCCTCCCGCATCAGCGGGCGGGTCATCGGAATCGCGATCGCGGCGGCCCTCGGCGGCTTCCTCTTCGGCTACGACACCTCCGTGATCAACGGCGCCGTCGACGCGCTCTCGTCGGAGTTCGCGCTCGGCTCCGCGCTGCAGGGCTTCGCGGTGTCGATCGCGCTCCTCGGGTGCGCTGTCGGCGCCTGGTTCGCCGGCAGCATCGCGAACCGATTCGGCCGCGTTCCCGTGATGGTGGTCGCCGCCGTCCTCTTCTTGATCTCGGCGATCGGCTCCGGGCTCGCGTTCGGTGTCGTCGATCTGATGATCTGGCGCGCCGTCGGCGGCCTCGGCGTCGGCGCCGCGTCCGTGATCGCGCCCGCATACATCGCGGAGGTCTCGCCCGCCCGCGTCCGCGGCCGCCTCGGGTCGTTGCAGCAGCTCGCGATCGTGCTCGGCATCTTCGCCGCCCTGCTCACGAACGCCGTTCTCGCCGCATCGTCCGGCGGTGCCGCCGAGGCGTATTGGTTCGGCATCGAGACCTGGCGCTGGATGTTCATGGCCGAGGCCGTTCCCGCACTCGTCTACGGCATCCTCGCGTTCCGCCTGCCGGAATCGCCGCGCTACCTCGTGCACAAGGGCGATATCGATGGCGCTTCGCGCGTTCTGCTGGATTTCACGGGCGAGCCGGACGTCAATACCAGGGTGGTCCAGATCCGGGAATCGCTGCACGACGAGAAGAACGAGTCGCTGCGCGACCTGCGCGGTCGCACGCTCGGGTTGCGTCCCATCGTCTGGGTCGGCATTCTGCTGAGCGTCTTCCAGCAGTTCGTCGGCATCAACGTCATCTTCTACTACTCGACGACGCTGTGGCGCTCCGTCGGCTTCAGCGAGGACAGCGCGCTGATGACGAGCGTCATCACTTCGGTGACCAACATCGTGGTCACGATCGTCGCGATCCTCCTCGTGGACAGGGTGGGCCGGAAGGCGCTGCTGATCGCGGGCTCGATCATCATGACGATCGCATTGGGCATCATGGCCGTCGCGTTCTCGTTCGCCGACCTCGTCACGGCCGCCGACGGCACCACGACCGCCTCCCTCGAAGCGCCGTGGTCGGTGATCGCCCTGATCGCAGCGAACCTGTTCGTCGTCGGCTTCGGCGCGACCTGGGGCCCGATCGTCTGGGTGCTGCTCGGCGAGATGTTCCCGAACCGCATCCGTGCGAGCGCACTCGCCGTCGCGGCCGCGGCCCAGTGGGTTGCGAACTTCGCGGTGTCGACCACCTTCCCGTGGCTCAGCGACATCTCGCTCAGCCTCGCCTATGGCCTCTACGCCGGGTTCAGCGCGCTGTCGTTGGTGTTCGTGATCTCCAAGGTGCGCGAGACGAAGGGCAAAGAGCTGGAGGACATGCCCGACGACGACTGACCCTCGCGCTTCGTGGGGCCGCGGGTGTGAGCAGCCGCGGCCCTGCTGCATGGGCGTGGCAGCGCCGACGTTGCCAGGGAGATCGCAGGTGGGCTCGGGTGTGTCGCGCGGGGGCGCCGAGGTGCGCGCGCATAGCCTGGGTACGCCATGATCCGGTTCGAACACGTCACAAAGCGCTATCGCGGAGCGGCGGCCCCCGCCCTAGACGACGTCACCTTCAACATCGCCCGAGGCGAGTTCGTCTTCCTCGTCGGCCCGTCGGGCTCGGGCAAGTCGTCGTGCCTCCGCCTCATCCTGCGCGAGGAGGTGCCGTCGAGCGGCGACGTGCTCGCCCTCGGCCGCGACACCAGCACGCTCTCGAACCGGCGCACCCCGTTCTTCCGCAGGAACATCGGCTCGGTCTTCCAGGACTTCCGGCTTCTGCCGGCGAAGAACGTCTTCCAGAACGTCGCGTTCGCCCTGCAGGTCATCGGCGCATCCCGTGCCATGGTCAAGCAGGCCGTCCCGGAGGCGCTCGACCGCGTGGGCCTGAAGGACAAGGCGAAGCGGATGCCGCACGAACTCTCCGGCGGCGAGCAGCAGCGCGTCGCGATCGCGCGGGCCCTCGTGAACAGCCCGCAGGTGATGCTCGCCGACGAGCCGACCGGCAACCTCGACCCCAAGACGTCCGCCGACATCATGGACCTGCTCGCGCTCATCAACGAGGGCGGGACGACCATCGTGATGGCGACGCACGAGGCCGCGATCGTCGACCGGATGCGCCGCCGCGTCATCGAGCTCGCCGACGGCCGCGTCGTGCGCGACGAGGCGACGGGCGGCTACGGCGACAGCTCGGCGCTCCAGCGCATCCGGATGCAGACCGAGAAGGGCGCCGAATCGACCGCGGCGCTCACGGCCGTCCAGGCGGCGCAGCGCGAGGCGGAGGAGCGGATGTCCGACGGCGCGGACGCGGCTCCGATCGGCGGAGCCGAGGCAGCGCTCGGCGAGCCCGCGGAAGCCGCTTCCTCGAGCCCAGCGAGCATCGCCGAGCCCGAGCCCACCGCCGCGCCGGAGCCCCCTGAGCCCGTGCCGGGCACCGAACCGGGGGTCGCCGATCGGCTGGGCCTGACGGGTGACGACCAGGAAGTAGGGCCCACCTCGTGAACATCGGCCTCATCCTCGGCGAAGCCTTCTCCGGCCTGCGCCGCAACCTCTCGATGGTCGTGTCGGTCATCCTGGTGACGTTCGTCTCCCTGACCTTCGTCGGTGCCGCGATCCTGATGCAGGCGCAGGTCTCGACGATGCGCGACTACTTCCAGGACCGCGCGCAGGTCGACATCTACCTCTGCTCCGACATCTCGTCCACGGACACCTGCGTCGACGGGTCCGCGACGGACGAGCAGGTCGCCGAGGTCGAGGCGATGCTCGACGCCGACACGCTCAACCCCCTGATCCAGGACTACACCTTCGAGTCGCAGGCCGACGCCTACGCGGCCTACGTCGAGAACTTCCCCGAGCAGGCCGAGAGCCTGAACGAGGAATGGACGAACGCGGTGTTCCACATCACGCTCGTCGCGCCGGACGACCCCGCCAACGCCGAGGCCGTCGTCGAGGCGTTCAGCGACGTCGACGGCGTCGAAGAGGTCTCGAACCAGATGGCCTACCTGCAGCCGCTGTTCTCGGCGCTCGCGATCGCGACGTACATCGCGGTCGGCATCGCCGCGCTCATGCTGATCTCCGCCGTGCTGCTGATCGGAACGACCATCCGCCTGTCCGCGTACGCGCGGCGGCGCGAGGTCGGCATCATGCGCCTGGTCGGTGCCTCGAACCGCGCGATCCAGACGCCGTTCGTCCTCGAGGGCGTCATCGCGTCGCTCATCGGGTCGATCTTCGCCAGCGGCGCGATCATCGCGATGGTGCACTTCGGGGTGAGCGGCTATCTCGCCGACCGGATGGGTCCCGTCCCGTGGGTCGGAATGCAGGAGGCGATCTGGGTGGTCGCCGTCGTGATCGTACTCGGCGTGGTGCTCGCCTGGGTCTCCGCGGGCATCGCCATCCGCCGCTGGCTCCGGACCTGACTCGCGCCTGAGCACGCGATTGAGCGTCGCAGGAGCGCACCTCCGAGCACAGGGTAGGATGGTGGGCTGGCCGTTGGGAGCGCCGGGGAGGCTGGAATGGCGAAGAAGCAGAAGAAGTCCGCACAGGATCCGAATCAGCGGACCGTCGCGGTCAATCGGCGCGCCCGTCACGAGTACGAGATCGAGAAGACCTACGAGGCGGGGCTCGTGCTGCAGGGCACCGAGGTCAAGTCGCTGCGGGAGGGCCATGCCAACCTCACCGACGGCTACGCGTACATCGACCGCGGCGAGGCCTGGCTCGATCAGGTGAACATCCCGCAGTACTCCAACGGCACGTGGACGAACCACGCGGCCAAGCGCAACCGCAAGCTCCTCCTGCACAAAGACGAGATCGCCAAGCTCAGCCACAAGGCCGCAGCGGGCGGCTACACGCTCGTGCCGCTGAAGCTGTACTTCGTCGACGGTCGTGCGAAGGTCGAGATCGGTGTCGCCAAGGGCAAGACGCAGTACGACAAGCGCCAGACTCTGCGGGAGCGGCAGGACAAGCGCGACGCCGAGCGCGCCATGCGCACGCGCAACCGGATGGGCGAGTAGCGCCCGCGGCGACCCGCACGGCGGGTTCGCCCATCCACAGGCACGAACGCCACCCCCGCGGGGCCGCCTAGCCTGACGGCATGGAACGGATGCTCGAGGTGCTCGCGCACGCGGCCTTCGCGCTCGCGGCACTCGCGATCATCCGGAGCGACATGCTCGAGCACCGCATCCCGAATCGTGTCGTACTGCCGGCGACGGCCGCCGTCGCGGTGCTGCTGGCGGGCGCGGCCGAGACCGGCGCGGGGGCGGAGCCGCTCGTTCGGGGAGCGCTCGGCGCGGGCCTGCTCGGCGGGTTCTACCTCGTGCTGTGGGGCGCGGGGCGCGGAATGGGCGGCGGCGACGTCAAGCTCGCCCTGCTCGTCGGACTGCTGACCGCCTGGCACGGGTGGGGTGCGTTCGCCGTGGGCGCGGCGGCGGCCTTCGTCCTCGGCGGCGGGGCCGCCCTCGCGCTCGTCGCCGCCCGCAGGGCCCGACGCGAGACGCGCATCGCGTTCGGCCCGTTCATGCTCCTCGGGGCATGCGTCGGGCCGCTTCTCGCGTGAACCCTCGCGGCGCGCTGCGGCTCGCGCATCAGCGGCGGCCCGGCGCGCGCCCGCTCCCCGGCGCAGGGCGCCCGGTAGCGTGGGGGCGTGGGGAAGATCCTGGACACCGTCGGCGCGATCATCGCGTGGGGCCTGAAGCTGCGGCTCGCGCGCGCCGTGCTGATGTACACCGACGCCCACGGCACGCTGCTCGCGGCGGCGATCACGTACCGGATGCTTTTCGCCGTGTTCGCGGCGGTGTTCCTGGGCTTCTCGTTCGCGTCGCTCTGGATCGCCGGCCGCGACGACTTGTGGGAGGCGATGATCCAGTCGATCGACCAGCTCGTACCAGGGCTCGTCGGGACCGACGGCAGCGCGCTCATCGACGTCTCCGAGATCACGACGCTGAGCACCGGTTTCACGGTGGCGAGCATTGCCGCCGTCGTCGCCCTGCTCTGGGCCCTCGTCAGCGCCGTCGGCAACCTCCGCCTGTCGCTGCGGGCCATCACGGGCAGCAACCCGTCGGAATCGATGGTGATCACGCGCCTGCTCGACCTGCTGTTCGCGCTGTCGATCGGGGTCCTGATCGCCGGGAGCACCGTGCTGACGTTCCTCGGCATGACGTTCACCGACAACGTCCTCGGGTGGCTCGGGCTCGATGCCGGCGGCGTATCCGGGGTCGTCACGATGATCGGCACGGTCCTCGTGACCTACATCATCGACGCCGTCATCATCGCCTGGCTGTTCTGGCTGCAGTCGGGCGTCAAGGTGTCGGTGCGCACGCTCCTGCCGGGCTCCCTGCTCGGCGCGATCGGCCTGGTCGCCCTGCAGCAGCTGTCCAGCCTGTTCGCGGGCGGCGCCCCGTCGAATCCGCTGCTGACCTCGTTCGCCTCGCTCATCGCGCTGCTTCTGTGGTTCAACCTCTCGGCACAGGTCGTGCTGATCTCGAGCGCCTTCATCGCGCTCACGGTCGAGGAGAACGAGGAGCGCGTCGCCGCTCGCTACGGTGCGGAGACCCTGAAACAGCGCGCCGTGCGGGCGGCGGAGCGCGAGGTGCGCGTCTCGGTCGACGCGCTCAAGGCCGCGCGCGAGGCCGAGGCCGAGGAGCGGCGCCGCATCAACGAGCGCCGCGCGAAGGCGGCTGCGAGCGCCGCAACGACAGGCGAGGAGCGTCGATAGACTCGACGCATGGCCGCAACCCCGCAGGCCGAGCCGTCGCGCTCGGTCGAGATCGAGAAGAAGTTCGACGTCGACGAGGGCACGCCGCTGCCGAACTGGGGCGGCATCCCCGGTGTCGCGTCGGTCTCGCCCGGTGAGGCGCGCCACCTCGACGCGATGTACCTCGACACGACCGACGCGGCGCTCGCGCGGGCGGGCGTCGCCGTGCGCCGGCGGACGGGGGGCCCGGATGCCGGGTGGCACATCAAGGGGCCGCTCGTCGACGGCGGGCGCACCGAGCTCGGTTGGCCGCTCGGCGAGGGCGATCGGGCCCCGGATGCCCTGCTCGCCGAGATCGCGCCGTGGGCGACCGAGCCGCTCGAGCCCCTCGCGCGCATCGTGAACGACCGCACGGCGTACGAACTGCGCGACGAGGAAGGGCACGTCGTCGCGGAGTTCGTCGACGACCGGGTGCGGGCCACCGACCTGCGCTCCGGCGTCGACCGCGCATGGGCCGAGTGGGAGATCGAGCTCGGCCCCGCCGGCCCGCAGGAACCGGCGGCCCGGGACGCGTTCTTCGCGGCCGTCGCGGCGGCCGCAGAGGAGGCGGGCGCCCGCCCCGCCGCTTCCGCCTCGAAGCTCGCGCGCGCCCTCGGGCGCTGACGCACACACGGCAGGAACGCGGAAGGCGCCCCGCAGAGCGGGGCGCCTTCCGCGTGAGCGGGCGTCGTCACATGTTGATGAAGTGGCCCATCAGGCCGTGGAAGCCCTCCTGCAGGGTCTCCGACAGGGTCGGGTGCGTGTGGACGTTGCGGGCCGCCTCGACGGCCGTGATGTCCCACTTCTGCGCGAGCGTCAGCTCGGGAAGGAGCTCCGACACGTCGGGGCCGATCATGTGAGCGCCGAGCAGCTCGAGGTGCTCCGCGTCGGCGATCAGCTTGACGAAGCCGACGGGCTCGCCGAGGCCGTTCGCCTTGCCGTTCGCGCTGAACGGGAACTTCGCGACCTTGATCTCGTGGCCCTCGGCCTTGGCCTGCTCCTCCGTGAGGCCGAAGCTGGCCACCTGCGGCTGGCAGAACGTGGCGCGGGGCATCATGCGGTAGTCGCCCAGCGTCTGCGTCTCGGCCTTGCCGATCGTCTCGGCCGCGACGACGGCCTGCGCCTCGGCGACGTGGGCGAGCTGCAGCTTCGCCGTGACGTCGCCGATCGCGTAGATGCCCTCGACGTTGGTGCGCATGTAGTCATCGATGCCGATCGCACCGCGCTCGGTGAGCTCCACGCCCGTCTTGTCGAGGCCGAAGCCCTCGACGCGGGGGGCGAACCCGACCGACATCAGGACCTTGTCGGCGTCGATCTCGCCGGTCTGACCGTCGCGCGTCTCGTACGTGACGTGCACGCCGGAGCCGTTGTCGTCGACCGTCTTGACGCCGGTGGACGTCAGGATGTCGATGCCGAGCTTCTTGTACTGCTTCGTCAGCTCCTTCGAGACATCCGGGTCCTCGTTCGGGAGCACCCGGTCGAGGAACTCGACGACCGTGACCTTGACGCCGTAGTTGCTCAGCACGTAGGCGAACTCCATGCCGATGGCACCGGCGCCGACGATGACGATCGAGGACGGCAGGTCGCGCGTCAGGATCTGCTCCTCGAACGACACGACGTTCTCGCTGAGCTCGATCCCGGGGAGCGAACGCACGGTCGAACCCGTCGCGATGATCACGTTGTCGAACGTGACCTCCTCGACGCCGCCGTCGCTGGAGGCGACCGAGATCGACTTCGGGCCCGTGAAGGTGCCCCGCCCGTCGTACTCGGTGACCTTGTTCTTCTTCATCAGGAAGTGGATTCCCTTGACGTGCGTCTCCGCGACCTTGCGGCTGCGGTCGAACGCGGCCCCGAAGTCGAACGAGACGTCGCCCGAGATGCCGAAGAAGTCGGCCTTGTGGTTGAAGGTGTGGGCCACCTCGGCGTTCTTCAGGAGCGACTTCGAGGGGATGCAGCCGACGTTGAGGCAGACACCGCCCCAGTACTTCTCCTCGATGATCGCGGTGTTGAGTCCGAGCTGTGCGGCGCGCACGGCGGCAACGTATCCGCCGGGGCCCGCTCCGAGAATGACGACGTCGTAATGAGCCATGGACCGATCCTATCGCTCCGAATCGGGGTCGCCGCCCGCCGGATCATCTGTGCGTGCGTCGCCGGCCGGCGGATAGCCGCGGCGCGTGCGCAGCACCGCCATCGCGATCACGGCGCCGCCACCGGCGACCACGACGAGCCCGCCGACGATCCACGGCAGGTTGCGCTGGAAGGAATCGGCTCCGGCCGGGGCGCCCTCGGCGGCGTCGGCCTCCTCCGCGCCGCCCGCGTCGGCGGGCGCGTCCGCGTCTTCGGAACCGCTCGCGTCGGCGGTCGCCTCGTCCGTCTGTTCCGCTGCTCCGTCGGAGCCCGCGGCGTCGGCGGCCGATGCCGTCTCGGCGGCGAACGAGAACGTCCCGTCGATCGGGTGGCCGTCGTTGGACACGACGCGCCACGTCACCTCGTACTCGCCGGCGGCGCCGCCCGCGAGCGGAACCGTGACGTCCGTGCCGGAGAGCTCCGGATCGCCCGCGACGTCATCACCCGCGGGGGAGAGGACCTCGACGGCGGTGCCGTCGCCCGCGTCGATCAGCTCGCCGCTGAAGACGAGCGTGAGCTCGTCGGGGAGCACCTCGACGGTGCTGTCCGCCGCGGGGTCGGACGCGACGAGCTGGTCGTGCGCCGACGCGGGGGCGGATGTCGCCAGCGGCAGGAAGACGAGGGTCGCGGCGGCGGCCGCGACGAGCGCGGTCCGAGAGCCGCGGCGGGTGAGAGCGCGCGCGGTGTCCATGCCCGCGACGATAGCCCCGGCTTCCTGACCGGGCACTGCATCCGGAATCCGAAGACGCGCCGCCCGATGCGCTCTTGTGGCGGGCCCGGTCCATGCGGGAGAATCGAGGCTTGATGAGGTTCCGCCCGCGACCGCGGGTCGTGCGGCCCGACGCACGACGGAGCTCGATCCGAGCCCAGGCTCGGATCAGATACGCTGGACCGAATGGAGGAGGACCGCGTGTCAGACACACAATTCCCGGCCACGACGGCGGCCGATCTGGGGCGAGTGCTCCTGCAGGACGGCGGCGGTGAGCCGAACACGCAGAGCCACGACTCCGACCTCTCCTACGTGCCGTTCGCCGGTGAGCTCTCCGCCGCCGAGCTCGAGGCGATCCAGTCGCTGCCGAGCCGCTCGGCGCTGCTCGTCGTGCGCTCCGGCCCGCTCGCCGGAGCCCGCTACCTCCTCGACTCCGACGTCACGACGGTCGGCCGCCACCCCGACGCCGACATCTTCCTGGACGACGTCACCGTCTCCCGGCGCCACGCGCAGGTGCTGCGCGAGGGGGCGACGTTCGAGATCGTCGACCAGCGCTCGCTGAACGGCACCTACCTCGACGGCGATCGCGTCGACCGCGGCGCGCTGCACAACGGCGCAGAGGTGCGCATCGGCAAGTTCCGCGTGAACTTCTTCCGCTCCCCGCACGACCTCTCCGCGCAGGGGTGAGCGTGGGCTCGCCCGCGCAGCGCGATGCGGCGGCCACGGCGGGCCTGCTGAGCATCGGCCAGGTCCTCGCGCGCCTTCAGCCCGATTTCCCGCAGCTGACCTCGAGCAAGCTGCGCTTCCTCGAGGTGCAGGGAATCGTCTCGCCGCAGCGCACAGCGAGCGGTTACCGGAAGTTCTCCGACGACGACCTCGAGCGCCTGCGCTTCGCCCTGACGCTGCAGCGCGATCACTACCTGCCGCTGAACGTCATCCGCGAGCACCTCGAGCGCGCCGATGCCGGTGAGGGGGCGGGCCCGCCGGTGGCCCCGCCGTCGATCCACTCGACGGGCACGCACTACGACCGCGCCGAGCTGCTCGCCGCCGCGGGCGCCGCGCCGCAGCTGCTCAACGACGCCATCAGCACGGGCATCATCGACGCCGGCCGCACGTACACGGAGCGCGACGCGAAGCTGCTCTCCACGCTCGTCGCGCTCGACCGCCACGGCATCGAACCGCGCCACGTGCGCGGCCTGCGCCAGACCGCCGAGCGCGAGGCGGCCCTCGTCGAACGCTCGATGTCGGCGCTGCTGCGCCGGACGGACGCGGCGTCGCGCGCCAAGGCGAGCGAGCTCGCGCCCGAGCTGGCGGCCCGGCTCGACGACATCCGCTCGGTCTTCGTGGCCGACGCCATCGCCCGCCTCCTCGACTGATCGCCATGCGCCGGCGTTCGAACGGTTCGCTCCCGCGGCCGCGCGGACTCGGCGGTGCGATGTCTCGCTTCGGTAACGCTCGCGAGACACACGGGCGACACGATCCGGATGTCGTTGCCGGGCACCGGGTGCGGGCGTAGCTTTGAGTTGATGTTGAAGGATGAAGGGGAGAACATGACCGATCGCACGCCGGCGGAGCCCGGGTTCGCCGTCGATGTCCTCTTCACCGACGGCCTGCCCGACCTCGACCCCGACGCCGGCTACCGCGGTGCGATCGCCGCGCGCGCAGCGGGCATCACGTATCGCCAGCTCGACTACTGGGCGCGCACCGAGCTCGTCGTCCCGACGATCAGGAACGCCGCCGGCTCCGGCTCGCAGCGCCTCTACGGCTTCCGCGACATCCTCGTTCTCAAGCTCGTCAAGCGGCTCCTCGACACCGGCATCTCGCTCCAGCAGATCCGCACAGCCGTCGAGCAGCTGCGCGCCGCGGGCGTTCACGACCTCGCGGGCATCACGCTCATGAGCGACGGCGCCTCCGTGTACCTGTGCACATCGAACGACGAGGTGATCGACCTGGTCAGCCGCGGGCAGGGAGTGTTCGGCATCGCGGTCGGCAAGGTCCTGCGCGAGGTCGAGACGACGCTCGTCGACTTCGACCCCACGGCGCCCGACCCCGTCGACGAGCTCGCGGCGCGCAGGTCCAAGCGCTCCGCCTGACGCGCGCACCGCGCGCCGTAGCTACGGCAAGAGCCCCGGATGATGATCATCCGGGGCTCTTCTCGTCTCAGCTGTCGCGCGGGTCGGGGATGCGGCCCGAGCGCATCACCCGGTCGAGCAGCGCGTCGAAGTCGCCCGCCAGCTCCTGGGCCGATTCGCCCGGCCACACGTGCAGGGGCTTCGCGGCGCCCTGCGCCTGCTGCAGCGACGTGCGCTCGGGCAGCTGGGGGTCGAGCACGAGCGGGCCGAACATATCGCGCAGCTCCTTGATGCGGAACTGATGCTCGATCGACTGGCCGCGCACGCGGTTGACGACGATGCCGAGGGGCTGCAGGCGCGGGGAGAGGCCGCGGCGGATCTCCTCGATGGCGCGCAGCGCGCGGTCGGCGGCGGCGACCGAGAACAGGCCGGGCTCCGTGACGACGGCGACGCGGTCGCTCGCCGCCCACGCCGTGCGGGTCAGCGCGTTCAGCGACGGGGCGCAGTCGATCAGCACGAGGTCGTACTCGCTCTCGAGCATCGCGAGCGCCTCTTCGAGCTTCCAGACGTCGCGCACGCTGGGGTGCGGGCCGTCGAAGTTGATGGCGGACGGGCTGCCGAGCAGCACGTCGATCTTCCCGGAGTGCACCTTCGACCAGCCGCTCGGGGCGATCGCCTGGCGCACCGTCTTCTCCTTGGGGGAGGCGAGCACGTCGGCGATGTTCAGCCGCCCGGACGTCGAGACGTCCATGCCGGTCGAGACGTCCGACTGGGGGTCGAGGTCGCAGACCAGCGTGCGCAGGCCGCGCGCGAAGGCGGCGGATGCGAGGCCGAGCGTGACGGTCGTCTTGCCGACGCCGCCCTTGAGGGAACTGACGCTGAGTACGTGCACCCCTACACGTTACATTCCGTTACCTGACCGTGGCCGACAGACGCGGCGGCGGACAAGAAGTCTCACCGTCGGCTTCTCGGAAAGAAGCGCGGATCTTGCGCCTCAGGAGCGGGGGCGACCGGCGGGGCGCCCCGCGGCGTCCCCTATGCTGACCCTGTCCCGCCCACCCCGCAGCCTGAGGAGGCCCATGTTCGACAAGATCCTGGTGGCGAATCGAGGCGAGATCGCGATCCGCGCGTTCCGGGCCGCGTACGAGCTCGGTGCCCGCACCGTCGCCGTGTTCCCGTACGAGGACCGCAACTCGCTCCATCGGTTGAAGGCGGACGAGGCCTACCGGATCGGCGAGGAGGGGCATCCCGTGCGGGCGTACCTCGACGTCGACGAGATCATCCGCGTCGCGGTGGAGTCGGGCGCCGACGCCATCTACCCCGGCTACGGCTTCCTCTCGGAGAACCCGCAGCTCGCGGAGCGCGCGGCGGAGGCGGGTATCGCGTTCATCGGGCCGAACCCGCGCGCGCTCGAGATGGCGGGGAACAAGGTGACCGCGAAGGAGCACGCGATCGCGGCGGGCGTGCCCGTGCTCCGCTCCACTGCGGCGACCGACGACGTCGAGGAGCTCCTGGCCCAGGCGGAGCGCATCGGCTTCCCGATCTTCGCCAAGGCCGTAGCGGGCGGCGGCGGCCGCGGCATGCGCCGCGTCGAGACGCTCGAGGAGCTCCGGCCAGCGCTCGAGGCCGCGATGCGGGAGGCCGACAGCGCCTTCGGCGACCCCCGGATGTTCCTGGAGCAGGCGGTCGTGCGGCCCAGGCACATCGAGGTCCAGATCCTCGCCGACAAGCAGGGCGCGACGGTGCACCTGTTCGAGCGCGACTGCTCCGTGCAGCGCCGCCACCAGAAGGTCGTCGAGATCGCACCGGCGCCGAACCTCGATCAGGCCGTCCGCGAGGATCTGTACCGGCACGCGGTCGCGTTCGCCGAGTCGATCGGCTACGAGAACGCGGGGACCGTCGAGTTCCTGCTCGAGACGGCGGGGGAGCGCGCAGGGGAGGTCGTCTTCATCGAGATGAACCCCCGCATCCAGGTCGAGCACACCGTGACGGAGGAGGTCACGGACGTCGACCTCGTCGCGTCGCAGATGCGCATCGCGGCCGGCGCGACGCTCACCGAGCTCGGGCTCACGCAGGGGAGCATACGCCTCCACGGCGCCGCGATGCAGACCCGCATCACGACGGAGGACCCGACGCAGGGCTTCCGCCCCGACACCGGAAAGATCACGACCTATCGATCGCCCGGCGGCAGCGGCATCCGGATCGACGGCGGTACGACCGCGGCGGGGAGCGAGGTCAGCCCGCACTTCGACTCGATGCTCGCCAAGCTCACCTGCCGCGGGCGCGACTTCCCTGCCGCCGTCGCCCGCGCCCGTCGCGCGCTCGCCGAGTTCCGGATCCGGGGCGTCGCCACGAACATCCCGTTCCTGCAGGCGGTGCTCGAGGACGCCGATTTCATCGAGGGCGACGTGTCGACGTCGTTCATCGACGAACGACCGGGCCTGATGAAGTCGCGCACGTCGAAGGACCGAGGTTCGAAGCTGCTGGGCTGGCTCGTCGACACGACCGTGAACAAGCCCCATGGGGAGAACCCCCTGGGCTACGCACCGGCATCGAAGCTGCCGGCGACCGATCTCACGCAGCCGGCGCCGAGCGGCTCGCGCCAGCGGCTGCTCGAGCTCGGGCCTGCGGGCTTCGCCAAGGCGCTGCGCGATCAGACGCCGCTCGCCGTGACCGAGACGACGTTCCGCGACGCGCACCAGTCGCTGCTCGCGACCCGGGTGCGCACGCGAGACCTCGTCGCCGTCGCGCCGCACGTCGCACGCACCGAGTCGGAGCTCCTGTCGGTCGAGGCCTGGGGAGGGGCGACCTACGACGTCGCCCTGCGCTTCCTCGGCGAGGACCCGTGGGAGCGGCTGTCCCGCCTGCGCGAGGCGCTGCCGAACGTCGCCATCCAGATGCTGTTGCGCGGCCGGAACACGGTGGGGTATACGCCGTACCCCACCGAGGTGACGGATGCGTTCGTGCGCGAAGCCGCCGACAGCGGCGTCGACATCTTCCGCATCTTCGACGCGCTCAACGACGTGTCTCAGATGCGCCCGGCGATCGACGCCGTGCTCGGCACCGGATCCACCGTCGCGGAGGTGGCCGTCTGCTACACGGGCGACCTGCTGAACCCCGCTGAGGATCTGTACACGCTCGACTACTACCTGCGCCTCGCGGAGCAGATCGCGGCGGCCGGAGCGCACGTCCTCGCGGTCAAGGACATGGCGGGACTACTGCGGCCGGCCGCGGCGGCGAAGCTCGTCACGGCGCTGCGCGAGCGCTTCGACCTGCCGGTGCACGTGCACACGCACGACACCCCTGGCGGTCAGCTCGCGACGCTGCTCGCGGCCTCGGCCGCCGGTGCCGACGCCGTCGACGCCGCCAGCGCGCCGATGGCGGGCACGACCAGCCAGCCCTCGCTGTCGGCGCTCGTCGCGGCGCTCGCCCACACGGAGCGCGACACCGGGCTGTCGCTCGCCGCCGTCAGCGACCTCGAGCCGTACTGGCAGGCCGTTCGGCGCCTCTACGCGCCGTTCGAGTCGGGGCTCGACGGGCCCACCGGCCGCGTCTACACGCACGAGATCCCCGGCGGCCAGCTGTCGAACCTGCGACAGCAGGCGATCGCGCTCGGGCTGTCCGATGACTTCGAACTCATCGAGGACATGTACGCGGCGGCCGACCGCATCCTCGGCCGCGTGCCGAAGGTCACGCCGTCGTCGAAGGTCGTCGGCGACCTCGCGCTGCAGCTCGCCGCAGTCAGGGCCGACCCCGCAGACTTCGAGGCGCACCCAGAGCGGTACGACATCCCCGACTCCGTGATCGGCTTCATGTCGGGGGAGCTGGGCGACCTGCCCGGAGGGTGGCCGGAGCCGTTCCGCAGCAAGGTGCTCGCCGGGCGCTCCGCGAAGGCGGGCGTCGAGCCCCTCAGCGAGGCCGACCGGGCGGGCCTGAGCGGTGACTCCGCTGCGCGCAGGGCGACGCTGAACCGCCTGCTCTTCCCGGCGCCGACGCGCGCGTACGAGCAGACTCGTGCCGAGTTCGGCGACGTCTCGCTGCTCGAGACCGCCGACTACCTCTACGGCCTCCAGCCGGGCACGGAGCACGTCGTCGAGCTCGAGAAGGGCGTTGAGCTGTACGCGGGCCTCGAATCGATCGGCGCGGCGGACGACAAGGGCATCCGCTCTGTCATGACGACGCTCAACGGACAGCTCCGCCCCGTTGCGGTGCGCGACCGCTCGGTCGACGTCGACGTCGTCCAGGCGGAGAAGGCTGACGCGTCCCGACCAGGGCACGTTGCCGCACCGTTCGCGGGCGTCGTGACGCTCAAGACGGCCGTGGGAGATGTCGTGAAGGCGGGCGAGGCGATCGCGTCGATCGAGGCCATGAAGATGGAGGCCGCCATCACGGCAACGGTCGACGGCACCGTCGAGCGCTTGTCGATCGCACCGACCCAGCAGGTCGATGCGGGCGACCTTTTGGTCGTGCTCAGTCCGACGCAGTAGATTGGCTCATCGTGGCACGTCACGAGAAGCATTCCGACGAGAGCGTCGAGGACCATGGGCTCCTCGACGCTCCCGTCGTCGAAACGACCGCGCTGAATCTGTCGGGCCTGCCGACCGAGCAGGTGAATCTCACGCTGCCGCGCGGCTACCAGGACCTCGACGACGAAGACGATGACGATGTGGTCGACGACAGCCCCGATGGCTTCGCATCCGGCTCGATCGTGCTCGAACTGCCGGGTGCCGCACACCGCGGCGCGGACGACGCTGCGGCCGGAAGCGGCGCTCCGGGGGAGCCGGGTGGCGCCGTCGAGGCCGCCGACGAGCCGGCTGACCAGACGGACGGCGGCGCAGGAGCGCCGCGCGGGGCCGGCGACGCCGAGAGGGCTCCCCACGGGGCCGGCGACGAGGCGGAGGGCGACGCCGACGAGGTGGGCGATGCCGGCGAATCGGACGATGCCGAGTCGGGCGACGCCGAGGACGAGTCGGGCGATGTCGACGAGCCGGACGACGCGGCGGACGACTCTCCGGGCGATGCCGGCGGGTCGGGCGATGTCGACGACGAGTGGGGCGACGCCGAGGACGATGCCGCCGAGGGCGACGACCGGGCCGACGCCGCCGCTGTCGATGCAGATGACCTCCATGAGCAGGGCGGCGCCGAGGAGGGCGATGAAGCCGCGGAGCCGCGGGACGACGCCGACGATGCGGCGATCGGCACCGGCGAGGGCGAAGAGCCCGGCGACGCAGCGGATGGGGCGGCGCTCGGCGCAGACGAGCCCGATGGGGCCGACGGCGCCGAGAAGGCGCCCGATGAGCACGCGGACGAGGCGGCGCCGTCGGGCGACGGCGCGGAGGACTCCGGCGAGATCGACCGGGCGGCCGACGCCCCCGGCGACCTGCCCGCCGAGGACGACGCCGTCGCGAGCGGAACCGGCGGGGCCGACGAGGCGGCAGACGCGGAAGCGGCCGACCGGATGACCGACACCGCAGACGGGGCGGCACCGACCGGCGAGACGGACGCGGCAGACGACGAGGCCGCGCGCCGGCACGCCCTCACGGCGGGGGAGCGCCAGAACGACACCGCCGGCGCAGACGCGCCGGTGACGACGGACGACGCCACGGAGGCGGAACGAATGGCAGACGGCAACAAGGCGGAAGCGGGCGGGGCGCGGTTCCTCTCGCAGCAGGCGCGCCAGAGCTCCGGCGGCGAGAGCGCGAGCCTGCTCACGAGCGACCGACTGATCGAGCCGGTGCGCAGCAAGCGCAAGCCGGAGGGCGCGTGGCGCGGGTTCTGGTACTCCGTGTCGGGCGGCCTGATCAACCTCGGCGACAGCAAGCGCGTGCGCGAGCGCAAGGAAACGCTGACCCGCATCGCGGCGCCGCTGCCGGGTCGCGCCCGCTTCGTGCCGGTGCTGAGCCGCAAGGGCGGCGTCGGCAAGACGACCGTGACGACGCTCCTCGGCATGGCGCTCGCCGACGCGAGGGACGACCGCGTGATCGCCGTGGACGCGAACCCCGACCGAGGCACGCTCGCCGAGCGCACCGCGAACCGCACCAACCGCACGGTGCGCGACGTCGTGCGCCGCCACGACAAGATCCGCGGCTACGCCGACATCAGCGACCTCGTCGCGCGCGACGCGACGCGCCTCGACATCGTCGCGAGCGAGACCGACCCGCACGTCGCCGACGCGTTCGACGCTTCGGACTACCGCACGGTCGCGGAGGTGGCATCGCAGTACTACTCGCTGGTCCTCACCGACACGGGAACGGGCATCATCCACTCGGTGATGGGTGCCACGCTCGACATGGCCGACCAGCTCGTCGTGGTCGCCGGCCCGAGCGTCGACGAGGCCAGGCTCGCGTCGGAGACCCTCACGTGGCTCGAGGCGCACGGCCGGGCCGACCTCGTGCGCGGTGCCGTCGTCGTCCTGAACCAGTCGGCTCCCGGTCGATCGCTCGTACGCCTCGACGAGCTCGAGTCGCACTTCTCCTCCCGCGTGCGCGCCGTCGTGCGCCTGCCGTACGACGAAGCGCTCGCCACGGGCGGCGCCATCGTGTTCGGCGATCTCAACGGGGCCACCCGTGACGCGGCCCGCGAGGCGGCGGCGCACCTGATCGAGGGGATGCGCTCCGCCGCCATGCACTCGGTCGGGGACGACGCATGACGGTCCGTGAGATCCGCCTCTACGGCGACCCCGTGCTGCGCACGCCGTGCGCGGAGATCACCGAGATCGACGACGGCACCAGGGCGCTCGTCACCGACCTGCTCGACACGGTGAAGCTCCCGGGGCGGGCCGGCGTCGCGGCGCCGCAGATCGGCGTCGGCCTCCGCGCCTTCAGCTACAACGTCGACGGCGACATCGGGTACATCCTGAACCCCCGCATCGTCGAGGTGCGCGGCGAGGCCGAACCGACGGGGGAGGGCTGCCTCTCGGTGCCGAACCTCTGGCACGACGCGCGGCGCCACCCGTACGCCCGCGCGGAGGGAATCGACCTCGACGGCAAGAAGCTCGTCCTGGAGGGCACGGGGCTGTTCGCCCAGATGCTGCAGCACGAGACCGACCACCTCGACGGCATGGTCTACCTGCAGCGGCTCGACAAGGAGACCCGCCGCGAAGCCATGAAGCAGGTCCGCGAGTCGAGCTGGTTCTGACCCGCGGGCCGTGCGTACGCCGCTGCGTTCTCGTCGCTGGCCGTACCGGGCCCACGGAGGCGGAGGCTCCACCCGATGCGCATGCAGCGGGTGGGAGGGCCGACGGGGCGTACGCCTGCGCTCCTCGGCCTTGCGCTCCACGCACACACGACCCGCGGGCCGCGCACCGAGCCTAGGCAGATTTCCCCGGGCTAGGCGCAATCCGCTCAGTTCCGCCTATTCCCGGGGCTTTCTTCTACGCCCGGCGCATCGGCTCAGCCGCTGACCGAGACGTTCGTCGTCTCGTTCGGGTCGCCGTAGAGGCGCTCGACGTCGGCGGCGAAGTCCTTCATGATCTGGGCCCGCTTGATCGACAGCTTGGGCGTGAGGTGGCCGGAGGCCTCGGTCCACTCCGTCCCGAGGATCTCGAACTTCCGGATGGACTCTGCCCGCGAGACGAGCTTGTTCGCGTGGTCGATCTGGCGCTGCACCTCGCCGCGGACGGCCGGGCTGTGCGCCGCCTGCGCGAGGGTCAGATCGGGCGATTCGCCGTGCGTCTTCAGCCACGCGGGCAGCATCTCGGGGTCGAGCGTGACGAGTGCGGAGATGAACGGCTTCTGGTCTCCGACGACGACGACCTGGCCGACGATCGGGTTGGAGCGGATCGGGTCCTCGAGCGTGTTCGGCGCGACGTTCTTGCCGCCCGCCGTGACGATGATCTCCTTCTTGCGGCCCGTGATGCTCAGGTAGCCGTCCTCGTCGAGCTCGCCGATGTCTCCCGTCCGGAACCAGCCGTCCTCGAACGCCTTCTCGGTCGCGGTCGGGTTGCGCCAGTACTCCTTGAAGATGTTCACGCCGCGCAGCTGCACTTCGCCGTCGTCGGCGATCCGGATGTCCACACCCGGCAGCGCGGGGCCGACGGAGCCGACCTTGATGCGCTGCGGCACGTTGACGGAGGCCGGCGCGGTGGACTCCGTGAGCCCGTACCCCTCGAGGATCTTCACGCCGAGCCCGCGGAAGAAGTAGCCGAGCCGCGGACCGAGCGGGGCGGAGCCCGAGACGGCGTACCGCACATTGCCGCCCAGGGTCTCGCGGAGCTTGGAGTACACGAGCTTGTCGAACAGAGCGAACTTCGCCTTCAGAACCAGGCCGATCTTCTCACCCTCCTGCTCGCGACGGGCGTGCTCGATCGCGACGCTCGCCGCGGAGCGGAAGATCTTGCCCTTGCCCTCGGCCTCGACCTTCGCCTCCGCGGCGTTGTAGACCTTCTCGAACACGCGGGGCACGGCCAGCAGCACCGTCGGCTTGAACGACCCGAGCGCCTGAACGAGGTTCTTCGTGTTGGGCTCGTGGCCCGTCCGAACGCCCGCCTGGATGTACAGAACGCTCATGAAGCGCGCGAACACGTGCGCCGTCGTGATGAACAGGATCGTGGACGCGCCCGGCTGGTGCACGACCTCGGTCAGCGAGGCGGCGGCGTTGCGCGCCGTCTCGACGAAGTTGCTGTGCGTCAGCACGCAGCCGCGGGGGCGCCCCGTGGAGCCGGACGTGTAGATGATCGTGGCGAGGTCGTCCCCCTTGGCGAGGCTGCGCCGCTCGGCGATCTCCTCATCCGGGACTCCAGCGCCGACCTCCGTCAGCTCTTCGATCATGCCGTCCTCGAGCACCCAGGTCTGCCCGATGAGGGGGAGGTCGGCGGCGACCTCCTGGTAGCGCTCCAGGTGCTCGCGCGTTCCCGTGATCAGCCAGGTGGCGCCCGAGTCCTCGAGGATCCACTGCACCTGCGACGCCGAGCTCGTCTCGTACACGGGCACCATGACGACGCCGGCGTAGTGCAGCGCGAAGTCGACGAGGGTCCATTCGTAGGTCGTGCGGGCGAGGAAGCCCGCTTTGTCGCCTGGTCGCATTCCGGATGCGGCGAAGCCCTTCGCGAGGGCGATCACCTGCTCCTCGAACTGGCGGGCGGTGATGTCGCGCCAGCCGTCACCCTCCGGCACGCTGAACAGTGCCCGGTCGGGCGTCTCAGCGACGCGCTGCACCAGCAGATCGGCGATGTTCGCGTCCGGATCCGCGGGGACGAGTGCGGGGATAGAGGTCTGGTTCACGGCAACTCCTTCGGCACCGTTGGGGCGGGTGTTCCCCCACTCTATGGGATCGAGAGCCTTCGGTAAGCTGTTCCGGCGGGGCGCGGGGCATGCTCGCGCGCGGAAGGGGAGCGATGTTCTACTGGCTCATGAAGTACATCGTCGTCGGACCCCTGATGAAGGCGATCTATCGGCCGTGGATCACGGGCAAGGAGAACGTCCCGGCGACGGGCGCCGCGATCCTCGCGAGCAACCATCTCTCGGTGATGGACTCCATCTTCCTGCCGCTGCTGCTGGAGCGCCCGATGTCGTTCCTGGCGAAGAACGAGTACTTCACGGGCCGCGGGGTCAAGGGGTGGGCCACGAAGTGGTTCATGAAGGGCACGGGGCAGATCCCGATCGACCGCTCGGGCGGCCAGGCGTCGGAGGCGGCCCTGAACACGGCCCTGCGCGTGATCGGGCGCGGCGACCTGCTCGGCATCTACCCCGAGGGCACGCGCAGCCACGACGGCACGCTGTACCGCGGCCGCACGGGTCTCGCGAGGATGGCGCTCGAGGCGAAGGTCCCCGTCATCCCCGTGGTCATGATCGACACGGAGAAGATGATGCCGATCGGGGCGAAGGTGCCCCGAACGGTGCGGGTCGGCGTCGTGATCGGCGAGCCGCTCGACTTCTCCCGCTACGCCGGCATGGAGAACGACCGCTACATCCTGCGCTCCGTCACCGACGAGATCATGGTCGCGCTGCAGCGCCTCGGTCAGCAGCGCTACCGCGACGAGTATGCGAGCGTCGCAAAGGCCCGGGCCGCCGGCGGGGATAGGTAGGATCGTCGGGTGACTGATTCACTCCACGACCTCGATGCCTGGCGTTCGCTCCCGATCAAGCAGCAGCCGCAGTATCCGGATGCCGAGGCGGTCGCGGAAGTATCCGCAGAGCTCGCGGCGCTCCCCCCGCTGATCTTCGCGGGCGAGGCGGACAACCTGCGCGAGCGCCTCGCGCAGGCGGCCGCCGGCAAGGCGTTCCTGCTGCAGGGCGGCGACTGCGCCGAGACGTTCTCGGGCGCAACGGGCGACAAGATCCGCAACCGCGTGAAGACCGTGCTCCAGATGGCCGTCGTGCTGCAGTACGGCGCGTCGATGCCCGTCGTCAAGATGGGCCGCATGGCCGGTCAGTTCGCCAAGCCGCGCTCGAAGGACACCGAGACCCGCGGTGACGTGACGCTGCCGGCCTTCCGGGGCGAGATCGTGAACGGTTTCGACTTCACGAGCGCCTCGCGCACGGCAGACCCGCGCCGCCTGCTGCAGGCGTACCACACGTCGTCGGCGACGCTGAACCTCATCCGCGCCTTCACGCAGGGCGGGTTCGCCGATCTGCGCGAAGTGCACTCCTGGAACAAGGGCTTCGCCGAGAACGCGGCGAACGAGCGCTACGAGGGCCTCGCCGCCGAGATCGACCGGGCGATCAAGTTCATGGAGTCGGCCGGCGCCGACTTCGACGAGCTGAAGCGCGTCGAGTTCTTCACGGGTCACGAGGGCCTCCTCATGGACTACGAGCGGCCGCTCACGCGCGTCGACTCGCGCACGGGAGACATCTACAACACGTCGGGCCACTTCCTCTGGATCGGCGAGCGCACGCGCGACCTCGACGGCGCCCACATCGAGTACTTCCGCCACATCAAGAACCCCATCGGCGTGAAGCTCGGCCCGACGACCGACCCCGAGACGGCGCTGAAGCTCATCGACATCCTGGACCCGGATCGCGAGCCGGGCAGGCTCACGTTCATCACCCGGATGGGCGCCGGCAAGATCCGTGACGCGCTGCCGCCCCTGCTGCAGGCCGTGAAGGACTCGGGCGCCCAGCCGCTCTGGGTGACCGACCCGATGCACGGCAACGGCATCACGACGGCCAACGGCTACAAGAGCCGGCGGTTCGATGACGTCGTCGACGAGGTGCGGGGCTTCTTCGAGGCGCACCACCAGGTCGGCACGTTCCCCGGCGGCCTGCACGTCGAGCTCACGGGCGACGATGTGACGGAGTGCCTCGGCGGATCCGAGCACATCGACGAAGCCGGCCTCGAGTCGCGCTACGAGTCGCTCTGCGACCCGCGCCTGAACCACAAGCAGTCGCTCGAGCTCGCGTTCCTCGTCGCGGAGGAGCTCGAGAAGCTCTGATCGCGGGCCGCGGGCACGGCATGGCGTCGCCGGTCGGAGGCCCGCTCCTCCGACCAGTCGCACCCGCGACCCGCATGAAGAGGGCGCCCGTTCCGCAGCCTGAGGCTGGGAGCGGGCGCCCTCTCCCGCATCACGGGTGCGCGGGAATCAGATGGGGCCGGTGTTGTCGAGCAGGAGCTTGACGGTTTCGCCGGGAAGGAGCTCCTCGCCGGGGCCGGGGTCGGTTCCGGTTGCGACGACCCAGCCGTTCGGGAACGAGTTCCACAGCACGTTGTACTCGACCTCGAAGCCGGCTCCGCTCAGCGCGGCGATCGCCTCCGTCCGGTGCATTCCGGCGACGTCCGGAACCGGCACGGGCTCCGGGCCGAGCGACACGATGAGCTGGATGTCGTCTCCCGCGACGAAGGCGCCGTCCTTCCCGACGGTGCCGATCACCTGGCCCTCGGGGACGCTGTCGTGGTACTGCTCCTGAGACTCGCTCACGACGTTCAGACCGGCGTCCGTGAGGGTCTTCGTGGCATCCTCCACCGATTGCCCCGCCACGTCCGGCACGGGCCCGGCCGAGACGATCATCCGGATCTCCTCGCCCTCGGCGAAGACGCCCTCCTTGCCGACCGTTCCGATCACGGTGCCGGCCGGCACCTCGTCGCTGAACTGCTCGCGGGAGTCGCCGGAGACGGTCAGGCCGGCCCCCTCGAGCATCGAGGACGCGTCCTCGGGGGAGCGGCCGGCGACGTCGGGCACGGGGCCGAGGGTCACCGAGAGCACAGCGGTGTCGCCGTCGTGGGCCGTGCAGCCATCGATGCACTCGATGAGCTCGCCGCCGTCGCGCGGCTGGATCCGCGCGTTCGTGACGTCGCCGGCCCTCGCGTCGATGAAGTACTTGCGGACCTCGCTCGTCTCGATGCCGATGTCCTCGAGCGCCGCGATCGCCTCCTTCTGAGGCATACCGGGCAGGGCGGGCACGTCGACCTCGGCCGCGCCCAGCGAGACCTCGACGGAGACGACCGAGCCCGGTTCGATCCGCGACCCGTCCTCTGGGTCGGTTCCGATGACGGTGCCGGATTCCACATCCAGGCTGTGCACGCCGTGCTCCTCGGCCGCGAGACCGAGCGCGCCGAGCTCGGCGGAGGCCTCCTCGAAGGTGCCGCCCGCCACGTCCGGCACGGCGACGAGCGAGCCGGGGCCCGAGCCCCAGTACCAGCCGGCGCCGCCCGCGAGAACCGACAGCAGCAGTACGACCGCCACGAGCCAGAAACCGCGCTTGGTGCGGCGCTCGGTCACGCGGCGCAGCGCCACGGCGTTGTCGACCTGCTGGGGGCCCGTCGCCGCGACCTCGCCGTCGGGCAGGATCTCATCGGTGATCGCCTCGGTGCGCGAGAACGGCAGCACCATGGTCTCGTCGATCGGCTCCGCGGCATCCGGGTCGATGTCGGGGGCGCTGACGGCGCCCGCCTGGGCCGACATCGGCGCGATGCTGAGCTCCTGTTCGATCGCGCGCAGGCGGTCCAGCATCTCCGCCGCGTCCGACGGGCGCTCGTCGGGCTCCTTCTCGGTCGTCCACAGCACGAGCTCGTCGATCTGCTCGGGGACGCCGGGGTTGCGCGAGCTCGGGCGGGGCACCGAGTCGGTGGCGTGCTGGTAGGCGATCTGCATCGGCTGGTCGCCGCGGAACGGCTGCTGGCCGGTCAGCATCTCATAGAGCATGATGCCGAGCGCGTAGATGTCGCTGCGCGCGTCGGCGGTGCCGCGGGTGACCAGCTCGGGTGCCAGATACGCGATCGTGCCGAGCAGCTCCGCGCCCGTCGCCGTGTTCGCGCTCGTCGCGCGCGCGAGGCCGAAGTCGCCGATCTTGATGCGGCCGTCCTCGGCGAGGAGCACGTTCTCGGGCTTGACGTCGCGGTGGATCAGGCCGGCGCGGTGCGCGGCGCTCAGGCCCGAGAGCACGGCATCCATCACCGTGATCGTCTGCGCCACCGTGAGCCGCTTCTGCTCCTTGAGCAGATCGCGCAGCGTGATGCCGGGCATGTACTCCATCACGAGGTACGCGATCTCGCCGTCCTGGCCCTGGTCGAACACGTTCACGACGTGCGGGTCGGCGAGCCGCGCGGCGGAGCGGGCCTCCTGGATGAACCGGCTCTGGAACACGCTGTCGTCGCTGAGGTGCGCGTGCATGACCTTCAGCGCCACACGGCGCTCGAGGCGCATGTCGGTGGCGACGTATACGGTGGCCATGCCGCCGCGCGCGATGCGTGAGCGCACCCGGTAGCGGCCGTCGACGAGCTGCCCGATCAACGGGTCGGCCTGCTGACGTGTGCTCACGGGGGTCAGTCTAGGCGTCGAGGGTGGCGATCCCCTGGAACGAACCCCGGAAAGACGCGGATGCGCACGGCTTCCTGACGACCTGCCGCGACGAAGTTCCTCGGTGTCGCGGCGGCAGGGCCGAGGAGTGCCGCTGTACTGCGCACTGCGAGCGACGAGAACGCAGCCGATGCGGCGCCGAGGTTCCTCGGGTCAGGCGAGTTCGGCGAGCCAGCGGTAGGCCTGTGTCTCCCACTGCGCATAGCGATCGGGGTGCGCCGAGACCTGCACGCGCTGCGACGGGGTGCCGAACGGCTGGTCCTCCCAGCCGGCCAGGTCGTACAGGCCGCGCGACGAGGAGCCGTTCGGGTCGTTCGCGCCGCCGAAGAACGCCAGCGTCGAGCGCTCGCGGTCCATGATCTGGGCCTTCGTGCCCCACCCGGTCGACGCGCGCTGCTGGAACAGGCCGAGCGAGTCGCGGTCGCCGTATTCGACGTTGCGCAGCGACGACTCGACCATCGCGGTCGCGAGCGCCTCGGCGATCGCTCGGTCGCTCGCCCCGATGCTGCGGCCGACGCGGATGATGAGCGCGCCGTTCTCGGCCTGGGCGCCGCTGAGCGCGGCGAAGCGCTGTGGGTTGTCGACGGTCTCGGGCTCCGGCGCATCGAGCTCGAGCTCCTGACCGGGGTAGATGATCGCGCCCGGTTCGAGGTCGTTGGCCTCGAGGATCTCGGCGACGGTCCTGCCGTACTGATGCGCGATCGACCACAGGGTGTCGCCTGGTTCGACCGTATGCGTGGTCGCGTTCGCGTCGGCGTCGTCGGACGACGAGTCGCCGGTCGTGCTCGTCCGGTCGGAGTCGCGCCGAGCGTCGAGCACGTTCTTGGCATTGCCGTCGTCGGACGGCTGGGTGTGCGCCGTCGTCAGCCGGATCACCTGGCCGGGATACACGATCGTCGACCGGTCGAAGCCGTTGGCCTCGAAGAGCTGGCCGAGCGAGAGGCCGTGCGCGTTCGCGATCGACCAGAGCGTGTCTCCCGACGACACGGTGTAGGTCATCGCCGTCGCGAGCGAAGTCGTGCGCGTCGGCGTCGAGGCTGCCCGCTCGGCGGGAGCTGTGCCCGTGAGCTTCACCTTCTGACCGGGGAAGATCATCGTCGACGCCTTGAAGCCGTTGGCCTCGACGAGGGCGCTCAACGACGTCCGGTGCTGCTGAGCGATCGACCAGAGGGTGTCACCCGGCTCCACAGTGTGGGTCTTCGACGACGAACGCGTCGTCGCGGAGGCCGTCGTCACGGGAGCGCCGTTGCCCCCAGACAGCTTCAGGACCGTGCCCGGTGCGAGCGAGCGAGCGGCGGCCGGCGAGATGTCGTTCCATCGCAGGACGTCGCGCGTCTGGAGACCGTGGTTGATCGCGATCCCCGTGACGGTCTCGCCCGGGCGCACCTCGTGCGTCTCGGCGGCCGACGCGGCATCGGCGACCCCGAGGCTCAGAGCGAGCGATCCGACGACGGCAACGGGTGCGGTAGTGAGTGCGGTACGCGTGAACGACATGGAAACCCCCAACTTGTTCCGCGTTCACGCTGTCAAAGAAGTAAAGAGAAGTCAATAGTTGATAACGATTGTGGGCAATGGGGCGGATGTGACGAATGTGATGCACGTGGCGAACGGTGCAGCGCCGTTCGCCCGCACAGCGGCGGGGTGCGACAATGGCGCAGTGACTGAGAACAGTGCGACCTACCCGACGGAATGGCTGCCGCTGCCGGATGTGGCCGAGCGGCTCGACGTGAGCGTCGGCCAGGTGCGCAAGCTGATCGAGGACGACGTCCTGGTCGCTTCCCGTCGCGATGGTGTCCAGAAGGTGCCGTCGGTCTTCCTGCAGGGGGCGGAGCCGCTGTCGTCGCTGCGCGGTACCGTCACGGTGCTGCACGACGTCGGCCTCAGCACCGACGAGGCGATCGACTGGCTGCTGAACTACGAGGACGCACTCGGCAACGCGCCGATCGAGTCCCTGCTCGCCGGGCGGAAGGCCGAGGTCCGCCGCGTCGCGGCGATCCTCTGAACGACGCCGGCCGTCAGGCCGAGCGGCGGATGGCGGCTTCCGCGAGCCCGCGCATCGCGGTCCCGGCGTGCGGGTCGATCGGTGCCTCGTCGAGCGCACGCTCGGCGTCATCGGCGAAGGCGGAGATGCGCCGTTCGACCTCCGTGAGCGCTCCGGTGGCCCTGATCGCCTCGGCCAGGCCGGCCGCCTCGTCCGGATCGAGGTCGGGGTCGCCGAACCGCGCGTCGAATTCGCGCAGCGCGTCGCCGGTCAGCTGTGCACGGGTGAGTGCGACCAGGAGCGTCCGCTTGCCCTCGCGCAGGTCGTCGCCCGCGGGTTTGCCCGTCTCCGCCTCGTCGCCGAACACGCCGAGCACATCGTCGCGCAGTTGGAACGCCAGCCCGACGGGCAGGCCGAAGGAGCGCAGTGCGTCGAGCTGATCGGCGTCGCCGCCGGCGAGCGCCGCCCCGATCACGAGCGGCTGCTGAACGCTGTAGCGGGCCGACTTGTACGACGCGATGCGCAGGGCCCTCGCATCGGCGTCGCCGGAGGGCGCCGTCGACCACGCCGATTCCTCCGCGATGTCGAGGAACTGCCCGAGCGTGACGTCGCGGCGCATGGCGCCGTACTCCTCGCGCGCTGCGGCGACGGCGGCGGAGCCGAGCCCGGGGGAGCGGAGCGCCTCCTCGAGCAGATCGTCGCTCCACGCGACGAGCAGGTCGCCGAGCAGGAGCGCCCCCGAGCGCCCGAAAGATTCCGCGCGGCCCGTCCAGCCGGCCGCGCGGTGCGCGGCCTCGAGCGCGCGGTGCGCGGAAGGGCGGCCTCGACGCGTGTCGGCGTTGTCGATGATGTCGTCGTGCACGAGGGCGGCGGCCTGGAACGCCTCGAGCGCGGCGGCCGCCCCGGCGATGGCCGAATCCGCGCCGACCGCCGACCCGCCCGTGATGGCACCCCACCCGGCTCCGCAGAACCGCGCGCGGAGGCGCTTGCCCCCCGACAGCGTGGCCGCCGCGTGATCGACGAACAGCGCGGCCTCCGGCCCGAGTCCGGAGACTTCCCGGCTCTTCGCCGCCGCGAAGCTTTCCAGTCGCTGGGAGATGACCGCGACGAAGGCGGGAGTAAGGGTCACGCCCCTAGCCTAGTGATCGCCGCGAGCGGTAGACTGATTCGACCAACTCACCGGGAGGGAACCCGATGCCACTCTCCGAACAGGAACAGCGTCTGCTCGACGAGATGGAGCGCCATCTCATGCAGCACGACGCCGACGTCGTGCACGCGTCGGGCGGTCGGTCGATCAGCTACCGCAACCTGGTGATCGGCGTCGTCGTCGCGATCCTCGGCCTCGCCGCGATCATCGCCGGCGTCACCCTCTGGCAGACCCTGCCGATCGCCGGTGTGATCATCGGCGTCGTCGGCTTCGCCGCCATGCTCGGCGGCGTGATCATCGCATCGACGCCGATGAAGAACGCGCCGACTCCGGGCGAGAAGCGCGCCGAGACGCCCGGCAAGGTCGGGAAGTCGTCGCACGGCTCGTTCATGGACCGCATGGGCGAGAGGTGGGACCGCCGCCAGGGGGGCGAATAGCACCCCGCAGAGATTCAGTGAGAGCGCCGACCGCGAGGTCGGCGCTTTTTCTGTGCGCGCAGCGCGGGAGGCGCCCCCTGCGGGTGTGACGCGCCCGTCGTCTGCGATGCACCCGGAAGCGCCGGCCGCCGAGGTCGGCGCTTCCGGCGCACTCCTGCGCCTCCACGGCGCTCCACCCGTGCACGCGATGGGGGGTCTGACGGCCGCGTCGTGAGGCCTCGGCGCGAGATTCCCTCCACTCGCGCTCCACCGCGCTCCACCCGCGGAAATCCGCGTGAATCCGGGGGCGTTTCCGCACACGCGCACGCGACGCGCGGGGGAATATTGTGCGCGCCTCTAGACAGTGGGGGGAAGTGGAGTAAAGTGGGGGCCACCTCAGATTGGCCGGATGACGAGGGGGGTGAAGGCCGATGCTGTTGGGTACTCATACCCCCAAGCTCGACGACAAAGGCCGCGTCATCCTGCCCGCCAAGTTCCGGGAGGAGCTCGCCGGCGGAATCGTCGTCACGCGCGGCCAGGAGAGGTGCCTCTACGTCTTCTCGACGAGCGAGTTCGAACAGGTGCACGAGCGGATCCGGCAAGCTCCGCTGAGCAACAAGCAGGCGCGGGACTTCCTGCGCATGTTCCTGTCGGGCGCGAGCGCCGAGACGCCGGACGGGCAGAACCGCATCACGATCCCGCAGCACCTCCGCGCATACGCGGGCCTGGAGAAGGAGCTGGTCGTCACGGGCGTCGGCGCACACGCCGAGATCTGGGACCAGAACTCGTGGAACGACTACCTCACGGCGAACGAGGACGACTACTCGCAGATGGAGCAGGAGGTGATCCCGGGTCTCTTCTGAGGCCCGCCCCTGGTTCCGACTCCCAGCCGACGCCCTGACATCACTTCCCCGGTGGCAGGTCGAGCGGATGGGGATCAGAGCCAGGGGAGGGCATCCGGAACACGATGAGCATTCGAGACATCCACACCCCGGTACTCCTCGAGCGATGCCTCGAGCTGCTCGGGCCCGCGCTCGGGCGCGAGGGCGCCGTGTACGTCGACGGCACGCTCGGCATGGGGGGCCACGCCGAAGCGGTCCTGACACGCTTCGGCGGCGCGCGGCTGATCGGCATGGACCGCGACCCCCAGGCGCTGCGCATCGCCGCGGAGCGGCTCGCGGCGTTCGAGGGTCGCACCACCTTCGTCCACACGGTGTACGACGGCATCGCGCATGCGCTCGACATCGCGGGAGCCGCGTCGGCCGACGCGATCCTGTTCGACCTCGGCGTCTCGTCCCTGCAGCTCGACGAGGCCGACCGCGGCTTCGCCTATGCGCAGGACGCCCCGCTCGACATGCGCATGGACCCGACGACGGGCCGCACGGCCGCCGATATCGTCGCGACGTACTCGGAGGGCGAGCTGCGGCGCATCTTCGAGCGCTACGGCGAGGAGAAGCTCTCCGGCCGCTACGCGCGCGCGATCCTCGCGGCCCGAGCCGAGGCGCCGATCGAGCGCTCGGGCCAGCTGGTCGATGTGCTGCAGGACGCGACGCCGGCCGCGGTGAAGGGCGCCGGCCATCCGGCCAAGCGCGTCTTCCAAGCCCTGCGCATCGAGGTCAACGGCGAGCTCGCCGCCCTCGAGGCCGCCATCCCCGCGGCGCTCGACGCACTCAGCGTCGGCGGCCGCATCGTCGTGCTGAGCTACCAGTCGCTCGAGGACCGCTTCGTGAAGCGTCTGTTCGCCGAGGCGACCGCCTCGACGAGCCCGCCAGGGCTGCCGGTCGAGCTCCCTGAGCACGCACCCCGGTTCCGCGGCCTCGTGCGCGGTGCCGAACAGGCCAGCACCGAGGAAGCCGAGTCGAACCCGAGGGCGAAGCCCGTTCGGCTGCGCGCCATCGAGAAGGTGAGGGAGAACTCATGAGCCTCGCCGACCTCGACCTCATCACGTCGGCGGCCCCGCGGCGGCCGGCGGAAGCACCGGAGACGCCGCGCCGCCGGCGGCTGCGCGCAGTGGAATCGCCCGCTCCGCGGCGGCGTCCGCGCACGGTGTACGCGATCGTCGCCCTGCTGTGCCTCGGCGCCGCTGTCGCTGTGCAGATCGTCTTCTCGATGCTGGCGACCCAGGACAGCTATCGCGCGGCCGAGCTCATGCAGGAGCGGCGCGACCTGACGCTGCAGCACCAGGAGCTCGAAGACGCGATCGCCGGGCTGAGCTCGCCGCAGTACCTGGCGGCGAACGCCGCCGAGCTGGGCATGGTCGTCGGCGGTACGCCGATGTACCTGCGCCTGAGCGACGGCGAGGTCTCCGGGAGCGGCAGCGCCTCCGACGGGAACTCGTCCGTCGGGATGGGCAAGGCGCAGGTGGGCAACGCGCTGGTCGCCGACACGCCGCTGGCCGCGGACCCGAGCCGCACGCTGACGGGGAGCATCGAGAAGGACGACGCGCCGGGCTCCGGCGAGAAGAAGACCGAGAAGGAGGGCGGAGCGGGCGAGACCGCGCCGCCGTCGATCGACGAGGGGCTCCCGAGCCCCCTGACGCACTGATGGGATGACATGGGTGCCACGAAGAAGACAGCGGCCAGCGCACCGCGGCGACGCACCGTCGTCGCCCTCGCCGTCGTCGCGGTGATCGTCGTGGCGTTCGTCGTGCGTCTGGTCGACATCCAGGTCGTGCGCGCGAACGACCACCTCGCCGATGCCTCGGAGAAGGGCTTGCACGGCAGTCGCACGCTCTTCGGGGTGCGCGGATCGATCGTCGACTCGGACGGCGACGTTCTGGCGACCAGCACCGAGCTCTACGACGCCAACATCGATCCGTACCTCGCGACGAACATGACCGATCGCGTCGACGGCGAGGAGGTCGACGTACCGTTCTCGGAGTTCGCCCCCGACGTCGCGCGCGTGCTCGACATGGACACCGAGGACGTCGAGAAGATCGTGGAAGACGCGGTCGCCGAGGATCCGGATGACCGCTGGGCCCGGCTCGCGCAGGACATCACGACGACGCAGTACGTCGACCTCGTCGACCTCGGCCTGCCGTTCCTGAGCTTCGAGGCGAAGTCTTCGCGCTCTTACCCGAACGGCCAGGTGGCGGGGAACCTGATCGGCTACATGTCGAGCGACGGCGAGGCTCTCGCCGGCTACGAGCGGATGTCGGACTCGTGCCTGGCCGCGTCGAACGGTGAGGAGAGCTACCAGCAGAGCCCGGGCGGCATCCGGATCCCCGGCACGGAGACGTCGACGCCTGCCGTCGACGGCGGCACGCTGCAGCTCACGATCGACAGTGACCTGCAGTGGTACCTGCAGGAGCTGATCGCGGAGGAAGCGGCGGACAAGAAGGCGAACTGGGGTTCCATCACGGTCGTGGACGCGAAGACGGGCGCCATCAGGGCGGCCGCGGAGTCGCCGTCGGTCGACCCCAACGACCCCGTCGCGACGGCGCCGGAGGACCGGGGGTCGCGGCTGTTCCGCACGACCTTCGAGCCGGGTTCGACGTTCAAGGCGGTGACGGCGGCCATGCTGATCGACCAGGGCAAGGCCGACCCGCTGTCGACGGAGTGGGTGCCGAACCGCGAGGTGTTCCCGAACGGCGCCGTCGTGAACGACGCGACCGACCACGCCGCGGCGAACTACACGCTCGCCGGGGTGCTGGACGAGTCGCTCAACGTCGGCATCTCGAAGTTCAGCGACCGGCTGTCGATGCAGACGCGCCATGACTACCTCGAGAAGTTCGGCGTCGGAACGCCTACGGCGATCGGTTTCGCCGGCGAGGAAGCGGGTGTGCTGCACCCCGCCGACACCTGGGACGCGCAGACGCGGTACACGACGGCGTTCGGCCAGGCGTTCACGGTGACGGCGCCGCAGGTCGCCAACGTGTACCAGGCGTTCGCGAACGGCGGTGTGAAGATGCCGCTGCACATCGTGGAGTCGTGCACGACCGCAGATGGCGAGGTCGTCGAGCCCGAGCTGCCGGAGCCCGAGCGCATCGTCAAGGAATCGACGGCCGACACGATGCTCAACCTCATCGAGAACGTGGCGCTGGCGGGCGACAACACGATCGACGTACCGGGGTACCGGGTCGGCGTCAAGACCGGAACGGCGCAGAAATCCGACGGCGAGGGCGGCTACAAGCCGGGCGTGTACGCGACGAGCATCGTCGGCGTGGCGCCGATCGACGACCCCGAGTACGTCGTGATCGCCACGCTGGACGAGCCGAAGACGATAAGGTCGTCTGCGGCCACCGTACCCGCGCTGACCGACGCGCTGACCCAGGTGATGAAGAACTATCGGGTCGAACCGTCGAGCGGAAACCCGACGATCTACCCGAAGACCCGATGACGATGCGTGGCCCCAGGAGGAACGCTTGATCGCGCTATCGCTTGCGGAGCTCGCCGAAACCATCGGCGGCTCCCTGCGCACCCATGGTGCCGACACGCAGGAGACGATCGTCTCCGGCGCCGTCGACACCGATTCCCGCAATATCACGGCAGGCGGGATCTTCGTCGCGAAGCCCGGCGAGGCCACGGACGGGCATCTGTTCGTCGGCCCCGCCGTCGCGAACGGTGCGGCCCTGGCCGTCGTCGAGCGCGAGGTCGACGAGCCGGTCAGCCAGATCGTCGTCCAGGATGCCGTGGCCTCCCTGGCGGACCTGGCGCGCGAGGTCGTCGCGCGCGTCCGCGCGGCGGGCGAGCTCCAGGTCGTGGGCGTCACGGGCTCCAACGGGAAGACGACCACGAAGAACATGCTCGCGGCGGTGCTCCGCGAGGAGGGCGAGACGGTCTGGCCGGTCGCCAGCTTCAACAACGCCGTCGGCGCACCGCTGACGATGCTGCGCGTGACGGAGCGCACCCGGTTCCTGATCTGCGAGTTCGGCGCGGATGCCCCGGGCCAGATCGCCTCGCTCGCGGGACTCGTCACGCCCGACATCGGCATCGTGCTGATGGTCGGCCTCTCGCACGCCGGCGGTTTCGGCGGCGTCGAGCACACAGCGCGGGCCAAGCGCGAGCTGGTCGAGGCGATCATTCCGGGCGGCACCGCCGTCCTGAACGCCGACGACGCGCGCGTCGCGGCGATGGCGTCGGCCGCCGCGGAGCGCGGGGTCGAGGTGCGCTGGTTCGGCGAGTCGGACACGGCGGACGTGCGGGCCGAGGACGTGCGCGTGAGCGCATCGGGGACCGAGGCGCGCATCGTCGTCGACGGCGAGCCGTTCGACATCCGGCTCCAGGTGCTCGGCGCGCACCACGTCAAGAACGCCCAGGCGGCGCTGACGGCCGCCGTCGCGCTCGGCGTCGACCCCGCCGCGGCGATCGATCGGCTCGGCCGCGTGGAGCTCGCCGAGCGGTGGCGCATGCAGGTGATGGGCAACGACCGCGTCCGCATCATCAACGACGCGTACAACGCGAGCCCCGAGGCGATGCAGGCCGCCCTGCGTACGCTCGCCCAGGTCACGGGCGAAGACGGCCGGATGGTCGCCGTGCTCGGCTCGATGAGCGAGCTGGGCGAGCGCGACGTCGCCGAGCACCAGAAGATCGGGCTCCTCGCGGTGCGGCTGCGCATCCCGCGCATCGTCGTGGTCGGGCGCGAGGCGCGCCCGCTGTACCTCTCGGCGATCGCCGAGGGTTCGTGGGACGAGGAGGCCGTGTTCTTCGAGACGGCCGACGAGGCGTACGACTACCTCGCGGGCGAACTGCGCGACGGCGACACGGTGCTCGTGAAGTCGTCGAACGCCGCGGGCCTGCGGCTTCTCGGCGACCGTCTGGGAGGATTGTTCTCGTGAGAGCTCTTCTGACCGCGGCCGCCATCTCCTTCGCGTTCGCGATTTTCCTCACCCCGGTGTTCCTGCAGCTGTTCCGGAAATGGGGCTGGGGGCAGGTCATCCGCACGCCGGAGGACTCGCACAACCCGAGCCATGCCGCCAAGCGCGGGACCCCGACGATGGGCGGCACGATCTTCATCGTCGGCACCATCTTCGGCTACCTGATCGGCTGCTACAGCGCGAACATCCCGCCGACGCTGTCCGGCTGGCTCGTGATCTGGCTGATGGTCGGCTTCGGTGTCGTCGGCTTCATCGACGACTTCCTCAAGGTGCGCACGCAGCACTTCGGCGGCCTGAAGAGCTGGCAGAAGATCATCGGCCAGGTGCTCGTGATCGTGCCGTTCGCGATCGTCGCACTGAACTTCCCCGACGAATCCGGGCAGACGCCCGGATCCGGCGCGATCTCGCTCATCCGAGACATCCCGGCGCTGTCGTTCTTCTTCTTCACGCCGGTGATCGCCTGGCTGCTCTACCTGATCTGGCTCTCTCTGCTGGGCGTGGGCTTCTCGAACAGCGCCAACCTCACCGACGGCCTCGACGGCCTCGCGGCGGGGGTCGGAATCTTCGTGATCGGTGCGTACAGCCTCATCGCGTACTGGCAGTTCAACCAGGCGTGCTCGGGGCCGGCCCTGTCCGACGCCTCCGTCGCCGCGTGCTACATGGTGCGCGACCCGCTCGACCTCTCGATCATCGCCGCGGCGTTCGTCGGCGGCCTGGTCGGCTACCTGTGGTGGAACGCGCCCAAGGCGCAGGTCTTCATGGGCGACGTGGGGTCGATGTCGATCGGCGGCGTCGTGATGGCCATGGCCGTTCTGACGCACACCGAGATCCTCGGCATCCTGATCGCCGGCGGCTACGTGATCTCGTCGGGCTCGGTCCTCCTGCAGCGCATCTACTTCAAAGCGACGCGCGGCAAGAGGCTGTTCCTGATGAGCCCGCTGCACCACCACCTCGAGCTGCGCGGCTGGCAGGAGACCCAGATCGTCGTGCGCCTCTGGATCGTCGCCGGAATCCTCGCGGTCACGGGCGTCGGCCTCGTCTACGTCGAATGGCTGGCGGTCCGATGAGCGCACCGCTCGACGAACTGACGAGCTGGCGCGCCGACTGGAAGGGGCTGCGCGTCGCGGTGCTCGGCCTCGCCGCCACCGGCTTCTCCGTCGCGGACACCCTCACGGAGCTCGGCGCGGACGTCCTCGTCCTCGCCGAGTCGGCGAGCGAGGAGTACGAGCGCCTCATCCCCGTCATCGGCGCGTCGGTGCACATCGGCACGCTCGACGAAGCGCCGGATGAGTTGGTCGCCTTCGCTCCCGAGGTGGTCGTCGCCTCGCCCGGCTTTCCCCCGCATCACCCCGTCATCCGGTGGACGCGCGAGCGCGGCATCGCGCTCTGGGGCGACGTCGAGCTGGCGTGGCGCGTGCGCGACAAGGTCGTGCGCGACGACGGTTCGCCGGCCGATTGGGTGTTCGTCACGGGCACCAACGGCAAGACGACGACGACGCGGCTCGCCGCGACGATGCTCGTCGCCGGCGGGCTGCGCGCCGCGCCGTGCGGCAACATCGGCGTGCCGGTGCTCGACGCCGTGCGCGACCCCGCGGGCTTCGATGCGCTCGTCGTCGAGCTCTCGAGCCACCAGCTCTGGTACCTCGGCCTGAACGACGGGCCCGGCTCGCCCGTGCCGCACTCGACCGTCTGCCTCAACCTCGCCGACGACCACCTGCAGTGGCACGGCTCGGCCGAGGCGTACCGCGACGCGAAGGCCGTCGTGTACCGGCACACGACGCACGCGTGCGTCTACAACAAGGCAGACGCCGCGACCCTGCGGATGGTCGAGGAAGCGGACGTCGTCGAGGGCGCCAGGGCGATCGGCTTCGACCTCGGCACGCCGGGCCCGAGCGACCTGGGCGTCGTCGACGGGATCCTCGCCGACCGCGCCTTCCTCGACGACCGCCGCACCTCGGCGCTCGAGCTCGCGACCGTTGCCGAGCTCGCCGAGCACGGCCTCGGCGCGCCGCACATCGTGCAGAACGCGCTCGCCGCCGCCGCCCTCGCGCGCTCCCTCGGCGTCGCGCCCGGCGACATCCGGGTCGGACTGCAGGGCTTCGAGCTCGACCCGCACCGCATCCAGGTCGTGGGGCGCGCGGGCGGCGTGACGTGGGTCGACGACTCGAAGGCGACCAACCCGCACGCGGCCGCATCGTCGCTCGCGGCGTACCCGGGGGCGATCTGGGTCGTCGGCGGCCTGCTGAAGGGCGTCGACGTCTCCGAGCTGATCGCGCAGCGCGGGCCGGGCGCGCGTGCGGCCATCGTCATCGGCGCCGAGCGCGGCGAAGTGCTCGAGGCGTTCGCGCGACACGCGCCCGAGGTGCCGGTGTACGAGGTCGAGCACGGCGAAAATGTTGACGTGATGGCCCGCGTGGTCGAGCTGGCGGCCTCGGCGGCGCGCGACGGCGACGTGGTCCTTCTCGCACCCGCTGCGGCATCGTTCGATCAGTTCCGCAGCTACGAGGACCGCGGCGAGAAGTTCGCGGCGGCCGTCAGGGCCCACACGGACAGCGCACGGGAGTGACGAGCAGAGGGGGAGCGATGAGCCAGACCACGACGCGCCCCCCGGGTCACGACCCGCAGGATCCGCGCCCCGGCTTCCTCGCCCGGGTGTCGCTGGGAGCGCGCTTCTCGGCGGTTCCGCTCGAGTTCCTGCTGCTCGCCTCGAGCGCCCTCATCCTGACGGCGTTCGGCGGCGTCATGGTGCTCTCGGCCACGAGCGTGGAGTCGATCAGCGCGGGCGGATCGCCGTACGACGGCGCGATCAAGCACGGCATGTTCATCCTCGTCGGCGTGCCGCTGATGTTCCTGCTCAGCCGATTCCCCGCGGCGTTCTTCCGCCGCGTGGCGTGGCTCGCGCTCGGGCTCGGCCTCGCTCTGCAGATGCTCGTGTTCACACCGCTCGGCTACGAGACCGGCGGAAACCGCAACTGGATCAGCGTCGGCGGCTTCACGATGCAGCCGTCGGAGTTCCTGAAGCTCGCCTTCGTCGTGTGGCTCGGCTGCATCCTGTACCGCAAGCGCTCGCTGCTGACGAACTGGGGCCACGTCTTCATCCCGATCGTGCCGGTCTCGATCCTCGTGATCGGCTCAGTGCTCGCGGGCAAGGACCTCGGCACCGGCATGATCCTGTTCCTGATCGCCCTCGCGGCGCTGTTCTTCGCGGGCGTGCCCATGCGGCTGTTCATCATCCCCGTGCTGCTGTCGATCGCCGCGGTCGTCGGGCTCGCGATCCTGAGCCCGAACCGCATGGGCCGCATCATGAGCTTCCTCGACGAGAACTGCGACTACTACGTCGAGTGCTACCAGCCGACGCACGGCATCTGGGCGCTCGCTGAGGGCGGCGTGTTCGGCGTCGGCCTGGGCAATTCGAAGCAGAAGTACGGCTGGCTGCCCGCGGCGGCCGACGACTACATCTTCGCGATCCTGGGCGAGGAGCTCGGTCTGATCGGATGCGCCGTGGTGCTCGTGGTGATCGCGCTGTACGCCTTCGCGGCGTTCCGGATCGTGCGCCGCACGAACGACACGTTCGTGCGGGTCGTCGCGGGAACGATGACGATCTGGATCGTGGGGCAGTCGCTCATCAACATCGGCGTCGTGATCGGCGTCTTCCCCGTCCTCGGCGTGCCGCTGCCGTTCGTGTCGTCCGGCGGCACGTCCCTCCTCGCCGTGCTCCTCGGAACGGGCGTGCTCCTGTCGCTGGCCAGGACCCTGCCGCCCATCGAGAGCGGTATCGGCGCCGTTCCGCAGAAGCGCTGACACCGCGAGCCGCTGCCGCCGCCGCGTGTACGGGGCCTCCAGCTCGACCTGGGATGATGGATCGGGTGACCACTTACCTCCTCGCGGGCGGCGGAACCGCCGGCCACGTCAACCCCCTCCTCGCCGTCGCCGACGCCCTGCGCGAGCGCGCCCCCGGTGACGAGGTCCTCGTACTGGGAACGGCGGAAGGGCTTGAGTCGCGCCTCGTGCCGGAGCGCGGCTATGAGCTGCTGATCGTCGAGAAGGTGCCGTTCCCCCGTCGGCCCAACGGCGCGGCGCTGCGGTTCCCCGTGCGGTTCTCGCGCGCCGTGAAGCGCGTGCGCCGATACGTACGCGAGCGGGGCGTCGACGTGGTCCTGGGCGTCGGGGGCTATGCCGCCACGCCCGCGTATGTCGCGGCGAAGCGCGAGAAGATCCCGTTTGTCGTGCACGAGGCCAATGCGAAGCCCGGCCTGGCGAACATCCTCGGCGCGCGCTCAGCGTTCGCGGTCGGCACGACATTCCCCGGCACGCCGCTGAAGCGCGGCGAGGTCGTCGGCATGCCGCTGCGGCCGGAGATCGCGGAGCTCGACAGGGCCGCGCTTCGTGCGGAGGCGGCCGAGGCCTTCGGCCTGGATGCATCGGCGCCCGTGCTGCTCGCGTTCGGCGGCTCGCTCGGGGCGCGGCGCATCAACGACGCGCTGTGGCAGGCCCGAGGCGACGTGACCGGCGCCGGCTGGCAGCTCCTGCACGTCGTCGGCGATCGCTCCGATCTCGTGGACCCGGGCGAGCCGGGGTACGCCCTGCGGTCGTACATCGACCGGATGGACCTCGCGTTCGCGCTGGCGGACGTCGTGCTGTGCCGCTCGGGCGCATCGACGGTCGCCGAGGTCAGCGCGCTCGGCATCCCCGCGGTCTACGTTCCGTACGCCGTTGGCAACGGGGAGCAGCGGCTCAACGCTCAGAGCTCGATCGACGCCGGCGCGGCGATCGTCATCGACGACGCCGACCTCACGCCGGAGACCGTGCGCCGCACGGTCGTGCCGCTCCTGGGCGACGCCGGGCAGATCGCGGCGATGGCGACAGCAGCCGAGGGCGCCGGAACACGCGAGGGCACCCGCAACGTCATCCGCATGCTGGACGCCGCCGCGGTGCGATGAGGTGCCTCCGGCGGCGTTCTCCTCAGTCGCCGACCTGAGGGTCGACGCCTTCGTCGGCCGTGCCGGACGCACGTTCTCGCGCGGCGAGCGACGGTGCGATGGGGCATGCCCGGCGGCGCTCTCTTCGGTCGCCGACCGGGCAGTGGGCTTCTCCCAGCGCGCCGTCGGCCTCGTCGCAGGTCGCCGTACTTAGACTCGAAGCGCCATGATTACACCCGATCTCAGCGTTCCCATCCCCGAGCAGATCCGCTCCGTCCACTTCATCGGAATCGGCGGCTCGGGCATCTCGGGCCTCGCGCGCATGTTCCTCGCGGCGGGCATCCCCGTCTCCGGTTCCGACCGCGCGGAGGGCGGGAACACGCGCGCCCTCGCGGAGCTCGGCGCGACGGTGCACATCGGCCACGACGCCGCGAATCTGGGCGACGTCGACGCCGTGGTGTACACGAGCGCGATCTGGCCCGAGAACCCCGAGTTCCTGGCGGCGGCGGAGCGCGGCATCCCACGGCTGCACCGCTCGCAGGCGCTGCACTACCTGATCGCCGGTCGTCGGCTCGTCGCGGTCGCGGGCGCGCACGGCAAGACGACTTCGACGGGGATGATCGTGACCGCGCTCGCCGAGCTCGGCGCCGACCCCAGCTACGTCAACGGCGGCGTGATCCAGCAGTTCGGCACGTCGAGCCGCACAGGCAGCGACGAGCTCTTCGTGATCGAGGCCGACGAGTCGGACAAGTCGTTCCTGCTCTACGACACGTCCGTCGCACTCATCACGAACGTCGACGCCGACCACCTCGAGAACTACGGCAGCCACGAGGCCTTCGACGACGCATTCGTGGCGTTCGCCGACCGCGCGCGCGAGGCCGTCGTGATCTCCGCCGACGACGAGGGCGCCCGCCGGGTCGGTGCCCGGCTGTCCCACGATCGGGTCGTGACGTTCGGCGAATCCGCGTCCGCCGACATCCGGATCGTCGATATCGCCTCGACGGGGCCCGTGAGCTTCGCGCTGGAGCACGCGGGCGAGCGCGCCGAGGTCGCCCTGCGTGTGCCGGGGCGCCACAACGCCGTGAACGCCGCGGGCGCCGTCGCAGTGCTGATGCAGCTGGGGCAGCCGATGGCGGCCGCGGCGCGCGCCGTCGAGGCGTTCGGCGGCACGGTGCGCCGCTTCGAGCTGCACGGCGTCGAGCGCGGCGTGAGCGTGTACGACGACTACGCGCATCACCCGACGGAGGTCGAAGCCTGCCTGCAGGCGGCGCGCTCGGTCGTCGGCGAGGGCCGCATCATCGCGATCCAGCAGCCGCACACCTACTCGCGCACCCAGCTGATGCACGCCGAGTTCGCCGAGGTGCTCGAGCGCCTCGCCGACCACACCGTCATGCTCGACGTCTACGGCGCGCGCGAGGATCCGGTCGAGGGCGTCACGGGCGAGCTCGTCAGCCGCGACTTCGCCGACCAGGGCAATGTGCACTACGTGCCGGACTGGCAGGAAGCGGCCGACTACACCGCGACGGTCGCCCGCGAGGGCGACTTCGTGATCACGCTCGGCTGCGGGAACGTCAACCTGATCATCCCGCAGGTGATCGAGGCGCTGCGCGCACCCGTCGGAGCCGAATAGGTGAAGCGCCCAGGCCCGCTCCCGCCCGCGCGAGCGCCCCAGCCGAAGGCCGAGGCGCCGCGGCCCCCGCGCATCATGGAGCGGGACGCGCGCGAGGACGATGCGAGCCCCGACGAGTTCGTAGGCGGGGGAGTGAGCGGTTTCCGGCGGTTCGCGGATCGGGCCGCCCATCCGGGCACGGACGAGACGCCGCACCGAGGCGACGCGGCCGAAGGACGAGACGATCGCGCAGATCTCGGCTGGCCGGACGAGCCCGATCGGGAGGTCGGTTGGTTCGACGTCGCCCGCGCCTCTTGGGCCCGCCGCAGGGCGCTGCGCGCCGAGGCGCGGCGCTTCACGGCGCGCACCCGTCGCCGTCGCGCCTACTGGCTCGGATCGCTCGGAGCCGTCGCCCTCCTGATCGTCGGCACGCTCGCGGCGGCGTACAGCCCGCTCTTCGCGGTGCGCGAGATCACGGTCGCCGGTGCCGACCGCGTCGACGAGGCGGCCGTCGCCGCCGCGCTCGAGGACCAGATCGGCACCCCGATGCCGCTCGTCGACCACTCCGCCGTCCAAGCGGCGATGCTCGATTTCCCCCTCGTTGAGACGTATCGCATCGAATCCCGCCCGCCGCACGAACTGGTCGTGCGGCTCGTCGAGCGCACCCCCGTCGGCGTCGTCGCGTCCGCCGCGGGGTACACCGTCGTCGATGCCGCCGGAGTCGCGCTCTCGACGACGGAGGAGCTGCCGGAGGGACAGCCGCTGATCGACGTGACCGGCGGCACGTCGTCCGACGCGTTCGCCGCCGCGGGGCAGGTGCTGCGCTCCCTGCCCGCTGGTCTGCGCGGCGATGTCGCCGAGGTCACCGCGACCACGCCGAACGACGTCGCCATGACGCTCGCCGAGTCCGGGGCGGAGGTCGTGTGGGGCGACGCAGAGGACTCCGCGCTCAAGGCGCTCGTGCTGGAGCGGGTGATGGCCGATCGGCCGACGAGCGACGCGTCGGTGTACGACGTGTCCTCGCCGAACGCCGCGGTCGTCCGCTGATCCCCCGTCGGCACGGATTCCGCGCCCGGATGCGGCGACACGCCCTGAGCGAGTCGGCCGCGCGCCGCCCGGCCGTTTAGCGTCGGGGGAGAGCAAAACAGTTGCCGGGAAATACTTTAACCCTGATGTAGAGGATGAAGGTTGAACCCGGCGGCCCCACGGTTCGCAATCAACGGAGGCCGGCATGAGCCAGAACCAGAACTACCTCGCCGTGATCAAGGTCGTCGGCGTGGGCGGCGGCGGCGTGAACGCCGTCAACCGGATGATCGAGCTCGGCCTCCGCGGGGTCGAGTTCATCGCCGTGAACACCGACGCGCAGGCGCTGCTGATGAGCGACGCCGACGTGAAGCTCGACGTGGGTCGCGAGCTCACGCGCGGGCTCGGTGCCGGCGCGGACCCCGAGGTGGGTCGCCGCGCCGCCGAAGACCACCAGGAGGAGATCGAGCAGGCGCTGTCGGGCGCCGACATGGTGTTCGTCACCGCGGGTGAGGGCGGCGGCACCGGCACGGGCGCCGCACCCGTCGTCGCGCGCATCGCGAAGTCGATCGGTGCGCTTACGATCGGCGTCGTCACGAAGCCCTTCTCATTCGAGGGGCGCCGGCGCCAGCAGCAGGCGGAGCTGGGCGTGGCGACCCTGAAGGAAGAGGTCGACACCCTCATCGTGGTGCCGAACGACCGGCTCCTCGAGATCAGCGACCGCGGCATCTCGATGGTCGAGGCCTTCGCAACCGCCGACCAGGTGCTCCTCGCCGGTGTGCAGGGCATCACCGACCTGATCACGACACCGGGCCTGATCAACCTCGACTTCGCCGACGTCAAGAGCGTCATGCAGGGGGCAGGATCCGCGCTCATGGGCATCGGCTCGGCGCGCGGTGCCGATCGGGCGATCAAAGCCGCCGAACTCGCCGTCGAGTCGCCGCTGCTCGAGGCGTCGATCGAGGGCGCGCACGGCGTGCTGCTGTCGATCCAGGGCGGTTCCAACCTCGGCATCTTCGAGATCAACGATGCGGCGCAGCTCGTCAAGGAGGCGGCGCACCCCGAGGCGAACATCATCTTCGGCACCGTCATCGACGACACCCTCGGCGACGAGGTCCGCGTCACGGTGATCGCCGCCGGCTTCGACGGCGGCGAGCCGCAGGCCAAGCTCGAGGTGCCGGCGATGGCGGCGCGGCCCGCCGTCCCGCAGGAGTCGAACAGCGCGCCGGCCCCGACTGGGGAGCGGAACGATGACGACGCCGAGGCGACCGATCCGTTCGCGCCCCGGCGCGAGCAGCCGGTCCCCGTGCAGGCGGCCCCGCCCGTCGTGCCGGACTCAGCCGGCTTCGACCAGGCGTTCGGCGACGACCTCGACATCCCCGAATTCCTGAAGTGACGCAACCCCTCGCAGACCGCCTCGCCTCGGTCGACGCGCGCATCGACGATGCCGCTCGCGCGGCGGGGCGGTCTTCTGCCGACATCACCCGGATCGTCGTCACCAAGTTCCATCCGGCGTCCCTGATCCGGGACCTCGCGGAGCTCGGGGTGCGGGACGTCGGCGAGAACCGGCAGCAGGAGCTGACGGCGAAGAGCGCCGAATGCGACGGGCTCGGCGTGCGCTGGCACTTCATCGGGCAGGCGCAGACGAAGAAAGCGCGGGCGATCCGGCGCGCGGCGTCCGTCGTGCACTCGGTCGACCGCGAGCGGCTCGTCGACGCGCTGGACGCCGCCGGCGAGGGGCAGGATCCGCTCGACGTTCTGGTGCAGGTGAACCTCACGGACGACGAGGGCAGGGGAGGCGCTGCGCCCGACGGCATCGAGAGCCTCGCCGAGCGCATCGCCGGAAGCGCGGGGCTCGTCCTGCGGGGCGTCATGGCCGTTGCGCCGCTCGGCGAGGAGCCGGGCGCCGCGTTCGCGCGGCTCGCCGATTGCGCCGGAACCGTGCGCTCCGTCGTCCCCGACGCGACATGGATCTCCGCGGGCATGACGGGGGACTTCGAAGAGGCGATCGCGCACGGCGCGACACACCTGCGAATCGGCGCGGCAATCACGGGCCCGAGGCCCCCGAGGGCATAGCCTCGGAACAACCAGCACGATGGAGGACGCGATGGGCAACCCGCTGAAGAAGACGATGGTCTACCTCGGCCTGGCGGACGAGGAAGCCTACGACGAGGCCGCCGCCCGGGCGGAGGAGCCGCGACAGGAGCGCGAGGAGCGCCCCGCGCGTGCCGAGCGCACGGAGGAGCCGGAGCCGAAGACGGCACCGGTCACGCCGCTGCGCCGCCCCGCCGTCGTGCGCCAGCCCGCTCAGGGCTCGGTGACGGAGATCGTCACGGTCCACCCGAAGCAGTACCGCGACGCTCAGGCGATCGCGGAGCACTTCCGCGACGGCGTGCCCGTCATCATGAACCTCTCGCAGATGAGCGACGCCGACGCGCGCCGGCTCGTCGATTTCGCGAGCGGCCTGTCGCTCGGGCTCTACGGCCGCATCGAGCGCGTCACGGCGAAGGTGTTCCTGCTCAGCCCCGAGAACATCCAGGTCTCGGGTGACGGCAGCATCACGGCCGACGTCGACGGCCCGGCCGCCGCGCTGTCCTGATCATCAGGCTCAGCGCGCGCAGAGGCTCGCGCGGTCTCCCACGATAGGCTGGTCTGCGTGTTCGGTTGGATCTTCACCGCTGTCTACAGCCTGCTCGTGGTCTACCTGCTGGTGCTGTGGGCGCGGCTCATCCTGAGCTACATCCCGATGTTCAATCGGGGGTGGCGACCGAAGGGTGCCGGGCTCGTGTTCGCGGAGGCCGTGTACACCGTGACCGACCCGCCGATCAAACTGCTGCGTCGCTTCATTCCTCCGCTGCGGCTCGGCCAGGTTTCGATCGACTTCTCCTTCATGCTGGTGATGTTCGCGTGCATCATCCTCATGTCGTTCACGAGCGTGCTCGCCAGGGTGTGAGCGCGTCGCCCATCGTCGCGCGGTCGGGGCCCGGGGGTATGCTTGCTTCGCAAGGAGCGCCCAGGCCGACGCCCGTGGCCACTGTCCATCTCAATTTCACGAGGAGTTACCCATGGCACTGACCCCGGATGACGTCGTCACGAAGGAATTCAGCAACGTCCGCTTCAAGGAGGGCTTCGACCCGGAAGAGGTCGATGACTACCTCGACGAGATCGTCAAGGAGTGGCGCGCCACGATCGCCGAGCGCGATGAGCTGAAGGCCAAGGTCGCCGAGCTCGAGAAGGAGCTCGCCGCCGCGAAGTCGGCGAAGCCCGCAACCGCCGCGGCGTCCGCGCCCGCTCCTGCCGCTGCACCGGCTCCCGCTGCCGACGCCTCGGGCGGCGCAGCGAGCACCAACGCGCTCGGCATCCTCGAGCGCGCCCAGCGCCTGCACGACGAGCACGTCGCCGAGGGCAAGGCGGAGGCCGAGAAGCTCGTCGGCGAGGCCACGAGCGAGGCCGAGAAGATCGTCGGCACCGCGAAGAAGGAGCGCAACGAGGTCCGGACGAAGCTCGAGACCGAGCGGAAGACGCTCGAGTCGCGCATCACCGAGCTCCGCAACTTCGAGCGCGACTACCGCCAGGAGCTGCGCGGTTACTTCGAGGGCAAGCTGAAGGACCTGGACACGTCCGGGTCCTCGTCGTCCGAGACGCCCGTCTCGGCGATCGGCCTGTAGACCGCGCGTCTTGGGCGGTCGCGCACCTCTGCGAACGGCGGCGGCCAGCGGCATCATCGCGATCCTCGCGGTGCTGGTGCTGGCCGCCGACCAGTTGAGCAAGTACTTCGTCCTGCAGAACCTCGAGCCGGGCGTCACGCAGGACGTCTGGGGCGAGGCGCTCCAGTTCGTCCTCGTCTTCAATCCGGGCGCCGCCTTCTCGCTGGGCGAGGGCGTCACGTGGATCTTCACGATCGCGATGTCGGTCGTCGCCGCAGCGATCGTCTACCTCGCCGCGACCCGGGTGCGGTCGCGGCTGTGGGCCGTCGTCCTCGGTCTGCTGCTGGGCGGCGTCCTCGGCAACCTCTGCGATCGGCTGTTCCGGGACCCCGGCTTCGCCGTCGGCCACGTCGTCGACTTCATCCTGACCCCCTGGATGTGGTTCTGGACGCCGAACGCTGCCATCTACAACGTCGCGGACATCTTCATCGTCGGCGGCATGGCCTCGGTCGCTCTGCTGCTCATCATCGGCATCGAGCTCGACGGCAGCCGCGTGCAGAAGGAAAAGAAGGCCGCGGGGGCCGACGCTGAAGCGGTCGACGACTCTGCTGCTGCCGATGCCGAAACGACGGACGCCGGTGCCGAGCCCGTCGGCGGGGCGCCGGATGTCGCACCCCGCACGGGCGACGTCACCGTGCCGACGAGCGCGACGCCGGATGCGGCGGAGCGGGCCTCCGCAGAGCCGGAGCCGAGGGAAGCGGAACCAACGGAGCGGGACGCTCCGGCCGACGGACCGCGGGAGCGCGACTGATGGAGTCACGGAGCCTCACGGTTCCCGAGGAGCTCGACGGCGCCCGCGTCGACGCGGCCATCGCGCAGCTCCTCGACCTCTCGCGCACCTTCGCCGCGGAGATCGCCGAGTCGGGCGGCGCGTTCGTGGATGCCCGCGGAGTCCGCAAGTCCGACCGCGTGACGGCCGGCGCGCGCCTCGACGTGGCGTGGGTCCCGAAGGAGGAGCCGCGCGCGGTCGCGGAGGTCGTGCCAGAGCTCGGCATCATCTTCCAGGACGAGCACCTCGTCGTCGTCGACAAGCCCGTCGGCGTCGCGGCGCACCCGTCGCCCGGCTGGGAGGGCCCGACCGTCGTCGGTGCGCTGATGGGCCTCGGCGTCTCGGTCGCGACATCCGGTGCCGCCGAGCGGCAGGGCATCGTGCACCGGCTCGACGTCGGCACATCCGGGCTCATGGTCGTCGCGAAGTCGGAGCTCGCCTACACCCAGCTGAAGCGTGCCTTCAAGGAGCGCACGGTCGACAAGGTCTACCACGCGATCGTGCAGGGGCACCCCGACCCGCTCGCCGGCACGATCGACGCGCCGATCGGCCGCCACCCGAACCACTCGTGGAAGTTCGCGGTGCGGCCCGAGGGCAAGCCCTCCGTCACGCACTACGAGACGGTTGAGGCGTTCCCGGGAGCGTCGCTGCTCGAGATCCACCTCGAGACGGGCCGCACCCACCAGATCCGGGTGCACATGGCGGCGCACCGGCACCCCTGCGTCGGCGACCCGCTCTACGGCGCCGACCCGACGCTGTCGGCGAAGCTCGGCCTGACGCGCCAGTGGCTGCACGCGCACCGCCTCGCGTTCGAGCACCCCGCCACGGGCGACCGCGTGGAGTTCGCCTCGCCGTACCCGCCCGACCTCCAGCACGCCTACGACCTGCTGGCCGACGGCCTCTACTGACGGCCACCCGCACATGTTTCCGCGGCCTTCCACAGTGTCTGTCGTGAGCCGCAGAGCGCATAGGGACGCCGGCATCGGCTCCGAGCCGCGGCAGAATCTCTGAGCCGCGGCAGAATCTTCCGGGTTATGCCGCGGCTGGAGGATTCTGCAGTGTGTCGGCGCCGCCTGTGTCGTACGTGGAGCTCACCGGTTACGCGGCCAGGCGGGCGACGACTCGGCGCAGTTCGGCCTCAACCCGCGGCCAGTCGTGCATCACGTCGTAGTAGTCGAATCGGAGCGGCACGTACCCGAGCGCGACGAGCTCGCGGTCGTGGCGGATGTCACTGCGCCGCTGTGCGGCATCACGGTGGAAAGCCCAACCGTCGAGCTGCACCGCGATGCGTCGGCCGATCAGGGCGTCGACCCTGTGACCGGCGATCTTCACCTGCTGCGTCACCTGCAGGCCCATGCGCCGACACCGCCAGACGAACGTCGACTCGACGCCGGAATCGGACCAAGCACCGACCTCTGCGGCCAGTTCGCGAGCGATCGGATGGACCCACGGTGTTGCGCGCAGTTGTTCGACCGTAACGGCTTCTGCCGCAATCGCCGATTCCCACACTGCGAATGCGTGCTCTGCCGCCAGACACAGGGCGACGTTCGCCAGGATGTTCGGCACGCTGTCGAACAGCGACCGCGTGTCGCGCGCGGTCAGCGGGGAGGAACGATGCACGCGCCCCGACAGCGGCCGGTCGGACCACGTCTGAGGCACGGCGAAATGGGGCTGATCGTGCTGGTCGCCCGGCGGCCTCCAGAGCCCGTGGTGCTCGAGCGCCGAGACGCACGTGATGACCGCCCCGCTCCGGGCGGCGGTCACGATCATCGGTTCAGCACGGGGGAGCACGAGCCAGCGCCGCCGCAGCAACGGGACGTCCTCGGCCCTTCGTGCGGAGAGGATCTGCTTCGGTGACCACCCGTGCTCCAAGAGTTCCGATCGGTGCAACCAGCCGCCGTTGGCTTTGAGCAGCGCATCCAGTGACATTGGTACTCCTTCGAGAGGGACGCCTCCAGAGTTGCGTTCGCAAGGTCGGCGCGGAAGCGGTGGACCCTGGTTGTGGATGGACATCACCGTCTCTCGGGCTTGTGGAGCAGGCTTCGACGCTCACACCATCCGTCAGACGGGCCCTCGGGCGACCCCGTCGATTCGGCGGCACCGCGGCTGGGCGGTTGTGCGGTGGGTCAGTGCACTGGCGCGCCCCTCCCGCGGACTGCGCGAGGTGCGCACTGTCCGGCGCCGCTGGGCGCTGGCATCGGCTTCGAGCCGCGGCAGAATCTCTGAGCCACGGCAGAATCGTCCGGATTATGCCGCGGCTGGAGGATTTTGCAGTGTCTCGGCGTCGGTTCACCTTCGCCGATGCAGCCCGGTTCGACATGGGAGGGTTCCGGATGTCCGAGGGATGGTGCACGCTCATCGCATGGGGATCGAGGTGCGGCCGGCAACCGAGTTCGACGACGTGGCGGTGCTGCTCGGGCCGAAGAAGCCGACCAGCAACGTGTGCTTCTGCCTGAGCTACCGCATCGGCAGCAAGGAGAACCAGGAACTGCGCGGGCCGGCGCGTGCGGACAGGGTGCGGGAGTTGTGCCGGCACGACCCGCCGCCCGGCGTCATTGCCTACCTCGACGGAGACCCGGTCGGATGGGCGGCGGTGCACCCGCGCCGCGACACCACCTTCGCGCGCAATCGTCTCATCCCGCACGTCGATGACCTCGATGTCTGGTCGCTGTGGTGCATCCGCGTGCGGCCCGGGTATCGCAAGCAGGGCATCACACACGCGCTGATCGATGGCGCCGTGGCACACGCGGCGGAACGCGGGGCGCCGGCCATCGAGGGCTACCCGGTGGACAACCGAGGTGAGCGCGTCGATCAGACGATGGCGTACGTCGGCACCAAGGCGCTGTTCGAGGTGTCCGGCTTCGTGCAGGCGGCCGAGACCGGGTCGGTCCTGAACGGGTTCCCGCGCGTCCTGATGCGCAGACAGCTCTCGTCGACATCGTGAGCGTGCAGGGCCCCGGAGGATCCGGGCAGAAGCGACCGCAGACATCCGGCTGAGGGACGGTGCACGCGATCATGGCGCGGGAGCTCGGAATGAGGCGCGACAGAGGAATCCAGGGCGCACGGAGCCACGCGTGTGATCGTTGGGCCGGGCGCACGGAACCGCGCGCGTGCGCAGATCGGGTTTGTGTGCGGCTGGGCGGCACTTCGGTGAGGCCTCCGCCGACTAGTCGCCGCACCGCACCGTGCGGGCGCGCTTGACCCAGCCGTCGGCGATGCCGCCCGCCGCGATCGCGGCGCCCCCGACGCCGATCACCACGGCGACGACCGTCAGCACCTCTGGGCCGACACCGGTGCGCTCGACGATGATGTCGATCAGGCGCGGGTTGAACAGGTCGCCGCGCCCCAACAGCGTGAGGAGCCAGCTCACGCCGATCAGGTTCAGCGCGGTGTTCGCCACGGCGAGGGAGGTCGTCCAGCGGCCCCGGATGTACAGGACGATCTGGAAGGCGATCGACAGCGCGAAGACGCCGAAGAGCCCGGCGATCCACCACGGCCACAGCCCGGGGGAGAAGATCTCGACCACCTCGCCGTCGAGCACGATCCAACCGACCGCGTGATCCCACCAGAAGCCGACGGCCGTGGCGGCGAGCACGATCGCGGTCGCGATCGGATCGGCGAGGCTGCGGTGTGCGGCCACGGCTTTCGGCAACTGGTCGACGGTCCAGGCCGCACCGCGCCGCGTGCGGCTCGGAAGCTGTTCGACCGTCCAGGCGGATGCCCGACGATCGCGGTCCGACGGCGCGGCCGTTGGGTCCGCCGCCGGGACCCTGGTGTTCTGATCGGCGAGCGCGATGCGCTCCGCGACCGCGAAGCCGAGCGTCGTCCAGAAGAACACGTGCATCGCTGTGGTGACGCCCGCGGCGAAGAACTCGGCGACGATGATGCCGATGCTCTCGCCATTCCCGATGGGTTCGATCGTCGCGAGCAGCCCGATCGAGACGGGCACGAACGCGAGCAGCAGGCGGAGCAGCCGCAGCCAGGTCAGGTAGTAGCGCGGGCCGATCAGCTGAAGCGGTCGGTCGGACAGGCCGGCGGCGAGCCTGGCGGGGTCGCCGAGCTCCTCGAGCGCAGCGCGCTCGGCGGCATCCGGGGCCTCGCCCTGCTCGACACGGGCCTCGACGGCGTCGGCGATCGACGCGCCGAGCTCGCGGCGCACGTCGTCGTGGGCATCGGGGGAGATGCCCCGCAGGGTTGCGGCGATGTAGCGGTCGGTGAGCGTGGATGTCATGTCAGCCCTCCTCTGGGGCGGGGTCATCGAGCGACGAAAGCGAGGCGCTCAGGGCGGCCCAATCGGCCGAGAGCGCGGCGGCGAGCCTGTCGCCGTCGGGGGAGGTGCGGTAGAACTTCCGCGGCCGAGCCTCGTCGGTGTTCCACTCGCTGGTCAGGTATCCCTGCTTCTCGAGCCGGCGCAGCAGGGGGTACAGCGTGTTCGCCTCGGCGCCGAAGCCGCGCCGCCCGAGCTCCTCGAGCAGGGCGTACCCGTATCCGGGCTCGCGCAGCAACCGCAGACAGGCGAGCACGACGGTGCCCCTTCTCAACTCCTGCAGGTGCGCGTCGAACTCCTGATCCATGACTGACACGATACTGTGCGGCACACACTATTGCAATCTTCACTACATCCGGTGGATGCGTCCGCTCGGAACCGCTCGGGCACCCGTTCTCTGCGGGGTCGGCAGGGCTCGACCGGCGCTCGGTCGAACTCGAACGGTGTGCTCACGGCGCGACACGGCCGCGCGGCCCCTGCCATCCCGAACTAGAATCGAGGGATGGCCGACGACTTCGTTCACCTGCACGTGCACAGCGAATACTCGATGCTCGACGGGGCGGCGAAGCTCGCGAACATGACGCAGGCGGCCAGCGAGCTCGGTCAGAGCGCGATCGCGGTCACCGACCACGGCAACATGTTCGCCGCCTTCGAGTTCTACAAGGCGGCGAAGGCCCAGGGCGTGAAGCCCATCATCGGCCTCGAGGGGTACGTCACCCCCGGAACCCACCGCGGCGACCGCTCGCGCGTCGCCTGGGGCTCGCCCGACCAGAAGAGCGACGACGTCTCGGGCGGCGGTGCGTACACGCACATGACGCTGTGGAGCGAGACGAACGAGGGCATGCAGAACCTCTTCCGCATCAGCTCCCTTTCGAGCCTGGAGGGCTACTACTTCAAACCGCGCGCCGACCGGGAGCTCCTGGAGCGCTACGCGAAGGGCATCATCGCCACGACCGGATGCCCGTCGGGCGAGATCCAGACGCGGCTGCGGCTCGGGCAGTACGACGAGGCGCGCCAAGCGGCCGCCGACTACCAGGACATCTTCGGCAAGGAGAACTACTTCACGGAGATCATGGAGCACGGCCTCTCGATCGAGCGGCGCGTGCGCGAAGACCTCCTGAAGCTGTCGAAGGACCTGGGCATCCCGCTGGTCGCCACGAACGACTCGCACTACACGTACCAGCACGAGGCCGACGCGCACGAGGCGCTGCTCTGCGTGCAGTCGGGCTCCACGATGGACAACCCGAACCGCTTCAAGCTCGACGGCGACGGCTACTACATCAAGAGCGCGCAGGAGATGCGCCAGCTGTTCCGCGACAACCCCGAGGCGTGCGACAACACGCTCCTGATCGCCGAGCGCTGCAACGTCGAGTTCGACACAGAGGCGAACTACATGCCGCGCTTCCCGGTGCCGGAGGGCGAGACGGAGGCGAGCTGGTTCATCAAGGAGGTCGAGAGGGGCCTCGAGTACCGCTACCCGAACGGCATCCCGCAGGCGGTGCGCGATCGAGCGGAGTACGAGATCGGCATCATCACGCAGATGCAGTTCCCCGGCTACTTCCTCGTCGTCGCCGACTTCATCAACTGGTCGAAGAACAACGGCATCCGCGTCGGCCCGGGCCGCGGCTCCGGTGCCGGATCGATGGTGGCGTACGCGATGCGCATCACCGACCTCGATCCGCTCGAGCACGGCCTCATCTTCGAGCGCTTCCTGAACCCCGACCGCGTGTCGATGCCCGACTTCGACGTCGACTTCGATGATCGGCGCCGCGGCGAGGTCATCGACTACGTGACCGAGAAGTACGGCGACGAGCGCGTGGCGCAGATCGTCACGTACGGCACGATCAAGTCGAAGCAGGCGCTGAAGGACTCCAGTCGCGTGCTCGGCTTCCCGTTCAGCATGGGCGAGCGCCTCACGAAGGCGATGCCGCCGCCCGTCATGGGCAAGGACATGCCCCTGAGCGGCATGTTCGACCCCGACCACGGGCGCTACAAGGAAGCGAGCGAGTTCCGCACGCTGATCGAGACCGACCCTGAGGCGAAGACGGTCTTCGACCGCGCCATCGGCCTCGAGGGCCTGAAGCGTCAGTGGGGCGTGCACGCGGCCGGTGTGATCATGTCGTCCGATCCGCTGATCGACATCATCCCGATCATGCGCCGCGAGCAGGACGGCCAGATCGTCACGCAGCTCGACTACCCGGCATGCGAGTCGCTCGGCCTGATCAAGATGGACTTCCTGGGGCTGCGCAACCTCACGATCATCTCTGACGCGCTCGACAACATCCGGACGAACCGGGGCGTCGACCTCGACCTCGAGCACCTCGCGCTCGACGACAAGGGCGCGTACGACCTGCTCGCCAGCGGCGACACGCTCGGCGTGTTCCAGCTCGACGGCGGCCCGATGCGCTCGCTGCTGCGCCTGATGAAGCCCGACAACTTCGAGGACATCTCGGCCGTCATCGCGCTGTACCGCCCCGGCCCGATGGGCGCCAACTCGCACACCAATTACGCGCTGCGCAAGAACGGCGAGCAGGCGATCACGCCGATCCACCCGGAGCTCGAGGAGCCGCTGAAGGACATCCTCGACACGTCGTACGGCCTCATCATCTACCAGGAGCAGGTGATGGCGATCGCGCAGAAGGTCGCGGGCTTCAGCCTCGGCCAGGCCGACATCCTCCGCCGCGCGATGGGCAAGAAGAAGAAGTCGGAGCTGGACAAGCAGTACGTCGGCTTCGCGGGCGGCATGAAGGAGCGCGGCTTCGGCGAGGGCGCCATCAAGGCGCTGTGGGACATCCTGCTGCCGTTCTCCGACTACGCGTTCAACAAGGCGCACTCGGCGGCGTACGGCGTCGTGTCGTATTGGACCGCCTACCTCAAGGCGCACTACCCGGCCGAGTACATGGCCGCGCTCCTGACGAGCGTCGGCGACTCGCGCGACAAGCTCGCGATGTACCTCAACGAGTGCCGCCGGATGGGCATCAAGGTGCTGCCGCCGGATGTCTCGGAATCGATCAACTTCTTCGCCGCCGTCGGCGAAGACATCCGATTCGGTCTGGGTGCCGTCCGGAACGTCGGCACCAACGTCGTCGAGGGCATCGTCGCCGCCCGCGCCGACGGCCCGTACACCGACTTCCACGACTTCCTGAAGCGCGTGCCGCCGCAGGTCGCGAACAAGCGGACGGTCGAGTCGCTCATCAAGGCCGGTGCCTTCGACACCATGGGGTCGACGCGACGCGCCCTCGTCGAGATCCACGAGGACGCCGTCGAGCAGGCGGTGCTCGACAAGCGCCGCGAGGCGCAGGGCGAGGTCGGCTTCGACTTCGACAGCCTGTGGGACGAGCCGCAGGAGGTGCAGAAGGTCCCGGAGCGGCCGGAGTACACCAAGAAGGACAAGCTCGCGTTCGAGCGCGACATGCTCGGACTGTACGTGTCGGACCACCCGCTGGCCGGCCTAGAGATGCCGATCGCGAAGCACCGCTCGATCACGATCGCGGGGCTGCTCGCCTCGGAGTCGCTCGATGACGGCGATCAGGTCACGATCGCGGGGCTCGTCACGAGCGCCCAGCACCGCGTCGCGAAGCAGAGCGGCAACCCCTACGGCATCGTCACGATCGAGGACTTCGAGGCCACGGTCGACGTGATGTTCATGGGCAAGACGTACCAGGAGTTCCAGCCCATCCTCGTGCAGGACTCGATCCTGGTCGTCAGGGGCCGCGTCTCGCGGCGCGACGACGGGCTGAACCTGCACGCGCAGTCGGCGTTCGCCCCGGATCTCGGGGCGATGGACACCTCCGGCCCGATCACGCTGCTGCTCCCGGAGCAGCGGGCGACCGAGCGGGTCGTGAAGGACCTGGCGGAGGTGCTCACGCGGCACGGGGGCGAGACCGAAGTGCGCCTGAAGATGCACCGCGGCCGTCAGGCCAAGGTGTTCGAGGTGCCTATCCCCGTGAAGGTGACTCCCGACCTGTTCGGCGACCTGAAGTCGCTGCTCGGCCCGCAGTGCCTGGCCTGAGCGCACCCTTTCCGGCGGGCGGCGGTGAGCCCCTGCGTCGCCCCGTCACAGAATCAGCACAGCGGATCGGCGGGCCGCGGCCCGTAGGATCGTAGGCGGAAACGCCGCAGCGAGCGCCGCTCGCGCGAGCAGCAGAGGAGACGACGCACCGTGTCCGACAACACGTACGGTCAGCCGGGCCAGCCCGGCGCGCCGCAGCACGCCCCGACACCGCCGCAGCAGGGTTGGGGTGCGCCCCATGGCTGGGGAGCCCCGCCGGCCGCGGCTCCGCAGCAGTCCGCCTGGGGTGCTCCGCAACAGGCGCCCGCCGCCCAGACCGGGTGGGGAGCACCCGGTGAGCCCCAGGGTGCCCAGCCCGGATGGGGCGCGCCGCACGGAGACCCGTATGCGGGCAGGCAGAGCTTCCTGCCGCAGCAGCAGCCGGCACCCCAGCAGAAGCCGAAGCCGGCCCCGCTGCGCCCCGGCGACGGCGTTCCGGCGGTGTGGGCCTTCACCCTGCGCGAGCTGATCCTCGCCAGCGTCGGCCTGCTCTCCGTCGTCTTCTCGTTCTTCTCGATCTACGCCTTCGACGGCGGCGACTTCGCGTTCACGGCGCCGCAGATCTACCTCCCGATCTGGAACCAGGGCCTCGTCGCCGTCGCTGCGGCGATCGCGATGGTCGCGGCGACCGCGCTGGTCATCCTGCGCCGCTTCGTTCCCGCCGTCGCGACACTGCGCATCGGCTCGCTCGGCATCGACCAGTTCGCCTCCGTGGCGTTCTCCCTGTACGCGCTCGCCTACTGGGGCGCGATGCTCTCCGTGCTCCTCACGAGCGGCGGCGTCGGCGCACACATCACGTGGACGGCGTGGATCGCCGGCATCCTCGCGATCGCGGGCGTGTTCTTCACGGTCGTCGCCCCGTTCGTGCCGCCGTTCCGCGGTGACTTCGACGCGCGCGAGGAGACGCCTGCCGTCCGCGCGGCGCGCCCGGCACCGCGCCTGGTCCGTGCGCCGAAGCCGGAGCAGCCGAACCCCTACGGGCCTCAGGGATGGGCGCCCCAAGGTCAGCCGGTCCAGGGTCAGTCGGCCCCGCAGGGACCGACGGCCGGCCAGCAGTTCGCCGCCCAGGCGCCCGCGACCGAGGCGGCCCCCGTCGTCGGCGCCGACCAGCCTCCGACCGCGGGCCCCGCGCAGCCGGCGCCGGAGCCCGAACCCGCGGCGGAAGCTCCCGAGACCGCGCCCGGCGCGGCTCTGAGCGCGCCGGAAGACGACGGTATCGACGGCGACACGGTCCTGCGCGAGGATGACGCGACGCGTGCGAACGTCGTCCTCGATGCACAGGATGCCGCGGCGGAGCCGAGCGCTGCCGCGTTCGATCCGCAGTCCCTGCCCGTCACGAACGCGCAGCCGTTCTGGGCGCTGGCGCCCGAGGAGCGCGACGCCGTCGACGCGGCGGGGGAGCCCGTCTTCCGCATCGGGCCGACGGCGTGGGCGCTCGTTCTGGAGGAACGAGGCGACGTCTTCGTCGTCCGCCACGACGACGGCCGGATCGGGTACCTGCACGACACCTCCGGCATCACCCGGGGCTGACGAGGAGCACGAGATGCGCACGATTGACCTACGAGGGCGCGAGCTGTCGCCCGCGGAACTGCTCGCGGCGGTGCCGAGGGCGACCGCCGCACGGCAGGCCGCCCTCGAGGCGGCCGGCAGGATCGTCGACGACGTCGCCGCCCGCGGCGAGGAGGCCCTGCGCGAGCAGGCCGAGCGCTTCGACGGCGCCGTCGGCCACGACATCCGGGTGCCGGCCGAGCACCTCTCGGAGGCGCTCGCCGGGCTGGAGCCCGAGGTGCGCGCGGCGCTCGACGAGGCGATCGGCCGCGTCCGCACGGCGTCGGCCGCGCAGGTGCCGCCCGCCCGCACCACGGAGCTCGCGCCGGGCGCGACCGTGACGCAGCGCTGGCAGCCCGTCGCCCGCGTCGGCGTGTACGTGCCCGGCGGCAAGGCCGTCTACCCCTCGAGCGTCGTGATGAATGTCGTCCCCGCGCAGGTCGCCGGCGTCGCCTCCGTCGCGCTCGCCTCGCCGCCGCAGGCCGCCTTCGGAGGCCGCGTGCACCCGACGATCCTGGCGGCCGCCGCGCTCCTGGGCATCGACGAGGTGTACGCGATGGGCGGCGCCGGTGCGATCGGCGCCTTCGCCCACGGCGTCGCCGGTCTCGGCCTCGACCCCGTCGACGTCGTCACGGGGCCCGGCAACAATTTCGTGGCATCGGCGAAGCGGGTCGTCGCGGGCATCGTCGGCACCGACGCCGAGGCGGGCGCGACCGAGATCCTGATCTCGGCCGACGCCGCCGCCGACCCCCGTCACATCGCCTACGACCTCGTCAGCCAGGCCGAGCACGACGAGCAGGCCTCGGCCGTGCTCGTCACCGATTCCGCCTCGCTCGCCGACGCGGTCGCGGCGGAGGTCGTGAAGGTCGCGGCGGCCACGAGGCACGCCGAGCGGGTGCGCGCGGCGCTCACGGGTGAGCAGTCCGCCATCGTTCTCGTCGACGATGCGGCGGCCGCCGAGGCGTTCAGCAATGCCTACGCGCCCGAGCACCTCGAACTGCACCTCGCCGACGCCCCGGATGCGGCGGCGCGCTACACCAGCGCAGGCGCCGTCTTCGTGGGCACGCACAGCCCCGTGAGCCTCGGCGACTACCTCGCCGGCTCGAACCACGTGCTGCCCACGGGCGGCCAAGCGCGCTACGCCGCCGGCCTCGGTGCGGCGACCTTCCTCCGCTCGCAGCAGGTGATCGAGTACTCGAGCGAGGCGCTCCGCGGCGTCTCGGAGGCGATCGTCGCGCTCGCCGAGGCCGAGGACCTCCCGGCCCACGGCGAGGCCGTGACCGCCAGGAGCGCCTGATGCACTGCCCGTTCTGCCGGCACGGCGACTCCCGTGTGATCGACTCGCGCACGAGCGATGACGGCCTGTCCATTCGGCGCCGCCGCCAGTGCCCCGAGTGCGGCAAGCGCTTCTCGACGGTCGAGACGGCGAGCCTGAACGTGATCAAGCGGTCGGGCGCGGTCGAGCCGTTCACACGCGACAAGGTCGTACTCGGCGTGCGCAAGGCCTGCCAGGGACGGCCCGTCACCGACGCCGACCTCGCCGTGCTCGCCCAGAAGGTCGAGGAGGCGGTGCGCCAGACGGGCCTCAGCCAGATCGACGCGAACGAGATCGGCCTCGCCACCCTCGGGCCGCTGCGCGAGCTCGACGAGGTCGCCTACCTGCGCTTCGCGAGCGTCTACCAGGCGTTCGATTCCCTGGAGGACTTCGAATCGGCGATCGCCTCCCTGCGCGCGGACCACGCAGACCGCGCCGTCGATCCGGCCGCCCCGTCCGAGGAGTGAGAATGTACCCCCTGCTGTTCCGCACCGTGCTGTCGAAGCTCGACCCCGAGACCGCCCACCACCTCGGTATGGCCGTCATCCGGGTCGCGGGCATGAGGCCCTTCGCACCCCTTGTGCGCGCGTTCACGAAGCCGGAGCCGAAGCTGCAGGTGACGGCGCTCGGCCGCACGTTCCCGAGCCCGTTCGGTGTCGCCGCCGGCTTCGACAAGAACGTCGTCGGCGTGCGCGGCCTCGACGCGCTCGGGTTCGGCCACATCGAAGCGGGCACTGTGACGGCGATCCCGCAGGACGGCAACCCGAAGCCGCGCCTGTTCCGCCTCGTGAACGACCGCGCCGTCATCAACCGGATGGGCTTCAACAATCGCGGAGCCCGGGCGGCGGCGCGGCGCCTCGCGAAGCTGCGCCGCGGGGGAGCGGTCGTCGGCGCGAACATCGGCAAGAGCCGCGTCGTCGATGTCGACGACGCCACGGCGGATTACGTCACGAGCGCCCGGATGCTGGCGCCGCTCGCCGACTACCTGGCCGTGAACGTGTCGTCGCCGAACACGCCGGGCCTGCGCGGCCTGCAGGCGATCGAGACGCTGCGGCCGCTGCTGACGGCCGTGCGCGAGGCAGCCGGCGCGACGCCGATGCTCGTCAAGATCGCCCCCGACCTGCCGGACGACGAGATCGCGGCCGTCGCGGCCATGGCGCGCGAGCTGGGCCTGGCGGGCATCATCGCCACCAACACCACGATCTCCCGCGACGGCCTGACGGCCGACCTCGCGACGATCTCGGCGGCGGGCGCCGGCGGCCTGTCGGGAGCGCCGCTGCGCGAGCGCTCCCTCGAGGCGCTCCGCGTCATCCGGAACGAGGTTCCCGACGAAGACTTCTGCGTCATCTCGGTCGGCGGCGTCGAGACGGCGGCCGATGTGCGCGAGCGGCTCGACGCCGGCGCTACCCTCGTGCAGGGCTACACGGCGTTCCTGTACCGCGGCCCCCTCTGGGCTCGCGAGATCAACCGCGGTCTCGCCGGTCGGTAGGGCGGACGACGAGAACGCCCGCTCCGGTTGACCGGGAGCGGGCGTTCTGCGCGTGCGGGACGGGCGCTACTTCGGCGCGCCGCCGATGCGCACCTGCGGCTTCGGCAGGCGCATGAAGCGCATCTGCATCGAGCGCATCGACGCGTACCAGCCGAGGCCCTTCTCGCGCTGCTCGAGGCCGAACTTCTCGGCGGCGGCCTTCTTGACGCTGCGCGAGAGGATGATCATGTCGCCGACGGTGAACAGGACGAAGACCCACAGCGCGAGCATGCCGTAGAACTGTACGGCGTACGGCAGGAACATCGTCGCGATCAGGATGACGATCAGGGCCGGCATCAGCATCTCGCCCAGGTGGAAGCGCCCGTCGGTGAAGTCGCGGGCGAAGCGGCGCTGGGGCCCCTTGTCGCGCGGTTGGAGGTACTTCTCCTCGCCGTTGGCCTGGCCGATGCGCGCCCGGTCCTGCCTCGCGCGGAGGTCGGCGCGGGCGCGCTGCTTCGCTTCCTTCGTGTTCGCGACGAGCGGGCGGCGGTTGGCCGCCTCGCGCTCGGCGCGGCTGGGGGTCGGGCGTCCCTTGCCGACGGTCGGCATCGACGCGTCGTTCTCGCTGGGGGCGGGGGTCTTGGCCACGGGGCAGCACCTCAAATACTTCGATCCGGATCACTCAATAGGATACCCGCATGACCTCCGCAGAGAATCCGGACTCCCATCTGACCACCGCGGCGGAAGACGGCGTGCCCGCGGCGCTCGCCGACCTCGGCCGCCTCGTGCGCATCCCCGGCATCGCCTGGCCCGCCTTCGACCAGGACCAGCTGGTGCGCAGCGCCGAGGCGGTTGCGGAGCTCGCCAGGGGGACGGGCGTCTTCGACGACGTGCGCATCCACAGGGCGCGGATCCCCGGCACCGACGAGCTCGGCCAGCCGGGCGTCCTCGCGACGCGCGCGGCGCGGAACGGCAAGCCCACCGTGATGCTCTACGCGCACCACGACGTGCAGCCCCCCGGTGACGACGCGCTGTGGAAGACGCCGCCGTTCGAGCCGACGGTGCGCGACGGCCGCCTGTACGCCCGCGGTGCCGCCGACGACAAGGCGGGCATCATGACGCACATCGCGACCCTGCGGGCGCTGCACGAGGCGCTCGGCGACGATCTCGACCTGGGGCTCGTTCTCTTCGTCGAGGGCGAGGAGGAGTTCGGATCGCGCTCGTTCGCGCAGTTCCTCGATGACAACGCCGACGAGATGCGCTCCGACGTGATCGTCGTCGCCGACTCCGGCAACTGGGACTCCGAGACGCCGGCCGTGACGGTCTCCCTGCGCGGCAACGCCAAGTTCCACCTGACGGTGCGCACGCTCGATCACGCGTCGCACTCCGGCATGTTCGGGGGAGCGGTGCCCGACGCCATGATGGCGACCGTGAAGCTGCTCGCGACGCTCTGGAACGACGACGGATCCGTCGCGGTCGACGGCCTCGCCGAGCGCGACGCCGAGACGCCGGCGTACGAGGAGGCGACGCTGCGCGACGAGGCGGGCCTGCTCGACGGCGTGTCGCCCGCGGGCAGCGGCACGATCCTGTCGCGGATCTGGAACAAGCCATCGATCACGGTGACGGGCATCGATCACACGTCGGTCGCCGCCGCCAGCAACACGCTCGCGCCCGAGATCACCGTCGTCGTGAGCTGCCGGGTCGCTCCGGGGCAGAGCTCCGACGAGGCGTACCGCGCCATCCGGACGCACCTCGAGAACAGCGCGCCCTTCGGCGCCCAACTGGAGTTCAGCGAGGTCGACAACGGCGACGGCTTCCTCGTCGACACCTCCGGATGGGCCGTGACCGCGGCGCGCGAGGCGATGGCCGACGGATACGGCAGGGCGCCGGTCGACTACGGCGTGGGCGGATCGATCCCGTTCGTCTCCGACCTCGCAGCGCGGTACCCGGGGGTCCAGATCCTCGTCACGGGCATCGAGGACCCGCACTCGCGGGCGCACAGCCCCAACGAGTCGCTCCACCTCGACACCTTCCGGCGCGCGATCGTGTCGGAGACGCTCCTCCTCGGTCGGATGAACGACCGCTGACGGGCCGCGCCGCGCGGGGCGTTCGCCCTCGGCACGGATCCGCGTCTACAATCTGTAGAAGGCCGTTGTGCGCAATCGCACGGGCGAAACCAGAAGTGAGAAGGAGACGTCATGAGTGACACCCTGACGATCGACGCCGAGACCCGCGCGCACGGCGTGAGCCTCACGGACGCCGCCGCCGCCAAGGTGAAGAGCCTGCTCGAGCAGGAGGGCCGCGACGACCTGCGTCTGCGCGTCGCCGTCCAGCCCGGCGGATGCTCCGGCCTGATCTACCAGCTGTACTTCGACGAGCGCATCCTCGAGGGCGACGAGACCGTCGACTTCGGCGGCGTCGAGGTCATCGTCGACAACATGTCGGTTCCGTACCTCGACGGTGCGGCGATCGACTTCAAGGACACCATCAGCGAGCAGGGGTTCACGATCGACAACCCCAACGCCTCGGGCTCCTGCGCCTGCGGCGACAGCTTCCACTGATCCTCTGCGAACGGCCCCGCGCCCGTCGGTGCGGGGCCGTTCGCCGTGCGGCGCGCCGGATGCCGCTCCACACGCTGTGAGAGTGGCCTGAATCGGGTGAGCATGTGCCGTAGACTGATTCCCGCCCCAACCATGTTCGAAAGGTGAAGTACGTGCCGTCGAAACGTCGCCTCCGCTGGGCCGCGATACCCATCGCAGCCGCCTCCCTGGTCGCCCTTGCGGGGTGCACCCCAGCGGAACTTCACGGATACCTTCCCGGATTCACCGAGGACGGCACTCCCGCCACCAACCAGACCGAGGGCATCGCGACCCTCTGGACGGGGTCCTGGATCGCCGCGCTCGTCGTGGGCATCATCACGTGGGGCCTGATGCTCTGGGCGATGATCGTGTACCGCCGCCGCAAGGGCCAGACCGGCCTCCCGGTGCAGCTGCGCTACAACATGCCGATCGAGATCTTCTTCACGACGGTGCCCCTGATCCTGATCATCGGCCTGTTCGCCTTCACGGCGCGGGAGCAGACGAAGATCGAGGAGCCGTGGGCGGAGCCCGACGTCTCGATCACGGCGATCGCCAAGCAGTGGGCGTGGGACTTCCAGTACGACGGCGAGCAGGAGGACAACTCCGACGCCGTCTGGACCATGGGCATCCAGGCCCAGGTCGACGACGACGGCAACGTCGACGAGGACCAGCTCCCGCGGCTCGTCCTCCCCGTCGACAAGAAGGTCACGATCGACCTGCAGTCGCGCGACGTCATCCACTCCTTCTGGATCATCGACTTCCTGTACAAGAAGGACATGTACATCGGTCACGACAACTCGTGGTCCTTCATCCCGACCCGTGAGGGCACGTACCAGGGCAAGTGCGCCGAGCTCTGCGGCGAGTACCACTCCGCGATGCTCTTCGAGGTCGACGTCGTCAGCGAGTCCGAGTACGAGGCGTACCTCGACGAGCTCGAGGCCGAGGGCCAGACCGGCGACATCAACGACGCGTACGACCGCCTGCAGAACCTGCCGGGCACCGAGGGCACTGCGGCCGAAGAAGAGGGGCACTGAGCACCATGACATCGAGTCACGAGCCGGTGATGCCGGCGCGCCAGGCGGCGCTTCTCAGCGGCAACCGCACGGAGCACAAGGGCAACATCATCGTCAAGTGGATCACCTCCACTGACCACAAGACGATCGGGTACATGTACCTGATCTCGTCGGTGATCTTCTTCCTCCTCGGCGGCGTGATGGCGCTGCTCATCCGCGCCGAGCTGTTCGCGCCGGGCATCCAGGTCGTCCCGACGCACGAGCAGTACAACCAGCTGTTCACGATGCACGGCACGATCATGCTGCTGATGTTCGCGACGCCGCTGTTCGCGGGCTTCGCGAACGCGCTCCTGCCCCTGCAGATCGGCGCGCCCGACGTCGCGTTCCCGCGCCTGAACGCCTTCGCCTTCTGGCTGTTCACGTTCGGCTCGGTCATCGCCGTCGCCGGCTTCCTCACCCCGCAGGGCGCCGCGTCGTTCGGCTGGTTCGCGTACCAGCCGCTCGCCAACGCCTCGTTCTCGCCGGGCCTCGGCGGCAACCTCTGGATGATGGGCCTCGGCATCTCGGGCTTCGGCACGATCTTCGGCGCCGTGAACTTCATCACCACGATCATCACGATGCGCGCGCCCGGCATGACGATGTGGCGCATGTCGATCTTCAGCTGGAACACGCTCGTCACGAGCCTGCTCATCCTGATCGCGTTCCCCGTTCTCGCGGCGGCGCTCCTCGCCGCGGCGAGCGACCGCATCCTCGGCTCGCACGTGTACGACCCCGCCAACGGCGGTGTGCTCCTCTGGCAGCACCTGTTCTGGTTCTTCGGGCACCCCGAGGTGTACATCATCGCGCTGCCGTTCTTCGGCATCGTCTCCGAGATCTTCCCGGTCTTCAGCCGGAAGCCGATCTTCGGCTACAAGACCCTCGTGTACGCGACCATCGCGATCGCCGCGCTGTCGGTGTCGGTGTGGGCGCACCACATGTACGTCACCGGCGGTGTGCTGCTGCCGTTCTTCGCGCTGATGACCATGCTCATCGCCGTTCCGACGGGTGTGAAGATCTTCAACTGGATCGGCACGATGTGGCGCGGTTCGCTGACGTTCGAGACGCCGATGCTCTTCTCGCTCGGCTTCCTGATCTCGTTCGTGTTCGGCGGTCTCACCGGCGTCATCCTGTCGTCGCCGCCGCTCGACTTCCACGTCTCCGATTCGTACTTCGTCGTGGCGCACTTCCACTACGTGGTGTTCGGCACCGTCGTGTTCGCGATGTTCGCCGGCTTCTACTTCTGGTGGCCGAAGTGGACGGGGAAGATGCTCAACGAGCGCCTCGGCTATGTGCACTTCTGGATGCTCTTCATCGGCTTCCACATGACGTTCCTCATCCAGCACTGGCTGGGCGTCGACGGCATGCCGCGCCGCTACGCGGACTACGCGGCCGCCGACGGCTGGACGTGGGGCAACGAGCTCTCGACGATCGGTGCCATGATCCTCGGCGCCTCGATGCTGCCGTTCTTCCTGAACGTGTGGATCACGGCGCGCAAGGGCAAGAAGGTCACGGTCGACGACCCGTGGGGCTTCGGCGGTTCGCTCGAGTGGGCGACCAGCTGCCCGCCGCCGCGGCACAACTTCACGTCGATCCCGCGCATCCGTTCGGAGCGTCCGGCGTTCGACCTGAACCACGGCACCGCGGACAACCCCGTCCCGGTCCCGGCGACCGCGGCAACCGGAGAGGCGAAGTAAGCGATGAAATCCAACACCGTCATCTGGTGGCTCATCTCCGCCTTCTTCCTGGCGATGGCCGTGGTCTACCTCGGCTGGCACCTGGTCATCCACTGGGATGCGCTCTCGGCGGGGGAGATCACCTTCACGAAGGCCGTCGAGTGGACCGGGTTCATCCCGCTGCTGTTCGGCGTGTTCATGGCGGGCATGGTGGCGTTCTTCCTCGGCCGCTGGCACGGCAGCCAGAAGGGCGTCGAGCTCGCCGCTGACCGGCTGGACGCCGACATCGACGACGACGACCCCGAGCTGGGCGAGTTCAGCCCGTGGTCGTGGTGGCCCCTCGCCCTCGGCGCCGCGGCCGCACTCGGCGCTCTCGCCCTCGCGGTGGGCATCTTCATCCTCCCGTTCGCGGTCGCCCTCCTGGTCGTCTCGCTGGTGGGATGGGTGTACGAGTACTACCGCGGAAACTTCGCACGCTGAGCCGCGCCTGACACGGCCATTTCCGGCGTTGTCGTCGATTGACGGGCGGAGCCCGTCTGCACTCCTCCGCCTGGGAACTGACCGCGCCAGGCACGGCTCAGTCCCGATGGGAGCATGAAAGAACCCCGGATCCTCGGATCCGGGGTTCTTCCGCGTCAGCGGCTCAGAGGTGGGAGCGGTCCGTGAGGATGATGGGGCCGTCCTCCGTGATGGCGATCGTGTGCTCCGAGTGGGCTCCGCGCGAGCCGTCGCCCGAGCGGAGGGTCCAGCCGTCCTTGTCGGTGTACAGCTCGTCGGTCGTCTGCAGCAGCCACGGCTCGATCGCGACGACGAGGCCCGGCTTGAGCGGGAAGCCGCGGCCGGCGCGGCCGTCGTTCGGGATGTGCGGGTCGCCGTGCATCTCGCGGCCGACGCCGTGGCCGCCGAAGTCGGTGTTGATGGTGTGGCCGGCGGCGTGGGAGACCTCGGCGATCGCCGCGGAGATGTCGCCGACGCGGCCGCCGACCCGGGCGGCGGCGATGCCCGCTTCGAGCGCCTTCTCGGTGGTCTCGATCAGCTTCAGGTCTTCGTCGCGAGGGCTGCCGACGACGAAGGACACGGCCGAATCGGCGACCCAGCCGTCGACCGCGACAGCGAAGTCGAAGGTGACCAGGTCGCCGTCGCGCAGGTTGTAATCGAACGGGAGCCCGTGCAGCACGGCGTCGTTGATCGACGTGCAGATGACCTTGCCGAACGGCATCGCGCCGAACGACGGGTGGTAGTCGATGTAGCAGCTCTCCGCCCCCGCCCTGCGGATCATGTCGTGCGCGCGGCGGTCGATGTCGAGCAGGTTCATCCCGACCTTCACCTCCTGCTTCAGCGTCTCGAGCGTCTCGGCGACGAAGCGTCCGGCAGGCCGCATCTGCTCGATCTCGGCAGGCGTGCGCAGTTCGATCATGTGAATCCTCCAGGTGATGTGACTCCATTCTCCCGCACCGACGATGGACGGGTACCGGGCGGCTTACCCTGGGGTATGGCCATTCGTCGCGCTTTCTACCGCTGGATCTGGCTCGCCGCACTCGTCCTCCCGGCCTGGCTGCTGATCGGCTGGGGCATCTTCGGGGAGAACGGCTTCGCGATCCTGCTGCTCCTGTTCGTCGCGATGCCCTCGGTGTTCGTCTGCGAGCTGCTGCTCGGCCTGCTCACGCGCGCCCGCCCGTCGGTCGGAACGAACCGTGCGGCGTCGTGGCTCGACGTCGCCGGCTTCGGCGTCTGGCACATCCTGACGGCCGCCGTCGTCGTGGTCCCCGCCGACTACCTCGGGGCGACGCTGTCGGCGGCGATCATCGCGGGTCTCGGCATGTTCTGGCTGCAGTTCTGGCAGCTGCGCCGCGAGGCCGCCGTCATCACCTTCCGAGCCTCGGAGGGGTCCGGCCCTGCCGACGGCCGCGACGACGGCCCGGACGGCGGCGAGGTCTTCATCATCACGGAGAACGACCCGAAGCGCTGACGGTTTGGGTGCGCACCCGATCCATGGCAGAATGGATCGCTGTGCCGTGATGCATGCTGCCGTTGCACGCATGCGTTTCGTCTCTGCTGCGGGGGAGGCGAGGGCGACCGGCGGGTGAGAGCCCGCGCGGAGCCTCATCGCACGATGAACTCTTCATCACTGAACAGCGCTCGACCCGCGGCGGGCGCAGAGAGATACCGACATGAACATCATCGATGCCATCGACCAGGCCTCGCTGCGGACCGACATCCCCGAGTTCGGCCCCGGCGACACGGTCAAGGTGCACGTCAACATCATCGAGGGCAACCGCTCGCGCGTCCAGGTCTTCCAGGGCGTTGTGATCGGCCGCCAGGGCGACGGCGTGCGCGAGACGTTCACGGTCCGCAAGATCAGCTTCCAGGTCGGCGTGGAGCGCACCTTCCCGGTGCACTCGCCGATCATCGACAAGATCGAGCGCGTCACCCGCGGTGACGTCCGTCGCGCGAAGCTGTACTACCTGCGCGGCCTCACCGGCAAGAAGGCGCGCATCCGCGAGAAGCGCGAGAACGGCTGACACCGGCCGTCGACCCACAGCCCCGCATCCGGTCATCCGGATGCGGGGCTGTCTGCGTGCGGCGACGGGTGCCGCGCGGCCGTCCGGTGCGCGCTGCCGACCTCCGCGCCGGGGAACGGCGGTTCCGCAGGGGGACTCCGGGGACGATATGGAATGCTGGAAGGCGGCGCTCCGTGCGGCGCCCAGCGAAGGACGACATGAGCGATACAACACCCGCCGGCGCGCCCGCGTCTCGGCGTGAGCGGCGGGAACAGGCCGGCGGCGCAGACCCGCGCGAGGCCGAGGGCGGGAAGAAGAGGGGCGGCGCCCTGCTCTTCCTGCGCGACGTGCTCGTGATCGTCGTGATCGCCGTTCTGGTGTCGTTCCTGATCAAGACCTTCGTCGTCCGGTCGTTCTACATCCCCTCAGGGTCGATGGAGAACACGCTCCAGATCGACGACCGCATCCTCGTCGACGAGATCACGCCGGTGTGGAACGACTACGAGCGCGGGGAGATCGTCGTGTTCGCGGACCCGGGCGGCTGGCTCCAGGACGCGCCGAAGACCGAGGGCACCCCGGTGCAGGAGGGCATCGACTGGTTCCTGACGCTCATCGGGCTCTCGGCGGGGGATAGCGAGGACCACCTCGTCAAACGGCTGATCGGCCTGCCGGGCGACCATGTCGAGTGCTGCAATGCGCTCGGCCAGATCATGGTGAACGGCAAGGCCGTCGACGAGAGCGAATACCTAAAGCTCCCGGACGGCGCGACGAGGGCCTCGGGTGATGCCTTCGACGTCACCGTCCCCGAGGGCAAGATCTGGGTCATGGGCGACAACCGGTACAACTCGCAGGACTCGCGCTACAACCGCGACCAGCCGGGCAACGGCTTCGTGCCGATCGACAACGTCGTCGGCCGCGTCTTCTTCCGCACCTGGCCCTTCGAGCGCTTCGGCTGGATGAGCGCTCCCGACAACTTCGCGTCGGTCCCCGAACCGGCGGCCCAGTGAGCGCCGAGCCCTCGCTCGACCTCGAGCGGCGCCTCCTGACGAACACGCCGCTCGTCTTCGCGCTCGACGAGGTCGGGCGCGGGGCGCTCGCCGGCCCCGTCGCCGTCGGCGCCTCCGTGATCGACGCGGCCACGGCATCCGGGAGCGTGCCCGCGGGCCTGCGCGACTCGAAGCTGATCTCGGAGAAGAAGCGGCCGGACGTCTCCGAGCGCGCGGGAGCGTGGGCGCTCGGCACCGCGGTCGGCTGGGCGAGCGCCGGCGAGGTCGACGAGTTCGGCATCGTGCGCGGCCTGGGGCTGGCGGCGCTGCGCGCTCTCGCGGGCGTCGCGGAGCAGGGGTTCGACCCGGTCGTCGGCATCGTGCTGCTCGACGGGAACCACGAGTACGTCAACCCCGCGCTGGCGGCCTACCGCGGGCTCGCGGGCGGGGCGGCTCCCGCGTGGGCGTCGGCCCGGCTCGACGTGCGGCCCGTCGTGAAGGGCGACCGCTCGTGCGCCTCGATCTCGGCCGCGTCGGTCGTGTCGAAGGTCGCGCGCGATGCGCACATGGTCGAGCTGCACGAGCGGCACCCGCACTATGAGTGGAACCGGAACAAGGGGTATGCGAGCGCGTCGCACCGCGCGGCGATCGCCGCCCACGGTCTGTGCGAGCACCACCGGCGCTCGTGGGCGATCGCACCGCCGCAGCCGCTGTTCTGAGTGCCGCCGCGCATCCGGTGCGGGGCACGCCGCCGCGCACGTAGGATGGACGCACCATGGATGAAGACTCCTTCGACGACTTCGACCGCGAGCTGGAAGTCGCGCTGTACCGGGAGTACCGCGACGTCGTCGGCCAGTTCCGCTACGTGATCGAGACGGAACGCCGCTTCTATCTCGCGAACGAAGTGGGTGTCGTGCGCCACGACACCGAGCACGACTTCTATTTCGAGGTCACGATGAGCGACGTGTGGGTGTGGGACATCTACCGCGCCGACCGCTTCGTGAAGTCGGTGCGCGTGCTGACGTTCAAGGACGTCAACATCGAGGAGCTCTCGCTGCGCGAGTTCGAGATCCCGGACGAGCTGTCGATCGACGGCAAGTAGGTCGCGGGGCCCCGCAGAGCCTCGCTCACAGGGCGCGCCCAGGGGGCCTGCGCCGCGTGATCTCCCGCGGCGCCTGATCCACAGTCTGTCGCTCGAGCGAGGCGGCGGGCGAGCCTTGCTGCATGGCACGCAAGGACGAGTTGGGGCGGGCGGGCGAGGATCGCGCGGCCGAGGAGCTGACGCGCATCGGCTTCCGCATCGTGGAGCGCAACTGGCGCTGCCGCGCCGGGGAGATCGACATCGTCGCCGCGCGCGGCTCCGTGATCGCGGCCGTCGAGGTGAAGACCCGGAGCAGCACCGCCTACGGCCACCCGTTCGAGGCGATCGACCGTGACAAGCTGCGCCGGATGTGGCGCCTGGCGCGGCTGTGGGCGATCGCGCACCCGGAGATCGCGCGCGGGCGGCGGGTGCGCGTCGACGCCGTCGCCCTGATCGGCAGCGACCCGCGCAGCGCGTCGCTCGAGCACATCGCGGACCTGCGGTGAGCGTCGCGCGCACGTGGGCCGTCGCGCTGACGGGGCTCGCCGGCGAGATCGTCGAGATCGAGGCCGACGTCACGACCCACACGCCCGAGTTCCGGATCATCGGCCTCGCCGACAAGACGCTCGGCGAGGCCTCCCGGCGGGTCGTGAACGCGTGCGAGAACGCCGAACTGGAGCTCCCCGCCCGCCGCATCACCGTGAACCTCTCGCCCGCCGGGCTGCCGAAGCACGGCTCGGCGTTCGACCTCGGCATCGCCGTCGCGGCGCTCGCGACCGGCGAGGTCATCCGGCCCGAGGCCATCTCGGGAACGGTGCACCTCGGCGAGCTGGGGCTCGATGGCAGGCTGCGCCCGATCGCTGGGGTCCTGCCGGCCGTGCGGTCGGCGGCGCAGCGCGGCTTCCGCCGCGTCGTCGTGCCGGCGGCGAACCGCGCGGAGGCCGAGCTCGTGCCCGGCATCGAGGTCACGGCGGCGGTCTCCCTGTCGGAGGTCGCGCGCGGCCACGGGGCGGAGGTCGACGTGCCGGAGCAGGAACCGGTGCTGCGCGCCGCGCGCCCGGCGCCTCGCAGCGAGCCGGGCGACCTGCTCGACGTCGTCGGCCAGGAGGAGGCCGTCGACACGCTCACGGTCGCCGCCGCCGGCGGGCATCACCTGCTGCTGACCGGCCCGCCGGGGGCTGGGAAGACGATGCTCGCCAGCCGGCTTCCCGGCATCCTGCCGCCCCTCGATGACGAGGCGGCGCTCGAGGTCGCGGCGCTGCGCTCGCTGTCGGGCGAGGCCGTCGAGCACCTCGTGCGGCACCCGCCGTTCGAAGCCCCTCACCACTCCGCGACGCTCGCCGCCCTCGTCGGGGGCGGATCTCGCTCCTCCAAGCCCGGCGTGATCTCGCGCGCGAGCCGCGGCGTCCTGATGATCGACGAGGCGGGAGAGGTGCGAGCCGGCGTCCTCGATGCGCTCCGCCAGCCCCTCGAACACGGCCGCATCGACATCCACCGCGCCGCGTTCACGGCGAGCTACCCCGCGCGCTTCCAGCTGGTCCTCGCGACGAACCCGTGCCCCTGCGGCGAGTTCGGCGTCCGAGGGGGCGAGTGCGTCTGCTCCCCGAACGCCGTGCGCACCTACCAGCGCAGGCTCTCGGGCCCGCTGCTGGACAGGATCGACATCGCGCTGAAGATGAACCGCGTCACGCACGCATCCGGGCAGGGGAGCGTGAGCTCGGAGCATGCTCGCGAACGCGTCGTCGCGGCCCGCGACCGGGCGGCCCGCAGGCTGCGGGGAACGCCGTGGCGCCGGAACGCCGAGGTGCCCGGCGCGTGGCTGCGCCGGGAGGGGCCGCGCATCCCACGCGAGTCGACGGCCGCGATCGATGCGGCGCTGTCGCGGGGCGCCATCACGCTGCGCGCCTACGATCGCATCCTTCGGCTGGCGTGGACGCTCGCCGACCTCGCCGGCCGGGACCGACCGACGGCGAACGACCTCGGCCGCGCGCTGTTCCTGAAGGCGGGGGCCGAGCGATGAGCGTGACGACCGACGCCGACGCGCCGCCCCGCGCCGTTCCGAGGAGGAAGCGCGGGATCGAGGAGGAATCCCGAGAGTTCGTCCTCGATGTTGCGGAATCTCCTCGATTCGTCGCGGGGTGCGGTTGCGCGGTGGGAGCGCTCGGCGCGGTGGGGTCGCGTCGCGCTCGTGCGCGCGGCGGCGGCGCGCGCATGCGCGCGGAGACCCTGCGCGCACATGCGAGGAGGAAGCGCGAGATCGAGGAGGAATCCCGAGAGTTCGTCCTCGATGTTGCGGAATCTCCTCGATTCGTCGCGGGGTGCGGTTGCGCGGTGGGAGCGAACGGCGCGGTGGGGTCGCGCCGCGCGCACGCGCGCGGAGACCCTGCGCGCACATGCGAGGAGGAACCGCAGTATCGAGGGGTTTCCCGCGGGCTTCGTCCTCGATTGTGCGGGATCTCCTCGATTCCGAGGTTCTGTGCGGGCCGCACGCGTGGCCGGAGGTCGTTGATTCAGACGGGAGACAAGCATGATCGCAACGGATGACGAGGTGCGTGATGCCGCGGCCGCGCTGTGGCCGTCGGCGCCAGCCGGCGAGCGGGACGAGCGCGTGGCGCGCGCGGCGTGGACGACGATCTGCGAGCCGAGCGATGGCGTGGCCGGGCAGTTGACCGCGGCACTCGGCGCGGCGGAGGCGCTCGCCGCTGTCGAACGGGCGCTGCGCGGTTCGGACCCCGGCGGCCGGTGCCGGGCACCGGGTGCACGCTCAGGGGGTCGGGGAATACCTGTTGCGCGCGTCGCCGACGCCGACGCGACGGGCGGCCCGGTCGCAGGCGCGGCGGGGGCGCCGGTCGCGGGAACCGGGGGTGCTCCGTTCACGGAGACCAGTCGCAAGCCCGTCACGGGATCCACGGATACCTCGGTCGTGGAGAGCGCGGGAGTTTCGGCGCGGGAATGGGGAGCCGCGCTCGAACGATGGCGGCCCCGCGTCGCACCGCGGCTGGTCGCGGAGTCGCTGCGCGCCGCGCGTCGATCCGCGCTCACTCTGCTGGTGCCGGGGGACCCGGATTGGTCGCCGCGGCTCGCCGACCTCGGCCCGCACGCGCCGATCGCGCTCTGGGTGCGCGGCGATGCTGCCGCGGTCGGCGCGCTGGAGCGCTCCGCGTCGATCGTCGGGGCACGGGCCGCGACGGCATACGGCGAGCAGATCGCGGGGGAATTCGCCGGGGAGCTCGCGCTCGGCGGCGTCGGCATCGTCTCGGGCGGCGCGTACGGCATCGACGGCGCCGCGCACAGGGCCGCCGTGCGCGAGGGCGGCCTCACCGTCGCGGTGATGGCGGGAGGCGCCAACCGCGTGTACCCCGCGGGGCACGCCCACCTTCTCCAGCGCATCGCCGAGACGGGCGCCGTCGTCAGCGAGGTCGCGCCGGGCGCCGCACCGACGAAATTCAGGTTCCTGAAGCGCAATCGGCTCATCGCGGCGCTCGGGGCCGCGACGATCGTGGTCGAGGCGGCGCATCGTTCGGGAACCCTCAGCACGGCGGGTGCCGCGGCCGAGCTGGGCAGGCCCCTCGGCGCCGTGCCCGGCTCGGTGCTCTCGGCGACGTCGGCAGGCTGCCACCGCCTGCTGCGCGAGTACGACGCCGTTTGCGTCACGACGACGCAGGAGGTGCGCGAGCTGATGGCGATAGGCATCGACCCCGGCGCGGTGGGCGGCGACCTGCCGCTCACCGCGCCCGTAGACCCCCTCACGCTGCGCGTACGCGATGCGCTCGCGCAGCGCGCCTGGCGGGCGCCCGGCGAGGTCGCGGAGCGCAGTGGCGTGCCGATCGCCGAGGTCACGGCCGCCCTCGGCCTGCTGCGCCTCGAGGGCGCGGTGGAGGAATCGGGCGGCGGCTGGCGCTTGGCGGTGCAGCCCGCGCTCGCGGCTCGGGCCGACCGTGGTCGGGCGGGTTCTGGGCCGCGGCAGAATCTCTGAGCCGCGGCAGAATCGCGGGGATTGTGAACCGCCCTGGGTTCTGTTCCGATGTCTATGTGAGCGCCAGTGCGGCGTCACGGGTTTGATAGTAGGCGGTCTCGATCTCGGTCGGGGTGGCGTAGTCGAGCGCTTCGTGAAGGCGGCGATTGTT
>NZ_PNFA01000014.1 GCF_002970975.1 Microbacterium halophytorum
ACCGATGACGACCTCGCCCGAGCACAACACCTGTTGAACACACGCGCTCGGAAGACCCTCGACTACTGGACCCCGAGTGAGAAGCTACGAGAAGCAATAGGCGTTGCACTCGAAACTTGAACCCGCCCGCCCGCAAAGCGCGGATCCTGCGACCGCGGCGGTTCTGCGTCGCGAACCGACGACTACTTCGACGTCTTCCCGCCGACGTTCTGGAGCATGCCGGCGACCACGAGGGCGACGGCCCCGACGACGACGAGGAGCCAGAGGCCGAGGCCGTACGAGTTGGTCTCGGCGTTGTAGGTCGCCCCCATCACCAGGGGCGGGAAGTATCCGCCGAGGCCGCCGGCCGCCGCGACGACGCCGGAGACCGCACCCACGCGGTCGGGCGGGGTCGACGGGCCGATCCAGGCGTACACGGCGCCCATGCCGAGGCCCATCGCGGCGGCCATCAGCAGGAACGTCACACCCGTGAGCACGCCTTCGGGCGGCTGCTGACCGACGACGTAGGCGCACGTGACGATGCCGGCCAGAGAGATGAGCGAGATCAGCTTGGGGCCGAGCTTGTCGGCGAGCCAGCCGCCGATCGGGCGGGCGATGACGGCGGCCGCGGCGAACGATGCCGCGCGCGTTCCGGCGCCGACCGCGTCGACCTCGTCGGGGTAGAGGGTCGTGAGGTACTTCGGCAGGAACGTGGAGAACGCGACGAAGCCGCCGAACACGATGCCGTAGAGGAACGACATCTCCCACGTGATCCGGAGCTTCAGAGCGCTCGCGACCTTCGGGACGAGCTTCTGACGGCTCGGCTGCCACGTCGGCGACTCGCGCATCACGAACCACACGAGAGCCGCGACCGCGACGAGGATGCCGGCGAGGATCAGGTGGGTCGTCAGGTACCCGATCGATTCGGCCATTCGGGGCGTGAAGAACGCCGAGACCGCCGTGCCGATCATGCCCATGCCGAAGATGCCGTTCGCGAGCCCGCGCTTGGCCGGGGGGAACCACGCGCTCGAGAACGGGATGCCGACGGCGAAGATCGTGCCGCCGATGCCGAGCAGGAAGCCGCCCAGGATGAGCAGCGGGAAGCTCCCGATCTCGCCGGCGAGCGCGACGATCAGGACGGCCGGCACCGACGCGAGCAGCACGATCGTGAACATCCGTCGCCCGCCGAAGCGGTCAGTCATCGCGCCCGTCACGATGCGCCCGAGCGCGCCGACCAGAACCGGCGTGGCGAGCATCAGGGAGATCTCCCCCTCGCTGAGGCCCATCTCGCTCGCGTAATAGGCCTGCAGCGGCGAGATCACCATCCATGCCCAGAACCCGAAGGCCGAGGCGATCATCGCGAGGACGACTTGGAACATGCCGCCGCGCAGCGCTGGAGCGGTGCCCGACCCGACGGATTCTGTCGACATCGTTCGTCCCTTCATCGGTGTACCGGTGTGACAAGTGACCTGAGGCCGAGCGTAGCGGCGCGCTCGCGAACGGTGAAGGGCGGTGCACACAGCCGCGGCTCTGTTTCTTACAATCGAGCGGCGTGGAACTCCGCAGAGATTGGTTCGAGGGCTACCGCCAGGTCGCCCGCCCGTCAGGCTGGAAGTCTGTATCATCGCGCACCAGTACGCCTGCCATCAGGTTCAACAGCGTGACCACACCAGCAACGGCACAGCACGTGATGACGGCACACCGCAGGATGAACGAACCCACGCCATGTCGGCAGGGGGATGAAGGAGCTTGCATGACTCTAGGCTCCGCCTCGACAACGCGCACGAAGGTGATTCCCTCGTATCTTCCGTAGCGGTGGCCTGTATGTTGCGTGTTCGGCAGCCACCGATTGCGTAGTCGCGTGCGGCCCCTTGCGTAGTTCCTCGGTACCGGACGTGCACTGGGCTCACGCAACCGGCGCGAGGCGATTGCCGCCGAGCCGGGATGGACGTGGGCAGTAGTCACGGCAAACGCGGGCGAAGGTGTTGCACAATCGCGGGGACCGCGGTGAGGTTCGGATCGGGGAGCGGGAGGGATGCGCCCGGCCAGTCGCTCTGCAGGAACTCCTTCGCGGCGGTCCCAGCTTCTCGAGTCGCCGCGAGGAAATCGAGCGCGAAAGCGGTGGCGATCTGAGCGTTCCGCCAGTAATCCGCTGGGGAGGCGAAGCACGCTGCAGCAACTGCCGCCGGGAGCTCGAGCAGTTCCCAAGCCCGAGCCTCCGATACGAGACCGGCCTCGAAGGCATGTCGGATGAGCGTGACCGCGCGGCGTACATCCTCGGCCCAGAGCAATCGCGCGGGCCGACCAGGTATGGCATGGCCGAGGGCCTCGATCTCGGTGGCGTTCGTGTCGCACAATCGCGCGATGCGCCAGACGCGTTCCTGCGCGCCGAGCTCAGAGAACATGTCGACGAAGCGGAGGCTGAGGCTGTCCTGCTCGAATGCGTCGTGAACTCGTCGGCCCAGGTCTGCGGCGTCGAGTACGCGGGCGTCTTCGTCGAGAGCGAGTCGGTCGTCCGCCGAGGCCCAGAGCGGCAGCGTCAGGAGTTTCGGCGCGGAACCGCTCGGAAACCGGGCGTCCGTTGGCAGGCGCTCGAGCGTCGAGTTCCACAGCCCCTTCGCGTAGTCATCACGACCGTTCAACGCGAGGATGCGCTGTTGCTGTTCGGTCGGCGGACGGATCCCCGCGAGACTCAGGTAGCGAGATTGGTCGCGGATGGGTCGCCAGATGTCGGCGATCACGAGCGGAAGCACGAGAACCGCCGCGAAGATGGCGGCGAGACTGATTCCCGAAACGAAGAGGTGGAGTGCGCGGTCGTCGGTGCCGAGTTCGGTCGGTTTCGACTGGCGTTCGACGATGAACAACGTCGCAATCGCGAGCGCGACGCTTCCCAACGACAGCAACGCCCCGCGCCTGCGGTCAAGCGCCGAGGCACGCCGATGTCGGCTGTCTCTGGTCAGCCGGACATTGGTGAGCCGCGCACGCACCGGGAATGTTCGGTCCCCGGGATGATTCTGCAGAGTCATAGAAGTTCAGTTCTCACGAGCGAGTAGCGCGTCGGCCGGAGAGTGAGCACCCCGGCATACGACCCTATTCGAGGGCGCCTGAGGCCCATTCTCGGGCCAATTGGGTGAAGCCCTGCACGTCTCGGAGCCGCCAGTACTCCGGCGCATCGTGGACCTCGGTTTGGTTCGCGATGAGTCGATGTACATCGATGTCGCTCTGTCGAAGAGCGCGAGCGTGTTCCCGAGGCATCGTGCGGGGTGGCTGACCGAGCACTTTGGAGTGGAGCCGGCGGTCCGTGAGTACAAGTCCGTACGGGCCAGCAACCGTACCGTACGTGAAGCCGGCGAGCACACGCTCATCCCGCAGCTCCGGGAATGTCACGCGAAGTGACTCGAAATGCCTGGCAAAGCGGGGAACACTCGGCAGCTTCATGATCCGCGCAAGGCGAAGATCGTATGCGCGGTCGCGCAGCGTGCCGGGTGTGGCCAACGCGCGAATGCGGAGCATGCCCAGCTCGTCGAGCGAGTTGAGCACTGTGTGCAAGAACTTCTCCAGGAAGCTCGCGACATGAGGCTTCACCGCACCGAGAGTGGTGACAAGCGCCCGAGCCGAGTGCATCAGGCCACGGGTGTCTGCATACCAGGGATAGTCGCGGACCGCACCGCGGACGATGTGTTCTGCCCCGGGCCCGCGCACGACGAGACGCGCGTCGGTGACGAGCGCGAGGCTTCGCTGCGAACGGAATACGTCAGGACGAGGGACGCGAGACGTCGTCGCTCGCATGCCGTCGGAAGCGGTAAGCGCGCCGAGATCTATCAATGCCAGTGGGGTTTCATCAGTCCGGAGCTGCCACAGGCGCGACCGGGCCTGGCCACGTTGTCCGGCGCGTGGCACGTGCGCTCCCCCGAAGATTTCGACGGCACGCACGATGCGCGGATCCGGCCAGCGGGCGACGACGGCCTCGAGGTCGGACGCCAGGCAATAGAACTGTGCGCGTGCGGAGGGAGACGACGAGTCGGTGCCCTCGGTGACGCGTGACATCGTGCGTGCGCTCATCCAGAGTCCTTTGCATAGCCCAGTGAGCGGGCGGCGATCGGGAGATGGCAAGGATGAAGCAGAAACATCTCCCATGTGGGTGGGATCATTGCCGCCCGCTCGGGGCGTCGGGATGGGGGCCCGGCGCATTTCCAGTAGATACCGGTCCCGCGGGCGCTGCGCCCAGAAGTCACAGTTTGCGTAGTCCGAGCGTGCCGATGCAGTGGTTGGGACAGAACGTTTCAGTAGTGCGCGCGCGAGAGTACCGGGCACGGTCGACGCCCAACTCTTACAGGCCGGTGGTCGTTTGCGATCCAGCCGCACGTCCGGACGCGGATGCTCCCGACCGGCGTGTTGCCGTCGGCATCGGATTTGCCCGGGTAATGAGTGCGCGTACCGCCTCGCGGCGCATCCGGTGCAGGCGCTGGTATGTGTCGCCGGTCATTCGATGATCGCTCCGCGCCGATGATCGCGGATGCGGCTCGCCAGAATCGTCGCCGACAGCTGCGGTGGCGTCTTCGACGTCGGCAACGGGTGATGCGTACCGGTAACCGTCGGGATGCATGCCGGGGCCGTGGCCTGAGACGGCCTCTGGCGCTGACGACGCGCTTGAACTGCGAGGTGGTTGCCGCCCAGGAGTGAGTACGTCTTGGGACGCCCTCTTCAGTTTGCACACCGACTCAGGGCGGCAACCTGTTCCACCGTGTCATGAGGGCGCGGTGCTGCGGGGCGGTTTCCGCCCTCTTACGCACTCGACGCCACCGGATGCAGTACTCCCGATGCCCCGATTGCGAGGCTGCACCGCGTGCGTGCAGTAGTCCGACCGCCCGGGCTGGTGAACGATCCGGTCCGCCGGATCGAAGCCGGCGTAATCCGGGCGGATCCGCCGGATCTGGTCTTTCAAGATCGTGATCGAGTGCTCCCAACCGATGCGCTCCGCGATCACCGTCGCGGCCATCTTCGCGTCCACCGCGAGCAGCTGACGAGCCTCGGGCTCGACCGCGTCGACGAGCGAGCCCTTTCTCGCGCGTCGATACGCCGACGGCTCGTCCGACGCGCGCGTGGCCCGCACCGTGTTTCTGGCGACGCTGAGCGTGCGGGCGATGGCCTTGATCGGCATGCTCTCGGCCTTGTGCAGTCGGCGGATCTCCGCCCAGTCTTGCACTGAAATCACCCTCTAAGAGTGTCGGAGCGGGTCAAGATTCATCCGACGCTACGGGGCAGTGTTCACGCGGCGTCGACACAGGCGTCGGCAGCCGTAGATCCGGTTGCCGGTCTGGCCTCCATGGCCGAGGGGCTCCTGCTGAACACGCTGGCGAGTCCGGTCGAGCGCGTCGCCGAACAAGGCAATGACATGGAACGGATCCATGACCGCTGTCGCACCCGGGATCTCGTCACCGGCGGCGGTCTTGTAACCGGCGAACCCGTCCATCGCGACCACGTCGACGCCATCACGCCACGTCTTCGGGCGCTGCGCGAGCCAGATCTTGAACGCGTTCTCTGACCGTGCTGGGACCATGTCGAGCAGCCGCACCGGCCCCGTCTTCTGCGGGCCGGAGTGAGGTCGATGATGACGGGCACGTACCTGTCGCCCAGGCGCGTGTGGCGCCAGACGTGCTCATCGACACCGATCGTGGTCACCCCGTCGAACCTGACCGGATCGTCGATGAGGAGCTGCTGCCCCTCGGCGAGGATCGCGTCGTTCGCGGCATGCCAGGACGCGTCGAGCGATTCCACGACGCGAGCGACGGGAAGACGCTGGCAGACGATGGCCTCACGGGCCTACCTGATGGCGGCGCGGGTGGGCCGCCCGCGCTGCTCGGCCGCGGTCGTGGTGTCCGCGCGCCAAATGGTCCCGCACGAGGAGCACGCGAATCGGCGGACGCGAACGAGGAGAGGCGTCGGTCGCCAGCCCAGCGGCACATGCGCGAGACGGCGAGCCTGTGTCCCGCGGGCGATGCCTCGGCGCCGCACCCGCGGCAGAACGGGGCACGCTCGATGACTCGGCACTCCAGCACCGCCTTGTCAGGCGAGTTCTCCTGACCCGTCGCGGTCAGGCCGTGGTCGTCGAGGAGGCAGAACGCAGAGAGATCAGGGTCGGCGAAGGTACCGCGGGACACGTCGAGGTCTTTCGGATGGCGAGCGTAGGAACTTCCATCTTCGGGAAGCCTCGAGCTCGTCTCCGCGACCGCTACGCCGCCGCACCGTCAACCGACCGCAACACCCTCATCCGCGAAGAGCCCCCATCGCTCCGTCATGTCCGGCCCGGCATTGAGATCTGGGTGAGGTCTGTCTCTCGAAGCACGGCAAGCCTGGGTATAGCGCGCAACGCGCGACTCAGAAGCGTCACTGCAACTGTGACAATCGCGGCGCCAGCGGAGACCAGGAGCGCAACCAAGGCGCCGTAGTGGTCGAAGAGCACACCGGCGACCAAAGAGCCGACCGGCATCAGAATCATTCCCGGAACACCAGATGCTGCGGCGATCCTCCCCATGTAGGCAGCTGGAGTCACAGCGGCCGTGTACGCGCTGATCGCGGCGTTGAAGGACGGTAGCGGCAGCGCGGACAGCGTCAGCACCGTTGTGGTGATCCAGAAATCTTGATAACTGAAGAGAACAGCGATCTGTCCGCCCGCGAAGCCGGCGAGCGACAGAACCCCGAGCACACCCAATCGGACCTTGGTGGCAAGCAGCCCCGCGACGAAAGAGCCGAGCACCATCCCGACACCGAAGGCGCTCGCCATGACGCCGATGAGCACGGGGGACACACCTTGCGACTGATACTCAGCGATGAGTGTCAACGGCAGCGCGACGACAGGGAGATTCGCGAGCCCCGAAACGATTGCGATCCCTCGGAGTCCGTCGTGGTGAAACACGGCGCGAAACCCGATGACCAACTGGCTGAGGAATCGCTCGTCGGCGGCAGGTGGCGATGAGTGTCGGACGCGCGGGGCGAACACCGCCGCCAGCATATTCAGCGCGGCTTGAGACGCGGGCGCGAGCGCGGGCGCCAGACCGACGAGGATCCCGCCCGCCGGCGCCCCAAGCAGGCCTGCCGCGGCCTCTCGCCCTTGACCCAGTGCCGCGGCTCGGCCGTACTGGTCCTGCGGCACGATCACCTTCAACAGCGCGTGCTCACTCGGCCCATCAACCCCCGAGGCAGCACCGGCCACGCCGGCACCGACCAACACAAGAGCCACGGATGCATCCGGCACGTACAGCGCAATCACCACGATAGCCCAGCCGATGGCCTGCACCGCCGATGACCCGCGCAGCATTAAGGACGGGGAGTATCGGTCGACAAGGACACCCGCAAACGTCTGGGACGCGATCAGCGCGCCCGTCAGAACGGCGAGCGCAAAGCCGGCAAGTGCTGCAGAGCCACTCACAACCACGACGAGTAGTGGTAATGCTAGGTTTCCTATCGACGACGAGAGTTCGTTGGCGACCTTTGCGACGACAAGGCGTTGGAATGCCCAGTTCTTCCTCAACGGCACGCCATCAGCTGCCATGCGTGCAATCCTCCGGCACGTCAATTGCGTATGAGTGCGCGTAATCGTACATGTTCTGGTGCCACGCACGACCGACCGTTCGCGGATTCAATCCTGCGAGCAATCGGATCCCTTCGTATGCCGCCAACGAACCTGCTGCGTGCACCACCGGCCCGATAGCAGCGTTGAACGCAGGTGGATCATCGGAAATGACCTGTGATCGCCCTTCCGCCACCAGGCACTCTCGCTCCGCGCGACGCAGACACCGGTAACAACCTGTCTTTCCGGGCACGTAAGTACAGCAGTTGATCACGGGGCCGGCGTAGCTGCAATTTATCCATGGCGTCCCGACGGCGAGCGCGGCGTCTGACACCCAGTAGGGCATGGATGGCGGTGTGTCGGCGGCACGGAAGAACAGGTCGGCGCCTCGAAGCAGCTCCGCTGCGTGCTGCGCACTATCGATCGACGTATCGATCGCCTCGATCTCACAGTCGCTGTTGACCCTGCGCAGCCGCTCCGCCGCGACGTGCACCTTTCGCGCCCCGACGTCTGCTTCGGAGAACAGGTACTGCCGATTCAGGTTCGACAGCTCGACCGAGTCGCAGTCGACCAGTCGCAACGCGCCGATTCCTGCGGCCGCAAGGTGCATGGCGATCGCGCCGCCGATACCGCCGACACCGGCGATCGTCACACTCGCCGCCCCGAGCGCCTCCTGTGCATGCCACCGGCTCGGCTCGCGGTGCTTCGTGATCCACGCGTAAAAGTGCGCGCTCCGCGAGTATCGATCCTGCTCTTGAGGTGTCAGCGATGTGCGGGCGTCAGCATCCTCGATGTGACCGTTCTCAACGAGCGCATCGAAGAACTCATGCGCGGCAGGGGCATCGACACTCGCGAGCCGGCAGATCTGTTCGATGATCTGCTCGCGCGTGCGTCTACCGTCCAGCAGGTCATTCAGTTCAAGCAACTGCGCGTCCGGGTCCCTGATCGACTGCCCGAGGCCGTAGGTCATGGAGCCGATCACCGAATCGCCCCGCTCGAGGTGGACGATCGAGTGACCAGAGCGAATTCGTGGTCTCATTGACTTCTCCTGGTACTGCGGTGCGCATGATTCTGCGTTGAGCCATGCGCACCGCATTGGGGCCGATCACTGCTGACCGACGCGGTACTGCCAGGCATCCTGCGGCGGGATGTCGACGATCTGAAGATCCATAGTGTTCACCCCCTCGTGATTGCTCGTCTTCATGTCACCTGTGACGAGCCGAACTCCGCCAGTGCAGAAAGACTGGTTGCGTGGTTCCCGTCGCACGTTAAGTACCGGCAACTGCCGAACTGAGTATCGAGTGCAGCCGCTATCAGTAGTTCACCCGGTCAGACTCAGTACTGCCACCGACGTCCCTCAGCAATCGTCTCGCGGCGTTGGTTCGCGTGATGTGCATAGCGAGAGGCCGGAATGAACGCACCCAGCAACTCAATGGGGCTCTTCATGAATGAGGGCGTAGGTGGAGCCTGATCCCGCCGGTCTTGAGGAGCGACCGGGCGATGTAGTTCGTGGTGTTCCGGAAGCCCAATGCAGTCCCGCGTAGGTGCTCGAGGCGGCCGTTGATGGCCTCGGTGGGACCGTTCCAGGTCTCCCGGCCGGTCGACGTAGGCCAGGACATCGACCGCGCGGCGTGCGAGTGTGCTGCCGAGCTTGCGGACCTCGACGAGCGCGGTCGGGAGCCGGTGCTGATGTCGTCGATCAGTTTCGATCAGTTTCGTCATTCGAGCTGTGGGACTGTGCGATGAAGGTGCCGAGGGTGAGGACGACGATGCCAGCGATCAGTACGAACCAACGTGCAGTGTTGCCGTCTCGCATCTCCGCATCCGCGGCGTAGCCGTCCCAGATACTGAGTACTACGCCAGCGATCGACAACACGACGCCAGCGATTGACAGCGCGACACCGGTGAGCGTGATGCTCTTCCCCGCGTGTTGCTTGAACAAGTGCTTCAAGATGGGTCGCTCCGCTCTGGAGTCGTTGCTCCTACGCGATTCGGGTTCAGCCTGCGCAGTCTGCAGAAGGAGTATCCGAAGTAGCACGCGAGTGTGAGATGCACGACGCCTGAATACATGCTGACCCAGGTCGGTTCGTTCGCCGGTATGAGTGTCGAGGCGGCGGATGTCACGAAGTACGCAGTCAGCCATGCGCTGCCCTTGGTGGTGGCGGTGGCTCGCCACCAGGCTCGCCGGGGCGGGATCGACTCAAAAGGACCTCGGAACAGACGGGTCAGTACGAGTATCGCCACTGCCCAGACGGTGAGAGCGGTTGGGCTGATCCAGAGGTCAAAACCGAGCCCGACACCTACGACCACCCCCGCAGTGAAAGCAAGGAGCAGAGCGACCAGGACCGCTCCAACCTTGGAACTCGGCGTTGTGATCCTGAGGCGCTTCGACATCGCGTTACCGCCGTGCCGTTCGACGGCGCTCGGGGCGTCGATTAGCCATAAGCGATAGCACCGATCCAACTATCGGCACGAGCAGGATTACCAGAACGTCGTACAGCTGACGACGCGGCCGTCCGGCGCGCGCCCGCCGAGCAAGCGCTGCAAACACCAGCGCCGCATGCGTCAGCGCACCGAGCGCCCAGAGCATGTCGACGAACGCCGGGAGCAACGGATTCATAGCGCGAAGCGTATCTCAGCGCTACCGACCATGCGGAAGGATCAGCCGTGTTTAATGTCGGTGTGCTCGAGGGGTCCGGGCGTGCGGGTCAAGAAGAGTCCTGCAGAGTGGTGCAACGCCCGATGGGCGGCCTGGACCTGCTGAGGGGCTGGTTGACTTCTGCACGCGCGCCGACGTGCGCGCGTCGAAGCGAACTTGCCGTACGAGGCGTGGGAACATGCAGTAGTCGGCCGAGTCGCATTGCGTATCCGCGACGGTCCTGGTGCGTAGGCGCGGGTGCGCGCCGATGCCTGGTTCGTCGGCGTCGACAGGCGCTGCCGATCAGTGCGGCGACTACGTGCGCCACGAGGAAGAACACGCAAACGGGGACGCCGCAGTACTTAGTCGGGAAGATTCCATACGGTATCTGCTTCGTGAATCGGTGTGAGACTACGCATTCGCCTCTTAAACGGAGATCGACACAGGTCGTCGCGGCATCATGGGAAGCGTGAGCCAGAGCCAATCGCACGAGGAGGGCGCGTCCGTACGCCGGGCGCACCCGCCTGGTGCGGTGTGGGTGCTGGCCTGTGTCGGTCTTGCAGCGCTTGCCGTGGCCCTGCTGCTCGCTTCGGGGGCCGGCGATGCCTCGACGGCCGCTGGTCGGGCGCAGATCGACATGAAGGGCAATGCCGTGGAGCTGCAGGATCCGATCGGTGACCCCACCGTGCTCGAGCGCATGCGCGTGTCCGAGGACGACGGGGAGCGGCTGCAGGTTCCCTCGGTAGCGCTGGACGTCCCTCTGGGTTCGTTGGATCTCGTCGAAGGCGCGATCACGCCCCCGGGGTTCTCGTCCGCGTACGTCGTGCGCAACGTCGGCACGCCAAACGAGCCGACGGCCGGCACCACCTACGTCGCCATGCATTCCATCCCTGCGCCGGGGCTGGCGCCTGGCAACTTTCTGATCGACGTCGATAGCGGCATGCCGTCGGTTTCGCCGGGCGCGCGCGTCGTGCTAGGGGACGAGACCTACGCTGTAGATTCCGCCTACACCGTCGACAAGGACGAGCTGCCGTCGCGGGAGGACGTCTGGAAGGACGTCCCGGGTCGACTCGTCGTCATCACCTGTCAGCAATTGCCATCTGGGGCGCCCTCGGTGCAGAACTCGGTGATCGAAGCGCACCTGGTCGACCGCTGACACTCCGTTTTCACGGCCTCCCCCCCTTTCGCGTGAGCCGTCGCGCTGACATGATGGTGACAATGATCGGAAACCAGGCGACACTCAGCGACGCCGTGGCATACGTTCAGCTCGGGGTCGACGTCGCACTGTACGGGCGCCCGGGCAGCGGACGCACGACGCTGTTGCGTGCGATTGCAGACAAACTGAGGGCAAACGGCTTCCAGACTCGGCTGGTCGCGGGAACTGCGGGATTGCAGGCGATCCCACTGGCAGGACTGGCGGATCGTTTCCCCGAGCCGACCAACGCCAGTCGCGTGCTGAATTTGGCGAGCGCGACACAGCGCATGGTCGACGAAGGCACCGCAGGTAAGTACGTGGTGCTCGTCGACGACGCTGAGCTGCTCGACGACACCTCGTGGGGTGTCATCCGCGCGGCGCAATATCGGGTGGGCTTTCCTATCGTGACAGGGCATCTGCGCACGCGCGAGCTCTTCCAGGGGGCGAAGAATCGTCATCTGGCTCGGGCTTACCAACTCGAGGTGCAGTCGTTGAGGCTTGCCGAGATGGAGGCCCTGTTGGAGAAACGGATCGGCGGCAGGATTGAATCCGTCACGCTGAGTCGGATCTTCGGCAAGTCCGGCGGCCTGCCGGGCTTGGCGTGCGGGATGGTTGACATCGGTGTGCAGGAGGGGCGGCTTGCCGAGAACGGTGATGAATGGGTCGCACGTCAGGAACTGTGGAGCCCGGCCCTGGCAAGACTCGTTGAACGGCACATCGCGCCCTTGCACCGCGAAGACCGCGAGGCGCTCGAGACGATCAGCCTCGTCGGCCCGCAGAGCCTCGACGCCTTAGTCGAGCTGATTGGAGCCGACTCCGTCGAGCGGCTCGAAGAGCGCTCGTTGCTGACGTACGAGTCGACCGGCGGCCAGACCAGGCCAGGCGTAATGCCGCCCTTGATCACGGAGTACTACCGTCATCTGATGCTGCCGGGCAGAGCGGCGCGCCTCTCGAAGCGAAAGTCCGACCTCGTCGGGCGCATGTTCGATGCTCCGGTCGACGTTGCGACCTTATCAGCCGCACAACCGGATGCGATGTTCGTGAGGGCCGTGCAGGACCAGGTCCGGGCGCGTGTGGACGACGCGAGAGCTGAATGGCGGCGCGCGCCTGCATTGGAGAGCGCCGTCACGTACCTCAGCGCGTTGGGTGACGCCGGTGGCGACGAGAGCGCGATCGACGCGGTCCTTCGCACTGTCGACACTGACGACGTGTCTGAGGCGGGCATCCGACTCACCGTCTGGCGGGCGAGCTGGCTCGCGTCGCGCGGCGACCTGGCCGGGGCGAAAGACCTGTTGCGGCGTGCAGAGGCTCGTGCGGTCGTGTATAAGTCTTTGGCGCAGGCTGCGCGAGTCCGGTTGTGTCTGGTGTACGACGGCTACACAGGTGACGTGCGTGCCGACGTGGTCGAGCCGGTTGGCATGGATCCCGCTACCCAGGCGACGGTCTACGGGGTGCGTGCTGCGGCGCTGTTGGTACAGGGGCGGGTTGCCGCCGCTGAAGAAGAGCTCGCTTCGGTCGACCCTGCTAGCGCCGGTAGCGACTGGGTGGAGTACGAGCTTTTGCGCGGCTTGATCCGTCTCGCCAAAGGCGAGCACTCTGAGGCGACGATCTTGGGCTACCGGGCGCTCGAGCGTGCACGGGCGAACCTGTCTGGCAGCGCGATCCGTGCCGCGGCGTACTTCGCGTCGTTGTGCCAGCTCTTGCACGGTAATTATCGAGAAGTGACGACCCTGGTCGAGACCGCGGTGGCGGTCGGAGCACCGAATGCGAACGCACCGGCGTCGCTGTTGGGGGTCCTGTGTATGGGGAGCATCGTCGCCGGTAGACGAGGGAACACGGGGTTGGCCGAGGTTCGTTTGCGGCAGGCAGAGCAGCTTCCCATCGCTGATGGCTCTCTTCCCGGGATGACGACGAGTTGGCCGCGGAGCCAGCTGCGGATGGTCGAAGGTCAGATGGCGATGGCGCGGCAAGAACTCCGGGAAGGCGCGGACCGTCTTTGGAGCAGGGGAGCGCGTTGGAACGCAGCGCTTGAACATCTGATCGAGCTCGAACTGTGGCCGGAGCCGAAGCGGCTGGAGGAGCTGGCGCCCCGTCTCGACCAAGTCGAGGGCGAACTTGTGGCGGCGCTGCGTGCGTATGTCGAAGGCCTGGTGTTCTCGGACCCGACGCGGCTGGAGGAGTCTGCGCCGAGGCTCGTGCGCACAGGCCGGCCGGGGTTCGCGATCACCGCTTATGAACGCGCGCGGGCCCACTTCGAAAACGCGGCCGATACCGAGAGCGCGCGCCGAGTGCAGCGGGCGAGCGAACGCTTGGTCGCGCAACTCGAACCGGGCTCGTTTGACGCGCTTCGGTTCCGCAGCGCCGACATCCTGCTCACGCCCCGGGAGATCCAACTGGCGCGTCTTGCAGCAAGCGGGAGATCGAATCAGCAGATCGCCAGCGAGCTCGTCTTGAGCGTACGCACCGTCGAGAGTCATATCCACAGGATCATGAAGAAGGTGTCTGCGAACAACCGGCGTGATCTTGCGCGTTTTCTCGCGGACGCGAATGTGCCGGAACCTGAGTGAGCGCGCGAGTCGGACGCGTTCCGCGGAGCTCGTGAACGATGGGAGAACCCCGGGAGCCGCATCGACGAACGTGGCGTTCCTGAGCGAACGCTGGGCGTGCAGACCGCAACAAGGGGCGTCCGACTACTTAGAGCGGTTCCTCCGGCTACGCAATTGCGAGCTCTGCGGTACGTAATCCCGACGTGACGACCCGCACGGGCGCGGGTGGCGCCGGACGATAGATGTATCGAACTGCGCCCGTCGGGCGTGGGGGAGTACGCCGGGCCGGGTGGCCCGTGCGCAAGTACAAGGGGAACCATGAGAAAATCACTCTCGCCCGTCGCTCTGCGAGGCGCGGGTATGTTGACGGCGGGCGTGGTGCTCGCCAGCTGTGCGCTCGTAGCGGGCGCCCCCGCGTCCTATGCGGCGACGGGCAGCATCCGTGACTTGTCGGTCAAGGTCGCCAACGACGGTGGCGACCCGGCGAACCCAGCCGACGACAACACGTCGAACGGCAAGGTTGGTCTCAATGACTACGTCGAGTACGCCTGGACGTTCGCGACCACGGGAACGGACGACCTCCTGCTGAGCCAGACCCTTCCTGAGGGCTGGAAATGGGACGAGAACCGCCTGGATCTCGTGAACACCGATCTCGAGCAGTACTCCAGCACGGCAACGGTGAGCGAAGACGGCCGCACGCTGTCGGCCACCGTCGATGTGCCGGTGGGATCCGACAGCACGATCACGCTCGACAAGATCTATGCACAGCCGACCAGGCCCGCAGTGGGTCAGTCGTACGCGGCGGAACTCGCCGCAACGGACGAGACGGGTGTACAGACTGCCGATGCGACGTCTGTCGATGTCGTCAAGGTGGACGTGCCGGAGTTGGCAGTCCCGACGAAGAACTCAGTGACGTCGAAGACGTATGACTTCGGCTCCGGTGCTGAGCCAGCTACGAGCATCGACACGGGGTTCGACATTGTCGATGTCCTTTCGGATGAGGTTCTCACTGACGTGCGCGTTGCGGGTTCGGGCAATGAGAGGGCATCCGAACCGGCCGGCATTGATGCGGTGACGTCGATGGCTGGTCCGATCGAGGTCAAGATGAACTTGGCTTTTTTGAAGCCGGAGTTCGGTTGGACGTCACCTGATCGCGTCGCGGCGCTGGTGACGTCGACGAGCCCGTCCGGTGCGACCGTAGAGGTCAAGGACGTCACCGTCGGCGCAAGCGGTGCGATTGTCACTCTGCTCGTGGAGAATTGGTCGGGGAACGTTCAGAGCGACCCGCTCCACGCCGATGTGTCGCTCCTGATGCCCGACGCCGACCTCGTTCCCGGTAGCAAAGCTTCTGCCTCTTTCAGGAGTTCGGTCTCCTACGCGCCAGCGGAGGGGCAGAGGCTCGAAGAAGTCTTCTCCAACAACAACAGTGCCGGAGAGCCCGTTTTCGGTCCGAGAACGGACCAGTACGGTGTTCTGAAGACCATCTATGTGCCTAAGGACGGAACGGACGCCGACTCTTCGTCCCCCGTCCGTGCAAACGCTGAATGGACCGCCAACCCGGTCGCCGGAGAAGGTGGCGTGAAGACGGCATCGCCCGGGAGCCGAATCTGGGCATCTGTGAATGCGAACGATCTCGGGAAGGGCGAAGACGCAGCGTTCACTCTCTACGACTACTGGAACCCTGACGAGCAGCAGATTGCTGACGCAGCAGTCGAATTCCGGAGCGATGCCGAGAACTGGAGCATCGAGTACTCGAGCGATGCCGATCGTGAAGGAGACCCTGAGAATGCGACGTGGCACTCGTCCGTCGCAGCTGCGGGTGGTCCGGCGAAGGTCAATGCAGTGCGCGGAAAGTTTGCCGGCACCGCTGACTCAACTGGCGCCGAAGCAATGTTCGTGCCGTTTGACGTCGTGAGCGACGTGGACGGTGCTGAGGTCTTCGACTACGGCGAGGTCCGGGCTTCTGGACAACAGGAGCGGGAATCCAAGGCCAGGGTCGTGGTTGATGACGACCATCAGGTGCGTACGGAACTGACAACGGCTGAGTCGGTGATCGGGAGCAACTCCTTCCCCGTGTCCGTGAAGGCCGTTGCGGGGGCACAACCCGGTCTGAATGAGAGTCAGGCCGAGCGTGAGATCAATGATCTGGTGATCACAACAGCGTTCGAAGCAGACAGCGGTGTTGTGGGTGTCGACGATAGCCGGTTGGATCCGTTCTGGGAGATGACGATCTCGGGCAACGCGAAGGACGGTTTCACGGCGGAATTCCGCCCGACTGTTCCGGTATACGCGGATGAGTCGGATGAGTGGCCGATGATTGAGGTTGACGCACAGACTTCACTTCTGGTGAAGGATGGCGAGCAGGTGCTCGTGACATCGCGGGCCGATGCCGCCAACGCCGCCCCTTCGGACTCGATTCTTGACACGCGGAAGGAGAAGGCGAACGTCACGACCGTTGCGCCGAAGCTCGCGGGTATTCAGAAGATTCTGACCTCCGACGCACTCGTGAGCGGTCCCGGCGCGCACGACATCACGTGGGACGTGGAGATGATCAACACTCTGGCGCAGACACAGGGTGAGACCAACTTCCTCGATGTGCTGCCATATGAAGGTGACCCGCACGGGTCTGACTTCGCGGGTGAACTCGACCTGACCGGTATCAGCGCGTCGGGCGATGCGGCAGACCTGCAGTTCGAATACACGACGGATGCCCCGGCAGCAGTTGAGGCGGCGCCGGACGCGGCCGACTGGAAGCCGCTTCCGGCGGACGTGGCGAGCGTCGGCGAAGACGTGACGGCGCTCCGCGCGGCGACGGAGGACTTCGGCGCAGGGTTCGCTGGGACGGTGACCATCAGTGCTGAGGCCGACGGCCTTGACGCTGGTGATGAGCTCGTCAACGGCATCTCGGCCGAGACGACTTCCGAGACCGAGCTGACCTCGGAGGCACTGCCCGTCGCAGTTGCCGACTCGGCGATCCGCGGCGTGGCCTGGATCGATGACGGTGACGGTATCCGACAGAGCGGCGAGGCGATCGCCAGCGGTATCGACGTGACGCTCAAGAGCGCCGACGGGTCTGAGACCGCGACGACGAAGACCAATGCGAAGGGGCAGTACGCCTTCTCAGGTCTCTACGGCGGTGACTACACGGTCACGTTCGACGTGAACGGTGAGACGGCTCCGCAGAAGGCCGGTTCGAACCGCGCTCTCGACTCGGATGTCGACGCCAAGGGCGTGGCTGCGGTGTCGGTCACCCCGGGCGACGAGCTGCGCCACATCGACGCCGGAATCGTGAAGTCGATTGCGGTGGCGGATGTTGCTGATCAGGAGAACACGGTTGGTGACGAGGTTGAGGTTCCGGTGAAGGCGTCGTCTAACGACGGTTCGGAGCTGGAGTTCTCGGCGGAGGGTCTGCCGGAGGGTGTGTCGATTGATGCAGCCACGGGTGTGATCTCGGGTTCGCCGACGACGAAGGGTGACTACGCGGTCACGGTGTCGGTGTCGTCGAACACGATCAAGCCGGTCGAGACCACGTTCAACTGGAAGGTGAACCCGGTTCCCGCGATTGCGGTGGCGGATGTTGCTGACCAGGAGAACACGGTTGGTGACGAGGTTGAGGTTCCGGTGAAGGCGTCGTCTAACGACGGTTCGGAGCTGGAGTTCTCGGCGGAGGGTCTGCCGGAGGGTGTGTCGATTGATGCAGCCACGGGTGTGATCTCGGGTTCGCCGACGACGAAGGGTGACTACGCGGTCACGGTGTCGGTGTCGTCGAACACGATCAAGCCGGTCGAGACCACGTTCAACTGGGTTGTCAATGAGGTGCCCAAGGTGCCCGGTGACGACACGGATGGTGACAACACCGACGGTGGTGACACTGACGGTGGGAACACGGATGGTGGGAACACTGACGGTGGGAACACTGACGGTGGGAACATCGACGGCGGTAGTAGTCACGGTGATGACACGGGTGCTGACGGCGGTTCCGACGGCGCCTCGGTCCACACGGGCGGCGAGCTGGCCAACACCGGTGGAGGCATCTTCGCCCTGCTCGGTGCGCTCGCTGCGGCGATCGCCGCTGGCTTCGCCGGCGTGATGGCCTTCCTGCGGCGTCGCCGCGCGGAGTAATCCGAAGTAGTGCATGACGCGGGTCCTGGGTCTTCTCGACCCGGGGCCCGCGTCATGTGATCACTCCGACAGTTGTCGAGTCTCGCCGAGATGTGGCGCAGACGATTCGCAGAAGGTGAGAAGAACATGAACGAACCCCACGAGCACCGTGTTGCGGACGCCGGTCCCGACTTCCACGAGCTCCTGGCAGGGGAGACAGCGCCGGAGCAGCAGACCTTCGCGACCGCGTTCCGCGGGTACGACAAGGATGAGGTGGACGCGGCACTTGGGACGCTGCAACAGCGGTTGCAGCGCGCGGAGAGTGAGGCGGCGTTGGCTCGAACGCGGGCGGGGCGTGAGGCCGACGTACTCCGGGACGAAGCCTCGGCGGCACAACAACAGGCGACGCGCCGCATCGCGGCGCTCGAGGAAGAACTCGCTGCCGCGCGGGCGCAGGCCGCCGATGCGACGGACAAGGTCGCGACGCTGACGAATCAGCTCGCAACGGTGCCCGCGGAGGGAGTCGTCGACCCGGATACACGTATCCAGTTCGAGGCGGTACTGCGGGTTGCGGAAGACCAGGCGGACGCATTGCTCCGCAATGCGACGGTACAGTCCGAACGACTACTGACGATTGCCAGCGAAGAGATCGATGCCAGACGCGTCGAGCTCGAAGCCGACGGGGCGCGCATCCGGGCGGAGGCCGAGCAGGAGGCCGATCAGGTGCGCCTCCGTATCGAGACGGAGTTCGTCGGCCATGAAGCACGCATCGCGCGAGAAGCGGCACACGCCGCTGAGCGTGTCAAACAAGCCGAGCAAGAGGCAGAGGCGATCCGGGTCGAGGCGGAGAAGGCCGCGACCGCGCTCCGCTCGATGGTCGCGCGGGAGACGCAACAGCAGCGAGCAGATGCCGAACGCGACGTGCGAGAGACGAACACGCGTGTTGTGGAGTTCGAGGAGAGCTTGGCGCGCCGACAGAATGACGCGCAGCAGGAGTTCCTGGCACTGCATAACCAGGCCGTTGCACATGCGGAGAGGATCACCTCGGACGCGAACGACCAAGTGCAGTCTTCCCTCGAGCACGCGAAGCTCATCTCCGGGAAGGCCGACGACTACGAGCGGCTCAAGAGAGCGCAGGCGCAGGAGATCATGGCCGAGGCGCACGTCCGTTCCCGTGACGTACTGGACCGCGCACGCGTCAAGGCGCAGAAGATCGTCGACACCGTGATCGGTCATAGCACTGAGGTGCTGCGCGATGCGGAGGATCGCACGCGCCAACTCCGCTGGCAGCAACAGAAGCTGGACAGTTTTATGGCCGAAGTGCGTGAACTCATCCGTCCGGATGGTGCGCTCACCGCGATGGCGGAAACCGATGTGGAACCGGCGAGTGATGGTGATGGCCCCCTTTTGGAGGCTGATGACACCATGCTCACAGAGAACCCCGAGGCATCGTAAAGCCGAGCGACGCTATCAATGTCGTCGCGCTCAGTATCAGTTGGAGACCAAAAGCCTCGACGGGATAAGTTGAAAAGTCCGCCCGTCGGTGAGCAGCGAGGTGTTTCGCAGTGCCTCCTCTCCGACAGGGTGAGGGGTTAACTGCAGCATGTCATGCCTCGGTCATTCTGGCTCGCATAGAAGGCTTGTGTCCTATTGCGCGCAGGTTGGCGGGGCGAACACCCCGCTCACGATCTGCGCAAGCGGACGGTGCATTCCTCAGGAGTCTTGGCCTCGAGTATGGAATCCGCCGACAGCGGGCCGCCGGCCTCGTTGAGCACACTCTGCATCAATGAGAGGTGGACCTGGCACAGAACTGGGCGATGCTCTGGCAGTGCGGCGGCGTGCGGGCACGGGCTGAGGTCGATCTCAAGTGCGATCTCGTCGATGTGTGGTTCGAAGCCGCTGTCCTCGAGATCTTCGATGAGCGCGTCCAGCTGGTGCGTAGCTTCCGTGCCGAGCTTCGACTCCGGTTCGTGCAGTACACGCCGCATCAGGTCTCCGCGTCGAGCCGCGGCCGCGACGCGCTCGCGGGCGATCATGCTTGATGCCTCGGGTTCGCCGGTGACGACCGTGTAGAGCGAACGGGGGCGCCCATGGGTTCCGGCGTGCTCCGGAGCAGCAATGACGTAGCCGCCGTCAATGAGCCGTTTGAGGTGTTCACGCACCGTGTTCTGGTGAAGACCTGTCGCGTCGCAGAGCTCCGTGATCGCGCAACCAGGGTGCTCCTGAAGGTGATGCAGGATTCGCACCCGTGAGTAGCTCGAGATCGGGCCGCAAGCAGGTCGGAAGCTGTCCATGTTCGCATTCTCTCGGTTTCTACTGAAACTTGTGGGGGAGCGGGCCGTGAATAATATCTGAGCATCGCGCGCAGCCGCCCCGGGGTGTAAACCGTGTCGTGGCGGACGGCGTGAGACTGCCGAACGCGAGCACGATCGAGGCATCAGCGGTGGGGACGAGGCGCGTTGCGGAATTCAGCTTTTTACCGGTCTCCGGAACGTCCGTCGAGTCGGGTGGTGCCCCAACATTGAGGGGATGCGTGGCGACACCGGAAGGAACATGATGGGTACCGAGGTGTGCTCGAACAATGGTGCTCGGCGCGGGCCTCGTCCGAGGCAAGCGAATCTGCCGGTGTACTTCTATTCCAACTCCTCGGGAAACGTCCGCAGCTTCGCGCACAGGTTGGAACGCCCCGTTTACGATATCGGCCAGCGGGCGGTGCGTACGTCCGTGCCGGAGACAAACTACGTGTTGATCATGCCGTTGTATGCCATGAGCGATCCGGCGGCTGACGCGATGCCGAAGTCGCTGCGCCGTTTCATGCGCAGCCCGCTGACGCGTCGCCGGTTGCTGGGGGTGATGAGCTCCGGCGAGAGCCGCTTCGACGAGTCGCATCAGGCGGCCTGTCGCGAGCTCGCCCGTTGTTTTCACCGACCTGTTCTGTTCGAGTTCGACATGCAAGGGACGCGATGGGATGTCGTGATCGCCCGCGCAATCCTGGCCGAACTCGATGATGCGGCCTGGGACGCAGGCGTACTGACTCGGGAGCCTGCGTCAACGGTGCTGTCGCTGGCGCCGGGGGTACGACAGACATGAGTACTCGCGGCCGAACCGGCGTATGGCGTTCGCGCCGTGCGCCCCTCGTCAATCGTGACCACGGCGCTGCAACCGAGAAGGAGCCGGCGATGGCCGCACGCACGATGCACACCCGATCAATGTCCGGCGTGGGTGAGCTGGATCTGCGGGGCGGCATGGCCAACGTCGTGCTTGCGACCCTGGCATCCGCGGTCGGGTTCTGGGCGTGGATGATCATCGCGCCATTGCAAGCGCGTTACGCGACCGAGATGGGCCTGACCGAAGGGCAGATATCGCTCATGCTCGCAACCCCGGTGCTCGTGGGTTCGCTCGGGCGGGTCGTGGTCGGCGCCCTCGCTGATCGTCTCGGTGGTCGGAGGATGTTCACCGCCCTGCTTCTTGCATCGGTGCCTGGCGTGCTTCTCGTGGTGGTCGCTGGTGAGAACGGCAGCTTTGGATTGCTCATCACAGGCGGTTTTGTCTTAGGAGTCGCGGGAACGATCTTCGCCGTGGGGATACCGTTCTCGAGCGCATGGTTCCCACCTGACAAGCGTGGGCTCGCAACGGGGATCTTCGGAATGGGGATGATCGGCACCGCGCTCGCGGCCTTTGCAACTCCGCGGCTCGAACGCGTCGTCGGCTACGTGCCCACGCATCTGATCGTCGTGGCACTGCTGCTCATGATGGCGGTGCTGACCTGGGTGCTTCTGCGCGAGTCTCCTGCGTGGCGGCAGAGTACGGAACCGGTCGTGCCGAAAGTTGTCGGCGCGTTGAAGCTGCGCATCACATGGGAGATGTCGTTGTTGTACGCGATCGTGTTCGGCGGGTTCGTCGCGTTCTCGACGTTCCTACCGAAGTACCTGGTCACGATCTACCCCGATGACGTCGATGTTGTCGGCGCCGGCACCCGCGCAGCGACGTTCGCGGCGGCCGCGGTGGTTGCGCGACCGATCGGTGGGGTCCTGGCCGACAAGCTCGGGCCGAAGCTCATCACACTCGTGTCCTTGGCGTCCCTCGTGGCGCTCGGTTACGTCGTCGGTCAGCAGCCCGCGGAAGGGATCGTGGCGGGCTTGACGTTCATTCTGCTCGCGGCCGCGATGGGCCTGGGCATGGGGTCCGTGTACGCGTGGATCGGGTCGTCGTCACCTCCGGGTCGCGCGGGAGCCGTCGCCGGTGTCGTCGCCGCGGCCGGTGGTCTCGGGGGGTACATTCCTCCGTTGGTGATGGGAGCCACGTACGATCCCGTGTCCAACTCATACCATCTCGGGCTCTGGCTCCTGGTGGTTTCGGCCGCCTTCGCGCTCGTGCTCACTGGGCTGCTCCCACCAGGGCGAGAGCGCACATGAACTGCGGCCAGAACAAGCTTCGCCGACGGACGCCGACGACATCAGAGAACACCGGATGCCATCATGGATAAGTTCGAGCTCACGACCTCTGCTCACCCCGAGTTTCCCGCCTTGCGCCGTATCCGAGCGCTCACGGATGTACCAGAAGCTGGAGTCCGCGCCGGAGACCTCGGTGGATACGTCGCGTCGGCGGACAACCTCTCGCAGGTCGGGGCATCATGGGTGTTCGACGACGCGCTCGTGTTCGATGCGGCGCGCGTTTCGGAGAACGCGCAGACGCGCGGGAGAGCGTGGGTGTTCGGTTGCGCGCGCATCACGGACACCGCCGTCGTGGAAGATCGTGCCTGGGTGTTCGGGAACGCGCACGTTCTCGAAAGCGCCCGAGTAAGCGAACAGGCCGCGGTGTGGGGGTCCGCGCGTTTGTCAGGTACCGCGTGGGCCCGTGGGAGCTCGGACATCGGAGCACGTGCGCGCATCAGCGACGAAAGGGAGCTTCTTGCGGTCGCGCTGTGGGGCGCGGCGAGGCCGGTATGGGCGACGCTCGTGCGCACGGGAACGGGGCATGAGATCAGGTTCGATCGATGGCGTGGGTCGATCGCTGATTTTCGAGCGCGGGTCGCCGAGGCGAACTCACTCGCGGGCCGGGTGCGGCCGCAGTGGAGTCAGTGCGACGAGCTCTTGGCCTTCGCGGATATGTGCGCCGCGAGAACCGCCACGTGGTCGCGCGGCAATGAAGGCACAGGTTCCGGAGGTACTCGTATGCGCGGTACCGAGTGGCTGGTCTGATGAACCGCAGGCGAATGCTGAGCGATCGAACCTTATCCGGGTGCGCGAGCCGGCGGTCGGCGATGTCCGCGCACGCTGCGCAAGACCGCTGCGAGGCCGCCTGCGGGTTATACGACAGGATGTGGGCCTCGACTACTGCACCGGCGCCTGTGAGTACTGAACTCCACGCCGTTCGCCACTGCACGTCCCCGGCCGATCCTCATCGGTGCGCGCGGCCGACGTACGTTCGGTCGACGCGAAGGGTATCGAGAGCTGAGGGAACGTATGTCAACATCTGATTACGACGTGATCGTCGTGGGCTCTGGTTTCGGTGGTAGTGTCGCCGCGTTGCGCGCGGCCGAGAAGGGTTACCGAGTCGGGGTGCTTGAGGCCGGGCGTCGGTGGCCGGACTCTGAGATTCCCCGTACGAACTGGGACCTGCGAAGGTTCGTGTGGCAACCGGAACTCGAGACCTACGGCATCCAGCGCGTCGAGGTGCTCGATGACGTGCTCGTGCTCTCGGGCGCCGGAGTGGGCGGCGGCTCACACGTCTACGGCAACACGCTCTACGTGCCGCCGCGACAGTTCTTCGCAGCGAAGGAATGGGCCGGTATCACGGACTGGGCGGAGGAACTGGCGCCCTACATCGACCTGGCGCAACGTATGCTCGGTGTCGTACGGGTTCCATACCTGCCGACCGACGTTGACCGGTACATGCAGAAGGCTGCTCAAGCTCTTGGGCACGGCGAGACGTTCAATCGTGCTCCGGTCGGCGTGTACTTCGGCAAGCCGGGCGTCGAGGCCGACGACCCGTACTTCGGCGGGGCGGGGCCGCGGCGCACCGGTTGCGTGAACTGCGGCAACTGCATGATCGGGTGTGGGCGCGGTGCGAAGAACAAGCTCACGGTCAACTATCTGTACCTCGCTGAGAAGCTCGGCGTTGATGTCCACGAGTTGAGCGAGGTGCATGACATCGAGCCGCTCGATGGCGGGGGGTACGCTGTCAGCGCCCGTCACCCCGGGTGGGCTCAGCGAGCGGTGCACGCGGGACGGCGCCGATTCACCGCCGATCAGGTGATCATCGCTGCGCACGCGTACGGCTCGTCGAAGCTCCTTCATCACATGCGTGCCAAGAACCGACTGACGGTGCTGTCGGACGAACTGGGCAAGAGGGCGCGGACGAACTCCGAACAGCTCATCAGCATTCAGCGCCCGTATGACGAATGGAAGCGCGATCCTGAGAGATACCACGTCGCGCCGGGGGCGGTTTCGATCACATCGGGTGTGTGGCCCGACGCGCAGACGAGCATCGAGCCGGTGACCTACGGCGTCGGCAGCAACGTCATGGAGTTCCTGCTGAGCTACCATCAGCACGGCGCTCAGGCACATCCGACGGCGAACTTCGTGAAGCACATGCTCGAACACCCGGTGAAGTTTCTCGAATCGGAGGACGCGCGGCACTGGTCCGAACGGATGCACATTCTGCTCTGCATGCAGACCACCGACACGTCGATCGATCTGTTCTGGAAGGACGGCGTGCTTCGAAGCCGGCCCGGCCAGGGAGAACTCCCGTCGCCGCACATTCCGATCGTCGAGCAGTTCGCCGACAAAATTGCGGAGCTCATGGGTTCTGAGCAGCAGGCCTTGGCCTTCGAGGTTGTCAATCGAACGGCTTCCGCGCACTTCATCGGCGGTCTGACGATCGGCGACACATCCGATACCGGCGTCGTCGACCCGTATCAGCGCGTGTTCGGCCATCCGGGGCTGCACGTCATGGATGGCAGCGTGATGCCGGCCAACCCGGGCGTGAACCCGTCGCTGATGATCACGGCGCTCGCGGAACGGGCAATGTCGCTCTGGCCCAATAAGGGCGAGGCTGACGCGCGGCCGGCGCTCGGTTCCTCGTACCGGCCCGTCGACGCGGTCCGGGCTCGCCGACAGGCCGTTCCTGACGGGAGCCCGGCGGAGTACCGCCTCGATGTGACCGCGGCCGACATCATCCCCGAATACCCGTACTGACTCCAGAACCCGACGAGGAACATCGACATCATGACTCTCCCGACCAGTATCGCGCTCGGAGGCAGTGACGACATCGGCTTCGGGGCCGTGATCCCGTTCTATCTCGAGGTATCGAAGGAACGTATAGCGATCGCACGGACGGCCGATGGGCTCTTCGCGTTCGATGACCTCTGCCCGCACGATGGTGCACCGCTGTCATCGGGCTTGCTTGCGCGGCGCGCGATCATGTGTCCCTGTGACGGCTCGCTCTTCGACCTGGGCACGGGGGTGGTGCTTGACGGGCCGGCCGAGATGCCGCTCCGTCGGTTCATCGTCCATGAGGAGCGCGGCACCGTGACCCTCGGGCGCCAACTGGGTGACTGAGCGCGTTCCTCACCGCTTGGCGCGATAATGCTGCGCGAACGGGTCGTCAGGGCCCATCGGCAGCGCGCAACCGCACGGGCGTGAGCAATAACCACCACGGCGATACGTCCGGTTCCGGAAATCGCCCTGTGCAGACCCGGTCACTGCTCGAAGTCAACGGCTTCAGGTCGCCCTATAGCCCGGGTGCGATGAGTCGCAAATGTTCGTGCCCGCTGTCGTGCCCGCTCTTCGCCCGCCGCGCGATTATTCGTTGCCGTGATGGTGCGCGGTCAACTTGCGATCCGGCATGGGTTTCTAGGGCCTGAGTCAGACGGGCTCGTTGTGTTCAACGTGCACGGTGCGCAGGGAGTTCCGGCCCTCGGAGCACGAGTGCGCGGGCGAGGAACAGCCGAACGCTTCCTCCGGTTCGGGGAGAAGCACCGACCTCATGTCGCAGGGTGTCGGACGCGATGCGTCGGCGGTCTCTTTCCTCGTCGACCGCCGGCGTGAGATATTCCGGATGCAGCGTCGCAGGCACGAGGCGAGGATGCGCGTGGCCGTCGCCCTGACCTCCGAGGAGACGCGCGCGAGAACAGTCGACGATCGTGGTTGTTTACGTCATTCAACGAAGCTGCTGCGCTGAAGCAGGTCGATCACGGACAGGGCGCTCGTGGCATGCGACTGGTCCTGCCCGCCGGTGTTCGATCTCGCGTACTGTGCTCGTACAGGCGCGGTGCGACGCAATTGATCGTACGTTGCAGTCACGGTGAACTCTCCGCGCCCGTTCGCGCCGATGGCCGCGGAACGCAATGGCGAGCCGTCGACGAAGAACAGCACAGTCGAGTCTGGTTCGCCCACCACAACTCCGCGGAACTCCCAGCGCCCGTTGACGAACGTCTTCGTGCCAGGTTGCAGCGACAGCGGTGCCGCGACCTCCTGCGGATCGTCAGCGGGAGCAGCGGAAGAATCGGTGTCGTCGGTCGCCGGCTCCGACGGGGTCGGCGAGGGCGACGGAGCGGAGGAATTGTCGGCTGACAGTTCCTTTGTGTCAGCGGAGGCAGGCGATCCGTCGGGTGACGGTGTGGAGTCGCCCGCAGACGAGGCCGACGATTCGCTTGACGAAGATGACGAGTCGGACGCCGACGACGAGCCAGCCGAACGTGTCGCTGTGCCCGAAGGGTGTTGTGAGGAAACAGTGCCGGGAGCCTGACCGATACCGGGAGTTGCGTCACTTCTGCCGTCCGGAGTCGGCACGAGCGGCAGCGGCCGCGGTTGAGACGTGCGGTCCGTACCCGTCGGGCTACCCGTTGTGTATTCCGGGATCGTGACAACCTCAGTGCGCAAGTCGTCGACGCACAGTGAGCGACGCACGTCGCATGGTCGGTCAGCTTTCGTGGAATCTGCATCGAGTTCAGCGCCGCTGAACCCGATGGTGTTGACACCGAGCGCGACCACGCCGGCTGTCGCAAGAGCGGCAACGGCGCCAAGGGCACGGACAGGTGTGCGCTCGAAACGACCGATCGAGCGCGACTTCAGTGCGGTGAGCGCCCGCGCAGATAGCGTGGTTCGCACTGGCGTCGTACGTAGGGCAGGCGCAGCGAGCCGAGCTGACAGGTACTGATCGGCGCCGGCACGTCCGAGTAACGCGGGCACCACGGATTCGCGGATCTCCACGATCGTGCGATCAGCTCGATCGAGGCGCATGTCGCATCGAGGGCATGCGTCGGCCTCGATCGCAGCGGCGCGTTCGCTCTCTGAGTCACTCGGAGCGTTCCCGGTGCCGAGCACATGCGCGATCGGATTGCGGTGGTGACAGGTCCGCATCACGCGACCCTCGGACCGCAGGACGGCTTCGCCGAGTTCGAGACGCGCCGCGAAACCCATCTGCCCGACCCTGTGAGTCGGTGCGCCGAGGAACGCAGCGGCGTCGTGAGGCCGAAGTCGCTCGACGTCCAAGTGCCAGAGCGCAAGCTGGCCGCGACGTCGAACTCTCGTGAGGGCCACTACTGAGCGCATTGTCATTGCGGCATCGGTCTCGGTCAGGCGGCGGGGGATGTCTATTGCTGCTTCCTGTGACATCGCGTGGAGTGCGAGCAAGCGGAATGGGGCGTTCGTTTGATCGGCCGAGATGCGAGTACGCACGTCGACGAACGCCTTCTCGACGAGGCGATCCGCCGCTGTAGGTCTGCTGGTCGTGAGAGACGCCGCTGCCTCGTGCATCGCCGGGTAGTGGCGACGACGGAGTTCCTCGAACGCGCCGGCAAGGCCGTGCTTCGTCTGATCGACGAGATCGGAGTCTGCTCCGTTGACGACGACCGGGATATCGTTCCGGCGCACGCCTCAGCGCTCCTCGCGTTGGCGGCGTACTCGATGCGCAACGGGTCCAAATGTCAGGTGCGCGAAGCGAGGCGCGCGGCAGGAGCTTCCGACGCTGTCCATGGGTGCTCATCTCAATGCGTGTGGGTCGTCGTCACGGGACTCGCGTACGGCCCCGTCCCCACTGAGTTGTCGTCAAGTGCGGCGGGTCATGGCGGCTTCACCCGGTGCGGGTCCGTTCGAGTTCCAGAGAAGCCCCATCTTTCCTTGCATCGGATCGTATGGATGCCCTTTCGCCGGATTCGAGTATCGGGAGCGGGTGAATTGCGTAGTCGAGCTCTCGAATTCAGTGGTGGCCGGGGCACGGAGCAGTAGTTCGCGACGCGGTGTTCAGAACGCGGGGTACGCCGGATAAAACCGGCACACCCCCATTCCCTTCCCCTCAGGAAGTCACCATACTGGGCCGTGTACACCTGGCGGAAGGAACAGATGATGACGGATGGGGTCCGCACCGCTCGCAGGTCGGCAACGGACGGGCCGCTCGCGGATGCGCTCGTCGGAATGGGGCGCTTCCTGCGCCGGGGTGAGACGTCGGAGGACCTGCGCGCCCTCTTCCTCGACGGCGGGCGCGCCGGCGACGTGTTCTACCGCGACCGGTGGTCGCACGACAAGATGGTGCGCTCGACGCACGGCGTCAACTGCACCGGCTCCTGCTCGTGGAAGGTGTACGTCAAGGACGGCATCATCACGTGGGAGACGCAGCAGACCGACTATCCGTCGATCGGCCCGGATTCGCCGGAGTACGAGCCTCGCGGGTGCCCGCGCGGGGCCGCGTTCAGCTGGTACACGTACTCACCGACGCGCGTGCGCTACCCGTACATCCGGAGCGCGCTCGCCGCGCTCTACCGGGAAGCGAAGCGGCAGCACCCCGACCCCGTCGAGGCCTGGGCATCGATCGTCGAGGACCCCGAGAAGGCGGCGGCGTACAAGCGGCAGCGGGGGAAGGGCGGGCTCGTGCGCACGACGTGGGAGGAGGCGCTCGAGATCGCCGCCGCGGCCCACGTGCACACCGTCAAGGCCTACGGCCCGGATCGCGTCGCGGGCTTCTCCCCGATTCCAGCGATGTCGATGGTTTCGCACGGCGCCGGAAGCCGATTCATGAATCTCGTCGGCGGCACAATGCTCTCCTTTTATGACTGGTATGCGGACCTTCCCGTGGCGAGCCCGCAGGTGTTCGGCGACCAGACCGACGTGCCGGAGTCGGCCGATTGGTGGAACGCCGGCTACCTCATCATGTGGGGTTCGAACGTGCCGGTCACCCGCACGCCCGACGCGCATTTCATGGCGGAGGCCCGGTACCGGGGCCAGAAGGTCGTCACGGTCTCGCCCGATTACACCGACAACACGAAGTTCGCCGATGAATGGGTCGCACCGCACCCCGGAACCGATGCGGCGCTGGCGATCTCGATGGGCCACGTCATCCTGACCGAACACTTCGTCAAGGCGCGCACCGAGCGCTTCGAGGAGTACATGCGGCGCTATACCGACTCGCCGTTCCTCGTCGAGCTCGTCGAGCGCGACGGTGCGCTCGTGCCGGGCAAGTTCGTCACGGCGAGCGACCTCTCCGGCGCGCCGGCATCGGCCGCGCATGCGGAGTTCAAGCCCGTGCTGCTCGACCAGACGGGCGCTCCCGTCGTTCCGGGCGGCTCGCTGGGCCACCGGTTCTCGGCGGAGGACAAGGGCAGGTGGAATCTCGACCTCGGCGACGTCGTGCCGCCCCTGTCGATCGCCGAGTCGACCGGATGGGCGGGCGGGGCGGCCGAGGTATCGCTGCCGCGCTTCGACCTCCCGCCGGCGCCGGGGCAGGAGCACGCGGGCGGCTCCGGCTCGATCGCCAGGGGTGTACCGGTGAGCGAGGTGGCGGGCAGGGTCGTCACGACGGTCTTCGACCTGATGCTCGCCCAGTACGGCGTCGCCCGCGACGGCCTGCCGGGCGCGTGGCCGACGGGGTACGACGATGCGTCAGCGCCCGGCACACCGGCCTGGCAGCAGGAGCACACGGGCGTGCCGGCCGAGCAGGCGGCACGCATCGGGCGCGAGTTCGCCGACAACGCCGAGCGCTCGGGCGGGCGCTCGATGATCCTGATGGGCGCGGGCACGAATCACTGGTTCCACTCCGACACGATCTACCGGGCGTTCCTCGCGCTGACGACGATGACCGGCTGTCAGGGCGTCAACGGCGGCGGCTGGGCGCACTACGTCGGCCAGGAGAAGGTGCGCCCCATCACCGGCTACCAGCAGTACGCGGGCGCGGCCGACTGGAACCGACCGCCTCGGCACACGATCGGCACGGCGTTCTGGTACCTCGCGACCGATCAGTGGCGCTACGACGGCCTGCCCGCCGACCAGCTCTCCTCGCCGCTCGGCACGGGGCTGTTCGGCGACCGGACGACCGCCGATTGCCTCGTCGAGTCGGTCAAGCGCGGTTGGATGCCGAGCTACCCGACCTTCGACCGCAACCCGCTCGACCTGGCGGACGAGGCCGAGGAAGCAGGCAAGGATGCGGCGGCGCACATCGTCGACGAGCTGAACGCCGGCTCGCTGAAGTACGCCGTGGAGGACCCGGATGACCCGGCCAACTTCCCGCGCGTCATCACGATCTGGCGCGCGAACATCCTCGGCTCCTCCGGGAAGGGCAACGAGTACTTCCTGAAGCACCTGCTCGGAACGGACGCGTCCATCCGGGCCGAGGAGTCGGGCCCCGGCTCGCGGCCGCGCGACATGGTCTGGCGCGACGAGGCGCCAGAGGGCAAGGTCGACCTGCTGATGACGGCAGACTTCCGCATGACCAGCACGACCCTGTTCAGCGATCTCGTGCTGCCCGCTGCCACCTGGTACGAGAAGCACGACCTGTCGTCGACCGACATGCACCCGTTCATCCATTCGTTCTCGCCGGCGATCGCGCCGCCGTGGCAGACGAAGACCGACTTCGAGATGTTCGGTCAGCTCGCGGACCGCTTCAGCCAGATGGCCGCGAAGCACCTCGGGCGCCGTCGCGACGTCGTCGCGACGGCGCTGCAGCACGACACCCCGGACGCCATGGCCACGCCGCACGGCCGCGTCGGGGACGCCCCGCTCGTGCCGGGCGTGACGATGCCGAAGCTCGCCGTGGTCGAGCGCGACTATCCGAACCTCGCCGCGAGGTGGCGCTCCCTCGGCCCGCTCGCGCAGAAGGCGGGCATGACGACGAAGGGCATCACGTACCGCCCGGACGAGGAGGTCGCGCGGCTGGAGCGGCTCAACGGAACCGTCGCATCCGGGCCGACGGCGGGCGCCGTCCGGCTCGACACCGACCAGCGCGTGTGCGAGCTCATCCTCGCGTTCTCGGGCACGAGCAACGGCCGGCTCGCGGTGCAGGGCTTCCGGCAGCTCGAGGAGCAGACGGGCCAGCGCATCGCTCAGCTCGCCGAAGACCACGAGGGCGCGCACATCTCCTTCGGAGACGTGCAGATCCAACCGCGCAGCGTCATCACGTCGCCCGAATGGTCGGGCTCGGAGCACGGCGGCCGGCGCTACACGGCGTTCGCGATCAACGTCGAGCACCTGAAGCCCTGGCACACGCTCACGGGTCGGCAGCACTTCTACCTCGACCACGACTGGATGGACGAGCTCGGCGAGGCCCTGCCGGTGTATCGGCCGCCGCTCGACATGCACCGCCTGTTCGGCGACGTCGTGCCCGGCACCTCATCCGGTGCCGAGGTCTCCGTGCGCTACCTCACACCGCACTCGAAGTGGTCGATCCACTCGGAGTACCAGGACAACCTCTTCATGCTCTCGCTCTCGCGCGGCGGCCCCACGATCTGGATGAGCCCCGCCGACGCCGAGAAGATCGGCGTGCGCGACAACGACTGGATCGAGTCGTACAACCGCAACGGCGTCGTCGTCGCGCGGGCGAACGTGTCGCACCGGATGCCGGAGGGCACGGTGTACATGTACCACGCCAAGGATCGCACGGTCGACGTGCCGATCGCCGAGACGAGCGGCAAGCGAGGCGGCATCCACAACTCCCTGACCCGCATCCTGCTCAAGCCCAGCCACCTCATCGGCGGGTACGCGCAGCTGTCGTGGGCGTTCAACTACCTCGGACCGACGGGAAACCAGCGAGACGAAGTGACGACGATCCGCCGACGCAGCCAGGAGGTGCAGTACCGATGAAGGTCATGGCGCAGATGTCGATGGTGATGAACCTCGACAAATGCATCGGATGCCACACGTGCTCGGTCACATGCAAGCAGGCGTGGACGAACCGATCCGGTGTCGAGTACGTGTGGTTCAACAACGTCGAGACCCGGCCGGGCGTGGGCTACCCGCGCGGCTACCAGGACCAGGAGAAGTGGGGAGGGGGCTGGGTGCGCGACAAGCGCGGTCGCCTGCGCCTGCGCAGCGGCGGCCGGCTGAAGAAGCTCGCCAGCATCTTTTCGAACCCGACGCTGCCTGGCATCGACGACTACTACGAGCCGTGGACCTACGACTACGACATGCTCGTGAACGCCCCCAGCGGCGAGCACACCCCGGTCGCGCGGCCGAAGAGCCTCGTCACGGGCAAGGACATGAAGATCTCGTGGTCGGCCAACTGGGACGACGACCTCGGCGGCTCGACCGAGACGATGGCCGACGACCCCATCCTCAAGAAGATGAGCGAGGAGGTCTCGGCCGAGTTCGAGAAGGCCTTCATGTTCTACCTGCCGCGCATCTGCGAGCACTGCCTCAACCCGTCGTGCGTCGCGAGCTGCCCGTCCGGCGCCATGTACAAGCGCGCGGAGGACGGCATCGTTCTCGTCGACCAGGACCAGTGCCGCGGCTGGCGCATGTGCGTCTCCGGATGCCCGTACAAGAAGGTCTACTTCAACCACAAGACGGGCAAGGCCGAGAAGTGCACGCTCTGCTACCCGCGCATCGAGGTCGGCCTGCCGACGGTGTGCTCCGAGACGTGCGTCGGCCGCCTGCGCTACCTCGGCCTCGTGCTCTACGACGCCGACCGCGTCGCGGAGGCCGCGTCGGTCGAGGACGAGCACGAACTGCTCGACGCGCAGCGGCAGGTTCTGCTCGACCCGAACGATCCGGATGTCATCGAACAGGCCCGCAGGGACGGCATCCCGGAGGACTGGATCGACGCGGCCCAGCGCAGCCCGATCTGGAAGCTCATCCGGGACTACGAGGTCGCGCTGCCGCTGCACCCCGAGTACCGGACCATGCCGATGGTCTGGTACATCCCGCCGCTCTCGCCCGTCGTCGACGTCGTGACCGGATCCGGCAACGACGGCGAGGACGCGCGCACGCTGTTCGCCGCGATCGACAAGCTGCGCATCCCGATCGGATACCTCGCGGAGCTGTTCACGGCCGGCGACACCGCGCCGGTCGACGGATCGCTGCGCAAGCTCGCCGCGATGCGCTCGTACATGCGCGGCATCAACCTCGACGAGGGGCGCGACGAGTCGATCGCGAACGCCGTCGGCATGACGGGCGCCGAGATCGAGGAGATGTACCGACTCCTCGCGATCGCGAAGTACGAGGAGCGCTACGTGATCCCCTCGGCCCACACGGAACAGGCGCACCAGCTCGAGGAGATGGCGTGCTCGCTCGACACCGACGGCGGGCCGGGCATGGGCGGGCCGTTCGGCGCCGCGAGCGGGCACGCGACGCCCGCGACCGTCGAGACCTTCCATGCGCTCGCTGACCGGCAGTCGGCGGACAGGCCGTCGACGCCGGGCCGCGTCAACCTGCTGAACTGGGACGGCAACGGGTCTCCGGATGGGCTGTTCCCGCCGCCGAGCGAGCACGCGGAGGAGCCGCGATGAGCCCGCTCGCGATCGGTCGCGCGACGCCGCGCCGCAAGCTCCCGCCCGAGATCGCACCGGCGAGGCTCCGCGACGGCGAGCGCCGCACGACCCACATGCTCGCGTCGCTGCTGCTCGACTACCCGGACGCCGAATGGTTCGCCAGGCTCCCGGTCATCCGGTCGCATGCCGCGGAGCTGCCGGAGGCGGTGTCCCGGCCGCTCGTGACATTCATCGACGCGGCTCGCCTCGCGGGGGAGGAGGAATGGCAGCGCCGGTACGTCGCGACGTTCGACATGAAGCGCAAGTGCTCGCTGTACCTCAGCTACTTCGCGACGGGAGACACCCGCAAGCGCGGCACGGCGCTCGTGACGTTCCTCGACGCCTACCGCGCGGCCGGGTGGGAGTTCGACGCCGACGAGCTCCCCGACTACCTGCCGGCGGTGCTCGAGTTCTCGGCCAGGAGCGACTCGCCGATCGCCGGCGCCGTCCTCTCGGCCCACCGCGAGGGGATCGAGGTGCTGCGGGCCGCGCTCGAGGGGCTCTCCAGCCCGTGGGCCGACGCCGTGCGCGCCGTGACGCTCTCGCTTCCGCCGATCGACGAGGCGACCCGCGAGCGCGTGCTCGCCCTCGTGACCGAGGGGCCGCCGACCGAGACGGTCGGACTCAGCTTTCCCGAGGGCCTTGCGCCCTTCGCCGCCAGGGAGGAACGATGACGACCCTCGTGATCATCCTGTGGGTCGCCGTGCCGTACATCACGGCGGCGATCTTCATCGTCGGCCACATCTGGCGCTATCGGTACGACAAGTTCGGGTGGACGACGCGGTCGTCGCAGACGTACGAGAACCGGCTGCTCCGGTGGGGCTCGCCGATGTTCCACCTCGGCATCCTCTTCGTGATCGCCGGCCACGTCGTCGGCCTTCTCATCCCGCGCGAGTGGCTCTACGCCATCGGCATCGACGAGCACACGTACCACATCGGTGCCACGGTGCTCGGTACGGCCGCCGCCATCCTGACGCTCGCGGGCCTGACCATCCTGATCTTCCGCCGCCGCTCGATCGCCGCGGTGTTCCTGGCGACGACGCGGATGGACAAGCTGATGTACGCCGTGCTCGGGGCGGTGCTGCTGTTCGGCACGGCCGCCACCGTCGCACTGCAGGTCTTCGGCGGGGGCTACGGCTACCGGGAGACGATCTCGCCGTGGTTCCGCAGCCTGATCCTGCTCCAGCCGCAGCCCGAGCTGATGGTCGGCGTGCCCATCCTGTTCCAGGCCCACATCCTGTGCGCCTGCGTGCTGTTCGCGCTGTGGCCGTTCACCCGCCTGGTGCACGTGTTCTCGGCGCCGGTCGGCTACCTCTTCCGGCCCTACATCGTGTACCGCTCCCGCGATGACGACCGCGGAAACCGCGGCCCGCGCCGCGGGTGGGACCCGGTGACGACGCCCGACGCGGAGCGACTGCGGCGGCCGTAGTGCCGGACGAAGCGCCGCCGATGCTCGGTTTCCGGAATACTCGCGCCGATGCCGCGTCGCGCGGAATCGGCGGGCCCCTCGTGCGAACGGCAAGCGGGTCTGTAGCGTCGGGAACGATCGGATGCCCGGGGCGCGGCCGCGGGCGGGGCGGGATGGACACGAGAGACCATGACTGAGAAGAACGACAAGACAGGCGACGCTGGCGGCGAGGCCGCCGCTCGTGCCAAGAAACAGCCGATGAAGAATCTCGTGCGCGAGGTGACGCATCCGGCGCTGATACCCGGTATCGGCGTGGAGGACACGCCGCGCACCTTCCCGACGAACTGGGTCGTGCTGGGCGTCGCGGGCCTCGCGGTCGCGGGCGTGATCGCCTGGGGAATCATCGCGCCGGAGACGATCGTGCCCGTCGGCACGGCGATGCTCGGCTTCACGATGGAGAACCTCGGTTGGCTGTTCTCGCTGATCGCGGTCGTCACGCTCGTCTTCATGCTGGTGCTCGGCTACGGCCGCACGGGCGGCGTGCGCCTCGGCGCTGACGAGGAGAAGCCCGAGTTCTCGACGACGGCATGGATTGCGATGCTGTTCTCGGCCGGCATGGGCATCGGCCTGCTGTTCTGGGGCCCGGCCGAGCCGCTCGACTACATGAACAACGTGCCGCCGGGGCTCGGCGGCATCGACGAGGTCACGCTCTCCGACGGCACGGTCGAGCAGGTGCCCTGGGGCGTCCAGGCCGGCACGCGCGAGGCCATGATGGCCTCGCTGGCGCAGTCGACGCTCCACTGGGGCCCGATCCCGTGGGCCTTCTACGCCCTCGTCGGCGGCGCCATCGCCTACGCCGCATACCGCCGTGGGCGCGCGCCGCTGATCTCGGCCATCCTGTATCCGATCTTCAAGGAGAAGACCGACGGGCCGATCGGCTCGATCATCGACATCTTCGCGATCCTCGTCACGCTGTTCGGCACCGCCGTCACGCTGGGCCTCGGAACTCTGCAGGTGTCGGCGGGCATCCAGGAGGTCACGGGCATCGCGGACCTCGGCGAGATCGGGCTGATCCTGATCGTGACGATCCTGACCGGCGCCTTCGTCATCTCTGCCGTCTCTGGCATCAAGCGCGGCATCCGGCTGCTGTCGAACATCAACATGGTGCTCGCCGGCGTCATCGCGCTGATCGTGTTCATCGGCGGCCCGACGCTGTTCCTGCTGAACATCATCCCGTCGACCGTGCCGGAATTCCTCGGCAACATGTTCCAGATGCTCGCGCGCAACCCGGCCCAGGGCGAGGACGCCGCGGCCTTCACGAGCAGCTGGACGAATTACTATTGGGCGTGGTGGATCTCGTGGACGCCCTTCGTCGGCATGTTCATCGCGAAGATCTCGCGCGGCCGCACCCTGCGCGAGTTCGTCACGGTCATCATCATCGTGCCGAGCATCGTCAGCGTGTTCTGGTTCGGCATCATGGGCGGCGCGACGATGTACTTCGACGAGCAGACCGGCGGCGAGCTCTTCGCCGCATACAACGACAGCGGGGCGCAGGCGGTGCTGTACAGCCTGTTCTCGGCGCTGCAGTCGAACCTCGTCGTCTTCGGCACCGAGATCCCGATCGCGTTCATCCTGAACGTCGTCGCGATGTTCTCGATCATCGTGTTCTTCGTGACGTCCGCCGACTCGGCGTCGATCGTGATGGGCTCGATCAGCCAGCGCGGCCGCCCGGAGCCGTCGACGTGGATCACCGTGATGTGGGGCGTTCTGCTCGGCGGCACGGCGCTGGTGCTGCTGCTGGCAGGCGGCACGGACGCGCTCAACGGGCTGCAGTCGATCATGGTGGTCACCGCCGTGCCGTTCGTGATCATCCTGATCGGCGTGCTGTTCTCGTGGGCGAGCGACCTGCGCACCGACCCGTACATGCTGCGCCGCAAGTTCGCCAAGGCCGCGATCGCCCAGGGCGTCAGGAGGGGCATCGAGGAGCACGGCGACGACTTCGTGTTCGATGCGGCGCAGGTCGCGCCGGATGAGGGCGCCGGCGCGAACGTCGACACGGAGGACCCGGAGCTCACCGAGTGGTGGGATACTGCCACCTCTCAGCTCGACATCATCGGTGCGGAGGTCCCGCGGGCCGTCACGGCAACCGACGTCGCGCGCACGCTCGATCCTGGGGTCATCCAGCCGCGCAGCGAGGCGGACCCGCGCCACACGGCATCGGGAGAGGCATCGCTCACGGTCGGCGAGACCCGCGGCGAGACGCGCCGCGCCCGCCGCGAGGGCGGCGCGGCAGAGCCAGAGGGTGACTCGGCCGACGACCAATTCAAGGAGTGACCTCCGCGCGGTAGGGGGCGCCTGACGACGATGACTTGCGCATCGGTCGTGCCGTTGCCCGATGCGTCAGCGCGCCGTCGTTCGGACGGCTGCACATGCTGGCGACGTGAACTACGCAAGCGCGAGCCTCGCACTACGCAAAAGCTGGTGCGTGCCTACGCAAGATGGCGCGATTCGATACGCAATTACGTGGGAGCACCGTCGTCTTCAGGTTCGTTGCTGGTGTGCTTGAGGCAGTGTTCACAGCCCCGCGAACTCGTGGGCTCGGCTGTTTCCGGAACAAGGCCATGCTCTGCGACCCGAAGCGCCACCTGGGGGCTGAGCGATGGTTGCACGATGTATCCCAGTAGTAGTGAGGACACCTGATGGCAGTCATCTCCCGGGGCTTCGGTTCCCATCGCCGCGAGTCCGATCCGGACCTGCCGCCAGGGCAGTATCTGACGGCAGATTTTCCTGTGCTGTCGGCCGGGCCGACGCCGCAGATCGACACAGACGAATGGACGTTCGGCATCCGGAATGAAGTCGGGCATTCGTCGGTATGGACGTGGGAGCAACTGCATTCGCTGCCCGCTGAAGACGTGCACACTGACATCCATTGCGTGACGCGCTGGTCGAAGCTCGGCACGTCGTGGCGCGGAGTCTCCCTCGACACGCTGTTCGCTGAGGTCAATACCTCTGCCGAATTCGCCATGGCGCACTCGTACGGCGGGTATACGACGAACGTCGCGCTGGAGGACCTCCTCGACGGGAATGCGTGGATCGCCTTCGAGTACGAGGGCGAACCCCTCGACCCCGAACACGGTGGCCCCGCGCGCTTGATCGTGCCGCACCTCTACTTCTGGAAGAGCGCGAAATGGATCAAAGGCCTCACACTCATGCATGACGACGAGCCAGGGTTCTGGGAGCAGAACGGCTACAGCATGCACGGCGACCCTTGGGCAGAGGAGCGCTACTGGTGACCGTCGGCGGCTGGCACGCGGCGCGGGTGTCGGATGTCCGGATCCAGACGGCGAAGGCCCGCAGCATCAGGCTCGAGGTGTCGGCCTGGCCGGGCAGCATCGCCGGTCAGCACGTCGACCTGCGCCTCACCGCGGAAGACGGGTACCAGGCGGTGCGCTCGTACTCGCTCGCGTCGTATGGGCCGGGCGAGACGATCGAACTCGCGGTCGATGAGGTCGCCGACGGTGAAGTGTCGCCCTACCTCGTGCGCGAGTTGCGGGTCGGGGACGAACTCGAGGTAAAGGGGCCCCTCGGGCAGTACTTCGTGTGGGAGCCGAGGGCCGCCGCGCCTACGCAATTGATCGCCGGCGGCTCCGGCATCGTTCCTCTGCACGCGATGGTGCGCGCGGCGACCGACGCGGGGCTCGGGGCGTCGATGCGCCTGCTCTACTCGGTGCGCGGCCTGGAGGATGCGATCTTCCGCGACGAGCTTGACGGCGCGCACGCGGGCGGCGTCGACGTGAGTTGGGTTTTCACGCGGAGGGCTCCCGCGGGCTGGGGCGGCCGCACCGGCCGTGTGGACGCGGACGTGCTACGCGAGGCCACGTGGTCGGCCGACCGGCAGCCGGCGGTCTTCGTCTGCGGCCCGACGGGATTCGTCGAGCACGTGTCGAGGCTGCTCGTCGAACTGGGCCACGACCCAGCGCGCGTGCGCACGGAACGATTCGGGGGCAAGTGATGAGTACGGCTGATGGCACGACGACGGTCGACGGGAACGCGATCGCTGGCGCCCTGCTCGACGTGTTCGGCGCCGACATGACCGCACGCCGCGGCGCCTGCGAAGCGTGCGGGCGCGAGGCGGCCTTCGCTTCCACCGTCGTCGAGCTGAATCGGCGCTCGGCGATCGTGCGATGCCCGTTCTGCACCCGTACCCTGTTCACGATCCTGCACCTCGACGCGGAGCCGGCTCTCGTGCTCGGCTCGCTCGGAAGGATCCGGGTGTGATGCGCTGCCGTGCCGTGCGGCTCGTTCTCGCCGCCTGGGGCGGCCTGTTGCTTGTCGTCGTCGGCGTGGTCATGCTGACCGCGGCAGCGGCTGCGGCGATCCACGAAGGGTACGCCGCCGACGCCGAGGGGCGTGGCGGGAATGTGCTGCCTGCGATGGTTCCGATGGCGTTCGGCCTGATCGCGATCGTCGTCGGCTCGATCGCCCAAGCGCGTCGGCATCGGGCCGTTCGCGGCGCCGAATCGGCGCCGCTCGACAAAGGCGTGGGCGCTCATGCCCGCGCGGACAAGGAGTAGCGTTCGACTATGAGTGGAGTGAAGACGCCACCGGCTTCCTACGACGACTTGCGCGCCGTGTTCGTGAATTGCACGCTCAAGCCCAGCCCCGAGACGAGCAACACCCAAGGACTGATGGACCGCAGCATCGCGCTGATGCGCTCGCAGGGCGTGACGGTCGACAGCGTACGCTTCATCGACCACGACGTTGCGACGGGCGTGTACCCGGACATGCGGGAGCACGGCTGGGAGACGGATGCGTGGCCCGACGAGATCTGGCCGCTGATCGAGGCGGCCGACGTCCTCGTGGTCGGCGGCCCGATCTGGCTCGGCGACAACTCGTCGGAGACGCGGAAACTGATTGAGCGCCTGTACGGCATGAGCGGCCTGTTCAACGACCGCGGCCAGTACGTGTACTACGGCAAGGTCGGCGGGGCGATTCTGACGGGCAACGAGGACGGTGTGAAGCACTGCGCGATGTCGCTCCTGTACAGCCTCCAACACATCGGATACACGATCCCGCCAGGCGCAGACGCCGGCTGGATCGGCCCGATCGGGCCGGGCCCGAGCTACCTCGACGAAGGTTCCGGTGGCCCCGAGAGCGACTTCACCAACCGCAATACGACGTTCATGACGTGGAACTTGTTGCACACAGCGCGTCGACTGAAGGATGCCGGTGGGATCCCGGGGTACGGGAACCTGCGTGGGATGTGGAACGAGGGTGAGCGGTTCCAGTACGACGCGAACCCCGAGTACCGCTGAGGTTTCTAGGCGCCAGCGTTCACGATGCTCGCCGCGCTACGCGGCGAGCATCGTGAACCTCAGCGAGCGGTCCCGACCGAACCGTCGTAGCGGGTCGCCGCGGCCGCGTACTCCTCGTCGGTGACGAGGTCGTGCCAGGCGATGTTCTCTTGTTCATACATCGCCAGGTGGCTCATGAACTGGTCGGGAACGGCACCGTGCCAGTGCAGCTCACCTGGCGGCGTGTGCACCGTGTCGCCCGGGCGCATGATGATGACGTTCGTGTGCGTCGCGATGATGCCGGTGCCGGTCGTAACGCGGATCGTCTGCCCGAATGGATGACTGTGCCATGCCGTTCGGGCACAGGGCGCGAAGTGCACGAGCCCCGCCTGAAGGCGTGACGGCGCCTCACCCTGCACGATGGGGTCGTACCAGGCATCGCCGGAGAAGCGAGACGGGGAGCCTGCGATGGTCGGGGGAGTGGGGAGAAGTTCCATACCGGCTCCGTCACCCCTGTGCAGCGTCAGCCGCGGGATCGAGCAAATCGGCGCCGATGATGATCGCGCTTGTGTCGCCGGGATTGCGCCACCAGTGCTCGGCCTTGGGCATTGCGATCGCCGGCGCCGTGTATTCGGTCGCGGTGTCGCTGGACGAGGAGAACTCCAATAGGCGACCCGTCATGATGTAGAGGATCGTGGGGCGATTGGCGTGCGGGTGTGCGGCGATGACGCCGCCCGACTCGACCACCACCTTGCGCATGCGCAGCGTCCGCTCTTCCAGCGGGGCGGTGCCTTCGGGGAGCGCGACGTCTGCAAGGGGGAGGCGCGCGAGCACTTCAATGGTCTCACCAGCGGAGTGGAAGGGCTTGTCGATCGCGCGGTCGTTCTGCTCGGTCATCATTTCACTTTCGGTTTCGGTTGTCATCGGTTACGGGGCAGCAACGGTCTACGGGATCGTGACATGCGGGTTCGGGTGCTGCTGCAGGATGCGAAGCGCTTCGCACACGGTGATCGTGTACTCGACGAAGAACGACTCTCGGCCGCGGGACATCGCCTTGCGGTGGATCGGGTTCGCGATCCACCGATTGTGTGCTTCCAAGTCCTCGAACTCGACAACCGTGCACGACTCGCCGTCGTCGGCCTGGAACCGCTTGAATGAGATGAATCCGGGAACCTCTGGCGCCGCCGCCACGACGTCCTTGCCGATGTCGCCGTACTCGGAGACGAATGCCGGATCGGTCCGCTGACGGAAAACTGTGACGATCATTTGCTGTCCTTTCGTTGAGTGTGGAGAGGCTGTTACTGGCTCGTGCGCTGATCGCCCTCGAGGATCTGCTCGCTGACGAGCGCCGCCGAGAGGATGGTCCGGGCGCGTGCACGGTCCTGTGCGGCTTCGACTCGCTGTGTCAGGAGCAGCACGGGCCCGTAGAGCGCCGCGAGCAGGGAGAGCCCGGCGCTCAGCCCGCTGATCATCACCATGGGGAACGGTGACAGCGGAAGGATGGCGATGTTCAGGATGATCCACGTGAGCGCGCCCGTCAGCACGATCGCCACGAACCGCCAGTTCGCGATCGCGCGTGCGACCCGCATCGCAGCGCGTTCGCCGAAACGCGAGCCCTCAGTGGGCTGGTCGGACACCGGAGCACGGCAGAAGGGGCACAAGCCGTGCGCTTGACGATCGGGCATGCTCATGAATTGACCGTTCTTTCCATCTGAGCGGGAATGGATGTGCTTCCCTGCGGGAGCGATCGCGATACCTCGAAGACCGCTGCGACGCCGGCGCACAGAAACGCTAGCGATCCGATCCCATACCCGAGGGCCGTCAGCCAACGCGTCGCCGCCAGAGCTTCGTCCGGGTCCACGAGGCCGGGAACGGCGGAGAGCAGGAAGATCACGCTTCCCGCGAGGTTGAGGTTCGCGATACGGGATCCGAGATCGTGTGCGGGCCGGGCCTCCGCCGCATACAGCCACCCGGACCAGGCGAAGCCGATGCCGCCGAGGAAGCTCGGCACCCACACGAGGAACAACGCGGTTGACCCGCTGACGTCGGCCGAAGCTGCGATCGTGGAGATCTGGAACACGCCGGCAGCCGAGACGAGCTGCACTGTTGCGGCAAGGGCAGCTGTGGTCCGGAACCGTTGCTGTCGTGCGCCAGACAGTTCCTTGGCAGCCCCGTTGGCTTCGAGCACGGCATATACCGCGCCGAGCGAGAAGAGAAGGGAACCTACGAGATTCAGTGCGTCAGCCCCCGGGCGCCTGGAGAGAGCGATCGGGGCGGCCACGACGAAACACGCGGCGCCGATCGCAAAGAGCACCCCGACAGCGCGAGCGTAGAATCGCTGTTTCGTTGCGGTTGGCCCACGGGCGGAGGACCGTGCTTTTCGGTGCCAGCGTGCGTTCCACTGCAGAACGTTCTTCCCGTCGTTGACGGATGCGATGTGCACGACGCGTCCGGCAACGGTCTGCACCCAGAGTTGCGCAGTGCTAGTCGTCATGAGAACGTCCGGTCGTCATGCATGATCCCGTCAGTGAAGCGTGTCCAGTCCTCGGTGAAGCGTGTCCAGTTCTGTGCGGCACCTCGTGTTCACCGAACCACCGGGCGATGGGACGACGCCGCCGAAAGTTGGAGATGCAGTAGTACTGGCCGGGAGATTAAGTGGTCCGGCGGGCCGTACTAGGTAATTGCGAGGTTGTGTCCGCGGCAGTGCTGATCATCATCGGCCTGCTCCGCCTATGGCAAGTCATCGTCACAGTCCCGAGAGCTCCAAGGTGCGAATCGTCGACACGGATCGTGCCCCGGCGCTGAGGCAACGGGGCACGATCCGTGCGGTTTGTGCCGAGGGTCTGCTGTAGGAACGGGTGACATCTGAGGTGGCTAGCCGTTGGGGCTGGCCTGGAAGGATGTCGTCATGCCCAAACCGTTTCCCAAGGAGTTCCGCGATGACGTCGTGCGTGTGGCTCAGAACCGTGATCCGGAGGTCACTCTCGCGGAGATCGCGAAGGACTTCGGTGTCCATGTCGGAACGCTCGACAAGTGGATGCGGCAGGCTCGCATCGAAGACGGCGAACAGTCGGGTGTGACGGTGTCGGAGTCCGGTGAGCTGCGAGAGTTGCGGAAGCGGAACCGGCTGTTGGAGCAGGAGAACGAGGTATTGCGTCGCGCCGCGGCGTATCTGTCTCAGGCGAACCTGCCGGGAAAATGATCTACCCGCTCGTTTCCGAGCTCGCTGCAGACAGGATCCCTGTCGTGGTGTCGTGCCGGGTACTGAAGCTCGCTCGCCAGCCCTACTACCGGTGGTTGAAGAAACCCGATCAGCAGGCGTGAACTCGACGAGGCGTATCGGGCGAACGCCCTGTTCGATGCGCACCGGGACGACCCGGAGTTCGGGCATCGCCTCCTCGCCGATGAGGCCCGTGAGGCGGGCGAGGCGATGAGTGATCGGACGGCGTGGCGGATCACGTCAGCGAACGGCTGGTGGAGCGTGTTCGGGAAGAAGCGCGGCAAGAACGGTAAGCGGTCCGGTCCCGCCGTTCATGATGATCTCTGCGTCGTGGTCGGTGACGACGGACGCGAAAGTCATCGGTTCATCGCAGAGGGTCCGAACGTGCTGTGGCTCACGGACATCACCGAGCACGCCACTGCCGAGGGCAAGCTCTATCTCTGCGCGGTCAAGGACGCATTCTCCGGTCGGATCGTCGGCTACTCGATCGACTCGAGGATGAAAGCTTCGCTCGCGGTTCGGGCCGTCAGGAACGCCGCTCGGATGCGCGGGGACGTGGCCGGATGCATCGTGCATTCGGATCGTGGATCGCAATTTCGAAGCCGGAAACTGCGCCGCGAACTCTCCCGTCACGGCCTCGTCGGATCGATGGGCAGAGTCGCCTCCTGCGGCGACAACGCGGCCATGGAATCGTTCTTCAGCCTGCTGCAGAAGAACGTCCTCGACCGGCGATCCTGGGCCACACGCGTACAGCTGCGTATCGCGATCGTGACCTGGATCGAGCGGACCTACCACCGTCGGCGTCGACAGGTCCGGCTCGGCCGTTTGACGCCGGTCGAGTTCGAGACCATCATGAACCAGAACCTGGCCCTCGCGGCCTAACAAGAACTGTCACCTGTTCCCACAGCAGACCCGAGGAACGATGACCGACATCAACAAGGTGCTCGAGGAGGCGTCGGCTGACGCCGAGCAGAACCGCGGCGAGCCGCCGCGCACGGTGCGCGCACAGCGCCGTGCGGGCGCGGGCAGCCCCGCGGTGCTCTCGGTGCGGCTGACACAGGAGCAGTTGCAGCAGCTGTCCGATCGCGCGGCGCGCGCGGGGAAGCCGACGTCCGCTCTTGCCAGGGACATCCTGCTCGCGGCCCTCGGCGAGAGCGACGACGATCAGCTGAGCGCGAAGATCGAACAGGTGCTGCGGCGCACCCTCTCCCCCGACGTGCTCGCGGCCTGACGCCCGGTTGCGGCGTTTCTCCCATAGGCGGCGAGGGGTGGCGCTGATGGGAGGATTGGTGCTGTGCGATACGTATTGACTGCTGAACATGAGATTCCAGGGCGCGCCCCGTTGACGATCAGGCCCGGCGACGTCGTTCAGGTCGGAGATCGGGACACCGAGTGGCCCGCTTTCGTGTTCGTGACAGCATCCCTAGGGACGGGGTGGGTGCCCGCGCGCCACATAGATATCGACGGCTCCAACGGCACCGTGCGCGTCGCATACGACACGACCGAGCTGCCGGCCGTTGCGGGCGAGAGCGTCGATGTCATTGAGGACGATCCCGAGAGCGGCTGGTCCTGGTGTCGGAACTCCGATGGCCGTGAGGGAAGGATCCCTCACCGCGTGCTTACTGGTGCGTGACCGATCATCATACGCGTAGCCAGGTCCGGACAGCGTAGAGAGGAGCAGCTGCCGCGCGGCGCGTCGCGCCGGTAGCGTGTGGGGATGGCCACGATCGACCTGAACGCCGATATGGGCGAGAGCTTCGGGCGCTGGCGCCTCGGCGACGACGAAGCGATGCTCGACATCGTCACGAGCGCCAACGTCGCGTGCGGGTTTCACGCGGGTGACCCGCTGACGCTCCTCGACACGACGAGGGCCGCCGCGGAGCGCGGCGTGGTCGTCGGCGCGCAGCCGGGGTACCGCGACCTCGCCGGTTTCGGGCGCCGTGCCCTCGGAGCGACGGGCCGCGAGGTGTACGGCGACGTGCTCTACCAGCTCGGCGCCCTGGCGGGCATCGCGCGGGCGGCGGGCACGCGCATCCGGTTCGTGAAGCCCCACGGCGCGCTGTACAACACCGTGGCGAGCGACGACGAGCACGCGCCCGCCGTGATCGACGCGATCGGCGACTTCGACCCCGAGCTCGTGGTCGTCGGGCTCGCGCGCTCGCGCTTCGTGCAGCGCGCGGAGGCCGCGGGCCTGCGCGTCGCGGGCGAGGCCTTCGCCGACCGCGCATATGCACCGGACGGCACGCTCGTCGGCCGCCGCGAACCCGGTGCCGTGCTCACCGACCCGAGCGAGATCGCCGACCGGATGCTCCGCCTCGTCACCGAGCGCGAGATCGTCGCCGTCGACGGGCGCATCGTGATGTGCGAGGCCGACTCGATCTGCGTGCACGGCGATACCCCGGGCGCCGTCGAGATGGCCCGCGCCGTGCGCGCGACGGTCGAGGGCGCGGGTATCGAGGTGCGGCCCTTTGCGGGGTAAGGGCTGGGGTGCGCGGTGAGGTTCCTGCCATGCGGCGACGATGCGCTCCTGGTCGACCTGGCCGACGCCGACGAGGCGATCGCGCTGGCGCGCTCGCTCGCGGCGCGGCCGGTGCCGGGCGTCGTCGACGCCGTGCCCGGCGCCCGCACCGTGCTGCTGCAGTTGGCCCGCACGGCCGATCGGGACAGCGTGCGGCGCGACGTCGCGGCGCGCGAAGGGGAGCGAGGCGCCTCGGATGAGGACGAAGCGGTCGAGATCGGGGTCGTCTACGACGGTGAAGACCTCGCGGAGGTCGCCGACCTCACGGGCCTGACGCCCGCCCAGGTCATCGAGCGCCACGCGGCCGCCGAGTACGCGGTCGCCTTCACGGGCTTCGCGCCTGGCTTCGCCTACCTGTCCGGGCTCGACCCTGCGCTGCACGTGCCGAGGCGGAGCACCCCGCGCACGCGCATCCCGGCGGGCTCGGTGGCGATCGCCGGGGAGTTCGCAGGCGTGTACCCGAGTGACAGCCCCGGCGGCTGGCGCCTGCTCGGCCGCGCGCTCGACCAGATGTGGAGCCTCGACCGAGACCCGCCCGCGCTCCTCCGGCCGGGCATGCGGGTGCGGTTCGTGCCCGTTGCGGCGGAGGGAGCAGCGCGGCCCGGCACGAGCTCCGGGCATGCGGCCGACTCCGTGCGCGCCGCCGCGCGCATCGATGCCGAGCCGAACGCCCCGGAAGCAGGCGGTGCGGGGCGCCCGATCGGTGCATACGAAGACGCCTCGGCATCAGGTGCAACGGGAGGCAGATCAGCGCACTCGCTCACGTCGCGGAATCAGCTCGCCGCAGCTGACGCTCTCGTTCGCGAACTCAGGCCGGCGCTCGAAGTCCTCGCCGTGGGCCCGCACGCCCTCCTCGAAGACCTCGGGCGGCCCGGGAAGGCCGAGCTCGGCGTCTCGCCGTCGGGCGCAATGGATCGCACGGCGCTGCGCCGGGCGAACGCGTTCGTCGGCGGCGACCCCGGCTGCCCGACGATCGAGACGGCGCTCGGCGGGCTGCGCCTGCGCGCACGAGGCCATGTGACGCTCGCCGTCACGGGGGCGCCCGTGCCGCTCACGATCATCCGGAGCGTGCCCGACGGCGAGGCGCAGCCCGCCGTGCAGGAGCGCCCGGCACCGTTCGACGCGCCGTTCGCGCTCGCCGCGGGGGAGGAGGTCATCGTCGGGGCGCCGGAGCGCGGCGTGTACTCGTACGTCGCCGCGCGCGGTGGCTTCGACGCCGAGCCCGTGCTGGGCAGCGCATCGCGCGACGTGCTCGCCGGGCTGGGCCCCGCGCCGTTCGTGCCGGGCGCCGTGCTGCCGATCGGATCGCGCATCGCGGGTGCCGTCGAGCCGTGGGCGGGCCACCCGGATCCTCTCCCGGCGCCGGGAGAGACGCTCTGGCTCGACGTCGTTCCCGGGCCCCGCGACGACTGGTTCACCCCGGAATCGCTCGAACTGCTCGCCGACCAGGACTGGCTCGTCTCGCCGCGGTCGAACCGCGCGGGGCTGCGGCTCGAGGGTGAGCGCCCGCTCGAGCGCGCGGGCGGCGGCGAGCTGCCCAGCGAGGGCACCGTCACGGGCGCGCTGCAGGTACCGCCCGACGGGCAGCCGATCCTGTTCGCGGCCGATCGTCCGCTGACGGGCGGCTACCCGGTGGTCGGCGTCGTGGCCCGCGCCCACCTGTCACGAGCCGCCCAGGCCCCGCCGGGCACGCGCATCCGGTTCCGGATGATGTGACGCGGGGCGCACCGCATATCGAAGCGCGTCTCGCGAAGGCAGCGGTCGATCGCTCGGGCGCCTCCCCGCGCTCAGATGATCGTCGCGCTGCCCGTGTAGCCGCTGCCGGGCCCGGAGCCGAGGCCGAGCGAGTCGGCGAGGCGTGAGTGCCCGCCTTCGCGGTCGAGGCGGCGTTCGATGCGCCGCACGCTCGCTGCGGTCGGGAACGCGTACACGGCGTGCAGGACGAGGGAGATCGCACCGCCGATGAGGTAGGGGATCGCGGACGGCTCGTCGGCGATGAAGACCGCGGCGATGCCGACGAGCGTGGGCAGCTCGGCCGCCGCGAGGCGGACGAAGAGCGTGGACTGGAAGGCGGCGAATGCCGTCGACGCCGCCTGGTCCGCCGGCGTCGTGGGCGGGAGTGCGGGCACGTGGTGCCCCATCGTCAGCATCAGGACGAGGCCGAGGGCGCCGCCCGCAGCCGGGAGCGCCAGGCCGATGGCGCCCGGGCCGGTGAACCACTGCTCTGACGGAACGATGAGCGCGACGACGACGCCGAGGAGCACCACCATGCCGGCGAACGAGCCGGCGATCATCCGGACGGTCGTGAGTCTGGGGTCGCCGCCGTTGGCCCGTCCGGTGCTCGTCATGACCCTGAGTCTGCCGTGGCGCCGCGGTCCGCGGCAAGCGGAAGAGGTGCCCATCGGGCGTCTCGTCGCCCGTCTGCGGCGGGGAGGCCGGTCGGCCGGGCAGGGCTCAGGCCGCGGTCATCTTCTCCAACAGCTCGCGGTAGCGCGCGACCGTGCGCTCGACGATCTCGGCGGGCAGCACGGGCGGGGTGCCCTGCTTGTCCCAGTTCGCCGCGAGCCAGTTGCGGACGATCTGTTTGTCGAAGCTCGCCATCCGCTCCTTCGGCGTCGTGCCGTTCTCCCACGCCTGAAGGTCCCAGTAGCGCGACGAGTCGCTCGTGAGCACCTCGTCGGCGAGGCGCATCACCCCGCCCTCGTCGACGCCGAACTCGAACTTCGTGTCGGCGAGGATCAGCCCTCGCGCCTCGGCGGCCGAGGCCGCGCGGCGGTAGATCGCGAGCGACTGGTCGCGCAGCTCGCGCGCCCGCTCCTCACCGATGAGCTCGACCGTGCGCTCGTACGAGATGTTCTCGTCATGCTCGCCGAGGGGCGCCTTGTACGCCGGCGTGTAGATCGGCTCGGGCAGGCGGTCGCCGTCGTTCAGCCCCGCCGGCAGCGCGATGCCGCAGACGGTGCCGTGCTCGGAGTACTCGAGCCAGCCCGAACCCGTCAGGTACCCGCGCACGACCGCCTCGATCGGCAGCATCTCGAGCCTGCGCACGACCATGGCGCGCCCCGCGGCCTCGGCGGGCGGCTCCTCGCCCGTGAGGTGGTTGGGCACGGCTGGCCCGCCGTCGGCACCGGCGAGCTGGTCGAACCACCACATGCTCAGCTCCGTGAGCAGCGCGCCCTTGCCCGTGATCGGCGGCTCCAGCGCGAAGTCGAACGCGCTGACGCGGTCCGACGCGACCACGAGCATCCGGTCGTCGGTGCCCTCCGCCGGTCGGTACAGGTTGCGCACCTTGCCCGAGTAGAAGTGCGTCCAGCCGGGGATCTGCGGGGCATCGCTCATGCCCCCATTATCCAGGCTCGCCGGGGAGACCGACGCTGGTCAGGCGTGCACGAACCGGATGAGCGCGAAACGGTCGGCCTTCACCGTCGCGAACCGGAACGCGTGCGCGAACTGCACCGCGCCATCCGGTCGCCGCCACACGCCCCAGGTCGCGCCCTCCCTGCCGTGGGACAGGGCGGCCTCGACGGCGCCGCCCACCAGCTCTCCCCGGATGTCGCGGAGCCGGTCGGAGACGTCGCCGCCGGTGACCGCGTCGAGGGAGCCGTGCACGGCGATCTCGAGCCGCGTGTCGTCGGAGAGCATCGCCGCGACGTCGCCCCATGCGCCGAGGGCGAGCGCTCGCTCCCACTGTGCGAGGCGCAGGTTCTTGGGGGAATTTCCGCAGTCTTCGACGCCCGTGAACTCCATGCGGCGAGGGTACGCCCGCCGCCGAGCGGGCGCCAGGCGAGGCGCCCGCGGTCGGCCTAGACTGCGTCGAATGGGGACCGGATGGGATCTCGCGATCATCGTTGCCGCCGTGCTGGTCGGCACGATGCTGCAGCGGCTCTCGGGCACGGGCGTCGGGCTCGTCGTTGCGCCCGTTCTGTCGCTGCTGTTCGGGCCCGCGCTCGGCGTGCTGGTCACGAACATGACGACGGTCGTCTCGGGCTTCATCATCATGCTGAGCGTGCTGGCCGCCGTCGACTGGCGCCGTTACCTGCTGATCGCACCTGCGGCCGTCGTCGGCGCCGTCCCCGGCGCGTGGGTCGTCTCGCGCCTCCCGGCGGGGTGGCTGTCGATCCTGCTCGGCGCCATCGTGCTCGCGGCCCTGCTCGTCACCGTGACGCTGCGGCGCCTGCCGGAGTGGCGGAGCGGTTCCGCGGCCGTGCTGGCGGGTGCGATCGGGGGCTTCTTCAACACGACATCCGGCGTCGCGGCTCCCGTCATGGTCATCTACTCGCGGCTGTCGCGCTGGCAGCAGGCGGGCTTCGCCGCGACGATGCAGCCCGTGTTCATGACGATGGGCGCCGTGTCGGTGCTCAGCAAGCTCCTCTTCGGGTCCGTTGACACCGACGGTGGCATCGGCCTGTCGCTCGGATGGATGTTCCTAGCCATCGTCGTCACGGTCGCGCTGGGCGTGCTGGTAGCGGCGCGCCTGGCCCGGCGCGTGCCCGCGGCGCGGGCCCGGCGTCTCGCGATGCTCCTGGCGGCCCTCGGCGGCGCGGCCGCGATCGTGCGCGGCATCATCGACGTCACGGTGTAGGGCTTGTGCGGCGGCGCTCTCCGGTGCGCCGCCGCACGGCAGGTTCAGTAGGCGATGCCGAACACCCACGCCGCGAGCGTGAGCGTGACGGTCGAGACCAGCACGATGCCGATGACGTTCAGCCAGACGCCGCCCTTGATCATCTGTCCGATCGTGACGTAGCCGCTGCCGAACACGACGGCGTTCGGCGGGGTCGCGACCGGCAGCATGAACGCGCAGGTGGCGGCGAGCGCCACCGGGATCGTCAGCAGCAGCGGGTCCTGGCCGATGCCGACGGCGACGCCTCCGACGAGCGGCACGAAGGTCGCCGCGGTCGCGGTGTTGGACGTGATCTCCGTCAGGAAGATCACCGCCGTCGCCAGGATGACGACGATCAGGATGACCGGGAGCGTGCCGAGCTGAGCGGACACCTCGCCGATCCACGTCGTCAGGCCCGAGCTCGAGAACTGCCCTGCCAGGGCGAGGCCGCCGCCGAACAGGAGCAGGACGCCCCACGGCAGCTTGACCGCCGACTCCCAGTCGAGGAGGCGCACGCCCCTGGCGGCGCCCGCGGGAAGGATGAAGAGCAGCACGCCGGCGACGAGCGCGATCCCGGCGTCGGAGATCGGTGCGGGGTCGAACAGGGTCGGGACCAGGATCCAGCTCAGCGCCGCGAGGGCGAAGATGACCAGCACGAGCTTCTCGCCGGTCGACGTCGGGCCGAGCTTCGCGAGCTCCGCCCGAATCATGGCGCGGCCGCCGGGGATCCGCGCGACCTCCGGCTTGAACAGAACCTTCGCGATCAGGAACCAGGCGGCGACCATCATCACGAGCGCGAGCGGCACACCGACGAGCATCCAGCGGCCGAAGCCGAGGTCGATGCCGAACTCCTGCTCGAGGTACCCGTTGAGGAAGGCGTTCGGCGGCGTGCCGATCAGCGTGCCGAGCGAACCGATCGACGCCGAGTACGCGATCGCGAGCATCAGCGCGGCGCCGAACTTCGTCTGCACGACGGCCGCGAGACCGCCGCCCTTCTCGATCACGCCGTCGCGCTCCATCGCCTCCGTGACGAGGGTGAGCACCGAAAGCCCGATCGGCAGCATCAGCACGGCGGTGGCGGTGTTCGAGATCCACATCGACAGGAAGCCCGTCGCGATCATGAACCCGCCGATGAGCGCCTGCGTCCGGTCGCCCATGGCGGCCAGCACCAGGAGCGCGATGCGCCGGTGCAGGTTCCACCGCTGCATCGCCAGGGCGATCATGAACCCGCCCATGAACAGGAAGATCGTGTCTGCGCCGTAGCTCGCGCCGACGGACGAGACCGTGACGGGCGCTTCCTCCGTGCCGTCGGCGAGGATCGGGAAGGCGACGAGCGGGACGAGCGCCGTCACGGGGATCGGGATCGCCTCCGTCATCCACCACACGGCCATCAGGCCGGCGATCGCTGCGGTCAGGCGCGCGTCGTGCGGAACATCCTGCGGCATGGCGAGCCACAGCGCGGCGGCGAGGACGAAGCCTCCGATGAAGCCGAGCCACCGCGTCGTATTGGTGCGCGACGTGAAGCCCTCGGCCCGTTCGCCGGGGGAGGTCAGGTCTATCTCAGTGGCGGCGGTGGGCAGCGGGGAGTTGAGCGAAGCGTGTTCGCCGGCCCGGCGTGCTGCGGACATAGGGGGCTCCTTGCGCGTCGGTGCGGCCCACCCCTCTGTGCGCCGCACATGAGATCGAGTTGCTTCGGGAACTGTATCCCCGGGCGCGGCCCGCGTACAGAGGCGCGCGGGGCGCGCGCCGCGCCGCCGGTGGCGGTGATGACGGGCCGCATGGTCGCCGTCGCGCGAGACAATGGGGCGATGACACCCGCCGCGCCGCCCGACGAGCGCTGGCGCGGCGTGCAGTCAGGGGCGCTGCTGATCGGCGTCGCCGTGATGGCGGCCATCTACGCGCCGCAGCCGCTCCTCGCCGAGATCGCCGCGCACTTCGGGCGCAGCGCGTTCGAGGCGAACCTCGTCGTGTCGATGACGACGCTCGGCATCGCGCTCGGGGTGTTCCCCGCGTCCTGGTTCGCCGATCGCGTCGGCCGCGGCCGGCTGCTCGCGGTGTCGCTGGCAGGCGGGGCGGCGATCACGGTCGTCACGGCGCTCGCCGAGGAGTGGTCGGTCCTCGTCGCTTCGCGCGTCGTGCTGGGCTTCGTGATGAGCGGCGTGCTCGTGTCGGCGGTCGTGTGGACGGGCGGGGCCGTACCCCGTCGCCGCAGGGCGCGGGTCGCGACGGCGTACATCGCGGGCACGACGGCGGGCGGAATGCTCGGCCGTCTGCTGGCCGGATTCATGACCGAGTGGTTCGACTGGCGCGTCGGCATCCTCGCGGTCGACGGGGCGGTGCTGGTCGCCGCCGTTGCGGGGGTCGGCCTCGTCGCGGCGCTCTCGCGCCGCCGCGCGGCGGCATCCGGGGCGCACCCCACCACGGGAGCCGTGCGCATCACCGGACCGGCGTACGTCCCGACCGCGCTCTTCGCCGTCGGCTTCTTCGGCATGTGCGCGTTCATCGGCGTCTTCAATGCCATGGCCTTCCGGATGCTCGAACCGCCGTTCTCGTACGGCGTCGCGGTGACCTCGATGCTCTTCCTGGCATATGTCTCGGGCACGTACACATCGATGCGCGCCGGAGCCGTGCTCGAACGCGTCGGCGCACGGCGCGCCATCCTGCTCGGCGCCGCGCTCATGGCGGCCGGCCAGCTGCTCACGCTGCCGAACAGCATCGTTGCGATCGTCGTGGGGCTGCTCGCACTCGCGGCCGGCTTCTTCCTGGCGCACGCCGTCGCGAGCGCCGTCGTCCCGTCGGTCTCGCGGAAGCCCGTCGTCGGCTCCGCCTGGTACACGCTGTCGTACTACGCGGGGTCGTCCGTGAGCGCGCTCGCGCTCGGCTGGGCGTGGGACGCCGGCCGCTGGCCGCTCGTCGTGGGCATGGCGGTCGCCTTCGCGGCATGCGTCGCAGCCGTCGCCCTCGCCGTGCCGGCCCGCCTCGGCCGCCGCTGACGGTCCGCCGGGCGATCGCTGCGGGGAGCGCCGCGCGTCAGGCGACCTTCGCGGCAATGTCGGTGCGGTGGTGGGAGCCCTCGAGGCCGATCAGCGCGATCGCCTCGTAGGCGCGGTCGCGGGCCTCTGCGAACGTCGGCGCGGTCGCGACGACGTTCAGCACGCGGCCGCCCGTCGCGATCAGGCCGCCGTCCTCCTTGGCCGTGGCCGCATGCGTGACGTGCACGCCCGGCACCTTCTCGGCCTCGTCGAGGCCCGTGATCTCGCGGCCCTTCACGGGCGCGGCGGGGTAGCCCTCGCTCGCGACGACGACCGTGACGGCGACATCGTCGGAGAACGCCGGCGCCGGCTGATCCTCGAGCGTGCCCGTCGCCGCGGCGAACAGCAGCTGCGAGAGCGGGGTCTGCATCCGGGGCAGCACGATCTGCGTCTCGGGGTCGCCGAAGCGCGCGTTGAACTCGATCACCTTGACGCCGTCGGTCGTGACGATCAGGCCGGCGTACAGCAGGCCGACGAAGGGCGTGCCCTCGGCGTCGAGCTGCCGGATGACCGGGAGCGCGACCCGTTCGGTGACCTCGCGGACGAAGGCCTCCTGGCTGCCGAACTGGGTCGTGAGCCACGGAAGGGGCGAGTACGCGCCCATGCCGCCCGTGTTGGGGCCCTCGTCGCCGTCGAGCGCGCGCTTGAAGTCCTGCGCGGGGGAGAGCGGGCGCACGGTGTCGCCGTCGCTCAGGAAGAACAGCGAGACCTCTTCGCCGGCGAGGAACTCCTCGATCAGGACGGGGCCGCCCGGCAGGAACTCTTCGGCGTGCGCGAGCGCCGCTGCGCGGTCGTCGGTCACGATGACGCCCTTGCCTGCGGCGAGGCCGTCGGCCTTGACGACGTACGGGGCGCCGAAGGCGTCGAGGGTGGCGGCGGCCTCATCCGGCGTCGCGGCGTAGGCGGCGCGGCCGGTCGGAACGCCGGCCGACTCCATGATGCGCTTGGCGAACGCCTTCGAGCCCTCCAGCTGCGCGGCGGCCTTCCCCGGGCCGAATACGGCGATGCCGCGCTCGCGCAGCGGGTCGGCGACGCCGGCGACGAGAGGTGCCTCGGGGCCGACGACCACGAGCGCGATGCCGTTCTCCGCGACGAACCCGGCGATGGCGTCGGTGTCGAACATGTCGAGGTCGACGAGCCGGGCGTCGCGCCCGAGCCCTGCGTTGCCGGGTGCCGCGAACACCTCGTGGCCGGCGCCCTCGTTGACGAGGGCAAGGACGATGGCGTGCTCGCGTGCGCCGGAGCCGAGAACCAGGATCTTCACGCCTCCCAGGGTACTTGGCGAGCCCGATGCCCCGAAGCGCAGCGCAGAACGCAGTCAGCTCTCGGGTGCGGGGGCCGCCTCGCCGCGGGAACCCGCGGCAGTGCGGTTCGGGCGACTGCCGGTCGACTGCGTACGGTTCGGGGTGGGCCGCCCACGTGCATCCGGATGCCCGCGGGCGGACCGCTGTGGGAAAATCGGTGCATGGCAGACGGCGTGATCCACAGCTCCCACTGGGGCGCGTTCCGGGCGCGGGTCGAGAACGGCCGCTTCGTCGAGGCCATGCCGTTCGAGGCCGACGCCGACCCGGCGGGGCTGCTGGAGAACATGCCGGGCGCGGTGCACGCCGAGAACCGGGTGAAGCGCCCCGCCGTGCGGCGCGGCTGGCTCGAGGGCCGCTCACGCGGGGAAGCTCCGAGGGGGCATGACGAGTTCGTCGAGGTCGACTGGGACACCGCGATCGACCTGGTCGCCCGGGAGATCGAACGCGTCCACGACGCATACGGCCCCGCGGCGGTCTACGGCGGCAGCTACGGATGGGCGAGCGCCGGCCGCTTCCACCACGCGCAGACGCACCTGAAGCGCTTCCTCGCCGCGACCGGGGGCTTCACCGACTCCGCGGGCACGTACAGTCACGCGGCCTCGTCGTTCATCCTGCCGCACGTGATCGGCTACGACGCGAACGTCGCCGATTCGCACACCTGGGCCGAGGTCGCCGAGAACACGCAGACCTGGCTCATGCTCGGGGGCGTGCCGGCGCGCAGCATGCAGGTCGAATCGGGCGGCATGGGTTCGCACCGCGGCGCGCCGGGCCTGGCGCAGGTCGCTCGGGCCGGTGTGCGCGCCATCAGCGTCAACCCGATCGGCGGGGAGACCGTCGACCACGGCAACCTGGAGTGGCTGCCGATCCGCCCCGGCACCGACACGGCGCTGCTGCTCGGCATCGCCCGCACGCTCGACGCCGAGGGGCTCGCCGACAGGGCGTTCCTCGACGCGCACACGGTCGGCTACGACCGCTTCGCCTCTTACCTCCGGGGCGACTCCGACGGCGTCGAGAAGACGGCCGAGTGGGCCGAGTGCATCACGGGAGTCCCGGCCGACACCATCCGGGCCCTGGCGCGCGACCTCGCGTCGACGCGGTCGCTGATCACGGCGACGTGGTCGCTGCAGCGGGCAGAGCACGGCGAGCAGCCGCACTGGCTCACGGTCGCCGTCGCCGCGATGCTCGGCGGCATCGGCCGGCCGGGTGAGGGCTTCGCGATCGGCTTCGGCTCCGAAGACGGCATCGGCTCGAACCGGCAGCCGTTCCCCGTGCCGCAGGCGCCGAAGCTGCGCAACCCGCTCGCCGGCACCGAGATCCCCGTCGCCCGCTTCGTCGACGCGCTCGAGACCCCCGGCGCCGAGTACGACTTCAACGGTGAGCGCCGCACCTACCCCGACCTGCGCCTCGTCTACTGGGCGGGCGGCAACCCCTTCCACCACCACCAGGACCTGCACCGGATGGAGCGGGCCTGGCAGAAGCCCGAAACGGTCATCGTGCAGGACCCGTGGTGGACCCCGACCGCGAAGCGCGCCGACATCGTGCTGCCCGCGACGACATCGCTCGAGCGCGACGACATCGGGGCGAAATCGAACGACACGTGGATCATCGCGATGAAGCGCGCAATCGAGCCGCAGGGCGAAGCGCTCGACGACCAAGAGATCCTGCGCCGCGTCGCGGCGCGCCTCGGCATCGAGGAGGCCTTCGACGCCGGTGCCACGCTGCGCAGCGCCTACGAGCTCTCGCGCGCCCGCGCGGCGGAGCGCGGTATCGAGATGCCGGGCTTCGACGCGTTCTGGGAGCGGGGCTACGTGCGCCTGCCCGCCGCACCCACGCGCAGCCCGATGGCGGCGCTCGTCGCAGGAACGCCGCTGCCGACGCCGAGCGGCAGGATCGAGATCTTCTCCGACACGATCGACGCGTTCGGCTACGACGACTGCCTCGGGCATCCGGCTTGGTTCGACAAACACGAGGACGCCGTGGGGGCCGCCTACCCGCTGCGCCTCGTCTCGCACCAGCCGACGACGCGCCTGCACTCGCAGATGGACGTCGGCGACTACAGCCGCAGCGGCAAGGTGGCCGGCCGCGAGGCGTGCCGCATCCACCCGGATGACGCAGGCGCACGCGGCATCGCCACGGGCGACGTCGTGCGGCTGTTCAACGACCGGGGGGCGTGCCTCGCGGGCGCCGTCGTGACCTCCGACGTCTCGCCCGGCGTCATCGCCCTGCCCACCGGCGCGTGGCTCGACGTCGACGGCGAAACGGGCCTCGAGCGCCACGGCAACCCGAACGTGCTCACGGCCGACCGCGGCACCTCGAAGCTCGCGCAGGGCCCGACGGCGCAGACCGCCCGGGTCGACGTCGAGCGCTATGCGAGCGAGCCCCCGCGCGTCGAGGCCTTCGACCTGCCGGCTTTCGCGACCCGGTAGCCGCGCACAACGCAGTCAGATCTCCGGACCTGCCGGAGAGTGTGGCGGAGATCCCAGGAACTCGTCCCCGAACGGGTTCGGATCGACTGCGTTGTGTCGGGGTGCTGTGGGCTGCGGGCGTCGTGCTGGCTGCATCCGGCCGCCCCGTCACGGTGCCGATCGGCGGCCGTCGATCGTTCGCCGCGCGCTGCCCGGCGTGCACAACGCAGTCAGGTCTCTCAGCCTGCCGGGTCGCGGTGCGGAAACCCGAGGGTGTGGCCCCGGGATGGGGCCGGATTGACTGCACTGTGTCCGGGGCGCCACGGGTGGGAGCGTGCCAGGGGCATCGGCCGGATGGCGGTGCGCGAGAATGAGGGCATGGCGCGGAAGATCCTGATGGGTGACGGGCGCGCGGCGCTCGCCGCCGTGCGGGCCGGGGGAGCCGGTCGCAGCGACACGGCGACGGCCGTGCGCTACCTGCTGCAGCTGCTCGAGGAGCGCGCGCCCGGCAAGAGCGTCGAGGTGCGCGTTCCGCCGTTCGGCGCCGTGCAGGTCATCCAGGGGCCGCAGCACACCCGCGGCACCCCGCCCAACGTCATCGAGACCGACGCCACCACCTGGGTCCCGCTCGCGCTCGGTGAGCTCGACTGGGGCGAGGCGGTCGCATCCGGCGCGATCCGGGCATCCGGGACCCGCGCCGACATCGCCGCGCTGCTGCCGCTGCGCCCGTAGGGGCGCACACCCGGCGGACAGCCGCTGTCCCACCATCTCCCAGGGTGGCGGTGTTTCAATGGAGGCCATGACTTCCTCCACCCCCGACGAGCGGCACGACGAATCCGTCGTCCGCACGCGGCGGGCGCCCAAGTACGGCGTCTTCGTCGCACTCGGGGCGGCCGCGGGGCTGCTCGCCGCGGTCATCCTGTCGACGGTGTTCGACGGCACGGCCGAGGCGAGCCAGTACACCGAGATCGAGTACTCGACGAGCCAGGTCTTCGGCTTCATCGTGCTCTGGTGCGTCCCCGCCGGCATCGCCGTCGCGATGGTCGTCGCGCTCATCCTCGACCGCACCGTCGGCCGCAAAGTGCACGAGCACCGCGCCGTCCGCGAGGTCACGGAAGAGCCGGACGAGGCCTGAGCCGCACGGAGCAACGGCTCCGCGCCGGCGCACCAGCACCCGGCCGCAGCGGCCCCGTTCCGCGCCGCGCATCCGGCATTCGCCGGTCGCGCCGCGCGGGCACGATCGTCGCCATCCGGTGCGTCGACCACGAACGGCCGGACGCCTCGGTGCGTTCGGCGTCGTCGTCCGGCGCCGTCAGAACACGTCGGCCACGAACGGCCGGATGGTCCTGCCGAACGCCGCGACGTCGCTGCGCAGGCCGTCGGTGACGGCGATCGTGAGGCCGCCGATCCACCACGCGCCTCGTTGTTCGAGGGGCAGGATCTCGACCTTCAGCAGGAACGCGCTCGAATCGCGGCCTCTCGTGCGCTCCTCGTCGCGCACCGCGTTCCGCCAGGCGGCGGCGTCGCCCTCCGGCAGCTGAGCGCGGCGGTGCGCCTCCTCCGCGTATGCGACGGCGTCCACCGCGAGCGGTGCGGCCGCTCGCCGCAGCACCTCGGCGGTGCGGGGAAGCGCGACGAGGGTCCCGAAACCGTCGACGAGGTCGAGCGGTACGTCGGCGGGGTGCGCCTCGGGCTCGACCGTCATCTGCCAGAACTGCTGCCACTGCGCCTCGAGCTCCTCGTCGGCAGGCGCCGCGGCGGCCGGAACGCCGCGCAGCGGCGGCAGCGCTGCCGGCTCCCGGATGCCCAGGGCCGTGCGCAGGTAGAGCGCGGCGAGCACGGCCCGGCTCGCGTCCTCGCGGACTTCCCACTGCGCGGGCTCGGTGTCCATAGAGCCAGCCTATTCGGGTGCGGGTGGTGTGCGTACCCGGCGGTGACGCGCACGCGAAACAGCCCGCTCCGGTGCGGCTTCTCGCGGGTGTGCGACCGGCGGACCCACGAGAAGCCGCAATTGGGCGAGACGGGGTCGGGTCTTGAGCGGACTCGTCGACCGGTGCGGGATGGCGTAGGGCTCACGGGGATGCGCCCTGCCCCCGGCGCCCAGGTGAACACCCGGCGCGTGCCGCTAAGCTGTCCGGGTGGAATCGCAGTCCGCCAACGAGCGCCCCGGCGCCAGCAGTTCGACGTACGCACAGGCAGGGGTCGACACGGCAGCGGGCGACCTCGCCGTCGAGCTCATGAAGTCCTCCGTGAAGGCGACGCAGGGCCCCGAGGTCCTCGGCGGCGTCGGCGGCTTCGCCGGCCTGTACGACGCCAGCTTCCTCCTCGGCTACAAGCGCCCGCTGCTGGCCAGCAGCACCGACGGCGTCGGTACCAAGGTTGCGATCGCTCAGGCGATCGACAAGCACGACACGATCGGCCAGGACCTCGTCGGCATGGTCGTCGACGACATCGTCGTGACCGGCGCGAAGCCGCTGTTCATGACCGACTACATCGCCACGGGCAAGGTCTACCCCGAGCGCATCGCCGACATCGTGCGCGGCATCGCCGAGGCCTGCAGCGCAACGGGAACGGCCCTCGTCGGCGGCGAGACCGCTGAGCACCCCGGCCTCCTCGGTCCGGATGACTACGACGTCGCGGGCGCCGCGACGGGCGTCGTCGAGGCCGACGACATGCTCGGCGCGCACCTCGTGCGGCCCGGCGATGCGATCCTCGCGCTCGAGTCGAGCGGCGTGCACTCCAACGGGTACTCGCTCGTGCGCCACATCCTGAAGAACGCCTCGCTCGGCTACGGCGACCGCTCCGACGACCTGGGCGCGACCTGGGGCGAGGCCCTCCTCACGCCCACGCGCCTGTACACGCGCGAGCTGCTCAGCCTCATCCGGAACGTGCCCGGCTCCGTGCATGCCCTCAGTCACGTGACGGGCGGCGGCATCGCCGCCAACCTCGCGCGCGTGCTGCCGCAGGGCACGTGGGCCGAGGTCGACCGGTCGACGTGGAGCCCGCTCCCCGTCTTCCGCGCGCTCAGCGACGTCGCGGGCACCACGCTCGAATCGAGCGAGGGCACGTGGAACCTCGGCGTGGGCTTCTTCGCCGTCGTCGACGCGGGAAGCGTCGACGCGGCCGTCGCGTCCCTCGCGGGCGACGGCATCGCGGCCTGGCAGGTCGGCGCCGTGCAGTCCGGCGCCGCCCCGAGCGACGATTTCGAGCAGGGCGCCAAGGGCGTCGACGGCGGCGCTGTCCGCCTGGTTGGTTCATACCGAGACGGAGCGAAGTAACCCTCACATGTGCGGCATCGTCGGAATGGTCGGCAGCGGTCCGGTCAACCAGGAGATCTACGACTCCCTCCTCCTTCTGCAGCACCGTGGGCAGGATGCCACCGGCATCGCCACGGCCGAGCCCAGCGGCGTGATGCACTCGCACAAGGCGGGCGGCATGGTGCGCGAGGCGTTCCGCACCCGCGACATGCGGTCTCTGCTCGGCAACGTGGGGCTCGGCCACGTGCGCTACGCGACGAAGGGCACGGCGTCGAGCGAGGAGGAGGCGCAGCCGTTCTACGTCAACGCCCCGTACGGCATCACGCTGATCCACAACGGCAACCTCACCAACACGCGCGAGCTCACCGTAGACATGGCCCAGCGCGACCGCCGCCACCTGAACTCGTCGAGCGACACCGAGCTGCTCGTGAACGTGCTCGCGAACGAGCTGCAGTCGACCCGCTCGAGCGTCGACCTCGAGCCCGACCGCATCTTCAGCGCCGTCACCCGCGTGCACGAGCGGGTCGAGGGCGCGTACGCCGCCATCGCGCTGATCGCCGGCTACGGCCTGCTCGCGTTCCGCGACCCCTTCGGCATCCGGCCCCTCATCCTCGGCCGTCGCACGCGCGAAGACGGCCGCGACGACTGGGTCGTCGCGAGCGAGTCGCTCGTGCTCGAGAACGCCGATTACGAGGTCGTGCGGGACGTCGCGCCCGGCGAGGCCGTGTACATCACGACCGAGGGCGAGCTGCACATCCGCCAGTGCGCCGCCGACCCGAGGCTGCGGCCGTGCTCGTTCGAGTACGTCTACCTCGCGCGGCCCGACTCCGTGATGAACGGGATCTCCGTGTATGAGTCGCGGCTCCGGATGGGCGAGAAGCTCGCGAAGACCATCGCGAAGCACACGCCGGAGGGCGCGATCGACGTGGTCATGCCCATCCCGGATTCGGCCCGACCCGCCGCGATGGAGGTCGCCCGCGTCCTCGGCATCGAGTACCGCGAGGGCTTCTACAAGAACCGCTACGTCGGCCGCACCTTCATCATGCCCGGACAGGCCGTGCGCAAGAAGAGCGTGCGCCAGAAGCTCAACGCGATGTCGACGGAGTTCCGCGGCAAGAACGTGCTGCTGATCGACGACTCGATCGTGCGAGGCACGACGAGCCGCCAGATCATCGAGATGGCACGCGCCGCCGGCGCGAAGAGCGTGACGTTCGCCTCGGCCGCGCCGCCCGTGCGCTACCCGCACGTGTACGGCATCAATATGCCGTCGCGCCACGAACTGATCGCCCACGGCCGCACGATCCCCGAGATCGCCGAGGAGCTCGGCTGCGACCACCTCGTCTACCAGGAGGTCGAGGACCTCCGCGACGCGATCCTCGAGGGCTGCGAGTCCGACGAGGAGCGCGCCCGCTTCGACGACATGGACCTCAGCCCCTTCGACGGCCGCTACGTCACCGGTACCGTGTCGGACGAGTACCTCGCCTGGGTCGAGTCGAACCAGGAGTCCTGACCGCAGACGCTCAGGCACGCCATCTGCGGCGTTGTCCTCGTCGCTGGCCTGGGGGCCCGCTCCTCGTCCGCCTTGCAGCTGGCGCGCCTGAGCGCCTGCGGTGGTGGCGTCGTCTGCGGCGTTGTCCTCGTCGCTGGCCTGGGGGCCCGCTCCTCGTCCGCCTTGCAGCTGGCGCGCCTGAGCGCCTGCGGTGGTGGCGTCGTCTGCGGCGTTGTCCTCGTCGCTGGCCTGGGGTCGTGGTTGGATGCTGATCGAACGCTCGGGCTTTCCCCAGCGCGCTCATCGCGCGAGCGTGCTGTGATGGACCGATGGGGAACGACGACCGGAACGCACCGCACGGCGACGGTGACTCGGGTGTTCCCTCCGGCGCTGAGCTCGCCCGGATGGAGCACACCGCTCACCAGCGCTCGCACCGGTTCCGCGCCTGGCTGCACCGGCGGCATCCCGCCGTTCGGATCACGTACCGCGTGCTGATCGCGGTGCTGGGTGCGCTCGTGATCGCGATCGGCCTGATCATCGTGCCGCTGCCGGGGCCCGGCTGGCTCATCGTGTTCGGCGGCCTCGCGATCCTCGCGACCGAGTTCGCGTGGGCGCGCCGGCTCGCGCACTGGCTCAAGCGCCAGCTGGACCGCTTCTGGGCCTGGTGGAAGGCCCGGCGCGCGCGCAAGCGCGCCGAGAAGGCCGCCCGCCGCGCGGCTGGGCTCGCCTGACCGCACCATCGCTATCTCAGTCGTTGCGCCTCATCCGGCGGATTCACCGCAATAGATGAGATAGCGATTCGGTCGAAGCTACGGCGTGCGGCGGTGCAGCGTCAGTGCGGCGAGCAGGATGAAGCCGATGGTGCAGCCGACGATCACCGTCAGCGGGCCGTACACGTCCCATCCGGTCTCGCCGATCGTGACGGCGTCCATCGCATCGATCGCGTAGCTGAGCGGGAGCCAGTCTGAGACCGCCTGCAGCACGTCGGGCATCGTGTCGCGGGGCACGATGACGCCGCCCAGCAGGATCTGCGGGAACACCAGCAGGGGCATGAACTGCACCGCCTGGAACTCGGTTCGGGCGAAGGCGCTCGCGAGCAGGCCGAGAGCTGTGCCGAGCAGCGCGTTCAGCACGGCGACGAGGCCGAGCTCCCAGACGGGGCCGTCCGAATCGAGGCCGCAGACCCACACCGCGAACGACACCGTCACGACCGCCTGCGCCGCGGCGGCGAGGCCGAAGGCGAGGGCGTAGCCCGCGACGAAGTCGGCCTTGCCGAGCGGCGTCGTCATGAGCCGCTCCAGGGTGCCCGATCGGCGCTCCCGCAGGGTCGTGATCGACGTGATCAGGAACATCACGACGAAGGGGAACAGCGCCAGGATCGCGGGCCCGACCTGGTCGAAGACGCCGTCGGCGTCGACGAAGATCCAGGCGAAGAGGCCGACGAGCATGCTCGGTGCGACCAGCATGAGGACGATCGAACGCGGGTCGGCGCGCAACTGCAGGAGGACGCGGCCGGCCGTCGCGAAGGTGCGCGCGGGGGTCATCGCTCGGCCCGCCTCTCGCGGCGGGTGAGCGGGTGGTCGGCGGCATCCGGATGCGCGCCCGAGCGGATGAGCTCGAGGAACGCCGCGTCGGCGTCGGCTGCCCCGGTAGCGGCGAGGAGGCCGGCCGGCGTGGTGTCGGCGATGACGCGGCCCTCGCGCATCAGCAGGAGCCGGTCGCAGCGCGTCGCCTCGTCCATGACGTGGCTCGAGACGAGCAGGGTGGCGCCGGTGTCGGCGATGCCCCGGAACGTCGACCAGAGCTCGTCCCGCAGCACCGGGTCGAGCCCGACGGTCGGTTCGTCGAGCACGATCAGTTCGGGGTCTCCCAGCAGCGCGACGGCGAGCGAGACGCGGCTGCGCTGACCGCCCGAGAGGTCGCCGGCGAGGCCGCGGGCGTGCTCCGTGAGGCCGACGGTGTCGATCGCCCGGTCGGCATCGCGCCGGCCCAGGCCCGCGGCGCGGGCGAAATAGCGCAGGTTGTCGCGCACGCTGAGGTCGTCATAGACGGCGGCCGACTGCGTCGCATACGAGACGCGTCGGCGCAGGCCTCGCGACCCGGCGCGGTCGCCCAGGACGGTGACAGTGCCGCCGCGGGTCTTCTGCACGCCGACGATCGAGCGCATCAGCGTCGATTTGCCGCATCCGGATGGCCCGAGCAGCCCCGTCACGCTGCCCCGGATGATGTCGACATCGAGCCCGTCGAACACCGTCCGGCTCCCGCGCCGCACGGTCAGCCCGCGCACGGCGACCGCGGCATCCGGTTTATTCATCATGTGATGAATATCTCGCGGTGGGGCGCTCCTGTCAAGTGCCCGCGCGAGCCCCCGAACCCCGTCAGATCGATGCCCACATCCGTCGAAGTCGCAGATGACGCGCTGAAAGTCGATGCCTTAGCGCGTCGATTGTCACGGCGGCGGGGCGCCGGGGCGGCCGCGCGGCGGGCAGTCGGGCGCGGGGCGAGCACGCTCGAGGCGGGAGCGGGCGCCGGGTCAGCCGGCGAGGTACGTCTGCACCGCCGCGCCGACGCGGGCGGCGACCTCGTCGACCGGTGCCTTCGCGAGGGCGGGGAGCTTCAGCACGTAGCGGGCGATCAGGAGGCCGCCGATCTGGCTGCCGACGAGGGACGCGCGCAGGTCGACGTCCTCGCCGTCGATGCGTGCGGCGACCTTGCGGATCACCTCGCGCTCGAGGAAGCCCGCCAGGAGGGGGGTGGCGGCGCGATTGCCGAGGCTCGTGCGCACCATCGACACGGCCTTCCGTCGGGTCGGCTTGTCCTCCAACGCGACGAGCAGATAGGTCACGAGCCGCACGCCGATCTCGTCGACGGGCCCGGCGAGGATCTCCTCGAGGGCCTTGTCGGGCCGCACGGGGAAGTCGACGACCGTCGTGAACAGGTCGGCCTTCGTGCCGAAGTGGTGGTGGATCGCCGCGGCGTCGACACCGGCGCGCGCCGCGATGCCGCGCATCGTGGCGCCGTCGTAGCCGTGCTCCGCGAACTCCGCTTCGGCAGCCGAGACGATCGCGTCGCGCGCCGAGTCCTCGCCGGCTCGCGGTCGCCCGCGGCCCCGCTTGCCGCCCGGGGTTCTGAGGATGCTCATCCCACCAGCGTAAGCCGCATCCCGCGGTGCGCACGGCGGCTCGCGTCGCGCGCCCCTCGCATCCGGATCACCGACCGCAGAAACGCGAAGAGCCGCGGGGTGAACCCCCGCGGCTGCGCGTCGAAGCGTCAGGCGTGCTTCGCCTGCGAGTCCTCGTCCTCGTCGGAGTACTGGTCCGCCCAGCGGTCGACGTAGAGGTCGTCGTTGTTGTCGGTTGCCAGCTCTCGCTGGAGCCCGTCGAGGTCCACATCCGGGCTGAAGGACTTGAGTTCGCGAGCGAGCTTCGTGTGCTTCGCCTTCTGACGGCCACGTCCCATGCGCGAGACCCCCTTTACCAAGCTGTCGGGCTGCTGTCCCGATACGTTCACGTTACCCAGCGGACACCGCCGGAAAGAGTAGGCTTCAGGATACCACGAGGGCGGGAAGCACCGGCCTGGCGGACAGCCTGAAGGAGGCGATGAAGATGTCGGAGAACCTCGAACCCGAGGGTGGCAGGGCACGGGAATCGGCGGACGACTCGGCGCTCACCGGCGCGGTCGTCGTGGGGGCGACGCCCGGTCAGAACCCCCGTGTCGTCAAGGAAGCCGGGCGCTATGCGAAGCTCCTGGGCGCGACGCTGGTCGTCGTCCACGTCGACGTGACGCGCTTCGTGACCTACGAGGACCCGGACGGCTATGTGCACTCCGCGCCCATCGACATCAACGTCGACGCGGGCGTCGAGGAGTTCGAGCTCGTCAAGCAGGAGGTGGGCGCCCAGCTGGTCGGCTCCGGCGTGACGTGGGAGGCGCGTCAGCTCGTCGGCGATCCGGCCCTCGCCCTGAAGCACTTCACGAAGAAGATCGACGCGCAGCTCATCGTCGTCGGCACCAGGAGGCGCGGATTCGGCGACTCGCTCCGCGAGTTCTTCACCGGCTCCGTCGCCGCGCGCCTCTCGCATCGACACAGCCTGCCGATCCTGGTGGTGCCGCAGAGCGAGCCGATGGCGGACGACGAGGACTTCCCCGAGGTCGAAGCCGACGCCTGAGGCGCGGTACACCGCGACGGGGCCTGTCCCGACGATGCGCGACGCGTCGTCGGGACGGGCCCCGCGGTGTATCGGGGGCCGCCGTACGCTTCGGTGCGACGGCCGCGGGGCTCCGGATGACGCACCAGCGGCATCCGGAGCCCCGCGCGCCGGTCAGGGGCGAGGAACCCCGAGCCGAGCGGTGACCGACGCCGCGGCCGCCGCCAGCGTCGCGTCGAGCTCGTCGACCACGGTCGAAGGCAGCTCGCCGCCGCGGGCGACGTGCGAGCGCAGCTCCGCCTTCATGCGGCCGCGGAACTCGGCGATGGTCGCCTCGGCGCGCTGGAGCTGCTCGCGGGCGGCGACGCGCGGGTCGGGCTGCGGCTGCGCCCGCGGCGCCTTCCGTTCGGCCTTCGCAGCGGCCGCGAGGTCGGCGCGCAGGCTTTTCATGGCGGCCTGCACGCTTGTGCGCACCTCGTCGGCGATCAGTCGCACCGAATCGGCGAGGCCGTTCTCGATCGCCGTGACGTCGTCGGCACGCGCCCGCACCTCGCCGCGCCCCGCGTCCGTGATCTCGTACACGCTCTTGCGCCCCTCCGAGCGCTTGGTCACGAGCCCGTCGGCCTCGAGCTTGGCGAGCCGGGGGTAGATCGTGCCGGCGCTCGGCGTGTAGGTGCCGCCGGTGCGCTCGGAGAGGGCCTGCATGATGTCGTAGCCGTGGCGGGGCGACTCGTCGAGCAGGTGCAGCAGGTACAGGCGCAGGTCGCCGTGCGAGAAGACGGGGGGCATCAGCGGGCCTCGCTCTCGTCGGTACCGGATGCCGCGGCAGCGTCGTCCGCGCCGGCGGGGCCCAGCGCGATCGCCCCGCCGGCTTCGCCCGCGGGGCTGGCGTTCGCGGTGTCCGCGGCGTCGTTCGGGTGCGGGGCCGTGCCGCCGCGGCGCAGGACCGTGATGTCGCCGGCGACCGTGTGGGCCCTGACGTCGACGAACGACCCGGAGAGGGCGCCGGCCGAACCGGAGTAGCTCGACGGGCCGGGGCCTCCGCGCGAGACGCCGTCGATGACCATCCGGCCGCTGACGGAGCGCAGCGCGTAGTTCGCCGGGAGGTCGTCGTCGAAGCGCAGGGTGACGCCGCCCGAGACGCCGTTGTGCGAAACCCGCTCGATGGCCCCGTGCGCGTCGATGAATGTCGTGCTCGAGACGGTGTCGATGTCGGCGCGCTCCAGCGCCCCCGCGATCGTCAGGTCGCCGGAGACGGTGTTCGCCGAGGCGCGGCCCGTGAGGTCGCGCACCTGGATGTCTCCGGAGACGGCGTTCAGCTTCAGGTCACCGACGTGGCCGTCGACGAGCACATCGCCCGACACGGTATTGATGGTCGCGTCGCGGTGGAAGCCCGACACGAGTGCGCCGGCGCTCACGACGCCGAGCGTCACGAGCACGTCGCGCGGGGCGGCGATGCTGACCTCGGCGCGGGGGCCGCCCGAGCCGAAATTGCGGAACACCTCGAGGAAGTTGTCCCAGCCCAGCTGCGGGTGGTCGATCTCGAGCTGCCCGCCCGCGGACTCGACCCTGAGGTCCTTCACAGTCACTCCGCGCACCTCGACGCGGACCTCCGGCTCGTCGTGCGCGATCAGATCGACCTGACCGCCGACCAGCCCGACCTTGAGCGCGAGAACGCCTTCGACGTCGATCACCCGGTTCTCGCCCGGGTGGATGAGCCACTTCTCGACTGCCATCTTCACTCCTCGTGTCGGTCGCGGCCGCCGGATGGGCGGTGCGATTCGAGATATATCTTGATCTGAGTGAAACACGATATAGCGCGATAGGCAACGCCGCTCGGCGAACGCACAGGAAATCGGCTCGGTTCGCGCTTGACCTTGACGCAACGTCAAGATCTAACGTGGATCACGTCGACACGGAGAGGAGGTTGCTCATGGAATGGTCGATACAGCAGATCGCGAAGGCCGCCGGAACCACGAGCCGCACGCTGCGGCACTACGGCGACGAGGGGCTGCTTCCCGCGACGCGCGTCGCGAGCAACGGCTATCGGTACTACGACGACGCCGCACTCGTGCGCCTGCAGCGGATCCTGCTGCTGCGCGAGCTCGGGCTCGGCCTCCCGCGCATCCGGGAGGTGCTCGACGGCTCGGCCGATGAACCGGCTGCGCTCGAAGCGCACCTCGGCTGGCTGCGGCAGGAGCGCGACCGGATCGGGCGGCAGATCGCCGCGGTCGAGAAGACGATGAAGGCAAGAGAGAACGGAGAGCCGATCATGGCAGAGGAGATGTTCGACGGGTTCGACCACACGCAGCACCGCGAGGAGGTCGAGGCCCGCTGGGGCAGGGACGCGTACGCCGCGGGCGACAGCTGGTGGCGGGGCATGAGCGACGAGGAGCGCGCGGCGTGGCAGGAGCGCACGGCCGAACTGGGGCGCGCGTGGGCGGCCGCGGCCGAGGCGGGCGTCGCGCCCGAGGCGCCGGAGGCCCAGGTGCTGGCGGAGCGCCACGTCGCGTGGCTGACGTCGATCCCCGGCACGCCGGCCGCCGCGGGGAACGATGTGAAGGGGTACGTCACAGGCCTCGGTGAGATGTACGTCGCCGACGAGCGATTCTCCGCCAACTACGGCGGCATCGCCGGTGCGACGCTCGTGCGCGACGCGCTGAAGCTGTACGCCGACGCCCACCTGTAGGCGCGCGTTCTCCGAGGGGCGCACCGGGTCCGGATGGACGCGGTGCGCCCCTCGCGCTGTCCGGGGCGCGCGCCGCCGCGTCGTGCGCTGCGCGCACGTCGGTGTGTCGCGCGGGGCCGCGCCGCGCGGTGTTCGCGGCATCGAGGAGTTTGCGCGAACCTGAGGAGGTTTCGCGAGGGTTCGTCCTCGATGTTGCTGTTTCTCCTCGATGATGCGCGGGGTGCCGCGTGTCCGGATGCACACGTGCGCCCGTGCGGCGTGCGTCCCGCGCGCTCCCGGTGTCGGCGGCCCGTGCTTCGATGGAGACATGGATTCGGAAGTCGCGCGCAGGGTGCGCGGGCAGGTGCGCACTCTGTGGGCGACGGTCGCATGCTTCATCGCCGGAGCCCTGCTCGGCCCTCTCGCGGCGGGCGGCTCGGTGCGGCCGATCGCCGGCGACGGGTCGGTCACCCTCCCCGTCGCGGTCGTCGCGGGAGTCATCGCCGCGGCCGCGTTCGCGGTCAGCGCCCGCGTTCACCGCACGGGCGAGACGCGGCCGATGCCCGGCTGGCAGACCGCCGTCTCCCACATCAGCACGGTCGCGGTGGCCGTCGCGGTCGCGGGGGTCACGGGCATCGGCGTGCTGCTCGCGGGCGAGGTCCTGGCGGCCGGGCTGCATGGAATCGAGCTCTCGGCGTTCGGCACCGCTCTCCTCGCCGGGGCGGCGGCTGCCGTCGGCGGCCGCCTGGCATTCCGCATCGGCATCCGGCTCGACACCCGCGACCTCGCCGAGCTGCTGTTCGTGTTCATCGTGGTCGGTGCCCTGTTCGCCATGATCACGGCGGCGTCGCCTGAGTGGTGGGGGCGCAGCCTGTCGCGCCTCGGCGTGGGCCCCGGCGGGTGGGCGTTCAACGGGTCGCTCGTCGTCGCGGGCCTGCTGATCGCGACGATCGGGGCGTACATCGGCCGAGACCTGCACCGGATGCACGGCGACGCCGCCCTGCCGCGCATCGCCGCGTGCGTGGTTGCGTGGGCGGCGACGGGGGCTGCGCTCGCCGCGGTCGGTCTGCTGCCCCTCGACGCCGTTCCCGTGGCGCACATCGTCGCTGCGTTCGCAGCGTTGGCGCTGCTCGTCGCCGCGGTGCTCGTCACGACCGCCGCCGCGGGCCGGCTTCCGGTGCTGCGCGGCGCCACGATCGGGCTCGTCGCACTCGTGGCGCTCGCGATCGTGCTCACCTTCGTCGCAGGAGTGTTCTCCGTCACGGGGCTCGAGGTCGTCGTCGTCGCGCTGGTGCTCCTGTGGCTCTCGACCCTCGTCCGCCTCCTTGGCGTGCTGGCGCCGGAGGCCTCGCGTGCGTCCGGGCGCCGCTCGCTGCTGCCCTGAACGCCGGTGCTCTCCGCGGTGCTGGGGGCGGCGCTCGCCGCGGCGCAGAGGCTGGGGTGAGAGTGCTCCGCGGCGCCGGACCCCGCGGCGTGCGGCCCAGCGCGTTCATCGGCGCGCGAGTCGCGCATTCATCCTCGCGCGCGTCCGCGCGCCCGCATCAATGCCCGCGGCATCGCCCGCGCGGTCGCGGCGCCGCCTATGGGCCCGCGCTCCCGTGCGGCCGCGCGCCCGGATTCCGCTCGCGGTAGCGTTCTCGGGTGAGCGTGAGGTTCGAGAGGTCGCCGATCCCGTGGCGGCTGCTGCCGCTCGTCGTGATCGGCGGCGCGCTGGGAGCCCTGGCTCGCGGCCTGCTGACGGCGCCCTTCGGGGTCGTGGGCGAATCCGACGCGGCGCTCGTCGCGCTCGTCGTCGTCAACGCGGTCGGCAGCGGGCTCCTCGGCTTCGTGACCGGCGCCTTTGCGGCGCGCGCCGAGCTGCAGGCGCTGCTCGGCGCCGGCGCTCTCGGAGGGTTCACCTCGTACAGCGCCCTGGCTCCGGTGCTCGCGCTCTGGCCCCTCACGGCGCCGGTCGCCCCGGGGTGGGCCGTCGTCGAGGCGCTCGCCGCGGTCGTCGTGTTGATCGCCGTGCCCGTCTCCGCCGCGGCCGCCGGGCTCGGGCTCGGCCGTCGGCGTGCGCGGGGGAGGGGGCCGCGATGACGATGTGGGAGACGCTGTCGATCGCACTGGGGGGCGGCCTCGGCGCAGGGGTGCGCTGGGTCATCGACCAATCGCTGCGCACGCCCCGCGGGTTCCCGTGGGCGATCCTGCTCGTGAACGTGACCGGCTGCTTCGCCATGGCGCTCGCGCACTTCCTGATCGAGCCGGTCGCGCCGCACATCGCGACGGCGCTCGCCGGCTTCCTCGGCGGCTACACGACGTTCAGCACCGTGAACGTCGGCGCCGTCGTGCTCTGGGGCGAGGGGCGCCGGCTCGGTGCCGTCGGCAACGCCGCCGGCACGCTCGCGGCGTGCGTCGCCGCGTCCGCCCTGGGTTGGCTCGCCGTGGTCGGGCTCGCCGCCCTCTGACGCACGTCCGGGCCCTCTCGCCGGTGCGGCGCGCTCCGGACGGTCGATGCGCCGGACCTCAGCGCGCGGTTGCGAGGAGATTCCGCAGTATCGAGGAGCAGTTCGTCGTATTCGTCCTCGATGTTGCGCTTTCTCCTCGGGTCGGCGCGGCGGTCGGGTGTCGCCGCGGCGCCTGAACGCTGTATGAATCCGCTGTGATTCTGGGGTTATCCCCCGCGCGGGGCAGTGGCCCCTGTGCGAGACTGGCGAAGCTGGATACACGACTGTATTGAGCCGTGCCCGCGGGCCCCGCACCGAACGAAAGCGTCCATTCGTGCAGAAACTCGCCGTTCTCAGCCTGAAGAACCGCGCCCTCATCGCGCTCATCACGATCTGCGCCGCGATCTTCGGCGGCCTCAGCCTGACGAATCTGAAGCAGGAGCTGATCCCGTCGATCGAGCTGCCCGCTCTCGTGGTCGTCTCCAGCTACCCCGGCGCGTCTCCGGACGTCGTCGAGGACGACGTCTCGACCCCCATCGAGGAAGCCCTCCAGCAGGTCGACGGCCTCGACTCCTCGAGCGCGACGAGCTCCACGAACTCGTCGATGGTGCAGGCGATGTTCGACTACGGCACGAACATGGCCACGGCGGAGCAGGACGTCGAGCGCGCGATCAGCGCCATCCCGAACCTGCCCGAGGACGTCGACCCGCAGGTGCTCGCGATCTCGATCGACGACCTGCCGGTCGTGCAGGTCGCGATCAGCGGCTACGACGACGCAGACACGATCCAGGACCGGCTCGACAGCATCGTCATCCCCGAGATCGAGGACGTCGACGGCGTCGCCTCCGCCTCGCTCGTGGGCGCGACGGGTGAGCGCGTCACGATCACGCCCGACGCGGCCGAGCTCGCGGCGAGCGGGTACACGCAGCAGTCGATCACCGACGCACTGCAGCAGAACGGTTCGCTGTTCCCCGGCGGCGAGATCACGGAGGACGGCGAGACGCTCACGGTCCAGACGGGGGAGCAGCTCACCTCCGTCGACGCCATCGCGAACCTCCCGCTCGTGGGGCAGTCGCAGACCGATCCGACGACGGGCGACCAGGCGTCCCCGCCCGCGCGCACGATCGGAGACGTCGCCGACGTGCAGCTCGAGGACGACCCCGTCACCTCGATCTCTCGCGTCAACGGCGAGGACGCGATCTCGATCTCCATCACGAAGCTCCCGGACGGCAACACGGTCGAGGTCTCCGACGGCGTCACCGCCGCGCTCGACGACGTGATCGAGCAGATACCCGGAGCGGAGTACACGGTCGTGTTCGACCAGGCGCCGTTCATCACCCAGTCGATCGAGACCCTCGCGGTCGAGGGCCTCCTCGGCCTCGTCTTCGCCGTGCTCGTCATCCTGGTCTTCCTGCTCTCGGTGCGATCGACCCTCGTCACGGCGATCTCGATCCCGACGAGCGTGCTGATCTCGTTCGCCAGCATGCAGGCGTTCGGGTATTCGCTGAACATGCTGACGCTGGGTGCGCTGACGATCTCGATCGGCCGCGTCGTCGACGACTCGATCGTCGTCATCGAGAACATCAAGCGCCACTACGTCACCGGAGCCGACAAGGGCGCCGCCATCCGGTTGGCGGTCAAGGAGGTCGCCGGCGCGATCACGGCCTCGACGATCACGACCGTCGCGGTGTTCCTCCCGATCGCCTTCGTCGGCGACATGGTCGGCGAGCTGTTCCGGCCGTTCGCCATGACGGTGACGATCGCGATGCTGGCGTCGCTGCTCGTGGCCCTCACGATCGTGCCCGTGCTCGCCTACTGGTTCATGAAGCCGGGCAAGCCCCTGCTCGACGACGGCGGCCGCGCGATCGATCCCGAGCATCCGGATGCCCCCAAGTCGAAGCTGCAGAAGGCCTACCAGCCGATCCTGTCGTGGACGCTGAAGCACTCGTGGATCACGCTCGGCCTCGCCGCCGTCGTGATGGTCGGCACCGTCGCGCTCGCGCCGCTGATGAAGTTCTCGTTCATCGGCGACACGGGCCAGAACTCGCTCACGGTCTCGCAGGAGCTCGGTGAAACCGCGAGCCTCGAAGAGCAGGACAGGGCGGCGCAGCTCGTCGAAGACGAGCTGCAGACCATCGACGGCGTCACGGATGTGCAGGTGTCGATCGGCGGCGGCAGCGGCCCGACCGCGATGTTCGGCGGCGGAGGCATCACCTACTCGGTCATGACCGATCCGGATGTCGACCAGGAGCAGTTGCGCGAAGACATCCAGGACGACCTCGACGGCCTGGAAGGCGCCGGCGACCTCACGGTGTCGGCGGCGGCCGGCATGGGGTCGACCGACATCACGGTGCAGGTCACGGGACCGACGAGCGACGACGTGCGCGAGGCGACCGAGGCGCTCACCGCCGAGATCGACGGGCGCGACGGCGTCGGCGAGGTCACCGACGACATCGAGGCGTCGCTGCCCTTCATCCAGGTGCAGGTCGATCGCGAGCAGGCGGCGGAGCGAGGGCTCAGCGAGGCGGCGGTCGGCCAGATGGTCAACTCGGCCATGCAGCCGCAGCAGGCCGGCGACATCGAGCTCGATGACCGTGCCGTGACGATCTACGTCGCGAGCGAGGACCCGCCGCAGACCGCCGCCGAGCTGCGCACGCTCGAGATCCCGACGGCGGCCGGCGTGATCGAACTCGACGACATCGCCGACGTGAGCGAGGCCGAATCGCCGGCGTCGATCACGACGGTCGAGGGCCGGCTCACCGCGACGATCACGGTGCCGCCGGCGAGCGACGACCTCACGGTCGCCACCGCCTCGGTCCAGGCCGCGATCGACGAAGCCGACCTCCCGGACGGCGCGGAGGCGTCGCTCGGCGGCGTCGCGACCGACCAGCAGGATGCGTTCACGCAGCTGGGCCTCGCGATGCTCGCGGCGATCCTCATCATCTACGTGGTGATGGTCGCGACCTTCAAGTCGCTGCGGCAGCCGCTGCTGCTGCTCGTCTCGGTGCCGTTCGCGGCGACGGGCGCGATCATCCTCCAGGTCGTCACGGGCGTTCCCCTGGGGGTCGCGAGCCTCATCGGCGTGCTGATGCTGATCGGCATCGTCGTCACGAACGCGATCGTGCTCGTCGACCTCGTCAACCAGTACCGCGACCACCACAGGCTCAGCGTGCGCGACGCCACGCTGGCCGGCTCGTCGATGCGTCTCCGCCCCATCCTGATGACGGCGCTCGCGACGATCTTCGCGCTCACGCCGATGGCGCTCGGGATCACGGGCCACGGCGGGTTCATCTCGCAGCCGCTCGCGATCGTCGTGATCGGCGGCCTCGTGTCGTCGACGTTCCTCACCCTCATCGTGCTTCCGACGCTGTACAACCTGGTCGAGGGAGCGCGCGAGCGCCGCCGCGCCCGCAGGGGCGACGGTCCGGATGGCGGCGCGGCGCCCGAGGGCGGTCCGCAGCCGGGCGGGCCGGGGACGCACGGCATCGGCCAGCGCGACGAGCCGGTGCCGGAGACGACGGGCTCGGCCGACGCCCAGATCCCGGCGCTCGCCGGGGCGGCCGGCGCGGGCGCCGCGGCCGGGGCCCACGCGGACGACGCCGTTCCGGATGGCGCGGCGCCGGCGGCTGATGTCGCCGCTCCGGGCGGCGAATACGGGGCGCCGGGCACGGAGCTCGCGGAGCGCGCGCCTGATTCGGCGGCGATGCTGTCGCCGTCGGAGCCGATGCCAGCGCAGCAGCAGGCCGGCGGACAGACGGTCGTCGACGTGCACCGCCCCGGCGCGGCGCCCGGCGAGACCCCGATCGTCACGGTCACGGTGCAGCACCCGGCCGAGCAGGCGTCGCCCGCGCGGACACCGGTGACGCGGCACGCCGCGCACGACCGAGCTTCCCACGAGCTGCCGTCGGCATCACCGGTCCAGTCGCGCCGCGCCCGCCACGAGCGGTAGGCGCGGCGGCCCGGGCCGCCGCGCCCGGCCGGCCCCCGGCACAGACCGGGCGCCCCGCGGGTCGCGAGACGAAGCACTATCGGCGGACCGCTGCATTCTCGGCCGGATCGTGCCGCGGGTGGGGGATTCTGCCGTGTGCCGGCACCGTCGGGCGGTCGGGTTCGGCGTCGCGTTCGAACCCGCGGGGAAACGGGTGCGCGTCAGGCCGAGCGCACGACGCCCCACTCGAACGTCAGCTCCTCGCCAGGGGCGAGTGTGCGCAGGCCACGGCCGGAGTTGAACGCGTCGGCGGGCGCGCTCATCGGCTCGACCGCCACCGCGAGGCTGCGGTCGGGGTAGCCGTCGGTGATGAAGATGTGGGTGAAGTCGAGGCCCTCGCCCTGCCAGAGGGTCGTGGCGCGGCCATCCGGAGCCGTCAGCGTCGTGCGTGCGCGGCCGTCGGCACCGCGGCTCAGGCCCGTGTACGCGCGATCCATGAAGCCGGCGCCGAGCGCGCGGCCCGCGCTGAGGTCGGTTGCCTCGCCGACGGCGTGCTCGGCGATCGGCAGCATGCGCTCGTCGGTCTCGAGCCAACTCGTGCCGCTCGCCGTGATCGTCACCTCGGCGGGGTCGGCGTCGCCGACGGCCAGGTAGGGGTGTGCGCCGACCGCGACGGGCGCCGCCTCGGCGCCGAGGTTGCGCACCGTGTGCGTGACCCGGATGCCGTCGCCCTCGAGCGCGTACGTCACGGCCGTGTCGAGCGCGAAGGGGTAGCCGTTCTGCGGGTAGATGCGGGCGCGCAGGGTCGCGCGGGCGTCATCCGGGCGCTCGATGTCGTACGCGTGGAAGCGCAGCAGGCCGTGGCTGGCGTTGCGGAACTTGGGTTCGCTGATCGGGAGCTGCTGGTCGGCGCCTTCGTAGGCCCAGCGGCCGTCGCGCACGCGGTTCGGCCATGGCACGAGCACGATCCCGGATGCACCGGGCGCCTTGATGCCGTCGGCGTACCCGGCGATCAGGTCCAGGCCGTCGACGGTCAGCCCGCGCAGGGCGGCGCCGACCTGGGCGATGCGGGCCGTGACCGTGCCTCGCGTCAGCAGGACCTGTTCGCCGGTGGGGTCGACCGGGGTGTGCGTCGCCATGGAGCCTCCTTGATCGGGCGTGATCTCTCCATCCTGGCGCAAGCGCTCGCGGTGTGGCGCACCGCACCGAGCAACCGTGCACAACGCAGGAGATCCGGCCGGCGCGGCGGTGCGGCCTCGCCGGACCCTGCAGACCCCGGTGGCTGGGGGCGACGGATCGACTGCGTTGTGTCGGCAGTGGGAGGCGGCGTCGGACGTCGTGGGCAGTGGATTCCCAGATCGCACGGGTATTCTGGCGAGGTCGGCTTTGGGATGCCGTGCATGGTGCACGGGTGCGGTTGTGGTCCTCGTGGGCCGCGCGAACACCCGGAAGGTGCAGATCAGCATGCCCAAGAACAAGAAGCCCGCAGGCGGCCGGCCCGCCAAGAACTTCGACCCCCGCTACGCCAAGAAGAAGCCGCATCGCGGCCAGGGCGGAGTCGCGGGCAAGAACCGCTGGAGCGATGAGGATCGCGCCAAGCGCGACGACGCCCGCGCGTTCTCGCGCGACAACGGCGGTGCGAAGGGCTCCGACCGCGGCTACGGCGGCCGCGTCCGCGACGATCGGGACAGTCAGGCGCGCGGCGCGCGCGGGGGTCGCGGCTATGACGCCGATGCTCGTCGCCGTGCGGCGGATCGTGCCGACCGCGGCCACGCCGACGGGTTCCGTGATGATCGCAGGTCGGCCGGTTCGCGCGGCGGGGGCTCGCAGCACGGCGACCGCCGCTTCGACCGCGGTGCGTCCGATGCGCGGGACGACCGCCGTTCGTCGGGCTCGCGTGACGCGGGCCATGAGCGCAATGACCGCCGGGCCTCCGGATCGTACGAGCCTCGCGGGGAGCGCGGCACGCGCCATGGCGCGGGTGGTCGGGAGACCTACGCGGGCCAGCGGGCGCGCGACGAGCGGCGTGCGGCGGGCTCGCGCGAAGGCAGCCGCGGGCGCGACGACCAGCGCGGTTCCGGATCGTATGAGCCTCGCGAGGAGCGGGGCTCGCGCTACTCTTCTGGCGGCCGCAACGACCGTGGGGGTCACCGGGGCCGCGGGCGCGACGACCAGCGCCATGATCGTGACGACCGGCGCTCGGCCGGTTCGCGCGACGGCGGGCACGCGCGTGACGGCCGCCGCACCTCCGGCTCGTACGACTTCCGGGGTGAGAGCGGCTCGCGCCACGCCTCGGGCGAGCGTTCCGACCGCGGTTCATCGGACGGACGCGGGCACGGCGACCGCCGCGGGGCTGGTTCGCGCGGCGAGGGCTTCGAGCGCGGCGACCGCCGGGCATCCGGATCCCACGACGGCGGTGCTGGTCGCAGCACGGGCTTCGGCGGCCGCCGCGAGAGCGCGGGGGAGCGCGCATGGCGCGAGAACCGCGACGCCCGCCAGAAGCCTCAGCGGTCGAAGGCGCAGGACGACCGGATCGACGTCGTGCACGGCCGGCTCGAGGCGCAGGCCGTCGAGGCGGTCGACGTCGAGGGCATGACGTTCGCGGACCTCGGCCTCGGCGACAACATCGTGCGCGCCCTCGCCGAGCTCGGGGCGACGGCGCCGTTCCCGATCCAGGCCTCGACCGCCGAGGCGATCCTCGGCGGTCGCGACGTGCTCGCGCGCGGCCGCACGGGCTCCGGCAAGACGATCGCATTCGGTGCTCCGCTGGTCGAGCGGATGCTGCGGGCGCAGAAGGGCACGAAGCGCGAGTACGGGCGTGCACCGATCGCGCTGATCCTCGCGCCCACGCGCGAGCTCGCGCTGCAGATCGACCGCACGGTGCAGCCCATCGCGCGCTCGGTCGGCCTGTTCACGACCCAGATCTACGGCGGCGTTCCGCAGAACCGCCAGGTCGGCGCCCTCAAGCGCGGCGTCGACATCGTGATCGGCACGCCGGGCCGCATCGAGGACCTGCACAAGCAGGGCAAGCTCGATCTCTCGAACATCCGGGCCAGCGTGCTCGACGAGGCCGACCACATGTGCGAGCTCGGCTTCCTGGAGCCGGTGCAGCGCATCCTGCGCCTGACGGCCAACGGCGGCCAGAAGCTGCTGTTCTCGGCGACGCTCGACCGCGAGGTCGCCGCGCTCGTCGACGAGTTCCTCACCGACCCTGCGGTCTACGAGGTCGCGGGCGAGACGCAGGAGACGGGCACGATCGATCACCGCGTGCTCGTGGTCGAGCACCGTCGCAAGCCGGAGGTGCTCGAGCAGCTCGTCATGCGAGACGGCAGGACGCTCGTGTTCACGCGCACGCGCGCCTTCGCGGAGCAGCTCTCCGACCGGTTCTGCGAAGCGGGCGTGAAGGCGCTCGCCCTGCACGGCGACCTGACGCAGGCGCGCCGCTCGCGCAACATCGAGAAGTTCGCGAAGGGCTCGGCGAACGTGCTCGTCGCGACCGACGTCGCGGCGCGCGGCATCCACGTGGACGACGTCGACCTGGTCGTGCAGGCCGACGCCCCCGACGAGTACAAGACGTACCTGCACCGCTCGGGCCGCACGGGCCGGGCGGGCAACGAGGGGCGCGTCGTCACGCTGATCCCGCGCGGGCGGAAGCGCCGCATGGAGGAGCTGCTCGACAGAGCCGAGATCGACGCGCCGTTCGAGGAGGCGGCCCCCGGCGACGAACTCCTCGACGAGCTCGCCGGCGCCCCGACCGTCGCTGAGCTGACGACCCGCTGAGCCGAGGCGCCCGGCGCCCGGCGCCGCGCTGGCCCAGCGGTGCGCAACGCAGTCGATCGGGCCGGGCAGCGGCCCGACGGGCGCATGGTTCCGCTCGCCCCGACGCGGACCAGATGAGAATCGACTGCGTTCGGTCGAGGCGCTCGGCGGTCTCCGTCGGGGAGGCGCCGGCGCCCGCGGGCTGCCAGCGGCATCCGGATCTCGCATATCGGAAGCCTGGGAGCGGTTCCGCGCGGCGGCGGCCCGATGCGCGACAATGGACCGGATGAGGTCTTCGATGGTGACAGCGCACACGCCGCTGGCGCAGCACCGCGCCGCGCCGCGCGGTCGGGGCACCCTCGCCATGGCGATGATGTTCGTCGTCGTCATCGGCGGGACCACGGGCGCCGCCCTCGGGCACATGACGGGCGCACGCGCCGACGTCCCGACTGCCGCCGCGGAGCTCACCGACGCGGGAGGCGTCGAAGCGACCGCTGAGGCACGGGATGAGCGCCCCGCGCCGGATGTCGCCACCGAACTGCCGACGCCGGAGGTCGCCACGGCCGAGGCCACGACGGCATGCGACCGCGACGGAGTGTCGGCCGCGCTAGATTCCGGTGACTCGGGCGCGGTGCTCGAGGCGTTCGGCGGGGCGGCGGCCTTCCGCGAGGCCGTCGCGGCGGGCACGGCACCCTGCATCGAGCTGAACGACGCGCGCTGGCCGTGGCTCGTCGTCAACAAGCACATCGCGCTCGAGCCGCTCGAGTACGAGCCGCCCGACCTGACGTCGCCCGCGGAGCGCAACACCCCGTACGGCTACCTGCGGGCAGCGGCGACGGATGCGATGGACGAGATGATCGCTGCCGCGGCCGAGGCAGGAGCCGGCGGCATCGCTGTGACGAGCGCGTACCGCTCATACGCCACGCAGGAATCCCTGTTCACCGGCTACGTCAACAGCGCCGGCGCGGAGGCGGCCGAGGCCACGAGCGCGCGGCCGGGCCACAGCGAGCACCAGACGGGCCTCGCCGCCGACGTCGTGCCGTGCGACTACGGCTGCGCCGGCATGGACGCGTTCGGCGGCACGGCGCAGAGCGAATGGGTCATCGAGAACGGCTGGCGCTACGGCTTCATCGTGCGATACGAGGAGGGGCGCACCGACGTGTCCGGCTACTCCCCGGAGCCGTGGCACCTGCGCTACATCGGCCCCGAGCTCGCCGAGGTGTACCACGAGGGCGGCTACCACACGCTCGAGGACTTCTTCGGCCTCGATCCGGCGCCCGACTACGTCGACTGACAGCCGGCGGGCGCGCCTGATGCCGCGGGCCGCACCCCGCGGGCGACCGGTGCCGCTCAGAACTCCAGCGACGGCTCGTCGTCGACCGAGAGCGAGAGCACGACCGATTCGACCGCCGTGTGCGACTCGATCACGCGCTCGATGTCCCGCAGGCGGCGGGCGACCTCGGCTTCGGGCGCGTCGCCCGCGAGGTCGATCTCCGCCACGACGAAGAGCCGGTTCGGCCCGACGTACTCCAGGTGCAGGTACGTGACCCTCCGGATGTCCGCGGTCTCGAGCAGGGCGCGGCCGGCGCGAGCACGGATCTCGGGGGAGACCGTCGTGCCGATCAGGAACGCCATGTTCCGACCGATGAGGACGATGGCGACGACGCCGAGCAGGAGCCCGACGCCGATCGACCCGATCGCGTCCCAGGCGGCGACGCCCGTGATCTGGTGCAGCGCGATCGAGCTCGCGGCGATCACGAGGCCGATGAGGGCCGCGCCGTCCTCGAAGAACACGGCGCGCAGGGTGGTGTCGCTCGTGCCGACGACGTAGTCCCAGGTCGATGCGCCGCGGTCGTGTGCGAGCCGGCGCGACCGGATGAACGCCTGCAGGAACGACGCCGCTTCGAGCACGAACGACACGGCGAGAACGCCGTACGCGATGCCGGGCGACGTGACGGGCTCGTCGACGCCGAGCTGCTGGATGCCGTGCATGATCGACACGATTGCGCCGACGGTGAAGATGCCGAACGCGGCGACCAGCGACCAGGCGTACGCGCCGCGCCCGTAGCCGAGCGGGTGGTTCGCATCCTTCTTCCGCTCGGCCGTTCGGTCGGCGATGAGCAGGAACACCTCGTTGCCGGCGTCGGCCCACGAATGGGCGGCCTCCGCGACGAGCGACGCCGACGAGGTCAGCGCGGCGGCGATCGTCTTCGCCACGGCGATGAGGATGTTGGCGAGGAACGCGAAGACGACGGTCACGAGCCCCAGGCTACGCCGGGCACCGCGCGCCGCCGAGAGCTCCCCTGCTCCCGCGGGGCGGCGCCCACCGGTGAGAAGCGCCGCCGCGGTGACAACGGACGCGCTGCGGCCTCACATTCTGGCGCGGAATCTGCGACCGGGGCGGGAGGCGTCGCAGGGGAGGGACGGCGGGGAGCGCCGCGCGTGCGTCAGAGCAGGGCACCCGCCGTGAACAGCGCCGCGGCGGCGGCCGCGCCGACCGCGACCGCGGCCGTGTCGCGGCGGCGCCAGCGCGGCGGGTTGCGCTCGGTGCGGGTCGGGTAGGCGCCGAAAGCACGGGCGTCCATCGCGAGGGCGACGCGCTCGGCGTGCCGGATGGCGCTCGCCATCAGCGGTACGACTGCCGTGAACGCCCGCGAGATCGGGTTGCGCCCCGTGCCCCGCACGCGGTGGGCCGCGCGGATCACGTCGAGCTCGCCGCGGAACCGAGGCACGAACCGATAGGCGGCCAGCGCCGCGTACCCGATGCGGTACGGCACCTGCAGATGCGCGACGGCGGAGCGCACGAACGCGGTGCCCTCCATGCTCAGACCCGGGATGAGCGCGAGGGCGAGCAGGCCCGTCAGACGCAGGCCGGTGGCGAGGCCGGTCGCCGGGTCGCTCCAGAGGGTGAACCCGGCCGCGATCGCGGCGGCCATGACCGGCAGTACCCCGCAGAGCCACACCGCCGTCGCCCGGGTCTTCGGGGCACCGGCCAGCACCACGGCGTACGCCGCGCCGAGCGCGAGCGCCGGCGTCAGGACGTCGCGCGTGAAGATCAGCCCGATCATGGCCGGCAGCACGGCGATCAGCAGGGCGAGCGGGTCGAGCCGCTCGAGCGGTGAGCGCTTCGCGGCGGCTGCGCCGACGCGGGGGCCCGCCCCGATGTCCGGGGCGGGCCCGCCCGCGGTGCCAGGCGTGCCCCGCCCCGTTCCGTCCCGCGGGGCGCCGGCCAGTGCTGTCGCGTCGCGGGCCGCGAGGTCGCGAGCGGCATCACCGGCGCCGCCGTCGCGGTCACGGCGCTCGACGACGTGCGCGCCGCGCTCCGCTCCGGGGGCCCGCGAGGCTCGTTCCGGCGCCGGCACCTCCCGAGCTCCGGCGCCCCCGGCCGCTGTCCCGCGCCAGAACGCCGCCTCGCGCACGACCGGCAGTACGTCCCGGGCCGGCCCGATGGTGGCCAGCCGGCCGTCGCGCACCGCCGCGATGTGCGTCGCGTGGCGCGCGACGAGTTCGGGGTCGTGCGTGACGACGATGACGGTCGTCCCGCCTCGGTGGAGCTCGTCGAGCAGCGCGAGGAGGGCGTCGGCGCGGGCGCGATCCTGCCCGAACGTCGGCTCGTCGAGCACGAGCACCCCTCCGGGTCGATCGGCACCGCCGATGAGGGCCGTGCCGACCGAGAGTCGCCGCTTCTGTCCTCCCGAGAGCCGGAAGGGGTGGCGGTCGGCGTGCTCGGTGAGGTCGAAGCGCCGGAGCATGTCGTCGACGCGGGCGTCCCGGTCATCCGGGGCTGTATGCCGCAGGCCGTATGCGAGTTCGTCGCGCACGGTGTGGGCGACGAACTGGTGCTCGGGGTTCTGGAAGACGAACCCCACCTGCGCCGCGAGCTGCCGCGGTCCCGCGCGCCCCGCATCGAGCGGAGCGGCCCCGTCGCGCGCGATCGACACGGCGCCGGCGGGTGGGGGAACGACCCCCGCGATCGCCTGCGCGAGCGTGGTCTTGCCAGCGCCGTTCGGCCCGACGATCGCCAGGAACGCCCCGCGCGGCAGGTCGAATGATACGTCGCGGAGCAGCTCCGCGCGCGCCGCCCCGCGGCCCCTCGCGACGCGCAGGCGGCGCACCGACACCGCGGGAGCCGAGGCGTTCGCGGTTCCGTCGCGGCTCGGGTCGGCCGAACTCGTCGCCGAGGAGCGGGCGATCGGTGCGGCGGTCCCCGCGCCATCGTCCGGCCCGGTGCGGGGGGCGTGGCCACTGCCGGCGACCGCTCCGGATGCCGCGTCGTCTCCGGGAGCGTCTGCCCCGTCGCGGTCGCGGGCGGCGCCGGATGCGCCACCGGGCACCGACGAAGACGCAGCGCCGACCCCGAGCTCGCCGAGCACGTCGGCGCTGTTCTCGAGCAGGTCGGCCGGGCCGTCGAGCACGACGGCCCCGTGGTGGTCGAGCACGATCACGCGCGTGACGAGGGAGCGCACCGCGGCGACGTCGTGCTCGATCAGCACGACCGCGCGGCCGGCGGATGGATGTATGCGGTTGGCGGCATGCGCGTCGCTCCCGGCTTCGGCGGCGTGCGGGCGTTCGCGCACGCTCCGCTCCACGTGCGCCGCGATCGCCGCGTACACGTCGGCCCGGCCGGCCGGGTCGAGGTTCGCGGTCGGCTCGTCGAGCACCAGCAGATCCGGCTCGGGCGCTATTGCGCAGGCGAAGGCCAACCGCTGGCGGCCGCCGCCCGAGAGCCGCCCGGGGTCGTCTCCGCGCCGCTCCCACAGCCCGACGGCGCGCAGCGCCCGCTCGGCGCGCGCGAGCACCTCGTCCGCCGGCATCCGCAGGTTCTCGAGCGCGAACGCCACCTCGTCGAGAACGCTGCCGGTGATGATCTGCGCGTCGGGGTCCTGGAAGACCATGCCGACGCGGCGGCTCAGCTCGCCGGGCCCGACCTCGGTCGTGCCGCGGCCCGCGACCGCGACGCGGCCGGTCAGCTCGGCGTCGTGCGAGTGGGGGATCAGGCCGTTCATCGTGAGCGCGAGCGTCGACTTGCCGCAGCCGCTCGGGCCGAGGAGGAGCACGACGTCGCCCGGGAAGACCTCGAGCGCGACGTTCCGCGGCGACGGCTCATCGGCATCCGGATGCAGCACGCTGACGTCGTCGAGCGACAGCAGGGGCGCGGTCTCACGCATGCTGTGCCCGGGCCCCCGGCATCAGCGGCGCGCGACGCGGCGCGGGGCGGCCCCCGCGCGCTCGAGGGCCTTGCCGATTCCGATGCCGACGAAGGTCCAGACGACCGGGCCGAGCAGCGACAGGCAGAGGTAGGCGATGCGCGCCCACACGGGGAGCGCGGCGAGGTCGGCCGCGAACCACACGGCGACGGCGACGATCGCGCCGATGATCAGGGCCGAGATCAGGTATCGCCACCAGCTCCAGGCCCGGTAGCGGAACATCGCCGCGACGCCCTCCTGCACGAGCCCGAACATCAGCGCCGTGCCCAGGAACTGGGGGATGTAGACGGGGGCGATCGCGGAGCCGACGAGGCCGGCGAGAACGTGGGTCAGCAGCGCGACGCCCGGCATCCGGAACAGCTCCTGCGCGACGATGCCCGGCAGGGTGTGGACGCCCAACAGGAAGCCGTAGAGGAACGGCACGGTCGCGAGCACCGGAACCGACAGCCAGCCCTCGATCCCGCCGAGGAGGCCCGTCACGACCGCGATCGCGGCGCACACGAGGAGGACGCGCGTCGACATGCCCTGCTTGCTCACCCCGGTATCCTACCGGGGCCAGCTGAGGCAAGCCTTAGTGCGGCTCAGCGCTTGGCGGGCCAGTCGATGTCGGCGCCGGCGACGTCGTGCGTGCTGAGGTACTTCGCGATGAACGGGCACAGCGGAACGATCGTCTCGCCGCGATCGACCGCGTCGGCGAGGGCCTCCGCGGCGAGGGTGTTCGCAAGGCCCTGCCCCTTGAACGCCGGGTCGACCTCGGTGTGCACGAAGCGGATCTTGCCGGGGCGCCGCATGAACTCGGCGAAGCCCGCGAGGGTCTCCCGGCCGGATCCGTCGAAGGTGAAGATCTCGTACCGGTTCTGGTCGTCGTTGCGCACGACGCGTGGGCTCGCCATGCGCCAACCGTACGCTCCCGGGGCGCCGGATGGGGCCGCCCCTGCCGATCCGTCCACAGGCGCGTCGGCGCACAGCCGAGCGTCGCCGGTCGCACCTACCCTGGAGGGGTGACCACGAGCGAGCCCTACCCGTACCCCGACGACGAGTGGGTGCCGCCCGAGGAGCCGCTCGACGACGCCTACGGCGAGCCGTACCCCGGCGACCCGTACGCCGAGCAGGCGTATTCCGGCGGTGCTATCGAGTGGGCGGGGCCCGGTGTGCAGATCGACCGCACGGCTCAGAGCGCTGCGACCCCCGCCGGAGGGCGGGTCGGGTCCACGGCCGCGCCATCGCGCTATGCGACCGCGCTCGAAGCACTCACGACCGTCTACGGCTACGGCTCCTTCCGCGGCGACCAGGCCGCCGTCGTCGACCAGGTCATCTCCGGCGGCGACGCCGTCGTGCTGATGCCGACGGGCGGCGGCAAGAGTCTCTGCTATCAGATCCCCGCGCTCGTCCGCGAGGGCACGGGGCTCGTCGTCTCGCCCCTCATCGCGCTCATGCACGACCAGGTCGACGCCCTGCGCAACAACGGCATCAATGCGGCGTACCTCAACTCGACCCAGACGCCGGACGAGCGGCAGCAGGTCGAGCGCGAGTACCTCGCCGGTGAGCTCGACATCCTCTACGTCGCCCCCGAGCGCCTCGGCATGGCGCAGATGGTCTCGTTCCTGCAACGCGGATCGCTCAGCGTCATCGCCGTCGACGAGGCGCACTGCGTCAGCCAGTGGGGCCATGACTTCCGGCCCGACTACCTCGCGCTGGGCGAGCTCGGTGAGAAGTTCCCCGGCGTCCCGCGCCTCGCCCTCACGGCGACGGCCACGCGCGAGACCCACCAGGAGATCACGGAGCGCCTCGACCTGCCGCAGGCGAAGCACTTCGTCGCGAGCTTCGACAGGCCGAACATCCAGTACCGCATCGAGGCCAAGCGCGAGCCGCGCAAGCAGCTGCTGAGCTTCATCCGGTCGCTGCCCGAGCAGTCCGCGGGGATCGTCTACGCGCTCAGCCGCAAGTCGGTCGAAGAAACGGCGGCGTTCCTGGCCGGCAACGGCGTCGACGCGATTCCGTACCACGCGGGCCTCGATGCCGGCGTGCGCGCCCGCAATCAGTCGCGCTTCCTGCGCGAGGACGGCGTCGTGGTCGTCGCGACGATCGCGTTCGGCATGGGGATCGACAAGCCCGACGTCCGCTTCGTCGCGCACGTCGACCTGCCCAAGTCGGTCGAGGGCTACTACCAGGAGACCGGTCGCGCGGGCCGCGACGGCGAGCCCAGCATCGCCTGGATGGCGTACGGGCTCGGCGACGTCGTGCAGCAGCGCCGGATGATCAACCAGAGCGACGGCGACCGCGCGATCCAGCAGCGGCAGAGCCAGCACCTCGACGCGATGCTCGCCCTGTGCGAGACGGTCTCGTGCCGCCGCCAGAACCTCCTCGCGTACTTCGGCGAGGAGTCGGGGGCGTGCGGCAACTGCGACACCTGCCTGACGCCGCCCGAGACGTGGGACGGGCTCGTCGCATCGCAGAAGCTGATGTCGACGATCGTTCGGCTCAAGAGAGAGCGCAACCAGGCGTTCGGCGCGGGCCAGATCATCGACATCCTCCGCGGCGCGCAGACCGAGCGCATCCGGCGCATGCGCCACGATCAGATCGCCACGTACGGCATCGGTGCCGATCTGTCGGAGCAGGACTGGCGCAGCGTCATCCGGCAGCTGCTGGCCCAGGGGCTCCTCGCATCGCAGGGGGAGTACGGCACGCTCGCCGTGACGGACGCGTCGTCGGGTGTGCTGCGCGGTGAGACGCCCGTGCCCCTGCGGAAGGACGTGATCGGCCGCGTCTCCCGCGGCGGCGGGGGCGGCGCGAAGAAGTCGTCGGCAGCGGCCCAGGTCGCGCCGGAGGACCAGCCGCTGTTCGAGGCGCTGCGTGCCTGGCGCACGGAGCAGGCGAAGGAGCAGGGCGTTCCCGCCTACGTCGTGTTCGCCGACGCGACCCTGCGGGCGCTCGCGCAGCACCGGCCGGCATCGATGGATCAGCTCGACGGCATCAGCGGAATCGGCGCGAAGAAGCGCGAGCAGTACGGCGGCGCCGTGCTCGAGGTCATCGCGACCGGCGCGTAGTCTACGGCGTCTCGACGCATAGCGGAAGGCATCTCTGCGTCGATCCGCGGTGATTCTGCTTGAACGCTCGGAGAACTCGATACTGACGGAATTCCGGAGGGCCTGGTCGGGGGCGAGATTCTGGATGCCCCTGGCGGGTTTCCGCCGATGCGTTCCGTGCAGCGGTCGCAGAGTCGGGCGCCTCCGCGCGGCGCGTGAGCTCCATGCGGCCGTGCGGCGTCGTTCGGCGGCGGAGTCGACCTGCCCGGGGAGTCGACCTGCCCGGGGAGTCGTCCGTACCGCGGGCCGGTTGCATCGAGCTCAGGCCGCTGACCGGCCCGCACTTGACTGCCGGAGCGGGGTCGTTCTCGCGCCATGACGGGATGCTCGCGCGGTGCGCGCGCATCGTGTCACCGCATGACGCGGCCCATGGGCGGAGCGAACCTACCCGGGGAGTTGACCATCCTGCACCCTTGAGGCTTCCTGTCTCAGTGGGAACGACCGTCCTTGCTCGCGGAACTGTGCACGATGTTCAGAATCGCGGTGCATGTTGCCCGTATCCCGGAACGCCGTTATCGGATTGTTACCGCTTGGCGGTGGACGCGGTTGCCGGAATACCGATTGTGTAGGTCCCGAGTCTTCAGACTCAGCACGGTGCAATGCCGTGCCACCAGGCGGGCGGAGCGACCGACTCGCTACGGCATTCTTGGGGAGATGCACGTATGAATCATGGAGTACAGCCGCGTTCGCGCGGGAAGCAGCGCTTCAGAGGCCGCGGCCTCAGCGCGGTCGCGATAGGCGGTGTGGCAGCCATCGCAGCGGCGATGGTCGCGGCGCCGGCTGCGGCTGACGAGCAGGCGACCGAGGCTGATGCTGCCGCGCACGCCCACCTGCTCTTCGCAGAGGGCCTCGGACTCGACGTCGCAGGCGCGGCCACCGCGTTCAGCGAGCTCGGCGGGACCGAGACGGACAGCAACGATCTCGACGTCAGCGTCCTCAGCGACCTGATCGCGCTCGAGCTCGACGGCATCAGTGTCCCCCTGTTGAAGACGGCCGACCAGCAGAACGGTCTGCTGGCCCTCGGCTCGCTCGGTGCGGCCTCCAGTCACGCCGAGTCGACGACCCAGACGACGGCGCTCGCCGCTTCCGGTCTGCTGGGCGATGACGGCGCGCTGAATCTCGACGCATACGCCGGTACCTCCGGCGACCCCGCGAGCATCGATGTCACGAGCCTCCTCGACCAGATCCTCGGCGACGAAGCGGTGGACCTCCTTCTCGACGAGGCGTCCATCGAACTGGGTGCTGTCGGCTCGCAGATCGAGAAGGACGGCGCGACCGTCGACTCGCTCTACCGGATTGCCGACCTCAACCTCGACTTGCACAGCCCGCTGCTCGGCGATGTGACAGGCCTCGTCGACGACACGCTCGGCGGTGTGCTCACCCCGATCAACGACGCGATCGGCCCCGACAGCGCGCTGAGCGGGACGATCACGTCGCTCGTGAACGCGCTGGACGCGCTGTCGATCGACATTCCGATTGTCGGCGAGACGGGAGTGAGCGCTTCGGTCACCACGCCGCTCGGCATTGACACGAGCTCGCTCACCGAAACGCTGAGCACGACGCTGCTCAACGAGCCGCTCGACAACTCGACGGACACCGAAGCCGCAACGGTCTCGGTCGACCTGAGCACCGGATCGGTGAACGTCGACCTGGCTGGCCTGCTGCTGGCGTCGAACCCCGAGTACACGGACCTGAACGAACTGCCCGCGAACACGGACGTGCTCTCGGATGAGGTCGTCAACGCGGTGACCGAGGGCGTTCTTAGCGCGCTCACCGGCACCGGCCCTAATTCACTCACGTCGAAGGTGGTCGATGTCGTCACTGACGGCCTCTACGACCTCGAGGTCGGCTTCGGGCTCCAGCTGGGCGTGTCGGTTCTCGGCGGAGCGGTGACGAACACCACGGTCGACCTGCTCGACGAGGCCGGTGAGCCCGCCACGCTGGGCGGCATCCTCGGCATCGATGGGTACACCCCCGCTTCGCTGACGATCGCGGACGAGGGCGTGCTCTCGGGCGTCATCAGCTTGGTGCAGCCGATCCTCGATGACCTGCAGTCGGCGATCTTCGGGACTCTCGGCAACGTGATCAACGGCGCCGCGGGTGAGGACGGTCTGCTCGACACGCTCCAGCCGACGGTGAACGGTGTGCTGAACCCGATCGTCAGCGGCCTGGTCGGCGACGACGGTGCGGTCAAGGCACTGCTCGACAGCGTTGCGACGATCACGATCAACGAGCAGCCGCAGGCGCTCGACCCGGCGCAGCCGGGCGACCTGGGCGACGCTTCGCACACGGTGCGGGCGCTCTCGGTCGACGTGCTGCCCGGCCTGCTCACCAACCCGGTCGAACTGCAGCTCGCGTCGTCGACCGTTCTCGCTGCGGATGTTGCGGAGTTCGCCCCCGAGCTGACCGCGGAGGACCCGGTCGAGGCCGGCAGCGAGCTGCCGATCACGAGCACGGGTTGGCCGCCGAACACCGAGGTGACCGTCACGGTCACGGACGGCACGGGTGAGACGGTCGGCACGCCGATCACGGTCATGACGGACGAGAACGGCGACTTCCCGACCGACACGACGTACCTGATCCCGGATGGAACGCCGGCCGGTACTGACTACACCGCCACGGGCGTGGATGCGGACGGCAACACCGCGGACGACATGTTCGAGGTCACCGAGGCAGCAACTGACCCGGGCACCGAGCCTGGTACGGATCCCGGTACTGACCCGGGCACGGACCCTGGTACGGATCCCGGTACTGACCCGGGCACGGACCCTGGTACGGATCCCGGTACTGACCCGGGCACGGACCCTGGTACGGATCCCGGTACTGACCCGGGCACGGACCCTGGTACGGATCCCGGTACTGACCCGGGCACGGACCCTGGTACGGATCCCGGTACTGACCCGGGCACGGACCCTGGTACGGATCCCGGTACTGACCCGGGCACGGACCCTGGTACGGATCCCGGTACGGACCCTGGTACGGATCCCGGTACTGACCCGGGTACGGACCCTGGTACGGATCCCGGTACTGACCCGGGCACGGACCCTGGTACGGATCCCGGTACTGACCCGGGCACGGACCCCGGTACTGACCCGGGTACGGACCCTGGTACGGATCCCGGTACTGACCCGGGTACGGACCCTGGTACGGATCCCGGTACTGACCCGGGCACGGACCCTGGTACGGATCCCGGTACTGACCCGGGCACGGACCCCGGTACGGATCCCGGTACGGACCCTGGTACGGATCCCGGTACTGACCCGGGTACGGACCCTGGTACGGATCCCGGTACTGACCCGGGCACGGACCCCGGTACGGACCCGGCCACGGATCCCGGTACTGACCCCGGTACGGACCCTGGTACGGATCCTGGTACTGACCCGGCCACGGACCCCGTAACGGACACCGACACGACGGATTCGGACACGGACACCGACACGACGGATTCGGACACGGACACCGACACGACGGATTCGGACACGGGTGACGACACGGGCACGGAGCCGGGTGACGACACCGGTTCGGACACCGGTGACGACTCCTCGACCGAGCCGGGCGACGACGACTCGGGCCCCCGGATGGAGCTCGAGCACGACCAGCGCGAGCGCGGTCAGGAGCAGGTGGCCTACGGCTACGGCTTCCAGGCCGGCGAGCAGGTGACGGGCACGATGTTCTCCGACGAGTACGACCTCGGCACGCAGGAGGCGGACGCCAACGGTGAGGTCACCTTCACCTGGACGGTCGACGCCGGTGCCGAGCTCGGCGACCACGTGGTCGAGCTCGCCGGTGATGAGTCGGGCACGGTCGACGACGAGTTCGAGGTCGTCGCGCAGGGTGCGGCGACCGACGGCAGCGGGGACGGCGACGGCGACAGCCTGGCGGTCACCGGTGGCGAGCTCGGTGCCATCGCGCCGATCGCGGTGCTGCTGCTCCTCGCGGGCGTCGGCATCGTCATCGCGGCGCGTCGTAGTACAGTGCGCGGGTGACGAAAGCCACCCCGGCGTATGAAGACGGGGCGGTCGCGGCTGACAAGCCGCGGCCGCCCCGCCTCTCGCGCGCCGCGAGGGTCACGGCGGCCGCTGCCGTCGTGTTCCTCGCGGTGCACATCTTCTTCACGGCGGTGTACGACACCCCGTACGAGGACTTCCGCAACGAGGCGCTGCCGGCGGAGGCGGCCGAGGACTACATCGACCCCTACCTGCAGCAGGACTATCGCATCTTCGCGCCGAACCCGGCCAACTCCGACCGCAATCTGTGGCTGCGGGCGTGGGTCGAGACGCCGGACGGTGAGAGGGTCACGACCAAGTGGGTCGATGCGACCTCGATCGAGCTCGCCGAGCCCGCCCGCCGGGTGCTGCGCAAGCAGCTGACGGTGCAGGCGGCGCTGCGCCTGAACAGCACGTACTTCGACCTCTCCGAAGAACAGCGCGAGGTGGTCGAGGGCAACACGCACGAGGACGACGACCTCGGCCCGCTGCAGGACGCGCTCCTCGCCGCCGACGAGGGCGGCGCATCCGAGGCCAAGGCGTTCATCAGGGCGACGAACTTCGCCACCTCCTACGCGACCCAGGCCGCCAAGGCGCTGTGGGCCGACGACGGTGAGATCCTCGCGGTGCAGACGCGCGCCGTGTCGTCGCCGATCATCCGGTGGGACGACCGCTTCGACGACGGCGCAGAGCGGCCGAGCTCGAGCTACTCGAAGGCCGGCTGGCGCGCCCCGATGGAATGGTCGGCGCAGAGCACCGAGGGCTTCGCCGCGAGCTTCCTGAAGTGGGCGGAGAAGGCCGGCGTCGACGGCGAGCTGACCGACGGCGAACCGGATGACGGTGCGGCAGAAGACGCCGAGACGGCGCAGAGCGGCGACGGCGCCGACGACGAGACCGGTGGAACGGGCGGAGACGAATGAGAGCGCGCATCGCGGGCGTGTGGGACCGCCTGATGCACTGGCTGCTCGACGAGCACCGTGCGAGCTACGGCGTGGCCGTCATGCGCATGGGCTTCGGCGCGATGACGATCGCGCTCATCCTGATGTTCCTTCCCGACATGTCGTACTCGTTCGGCGAGGGCTCCCGCTGGGGAGAGGTGTACTACCGCACCTCGCGCGTCGACGACTACGCGTGGCCGATCTCCGATCTGTTCTCGCGGCAGGACTCGGATGCCGTCACGCTCGTGAAGGTTGCCGTGCTGCTCGCGGTCGCCGTCGCCTACATGGTCGGCTGGCGCATGCGCATCATCTCGCCGCTGTTCGTCGTCGTGCTGCTCGGCTTCGCATCGACGAACCCGCAGCTGTTCGCCACCGGCCACCACCAGACGCTCCGCGTCATGCTCATCTTCCTGCTGCTCGCCGACACCTCGCGCGTGTGGTCGCTCGACGCCCGCCGTCGGCGCCTCAAGGGGGAGCCGCCCGCGCTCGGCTTCCGCGACATCCGGCTGCCCCGATGGGTGCCGGTCCTCGCGAACAACGTCGCGGTGATCCTCGTCGGCGCGCAGCTGTGCATCATCTACGTCTCGAGCGCCCTGTGGAAGCTGCAGGGCCCCATGTGGCACGACGGCACGGCGGTGTACTACACGCTCCGGCTCCAGGAGCTGGCGCTGCTGCCGTGGCTGAACGACCTGATCTGGCCGCTCACGCCGCTCGTCATCGTCGCGACGTACGCGGCGGTGTACGGTCAGCTGCTGTTCCCGCTGATGTTGCTGAACCGGTGGACTCGCATCGTCGGCCTCGTCGTCGTCACGGGCATGCACTTCGCGATCGGCATCCTCCTGGCGCTGCCCTGGTTCTCGCTCGTGATGATCTTCAGCGACATGATCTTCATCCGCACCGTCAGCTGGCGCTGGCTCGCAGACCTCATCCGGCCCCGCGCGGAGCGCGTCTGGGGCAGGGTCACCCGCCGCCCGGTGCCTGTTACGGATGACGACGGGGAACAGGGCACGCGCGGGAGCGGCAGCGAGCCGGCCTCCCAATCGCCCGCGAACGCGTAGCCCGGCCACTGACCGGCCTGCGCCCGTTCGACGTCACAGCCGTCGCCCTCGGCGGCGCCCGAAGGAAGGGCGGCAACTGCGATTGCGGTGGCCCGCGCCCGTTCGATGTCGCAGTCGTCGCCCTCCGCCGCATCCGGAGAGGGCCACAGTTGCGATTGCGGCCCGGCCGCGCGGGGGTCCGGCGGCCCTTGTGCCCCGAGCACAGGCGGGCGCGGCATCGTGTGCGGCCGCCTGTGTCGGGAGTACACAATGCATTGTCGCCCGCATTGTCGCGGGCATACCGTGAAGGCATCCACACCGCTCGCGTGCGATCCGCGCGCACCAGCAGCGCGCATCGATGCGCGCAGGAGGAGGCTCCCCGATGACCGTCACCGCGACCGAAACGGCGATCGACGCGCTCGAGGCCCGTATCGACATCCCCGCCGTCACCGACGCCCTGCTCGGCACGTGGGCGGGCGTGCGGCGCGAGGCGCGCGAGATGATCAAGGACCCGGCGTTCTGGCGCATCGAGGGGCAGCCGATCGCGGAGCACCGCCAGCGCGCGCTCGAGCAGACGCACCTCCTCGTGCAGCACGGCGCCTCGGCGAGGGCGAACCCCGTCGAGTACGGCGGCGGCGACAACCAGGGCGGCAACCTCGCGGGCTTCGAGGAGCTCGTCGTCGCCGACCCGAGCCTGCAGATCAAGTCGGGCGTGCAGTGGGGCCTCTTCGGCTCCGCCATCCTCCAGCTCGGCACGAAGCCGCACCACGACGAGTGGCTGCGCGACGCCGCCGAGATGCGGCTGCCGGGGGCGTTCGCCATGACCGAGACGGGGCACGGCTCCGACGTGCAGTCGATCGCGACGACGGCGACGTACGACCCGGATGCGCAGGAGTTCGTCATCGATACTCCCTTCCGCGGGGCGTGGAAGGACTACCTCGGCAACGCCGGCCAGCACGCGACGGCGGCGACGGTGTTCGCGCAGCTCATCACGAACGGCGTCAACTACGGCGTGCACTGCTTCTTCGTGCCGATCCGCGATGAGTCCGGCGAGTTCCTGCCCGGCGTGGGCGGCGAGGACGACGGCCCCAAGGGCGGTCTGAACGGCGTCGACAACGGCCGCCTCCACTTCGACGGGGTGCGCGTGCCGCGCGCGAACCTGCTGAACCGCTACGGCGACGTCGCGGCCGACGGCACATACTCGAGCCCGATCGCGAGCCCCGGCCGCCGCTTCTTCACGATGCTCGGCGCGCTCGTGCAGGGCCGCGTCTCGCTCGACGGCGCCGCGACCTGGGGCTCCGCCCTGGCGATGACGATCGCCGTCACCTACGGCAACCAGCGCCGCCAGTTCGACAATGGCAGCGGCGAGACGTACCTGCTCGACTACGGTCGGCACCAGCGCCGGCTAATGCCCCGGCTCGCGACGGTGTACGCGCAGGCGTTCGCGCACGACGAGCTGCTGCAGAAGTTCGACGCCGTCTTCAGCGGCGCCGCCGACACCGACGACAACCGTCAGGACCTCGAGACGCTGGCCGCCGCGCTGAAGCCGCTGTCGACGTGGAACGCGCTCGACATCGTCCAGGAGGCGCGCGAGGCCTGCGGCGGCGCAGGGTTCCTCGCCGAGAACCGCCTCACGGGCCTGCGCAGCGATCTCGACGTGTACGTCACGTTCGAGGGCGACAACAACGTGCTGCTCCAGCTCGTCGGCAAGCGGCTGCTCGCCGACTACGCGAAGCAGTTCTCCGGCCCGCCCGCCGATGTCGCGAAGGCCGTCGCCGGCCAGACGGCCGGCCGCATCTACCACGCGGCGGGCCTGCGCCGCCTCGGGCAGGCGTTCACCGACCTCGGCTCGACCGCGCGCTCCGTCGAGCTCGGCCTGCGTGCCGAGCAGCAGCACGACCTGCTCGCCGGCCGGGTCGAGCAGATGATCGCCGACGTCGCCGCGGCGCTGCGCCCGGCGAGCAAGCTGCCGCCGGCGGAGGGCGCCGCGCTGTTCAACCAGCACCAGAACGACCTGCTCGCCGCCGCGCGGGCCCACGGCGAGCTGCTGCAGTGGGAGGCGTTCACCGATGCGATCGAGCGCATCGACGACGCCGACACCCGCACGGTGCTGACCTGGCTGCGCGACCTGTTCGGCCTCGGCCTCATCGAGGAGCACCTCGAGTGGCATCTCATCGCCGGCCGCCTCTCGACGCAGCGCGCGGCCGCCGTGAGCAGCTACATCGATCGGCTCTGCGCACGCCTGCGCAACCACGCGCAGGACCTCGTCGACGCGTTCGCCTACGAGCCCGAGCACGTGCGGGCGCCGATCGCCTCGGGCGCCGAGCGCGAGCGCCAAGAGGAGGCGGCGCGCCACTACGCGGACCTCGCCGCGAGCGGCCGCGCCCCGAAGAAGGAGCCGAAGCCGAAGAAGTGACGGCCGTGACCCGCGGCATATTCCCCGAGCCGCGGCAGAATCATCCGGATTCTGCCGCGGCTCGGCGATTCTGCAGTGCGTCGGAGCATGCCGGATGGGGCGTGCCGGTTGTAGGGGGATTCCTCGGGTGTAGGCCGAACGGCGCGGGTTGTGCCTAGAGCCGAGGAATCTTCCTGCGTTCGGGGCAGGGCCGGACGCCCCGCGGCCGTGCGCCCAGCGGCCGTCGTATGGGCAGAACTCCCCGGGCCCCGGGGATCCGCCAGGCCGTCCACGTAAACTGGCACGGCCGGTCCATGCGCGGCCGGCGGCTCGCGGCACGGGCTCGCGAGCGCACTGGGGAGAGGTATGGCTATTTCGTCGTGGCTGCACGGCCGACGCAGGGTGGTGGCGAGCACCGCCTTCGTCGGCGTCGCCGCCGTCACGATCGCCACCCTCGCCGTGGTCTACGAGGGCGAGCCCACGACCGAGCTCGACCTGAACGACGGCAGCGTCTGGCTGACGAACGAGCAGTTCCTCGCCACGGGCCACTTCAACGACTCTTCCCGCCAGCTCGACGGCTCCGTGCGGGCCACGAGCGCCGCGTTCGACGTGCGTCAGCAGGCCGACAGCGTGCTCCTGCTCGACGAGCAGACCTCCACCGTCGCGGCGGTCGACGTCGCCACGATGTCGATGTCGTCGCCCGCCGACCTCCAACCGGGCGCCGATGTGCAGATCGGCGGTTCGACTGCCTCCGTCCTCGCGCCCAAGAGCGGCGAGGTCTTCGTCATGCCGGCCGACGGCATCGGCAGCTTCGACCGGTCGAAGGCGGAGCCCGTCGCCGAGCTCGGCGGCGGCGCCGCCATGACGGTCGGCCGCGACGGCACGGTGTACGCCGCCTCTCCCGAGGAGTCGGCGATCTACGAGATCCCTGTAGACGCCAACGGCGCCGCGGGCGAACCGCAGGCGCACGAGGTCGAGGGGCTCGGCAAGAAGGCCTCGCTCGAGATCGCCGCCGTCGGCCGCACCGCCGTCGTCTTCGATCGGTCGACCGGGGCGCTGATCGGCGCCGACGGTTTCCGGGCCGAGGTCCCCGCCGCCGAGGCGGCCGATGCCCGGCTGCAGCAGACGTCCTCCGACGGCGAGAGCGTCTTCCTCGCGACCAGCACCGAGCTGCACGAGTTCCCGCTCGCGGGCGGCGAGCCGACAGCGACGCCGTCCGGCGGGGGCGAGGGCGCGCCGGCCGCTCCCGTGTGGCTGAACGGGTGCGCGTACTCGGCCTGGGCGTCATCCGGAGCCTTCCTGCGCGACTGCCAGGGCGACGCCCACGACGAGGCGGCCGACCTCCCCGGTTCCGACTCTCCCGAGGAGCTGATCTTCCGCGTCAACCGCGACGTGATCGTCCTCAACGACGTCGCCGACGGAGGGGCGTGGGAGGTCGTCGACTCGCTGCGCAAGGTCGACAACTGGGACGACCTCACCCCGCCGGAGGGCGAGGAGAGCGAGGAGGAGGACGACTCCACCGACGAGACGATCGAGGTCGAACCGCCGGACCGCAGCGAGGAGAACCAGGACCCGACGGCCGCCGATGACGAGATCGGCGTGCGCGCCGGTCGCTCGACGGTGCTGCCCGTGCTCGACAACGACTCCGACCCCGACGGCGACATCCTGACCGTGACGGCGCCAGACGGCGGCCCCGACCTCGGCGAGGTCTCGACGGTAGAAGACGGCTCGGCGTTCCAGATCGACGTCCAGCCGGGGGTGTCCGGCTCGGGCACCTTCGCTTATGAGGTCGACGACGGTCGAGGCGGCACCGATCAGGCCACGGTCACGGTGGAGATCGTGCCCGAGAGCGAGAACGATCCGCCCGAGCCGAAGCGCGAGCCCGTCGTGCCGATCGAGGTCGGTGGGAGCGTGACCTACAACGTGCTGCAGGATTGGCGCGACCCCGACGGCGACGACGTGTTCCTCACGGCGGTCGAGCCGTTGCCGGGCGACGGCGTCGACTTCACCCCGGACGGCCAGGTCACCTACCGCGCGACGAGCGGCACGCAGGGGCCGCACGACCTGCCGATCACTGTGTCCGACGGCGAAGCGAGCGCCGCGGGCGTGCTGAGCCTCGACATCCGGCCCACGGGGTCGAGCGAACCCATCGCGAACAACGACCACGTCGTCGTGCGCGCCGGCGAGACGACGACCGTCGCACCGCTCGCGAACGACGTCAACCCGACGACCGAGAACCTGCGCCTGACGGACGTCGGCGATGCCACCGGCGCGCGTATCGTGCCCGACTTCGCGAACAAGACGTTCACGTTCTCGAGCGACGAGGTCGGCACCCAATACGTGGACTACCTCGCGGCGGCGGGCCCGAACTCCGCGACGGGCTACGTGCGCATCGACGTCATTCCGGACGAAACCCTCGACCTGCCGCCCGTCGCGGTGCGCGACGTGGCGCTCCTGCCGGCCGGCGGCGAGGCCCTCGTGAACGTGCTGGGCAACGACGAAGACCCGACGGGTGGCGTGCTCGTGCTCCAGTCGGTGCAGGTTCCGGATGACGCGAGGGGCGTGAGCGTCGCCGTTCTGAACCACGAGACGCTGCGCGTGACCGACACCGGCACGCTCGCTGACCCCGTGACCGTCGAGTACAGCGTCTCGAACGGCCCGTACGAGGCCACGGGCGAGGTCGTGATCATCCCGATCCCGGCGCCGACGACCCTGCAGCCACCCGTCGCGAACGACGACGAGGTGACGGTGCGCGTCGGCGACGTCGCGACCGTCGATGTGCTCGAGAACGACTTCCACCCGAACGACGACGAGATGCACGTGCTGCCCGAGGTCGTGGAGCCGCCCGACCCGGAGCAGGGCTCCGCATTCGTCTCGCAGGACACCGTGCGCTTCAAGGCGGCGGACGAGCCCGGCACGGCATACGTGACGTACGAGGTCGCCGACTCGCACGATCAGCGCGACTCGGCCTTCATCACCGTGAACATCCTCGAACGCGACGACGAGCGCAACCAGGCACCGCGGGCTGAGGACATCGAGGCCAGGGCCCTCGCCGGCACGCAGGCGCAGATCGTGGTGCCGCTCGACGGCATCGACCCCGACGGCGACTCCGTCGAACTGATCGGCATCGACTCGGCGCCGGAGAAGGGCACGGTCGTCGAGACGGCCGGCGACCACTTCGTCTACGAGGCGTTCCCGGATTCCGTGGGCGTCGACGCCTTCAGCTACCGCGTTCGCGACCGTCTGGGCGCCGAGTCGACCGCCACCATCCGCGTCGGCATCGCACCCGCGCAGGACGCCAACCAGTCGCCGTATGCCGAGACCGACGCCCTGTTCGTGCGGCCCGGCCGCAAGGTCGCCGTCCCCGTGCTGACGAACGACTCCGACCCGGATGGCGACCAGGTCGGCCTGGTCGAGGATGGCCTGGTGCTGCCCGAGGACGTCAGCGGCATGAGCGCCGAGGTCCTCGGCGACCGCGTGGTCGTTGTGGCTCCGGAGGAGGAGCAGGAGACCTCGCTGCAGTACGAGATCGCGGACGAGAAGGGCGCCAGGGCGACCGGGCTCGTCTCGGTCACGGTCGACGAGGACGTGCCGCTCGAGCCGCCCGTCGCGCGCGACGACACCGTCCTGATCGAAGACGTCACGGAAGAGCTCACGGCCGACGTCGAGGTGCTCGCGAACGACGAGGACCCGGACGGCACGGTCGAGGCCCTCGAGCTCGCTGCACAGGGCGGCGAGCTCGTCGGCGAGGGCATCGTCCGGGTGTCCGTCACGGAGGAGCGCCAGGTGCTCACCTACACCGTGACGGACGAGGACGGCCAGGAGGCGTCGGCGTTCATCAGGGTGCCCGCCGTCGAGGACCTCGCGCCGAGCGTGCTCACGCCGTCGCCGCTCGAGGTCGCCAGCGGCGAGACGGCGGTGCTGCCGCTGGACGAGTACGTCTCCGTGCAGGGCGGCGGCTCCGTCCGCATCACGCAGGCCGACCGCGTCTCGGCGATCCACGCGAACGGCGAGCCGCTGGTGCGGGACGCGACGACGCTCGTCTACACCTCGCAGGAGGGCTACCACGGGCCGGACGCCATCACGTTCGAGGTGACGGACGGCGAGGGCCCCGACGACCCGAACGGCCGCACCTCGACGCTGACCATCCCGGTCACGGTGCAGCCGCCCGAGAACGTCAGCCCCGAGTTCACGGACGGTTCGCTCGAGATCGGCGCGGGCGACGGCCCCGGCGAGGTCGACCTCGCCGCACTCACGGACGACCCGGACGACGGCGACCTCGACCGGATGAGCTACCGCGTCACGGGCGGCCAGGCCGCGCGCATCGACGTATCGGTCGACGGTCAGACGCTCGTCGCCGAGGCGGGGCCGGACGCCCAGGGCGAGCAGGCGGCGATCGAGCTGGAGATCTCCGACGGCGAGAGCGAACCCGTCACCGGCACGGTGCGCATCGAGGTCACGGCGACGAACCGCGCGGTTCCCGTCGCGAACGACGACGTGCTGGACGACGCGCACCAGGGTGAGACGTACACGATCGATGTGCTCGACAACGACTTCAACCCGTTCCCGGATGAAGAGCTGACGGTCGTCGACGCGCGCATCGACGCGGGAACGGGGGCCGTCTCGTACGATGCGTCGAGCGTCGAGGTGACGCCGGGCGCCGACTTCCACGGCACGATGACGGTGATGTACCGGGTGCAGGACGCCACGGGCGACCCCGAGCGCGAGGCGCAGGCGCGCGTCGAGCTGACGGTGAAGGGCCGGCCGGGCGCGCCGACCGAGGTCACCGGCAGCGAGGAGATGAACCGCTCGGCGATCATCAGCTGGCGCCCGCCGCCCAGCAACGGCGAGCCCATCACGGGCTACACCGTGACGAGCGTGCAGGGCCCCGAAGTGTCGCAGGAATGCCCCGCGACGACCTGCACCATCACGGGGCTGACGAACGGCCAGGAGTACAGCTTCGCCGTGACGGCGACGAACGCCGTCGGCGAGTCGGAGCCGTCTCCGCCCTCTCCGCCCGTCACACCCGATGTGAAGCCCGAGCGGCCGAACGCCCCGCGCATCACCGACTTCGACGACCGCTCGCTCGACGTGGCGTGGCAGGCGCCCGCCAACGAGGGCACGCCGATCGAGAGCTACACCCTGTCGATCTCGCCGGCGGCGCCCGACGGCACGAGCCAGAAGACGTTCCCGGCCGGAACGCTCTCGCACACCTGGACGGGGCTGCAGAACGGCCAGAGCTACGTCTTCAGCGTCGCGGCGAAGAACGGCGCGAAGGAACCGTCGGACACGAGCCGCGAGTCGGCGGCGAATTCTCCCGCCGCGCCGCCGAACGCTCCGGGAAAGCCGCAGATCTCCGGCGCGGAACCGGTCGGCGACGAGTCGCAGATGACGGTGAAGTGGGGCCAAGTGACGGGCGGCGCCGCGAACGGCGACCCCGTTCAGCGGTACCAGGTGCAGCGCACGGGCGGCGGCGCAGGGAACACGAACGTCGGCGTTGTGAGCGCGCCGACGGTGACGAAGACCGTCCGGGTGCCGATCTCGACGGAGAACTACACCTACCGGGTGCGCGCCGAGAACAAGGCGGGCTGGGGGGCGTGGAGCGCTTGGACCGATCCCCGGCGCGCCGCGGCGCCGCCTGGCGCGCCGGCATCGGTCAGCGCGACAGAAACGCAGACCAACACCAGTGGCGGCTCCGCCGTGGTGTCCTGGAAGCCGGTCACGGATCTCAACGGCGCGCGCGAAGACGAGGTGTCGTACCTCGTGACATGGCAGGGCGGGAGCAAGACCGTCCCGAACAGCAATATGCTCGCAGATGGTCATCTGCAGACGAGCATCGGTGGACTGTCGAACGGCACGTCGTACACCTTCCGCGTGCGCACCCAGACGAGCGGCACCGGCTTCACTTACGAGAGCGGTTCGGCGACGGCGTCGAACGCGGTCAAGCCGTGGGGCAAGCCGGCGGCCCCGACCGTGAGAGCGAGCAAGACGGCCCCGACCAAACTCACGTATGAGGCCAACCGCTCCGGTGCCAGCAACGGCCGCAACCTCACCGCGATGCAGATCAAGTGGAACACCGGGACAGGCGGTGGCGGCGGGGAGCAGGGCACGACGTCGAAGGCGAGTTGGTCGACGACGGTCGACGTCGGCTACGAGAAGACGCGATGCGTGCAGGCGCGGGTGCAGAACTCGGAGGGCGCGTGGAGCGACTGGTCGGGGCTGAACTGCGCCACGAGCGGCAAGAAGCCGAAACCGCGCGTCTGGATCAGTAAGGGCGACCGCACGCCGGGCACACCGGGGAGCGGCAACGCCTATCCGTGCAACGACGCGGACGGCGGTTACTGCAGCTACGTGCGGATCAACGTCGAGAACTTCGGCGACTACGGCGGAAACCGCACCGTGAAGCTCTACGACAGCCGCGACGGCGGTCACCTCCTCTCGACGTACACCATGTCGTTCCCGGCGAACGGATCGAGGCAGCTGAGCTACTACTACGGCTTCAACCGCGATGTCTGGGTGAACATCTCGGGCTACGGAGACTCCGAGAGGTTCAGCTGGTGATCACGGCAGACGCAACGACAGCAACGACAGAAGGAACAACACGCGCATGACGATGACCGCCGAACAGGCCGGATGGTTCCAGGGCACCTTCGCGCGCCTCGTCGACAACGTCGACCTCGCGCTGATGGGCAAGCGCGAGGTCGTCTCGCTCGTGGTCGCCGCGATGCTCGCCGAGGGCCACGTGCTTCTCGAGGACGCGCCGGGCACGGGCAAGACGAGCCTGGCGCGCGCGCTCGCCGCGACCGTGCAGGGCACGTCGAGCCGCGTGCAGTTCACGCCCGACCTCCTCCCGAGCGACGTCACGGGCGTGACGATCTACGACCAGAACAGCCACACGTTCGAGTTCCACCGCGGTCCCGTGTTCGCGTCGATCGTGCTCGCCGACGAGATCAACCGCGCTTCGCCCAAGACGCAGTCGGCGCTGCTCGAGGTGATGGAGGAGTCGAGAGTCACGATCGACGGCGTCGCCCACGAGGTGGGCCGGCCCTTCCTCGTCATCGCGACGCAGAACCCGATCGAGCAGGCGGGCACCTACCGCCTCCCGGAGGCGCAGCTCGACCGCTTCCTCATCAAGACCTCGATCGGATACCCCTCGCTCGAGGTCACCGAGCGCATCCTCGCCGGATCCGGCGTGCGCAACAGCGCCTCCTCCCTGTCCCCCATGATCACGACCGCCGCCGTCGCCGACATGGCCGATCTCGCGGCTACCTGCCACGCCGACCCCGCCGTGCTGCGCTACATCGCCGAGCTCGCCGAGGCGACCCGCACTGACGCCGGCACGCAGGTCGGCGTCTCGGTGCGCGGCGCGATCGCGATGGTGCGCCTGGCGAAGGTGTGGGCCGCGGCGAACGGCAGGAACTACCTGGTGCCGGACGACGTCAAGCACCTCGCGCCCCACGTCTGGACTCACCGCCTCGTGATCGACGCCGAGGCCGAGTTCGCCGGTACGACGGCCGAGAGCGTGATCGCCCGCGTGCTGGGCGCGGTCCCGGCGCCCGTGACCCGCTCCTGACGCGCCGAGACGCCGGATGACGACGGACCAGTTCGCGCAGAGCGCGCCGCCGGAGAGGGCGGCGCGCTCGAGCGCGCCCGACCTCGCGGGGTGGGGCGGCGTCGCGCTGCACGCGCTGAGGGTCGCGGGCGCGCTGGGCCGCCGCGTCGCCGCCGTCGTCCGCCCGCTCGGCTGGGTCGTCATCGGCGCGACCGCGGCGTGCTGGGTCGCCGCCGTGTGGTTCGGGTGGCGGGAGATCCTCATCGCCGCCGCTGCGCTCACGGCCGTGCTGGCGCTGAGCGCCCTCTTCCTGATCGGGCGCAGCACGTACGAGGTCCGGCTCGACCTGACCCGCAGCCGCGTGGTCGTCGGCGAACGCGCGCACGGGGCGCTCGTGCTGCGGAACACGGGCGACCGGGCCATCCTGCCCTCGCGCGTCGTGCTGCCCGTCGGCGGCGGGCGCGGCGTGTTCGGGATCTCCCGGATGGCGCCCGGCGACGAGACCGAGGAGCTGTTCACGATCCCGACGCACCGCCGCCAGGTGCTCACGGTCGGCCCCGTCTCGATTGTGCGCGGCGATCCGTTCGGGCTGTTCGAGAGGGCCGACTCGCACCACGAGCCCGTCGATCTGTACGTGCACCCGCGGACGACCCCGATCCTGGGCCAGTCGCTCGGCTTCGTCCGAGACCTCGAGGGCCTCACGTCGACGGCGATCGCTCCGGACGACATCTCGTTCCACGCGCTCACGGAGTACCGGCCGGGCGACGACCTGCGCCACGTGCACTGGCGCTCGACCGCGCGCACGGGCACGCTCATGGTGCGCACATACGAGCAGACCCGGCGTTCGCACTTCGTGCTCGGGCTGTCGACCGCGGCGGGGGAGTACTCGGAACCGGAGGAGTTCGAGCTCGCCGTCTCGTCCGTCGGCTCGGTCGGCCTGCGCGCGCTGTCCGACTCCTTCGCCGTCGACCTGCGGACGCCGGGCGACGACATGGCGCCCCAGAACTCCCGGCGCCTGCTCGACGCTCTCTCGGGCGTCGAGCAGTCCCGCCCGCGCGAGGGCGGCATCGCCGAGCTCGGCGCCGACATCAGCGCCGACCTGCCGCTCGCGAGCGTCGTCGTGCTCGTGTGCGGCGGGCGCGCCACGACGGCCCAACTGCGCGAGGCCGTCGCCCGCGTCCCGCACGGCGTGCGCTGCCTCGTCGTCGTCGCGCGCGCCGGGGCCGAGCCGGAGCTGCAGCGCATCGGCGAGGCCGACGTCGTCACGGTCGGTTCGCTCGATGACCTCCCCGCGACCGTGAGGCGGGTGCTCGCGTGACCATCTCACCGCGCCGCTGGGCGCTCGATCTCACCGCAGTGGCCCTCGTCGCCTGCATCACGCTCATCGGCTGGGCGCCGACGTTCACGGGCCCGGCGTACCTGGCGGCGGGGCTCGGCGCGCTCGTGCTCGGCCTGGGGATCGCGGCGCTCGGCGCGCGCTTCCGGCTCGGCGTCCTGAGCCTGGCCGGCCTCACCGTCGGCGCCTACTTCCTCGTCGGCGGAGCCCTCGCCCTGCCCTCGACCACGATCGCGGGGGTCGTGCCCACGCTCGAGACGCTCCGGCTGCTCGCGGTCCGCGCCGTCACCGGCTGGAAGTCGCTGCTGACATCGGTCACCCCCGTCGCCCTCGCGGACGGCCATGCGATCGTCGTGCTCATCGTGACGCTCGTCGGTACGGTCGTCAGCGCGAGCCTCGCTCTGCGGCTGGCCCGCGCCGCGTGGGCGCTCATCCCGCTGGGCGCGATGCTCGCCGTCGAGATCGCGATGGGCACGTTCGAGGAGTCCTTCCCCCTCCTCCAGGGCATCGCGCTCGTCGTCATCGTGATCGCGTGGCTGGCGCTGCGCGAGGCCTGGGCCCCCGCGCACAACGCCGTCTCGGTCGCGGGCGGCTCCGACGCGTCGCGCGGAGCGGGCCGGCGCCGGCTCGCGGCGGGAGGCGTCGTGCTCGTCCTCGCTGCGGGCGTCGGCGTCGCCGCGAACGCGGTGGTGCCGGGGAACCTGACGCGCGACGTCATCCGGGAGTACATCACTCCGCCGTTCGACATCCACGAGTACGCGAGCCCGCTGCAGTCGTACCGGCTCTACGTGCGCGATTTCAAGGACGAGGCCCTCTTCACGGTGGCGGGTGGGCTCCCGGGCGACGTGCGCATCCGGCTCGGGGTCATGGACGCATACAACGGGATCGTCTACGACGTCGCGGAGGACTCGAGCAGCTTCGACCACCTGCGCACCGACATGGCGCCCGACGCGACGGGCGACGACGTCGCGCTCGACATCACGATCGACGCCTACTCCGACGTGTGGCTGCCGGATGCCGGCACGGTCGATCGCATCGAGTTCGCCGGCGAGCGCGGGGAGGAGCTGCGGCGCTCGGCGTACTACAACTCCGACACCGGCGCCGCCCTCGCCCAAGCGGGGCTGCGCGAGGGCGATGCGTACACGGTGCATGCCGTCAACGCCGCCGTGCCGAAGGATTCGACGCTCGCCGATGCGGAGTTCGCCGACGTCGCGCTCCCGGAGATCGGCACCGTGCCGGAAGGAGTCGCGGCGTTCGCCGCGGACACGATCGCCGAAGCCGAGACGCCGATCGAGCGCGTGCGCGCGATCGAATCGCAGCTGAGCGAGTACGGCTTCTTCAGCCACGGCCTCGAGGGCGAGGCGTACTCGCTTCCCGGCCACGGCGCGCGGCGCATGCAGACGTTGTTCGAGAACGAGCAGATGGTCGGCGATGACGAGCAGTACGCGGTCGCGATGGCGCTGATGGCGCGCGAGGTCGGCATCCCGGCCCGCGTCGTGATGGGCTTCCATGACCAGATCGTCGCGCCGGGCGAGGAGCCGCCCGCCGCCGGCGAGGACTTCGTCGCGACGGGCGACAACCTGCACGCCTGGGTGGAAGTGGCCTTCGAGGGGTACGGCTGGCTGCCGTTCGACCCGACGCCGCCGGAGGACCAGGAGCCGCAGCAGGAGACGACCCAGCCCAAGCCCGACCCGAAGCCCCAGGTCGTGCAGCCGCCGTCCCCGCCGCAGGAGCCGGCCGACCTGCCCCCGCTGATCCCGGATGAGGAGGAGCAGGAGGACGAAGCGGACCCCGGTTGGGGCGTGTTCTGGCTCGTCCTGACGATCGCGGGCATCGGCTTCGGCTCGCTCCTGATCCTGATCGCACCGTTCGCGCTCATCGCGCTGCTGAAGGGTGCCAAGCGCCGCAGACGGCTCAGGGCCGAACAGCCGGCCGACAGGATCGCCGGCGGCTGGGAGGAGCTGATGGATCGCGCGACCGACTACGGCGTGCGCGCGCCCGTCGGCCGCACCAGGCAGGAGGAGGCCGCCCTCGTGGGCGGCGCCCTCGAGGAGCCGCGGGTCGGGCAGCTCGCGGTGCGCGCTGACGCCAGCGTCTTCGGGCCCGGCGACCCGGGGCGCGCCGAGATAGCGGATTATTGGAAGCAGGTCGACGAGGTGGTCGACGAGATGGCAGGCAAGGCATCATTCTGGAAGCGGATGAAGGCCCGCATCAGCATCGCATCGCTGACACAGGGCTCGAAACTGTCGATGTGGGCGCGTTCGCTGCGCGAGCGGGCCGCCGCATCACGAAGGGAAGACGTGAGATGAGCACCCCCCAGCAGCCGGGGCAGGACCCGCAGGGCGCCCCGCGGCCGTTCGCGGCGCACGCGCAGGTCCCCGTCGACCCGTATGCGCTCGGCGCGGCCGCGCCCCTCGGCGGCCCCGACGACCCGAGCGCACCGCCGGCCCCGGTCGCGCCGCCGCGCGCCAGCGCCGGTGCGGAGCCCGCCGTGCCCGGCCCCCCTCCGGCGGGTGAGCCGACGCCGTTCGGCGCTGTGCCCGGCCCCGCCGGGCCCGCGCAGTCGGCCGGGCCGATCAGCTTCGTACCGGGCGTCACCCAGGACCCGCCGGAGGCGGCGGCGCCGGAAGCGCAGTCGGGCCCGGCGGCGGGAGCGGCGGCGTACGCAGGGGGCGCGGCGGCCGTCGTCCCACCGGTGGAACCCGCGCCTCCCGCGGGGCCGGTTCCGGCCGCGGCCACCGCCGAACCGGCGCGGGAGGAGCCCGCAGACGCGGAAGCCCCCGCGGAGCCGGCCGGGCCCGCCGCGCTCTCGGAACCGGCGCCCGCGCAGGCGGCGGCTGACGAGCATCCGGAGCCTTCGAGCGAGCAGCGCGCCGCCGCGGCCTCGTACGACACGGTCGTCGACGGCGAGGCGGCCGACCCCCGCCTCGTCTGGGACGACGGTGAGGAGCTCGCGCTCGCGGGCCGCGTCGTGGTGGGGCGCAACCCCAACGACGAGGACGGCGCGACGGTCGTCGCGGTGCGCGACGAGACGCTGTCGCTGTCGAAGACGCACTTCGAGATCGAGCTCGCGGGAGGCGAGGCTCGGCTGATCGACCGTCATTCGACGAACGGGGTGACGATCGTGCGCGCGGGCGAGCGGATCATCGCCGAGCCGGGCGTGCCCACGCCGCTGCGGGCGGGCGACGCCCTCGAGATGGGTGACCGGATCGCGACCTTCCAGGAGGCGACCGCATGACGGCCCCCATCACGACCGTCGCCGGAGCCGCGACCGACGTCGGCGCGAGGCGCCGGCTGAACGAGGATGCGTTCCTCGCGTCCGCGCCCGTCTTCATGGTGGCCGACGGCATGGGAGGCCACGACGCCGGCGAGATCGCCTCGGCCGCGGCCGTGCACATCTTCTCCGAACTCGTCGGGAGGGCGTCCGTGACCGTCGACGACGCGCGCGACGTGTTCCTCCGCGCGCGCGAGACGGTCGACGAGATCTCGCGCGACCGCGAGAACGGGGCGGGCACGACGTTCGCCGGAGCCCTCATCACCGAGGTCGACGGCGCGGGCTATTGGCTCGCGATCAACCTCGGCGACTCGCGGGTGTACCGGATGGCCGCGGCCGGCCTCGAGCAGGTCAGCGTCGACCACTCCGTGGTGCAGGAGCTCGTCGACAGCGGGCGCATCACGCCGGAGCAGGCCAGGCGTGACAACCGGCGCAACGTGATCACGAGGGCGATGGGCGCCGGCAGCGACGCCGATGCCGACTACTGGATGCTGCCGGCGTCGGTCGGCGACCGCCTGCTGCTGTGCACCGACGGCCTGTCGAACGAGCTGCGGCCGGAGCGCATCGGCGAGATCCTGCGCGCGGTGCCGGACCCCGAGGCGGCGGCGCGCACGCTCGTCGGCGAGGCACTCGAACGCGGCGGCCGCGACAACATCACGGCCGTCGTCGTCGATGCGCTGATGGTGCGCGGCGGGGCGCGCGACGAGGAAGACTCCGACACCAAACCGAGAGAGGCGGTGGCGCGATGATGCGCGCACGCTACACACCAGGCACCGTCCACCTGCTCGTCGCGGGCGGTCGCGCCGTGGTCCTGCCCTCGACCGCCGGGGCCGCGGGGATCGGCGGCGTGTGGGCCGCCCTCACGGGCGAAGGCGATCTCGACGCGGCGCTCGCCGTGTTCGATCAGCATGCGGTCATCGGCTCCGACGGTTCGGTCGCCGACGGCGCGCTGGCGCTGAACACGGTGGCCTCGGACGACGGCGCCGGCGAACTGCGCGTGTCTGCGCAGCTCGTGTGGGGCGCGAAGAAGCCGTGGCTGCCCCTGGAGACGGGGGTCGTGCGCGCGGCCGCCTTCGAACTCGTGATCGAGCCGGATGACGACGGAGCCGTCCCCGTGGTGGCGAGCAGCGAGACGGGCGCCGACGCGAGGGCCGACGCCGCCGAAGCGGTGGCCGAGCCGGGCGGCGCCTCGGTGCCCGCCGGTGCGGGGGCGCCGGACGGGGCGGAGCCCACCGAGGAGGCTGAAGAGCATGCGGCCGGGCTCCCCGGAGCGGTCGTGATCGGTGCGGCGGGTGTCGCCGCCGGCGCCGGGCTCGCAGCGGCTGGTGCGCCGGCGGCCGGTCATCCGGCGCCGACCGACGACGACGGCGCCGCGGCCGAGAGGCAGGCCGACCCGCTCATGAAGGAGCCGAACGCGGCGGAGCCGACGCCCACCGTGCCGATCGCGGCCGCCGTGCTGGGCGATCACGACGGCGCCACGATGCTCCCGGGCGAGGTGGCGGCCGAGCGCGCGGAGCCGCCCGCGGGCGGCAAGCCCCTCGGTGACCACGACGGCGAGACCCGGCTGCCGGGAGAGGTCGACGACATCCGGGCCGAGGCCCTCGGCGACCACGACGGGCAGACGAAGCTGCCCGATGAGATCGCCGAGCTCTTCGGCGAGACCGGCGACCTGCCGGTCACGACGGACGGCGCCGACCGCTTCGGGAACACGGAGGCGATCTCGGCGCCGATGGCGCCCGCGATCAGCGCCGAGGAGGCTGCCGCTGGCACGATCGTGCCGCGCGTCGTCCTGTCGAATGGGACCGAGGCGAGGCTCGACCGGCCCGTGCTGATCGGGCGCCGCCCCCGCTCCGTCCGCTCGGTCGGGGAGGACGTGCCGCACCTGGTCACGGTCGAGAGCCCCATGCACGACATCTCGCGCAACCACCTCGAGATCAAGATCGAGGACGACGCGGCGATCGCGACCGACCTGAACTCCACCAACGGCACGCTGCTGCACCGCGACGGCGAGGCGCACCGCCTGCACCCCGGCGAGCGCACCCTGTTGATCGAGGGGGACACGCTCGACCTGGGCGAGGGGATCACGGTCTCGTTCCAGGGGCTGCCGTGAGCCGGCGCCCGCCGGCCCCACCGCCCGAGCTGCCGGGCTTCGAGTACCTCGAGCTGCTGGGTTCCGGCGGCTTCGCCGACGTGTTCCTGTACGAACAGCAGCTGCCCAAGCGCCGCGTCGCGGTGAAGGTGCTGCTGCCCGACCGGCTCGAGTCGGCCGGGCAGCAGTTCGCCAGCGAGGCGAACACGATGGCGATGCTGTCGACCCATCCGGCGATCGTCACGATCCTGCAGGCGGGCATGAGCGCCGACCACCGCCCGTACATCGTGATGGAGCACTGCCCGCGGCCCAATCTGCAGGTGCGGTACCGGCGCGCGCCGTTCTCGGTCGCCGAGACGCTGCACACGGCGATCCCCGTGATCGCGGCGGTCGAGACGGCGCACCGGATGGACGTGCTGCACCGCGACATCAAGCCGGCGAACATCCTGGTCACCGAGTACAACCGGCCAGCGCTCACCGACTTCGGCATCGCGGCGCACGCCGACTCGGCGGAGGCCGCGGCCGGAATGTCGATCCCGTGGTCCCCTCCGGAGTCCTTCGCGAACCCGCCGCGCGGCGGCCGCGAGACCGACGTCTATCAGTTGGGCGCGACCGTGTACACGCTGCTGGCGGGGCGCGCGCCGTTCGAGCTCCCCGGGCAGCGCAACTCGAGCGCCGAACTGATCGACAGGGCCGAGCGCATGGCGCTGCCGCGCATCGGCCGGCCCGACGTGCCCGCGTCGCTCGAAGCGGCGCTCGCGAAGGCGATGGCGAAGCGACCGGAGGACCGCTACCGCTCGGCCGTGGCGTTCGCCCGCGCGCTGCAGAAGGTGCAGATCGAGCTCGAGCACTCGGTCACGCCGATCGACATCCTCGACGATTCGCCCGCCGACGGCATCGACGACGACGAGGACGGCCTCACGCGGGTCCGCAACATCACGAGCATCGACCCCGTCGATGACGGCACGCGGCCCTCCGCGGCGACCGAGGCGGTGCCGAGCGCCGTCGACGAGTCGCCGACGGTGCTGCGCGGGCCCGGCGCCGTCGCGCCCCAGCCGGGCCGGCGCGAACCCGCGCCCATGGTCGGCGCGGCCCCCGCCGCGTGGTCGCCGTCGAGCGGGTACCGCCCCGAATTCGCACCGGCGCCCGCCGGCTCATCCGGCGTCTCCGACGCGACGCTCCCGCCGGATGCGCTGCCCGCGCCCGCATCCGGCGGCACGGCGGAGGGGGCGCGCCGCTGGCCGTGGTTCGTCGGCGGCGGCATCGTCGTCGCCGCGCTCGCCGTCGGCGCGGCGTTCGGCCTGCCGGCTCTGCTCGGCGACCAGGAGCCGGATGACCCCGGCCCCACGAGCGAGCCGAAGGATCCGATCGCGGAGACGCCGCCGGCGGTCGGCGACCTCGAGGCGCGCGCGCACGGCGACGAGGTGACGTTCTCGTGGTCGAACCCTGACCCGCAGGAGGGCGACACTTACCAGTGGGGCATCGACGTCCCCGGTGGGCAGATCAGCTTCGCGGACACCCGCGAGACCTCCGTGACAGTGGACGCACGGCATCCGACGTGCATCGAGGTGTATCTCGTGCGCGCTGACGGTGTGGCATCGCCCGCCGCGACGACCTGCGCGGACTGACGCGGGAGCGCTTCGGTTCAGGCGGTCGCGAGGTGGCGGGCCTTGTGGCCCAGCACCTTCACCATGATGCCGTGCTTGCGCAGGGCGGCCACGGTGCGGGCGCCTTCGGCGGTGTCGCTGCCGAGCGCGCGGAGGTCTGCGACGACGAGAACGTCGCCAGGGGCGAGCGTGTCGAAGAGGCGGCCGAGGCGGGTCTCCCACGACTCCAGGATGTCGGGCGCGGGGTGGCGGAAGCCCTCGATCGGCACCCCGAAGCGCGTCAGCTGCGAGCGCTGTTCGACGACGGACGGCAGGTCGGCGCGCGCGACGACGAGGCCGACGAGGCGCGCGCCGTCCGGCTTCGCCTGCCACCAGTCGCGGTCGCGCTGGAGCTCCTCGAAGCACTTCGGGCAGTCGGCGGCCTCGTGCGGCAGGTTCAGCGGGCTGGTCTCAGCTGTGTCGGCCACGGTGGCTCCCTTCCTCGTGCTACTCATTGTGCCGTGAAAAACGGTGCGGGGGAGGCGATCGCACGATGCGCTCCGCCCGCAGAAAGGCCGTCGGCCGGTGGATGCCTCGCATCCACCGGCCGACGGCCTTCCCTCACAGATCAGATGAGCGAGAGCTCCTTGAGCTTCGTCGCGACGTCGGCGTTGCTCGGCTCGACGTGGTGCGTCGAGTCGGGGTAGACGACGACGGGGATCTGGGTGCGGCCCGAGATCTGCTTGGCGACGTCGGCCGCGGCCGGCTCGGCCTCGAGGTCGATGTAGTCGTAGGCGACGCCGAGCTCGTCGAGCTGGGCCTTGGTGCGGCGGCAGTCGCGGCACCACTCGGCGCCGAACATGCGGATCTGCGAATCGGTCATGGTTCCAGGGTAATCGCGCGAACAGGGGCGGGCGCCGTGCGCTGGCCCGGGAGCGCTGTGCGCGCCGCGCATCCGGCTCTCTGAGGCGCCCGCTCGGCCCGGCATGGCACGATTGGCGGGTGCAGACAGGGGCGACGGTCATCGTGCCGACCCGCAACGAGCGGGGGAACGTCGCCGAACTCGTGGCGCGGGTCGCCGACGCCCTGTCCGGTCGAGAGGCCGAGATCCTCTTCGTCGACGACAGCGACGACGGCACCCCGGATGAGGTGGCCCGGATCGCCGCGGACGCGTCGCTTCCGGTGCGCGTGCTGCATCGCACGGCCGCCGAGCGCACGGGCGGGCTCGGCGGTGCGGTCGTCGCAGGCCTCCGCGCCGCGGCGCACGACGTGTGCATCGTGATGGATGGCGACCTGCAGCACCCGCCGTCGACGCTGCCGGTGCTGCTCGACCGCTATGACAGCGGCGACGTGGATGCCGTCATCGCATCGCGCTACACCGGCGGCGGCCACAGCGCCGGGCTCGCCTCCCGCGCCCGGGTGTGGGTCTCTCGAGCGTCGACCGCCGTGACGAAGGCGATGTTCCCCGTCCGGATGCGCGACGTCACCGACCCCATGACGGGGTTCTTCCTCGTCGACCGCCGCAGGGTCGCGCTCGATGCGCTGCGGCCGGACGGCTTCAAGATCCTGCTCGAAGTGCTCGTGCGCTCCGAACTGCGCGTCGCGGAGGTGCCGCTCGCGTTCGCGCCCCGCGGCGCAGGCGCCTCGAAGGCCGACGCCCGCCAGGGCCTGCACTTCCTCGGCCAGCTCGCACGGCTCCGATTCGGCAAGATGTCGGTGTTCGCCGCCGTCGGAGCGTTCGGCGCCGTGCTGAACGTCGCGATCGTGTGGGCGCTCACGGCGATCGGCGTCGAATACATCGTGGCCGCCGTGATCGCCGCCGAGGTCACGATCATCGGCAACTTCCTGCTGCAGGAGCGCTTCGTCTTCCACGACATGCGCGCCGCCGCAGCGGGCTTCTGGCGCCGCTTCGCGACGTCGTTCGCCTTCAACAACGTTGAGGCGGCCATCCGCATCCCGGTGATGGCGCTCATGGTCGAGACCTGGGGCATCTCGAGCCCTGTCGCGACCGCCATCACGCTCGCCGTCGCGTTCCTGGCGCGCTTCGTGTTCCACTCGCTCGTCGTCTACCGCCCCCGCCGCATTGAGCCCGACCATCGGCACGCGGCCGCGCACCGCGTCGAGGAGGCGGCCCGCTCCGGCGAGCTCGTCGCCGACACCGGTGCGCTCCGGATCATCCGGGGCCTCGACCGCGACGAGGCCTGAGCCCGCGCCAGCCGCCCCCGTCGCAACATCCGTGCTCTGCGGGCGGGCGGGTTCAAGTTTCGAGTGCAACGCCTATTGCTTCTCGTAGCTTCTCACTCGGGGTCCAGTAGTCGAGGGTCTTCCGAGCGCGTGTGTTCAACAGGTGTTGTGCTCGGGCGAGGTCGTCATCGGT
>NZ_PNFA01000015.1 GCF_002970975.1 Microbacterium halophytorum
CCCACTCTTCTGCGTTCAGCGGAGGCGCAGGTCGGACCGCTTGACCCAGCGCAGCCCCACCGACGTCCGGATCTCGACCCACTTGCCCGTGTACGACACGCGCGTCGCGCTGACGGCGGTCCCCGCGCCGAGCGTGCGCGGCCCCGTGCCGGTGCCGAAGTGGTCGGCGCCGGCGCACTTCTGCAACGGCGAGACGACCGCGCGCGTGCGATCGGTCACGACGTAGGTGCGCGAGGTGCTTCGGGTGCCCGCCGGGTCGGAGCAGATCGTGACCTCGTCGCGCGGGATCCAGCGGTCGCCGGCACCCGTACGGATCCGAAGCCAGTTGCCGGACTTCGAGACGCGCGTGGCCTTCACCAGCGTGTCGTCGCCGATGTACCGGCTGGGCGACGTCCCCGTGCCGTAATGGTCGACGCTCGTGCCGCACTTCGCCATCGGGTACTTCTCGGCGTCGACGCCGTTCTTGACGAGGTAAGCGCGCGACGCCGGCCCCGTGCCCTTGGGCTGGAGGCAGATCGACACCTTGTCGCGGGCGATCCACCGCTCCCCCGAGCTCGTGCGGATCCTGAGCCAGTTCCCCGTCGCGGACACTCGCGTCGCTTGGACCATGGTGCCCTCGCCGACGGCCTTCGCGCCCGTCGTGCACTTCGCCCAGGGGCCGAGCTTCGCGCTCGTCGACGACGTCACGACGTACTCGCGCGAGGCGCCGGAGGTGCCGCTCGGCGTCACGCAGGCGGCCTGTGCCGTCGTCGCCCGCTTGAGGTACGCCGTTGAGACCCAGCGCCTGCCCTGCTCGGTGACGACCTCATACCAGCCGCCTCCCGCTGTCTGGCGCGTGGCCTTGACGATCGTGCCCTTCGGGAGCGAGGAGATGCCGGTGTCGCACCCGGTGCTCGGCGCCTTGCGCGCGTTCAGGTCGACGGTGGTGACGAACGCACCGCTCTTCGCGCTCACGCCGCTCGGCACCGTGCAGGGCGATGTGCGCGTCGGCCCGAACCAGTCGGTGTAGTAGTTGTAGAAGTTGCGGTTGCCGTACGTCGAGCAGCTGTCGCCCGTGCCGTAGCCGGCGTTCAGGGCCGCGCGGTTCGGCTGGTACGGCGTGTAGTAGTACAGCGCCGCCGTCGCCTTGTTCTGGATGGTCACGGGTGACGAGCCGCACGCGGCGTTCGGGCTGTAGCGCACGTTCGACGTCTTGCCGACGGGGTACCAGCTGAAGTAGTCGTCCTGCGTGTAGACCTGCAGCTGCCGGGCCGCGCCGTACACCTGGTTCTGGAAGCCGTAGTAGCGCGTGTCGCACGCGGCCGTGTCAGGGCACGCCATTCCCATGGCGATCGTGTACCGCCAGTCGCTCGGCCAGACGTGCGTGACGAGGCCCTGCTCCTTCTGGAGCATCACGATGAGCGCCTTCGGGTTGATATCGCACGACTTCGCGACGCGATAGATGATGGCCGCCGCGCTCTCGCCCGTGCGCGCCGTGTAGCCGTCGCAGAATCGGTCAGGCGCCTTGTAGTTCGTGTTCTGGCGGAACTCCGGGAGGCACGTGTAGCCGCTCTGGCAGTTCGGAACCTTCTCCGCGAGGAAGGACTTGATCGCCGACAGCGACATCGTCGAACCGTTGAAGAGTTCTCGATCGCTGATGATGTTGCCCGCGTTCCATCCGCGCAGTGATGCGCGCAGTTCGGGTTCGACCGTCTCGAGGATCGCCTCGTCGTCACCCGTCGACATGGCCATCCGGTCCATCACCTCGGGGGTGAGAACCGCGTTCTTCGCCATGCCCGCGTTGTTCGTGAAGCGCGGGTCGTCCGTGCCCGCGGGGTCGGGCGTCAACGTCTGCAGCTCTGCCGGGTCTCCCGCATCGGATGCGGAACCGTCGGTCGCACCGGGCTCCTCCGCCGGCGCACCGCCGTCAGCGGAACCCTCGGCGGAGTCGTCCTGCGGTTCGCCCGCGTCCGTCGAACCCTCGACCGGCGCGACGTCCTCCGGGGTCTCGCCGTCCGGCGCGTCCGCCCCCGTGCCGGGCGCGGGGTCGCCGTCGGTCTGCTCGACGGACACGTCCTCCGAGGGTTCCTCGGCATCGGCCTGTTCGTCGGGTTCTGCCTGCTCTGATCCGGGCTCGGCGGCCTGCACGGCGCTGGGAAGCGCCGCCCCGTCCCCCGGTGCGACGGCCGAAGCGGCCGTCGGAATCAGCGCCGCAGTCAGTGTTGCAACGGTGGCCAAAACGATGGCGTGTCGCAGTCGAGCTGTGGTTCGCATGTGAATAGAGTGACAGATGTATGTGTCTGTTGAAAACCCTGGCAACAGATATCCCAGGATGGGCGTGTCGCGAAGCCGCGCCGCTCGCCCCCATCCGCCGGGCAGGCGAGGCTCGGTCCACAGGGTCTCTGCGGCGGAACGACGGCAGACTCCCCACAGGCTTCCCAGGTACCCGCAGGGCAGCCCCCTAGGCTGACCCCGTGACGAACCTCTCCGCTGCATCCGCTCCCCGCCGTTCGGCGGGCGGCCGCCGGCGTCCCCGCCGTTGGCCCTGGATCACCGCCCTGGTCATCCTCCTCATCCTGATCGTCTGCGCGATCTTCGGCTTCATCTTCGTCAAGCAGGCCCTGGACGTGCGCCAAGACCTGCTCGCCGCGAAGACCGAGCTCTCGGCCGTCGTCGGCGACGTCGAATCGGGTGACGCCGACGCCATGCAGGCCAGCGCCGACGAGATCCTCGAGCACACCACGAGTGCCAATGAGAAGGTGTCGACGCCCCTGTGGGCCGTCGCATCGCACGTGCCGTTCGTGGGCCAGAACGTCGACGCCGTCCGCCGCACGACCCAGGCCACGCACGTCCTCGTGGAGGACGCACTGCCCCCTGGCCTCACGATCATGTCGAGCATGGACCTCGGCTCGGCCGACGTCGAGGGCGGCGGTCTCGACCTGACGCCGCTGATCGAGGCGCAGGACTCCCTCCCGCAGATCAGCGACGCGTTCGCCGAAGCGGAGAGCATCGTCGCCGACATCGACCGCGAGAACCTGATCCCGATGGTCGACGGCGCGATCGGTTCGGTGCTCGACATCATCGAGACCGCCAGCCCGACCGTGCAGGTCGTGGCCGACAACCTGCCGACGATCCTCCAGATCGCCGGCGCCGAGGAGCCGCAGCGCTACATGCTCGTGTTCCAGAACAACGCCGAGATCCGCTCGGGCGGCGGACTGCCCGCGGCGACGGCGGTCGTCGACGTCGCGAACGGCAAGGCCGACCTGGCCGAGCAGACCAGCACATACACCTTCCGCCGCGACATCAAGGTGATCGACCCCCCGGACGAGATGGAGCAGCTCTACGACGGCGAGACGTTCACGGGCTTCGGCAACTTCACCCGCACGCCGAACTTCCCGACGACCGCCGAGGCGTTCGACTCGCTGTGGAACATGACGACGGGTGAGTCGCTCGACGGCGTGATGAGCCTCGACCCCGTCGTGCTCTCGCACATCCTCGGTGTGACGGGCCCCGTCACGGCGAGCGACGGCACGGAGCTCACCGAGGACAACGTCGTGGAGCAACTGCTCTACGAGACGTACGTCCGCTATCCCGGCGAGCAGCAGGACCTGTTCTTCAGCGATGTTGCCGCCCGTGTCTTCGAGACGGTGGCCGCTGGCGATTACGATGCGCTGGCGATGCTCGACGCGCTCAGCCAGGGCGCCGAGGAGCAGCGCTTGAACGCGTGGTTCCCGGACGAGGCGTCGGAGGACCTCATGGTCGAGCTCGGCATCGACGGTGCACTGCCGACCGACAACGCCGAGACGACCGAGGTCGGGATCTTCCTGAACGACTACGCGGCGAGCAAGCTCGAGTACTTCCTCGAGTCGGACGTCAGGGTCTCGTGCGACGCGGGCGCCGGAACGATGACCACGGACATCACGGTCGCCAACAACGTGCCGCCCGAGGGCATGACGGAGTACCAGCTCGGCATCCGGAACAAGGGCTACGGCATCCCGACGACGTCGTTCATCCTCGACACGATGTACTTCGCTCCCCCCGGCAGCGAGATCACCGAGTCGACGCCGGGCGACGACCCTGGCGCGACGCGCACGGGTGTCGAGCGCGAGCGGAACGTCGTGAGCAACCGCTACTTCGTGGCGTCGGGCGAGAGTCGCACGTTCTCGTTCACGAGCACGATCCCGGACGGCGACAACGGCCCCGTCTCGGTGCGGTACTCTCCGTCGGTCACCGACACCCCCGTCGACATCGAGGGCAACTGCGACGGCGCGATGTAACCGGCCGCACAGCAGAATCTGATGCCCGCGCCTCCTGATGGAGGTGCGGACATCCGCTTCTCGGCCGACTCACGAGTCTTCGCCCCGGTGCTCTCCGCACGGAGGAACGCACGGATGACGACAGGAACGCGCCGCCGCACCCTTCGAGGATGCGGCGGCGCGTTCCTGTCGTGGTGCCGGTGGATCAGACGATGCGGCCGAACAGAGGGTAGACCGTCTTCTCCAGCAGCTTCGCGCGCGTGCCGCCCTTGAACAGCAGCACATCGCCCGGCCTGCTGGACTCTACGACCATCCGGTTGAAGTCGGCGCGCCAGGCGAAGAAGTACGCATTCATGCCCTTCGCCTTGGCTGCCTCCGCCATGTAGCGCGCGTCGGTCCCGACGCACAGCAGCATGTCGATGTCCAAGTCGGCGAGCTTCTCACCGACTGCGGCGTGATCCTCCTTGGACTTCGCACCGAGATCCGGGATGTCGCTCACAACCGCGATGCGACGCCCGCCCTCGGCGATCGGCACGCCGACGAGGGTTTCGGCGGCGGACAGCACCGATGTCGGGGTCGCGCTGTACGTGTCGATCAGGAACTTGTAGCCACCCTTCTCGATGAGGTTCTGCCTCACCGAGTCGGGCACGAAGCGCGACAGGCCGGAAATGATCTTGTGCGGCGGGATACCGGCTTCGCGGGAGACGGCGAACACGCCGAGCGCGTTGCTGACGTTGTGGACGCCTTGGAAGTTGAGCTTCGCAGGGAAGACCCCGTCGGGCGACACGATCTCGAACTCGAGCCGCTCGCCGTCGTCGCGGATGTCGCGCGCGTGGTAGTCGCAGGTCTCGTCTCTCACGCTGTATCGGATCGTGCGAACGTCTGGGCTCTGCTCGCGCAGGTACTCGTTGTCGTTGTTGATGACGAGCACGCCGTCGGGCTTCAGCCCATCGACGATCTGCATCTTGCCCTCGATGACCCGCTCGATCGAGCCCATCTGGCCGAGATGACCATCGCCGATTGCGGTGATCAGGGCAATGTCTGGGGCGAGAACCGTCGACGTCTCGCTCGCCGCGCCTGGCGAGCCGCCGTGGACCTCTTGGATATAGGCCTCGTCCTCGGGCGAGAGCTTCTGGATCACGAGACCAGCGGTGAGAATTGTGTTGTTGTTGCCCTTCACCGTCAGCGTCCGATACTGACGCACGAATGCCTCTGCCAGGAGTTCCTTGGCCGTCGTTTTCCCGACCGTACCGGTGATGGCAACCGTGATCGGCGAGTACTTCGCCTTGATCGCGGCCATCAATCTGCCGTATACGCCGCGCACCTCGTCAACGACGAGCGTCGGGATGTTCCGCTGCGGTTCCGTCGCAATTGCGAATCGGACTCGAGCCTTGCGCGCAGGCAACGGGCGGATCTGTTCCGTCTTCGCGAGATTGCCGGGGCGCGGCAGGAAAATGGCGACACCGCCGCGGCGCAAGTCCTCCTTACGTGCGGCGATATTCGTCACCGGCTCGTCGATCGCGCTGCCGAGCGCCGCGCGCGCCTCGAGCGAGAACGGGACACCAAGAATGTCACTGATCTGCGACGGCGTCAGTTGTGGCCGGAACCGTTCGCTGACGCGCACCTCGCGTGCCGTTTCCTGCGCGACTTCCCCGCCGATTCGTTGCTCAACATTAGCTACGTCCTCCGCGAAGAAACTCTCGCGGTAGGAGCGTACGTAGCCCTCGCCGGCCGGTACGATCGCGTTCATCGCGCCGTCGTACGTCGCGTACCGGCGCACCGGCACATACTTGGCGTCGGCCTCGAGCGACCCATCGGCGAGGCGCCTGATCGCGACCTTGACGACCGCCGCAGGCGACTCGATGCGCGTGTCTGGACCGGCCATGAGCGTTCCGAGACCTGTCGCAATCGGTACCCGTCGCTGGTCGGACGTCGTGTGCACCCGATACTTCGACAGCACATTCGGTACGGAGCACACAACGTAGTCTGCGCCGGCCTCAGCGACACGGCGCGCGGCCGCAAGCCGGTCGTTGAATCCGATCTGTTCACCCGCGGAGCGACAATCCAGATACGTGAGCACGTACTCAGCGCCGCCTTCACGGACGCGCTGAATGTCCTCGCGAGCGCGCTCCTCATCGAACTCATTGAGGAGAGTCTTAGCTCCCTCGTTCGTGATGTACTTCCGCGTTTGGTACGCATTCATCGTGTACGAGAGGACGGCGATCCGAATGCCGTTCACCTCGAAGATCGGCGCTTTGTTGATCCCGAGCCCGCTCGGCGCAATGCCAGCTTCTCGCGTCGCTCGTTCTGTGGAAGCAATGCCCCGTACACCAGCGTCGAGGTTGAACGGGTTGGCCAGCGCCAAGCAATCGAATCCCGCGTACATCAAGGCGTCGAGATACTGAGGACGCGCGTTCGCGTAGTGCCCCTCACGGAAGTCTGCACGCATCAGCGACATCGGAGGATACATGTCGGCAACGACGGACCCGAAGCTGCCGATCGCAAGGTCAGCGGATTGGAGCAGCTTGCGCACATGCCGGAACAGTGGACGGAACTGATAGGTGTCGCCCATGTCTGCAGCGCGCTCCATGGCGCCGTCATACATCAACGAGCCGCCAACCAACACAATCGCCTCATCGAGCGCGGTGTCTTCGTCACGCTTCCAAGTACCGGATGCATCGTCGAACGCGTACTCGGCACGGACTTCTTCTCGATCCGAATCCTGACGGAAGAACGTCGGTTCCTGGACCGAGTATGCGTCCACGAGTGCGTCGTCCGGGGTCGCCGTCCTCGATTCATCCGACAGTCGGGCCAGCGGTGAGCCATCGCCTGCAAGCTGCGTGTACTGCGTGCCGAGGGCCGCCGCAATCCGACTAACGTCCTCCTCTGCGCGAAGCGGGCTGTATCCGTAGGCACCGTCGAGCAGCGCATCCGCGGGCACTGCCTTGACGAATCCGCGGATGTGATCGCCTTCAAGGATGCGGCACGGCGTGTAGCCGTCTCCCTTGATCACCACGGAGCCGCCAGCATCACGGCCGAGCGTGAGCCGTGCGACGAACGTGTCCATCGTGATCGGGCGTGCAAGTCCGATGTCCGACAGGAAATTTCCGCCGGAGTAGATCACAGGCACCCGGCGCCCGTCTTCGGCTTCCACGATCGTGTATGACTGCGGGCAATGTGAGTGGGAGCCGAAGACGTAGTCGGCCCCGCCGTCGACCACCATCTGAGCGAAGCGCTCCTGCCGCTCGGTGATCATCGTCGTGTACTCACGTCCCCAGTGCGCGTATGCGATGACGAACTCCGCACCTGCTTCACGTGCTGCCGCGATGTCAGCGCGCACGCGCGACTCCTCGAACTGGCTCGTTATCGTCGCGAGTCCTTCCGAGGTGAAGTTCGCCTGCTTCATCTTCTGCCGTGCGCCGTCGAGGAAGGACACCACGCCGATCCTGATGCCCTTGATCTCGAAGAGCACGTAGTGAGGGTCGGCCGGAGAAGCGTACATCCCGTTGTGGATCAGTTCGGCACGGTTGAGCGCGTCAAGTGTCTCAAGCACGCCACGGGTGCCCGCGTCGTACATGTGATTCTGAGCATTCATCACCAGGTCGAACCCGCCCTGCCGAACCGCCGCGACGAATGCGAACGCGGTGTTGAGGTGCGGCCGATCATCGATGTACTTCGACTCGTGCATGTACGGCGTCGACGAGGAAACCATCGTCTCCATGTTGCCGATCGCAAGATCAGTCGATGTCAGCAACGGCGTAATTGCTTCAAAGCTCTCTGTGAAGTCGTAGACACCATCTTGCAGCGCCGAGCTCTGCTGTTTGAACCGACTCATCAGGTCACCGACCATCGAGATCGTGACTTCGTCGCTGGTGTCACCCGACGGGTCAGCAGGTCGATACACGCCGTCGTGCAGCTCGAAGCGACTCGGGACGATTGGAGTGCGATTAGATTCCTCGTCACCGCGTTCGATCGGCTCCGCGGCGGGGCGGAGGTCGAATCTATCCAGGAACACCTGAAGCAGCTCGGGTGAAGCCAATACTTCGGAGACGTTCAGTCCGTGTTCCGCACCAAACTGTGACACGACGGGCTGCTCGGGCAGTTCCGCCGTGACCGACGCCAGACCTTCTTCGAGTGCATGAGCGTGCGCAGGCGAACCTTCCTCGCACACGATCGCAGTCGTTGCTGCGAAAGCGCTCTTGCCTATCGTCTCGGTCTCGCCCGGGACAGCGATGCGTTCCAGGCCGGTGCAACCGGCGAAAGCGTTCTCCTCGATCGTCCGTACGCCCGAATGCAGCCACACCTGCGCGAGCGAAGAGCAGCCTTCGAAAGCTGACCGAGGTACGCGGCGCACCCGGAATGGAATCACGATCTTTCGCAACGACGAACACCCGCGAAGCGCCTCTTCACCGATGTAGCGCAGCTCAGTCGGCCAGGACCGCTCCACGATGGTCCGGTCCACGGTGAGACCGAGGCTGATGCCCGTCTTCACGTAGTGCGGCATGTCTACGAGCGAGCTGCAATCGGCGAACGCTCGACTCGCGATGCGCTGTAAGTCGTACGGCAGGAACACACGCTCGAGTGTGGTGCAACCCGCGAAAGTCTCGGCGTTGATGACTTGAAGGTCGCTCGGGAGCTCGATCTCCCGCAAGGAGGTGCAATTGGCGAACGCCTCGGACCCGATCAGCGTCACGGTTTCCGGCACCAGGACCGAGGTGAGCGACGAACTGCCCGCGAGCGCCCCTTTACCGATGGTCGTCACAGGCAGACCCTCGACTGCCGCTGGGATCTCCAACTTCGTAAGGTCGCGATCAACGCTGACCAGCTTCGCTCCGTCGGCCCCCAGCGCGTATACGGCGCCGGCCAGGGCCACCCTGCGCCCCTTCGGGACCTTGGTCTTCGGAGTTGAGTTCGTCGGTTCCGCTTTCCCAGGCGCGACGCCAGGGCTATCTGAATCAACTCCAGCCGGATTCACAGGCTCATGCGCATCTGATTCGTCGACACCGTCTGAGGATGCTTCACCGTCCTCCGCGTCCTCCTCGAAGGACGCGAGCGCATTCAGCGTCTCTGCGACATCGGACTCGCGAGGCTCGTCGGTGTCCGCTTCGGTGTCGTATACCTGGTCCGGCAGTGCATCCGAAGGTTCCACCGGTGGCTCAGTCGCCGTCTCGCGCGATGCTTGTGGGTCCGCTGTGGTCGGGCCGACAGACTTGAGCCGCTTCTTCACACCCCGCGCGACAGCACGCGCCTTGCGGACCATGTCCCGGTCAGCCATTGTCTTTTCCTTTCAGGGTCGCTGCCAGAGCGGTCATTGTTCCTCGGTATGACTGCGCTCGGGCAGCGGCAGAGCAGTCTTCCGTGAGAGTCTAGGCCGGTCACGGCTCGACCTCACCTCGAGGTGAGTCCATCGAGTAGAGCTCGTGCGATCACGCAGCGGCCATGCCGATGCTGGCAGCGATCGAGTCGCGCATCTCCGCGAACTCGGGCGTCTCGCGCAGTTCCGCGCCGCGGAGCGGCCGGCCGTACTTCTTCGAGATGCCGATCGGCTCGTCGCGCACGACGCGCCCCGGGCGCGGGCTCATCACGATCACCCTGTCGCCCAGGACGATCGCTTCGTCGACGCTGTGGGTGATGAAGAAGATGGTCTTCTTCTTCTCCCGCGAGAGGTCGAGAAGGTCGTTCTGCAGCTTCTCGCGCGTGATCGCGTCGAGCGCACCGAACGGTTCGTCCATGAGGATGATCTCAGGGTCATTCGCGAGCACACGCGCAATCTGCGTGCGCTGCTGCATGCCTCCGGACAGTTCGTACGGCTTGCTCTCATGGAAGTCGGCGAGGCCGACCGTCGCGAGCGCCTCCGACGCCTTCCGTTCCCGTTCCGCGGCGCTCACCCCCTTGATCTTGAGGCCGAATTCCACGTTCTTGTGAACCGTCAGCCACGGGAACAGCGTCGGCTGCTGGAAGACGACGCCGCGTTGGCGTGCGGGGCCGGCGATCGCTTCGCCGTCCATTTTCACGGTGCCGGTCGTAGGCTCGAGGAAGCCCGCGATGATGTTCAGGAGCGTCGACTTGCCGCAGCCGGAGGAGCCGACGACGCACACGAACTGCCCTTCGTCGATCTCGAGATCCGTCGCGCCGAGAGCGTCGATCGTCTCCCCCTTGTCGGTGACGTACTGCTGTGAGATGCCGTCGAGACTGAGCTTCATCACTCGGCCGCGTTCTCGATCGCGTCGCTCCACGGCGCATCGGCGTAACGCTGCTCGTCGCCAATTCCGTCGACCTCGCCCTGGTCGGTGAGGAACTGCGCCGTCGACAGGAGCGTGTCGCCGAGGCCGCCGCCGAAGTACTCGTCGCCCAGTTGCTCGCTCGCCGTCGGATACGCGTACCCCTCAACGAGGGCCTGTGCTTCCTCGACCGAGACGCCGAGCTCGACGGCGACGCTCTCGCTCGCCGTCGCCGGGTCGTCCTGAATCATCTGACTCGCTGCATTCTGCGCGGCAGTCCAGACCTCCATGAACTCGGGGTTCTCCTCGATGAAGGCGGTCGTGCTGCCAGCGAGGTCGTACGTCGCCCGACCAGCCTCGGCGGTCTCGGCGGCGGTCAGCAGCAGGTGTCCGCTCTCCTGGAGCTCGGCGAGGGTCGGGTTCCAGACCCAGGCGGCGTCGATCTCGCCACGGTCCCAGGCCGCCAGCATTGCGTCAGGCGCGAGGTTGATGACGTCGAGGTCGTCGGTGGTCATGCCCGCTTCGTTGAGCGCGGCGATCAGCGAGTAGTGTGCCGTCGATCCGAACGGAACGGCGACGGTCTTGCCGGCGAGCTCCTCGACGGACGACAGCTCTTCCTGCGTGATGAGTGATTCCGCCGCACCGATCACGTCGAAGATCCAGATCGTCTTCACGTCGAGGTTCAAGGGCTCCGCCAGGAGCTTGACCGCGGGGCCGGAACCGACCAGCCCGATGTCCGCCGATTCCGAGCCGAAGGCCTGGACGACGTCGGCGCCTGAGGCGTACTGTCCCCAGTTGATCGTGGCGTTCGGCATGCAGGTCTCGAGCCAGCCCAGGTCCTTCACGACCAGGTCGCCGTTCGGAATCGGCTGATACGCAATGTTGACCTCGGTCGTGATCGAGTCATCGACCTCGACGGGGCAGGCGGTGAGCTCGTCGCTCGCTCCCGTACTGTTCTGCTCCGATTGCGGCGTGACGCAGCCGGCGAGCAGCGCTACCCCGGCGACGGCGGTCAGGGAGAACGTGAGTGCGGCCTTGCGGTTCATGGATTCCTCCGGTTCAGTGCGGTCAGACGCGGCCGTGCCATGGCGTCAGGAGCCGCGAGATGATCTTGATGAGCGAGTCGAGCGCGACGGCGACGATCCCGATGACGATGATGCAGGCGATCGTGAGCGCCGTCTGCAACTGCGTGCCCGATTGGTAGGCGAGGCCGCCGATTCCAGGGATGCCGTTGTTCAGCTCAGCGGCAACGACCGTCGTCCACGCGAAACCGGTCGCGATGCGGATGCCGCTCAGCAGCTCCGGCAGCACGCTCGGAAGGAGGACCTTCGTCGCGACCTGCAGGCGGGAGGCGCCCATCGACTGCGCGGCCCGGATGTGATCCTGTTTCACTCCGCGCACTCCGTTCATGGTGGCGATCACGAGCGGAGGGAACGCGGCGAGGAAGAGCAACCAGTACTTCGAGACGTCACCGATGCCGAACCAGACGATCAGCAGTCCGACGTAGCCGAGCGGCGGCAGAGCGCGAAGGAAGTTGATGTACGGGTCGAATGCGTCGCGCATCCAGCCGATCGTGCCCATCATGAAGCCGATGATCGGCCCCAAGACGATAGCGGCGCCCACCCCGACGGCGATGCGACCGAGCGAAGCGATCAGGTGCTGCCACATGAAGTAGTCGAACTCGCCGCACACCATGCGCGAGCTGCCCTCGGAGATCGGACGACACGTGTTCGACTCTACAAACGCCGCCACGACCGCGCCCGGTGTCGGCAGGTATGTCTCGGGCACGAGCCTCAGCGCCGTGACCATCCACCAGACGGCGAGCAGGACGACGAATACGGCGCTCGCCAGAACGAAGCGGCGCGTGCGCGGCTTCATCGTCGCGGTCCTCTTTTGCGGCACAGTTTCCCCTCAGCGAGATCATTGCTCAGCCTCGATCGGTCCTCCGATCCCGGTCGTGAACGTGACGATATTACTTGAAACGGTGCTACATCGTTGCGCTACCGACGCGTGGCGCCGAAAACCCTACTGCCCCACACGCAGCGGCAGCGAGATCAGAGTGCGTGGGCGTCGACGGTGGTATCCGTAGTGCCGCTTCTTCTCATCGAGCTTCATGAGCAGGTACTTGATGGTCTCGGGCTCAAGGACGTCGATCCGGGGGAAATCGGGGAACCGATTGATCTCGGGAATCTTAAAGCTATCCTCAGTGATCGCCACGTCGAAACCCAGGTATTCCAACTGGGAGAAGCTCGCCGCCATCTTCAGCACCTGCTCTTTCACGAACTCCCAATGCGGAATCACGCCGTCGATGAGCACGCCAGTATCGGGATGACTCGGGGTCGCGACCACGCGGCCGTTGACGAGAGACTTGGCGTTGCCAAACTTACCGGTGGCGATGTCAACCTCGGCCAGCAGGCCTCCTGCCGCGGTGTTGTCGACGAACCCCGATGCAGCGGAGCCGACCCTGAGATAGGCGTTGCCCAACTGCGGCGTCACCGCATCCATCTTGAATACGGTCATGCGCAACGTGTTCACCGACTGCGGGTAGACCTCAGCGAGCACGGGATGCATCATGATGAATTCCGTGACCAAGTAGCGATTCGCCGGATCTCGCAGAATCGCCAGCACATCGTCTTCTGCGGCGATCTCGCCATTCAGCGTGTACTGTCCGCCTTCGAAAGCGAGGCGGAAGAAGCCATCGCCATGCGAGCCCTCGTCAGGCTTGAGCGCGAGCACCCCCTTCTCTCGTGCTAGGCGAAGCACATCCGTGAACTCCGCTGTATACCCTTCCGGGCAGTCCATCATCGGCACGAGATGGGTGCCGCTGCCCGACGGGCTCGTGACGTAGTAGTAAGCAGGAAGGAACTGGTTGAAGTCAGCCGCGACGTGCTTGATGCTGATCTTGTCTTCGAGCCAGTACTTGTACCGAGTGTTGATGTGGCGAAGCCACCGGTACTCGAAATCTGAGATGAAGTTGAGACGGTTCGCCGGCGTGATTCGGTACTGCGGGATGCGGTACGAAAGAAAACCGTTCTTGTACGCCCAGAACTTCGTCTTCACGGGAACTCCGTTCCGCTGAACGAAATCGCGTCGTATGTCGCCGAGCCAGCGCACGGACTGATAGGGCAGGAGCCCCTTCGGGTACAACGCCTCGGCGAACTGGCGTCGGATGATCAGTTTCGCATTGTGCAATCCTCGTGCCGTGCGTGCACTGAAGCCAGCAGACGTGCGGTGCTTCTCGCGGGCCTGCTCCTGCACGAACTCGCGGAGTTCAGCCGACACGGGGTAGACGGAGCTGAGAAGCGGCTTCTCTGCGATTTTCCGAATCTGCATCTCGCCGTCGCTGATCGCGATGGTGTACTGCATGCACCGCAACTGCGGCGCGAATCTCCCCATCTCCTTCAGGCTCTGAAGAATGATCGGCCAATTCTCGATCTCGCCGGCGACGGGTGCGTTCGACCCGGGGTACTCGTCGTAGACCTCGATCTTCGGCCCCACCGACCGGCGCGCCTCCGTGTACTGCCCCGTTTCCGGATCCACGCGCGCGAACAGCATCACGCGCTCAGCATCGTCGCCTTCGCCGAGCGTCACCGGCAGCTGCAGCAGGACCTCTACGGGCGTCGGGTTGTCACCGACCGCGTTCAGCATGGTCACACGAAGGTAGCGTGTCTGGCGCGCGGATACGCGGCGGGGTTCCGCGATCACCATGGAGCGGCGGCGCGAGTAGATCGCGAGAAGTTCGAAGAGCTCACCTGGAGTGCATGCGACACCGTTCACGAAGAATGTCTCCCCGTCGTGCGCCACCCGTGCCCGGGCCCTGCCGCTCCATTGCGCCGGCATCAGCACACACTCACCGCGCTGCTGCAGCACCTGCGCGAGTGCGTCAAGCGACGCGCCGGTTGCATTCGCCTCCTGCGAGATCGGCACCAGGTGGACGCCTCGATCTCGCCGATACACCTGGAAGTGTGTGGGAGCGAACAGGTGCTCGAAGGGATGAAACACCATCAGCGCCGAGACCCGGTCACGAATCCACTTCGCGTACTTCCCATTCAGCGGCTGGGCATACAGGTAGTCGCGGCGTGCCAGGAATGAAGCGCGATTGTCATCCTTGATCCCGAATCGCTCGACCGTACCTGCCTCGAAGCCCCAGGCATGCGCGCGGCGGATCTGCTGCGGTTCGAACGTGCCGTTCGCAACGTCTCCACGCCGCATCGCGTACCACTGCGCTGCGGCGGGGCCGGTGAAACCTGCAGACCGGAGATGGAAGATCCCGAGCCGCCTGCGCATGCGATCGACTTGGTGCAATACGCGCCGTCGCACGGACGCTGCGTCAGCGCGCTTGCGCCGGTCCTCCTGTGTACGTTTGCTGAGCTTGATCAGGAATCGCTGCGCACGTTGGCTGAACGGCCGACCATCGGGATAGATGGGTCGAGACGCGATGTCGACGACCTGGAAGTTGCGGTCTCGCCCCAGAGTCACGTCCACTGAGATGAACGTGAATCGCGAGTCTGGCCGACTAAGCACTTTCTCGATGCGTCGCACGATCGCACGATAATCGGGGATCTCGCGGCCCGTACCCGCGATCGCTCCGGTCCGCTCATCAACTCGAACACGGACGCTGAAACGCCCGTGCGCGAGTTCGGGTGTGAAAAAGGGCACCCGCCGGAAGTAGGCACCGCGTTGAACGAGGCTCTCCCGCCCGGAGTCCTCTGCACGACGGGTACGGTCTCCCGCCAAGAGTTCGGCGTCGAGCACACGAGCGTTCCCTGAGCGACGACCGACATAGAACCGCATCACGAGATCGTGCTCGGTCCTGTCAGGAAGGATCGAGGCGCGCTCCAAACCGGCGACCACGATGCAGCGCGTGCGCGAGGTGAGATCGTTGAGCGCGCTCACGAGCTCCGAGCGCGAAACGCCGCGATCGTTCAAGCTGATCGACGACCCGTCGTACGTCAGCTTGACTCCGATACCGCGATCCCACCTAAGCGGCACGATGCGGACATCTCCGCGCTGGCGTATGGCCTCGATGAGGCCATCGATGTTCGCGTCCAGGGCGTTGGGGAACTTCCGCAGGCGGACGATTGACACGCCTTCGCGGTTCTCTGCCGCCCGGGAGATCACACACAGTCCGTCGCCCAGAAGATCCGCGAAGGCCGGCGCGATGCGCCGTGCGACCACACGATTCGTCAGCCATTGACGTTGCTTGTTGATGGGGTGCAGCTCGTAGAAGTCGCGACGGCTGAAGGCCTGGTTCGCGTCAGCAGACTGCTCATGGCGCCACTTCTTCCGACGCACCGTCCTCACTTGCTCGCGTGCGACGAGACGGGCCACAGCCGGATCCAGGCCCTTGTGGACGTACGGTTGCGACAGCGCCGTGACGGTCGCTCGCTTGATCCGTGCAGTAATTCTTCGCACGCTTCCGCGTCCCCCCAGCCGATGGAATCCAGCTCCTCCGCATCGAACCGTGCGCAGGCAACCTCAGCATATTATCCCAGTGATCGATGGTTGAGAATCATCCCGCTGTGCTGTAGTGCGTGACGCTCTGGAGCGTCACGCCGCGCTCGAGGAGGATGATGGCCCGTTCGGCGAGGATCCGCGAATCAGTCCGGCACGACGTCCAGTTGCCGCGGACGCAGCCGGGTTCGCAGGATGGCCTCGGCCGGCGATCCCTTGTAACAGCGGATGACGAGTTTGCCGTTCCCAGCGAATGCGCCCGGTTCAATAGTGCGCACAGATCGCGGCAGAGTGATCGTGCGCAACGACGTGCAATTCCGGAACGCACCGACCTGGATCGTCGTCAGCCCTTCCGAGATCTCGACATCTATGAGCGAAGTGCACCCGTTGAATGCGCCGCGGTTGATCGTACGCAAACTCGCCGGCAATGTGACCGAGCGCAATGACGTGCACTGGTAGAAGGCGCGCGTCGCAATGCCGCGCACTGGTTCTTCGATGCGCACATCTTCAACGGCACTGCCCGCGAACGCGCGCTGCCCGATCAGCACGAGCCCTGCGCCGCCAGCCTCACCGCCCACGCTGACGGAGCTGCGCTCTGCCGCGGTCCCGTCGCGCAACTCCGTGCCGAGCGCGTCGATCACTCGGTATGCGATCCCATCTGATTCGCATGAACTGCTCCGCCAATATGACGGGTCGCCGTAGAGGAAATCCGTGCCGAAGATCGCGTCGATCGTGAGACCGAGCGCCGTTGGTGCGCCTGCCTTGAACGCCAGCACATCGTCGGGCCCCAGGCTCAGCTCGATGGCGTGTTGCAACTCGGCCCGAGCTTCGGTGTGGAACACCTGTCTGCCAGCATTCTCGAGCTCTTCCGCAACAAACTTCGACAGCGGCCCGAAGCAGTAGAACGCATCGATGTCATGGAACGTCGCGAGTTCCCGACCGACCTGCCGGTGAGTGGGTTCGGCATGCTCTCCGAGCCGGGGGATGTCCCCCACGACGTACGTGCGTTTCGCTCCGGCCGGGCGGCTGAGACTCGCGAGCGTCTCCGCAGTTCCTCGAATCGCAATCTCCGTCGCGTTGAAGCAGTCCACGAGCACTTTGTGCCCTCCGAGGAGGAGCAGGTTCTGGCGTGTTCCGGTCGTGCGGTACTTCGCCAGCCCCGCGGTGATCTTTGCGGGCTCCATGCCGAGCCAGCGTGCGATGGCGAACGCCGCGACGGCGTTGCCGACGTTGTGACGCCCCACCACGTGAATCTTCGCGGCCGTTCGCGCCCCCGTTGCCCGCTCCACGACCGTGAAGTGCACGGCACCGCCGTCTTCATGGAGGCCTTCTGCTGTGTAGTCGACGCCCGGCTCGTCGAGACCGTACGAAACGACTCGATGCTGATACGTGTGAACGCGCAGGATCGGGTCATCGAAGTTTACGAACATCACGCCGTCGTCACCGAGCCGGCGATCGATGCTGAGCTTGTCATACAGCACGTTGCGCTGTTCGCCGCCGTACTCACCGATGTGGCTCACGCCGATGTTCGTGATCAGACCGGCGTCGGGCGCAATCATTCGCGCGGCTTGATCGATGATTCCTGGTTCGACGGCGCCGGTCTCCTGCACGTACACCTCGTGCTCCTGGCGCAGCCGCTGCACGGTGTCCCCGACGCGACCGAACACGTTCGAGTTCCCTCGGCTCCAGTGCGTCGTGAACTGCTCGGATGTCACGAGTCGGATCATCTCGCGCGTCGTCGTCTTGCCGTTGCTGCCGGTGACCGCGATGGTCTTGACATCGTACTGATCTCGGATCGCACGCATGAGACGCACGTATGCCTCGCGTGGCCTGCGCTGAATCAGTGTCGGAACGGGTTCCCCCGTGCTGAGGTAACGCTGCTCGTCGTCGACGAAAGCGACGACGCCGTCCGCGACTGCGGCGTCGACTGCCTTACGCGGTTTACCGAAGTGCACCACGTTCGGGGCTGCCATGGACCATGCGGCGGCAGCCTTCGCGAACTCATGGTCCGCGATCGGCAACGCCGACTCCGGCAGACCGATGCCGAGGAACGCTGCAATGCGCCGCAACGTCAGGGGGAACAGCACGGGCGTTTGTTCGTCAATCAGCACCACCCGAACAAGCTTACGGGGGATGGCGCGGACTACACGTCGACCGGTTGTCGACCGATGTCAGACGATCTTCCCGAAGAGAGGGACGACGACCCGCTCCGTGAAGTTCGCGGCACCCGCCGCTTTGAACAGCACGGCATCACCTGGCCGCAGCGTGTCGCGGACGCGGGCGAGGAAATCCTCCAGGTTGCCCTCGTGCATCGTTGTGACGCCTGCTGCTCGCGCGGTCTCTGCGGCCAGCCGCATCCCGTCGCCGTGACACAACAAGATGTCGACCCCGAGCTCCGCGACTTTGACGCCGGCCTCGACGTGATTCTCGTGGAACTTGTCGCCTTGCTCCCCCATATCGCCCAACACGGCGATACGACGCGCATGCGGCACGATCTCCACACGGGACAGCATGTCGAGCGACACTCCGAGCGCCAGCAGATTCGAGTTGTACGTATCGACCAACAACTGGTATCCGCCGTGTTCGACGAGGTTCTGTCGCACGCTGTTCGCGCGGTACGTCGAAAGTGCGCCGATGATTCGGTGCGGGGGCACTCCCGCCTCGCGCGCCGCTAGGTAGGCCGCCAGCGCGTTGCTCACGTTGTGGACGCCCGAGACGCCGAGCCACGCGTCCAGCACGGTGTCGCCGTCAACGATCGTGAAGCTCGAGTGCGATTCCGAGAGCTCGACATCTCGCGCGTACACGTCGCACGCCGGATCATCGACGCCGTAACGCAGCGTGCGCACCGGGAATGTCAGTTCACGCAGGTACTCATTGTCGTTGTTCACGATCAGCACGCCGTCTGCGGGCATGCCGTTGACGATATCGGTGTTGCCTTCAATGACGTTCTCGAGAGTGCCCATTTGGTCGAGGTGCCCATCCGCAATGGACGTGATCACCGCGATCCGTGGCCTCAGCAGCTCCGACATCAATCCCGCAGCTTTAGGCGTGCCCTCGTGCACTTCCTGCACGAACGCCTCGTCAGTAGCTCGCAGCTTCTGGATCGAAGTATGAATCGTTGTGGCGGTGTTGCCGTTCCCACGTATGTGAAGTGTCTTCATGCCTGCACTCAGACACAGGCCGATGAGGTCTTTGGTCGTCGTCTTTCCCGCGGTACCTGTGACTGCGACGACGGTGGGATCGTAACGGTCGAGGATGTCTCGGCCGGCAGCCATGGCAGCCGCCCAAGGATCCTCCACGACAAGAGTCGGAATGCCAGCGATCGGCTCCGGCGCGATCGCGACTCGCGCGTTCACTTCCCGCGCAGTTTCCGGCGTGATCCTGTGCTGAATCTTCGCGCCCCGCGTGCGCGCGCCGAGGACGACAGCACAACCCTTTGCGATGTCTTCGAGCCGGGTCGCGATGCGGTTGAGCGGCTTGTCCGCACGACTGCCCAGCACGGCCTGATCTGCATCGGAGAACTCCACACCGAGCAGCTCGGCAAGTGTGTTCGGCGTGAAGTGAGGCTGGTAGTGGCTGAAGACCGTGACCCGGCGCTGCTCGTGGTGCGCAATGCCGTCGCCGAGAAGCTTCGTGATCTGACCTGCCACGGCGCCCGCGCGATCGTGCTCGCGAAATGCTCGGCTCCCAGCGGGGAGTGGTATCGCCGGTGTAGCTGCGCCTTCGTAGTACGGCAGTCGCAGCACTGGTATGAAGGCATCCTCGATGTCGACCGATCCGTCGACAGTCGGACGAAGTGTCAAGCGCAGGAGAACAGATGCGTAACCGGCCTCCCGAGATGCCCCCGACATGAGGGTGCCGAGCGACGTGGCGAGCGGAACCTCACGTTCGTCCTCCGTGCGGTAGCGCTCGTATTCCGAGACCGTGCCCGGCCGATTGCACGCAACGTAATCGACGCCGAGCTCCGCCATCGTCATCCCTGCGATGCGGCGCGCATCGATGTCGTGGGGCGCGGCCACGCCCTGGCAGTTGAGCATACCGATGATGACTCCAGCGCCGCGGGAGCGGACGGTCTCGACGTCCGCGGCGACGCGTTCAGGCGAATACTCGCTGAGCAGCGCGGCCGCCCCGTCCGACGTGATTCGAGCGTCACGATCACGGATGTCGAGGGTGTATGAGAGTACCGCGACCAGAATTCCGTTGACCTCGTACACAGGCGCACTCTCCCTGCCCAGCCCGGAGAGCACCACCCCTCGCGCTCGCGCCGCCGCCTCCGTGGCGAGGACACCAGCCACGCCGAGCGAAAGATTACGAGGGTGCGCCGCCGCGATGCAATCGATGCCTGCGTAGCGGATTGCTTCGAGATACTCAGACCGAGCATTCGCGTATCTCCCGGACTTCATGACGCCCTGTGCCAGTGCGAGCGACGGGTACTTGTCATCAACGACCGAGGTGAAGCTCGCGATCGAAAGATCGCTCGCATCGAACGTGCCCTTGATGTGCTTGAACGACGAGCGGAATTGGTACGCGTCACCGACTCGCGCATTATTCTCGAGCGCAAGATCGTAGTGCAGAGCACCACCGATCGTCACGACTGCTTGCCCCAGCGCGGTATCCACGCTCCTTCGCCACACACCGTCAGCGTCCTGGTGAAACTCCTCCGAGGCTGAGTGGTCACTATCCGGCTCGGTGTCTAGTCGAACAAAGGACGGCGAGTAAGTCGCGAATCGCTCAACGACGTCGCTGTCGCTCAGGCCAGCCATACTCTGGTTATCCATCAGTTCTCCTCCTCCGGCACGCAAGCCGGAACTCCATCCCCTGCTCCGTCCGTACCGCGCCGAGCGCGCCGCCGTGCGGTTGTCGCCGCTCTACTCGGCCGGGTTCATATCGGCGTTGTACTGCTCGAGCACCTCGGCGATGGGGCCGTCCATCACCAGACGGTGGTCGCGAATGTAGAGCCCCCGGGTGCAGAACCTCTGCAGGTCCTTCTCGTTGTGGCTCACGAAGAAGAGCGTACGGCCCTCAGCGAGCATCTCGTCGATGCGGGCGTAACACTTCTCCCGGAACCCCTTGTCGCCGACAGCCAGCACCTCGTCGACGAGGATGATCGGCTCGTCGAGGCGGGACACCACGGCGAACGCGAGGCGCACCTTCATGCCGCTGGAGAGGTGCCGGAACGGCGTGTTCTGGAACTTGTGCAGCTCTGCGAAGTCGATGATCTCGTCGTAGCGGGACGCGACCTCGGCCTTCGTCATGCCGTGCAGGCCGCCGGCGAGGCGCACGTTCTCCTTCACCGTGAGGTCGTTGGCGAAGCCGCCCGTGATCTCGATCAGCGGGGCGACGCCGCCATTGACCTGCACGTTCCCCTCATCCGGGATGAGCACGCTCGCGACGAGCTTCAGCAGCGTCGATTTGCCCTGGCCGTTCCGCCCGACTACGCCGATCGCCTCGCCGGGGCGCACGTCGAACGAGACGTCGCGCAGCGCCCAGAACTGGTCCTTGGGCGTGCGCCGGTTCGAGCTGGCGAACATCGACAGGATGCTGCTGCGCTGCCTCTTGCTGCGGCGGAAGCGGATGCCCAGGCCGGAGACTTCGATGGCATTGCGCGCGTCGCGGGTCATCACAGCTCCTTCAGGATGGGGCGCTCGAGCGCACGCATTACGCGCATGCCGATGAGGAACAGGGCGACGGCGATGACGGCGGCCGAGATCACGGGGCCCGCGACCAGCTGTTCGGGGAAGAAACCCGCGCGATACAGCGCGAAGAGACCCGCGAGCGGGTTCGCGTATTCGAGCCAGCCGAAGCCGTCGGGCAGATCGCCGATGCCGTAGATGATCGGGCTGGCGTAGAACAGGGCGCGCAGCACGAGCTTCGCGGTCCGCTCGAGGTCGCGGAAGAGCACGCACAGTGGCGCGATGATGAGGCCGAGGCCGAGGAGCAGGAGCGCCTGCAGCGCGACCGCAACGGGGATCCAGAGCACGCCCCACCCGATGCTCACGACGCCCCACCCCTGCGTGATTCCGGCCACGACGATGAAGATGAGCAGCACCGGGAGCGAGAGCAGGAATTCGACGCCCTTCGAGAGCACCGTGCGGGCCACCCAGATGGAACGAGGGATGGCCGTGGAGCGCACGAGCTTCGCATCGATCTGGAACGCACGGGTGAAGTCGCTGATGGACGTGTTGAACCAGACCCACGGCAGGAGCGCCGAGATAAGGAACAGGATGTAGGGCTCCTGCCCGACGCCGCGCTGGAAGACCTGCGTGAACACGAACCAGTAGATCGCGCTCATGACGAGCGGGTCGAGCACGCTCCACAGGTAGCCCAACCAGCTCGTCGAGTAGCGCACCTTGAGGTCTCGGGCCGACACGAGCCAGAGCGATCGCAGATATTCGCGCACCCCGTGCGCGCCTGATCGTGCTCGTACCGTCACGCGTAGATCCTACTGATGCGCATGGTCGGCGGACGCCGCGCCGCGCGGGCGCTCACGCCAGCGGGCCGCACTGCTCGATGCGGTACAGGCGCGAATCGTCGTCGTCGGCGACGAGCGTGAACAGGCCGGCGTCTACCGCCGCGCGGATCCCGGAGAAGACGCTGCCCTGCGGGTCGCCGCCGGCGAACTGGTGCGGGTTGTAGAGCACATAGCGCACGCGCAGCGCGTCGAGCGCCTCGCAGACCTCCGGCTCCTCGCCGATCATCGGGAGCCGCTGCGCAAGGGTCAGCCGTGCTTCGTCCCACTCCCCCGCGACATCCGGGAACACCGGCTCGCGCCCTGCATACACCCCCGTGAGCGCCGACCCGTCCCACGGGTCGCCGAGCACGCGCTGCCCGGCCGGCACCCGGCTGCGCACGTCGCCCTGCATGAATTGGATCTGCGCCGCGGACACCACGGCGAACTCGCTGTCAGCCGCCGGGAGTCGGAACACGGAACCCGCTGACTCGCTCACACCGCTCTCGGCGAGAGTTCCCGTCGAGGCGACCGCGATGACGAACGACAGCGCAATCGCGGCGGCCGCGCTGATGGCGCGGCGCTTGGGGAAGATCACCCGGCCCAGCGTGACGACACCCACCGCAGCGAGCGGGACGGCGAGCAGCGGGAGCGCCGCGGCGACGAGGAAGGGGTCGTCGCTCCACGGGCCCGTCAGCGTGCGCGCGACAACGCCGTAACTGCCGGCGGCGAGCACGTAGAGCGCTGCGAAGAGAACGTACGACGCCACGAACCAGCGATTCGAAGGGCGGCGCAGCGCCATGAAGACCCCGCCGATCACGGCCAGCGCCAGCAGCGGGGCGACGATCGTGACGATGCCGGTCACGCCCAGCAGCGACTGCGTCATGAGCACCTGCGTCAGGCTCTCGAACGCCGTCTGGTTGACGCGCATCGACGGGTAATCGAGCTGTGCAGTGGGTTCGATCGCCTCGTGGCCGTACCAGAGGCCGAACGAGACGAGGACGAGACCTGAAGCCGCAGCGACCATTGCTGCGATCCGCGCGTGCCGCTGCCGCTCGGGGCCCTGGTCGCGGGCGTTGCGCACGACGACGATCAGCCGCCACACCGCGAAGGGTGCGACGACTACGAAAAGCGATGCGAGCGCCTTCGGCTCGGCGGCGACGATCGCGCCTCCCGCGAGAGCCGCTCCGACCGCTGCCGCGGTCCAGCGCATGGGGCGGGACCGGCGACCCCTGTCCCCGAGCACGGCGCGCGTGGCGAGCACCGCGAGAGCCGCCGCCGCCGGCATCAGCGCATAGGCGAACGTCGCCGAATAGTGCGTGCCCCAGGTGAGGAGCGCATAGGGGAACCAGCCGAACGACACGCCGAGGGGCATCGCAACGACGGCTGCCGACCACGTCGGGACGAGCGTGCGGGTGAACCAGCAGATGCCCGGCAGCCAGACCGCCGCGACGAGCGCGACCCACAGCACGTTGAACGCCGCGGCGATGGGCAGGCCCGTGGTCTGCACGACGAGGGCGGCGAACGACTGCCAGGCCGACGACTCGTAGACGAAGGCCCCGGCCGTGCTGTGCAGCTCGCCGAGCGCGAACGGCGATGCGGAGTGCCCGTCGAGGACGGCGCTCGTCGACGACAGCTGGAAGATCGCCTCGCGCGTCTGCGAGATGCGGTCGGGGGTGGGCACCCGGAAGAACGTGACGGTCGCGGCCGCGAGCACCGACAGCATCCAGAGGCCGATGGTGAGCAGCAGCCGCCTGTCGGGGCGCGGCTCGAGCCGGGGCATCGCCGGGCGCACGGCAAGGGCGAGCGCGAGGCCGATCGCCGTGACCGCCCCGACCTGCCACCACGCGAACGACAGGCCGAACGCACCGAACAGCGTCGCAGCGCCCACGACGAGGCACACCCCGACGAGCCCCGAGATCGCGGCCCGTGCGAGGGCCCCGAGGCGGAACGGCGCCGTCACGATCAGCCCAGGCCCGACCAGCCAGGCGATCGCGGCCAGGAGCGAGGGGAATGCGTCGCCCCAGGTCATCGTTGCCCTCCGGTCCGTCTCGGTGCACGGGGCCGCGGCCCCTCAGCCGAGGGGCCGCGGCGTGCGTCAGCCTTCGAGCTGGTTATGCCACATCGACAGCGCGGAACCGATCGCCATGTGCATGTCGAGGTACTGGTAGGTGCCGAGCCGGCCGCCGAAGAACACGTCCCGCTCGCCCTTGGCGAGCTCGCGGTACTTCAGCAGGCGGGCGCGGTCGTCGTCCGTGTTCACGGGGTAGTACGGCTCGTCGCCGTGCTCCGCGAAGCGCGAGAACTCGCGCATGATCACGGTCTTGTCCGTCGGGTACCGGTCGCTGCGCTCGGGGTGGAAGTGCTTGAACTCGTGGATGCGCGTGTACGGATAGGACGCGTCCGGGTAGTTCATCACGGGCGTGCCCTGGAAGTCGCCGACGTTCAGCACCTCCTGCTCGAAGTCGAGCGTACGCCAGCTGAGCGCGCCCTCGGCGTCGTCGAAGTAGCGATCGACGGGGCCCGTGTACACGATCGGCACCTGACCGACCGTCGCGGCCTTGTGGAAGGGCTGCGACGCGTCGAAGAAGTCGGTGTCGAGGCGCACGTCGATGTTGGGGTGGTCGGCCATCCGCTCGAGCCACGCCGTGTAGCCGTCGGTCGGGAGGCCCTCGTACGTGTCGTTGAAGTAGCGGTTGTCGTAGTTGTACCGCACGGGCAGCCGGCTCACGATGTCGCCCGAGAGCTTCTTGGGGTCGGTCTGCCACTGCTTCGCCGTGTAGTCGCGGAAGAACGCTTCGAACAGCGGGCGGCCGACGAGGGCGATGCCCTTCTCCTCGAAGTTCTGCGCCGTGGCGACGTCGAACTCGCCCGCCTGCTCCTTCACGAGCGCCCTGGCCTCATCGGGCGTGTACGCGGCGCGGAAGAACTGGTTGATCGTGCCGAGGTTGACCGGCAGCGGGTACACGATGCCGTCGTGGTGCGTGTAGACGCGGTGCTGGTAGTTCGTGAAGGTCGTGAAGCGGTTCACGTACTCCCACACCCGCTCGTTCGAGGTGTGGAACAGGTGAGCGCCGTAGCGGTGCACTTCGATGCCGGTCTCGGCTTCCGCCTCGCTGTAGGCGTTGCCGCCGATGTGGTTGCGGCGGTCGATGACGGTGACCCGACGACCGGATGCGGCGGCGCGCTCAGCGATCGTGAGACCGAAGAACCCGGAGCCGACGACGAGAAGATCAGTTTCCATGTCGCAATTGTTCCATCCCGATCGGCGTCTACCCTCCATGTACACGGAGTGCGCGCCCATATCGCGGTGGAGGCCCGCGACCCGGCGTGTCGAGCGGCTCAGCGCCCCGTGAGCAGGTCGTCGAAGTCGACGTCGTCGCCGTCGCTGAAGCCCGCGAGCGGAATGCGTCCGGTATTGGGGCCCTTGACCTGCTCGGGGATCTCGCTGGGGTCCGGGAGCCGGCGTGCGGGCTTCGGTTCGGCGGCGCCGCTGCGCGCCGCACGGCGCAGGCGACGCAGGTCGCTGCGCAGCAAACCCCCTTCGCCAGGATCGATCGCCGTCTCGGCCGGCGCGGGTCGGCGCGCCGCGGCCGACAGCGCCTCGCCCGACGAGGTGATCGGGGCCGTCAGCGCCGTGCCCGGCAGCGGCTGGCTCGGCTCGGCGACCGGGTCGGCCTGCGGGGCTGGCGCTGGCACCTCGGGCGTCGCCGGTGCCGGGGGCCGCGGCGCGGGCACCGGTGCCGTCGGCTCCGCGGGCACCCGCTCGGCCGGTGCCGCCTCGGGTGCACCTTGCGCCGCCTCGGCGTGCTCCGCCTCTGCCGGCTTCGGCTCCGGCGCCTTCTCCTGCGGCTGAGGCGCAGGCTTCGCGGCGGGCGTCGCCGGCTTCTTGGTCGCCGTCGGGGTGCCGTCGCCGAGCTCCGCGATCGCCTCGTCGATCGGGCCGTCGAACGCGACCTCGTGGTCGCGGATGACGATGCCGCGCGAGCAGAGCTTCTTCACGACGTTCTTGTTGTGGCTGACGATCATCATCGTCACGCCGCGCTGCACGAGCTCGTGCAGCTTCTCGTTGCACTTCCGTCGGAACGGCGCGTCACCGACGGAGAGGATCTCGTCGACCAGGAGAACGTCTGCGTCGACGTGGATCGCGACCGAGAACGCCAGGCGCATGAACATGCCCGACGAGTAGTGCTTGACCTCCTGATCGATGAAGTCGCCGATCTCGCTGAAGGCGACGATGTCGTCGTAGCGCGCGTCCGTCTCCTCCTTCGACATGCCGAGGATCGCCGCGTTCAGGTATACGTTGTCGCGCCCCGTCAGCTCGGGATGGAAGCCGGCGCCGACCTCGATCAGGCCGGCGACCCGGCCGCGCGTGAACACGCGCCCCTCGTCCGGCTCGAGCACGCCGGAGACCATCTTCAGCGTCGTCGACTTGCCGGAGCCGTTCATGCCCATCACCGCGACCGACTCGCCCTCGCCGATCTGGAAGCTCACGTCGTCGAGAGCCGTGTACATCTCGGAGCGCACCTTGGTGCCCTTGAAGGCGCCGACCACGGCGTCCTTCATCGAGCGCGCGTTCCGCTTGCGGAAGCGCTTCGTGACGTGGTCGATGATGATCGACGGCTTCGTCTCGGTCGTCTGCACTATGGGTTTCGACATCACACGTCCTGAGCGAAGGTCCGCTCGAAGCGGCGGAAGGTGAGCTGGCCGAGGAAGATCAGGGCGACGCCGATGGCGAGCGCCACTCCGATGTAGATGCCGAAGTGGGGCGGGAAGCCCGTCCAGCCCCCGGGGTGCGCCGCGTCCTCCGGAGAGACCGTGGGTGCCCAGAAGCCGTAGTGCAGCAGTTCGACCGCGACCGTCAGCGGGTTGCAGAGATAGATGTACAGGAGCGTGTCGCCGAGCGTGTCCTGGATCATCTGCCACGGGTAGAGGACGGGCGAGAGCCAGAGCGAGACCTGCTGGATGACGTCGGCGAAGTTGCCCGCGTCGCGGTACCGCACGTTGATGCCCGCAAACAGGATGCCCATGCCGAGCGCGACGAGCGCGATCAGCAGCAGGCCCAGGAGAGCCGCACCGATGTGCCAGGCGCCGGGAGCCCACCCGTAGAAGATCGCGACGATCACGAGGATCGCCACCTGCGGCAGGAAGTGGACGAACGCGTCGATCACGGCAGCGACGGGGAACAGCTCGCGCGGCAGATAGATCTTCTTCACGAGCGATTTGTTCGCGACGACCGATCCGGTGGCCTTGCTGAAGGCGTCGTTGAAGAACGTGATCGCGGAGAACCCCGCGAACATGTACAGGGGGAAGTTGTCGACGCCGCGGTTGACCCCGAGGACGACGCCGAGGATGAGCCAGTACACCATGAACCGGATGAGCGGCCGCACGTACGACCATGTCCATCCGAGCACCGAGTTGCGGTAGCGGGTCGACGTCGTCTTGCGCACCAGCAGCTTCAGCAGGTAGCGCCGACGGAAGACATCGATGAGTCCGCGACCCCGACCGGGGACGTTGAACTCCTTGAGATCGACTGTGCTCACTCGGCCGTGCCCCGAATCTTCCTCTGCTTATCGGACTTCCGCGATCGTAGCGCCGCCCGCCTGGAATCCTCGTGAGCCCCGGCGCGGCGCATCGCCGTCACAGGTCCGCGTGCAGGTGCCAGACCTTCTCGGCGGCCCCCGCCCATGTGAAGGCGCGCGAACGGTCGTGGCCGAGCACGCTGAGCCGCTCCCGGCCCGAGCCGAGTGCGGTGCGGAGGGCCTCGCCGAGGTCCTCCGCCGCGACGAACAGGCCGCCGTCGTAGATGACCTCGCGGTGCACCGGGGAGTCGACCGCCACGAGCGGCACGGCGAGGGACATCGCCTCCACGGCGCGCCACGGCCAGGCGGTGCGCGTGCCGCCTGCGACGAACGCCGCGGCCTCCGAGATGACGGCGGCGCGGTCTGCGCGCGCGAGCGGCCCGAGCGTCACGACCCTGTCGGGCGACAGCCCCGCTGCCTGGGCGAGCTCGGCGACCCCGTCCTCCTGCCCGGTGGGGACGTCGAGCACCGCGGCGGCGAGATCGGTCGCGGCGATCGCGCTCAGCGCCGCCAGCAGGCCGTCGGCGTCCGCCGTGCCGCCGCTGGTCGCGGCGAAGCGTTCCGGCAGCCCGGCGCCGATGCGGCGCGCCCCGGAATCGATCGGGGCCGCGAAGTCGAGTTCGACGGCACCCGGGATCACGCGGAGTCGATCGTCGACGTTGGCGTACGAGCTCAGCTCGTCCGCCATGGCGTGCGTCGGAACGACGATCGCGTCTGCGTAGCGCGCGGCGCGGCGCAGGAGACCGCGCTGGCGGGAAGCGCCCTGTGCGTTGCGCTCGGCCACCGACACCCACGGCGACAGGTCCCACACGCTGACGACCGTCTGGTCGCCGTCGTTGACGCGATCGTGCGCCATGAGCGGCGCGAGCAGCGTCGGGGAATGCACGATGCCGCGCGCCGACCCCCGCACGAAGCCCAGCGGCCAGTCGCGCCGCATGTGCTTGGCCGCCGTCACGTTGAACAGCCCGTCGACGTCGATCCCGTCCTCCACGGGTGCGATGCCCTCTACGCGGCACCCGACGGGGGCCGTCGCGATGAGCGCTCGGGTGAGGTCGCGCGCGACGCCGCGCAGATCATCGTTCGTGGGGTGCACGACCTGGTCGAGCACGACGCGAAGGCTTACCGGCATGAGCAGAGCCTATCTGCGCGTGCCTGAACCTCCGCGAAGACGCGCGTCACCGGGGCGCCGTGCGGTCTCACTCCCCCTCCGGGTGCAGCGCCGAGGAAACCGCCTCGCGCACCGCGGCGTAGTCCGGCGCGCCGCCGTCGGCACCGTAGCCGTTGTCCGGCGTGAGCTCGATCGAAGCCATCTCCTGCTCCTTGGCCTTCGTGGCGAGGTCGAAGAAGCCAGGCAGGTCGCTCTGCGGCAGGTCGGTCTTCACCAGGTCTTCGCCCGCCCGCGCCACGGCCTCGAAATTGCTGAGCACGTTCTGGGGCGTGAACTGATCGATGATGGCCGCCTGCAGCTCGCGCTGCCGGCGCATCCGGTCCCAGTCGGTCGTCGTGTACCGCGAACGGGCGTACCACTGCGCCGTGTCACCGTCCATCGTCTGCAGCCCTGGTTCGATCCATCCGGTCGCCCAGTCCTCAACGGGCCCTGGGTGACCGTCGCCCTTCGGCAGGCGCTCCTTCACGTCGATCTCCACGCCGCCGAGCGCGTCGACCAGCGATGCGAACCCGTGCATGTCCAGCAGCACGTAGTGCTCGATGTCGATGCCCAGCGCGCCCTCGGCCGCGTCCTTGGTCGCCTCGATGCCCGGCGCCGACCCCTGCGCCGCCGCGTCGGGGTAGAGCTCGGTGCCCCCCGTCTCGCTGAAGTTCCCGTTCGCGTCGCAGACCTCGACGGCCTGGCGCACGTGGTTGAGCCAGCCGTTCCACCCGCACTCGCCGCTCTGGCCCTGGAAGCCGTCCGGGTACCGCTCGTGCATCGGCGACCCCTCCTCGAACGGCACGTTCTGCATCTCGCGCGGCAGCCCGAAGATCGTGACCTTGCCGGTATCCGCGTTCACCGAGACGACCGAGACGCTGTCGAAGCGCATGGAGTCGCGCCCCTCAGACGAGTCGCCGCCGAGCAGCAGCACGTTGTAGTAGCCGTCGGCCGGCTGGATCGGCCCACCGCCGCCGAAGATGTTCAGCGCACCGCCCGCCGCGATCAGCCGAGGTGCGACGAACCCGGCCGCGCTGCCCGACACGACCATCAGGACGATCGACAGGGCCGCGATGAGGAACCTGCCCGGCGCCTGAGTCTTCACGAGGCGCACGAGTCGCAGTGCGTCGAGGCTCAGGATGATCCAGAGCACCCCGTAGGCGACGACGACGATCGCGAGCGCGACGAGGACGAATGAATTCAGCAGCACGCTCAGGGTGAACGTCCGCGCCAGCAGGAGCCCCGCCACGACGAGCGCGATGAGCACCCACATCGCGAGCGTCGCTCCCAGGCCGAAGCGCCCGAGCTTCCGGTTGCCCGCCAACACCTGCGCCGACCCCGGGATGAGCCAGTTCAGCACCACGAGCCACCAGCCGCGACGCGTCATGACCTCGCGGTCGGATGCGTCGGGGTGCCGCAGCGGCAGCGGGCGCGCGACGGGTCGCGGCCTCCCCGGCGCGACGCGCGGCGACTCGGTCAGCGTCATGCGGAGGCATCCCCCGAGCCGAGCGAAGCCTTCAGGCGGCGGTTCTTCTCGCCGACCTGCTCCTCCAGCTCGCGCGCATATGCCTCGATGCGGTCGGCGACGGCGGGGTCGCCTGTGCCGAGGATGCGCGCGGCGAGGAGGCCCGCGTTCTTCGCGCCATTGATCGACACGGTCGCGACGGGGATGCCGGCCGGCATCTGCACGATCGACAGCAGGGAGTCCATGCCGTCAAGGGTCTTCAGCTGCACGGGCACCCCGATCACGGGCAGCGCCGTCAGCGATGCGAGCATGCCCGGCAGGTGCGCCGCTCCCCCCGCACCGGCGATGATCGCCTTCAGGCCGCGCGAGCGGGCCTCACGGCCATAGCTGATCAGCTTGTCGGGCGTCCGGTGCGCCGAGACGACCTCGACCTCGTGAGGGACGCCGAAGTCGGTGAGCGCCTCCGAGGCATCGGCCATCACGCGCCAATCGGAGTCGGAGCCCATGACGACGCCGACGAGGGGGTTCTGCGAGGAGTGGAGCACGCGACAAGGGTATGTCCCGCCCCTTGCCGTCGCCTGGCACGACCCGCAGAGTTCCCCGTGCCGAGCTGTGGGAGGCGGCGCGGAGCCGTACGGTGCCTCAGGTCAGGGAGTCGCGCCGCCAGAGGCGCGCCGCCTGGTGCAGGTCCTCGGCATAGGCCGCGAGCCGCGCCGCGCGCGCCGTGAACGTCGACGCGCGCTCCGGCTCCGTCGCCTCATAGTCATCCGCGAGGTGCGTCGCGCCGGATGCCTGCACGCGGCAGAACGCGGCCGCGCGATCGAGGGCGACCGCGAAGTCACCGGCGAACACGCCGCGCATGATGCGATCGATGACCGCAACCAGCTCGGCGGGGCCCGCAGACGACGGCGCCCCAGCGACCACCGGGTCGGCGGTGCGCAGCTCGGCGGTTCCCCTTTCGTGCAGGAGCGCCGCCGTCACTGAGTCGTCATGTATCGACAGCTGCAGCAGGTACAGCCGCCACAGCGAGCCCGGGAGGGTGTTGGCGGGGCTGCGCGACCACAGCTCGGCGATGTCGTCGATGCCGTGGCTCGCTGTGAACGCCACCAGGCGATCGACGACATCGATCTCCGGGTCGGCGCGCACGCGCGCCAACAGCGCCTGCGCCGTCGCGTGCGCGGCGCGCGAGACCTCGGCGGGATCGTCGCCGACGAACAGGCGGTCGAACACTTCGCCGGGCAGCCGCACCGGCTTGTGGAAGTCCTCGGACACTACTGCCCGCCCTCCGCCTTCTCCGGCATGTCCTCCTGCTGCACGTCGCGTTCGAAGACGCCGCGTCGATGTTCGTGGGGCGGTTCGACGATGACGCGCTTGCGCAGCATGTCGTCGGGGCGCGTGCGCGCGAGGAATGCGACGAGGCGCTCGCGCACGAGGCACCGCAGCGCCCAGATCGTGTCGGCGTCGACGGCGGTCACCGACACCCGGAGCTGGGCGGAGCCGCCGACGGCATCCGTCATCACGAGCCCCCACGAGCGGCGGTCCCAGAGGTCCGTCGAGTCGAGCACCATCTGGAGCTCGTCGCGCAGCGCGTCGACGTCGACGGAGTAGTCGACTTCCAAGTACACGGTGCCGGTCACGGCCGTCTGGTTCCGCGTCCAGTTCGTGTACGGCGTCGTCGTGAAGTACGTCGAGGGCAGCACGAGGCGTCGGTCATCCCAGATCTGCACGACGACGTAGGTGAGAGTGAGCTCCTCGACTGTGCCGTACTCGCCGTTGACCTCGACCGTGTCGCCAGCGCGGAGCGCGTTGGAGAACGCGAGCTGCAGCCCGGCGATCAGGTTGCCCAGCGTGGACTGGGCCGCGATACCGGCGACGATCGACGCGACACCGGCCGACGCGAGCAGAGATGCCCCGAACGTGCGCGCCCCGGGGATCGTCAGCAGCATCGCACCGGCGGTGAGCACGATCACGACCACCATGACGAGGCGGCGGATCATCTTCACCTGCGTTCGTCGCTGTCGCAGCGTGAACTCGTCGGCCTGCGTCTTCTTCTCCTGCACCTGCATCGCGCTGTCGATGAAGAAGATCAGGATCTTCGCGATCAGCCATCCGAGCACGCCGATCGAGCACAGCCTCAGCACGTACTCAGTCAGGTCGGCCAGGCCCTCCACATCCTCGGGCATCAGGCGCGGCACCGTGAACCACGAGCCGAAGACGACGATCGCCCAGAAGATCGCTTTCGAGAAGCGCCCCCTCAGCTCGCCGAACGTGGGGTGGCGCTTCGTCAGCCCCGCCATCGTGCGCGCGAATGCGAACGACACGATGAACCCCACCGCGACGGCGATCGCCACCGCGACCGCGACCCACACCCACGACAGCCAGGGGTGTTCCTGGGTCGTCTCTACGACGTCTGCGAGCTCCGTCCTCATGGACCCCACGGTACCGGCGGCCCGATCCGTGCGGCCTGGGGAGGAGGGGCTCCGCTTCAGCGCGGCACCGGAGCCCGCCGAGACGACGGGCGCTGCCCATCGCCCCCGATGCGGAGCGAACCCGTTATATCACGCAACCTTCGGTAGGGTCCTGTACCTGACGGGCGTCACCGATGCCGCGGACGCATGCCGCGCAGGCGCTCGACTCTTCGTCGTCCCGTCTCGGGTCCAGCTCCGAAGCCGGAGCGCGGCTGAGAGCACCCCGATTCCGAGGAGCGTCTCCACCCCATGCCCGCCGTGTTCGGTCTCGCGATGATCGGAGTGTTCTGCCTGCTGGGCATGGCGCTCCGCCGTTGGATCCCCCTCTTCCGCAGCAATCTCGTCCCCGCATTCGTGCTCGCCGGCCTGCTCGGCATGATCGCGATGAACTCCGGTCTGTCCGGACTGATCCCTGGCGTCGACTCGGGTCTGTTCGCAACACTGACAGCTCAGCTCTTCATCCTGAGCTTCATCTCCATCGGACTGACGCCCGGCGACCCCGCCCACAAGGCCGACAAGGGCGGGCTCTCGCGCAATGGCCTGTTGCGCGGCGCCTGGGTCATGGGGCTGACGTGGACCCTCGTGTACGCGATGCAGGGCCTGATCGGCGTCGGCACCGTCGCCGTGTCTGGCACGCCGAGCGGTATGGACCCGGTCTACGGCCTCATCGCACCCTTCGCATTCGCGCAGGGCCCTGGACAGGCGATCGCGTTCGCCACGATCTTCGAGAAGCAGGGCTGGGACAACGCGATCGACGTGGGCCTGGCGTTCTCGTCGGCCGGCTTCATCGCCGCGTTCGTCGTCGGCGTCCCCCTCGCCCGCTGGGGCATGCGCCGCGGCATCGCGACGCACGCCATGGACATCTCGCCGTCGGTCGCAAAGGGCTACTTCGACAAGGGCGAGGAGACCGAACCCATGGGTCGCGAGACGACCTATGCCGGTTCGATCGACACCCTGACCTTCCACGCCGCCATGATGGGCGTCTCGTACATGGGTGCATACGGGCTCGCATGGCTCGCCTCGTTCATCCCTGGATTCGTCGGCGAGACCGTCTCGGGAATGCTGTTCATGACGGGCCTCATCAGCGCGTACATCGTGCGCTGGGTGCTGCGGATGCTGGGGATCGAGCATCTGCTCGACCGCAGGCTGCAGGCGAAGATCACCGGCACCGGCACCGACCTCGTCGTCGTGGCATCGTTCATGGCCGTGCAGCTCGCAGTCGTCGTCGAGTGGATCGTCCCGATCCTGATCACCTGCGTCGTCGTCACGACGGTCACGGCCTGCGTCGTCATCCTGATCGGTCAGCGCTACGGATCGGACCACGACTTCGAGCGGACGATGGGCATGTTCGGCACGCTCACCGGCACCACGCCGACCGGCCTCGCGCTCGTGCGCATCCTCGACCCGCGCATGCGCACCGCGACGTTCGGTGAGATGGGACTGATGAACCTGCCGGAGCTGCTGTCGATGCCCGTCGTGCTGATCATCTCGGCCGTCTTCGCCGATGCCATGGGCATGCCCATCGCTCTCGGCGTACTCGGCGGCCTCGTCGTCGTCTACTTCTTGATCATGCTCTTCACCAAGTCGATGGGCAGGCGGACCTGGTCGTTCGCGCGCCATCGCTGAACTCGCACCCCGAGAGAAAGAGACCCGAACTATGGGAACCATCTACCGCAACGGCCGGATCATCACGATGGTCGGGCGCGACGACGCGCCGGAAGCCCTGCTCGTTCAGGAAGGACGAGTCGCCGCAATCGGCACGCTCGCCGACACGCGCGCCGCGGCGAAGCCGGACGACCGCGAGATCGATCTCGCCGGCCGCACGCTGATGCCCGCGTTCATCGACTCGCACGGCCACATGCTGATGCACGGCATCCTGAAGACGCTCGTCGACCTCGAGCATGCCAGGAGCATGGACGACATCGTGGCCGCTTTCCGGGCCGAGCTCGACGCGCGCGACCCCGGCGACGCGTCGCCTCTGATCGGTGTGAAGTACGACCCGGCGGTGCTCGACGAGCGCCGTCATCCCACCCGGCACGACCTCGACCGCGTCCGCGGCGACGTGAAAGTGCTGGCCTTCCACCGCAGCCTGCACGTCGGCGTCGCGAACAGCGCGCTCATCGATGCGGCGGGCATCACCGCCGAGACACCGGACCCGGAGGGGTCCCGGTTCGGCCGTGAGGCAGACGGCGTCACCCCCGATGGATACCTCGAGGAGCACGGCGCACTCGGCCGTCTGATGGCGGTGCTCGCACCCGACGCCGAGACGATCAGTCTCCTTCCGGGCGTCAGCGTCTCGGGAGAAGAGGCCGTGGCCGCCGCGGTCGCCGACTATCTCCGGCACGGCATCACGACCGCCCAAGAGGGCGCGGCGGATCCGAAGTCGATCAACCAGCTCGCAGAGGTCGCGCGATCGGGCGGCATCGGTCTCGACCTCGTCGTGTACCCGCTCGGCACCATCGACGTCGACTCGTTCGCCGCGCATCCTGATCTCACCGGCGGCTACGTCGGCGGCATGCGCCTCGGCGGCACGAAGCTCGTGCTCGACGGCTCGCCGCAGGCACGGTCGGCGTGGATGAGCGAGCCGTACACGCCGGTCGAAGGACAGGACCCATCGTTCGCCGGCTACCCGATCCTCACCGATGAGCAAGTCGACGCCGTCGTTCAGCGCGTCGCCGTCGAGGGCGGCCGCCAGATGATCGTGCACTGCAACGGCGACGCAGCGGCCGAGCAGTGGATCAGCGCGTTCGAGCGCGCCGCGGAGCGGCACCCGTCGCTGCCCGACACACGCCCCGTGATGATCCATGCCCAGACGGTGCGCGACGACCAGCTCGACCGGATGGCGGAGATCGGGATGATCGCCTCGGTATTCAGCGTGCACACCTATTTCTGGGGCGACGTGCACATCCAGAACTTCGGCCCGGAGCGCGGACGCCGGGTCTCCCCCGCGCGATCGGCGCTCGACCGCGGCGTCACGGTCACCCTGCACCAGGACACCCCTGTCACCCCGCCCGACATGATCCACACGATCTGGGCCGCAGTGAACCGCGTCAGCCGCAACAGCAATCCCATCGGGTTGGAACAGCGCATCTCAACGTGGGAAGCGCTGCGCGCCGTCACGGTCGACGCGGCATTCCAATACGGCGAGGAGAACTCGAAGGGCCAGCTCCGCCCCGGTATGCGCGCCGACCTGGTCGTGCTCTCGGGCGACCCGCTCGCGGCCGTACCCCACGAGTTGCGCGACATCGAGGTGCTCGCGACGATCAAGGACGGCGAGGCTGTCTTCGAGAAGTAGACGCACAGCTGAGGGCCTCGGCTTCGGCCGGGGCCTCAGCTGAGCGCCGTCAGCGCCGACACTGGCTGTCGCCTCTGCGGGTGTTCGGGAGAAACTGCCGGGAATCGGGTGCAGTCCTTCGGGCCAGCGCAAGGCACGCGGCTCTGTGGGGATCGTCAGGCGCTCCCGAGTGGGTGGTCAGCGCCGCTTCCACTAAACTCAACCGACGGGCCTATAGCTCAGTTGGCAGAGCATCGGACTTTTAATCCGCGGGTCGAGGGTTCGAGCCCCTCTGGGCCCACAGAAGGCAGCGAGTACCGAGAGAGGAAACCAGTGACCGCGAAGCGCTTCCGCACCGCAGGCATCCTCGGGGGGTGCACGGTCGTGGTGGCGCTCGTCGCTGGATTCGTCCTCCCGATCGACTCGGAGCCCGCTGGGCCGACCCTCGCTGACACTCCTCGGGCAACGACGGCATCGAGCGAATCAGCACGCGCAATGCCAGCGGCACCCGCGAAGGCGAAGCCGACCACCGCCGGGATCACGCGTCAGCAGATTCTGACGCGCGCCTATCAGTGGTACGAGAAGGATGTGCAGTACAGCCAGCGCAAATACACGACCGATGCCGACGGCGACATGTATCGCCGAGACTGCTCCGGTTTCGTCTCGATGGCGCTGAATCTCGATCCGAGCGCGAAGTACTGGACCGGCGACATCGACGAAGTTCTGGAGCCGATCGCCTGGGATGATCTGCGCCCCGGTGACGTCGTTGGCGACATCGCGCGTCCTGACGGGAAGTCCGGTCACATCGTGATCTTCGAGAAGTGGGCGAACGAGAAGCGGACGAAGTTCGTCGCGCTCGACCTCCGCGACCCGAAGACTGATATGGGTCACAGCACGTGGTCCGTCAAGACGACGCACAAGAAGCGGCCGTACAAGCCGTACCGGTACCCGAACATTCTCACTTCTGCAGAGGAAGCTGCGCGTTCCGGGGCGTGAGCGGCGGCTCCTCGTTGCCCATTCGCCGCGGTCGCGAGTGACGCAGCTGATGCGTCCGCCACTTGACTTCGCATCAATTCTTGCCGCGTCACTAGATACCCGAGCGGTGAGGTCTGCGTCCCTCGCCCTTCCGAGCTGCCGTATGCCCGGGCATCCGGAGGGCAGCTCATGGGCAGTACCGGCCGAACGCGCGGACTCGCCGAACGGCGCGCGGCGCGGCGGTTGTCGACCGGTAGCGTTCCTCACTGACCGGAGACGACCGCAGAGGGGTTCACCATGTCTTCCCGCAAGCACGCGGGTGCGCCGTCGCACGAGACGCCCGCACGCCCGCCGCTCGAGTTCTACGGCGGGAAGTGGGTCCTCCTCGTCCCGACCGTCGCTCTGATCGCCGTGATGTGTTGGGTGTCGTTCACCGAGCGCGCTTCGATCTCGGCGTTCTGGGTCGGCGGCATCCTCGCCCTGATCATCGGAATGCTGTTCGCCCGCGACCGCAAGGCGTACGCCGACACGATCGTGCGCGGCCTCACCGACCGCACGGGTGCGACCGTGATCGTGGCGTTCATCTTCGCCGGCGTTTTCGGCGCCATCATGAAGGCGGCTGGCCTCGTCGACGGCCTGCTGTGGCTCGGCCTGCAGACGGGGCTCACGGGCGGCTGGTTCACGGTGCTCGCGTTCATCCTGGCCTGCATCTTCGGGGCGGGCACCGGCACGAGCGTCGGGACCGTTCAGGCGATGGCACCCGTGCTGTTCCCGGCCGGCATCCTGCTGGGCGCCGACCCGACGATGCTCGCGGTCGCGATCCTCGCCGGCGGCGCGTTCGGCGACAACATCGCTCCGATCTCCGACACCACCGTGACCAGCGCGTACACGCAGAACGCGTCGATGGGCGATGTCGTCAGGAGCCGCCTGCCTCTCGCGCTCACGGCGGCGGCCGTCTCGATCGTCGTGTTCGCGATCTTCGGGGGCGGCGGCGAGGTCGTCGAGCAGTCGGCGAGCGGCACCGGCCCGATCGGCCTCATCCAGATCATCCCCTTCGCCGTCGTCCTGACGCTCGCGATGATGAAGCGGCATCTGTTCGTCTCTCTGACCTGGGGCATCATCGCCGGCATCGCGATCGGCCTGGTCACCCGCACGCTCGACCCCGCGCAGATCTTCTCGATCCCGGCCGAGCGCGGGGAATCGACCGGCCTGATCGAGGACGGCATGGCCGGAGTCACGGGCCTCATCCTGCTCGTCCTGCTCATCATGGCCTTCTCGCAGGTGCTCGCCGAGAGCGGGATGATGGCGTCGCTGCTGGCGAAGCTCGAGCGCGCCTCGGCTCGCGGCGTGCGCAGCGCGGAGCTGACGATCATCGTCGTCACCCTGGTCTTCACGGTGCCGCTCGGCGCGAACGCGCCGGCGATCCTGCTGGTCGGCCCGACCATCGCGAAGCCTCTCGGCGAGAAGCACCGCCTGAGCGCGGCCCGACGCGCGAACCTGCTCGACTGCAGCGCGTGCACCGTGTTCTACATGCTCCCGTGGCACAACGCCGTGATCGCCTGGTTCGCGACGATCTCGATCGCGGCGGCCGACATCGGCATCGACGCCCCCGGCATCGGCGCGGCGTTCATGAATCCGTACGCATGGGCGCTGCTCGTCGTCATCGTCGTATCGGCCCTGACCGGATGGAACCGCACGTACGCCACCGAGAAGGAGCTCGCCGCCGCATGACCGGAACGACGATCGGCATCCTCGGCGGCATGGGCCCCGCCGCGAGCGTGCACTTCCAGAAGCGGCTCGTCGACCTCACGCCCGCCGAGAGCGACGCCGACCATCCGCCGACCGTGATGTGGTCGGACCCGCAGCTCCCCGACCGCGTGGCGGCGCTGCGCGGCAGCGGAGCCTCCCCCGTCCCCGGCCTCCGCCGCGGAGCGGAGATCATCCGTTCGGCGGGAGCCGACATCGTCGCGGTGCCGTGCAACACCGTGCACCCGTTCCTCGACGACGCCCTCGGCGCGGGCGGCTACGTCGACATGATCGGGGAGGCGGCGCGCATCGTCGCCTCCCACGGCATCACGCGCGCCGCCGTGCTGGCGACGGCCGCGACGCTCGAGGACGGCATGTACGAGCGCGCGCTCGCCGCCCACGGCGTCGAGGCGACGCATCCGGACGATCAGCAGGCGGTGCTCGACATCATCGCGGCGGTGAAGGCCGGCGGCGACGTCGAGGCGCTCCGAGCGCGCCTGTTCGCGGTGATCACGCATGCCCTCGCCGGCGCGAGCGACGGCGTGCTCGTCGCGTGCACGGAGCTGTCGGTGCTCATGGCCGATGCTCCGATGCCCGACGTCGTCGATGCGCTCGACGAGCTCGCCCGCGAGACCCTCCGCCGCGCCGGCATCGACCCCGCATAGGCCGTCACCTGGCGCCAGCGGCTGATCGCGTTCGGCCGGCGATGATTCCGAGAAACCGCGCGCGTTCTGTCCCACGGCCGCTGCCCGGATGCCTCCGATGGCATCGGCGCGGCCGTCGTGCCGACGGGATTCAGCCGCCGACGGTGAAGCGCTCGTCGAGGTGCTCTCGGAGCACCTGGTCGTCGATCCTGCCGCCGCGCACCATCACGCCGTAGGACATTCCGGCTTCGGCGGGAGTGTCGGCCGACGCCGCTCTCCCGACGGCCCAGGCCACGTCGTCGAGGAACTCGTCGGCGACCTCAGCGTGCCTCGGGAAGGTGACGACGTGCAGCGACGGCGGCACCTCCTGCGTGTCGATCCACCACCCGCGCTCCCCCAGCGCACCGGCGATCGCCGGGATCGCGGGACCCGAGGATGCCGCGGCGAACACGCCCATGGGCGGCGCCCCGATGACCTCGAGCCCGTTGCGCTCCAGCCCGCGCTGGAGCTTGCGCGCCGTCGTCATCACGTCGGCGACGAGCTGGGAGTAGCCGTCGCGGCCGAGGGCGCTGAGCGCCGTCCAGGCGGCGGCCGCCGGCCCGACGGGCCGGGTGCCGAGCACACCGGACGCGGCGTACGCGCCGCCCGGCCAGTCGTTCGAGACGTAGTAGCTCGCGTGGCGCAGCTCGCGGCTGGAGAACAGCAGCACCGAACCGCCCTTCATGCCGTAGCCGTACTTGTGCATGTCGACCGACACGCTCGTGACGCCCGGCACATCAATGCTGAACTTCGGCGGCGTCGTGCCGGCTGCGTCGAGGAACGGGAGGAAGAGCCCGCCCATCGCGGCGTCGACGTGCAGGCCGACGCCCGTCCCCTGCAGTGCCGCGCCGACCTCCTCGACGGGGTCGACGACGCCGTACGGGAAGCAGGGGGCCGAGAGGCACACGGCCGCCGTCGACTCGTCGACGGCGGCGAGGATGTCCGACACGGACGGGAGGCCGTCGATGCCGACCGGGACGAGCTCCACGGAGAGCCCGAGGTAGTCGGCTGCCTTCCAGAAGCCGGGGTGAGCCGTGACCGGCATGACGAGCCTGCGGCGCGAGGCGTTGCCCGGCAGGTCTCGGTAGCCCTTCATCGCGACCATGATCGACTCGGTGCCGCCGGAGGTGAAGACGCCGTACGCATCGACGCCGGGCGCGATCACCGACGCGACCATCGAGATCGCCTCGGACTCGAACTGCTGCACGCTCGGGAACGCCGATGCCGAGAGGGCGTTCTCGTGGGCGAACAGCGCGGAGGCCTCGTCGACCAGGTCCTGGTGCCAGTCGGGCGAGTCGTACACGAGCGACCAGCCTCGGCCGCCGCGCCAGTCGACGTCGTCGGACGTGGCCGCACGCCAGGACTGACGGATAGCTTCGGGATCGAGTCCGGAATCGGGAAGCTGCATCCCTCGAGGCTATCGCGACGGTGCCGGACGCGCCCTCGGCGTGCGGTGGTGCGCCGGCGTCTCGCTCTGCCCGTCGCGGTCGCAGACGACGCGCCACGGTCTCGGGAATCCTGGCGCGTCGTCTGCGACTCGGGCGGAGGAGGTCTCCCCTCGTGCGGCCGGCGGTTCAGCCGCGGATCGCCTCGGCGATCGGGGTCGCGCCGTCGCCGAAGCTGATCGTGCGGCCGATCGTCGTGTCGTCGGCGAGGACCGCCGCTGCCACCGCCGCCACGTTGCCGCGCGAGACGCGGCCGTCGCCGGGCTCGTCGACCTCGATGAGGCCGGTCGGCTCGTCGAGCGTCAGCCCGCCGGGGCCGAGGATCGTCCAGTCGAGGCCGCTCTCGCGCAGGTGCGCGTCCGCCGCCGCCTTCGACTCCGCGTAGGCGAAGAACGAGTCGCCCTCCGGCACGCCGTGGTCGGGTCGGGCGCCGATGTACGACACCATGACGTAGCGCGAGACGCCCGCGCGCTCGGCGGCGTCCATCGACAGCTTCGCCGCGTCGCGGTCGACGGCGTACGTGCGCTGCGGGTCACCGCCGCCGGCGCCGGCCGACCACACGACGGCGTCGTGCCCCGAGGCCAGTTCAGCGAAGCCGTCGGCGTCGAGCTGTTCGATGTCGGCCACGAGCGGCGTCGCACCCGCCGCCGAGACATCGTCAGCGTGGTCGGGGTTCCGGATGACCGCCACGGGCTCATCGCCCCGTGCGGCCAGGATCGGCGCCAGTCGCAGCGCCACCTTGCCGTGCCCTCCGATGATCAGTACTCGGCTCATCGTTCCTCCTCGTTCTCGCGGTGCTTCCACGCTATCGCCGGCACGGGCGCCGAGGGCCGTCGATGGTGCGCGCACAGCACGAGCCGCGTTCCGCACCGGCGATTCACGCGGGATGAACGGGCGCGCGAGCGGCCCGAGCGTCAGAACAGCAGATAGACGGCGCCGAGGATCGTGACGGCGATCACGAAGACGTCGAAGAAGCGCTGGTCCATCCGGCGTACGATGATCCGGCCGAGCAGTGCCCCGACGGCGACGGCGGGGATCAGGACGAGATCGATCAGCACCGTGTCGACCGTGAGGATGCCGAGGCCGATCGAGAACGGGACCTTGGCGAGGTTCACCGCGGCGAAGAAGTACGCGGCCGTGCCGAGGAACTCCTTCATCGGGAAGCGCATCGCGAGGAAGTACATCGTCATCACGGGGCCGCCGGCGTTGGCGACCATGGTCGTGAAACCTCCCAGCGCACCGTACGACGCCGCCATCACCCGCCCGCCCGGCACGCTGTCGGGATCGTGTCGTTCGCGACGGCGGCGCCACAGCGTGACGCCGATGACGAGCAGCAGGATCACGCCGATGACGCGCTTCGTCCAGGTGTCGGACGCATAGTTGAGGAACACGACGCCGGCGAGGATGCCGACGAGGACCGCGGGGATGAGCGGGAGGAGGGCGCGCAGCCGCGCGTGCCTGCGGTACAGCAGCAGGGCGAAGACGTCGCCGACGATCAGCAGGAGCAGCACGGCGCCCGTCGACTGCTTGGCGGGGAGCGCCGCGGCGAACAGGGCGATGGCGATCGTGTTGACGCCGGGCAGAGCCGCCTTCGACATGCCGACGCTCATGGCCCCGACCGCGAGCGCGACCCACGCCAGCACGCTCAGCTCAGGCACGGGGCTCGCTTCGGGTCACCGGCCGAGTCTACCGGCGCCCGGCCGCGCCCGTCGGGCATCCGGATACGTGAGAACCCCGGCTCCGCGAGGAGCCGGGGTTCTGGGGAGCCGCCTGCCGGAATCGAACCGGCGACCTATTCATTACGAGTGAATCGCTCTACCGACTGAGCTAAGGCGGCGTGTCCGCTGTATCAGCGGCACGATCAACGAGCATACCCCATGTCGGGCCGCGCTTCGAATCGTCGCGACGCCCGCGCGTGGCATCGGCGGGTCATCGGCAGGTGAGCCCCTCGTCCGGGGTCGTACCGTCGATCAGGAACGCTCCGACGGCGTCGTTGACGCACGCGCTGTTGCCGTAGCCGCCGTGTCCCTCGCCCTCGTACGTGATGAGCGTTCCGCTCGTCAGCTGATCTGCGAGCGACTCCGCCCACTCGTACGGCGTCGCGGGGTCTCCCGTCGTGCCGACGACGAGGATCGGTGCGGAGCCGTCGGCGTGGATCTCGCCACGCGCCCCTGTCGGCTCGTGCGGCCATTCGGCGCAGCCGTCCGGGCCGAACCAGTACGGCGCGATCGTCGGCGCCTCGGCCTTCACGAGCGCCTCGGCGGCCTTCTCCTCCGCCGGCGTCGCGGGCGGATAGTCCATGCAGTTGTAGGCCGTGAACGCCTCGGTCGTGTTGCTCACGTATGTGCCGTCGACGCGGTCGTTGTACATGTCGGCGAGGGCCATCGCTCCCGAGCCGTCGCCGTCCTGCGCCGCGACGAGCGCGTCGGTGAGCGTCGGCCAGGAGGCCGGGCTGTAGAGGGCCGCGATGATCCCCGTCATGAGCGAGTCGGCGCCGAGCTCGCGCCCGTCCGGAACCGGCAGGGGGTGCTCGTCGACCGATGCGAGCAGGGCGGAGAGGTCGGCCATGCCGTCGTCGACGTTGCCGGTGAACGGGCATCCGCCGGCCGCGCCGCCGCAGTCGCCGAGGTAGCCGCGCAGCGCGTTCTCGAAGCCGACGCCCTGCTTCGCACCGACCATGGCGCTCGGCACAGACGGGTCCATCGCGGCATCGAGCACGAGGTGGTCGGCGCGATCGGGGAACAGCTCGGCGTACGTCGCGCCCAGGAACGTTCCGTAGGAGAAGCCGAGGTAGCGCAGGCCCTCCTGGCCGAGCACGCCCCGGATGAGGTCGAGATCGCGCGCCGCCTGCTCCGTGGTCGTGAACTCGAGCAGATCGCCGGAGTTCTCGTCGCACGCCGCCGCGAACGCGGCGTTCTGCTCCTCGAGCTCCCGCTCCCACGCAGTCGTGCCCCGCTCGTTCTCCGGGATGTCGTACAGGTAAGCGTCCATCCCGGCGTCGTCGAGGCAGGTCACCGCGGTGGATGCGCCGACGCCGCGCGGGTCGAAGCCGACGATGTCGAAGGCATCGCGCAGGTCTTCGCCGAAGAGGTACTCAGCGCTTCCCGCGACGAAGTCGACCCCACTCGCGCCGGGGCCGCCGGGGTTCGTCAGCATCGCACCCTGCGGGGCGCCGCCCTCCGCGAGGTAGCGGTTGACGGCGAGCTCGATCTCGCCGAGGTCGGGATCGTTCCAATCGAGCGGCGCCGTGATCGTCGTGCACTGCAGGTTCGGACCGCAGTCCTCCCACACCGGCGGCTGGTCGTAGAACTCGACCAGGTCGCCCGGCACGCCCTCCGTGACGGGCACCGGATCGGCGGGACGGTCGGGGATCAGCGCGGACACGCAGCCGGACAGCGCGAGTGCGGCGACCGTGAGGCCTGCTGCGGCCGCCGCGGCGCGGCGGAGGGAACGGATCACTGGGGCTCTCCCCTTCCAAGGGCGGCGGGTACGGCGGCGCGCGGCGCGCCTCACAGGCGGTTCCCGCTGACGATCGTCACGAGCAGGCTCTCGAGGGCGAGCGCTGGCTGGGAGTTCTGCTCGATCGCGCCGCGGGTGTCGGCGATGTGGTCGAGCACCCGCAGCGTGCGTTCGGGCTTCCACGCGGCGGCGACACCGCGCAGCTGGTCGAGCAGCTCGAGGTTGATGATGCCTTCGTCGCGCCCGTGCTGGAGCATCGCGATGTCGCGGTACATCGATTGCAGATCGGTGAGCACGCGGTCGAGGCCGTCGCGCAGGCTCCGCGTTGCGCGCTTCTTCTGCTCGTCCTCCAGCGCCTTCAGCTGCGAGCGCACCGCCGGCGGCACGCGGCCGCCCTCGGCGACGCCGACCGTGCGCAGCAGCGACGCGCGCTCGGCCTCGTCGCGCTCGGCCGTCAGGGCCTTGGCATCGTCGGCCGCCGCACTCACGATGGAACCGGAGACCTCGACGACGTCGCCGATCGTGCGCACTCCGAGCACTCGGCGCAGGCTCTCGTCGCGGCGCTCGCGGGAGGCGGGGTTCGTCGCGAGCCGCTGCGCCATGCCGATGTGGCGCTGCGCGTGCCTGGCCGACTGCTCGGCGACGGCGGCGTCGGCTCCCGTGCGCTCGACGATGAGCCGTGCGACGTCGTCGACGGTCGGCTCGTTCAGCCGCAGGGTGCGCACGCGCGACCGGATGGTGGGCAGCAGGTCGACCTCGCTGGGTGCGCAGAGCACCCACACGGTGTCGGCCGGCGGCTCCTCGAGCGCCTTCAGCAGTACGTTCGACGTGCGCTCCGTCATCCGGTCGGCGTCTTCGACGACCATGACGCGGTATCGGCCGTGCGACGGCGCGAAGTACGAACGCTCGACGAGCTCGCGCGCCTGCGCGATCGTGATGATCACGCCTTCGGTGCGCAGCGCCGTGAGATCGGGGTGCGTACCGGCCAGGACCTGCCGCATCGTTCCCTCGTCACCGGGCTCCGCGATCAGCGCCGCACCGAACGCCCGCGCGAGCGTCGAGCGGCCCGAGCCGGGAGGGCCCGTGATGAGCCAGGCGTGCGCGAGCGAACCGCCCGACGCCGCGCGGCGCAGCGTGTCGACGGCCTCCGCCTGCCCCCAGACGTCTCCCCACGGCAGCTCGGTCGGGGGTGCGGAAGTCATGGACTCAGCCTACCGGCGGCCTCCGACGCGACGCGCGGCATCGCGCCGCTCCGAGCCGTGGGCCGGCGTGTGCGCCGGTGTCCCCACCCGGAGCGCGGGCGACAGCTCGGAGAAGGAACAGAATCTCGAGGAGATCCGCCACGGCCGCCCGAGGAGCCGGCGCCTGAGCCCGGGCGCTGCTCGGGCTCAGGCGCCGGCCAGCAGCTCGGCGACGCGCGCCCGGATGGCCGCCGCGATCTCGTCGCGCGGGGCCGCGGCGTCGAGCACGAGGAAGCGCTCGGGCTCGGCCGCGGCGAGCGCGAGGAAGCCGTCGCGCACGCGTGCGTGGAACTCGACCTTCTCCGCCTCGAGCCTGTCGAAGGGCTTATCGTCGGCGTCCAGGCGCGCACGGCCGACGGCGGTGTCGATGTCGAGCAGCACCGTCAGGTCGGGCAGCGCACCCTCGGTCGCCCACAGCGACAGGTCGCGCACCTCGTCGGCGCCGAGCACGCGCCCCGACCCCTGGTAGGCGACGGAGGAGTCGAGGTACCGATCCTGGATCACGACGTGCCCGCGCGCCAGCGCGGGCTTCACGAGCGCATCGATGTGGTGCGCCCGGTCGGCGGCGTAGAGCAGCGCCTCGGCGCGGGCGCCGATGTCGGGCTCGCCGTCGTCGTGCTCCCCCGCCCTGTGGTGCAGCACGATCTCGCGGATCTTCCTGCCCACCGCGGTCCCGCCCGGCTCGCGCGTGCGCACGACGGTGCACCCCTCGGCCTCAAGGCGCTCCTGCAGCAGCGCGGCCTGGGTCGTCTTGCCCGCACCGTCGCCGCCCTCGAGCGTGACCCAGAGGCCCCCGGCAGAGCCAGCCCGGGGGCCGTCGACACCGCGCATCACTCGCCCGTGTCGGCGGGCTTCGCCGCCGACTTCTCGACCGTCGTCTTGCTCGCCGCCGTGCCCGTCGCCTTCTTCGCAGTCGTCTTCTTCTTCGCGGTCGCGCCGGTCGCCGACGTCGAGGCCGCCGGCTTCTTCGCGGCGGCGGTCTTCGACGCCGTCGCCTTCTTCGTCGTCGCCGCCTTCTTGGTGGTCGTCGTCTTGCGCGTCGTCGTGCGCTTCTTCGCCGGGCCCTTGGCGCGCTTATCGGCGATCAGCTGTACGGCGCGCTCGAACGTGATGTCCTCGACCTGCTCGCCCCGCGGAATCGTGGCGTTCGTCTCACCGTCCGTCACGTACGGCCCGAAGCGGCCGTCGCGCACCTTCAGCGGCTTGCCGCTGACGGGGTCGGCCTCGAACTCCTTCAGCGCGCTGGCGGCGCGGCGGGCGCCGTACTTCGGCTGCTTGTAGACCTCGAGCGCCTCGTCCAGCGTGATCGAGAAGATCTGGTCCTCGGTCTGCAGCGAGCGCGAGTCCGCGCCCTTCTTCAGGTAGGGGCCGTAGCGGCCGTTCTGCGCCGTGATGGGATCGCCCGACTCCGGGTCCTCCCCCACTGTCCGCGGCAGGTCGAGCAACCGGATCGCGGTGTCGAGATCGATCGTCTCGGGCGACATCGATTTGAACAGTGATGCACGCCGCGGCTTCGGCTCGTCCTTCTTGGCGGTGCGCTTCTTCGGCTTCTCCTCGACCTCCCCCGTGGCCGCGTCGGCGGCCTCGGGGTCGACCGGGTCCTCTTCCTCGAGGTACGGCCCGAAGCGGCCGTCCTTGACGACGACGACCTTGCCGGTTGCGGGGTTCTCGCCGAGCACGCGGTTGCCCGCGACAGGGGCGTCGATCAGCTCCTGCGCCTTGGCGGGCGTCAGCTCATCCGGCGCCAGCTCCTCCGGCACGTTCACGATGCGCGGCTTCGCCTCGGGGTGCTCGGGGTCGACGACCTCGAGGTACGGACCGTACCGGCCGAAACGGAGAGTGGCGACGTCGGTGATCTTCGTCGCGTTGATGGCGCGCGCATCGATCTCGCCGAGGTCGTCGACGATGTTGCGCAGGCCCGGCTGTCCCTCCCCGCCGAAGTAGAACGCCTTGAGCCACTCGGGCCGCTCGGTCTCGCCGCGGGCGATCGCGTCGAGGTCGTTCTCGAGGTTGGCCGTGAAGTCGTAGTCCACGAGCTCCGCGAAGTGCTGCTCGAGCACGCGCGTCACACTGAACGCGAGCCACGTCGGCACGAGCGCCTGGCCGCGCTTGACGACGTAGCCGCGGTCGAGGATGACCGCGATGATGCTTGCGAACGTCGAGGGGCGGCCGATGCCCTTCTCCTCCAGCACCTTGACGAGCGTGGCTTCGGTGTAGCGCGGCTTGGGGCTCGTCTGGTGGCCCTTCGCCTCCGGCTCGGCGAGCGAGAGGCCGTCACCGACCGCGACCTTCGGAAGCCGCTGGTCGGCGCCCTTGTCGGCGTCGGCGCGCGACTCGTCGCGGCCCTCTTCGTACGCCTCGAGGAAGCCCTTGAAGGTGTAGACGGTGCCGGATGCGGTCAGCTCGGCCTTCTTGCCCGCGGCCTTCGTCTCGAGGGTGACCGTGGTCGTCTCGAGCTTCGCGTCGGCCATCTGGCTTGCGACGGTGCGCTTCCAGATCAGGTCGTACATCCGCTTCTCGTCGCGGCCGAGGGCGCCGCCGATCTCGCTCGGGCGGCGGAACGTGTCGCCGGCCGGGCGGATGGCCTCGTGCGCCTCCTGTGCGTTGCGGCTCTTCGACGCGTAGACGCGGGGCTTCAGCGGCACGGCCGAGTCGCCGTAGAGCTCGACGGCCTGCTCTCGCGCCGCCTTGACGGCCTGCGCCGACAGGTTCGTCGAGTCGGTGCGCATATAGGTGATGTATCCGCGCTCGTACAGGCTCTGCGCGACCGACATCGCGGTCTTCGCCGTCATGCCGAGCTTGCGACCGGCCTCCTGCTGCAGCGTCGACGTCGTGAACGGCGCGTACGGGCGGCGGGTACCCGGCTTCGCCTCCACGCCGGTAACGGCGGCGTCGGCGGCCTCGAGCGCGGCGGCGAGCTCGGTCGCGGTCTTCTCGTCGAGCACGACGACGGCGCGCTTGAGCTTGCCCTCGTCGTCGAAGTCGCGACCGACCGCTACGGGAGCGTCGTCGAGGCGCACGAGCCTGACGCGGAAACTCTCGTCGGCGCGAGCCGCCGTCGCGTCGATGCCCCAGTAGTCGGCCGAGACGAACGCCATGCGCTCGCGCTCGCGGTCGACGACCATGCGGGTCGCCGCCGACTGCACGCGGCCGGCACTGAGCGCCTGGCCCTCCCTGCCGCTGCCGACCTTGCGCCACAGTACCGGGGAGACGTCCCAGCCGTAGAGGCGGTCGAGCACGCGTCGCGTCTCCTGCGCATCGACGAGCGAGATGTCGAGCTCGCGCGTGTTCTCGGCGGCGGCCCTGATGGCGTCCTTCGTGATCTCGTGGAAGACCATGCGCTTGACCGGGACCTTCGGCTTCAGCGTCTCGAGGAGGTGCCACGCGATGGCCTCGCCCTCGCGGTCCTCATCGGTGGCGAGCAGGAGTTCGCTCGCCCCCTTCAGCGCCCGCTTGAGCTCGCTGACCGTCTTCGTCTTGCGGTCGCTGACCACGTAATAGGGTTCGAAGCCGTTCTCGACGTCGATCGAGTACTTGCCGTACGCGGCGCGGTCCTTCTCCGGGATGTCGCGCTTGTTCGCGAGGTCCCGGATGTGACCGACCGAGCTGAGCACCTCGTAGTCGTCGCCGAGGTAGCTCTGGATCGACTTCATCTTCGTCGGCGACTCGACGATGACGAGCTTCTTGCCTGTAGCCAAGGGGCGTCCTTTCTTCGCTGGCCACCCTACACATCGCCGTCTGGGGGCGGATCCGACCCCTGCGATGCACGTTCTCCGTGTCGGCCGCCCCGCCTTCGACGGATCGGACGAGACACGGGTGCCGCCGGTTCCCCGCACGCGGGCGAGTGCCGGTCATCCGGGCGGGCCGGCGCGGGCGGCGGCCTCGACCGGGAGCCCAGCATAACCGCCCTCGACGACGACCGTCGCGACGAGCCCGTCGACGACGCACGCCGTCACCCGCGCACCGTTCGCCGCCGCGGCCTCCCCCGCGCGACCGCACGGCTCGCCCGCGGCGGCTCCGGATGCCGCATCGGCCGCGGCGAGCGCGGCCGCGTCGGCGGCGCTCGCGACGCGCTGGCTCTCGGCAGCGGCCGCCCCGACCCCGACGAGGCCGATCGCCAGAACTGCGGCGGCGGCGACGACCCCCGCGGCGAGCGCCGAGCCCGACATCACAGCCCCCCGTCGAGCGCGCAGCTCTCGGCGGCGAGCGGCACGCTGATCGGCCCGAAGCGGGCCTGAACCGATGCCGTCGCGCACACCAGGTCGCCCGAGCGCGACACGCTGTGGCCGGCACCGGTGACGGCCCTCGCGACGACGCCGCCGGCCTTCCCCTCGTCGCCGCGCGCGATCATCCGGGCCGCGTCGGCGGCGGCGTCCTGGAGGCGCACCTGGGCCCCTGCGCAGGCGAGCCCTCCGATCGCGAGGGCGACGACCGCGATGACGGCGGGCAGGGCGACCGCGAGCTCGGCCGCCACGGATCCGCGCTCGTCGTCGCGCAGGATCGAGGAGCGCCCGCGCTCGGAAGGACGAATCCGGCGGGAACGTCCCCGACGTCGCTGGTTCTCCTCCGGGATGCGCATCGGACCCCGGCGGGCGGCTCGGAGCGCGCCCCGCGACCTCGGCGCACCGAGGCGCTCGCGCGCCCCGGGCGCCGGCGCGGGATGCGCCGCGCCGGCGCCCGGGGCTGAGTCGCCGTTCATGCCGTGCTGAGCGCGCGCTCGATGATGTCCTGCAGCATGCCCCGGATGCCGTCGGATCGCAGCACCGCGACGAGCAGGCCGGCGAACGCGACGGCCGCGAGCGTGACGATCGCGTACTCAGCCGTCGACGCGCCCTCCTCGTCCGCGAGGAGGTGGGTTGCGGTGTTCATGATGTGTACCTCTCTTTCTTCTCCAGCGCGCCGGGACTGCCCCGGCGACGATCGGTGTCGATCGCTCTGGTCGTCGCCGGCGCGTGCCGGGCGAGGGTCTCGATCGATGCCCTGTTCGGTTCCTGTCGTTCACAGCTCGGGGAGCGCGGCGGTCTGCATCACGGCGAGCAGCATCGGCACGACGCCGAGGCAGAGGAAGGCCGGCAGCGTGCAGGCGCCGAGCGGAAGGAGCAGGCGCGTGCCGAGCCGCGCGGCCCTGACCCGGCCGTCGGTGCGCGCCTCCGCCCTCTGCTGCTCCGCCGTCGCCCTCAGCAGATCGATCGCGGGGATGCCTGCGCGGCGCGAGAGCCCGAGCACGCGTTCGACCTCCGCCGTCTCTGACCCGCGTCCGCCGGCCTCGTCGACAAGGGCTCGCGCGCGCTCCAGCGACACCCCGCCGCCGAGGGCGATCGCGGTGAGCTCCGCCCGCATGCCGGGGGTGCCGGGTTCGGGCCGCGCCGACCGGACCAGCGCCGCCGCCCACACCCCGCCGCCCGCGATGAGCGCGAGGCCGACGACGAGGCAGATCAGGCCAGCGCCCGGCGCGAGCAGCACCCCGAGGACATCGAAACCGAGTGCGGCCGCGATCACGACGCCGACGAACGGGAGCGCGCTCATCAGCCGCGCGGTGTGCACGGGTTCGGCCATCGCGACGCGCACGTCGTCGAGCGTCTCCTGCGCGTCGCGCAGCGCGTGCGCCATGCCCCGAAGCGACTCCGCCAGCGGCGCCCCGACCGTCGAGGCGACTCCCCACGCCGCCGCCACGTCGCGCCACGCGGCCGCCGCGTCGCGCTCGCCAGCCGCGCGCCGGCCGAATCGGCGACGCCCCGGAGCCCCTTCTTCCCCGATCGCCTCCGCAACCGGCGCACCGCCGGCGATCCGATCGGCGACGCGCGCCGCCGCGGCGTCGCCGCTGTCGGCGAGGTGACGCCACGCCGCATGCGGGACGGCCCCAGCACCCAGCAGAGCCGCCAGCCTCAGCGCCGAGACGGCGACGTTCCCCGCGGTGTCCGAGGGCCTGTCGGCCTCCGCGCCGCGCCGCCTCTCGTGCCGCGCGGCGGGTGCCTCGCGCCCTCGCCTCATTCCCACGGCCGCACCTCCTCGATCGTCAGCCGCCCATCGCGGTCCCCGAACCTGCCCACGCTCGCGAGGCGCCGACCCTCCGGCCCGTTCTCCAGGTGGATCACCCACGCGATCGCGCTCGTCACCTGGCGTGCGACGGCGTGATCGTCCATCCCCGCGAGCGCACCGAGCGCCTCCAGACGGGCCGGCACGTCGGCGAGGCCGCTGGCGTGCAGGGTTCCCGCGCCCCCGTCGTGCCCCGTGTTCAGCGCCGTGAGCAGCTCGCGCACCTCCTCGCCGCGGCACTCGCCGACGACGATCCGGTCGGGCCGCATGCGCAGCGACTCGCGCACGAGCCGCGGCAGCCCGACGCCGCCCGCTCCCTCGAGATTGGGCTGGCGCGCCTCGAGCGCGACGTGGTGCGGATGGGGCACGCGCAGCTCAGCGACGTCCTCGATCGTCACGATCCGCTCGCTCGCCGGCACCTGCGCCAGCAGGGCGCCGAGCAGCGTCGTCTTCCCCGAGCCCGTCGCGCCCGTGACGAGCACGTTCTCGCGCGCCCTGATCGTCCGGATCAGCCACCGCTCGGTGTGCTCGTCGAACGTGCCGCCGCGGCGGAGGGCCGCGAGGTCGGCGCCCACGGCTGTCGGGATCCGGATCGACAGCGCCGTTCCGCCTTTCGCCACGGGAGGCAGCACGGCGTGCACCCGCACTCCGCCGGCGAGCCGCACGTCGACTGCGGGCGTCGCGTCGTCGATGTGGCGGCCTCCCAACCCGATCAGGCGCACGGCGAGGTCGCGCACCTCCCGCTCGGACGCCCGCCACCCGTCGACCCGCGCGGCGCCTCCGCCGCGGTCGACGTACAGGCCGTCGGCGCCGTTCACGAACGCGTCGGTCACGTCGCCTCCCCGCAGGAACGGCGCGAGCGGCCCGAACGCCGTCGCGTCGAGCTCGACGACCGCGCGCGCCGCGGCCGGCACCCCCGCGGCCGTCGCTGCGGGGGTGCCCTCACGGGTGCCGTCCGGGGCCGCAACGGGCACCCGGCCCGCACGGGGCTGGACGACGAACGGCTGGCTCATGCCCCGAGGCTAGGGAGCGCCGCGGCGACCGATGAGGCCGTCCACAGCCCGATCCGGCGACACGCCGCGCACCCCGAGCTGTGAGCGAGCGCCCGCACCGTCGCCGCGGCCTGGTGCCCACCTGCAATGACGCGGGCGTCCGTTGTGGTGCGGAGGAACGGCCACCCGCGTCCGGTGGAGCCGTCGCGGCCCGGTCGCAGGCACCCCCGCCTTTCGGCGGTGGATCGCGCGGCCGCCGCTGGCTTACATTCGAAGGGCACCTGGGCTGTTCCGTGCCCCGGTGCATCCGGATGGACAAGGCCCGCGAAGGAGCGTGCTGCATGAGCAGTCAGATCGACCACCTGCTGAACGAGAACCGCGAGTTCCCGCCGAGCCCCGAGTTCGCGGCGCACGCGGTTGCGAAGCCCGAGATCTACGAGCGAGCGGCGGCGGACCCCGAGGCCTTCTGGGCCGAGCAGTCGCGCGAGCTGCTGACGTGGGCGAAGCCGTTCACCGAGGTCCTCGACTGGTCGAACCCGCCCTTCGCGAAGTGGTTCGCCGACGGCGAACTGAACCTCGCGTACAACTGCCTCGACCGCCACGTCGAGGCGGGCAACGGCGACCGCGTCGCCTTCCACTTCGAGGGCGAGCCCGGCGACACCCGCACCGTCACGTACTCCGACCTGACCGACGAGGTCAAGCGTCTCGCGAACGTGCTGGAGGGCCTCGGCATCGGCAAGGGCGACCGCGTCGCGCTGTACCTGCCGATGATCCCGGAGGCGGTGGCCGCGATGCTGGCGGTCGTGCGCATCGGCGCGATCCACTCGGTCGTCTTCGGCGGCTTCAGCGCGGACAGCCTGCGCGCTCGCATCGACGACGCCGGCGCGAAGCTCGTGATCACAGCCGACGGAGGCTGGCGCAAGGGCAAGGTCTCGCCGCTCAAGCCGGCCGTCGACCAGGCCCTCGCCGACCGCGACGGCAAGGGCGTGCAGGCGACCGTCGAGAACGTGCTCGTCGTGCGCCGCGGCGAGAACGACGTCGATTGGATCGAAGGCCGCGACGTCTGGTACCACGACGTGGTCCCGCAGGCCTCCGCCGAGCACGAGGCGCAGGCATTCCCCGCCGAGAGCCCCGCATTCATCCTCTACACCTCCGGCACGACCGGGAACCCGAAGGGCATCCTGCACACCTCGGGCGGCTACCTGACGCAGGCGGCCTTCACGCACAGGAACGTGTTCGATCTGCACCCCGAGTCGGACGTGTACTGGTGCACGGCCGACATCGGCTGGATCACCGGCCACAGCTACGCCGTGTACGGCCCCCTCGCCAACGGCGCCACGCAGGTGCTCTACGAGGGCACGCCGGAGTTCCCGAAGCCGGGCCGCTGGTGGGACGTCATCGAGAAGTACGGCGTCACCATCTTCTACACCGCCCCCACCGCCATCCGGGGCTTCATGAAGCAGGGCCGAGAGATCCCGCAGGCGCGCGACCTGTCGAGCCTGAGGGTGCTCGGCAGCGTGGGCGAGCCGATCAACCCCGAGGCGTGGATGTGGTACCGCGACGTCGTCGGTGCGGGAACCGCCCCCATCGTCGACACGTGGTGGCAGACCGAGACGGGCGCCATCATGATCTCGCCGCTGCCGGGGATCACGGCCGCCAAACCCGGCTCCGCCCAGGTGCCGCTGCCCGGCATCTCGGCGACCGTCGTCGACGAGCAGGGCACGCCGGTCGACAACGACAACGGCGGGCTGCTCGTCGTGACGAAGCCGTGGCCGAGCATGCTGCGCGGCATCTGGGGCGACCCCGAGCGCTTCGTCGACACCTATTGGAAGATGTTCGCCGACAAGGGCTTCTACTTCGCCGGCGATGGCGCCCGCCTCGACGAGGACGGCGACGTGTGGCTGCTCGGCCGCGTCGACGACGTGATGAACGTCTCCGGCCACAGGCTGTCCACCGCCGAGATCGAGTCGAGCCTCGTCGCGCACGAGGCGACGGCCGAGGCCGCCGTCGTCGGGGCGAGCGACGAGACGACGGGCCAGGCGGTCGTCGCGTTCGTGATCCTGAAGGAGAGCTTCCTGCGCGAGAACTCGGCGGCGGGCCTCGCCGATGAGCTGCGCAAGTGGGTCGGCACGCAGATCGGGCCGATCGCCCGCCCGCGCGACGTCTACGTCGTCAGCGAGCTCCCGAAGACCCGCTCCGGCAAGATCATGCGCCGCCTGCTGCGCGACGTCGCCGAGGGCCGCGAGGTCGGCGACACGCAGACCCTCGCCGACACCGCGGTGATGAGCGTGATCAGCGCCCAGGTGAAGTGAGACAGGACGAGGCCGGCACCGGATGATCCGGTGCCGGCCTCGTCGCATGCAGCGCCCCGGGGCTAGGGGTTTTCCTCGAGATTAGGCAGAATCACGCGGATTGTTCCTCACCCCGAGGATTTCTCCTACGCTCGGAGCGCTCCCGCGGCTCGGAGCCGCCTACGCGAAGGTGAAGGCGACCTCGACCTCGACGGGCGCGTCGAGCGGCAGCGCCGCGACGCCGACGGCCGAACGGCTGTGGGCGCCGGCGTCGCCGAAGACCTCGCCGAGCAGCTCGCTGGTGCCGTTGATCACGCCGGGCTGGCCGAAGAACGACGGGTCGGAGGCGACGAAGCCCGTGACCTTGAAGACGCCGGTGAGGCGGTCGATGCCGACGGCGGCCGCGGCCGCGGCGATCGCGTTGAGCGCGCACGTGCGGGCGAGCTCCTGCGCGTCCGACGCGGGGACCAGGCCGTGGCCGTCGCCGACCTTGCCGGTCGCGGGCAGGGCACCGGACACGAACGGCAGCTGCCCGGATGTCCAGACCAGGTCGCCATGGACCTTGGCCGGGATGTAGGCGGCGACGGGGGCCGCGACGTCGGGGAGATCGATGCCGAGCTCCGCGAGGCGCGCGGCGACGCTCACTGCTCCCCCTCGAACTGCTTGGCGGCGACGGCCGCCGCGCCGAGCCCCTCGTTGGCGGCTCCGCCGCCGACGGGGCGCTTCAGGTAGGCGACGAGCCCGCCCTCCGCGTTCGGCACGACCTGCACGAGCTCCCAGCCCTGCTTGCCCCAGTTGTTCAGAATCTGCGCCGTGTTGTGGATCAGCAGCGGCGTTGTGAGGTACTCCCACGTGGTCATGGCACTCCCGTGTCGTGTGCGAAAGTTCGATGCGCGTTCCCGGCGGATGCTCAGCGCGGAGCAGATTCTCCACAGGCGACGCGGCTAACATCAGCCTATGCCTCACTCGAAGAGAACGCTCGGTGGTGCCCTCGGCGGCATCCTCGGCCTCGTCGGCCTGAGCGCGGTCGCCGGGCTCCTCGTGACCGCCACGGTCACGCCGGCGATCGCCCTGAGCAGCTACACCGCGTCCGGCGCGATGACGATGTTCGAGAACATCCCCGCCGACCTCGAGGTCGACCAGCCGATGCTGCCGACCACGATCTACGCGAAGAACGACGACGGCAAGAACGTCGAGCTCGCGACCTTCTACGACCAGAACCGCATCCCGCTCGAGTACGACGAGCTGCCGCAGACGATCATCGACGCCGTGCTGTCGAGTGAGGACCCGCGCTTCTACGACCACGGCGGCGTCGACCTGATCGGCACGAGCCGCGCGCTCCTGTCGAACGCGGCCGGCGGTGCGACCCAGGGCGCCTCGACCATCAGCCAGCAGTTCGTGAAGAACGTCCTGGTGCAGCGATGCGAGGCCGGCACGTCGGAGGACCTGCCCGACGACTTCGCGGAGCTCGACCGCAAGGAGCAGGACGCGGCGATCAACGACTGCTACCAGCTGCAGACCGATTCGGAAGGCACCGACGGGTACCAGCGCAAGCTCCAGGAGATGCGCTACGCGATCGCGATCGAGAAGCAGTACACCAAGGAGGAGATCCTCCTCGGCTACCTGAACATCGCGAACTTCGGCGGCCAGACCTACGGCATCGAGGCCGCCGCCGAGCGGTACTTCGGCAAGAGCGTCGACGAACTGCACATGGGCGAGGCGGCGACCCTCGCGGGCATCGTGCAGAACCCGAACCAGCTGCGCCTCGACATGCCCGAGGGCACCATGGAGGTCGGCGGCGAGGTCGTCAACACGAAGGAGAGCGGCTACGCGAAGACCGAGCAGCGCCGCAACTACGTGCTCGGCCGCATGCTCGAAGACGGCAAGATCACCCAGGCCCAGCACGACAAGTACAGCGAGGCGACGGTCAAGCCGCACGTCACGGAGCGCAACCAGGGCTGCCAGGAGGCCGGGGACACCGCGTACTTCTGCGAGTACGTGCGCCAGACGATCCTGAAGGACGAGGCCTTCGGGGAGACTGCGAACGACCGGGCCCAGACGCTGAGCCGCGGCGGCCTCGAGGTGTACACGACGCTGAACCCGCGCATCCAGGACGCGGCCGAGGACTCGATGAACGCCAACACCCAGGCGAGCTACGACGGCGAGAACTACGGCGGCGCGATCGTGACGCTCGATCCCAAGACGGGCGACGTCCTCGCGATGGCGCAGAACACCGAGTACAGCCAGCGGCCCGGCCACGAGACCGGCGACGGCTACACGAGCCTCGTCTACGCGGCGGGAAGCGACAGGGGCAACTCCGGCGGCTTCAACGTGGGTTCGACCTACAAGCTCTTCACGCTCGTCGAGTGGCTCCAGCAGGGGCGCTCCGTGAACGAGCGGATCGACGGCACGGATCGCGATTTCGTCGTCCCGATCTGCACCGGAGAGATCGACGACAACGGCAAGTTCACGTCGCGCGATGAGTTCCTGAACGAGCCGTACAACCCCGGCAACTTCAACAACCAGCGCGGCTACGTCGGAACGGCGATGCAGTACACCGCCCAGTCGCTCAACACCGGCTACATGGCGATGGCCGAGCAGCTGAACGTATGCGACATCAACGAGACGGCCGCGACGATGGGAGTCACGCGCGGCAACGGCGAGGCCGTCACGACTCAGAACGTCGCGCCCGACGTCATCGGTTCGAAGGACATCTCACCGATCGATATCGCGTCGGCGTTCGCGACAGTCGCCAACAAGGGCATCCTGTGCGACCAGCGCGCCATCCGGAAGGTCGTCGGGCCGGACGGGGCTGAGATGGCCCTGCCCGAGCACGAGTGCAAGAAGGTCATCTCGCCCGAGGTCGCGGCGACCGCCGCCTACGCCCTCGAGGGCGTCATGAACGGCGGTACCGGCGCGCAGGGCAACACCTACGACGGCACCCCCCTGATCGGCAAGACCGGTACGCACGAAGCGCTGCAGACCTGGATGGTCGAGTCGTCGACGAACGCGACGACGGCCGCGTGGTTCGGAAATGCGAGCGGCAAGGGGGATATCTTCGGCTGGGGCCTGCAGAACATCCGCTACGCCCTCGCCCGCGACACGCAGGCTGCGGCGAACGCCGAGCTCGGCGGCGGCAGCTTCCCCGGCCCGGACGACGAGCTGACGAAGGTCGTCATGAAGGACGTCCCGAACATCCACGGCATGTCTCTCGATGAGGCGGCGAAGGCGCTCGAGGATGCAGGCTTCAACTCCCGCGTCGGCGACTACACGACCGGTACGGCCCCGGAGGGCACGGCCGAGCGCACCGACCCGAGCGGCAGCGCGCCGCGCGGCTCGCTCCTCGTGATCCGACCGAGCGACGGCAGCGGCGTCGCCGTGCCATCGGTGCAGGGCATGTCGCTCTCGGAGGCCCGCGGTACGATCCAATCGGCCGGTCTGAACGCCTCGGTCGGTTCGTGCAAGAAGGACGAAGACCTGAACGACGAGCGGGCAACCGGGTCCGATCCGGGCGCGGGTGCGACCGTCGCGCCGGGGTCGAGCGTCAGCATCAGCTACAGCGCCCCCAGTTGCGGCGGCGATGACGATGATGACGACGACAAGAAGGACAAGAAGTCGGACAAGGACGACAAGAAGAAGTCGAACAACGGCATCGGCGGCAACGACGACGATGACGACTGATCGATGAGCGGGCGCCGCACAGCGCTCACCGTGCTCGCCGCGGCGGCTTCGGCCGCCGCGGCCGCCGGCGTCTGGGGCATCGGCATCGAGCGGCATCTGTACACGCTGCGGGCGCGGACCGTGCACGTCCTGGAACCGGGCAGCCGCCCCATCCGGGCACTGCACATCTCCGATCCGCACCTCGCACCCTGGCAGAAGCGCCGCGCCGCATGGATCTCGCGCCTGGCGGCGCTGCGCCCCGACCTCGTCATCAGCACGGGTGACAACATGGGGCACCCGGACGCCCTGCCCGCCGTGCGCGCCGCCCTCGGCCCGTTCGCGGGCACTCCCGGCGTGTTCGTGCACGGTTCGAACGACCTGTGGGCGCCGAAGCCGCGGAATCCGCTGAAGTACCTCGCGGGGCCGTCGCGGCACCACCCCACGACCGCCGCCCTCGACACCGAGGCGCTCGACGCGTTCCTGCGCGACGACCTCGGCTGGACGCCCCTCGACAACACGGCGGCCGTCGTGTCGGTCGCCGGCCGCGACATCCGGTTCATGGGCACGAACGACGCCCACCACCAGCTCGAAGACCTCGAGTCGGCGCACCGCGCGCTGATCGACCTGCCGGATGCGTCGCTCACGCTGGGCGTGACGCATGCCCCCTACCGGCACGTGCTCGACGCGTTCATCGCCGATGGCGCCGACGCGCTGTTCGCCGGCCACACGCACGGCGGCCAGGTGCGGCTGCCCGGCTACGGGGCCCTCGTCGCGAACTGCGATCTGCCGGCGAAGCAGACGCGCGGCCTGTCGACGTGGTCGCACGGCGGCCGCACGGTCCCCCTGCACGTCAGCGCCGGCCTCGGTCATTCGATCTACGCCCCCGTGCGCTTCGCCTGCCGCCCCGAGGCGACCCTCGTCACGCTCGCCCCTCGCCGATGAACCCCGCGGGCACCCCCGCCACCGCGCGACACGCCCGCACAACGCGCTCCCCGCCGCCGATTCGAACCACGCCTGACCATCGGGTAGACTGGTCGGGTTGCCGCAAGCGCGGTCAGCAATCGGGATGTGGCGCAGCTTGGTAGCGCGCCTCGTTCGGGACGAGGAGGTCGCAGGTTCAAATCCTGTCATCCCGACCAATGTGAAGAACCCCGGGCCTTCGGCCCGGGGTTCTTCACATTCCGTCCGGTACGCCAGCAGGGCCCCTGCGGCGCCGAAGAGGCTCCGCGCGCCGCACAGCCCCCACAACGCAACCTCTTTCTCAAGAACGATGCGGCGCGTGGAGGGCGCCGTAGGGATGCATCCCGTGGTGACGGAACAGAAGTTTCTGGAGCATCGCTCCAGAAACCCCCAGCCATCGGCCTTCCCCATCGCTTCACGTCCCGCGCGAACGGGCGCGAAGCGCCCGGAGCCCCAAACTCTCCCCCATCACAGAGCACACGACCGGGCGCGAAGCGCCCGGAGCCCAAGACTCACCCCCATCACAGAGCACACGACCGGGCGCAAAGCGCCCGGAGCCCCGAGCCACCCGCCCGGAACCCCGCACCCCCGCGCCTACTCCTCGAACGCCAGCTGCTCCAGCACCCGCTGCAGCGTCGCCGCGTCGTCTGGGTCGAGGTGCGACATCACGTCGACGACCCGCCCCCGCGCCTCGTCGTACACGGACCGCCCCTGCGCCGTGGCGGCGACGACCTTCGCCCGGCGGTCCCTCGGGTCCGGCGCGCGGGAGACGAGCCCGCGCCCCTCGAGCTCATCGACGAGCGCGACGACCTGGCTCGGGTCGAGGCGCAGGAACTCGGCGATCTCCCTCTGCGTCGGCGGCACGTCCTCGATCGCGAGCGAGAGCACGGAGTACGACCGCACCTTGAGCCCGAGCGGTTCGAGCATGCGGTTGTCGCGCTGCGCGGCGAGGACGCTCGCACGCGTCAGAAGGAAGCTCGCGTTGTGCGCGAGCGCGGATCCGCGTGTGACCTCGGCCTCGGCTGTCGTCATGACGTGATCCTAGCAAACACATGTCTCCAACAACCATTGACTTTTTCAAGCATTGACGATTCTATGGATCACAGCCGACCCAATCGGCGCACAGATCGGAGAGAGCAATGTCGCTTGCAGGCACAGTCGCCATCGTCACGGGCTCGGGCCAGGGCCTGGGGCTCGCGTACGCCCAGGAGCTCGCAGCCAAAGGCGCGAGCGTCGTCATCAACGACGTCAGCCAGGAGACCGCCGACGCCGCGGTCAGAAGCATCGTCGACGCGGGCGGAACGGCGAGCGCCGTCGTCGCGCCCGTCGGTCCGACCGCGACCGCGAAGGCGCTCGTCGACCACGCCTACGACACGTACGGCCGCCTCGACGCGCTCGTGACGAACGCAGGCATCCTGCGCGACCGCACGCTGTGGAAGATGAGCGACGAAGACTTCGACGCCGTGATCGATGTGCATCTGCGGGGCACCTTCACCTGCGTGCGGGAGGCCGCGACCCGCATGCGCGAGGGCGGAACGCCCGGCCACATCGTGTGCATCGGCTCCCCTACCGGCCAGCGCGGCAACTTCGGCCAGACCAACTACGCGGCGGCCAAGGCCGGCATCGTCGGCATGGTGCGCACCTGGGCGATGGAGCTGAAGAAGGCGAACATCACCGTCAACGCCGTGATCCCGGTCGCGGCTACCGCGATGACCAAGACCGTCCCGTTCTTCCAGAAGGCGGTCGAGGCGGACGAACGGGGCGAGCCCATGCCCGCCTTCTTCCGCCACGATCTCGGCTTCGGCACCTCCGATGACGTCGCCGGCATTGTGGCCTTCCTGGCGTCGAATGCCGCGAACGGCGTCACGGGCCAGGCGATCGGGGCGGGCGGCGACCGTCTGCAGCTGTGGTCGCACCCCGAGCCCGTCGCAACCGCGTACCGCGAGGGCGGCTGGAGCTACGACTCGCTCGTCGAGGGCTTCGCCGGCGCCGTCGGCGATCTGCAGTCGGTCGGGGAGACGTTCCCTCAGCTTCCGGATGAGCTCGCCCCGGAGCCGCGGTGATGACCCGCTACGAACCGTCGATCGACCTCGCGGGGATCGAGGCGATCGACACCCACGTCCACATCGAGATCGGCCACGCTGGCCAGTCCTCGCTGCCTGACGACCTCGCCGAGGCCGCGTCGAAGTACTTCCGCACCGACGGCCCGCGCCCCGACCTCGACAGCATCGCGACGCACTACCGCGAACGGAGGATGGCCGCGGTCGTGTTCACGGTCGACTCTTCGACGAACCTCGGCCACCCGCCGATCTCGAACGACGAGATCATCGACGGCGCCATCCGGAACAGCGATGTGCTCATCCCGTTCGCCTCGGTCGACCCGGGCCGCGACGACGCGCTCGACGAGATCGGGCGACTGATCGAGCGGGGCGCGCGGGGGTTCAAGTTCCATCCGACTGTGCAGGGCTTCTCACCCGACGACGACCGATTGCGCCCCGTGTACGAGGCGCTGCGGGCCGCCGGCGCGATCGCCCTGTTCCACACGGGCCAGACGGGAATCGGCGCGGGCATGCCCGGCGGCTACGGCTTCCGCCTCGCCCTGTCGAACCCCATGCTGCTCGACGGCGTCGCCGCCGACTTCCCCGAGCTGCAGATCATCATGGCCCACCCCTCCGTGCCGTGGCAGGACGAGGCGCTCTCGGTCGCGACGCACAAGCACAACACGTGGATCGACCTCTCGGGCTGGAGCCCGAAGTACTTCCCGCCGCAGCTCGTGCGCTACGCGAACTCGCTCATCCGGGACAGGGTTCTCTTCGGCTCCGACTTCCCCATGCTGACGCCGGATCGCTGGATCCGCGACGCCGAGCAGTCCGGGACCTTCAAGCCGGATGTCCTCCCGGGCATCATGAAGGACAACGCCGCGAGGCTGCTGGGGCTCGCATGACGCAGGATCCCGTCGCCGACCGGCTGGGGTTCGCCGAGCGGCATCTCTCCCTCGCGGCAAGGCGCGCCCTCGACGAGCTCGCGGCCGTGCTCGACGACCGCATCCGCCCGCTCCTCGCGGACGCGTGGGAGCGTGCGGTGATGCCCGCGGAGGTGCTCGGCGAGCTGGTGCCGCTCGACCTCATGGAGCCCGCAGGCGTGTCGGCAGAGGAAGCCGACTCGACGATGTTCAGCGGGTTCCGCAATTACGTCCTCGCCCGGTGCGACGCGTCGGTCGCGACGATGTACAACGCACAGGCGGGCCTGTTCCGCGCGATCGTGCGCCACGGCGGGTCCGCTGAGCAGGCCGCGCGCTGGGATCCGCTCATCCGGAGCTTCGAGATGACCGGCGTGTTCGCGCTCACCGAGCCGGAGCACGGATCCGATGTCGCGGGCGGCCTCGCGACCACCGCGACGCGCGACGGCGACGCATGGATCCTCGACGGTGAGAAGAAGTGGATCGGCGGTGCCGACAGCGCAGACGTACTCGCGGTCTTCGCACGCGACACGGCGGACGGGCAGGTCAAGACCTTCCTCGTCGACCGGGAGGCCGACGGTGTCACCCTCGAGAGGATCGAGGGCAAGGTGTCGCTGCGCATCATGCAGAACTTCCGGATCCGCCTGACGGGCGTCCGCGTCGCAGAAGACCGCCGTCTGCAGGGCATTTCGTCGTGGCGCGACGTCGCCGCGGTGCTGCGGGTCATGCGCTCCGACGTCGCCTGGATCGCGGCGGGACTCCAGGCCGGCGCCCTCGACGCCGCGGTCCGCTACGCGGCGGATCGCGCGCAGTTCGGCCGCCCCATCGGCGGCTTCCAGCTCGTGCAGGAGAAGCTCGCCCGCATGATCGGCGGTGCCACGTCGTCCCTCGCCCTCGCCGTCGAACTCTCGGCGCAGCAGGATGCAGGCCAGTGGAGCGACGAGAACTCGGCGCTCGCCAAGATGGTCACCGCGCAATCGGCCCGCGAAACCGTCGCCCTGGCCCGAGAGGTGCTCGGAGGCAACGGCCTCCTGCTCGAACACGGCGCCGCTCGCTTCTTCGCCGACGCCGAAGCCGTCTACTCGTATGAAGGCACCCACGAGATCAACGCCCTCATCGTCGGCCGATCGCTGACCGGCGAATCCGCCTTCGTCTGACCAACCGAAAGGAATCGCTATGACCAACCAGACCGTCGTGTCGTACGACGACATCACCTCGCTCGCCGGCCGCGACCTCGGCTTCACCGACTGGTTCGAGATCACGCAGGACCGCGTGAACACCTTCGCCGACGCCGTCGACGACCACCAGTGGATCCACGTCGAGCCCGAGCGCGCGAAGGCCGAGAGCCCCTTCGGCGGCCCGATCGCGCACGGCTTCCTCTCGCTCTCGCTCGCGACGAAGTTCTGGAGCGACCTGTGCGATGTCGAGGGCGTCAAGACCAAGGTCAACTACGGCCTCGACAAGGTGCGCTTCGTCTCGCCGGTGCCCGTCGGCGCGAAGGTCCGGATGAACGCCGTGATCGCCGAGGTGACCGAGGTCAAGGGCAACGGCTACCAGCTGACCGTCGACCACACCTTCGAGGTCTTCGGCTCCGAGCGCCCGGCGGTCGTGACGCGGAGCCTGTACCGCTTCTACGCGTGAAGCGCTGTGTGTGATGCGCGAACGGCGCATCACACACAGCTCGGCCCGATGGGCAGATCCGGCTCCGCCGTCTGCCGCTCACGGGCCCCACGAGCTGTCCCCACTTCTCCCCTCCCGAACAAGGAAGTTCACGGATGTACAACGCAGGTATCGGTGCCTGGGCCACGAAGCGGCGCCTCAAGGACCCGGAGAAGGAGGCGCTCATCTTCGGCGAGCGCGTCTTCACCTATCGCCAGTTCGCCGACGCGGTCGACCAGGTCGCCGAGGTGCTGCACGTGCGGGACATCACGCGCGGCGATCGCGTGGCGTATCTGGGTGAGAACAGCCCCGAGTTCCTGTTCGCGCTGTTCGCGTGCGCCCAGATCGGCGCCGTGTTCGTGCCGATCAACACGCGGCTCGCGCCGCCGGAGATCACGCACGTCCTCACCGACAGCGGATCTCGCGCGCTCATCTACGACATCGAGTTCGCCGAGCGCGTCGCTCCCGGCGTCGCGGCGAGCGACGTCGTGCATGTGATCCCCACGCATGACGGCCTGCCTGGCACGCCCGGCCTGAACGAGCTGATGGAGCGCTCGCGCGGGGGCCGTGTCGCCGAGGCGATGAACCTCGACGAGCCGGCGGCGATCATCTACACCTCGGGCACGACCGGTAAACCGAAGGGCGCCGTCCTCACTCACCAGAACCTCACCTACGTCGCGATCAACGCCGTCGTCGACTACGGCATCGACGCGGGCGATCGCGCGCTGCTGATCTCCCCGCTGTTCCACGTCGCGGCGCTCGGCATGGGCGCCCTGCCGATCGTGATGGTGGGCGGCACGATCGTGCTCGAGAAGCGCTTCGACGCGGGCCGCGCGCTCGCGCTCATCGAACAGTATGGGATCAGCAGCATCAGCGGCGTGCCGACGACGTACCAGCTGCTCGCCGATCATCCGGATTGGAGCGCCGCCGACCTGTCGACGCTGCGCAAGCTCACCTGCGGCGGCTCGGCAGTGCCCACCCGCATCCTGAACGCGTACGAGGAGCGGGGCATGTCGTTCTCGCAGGGCTACGGGATGACCGAGACGTCGCCGGGCGCCACTCACCTGCCGCCGCAGTGGACGCGCGAGAAGCAGGGCAGCGTCGGCCTCCCCCACTTCTTCACGAACGTCCGTGTCACGAACGACGCCGGCGAGATCGTGCCGCGCGGCACCGTCGGCGAAATCGAGATCCAGGGCCCGAACGTCTTCGCCGGTTATCACGGCCAGCCCGAGAAGACGGCGGAGTCGTTCCGGCCGGGCGGCTGGTTCCGCTCGGGCGACATGGGCTACCTCGACGAAGACGGCTTCCTGTTCATCGCCGACCGTTTGAAGGACATGATCATCTCGGGCGGCGAGAACATCTACCCCGCGGAGGTCGAGAATCTGATCAACGACATCGACGGCGTCACGGGCGCCGCCGTGATCGGTGTCCCGGATGACAAGTGGGGCGAAGTGCCCTGCGCCATCGTCACGCTGCGCGAGGGCACATCGCTCACGAGCGAACAGGTCGTCGAGGCGCTGACCGGCGAGATCGCGCGCTACAAGATCCCGCGCACGACGCACGTCATCGACGAGTTCCCGCGCACGGCATCCGGGAAGATCCGCAAGGCCGACCTGCGAGCACGGTTCACGGGCTCCGCGCGCCCCACCCACCCGATCGGCACGAAGGAGCCGTGGACGACGGAGACCATCCGCGTGCCGAAGAAGTCAGTGCTGAAGCGGCCGAAGCAGTAGCCGCCGCGCTATCTCTTCATTTCTGGCACATCTCCGGTGGTGGCCACCGCCGGAGATGTGCCAGAAATGAAGAGTTGAGTGGTACTTGCATATTCAATTGAACTGAGTATCATGTACACATGACTACGAAAGAGATGCGTGAGCCCACGTTCCTCATCCTGACCGCGCTCGCGGGTGGCCGGAAGCACGGCTACGCGCTCATCGCAGAGGCCGACGAGCTGTCGGCACATCGCGTGCAGCTCAAGGTCGGGACGCTCTACGCCGCGCTGGATCGTTTGGCCGCCGAGGGTCTGGTCGAAGAGGCCGGAGACGAAGTCACCGACGGCCGGCTGCGTCGCTACTACGCACTGACGGAGCAGGGTGCCACCGCTCTCAGCGAGGCGGCAGAGCGTTCGGCCAGGATCGCCGCCGAGGCGCAGACTCGGTTGAACCGCGCCCGCAACCTGCCGGCGTTCGGCGCGAAGGTGAGCGCCGCATGAGCGCGCTGGAGCCGAAAGAGTTCGATAGGGCGTTCCGGCTGCACCCGCGGGAGTGGCGGGAGCGGAACGGGGCCGCCGCCGTCGGGGTGCTGATGGACGCCGCCGAAGCTTCCGGCCGTGGCCGGCTGCCGTTGTCGGAGAAGCTGAGCATCCACGCCCACGCCGCTTCCGTCTGGGCGGAGCGCGTGCTGAGCCGCGCGACGCGCAGCCTCGTGGCCTCGCTCGCGCTCGGCACGGGCATTGCCGTGAGTCTCGTCTACGTCGTCTCGTTCGTCCTGGCCCCCGCAGCGGAAGACGTCTACGGCGGCGCCATCGCCGCAGGCTTCGGCAGTAACGTCATCGCGTGGATCGTCGCGGGCACCGCCCTCGCCACACCGTGGATCATCGCGGGCGTCCTCGCCTCGACGGGGCACCCACGCGCGGCCCGCTGGGCAGCCTCATCAGCATTCGTCGTGTGCATTGCGCTCGCCGCGACCCATCTCTTACTGCCCGGTCTCCCGCTCCCCTCGACGAGGACGCTGGTGTTCCTCGGCTTGTGGGCGGCGCTGGCCGCGCTCGGCGAGGTCCGATGGTCTCGGGTCTGGCCAGTCTCACTGCTCGTCGGCGTGCTCCTCACGATGCACTGGCTAATGCTCGGGCTCTACGGCTACCCTTCCGACCAACGGATCTGGGGCGACCTCTCGCCCTGGCTGTTCCTGATCCTCAGCGGCTTGTTCCTCTGCCTGCTCACGGCTGCCGCGTGCGGGTACGGGTCCGAGGCTCTGAGCGGCACGATCTATACGATGCCATGGGCGATGGTCATGATCGTGGGATACGCGCGCGACGGCTGGTCGGCCGCACCTGTCAGTCTGTTGTTCATCGCGTGGCTCGGCGCATCCGCCGCGGTCGTGGGAATCGTCTGGGTCCACAGTCTGCGCCGGCGCCGCACCACGTTCATCCGCTGAGGTCACGAGCCTCAGAGGCAGGGGCCGGGACGGCCTGAACGATCGCATCGGGCCGTCCCGTCCGGCACGTTCTGGTGGCGTCGGCCTCCGGAGGGCCGCGGCGGAGGCCGCAGCCCTCCGTCACCGGCATGTCTCCTGCCGCTGCCCGTCACACGCAAGGGCCCGAAACGAGGGTCTATCGGTGGCGCTCGGCCGCGCGGGCCGACAGCGCCGCGCACAGGGCGAAGGCTGCTCCGACGGCCATCCCGATCGTCGCCGGCAGCGCGGTGTCGTCGCCCCACAGGCCGCCGAGGGGCGACGCCGGGGCGGCGATCACGTACTGGAACAGGCCGAGGGTCGCCGAGCCCGCACCGGCGGCGAACCCCGCCCTGCCGAGCGCGAGCGCCGTCGTGTTCGACATCGCCCCCGCGATGCCGGCGACGAACACGCACGACAGCGGCACCCACGCCGCGAAGGTCAGCGCCCCACCGGACGCGAGCACGACGAGGGCGCCTGCCGCGGCGATCGCGGCGATGTGGGCCGCGCGCAGGCCGGCGGCAGCGCCGATTCGCTTCGCCAGCCGGGCGTTGAGCAGCGCGCCGCCGACGAAGCAGAGCGACGACGCGGAGAACGCGAGCGAATACGTCATCGGCGAGCGGTCGAACACGCTCTGCACGATGAACGACGACGAGCCGATGTAGACGACGAACGCCCCGTAGGTCAGGCCGTACGAGAGCGCGTAGCCGACGAAGGGCCCGTCGCGCAGGAGGCGACCGAGGTTCCCGAGCAGGGGCCGGATGCGGGCGGGGTGGCGATCCTCGGGCGGGAGCGACTCGGGGATGGCGAGGGCCGTCACGACGACCATCGCCGACGCGAGTGTCGCGAGCCCCGTCAGCGCGAGGCGCCAGCCGCCCCATTCGACGAGAACAGCGCCCAACGGGCTGCCGAACACGGGCCCGACGCCCAACATCGCGACGACGATGCTGATGCCGCGCGTCGCCTGCTGCTTCGTCTCGGCGATGTCCGCGACGATCGCCCGCGCGACCGCTGCCCCCACTGCCCCGAACACGCCCTGCAGGAAGCGGAGTGCGATGACGCCCTCGATCGTCGGCAGCAATGCCGACCCGAAGCCGGCGAACGCGTACAGCGACAGCGCGACCAGCAGGGTGCGGCGCCGGCCGAGCGCATCGCTCACGGTGCCGACCGAGAACTGCCCGATCGCGGCGCCCACGAGAAACGCCGTCAGCGTGAGCTGCACGACGGGCGCCGAGACACCCAGGTCGTCCTGCACATCCGGGAACGCGGGCAGGTAGAGGTCGGTGGCGAGGGAACCCGCCATCGCGACGAAGCCGAGCGCGCCGAGGAGCCCCGGCGTCAGCGTCGGCCGCGTCGCCTCAGACACGCGCGTCGTCGGGCCGGAACCCCTGCTTCGCCTTCTGGATCTGCTCGTACACGTGGTGGCGCAGCTCGGTGAAGCGCGGGAGAGCGCGGGTCTCGAGCTGGTCGCGATCCTCCGGCAGGTCGATCTCGATGTCCTCCTGCACCACCGTCGGCGACGACGACAGGATGACGACCCGCGAGCCGAGGTAGACCGACTCGTCGATGTCGTGCGTCACGAACAGCACCGTGACGCCCAGGCGCTTCCGGATGGAGCGCACCAGGTCCTCGAGGTCGGCGCGGGTCTGCGCGTCGACGGCCGCGAACGGCTCGTCCATCAGAAGCACCTCGGGCTGGTACGCGATCGCACGAGCGATCGCGACGCGCTGCTGCATACCGCCCGACAGCTGCCAGGGGTACTGCTTCGCGGCGTGCCCGAGCCCCACGGACTCGAGCGCCTCAGCGACGCGCTCGCGCCGCTCCCCCTTGGGCACGCCTGCGTTCCGGAGCGGCAGTTCGACGTTCTCGGCCACGCGCAGCCACGGGAAGAGGGAGCGGCCGTACTCCTGGAAGACGACGGCCATCTTCTTCGGCGGCCCCGTGACCTTCTTCCCGTCGAGCAGCACCTCGCCGCTCGTGGGCTCCAGGAGGCCCGCGATGCACTTCAGCAGCGTCGTCTTGCCCGATCCGCTGGGCCCGACGAGGCACGTGAGCTCGTTCTTGCCGAGGTCGAACGTGAGATTCCGCACGGCTTCGATGGGCCCGTCATCCGTCTCGTACACCTTCTGCAGGCCCCGCACGCTGAGCAGGGTCTGGTCGGCGGGCAGGGTTCGGCCGGCGGGTGCGGTCGTGTTCTCAGGAGGCATTCTCGAGGTCCTTCAGTCCGTGGTACCAGCGGAGGACGCGGCGCTCGACGAGCTTGAACAGCAGCGAGACGACGAATCCGAGGAGCCCCAGCAGCAGGATGCCCGACCACATCTGCGAGACGGCGAACTGCCGCTGGAACTGGGTGATGGAGTAGCCGAGGCCGGCCGTGGAGTAGAGCATCTCGCCGATCACCATCAGGATGATGCCGATCGGAAGCGCCTGCCGAACGCCCGCCATGATCTGCGGCGCGGCCGACGGCAGCACCTGGTGGCGGATCCTGCCCCATCCGGTGATTCCGTACGAGCGGCTCGTCTCGGTCTGCACCTCGTCGGCGGAACGCACGCCCTCGATCGTGTTCAGGAGCACGGGCCAGACGGCGCCGAGCACGATGACCGAGATGCGCATGCCGTCGGTCGCGCCGAGGATCAGCGCGAGGATCGGGATGAGCACGGGCGGCGGAAGCGCGCGGAAGAACTCGAAGACGGGCTCGGTGTAGGCGCGCAGGCCGCGGCTGAGCCCGACCGCGAGACCGAGGATGATGCCGATCACGATCGCGAGGCCCGTGCCGACGACGAAGCGTGCGAGGCTCGGCAGGATGTCGTTCGAGATGCGGTCGCCGAACCACGTCTCCGCGAAGGTCTCGACGAGGACGAGGGGCTTCGGCACGAACGGGTTCGTCGCACCGAGGGTCGCGACGTACCAGATCAGCACGAGCACGATCGGCAGGCCCAGCGCGTAGGCCAGTGCGATGAGCGCCTTGCGCATCAGATCCCCTCCCTCACGGACTGGTGCCACGACAGCACCCGCTTCTCGACGAAGCGGACGCCGACGTTGATCGCGACGCCGATCAGGCCCGTCACGAGCACGAGGGCGTATGTCGATTCGTACAGCGCCGCGTTGCGCGATTGCGCGATCTCGAAGCCGAGGCCGTGCGACGTGCCGACCACGAGCTCGATCGTGACGGTCAGGATCAGCGCGACCGCCGCGGCGAGCCGGATGCCCGTCACGAGGTACGGAAGCATGGTCGGGAAGACCACGTCGCGCACGCGCTGCAGCCAGGTGAAGCCGTAGCTGCGGGCCGTCGACATCGCAACCGTATCGACGTCGGCGACGCCGTAGAGCACCTGCACGAAGATCTGCCAGAACGCGCCGTAGACGACGATGAGCAGGCTCTGCTGCAGGGGAACCGCGAACACGAGAACGGCAAGCGGGATCAGACCCACCGACGGGATCGGCCGCAGGAACTCGACGGTCGAGCGCGTGATCCTCGTCAGCTGCATTGACAGGCCGATCACGATGCCGAGCGGCATCGCCAGCACGAAGGCGACGAGCATCCCGAGGGCCCACGTGCCGAGCGTGACGCCCACCGCCTGCCAGAAGCCCGTGAGCGTCGCGTTGGCACCGAGCTGCGCGATGACCTCGGAGGCGGGCGGGAAGTACTCGGGGTTGAGCATGCCGGTGCGGGAGACCACCTCCCACACGAGCAGAACGCTCAGGATGCCCGCGAGGCCGAGCAGCAGGCGGCGCGGCCGGAACCGGCGCCTGCTGCCGCGGCGCTGCGCGACGGCAACCGTGCGCGTGATCGTCTCGGGTACTGCCATGATGCGCTACGGGGCGATGACGGTGTCGAGGTCGGGCTCCGACTCCAGGAAGCCCCACTTCACGGCCATGTCGCTGAGCTGCACGATCAGGTCGTCCTCCAGCTCTCCTGAGAGCCGCTCGAGCCCGATGACTTCGACCGTCTCGGCAGGCATGCCCGTGAACTCGACGATCGTCTCGCGCAGGCCCTCGTCATCGGCCGTCGCGGCGTCCAGCGTCTCGGTGAGCGCGTCACGCCACTGCTGCACCAGCTCGGGGTTGTCGTCGACCGTCGCCCCCGAGGCGAAGGAGACCATGGTCGGCAGGCCGGGGATCGAGTCCTGGTTGGGGAAGCCGACGATCGAGAACGTCTCCGCGTCCGCCTTCGCCGCTGAATAGAAGGGCTCGGGGATCCAGACGGCGTCGGCGTTGCCCGCCTCGAGCTGCGCGAGCGCGTCCGGGAACGGCACCTCGATGTACTCGACGCTGGAGGGGTCACCGCCGTCGCGCTCGATCGCCTCGTTGATCGTGAGGTCGCCCTGGGTCTTGAGGGTGTTGGTCGCGACCGTCTTGCCCTCGAGGTCGCTCCACGATTCGATGCCGTCGCCCGCGCGCACGACGACGGCGTTGATGTCCTCGCCCTCGGCGAGCGAGTACGAATAGCCCGACACCATGCGCATATCGATGCCCTGCGTCGCCGCCGTGAGAACGGAGAGGCCGTTGCCGATGCCGAAGTCGTACTCTCCTGTCGAGACGGACGGCAGCATGGCCGCACCGCCCTGCGCTTCGGCGAGCGTGACGTCGAGGCCGTGCTCTTCGAAGATGCCCTCGTCGATGCCGTACTGCACGGCGGCCGACGGCGCGATCTTCAGCACACCGACGGTGACGGAGGTGAGACCCTCGGTCTCGCCGGAGCCGCCCTCTCCGCCCCCGCCGCTCGGAGACCCCTGGCTGCAGGACGCGAGGAGGAGACCTGTTGCGGCCACGGCCGCGATTGCTGTGATTCGAGTGCGACTGAACATGCTCAGCTACTCCTTTGTGACTGAGTGAGCGCCCTTCCAGGCGTCGGGTAAAACCAGTAAACCTTCCCACTATTGAAAATGTCAATGGTTCAGGCCACCATGTTCCCAGAGCCCGCCGGCAACGCCGCCGGTGGGCGACCTCGAAGAGGAGGAACACCCATGAGAAAACTCCCCCGTCTGCTCGTCGGCCTCGCGGCCGCGGCGGGCCTGACACTGTCGGCGACCGCCGCTCTCGCGGCGCCGCCGACCGCTCCGCCACAGGTCGTACCGGCCCAGCCGGGCACCCTCGCCGAGTGCACCGCGCTCGCCGACTTCGCCTACGAAGACACGCAGATCGACACCGTCGAGCTGGTCCCGGCCGGCGCACTCCAGAACGCCGGCGAAGACATCGGCGAGCACTGCCTCGTGCAGGGTCGGATGAATGAGCGCGTCAGCGAGGTCGACGGCCAGACCTACGCGATCGGGTTCGAGATGCGCCTCCCGACCGATTGGTCCGGCCGCTTCCTCTACCAGGCCAACGGCGGCATGGACGGCAACGTGAACACGGCGATGGGCGCACCCATGCGCGGCCAGCTCGAGAACGGACTGCAGAAGGGCTTCGCCGTGATCAGCGCCGACGCGGGTCACTCCGGCGCGCAGAACCCGCTGTTCGGGCTCGACCCGCAGGCACGGCTCGACTACGGCTACCAGGCCGTCGGCACGCTCACGCCGATGGCCAAGGAGCTCATCGCAGAGGCGTACGGGCGAGGGCCCGACACGTCGTACATCGCCGGAGGTTCCAACGGCGGCCGCCACACGATGGTGGCCGCAACGCGCTACGCCGACCAGTACGACGGGTTCCTGCCCGTCGCGCCCGGCTTCAACCTGCCGCAGGCGGCCGTCGCGCAGATCTGGGGCGCGCAGCAGTGGAACACGGTCGCGACGACGCCCGGCGACCTCGAATCGGCCTTCACCGCCGAAGAGCGCTCCGTCGTGTCGCAGGCGATCCTCGACCGATGCGACGGCATCGACCGCCTCGTCGACGGCATCGTCGCGGACGGCGAGCGCTGCGCGAAGTTCTTCGACGTCGAGCGCGACATCCCGAGCTGCGAGGGCGACAGGGACGGCACATGCCTCTCGGCAGCGCAGAAGGAGGTGCTCGACCGAGTGATGGCGGGCGCGGCCACGAGCGATGGCGACGCGATCTACACGTCGTTCCCGTGGGACGCCGGCATCTCGAACTCGGGCTGGGCCGGATGGAAGCTGGGCGCGAGCATCGCCCTCGACCCGATGGCCGTCGGGTTCGTGTTCTCGCCGGAGCCCGAAGACCCGTCGATCCTCAGCGACCTGCCCGGCTACGCCCTCGCCCTCGATATCGACGAGAAGGCCGCCGGCATCTGGGAGCAGGGCATCGCAGGCGAAAGCGCCATGGACTTCATGACGCCCGTCGGCGACGACACCGGCCTCGACACGCTGCGCGACACGGGCGCGAAGATGCTCGTCGTGCACGGCGCTTCCGACGGCGTCTTCAGCCCGGATGACACGGCGCGCTGGTACGGCGAGGTCTCCGATCGCTACAAGGATGCGCGCGACTTCGTGCGCTACTTCGAGGTGCCGGGCATGGCGCACGTGCAGGGCGGCCAGGCGACCGACCAGTTCGACGCGCTCGGCACGCTCGTGTCGTGGGTCGAGCAGGGCGAGGCGCCCGACCGCATCGTCGCGACGGCCCGCGGCGCAGGAAACCCCGCAGGCGCCAACAACGAGGTCCCCGCCGACTGGTCGGCGGACCGCACACGGCCCCTCTGCCCCTACCCCGAGGTCGCCCGCTACACGGGCGGCGACCCCGAATCGGCGGAGAGCTTCGCCTGCAAGCCGAGCTCGGGCGAGCCGGGGAGCGCCCGCTGACCGGCTGAGTCCACACGTCTCCGTCGAGCCCCCTGCGAACGGCAGCGGACTCGACGGAGACGTGCCGGTCTGCGCCGCTGCCGTGAAGTCCGGACCTGGGTGTCCGAGAACGAATCGTGCGCGCCCCTAGACATATACCTATCGTCATAGCTATATTCGATCCGGACGGGCACCGACGCCCGTCACGACGGAAGGACCCACATCCGTGAACGCTGGTCAGAACCTCCTCGACGACTTCTCGCTCGAGATGACGGGCAAGGACGTGCCCGGCCTGCTCGAGGCGCAGAGCTCCATCCCGCAGGGCACGCGCATCAACGTGACCTTCCTCGGCAATGAGGATCTCGAGATGCGCGTCGCCGCTGCGAAGGCCGTGAAAGAGGCCGGCTTCGTGCCCGTGCCCCACGTCTCGGCCCGCCGCATCGCCTCCGCCGCACGGCTGGAGGAGTTCCTCGCCGCACTGCGCGACGTCGGTGCGACCGACCACGTCTTCGCCGTCGGCGGCGACCCGGAGACACCCGAGGGGCCGTACGCGAGCTCCCTCGACCTGATCCGCTCCGGCCTCCTGCCCGAGTACGGCGTCAAGGAGGTCTCGATCGCGGGCTATCCCGAGGGCCACCCCGACATCGCAGACGACGTGCTCTGGGAGCACCTCGAGGCGAAAGCGACCGCGCTGCGGGACCAGGGCCTCGACGCCGTGATCCTCACGCAGTTCGGCTTCGACACGGAGCCGGTGGCCTCGTGGATCCGCGAGGTCCGCGCGCGCGGCATCGACGCGCCCATCCGGATCGGGACGCCGGGCCCCGCCGGCATCAAGCGCCTGCTCGGCTTCGCCCGCCGCTTCGGCATCGGCGCCAACGCGATGATCGTCAAGAAGTACGGCTTCTCGCTCACGAACCTGATGGGGACGGCAGGCCCTGACCGCTTCATCAACGACCTCGGCGCGCTCGTCGCCGCCGACGGTGCCGCCGGTGACATCGGAATCCACCTGTACACCTTCGGCGGCCTGTCGGCGACGGCCGAGTGGGCACGGAAGTTCCAGGCGGCGGCATGAGCGGCACCATCCCCGAACTCGTCGACCACGCGAGCCTGATCGTGCACGGGCCCGACCAGCAGGGCATCGTGAGCCAGGTCGCGTCGGTCATCAGCCGCAACGGCGGAAACATCCTCTCGCTCGACCAGCATTCGACCGACCCCGTGGACGGTCAGTTCTTCCAGCGGGTCGTGCTGCACCGCCCCGACCTCGTCGCCGCGATGCCCGACATCCGGTCCGACCTCGCGAACACGCTCGAGCCGATGGGGCTGGCGTGGAAGCTGCGCGACATGTCGCAGCCGATGCGCGTAGCGATCCTCGCCTCGAAGAGCGACCACTGCATCCTCGACCTCCTGTGGCGCCACCGCCGCGGCGAACTGGCCGTGACGATCCCGATGACGATCTCGAACCATACCGACGTCGCCGACGACGTGCGCCAGTTCGGGATCCCGTTCTTCCACGTGCCGTCGCAGACAGGACCCGACAAGTCGCAATCGGAGGCCGAGATCCTGAAGCTCGTGCAGGGCAACGTCGACCTCATCGTGCTCGCCCGGTACATGCAGGTGATCTCCGATGACTTCCTCCAGAATGTCGGCGTCCCTGTGATCAACATCCACCACTCGTTCCTGCCGGCGTTCATCGGCGCGGGCCCCTACCGCAAGGCGAAGGAGCGCGGTGTCAAGCTCATCGGCGCGACCGCGCACTATGTCACGGAGGAGCTCGATGAGGGACCGATCATCGAGCAGGACGTCGTGCGGGTCACCCACGCCGAGACCGTCCACGACCTGCAGAGCCGCGGTGCCGATGTCGAGCGCGCCGTGCTCAGCCGCGCCGTGCTCTGGCACGCGCAGGACCGTGTGATCCGGCACGGCAACCACACCATCGTCTTCCCCTCCTGACCCCATCTCAGAAATCAGAAAGGTTCATCGTGGCACCCCAGAATCTTCAGCAGGCGATCGACCAGGCAGGAAACCCGGTCGAGCTGCTGCGCAACTCCCAGATCGGCTCGTACATCTACCCCGTCGTGCCCGCCGACTTCCAGAACTGGATCAAGGAACAGAGGGCCTGGCGCGAGACCGCCGTTCTCTACGACCAGTCGCACCACATGGACAACGTGTTCCTGAAGGGCTCCGACGCCATCAAGCTGATCAGCGACACCGCGATCAACTCCGTCGCGAACTTCGCCGTCGACAAGGCGAAGCAGTACGTGCCGACCACGGCGGCCGGCCACGTCATCGGCGACGGCATCCTCTTCCGCGAGGCCGAGGACGAGTACGTGTACGTCGGCCGCGCACCCGCATCGAACTGGCTCATGTTCCACGGCGAGACCGGCGGGTACTCGAACCTCGACATCGAGGTCGACCGCCGCTCCCCCTCGCGCCCCTACGGCCACCCCGTCACGCGCAAGTACTACCGCTTCCAGATCCAGGGCCCAAAAGCCTGGGACGTCATCGAGAAGGTCAACGGCGGCCCGCTCGAGCAGCTGAAGTTCTTCAACATGTCGACCATGACGATCGCGGGCAAGCAGGTGCGCACGCTGCGCCACGGCATGGCGGGCGCCCCCGGCCTCGAGATCTGGGGCCCTTACGAGGACCACGACCTGATCCGCGACACGATCGTGAATGCGGGCGCCGAATTCGGCCTCGTCCCCGTCGGTTCGCGCGCCTACCCGTCGAACACGCTCGAGTCGGGGTGGATCCCCTCGCCGCTGCCCGCGATCTACACGGGCGCCGAGGAGGCCGCCTACCGCCAGTGGCTCGGCGCCGACAGCTACGAGGCGACCGGAACGCTCGCCGGCTCGTACGTGGGCGACATCGAGGACTACTACCTCACGCCCTGGGAGCTCGGCTACGGCAACTTCGTCAAGTTCGACCACGACTTCATCGGGCGCGACGCGCTCGAGAAGGTCGACCCGGCGACCCAGCGCCGCAAGGTGACGCTCGCCTGGAACGCCGACGACCTCACGAAGATCTTCGGCTCGCTGTTCGACACCGACGGCCCGAGCTACAAGTTCTTCGACCTGCCGCTCGCGAACTACGGCTCGGCGAACTACGACTCGGTCGTCGACGCCGACGGCAACGTCGTGGGCTACTCGATGTTCACGGGCTACAGCGCGAACGAGAAGCGCGGCCTGTCGCTCGCGACGGTCAACCCTGACGTCCCGGAGGGCGCCGAGGTGAAGGTCGTCTGGGGCGAGCCGAACGGCGGCACCAAGAAGGCCTCGGTCGAGCCCCACGAGCAGATCGAGGTGCGCGCCGTCGTCAGCCCCGTGCCGTACTCCACGGTCGCCCGAGAGACGTACCACGGCGGCTGGCGCACGGGCTACGGCAGCTGATCCGCCGCCTCTGACACCGTCGGGCCGGGGCTCGGGTTCGGTCTTCGGATCGCCCGAGCCCCGCGCCGCGCCCGCCGGTTCCGCGCATCCGCGAGAGGATCGACTTCATGAGTCTGCGATACGCCCTGCTCGCCCTGCTCAGGGTCGGCCCCATGTCGGGCTACGACCTGAAGCTGCAGTTCGACACGTCCGTCGGCCACCTGTGGCACGCGCCCGACAGCCAGATCTACCCCGAGCTGCGCAAGATGCAGGACGCCGGCCTCATCGAGGGCGAGGACCAGGTCCGCGGTACCCGCGGCACCCGGCGGGTCTACCACGTGACGGACGCGGGCGAATCCGACTACCTCGCGTGGATGAACGGCCCGCTCTCGTACGCCCGCGTGCGCGAGCCGGCGTCGCTCAAGGCCGCCTACCTCGAGGCTGCGACGCCCGAGGCGGCACGCACCTTCCTCGAGGAGCACATCGCGCACTGGCGGGGCGAGCTCGACCAGTGGGAGGACGAGCTCACCCGCATCGAGGGCCGCTCGAACCCCGCGCTCATGCGACGCCTCGAGATCACTCCCGAAGACGACAAGGACCGCGTCGTCGCGTTCAAGCGCCTCGGCTACGAGAACCTGATCGAGCGCGCCCGCACCGAGATCGCGTGGGCGCAGCGGGGCCTGACGATGCTCGAGCGGTTGCAGGGACGAGACGCATGACCGCCCGCATCGCCTTCATCGGCCTCGGCGCGCTCGGCGCGATCTACTCCGAGCGCATCGCCACGGGCCTTGCCGAGTCCGCCGACGTCTTCGCGATCGCCGACGGCGACCGCGCCGATCGCCTCGCGGCGGAGGGCGTCACGATCAACGGCGCCCCGTTCCGGCCCCGGATCGAGCGCCCCGACGCTTCCTCCGGCCCCGTCGAACTGCTCGTCATCGCAACGAAGGCCAGCGGCCTCTCCCCCGCGATCGATCTCGCGCGCCCCTTCGCCGGCGCAGGCACCGTCATCCTGAGCCTGATCAACGGCATCCACAGCGAGCCGATCCTCGCCGAGGCCTTCCCCGAAGCCGAGGTTCTGCTGTCGATGACGGCGGGCAGCGACGTGGAGCGCAGCGGAAGCGTCGTCTCCTACGAGAACTTCGGCAGGATCGCATTCGGCCGCGAGCGGAACGAACCGGCGGACGCCGTCGTGTCGAGCACGGACGAGCTCCTCGCACGGGCGGGAGTGCCGCACGAGGTGCCCGCTGACATGGAGCGCGTTCTGTGGTGGAAGTTCATGGGCAACGTCGGCATCAATCCGAGCTCGGCCCTCCTCGACGCCGAGTACGGCGCCTACCAGGGCGCCGATTCCCCGGCGCGCGAGGTGATGCGCGCCGCCCAGCGGGAGCTGCTCCTCGTCGCGAACGCGCGCGGCGTCGCCCTGACGGAAGCCGATATGAACGAGTGGCAGCGCACCGTCGACGGTCTGGCCCCCGCGGGTCGGACATCGATGCTGCAGGACATGCGGGCGGCCCGGCCCACCGAGATCGACATCTTCAGCGGCGAGGTCGCGCGCCTCGGCCGGGAGCACGGCATCCCGACGCCCGTCAACGATCTGCTGCTGAACGGCATCAGGGCCCGCGAGCGGATCGTCGGCGCCGCCTGACGCACGGGGAGGTCGACGAGGCGCGCGAGAGCTCCGGATGTCGCGCTGCGGCATCCGGAGCTGCGCTCGGGCGGGGTCTCAGAACACGAGGCTCAGGCCGAGATAGCCGAGGGCGCCGATCCCCGCTGCCGCGGGCAGGGTGATCACCCAGGCGAGCCCGATGGGGCGCATCAGCTTCCAGTTGGCCGCCCGGTTCACGAGCCCGACGCCGAGCACGGCACCGATCAGGATGTGCGTGCTCGAGACGGGCAGGCCCATGACCGAGGCGAGCATCACGACACTGGCCGCCGCGAGCTCCGCCGCGAAACCGCTGGCCGGGTGGATCTCGGTGAGGTTCTTCCCGACCGTCGTGATGACCTTGCGCCCGATGAACCAGAGGCCTGCGAGCATCGCGACGCCGAACGCGACCATGACCGCAGTCGGCACGGCCGCCTCGGCGCCGACCCGGCCCGACTGCAGCGTGTCGAGCACGGCGGCGAACGGCCCGACGGCGTTCGCGATGTCGTTCGAGCCGTGGCTGAACGCGAAGGCGCTCGCCGTGAACACCTGCATCCACGCGAACAGCAGGTACGTGGCCTTCGACAGCGCCTGCTTACGCAGCGTCTTCGTGAAGATGTACACGGCCATCCAGACCGCCGCCCCGATCATGCCCATGATCAGGAAGTTGCCGACCGAGTCGATGTTCAGGTGGAGGTTCTTGAGCCCCTTGAAGAGCATCATCGAGGAGATGATGATGGCGCCGCCCGCCGCGAGCAGCGGCACCCAGGTCTCGAGCGCACGGTGCGAATCGAGCCGAGCGGCGCGATCGTCGATGTCGGCGAGTTCGCGGTAGTACTCGGTCTCGAGCTCGGCACGGTCGTAGTCCGGCTGGCGGAACACCGCGGCGTCCTGAGCCATCGCATTGTTGTAGGCGATCTGCTGGATCTCGCCGAGCCGCTCGAAGCCCTCCTTGTGGCGGGTGCGGTGCTCGGCGCGCTCGCGCTTGATGTCGCGGATGGCCTCGTCAGCGCGCTCGTTGTACACCAGGATGTAGCGCTTGATGGCGCCGTAGAGCAGGAACGCGACCGTGCCGCCGAGGAGAGGCGACAGGACCCACGAGACGGCGATCTGGCCGATCTCGCCCCATTGCACCATGCTCCAGCCGCCCGTGCCCGTTGCGAACCCCATCGTCACTGCAGCCCCGACGATGCCGCCGATGATCGAGTGCGTCGTCGAGACCGGCCATCCCATCCGGGTCGCGATCAGCAGCCAGACGGCGGCGCCGAGCAGCGCGGCCATCATGATGTAGACGAAGTCCATCGGGTCGCCGGCGACGACGTCGAGGTCGACGATGCCGCTGCGCACCGTGTCGGTCACCTCGCCGCCCGCCAGGACGGCACCGGATACTTCGAAGACCGCCGCGACGACGAGCGCCTGCTTCATCGTCAGGGTCCCGGCCCCGACGCTCGTGCCGAACGAGTTCGCCACGTCGTTCCCGCCGATGTTGAAGGCCATGAACAGGCCGAAGACGATCGCCGTGAACAGGATGAGCCGGTTGGTGCTGTCGGGCACCCAGCCGAACGACCAGAGGGTGAAGGTGATGAACGCCACCGCGAGGAGCAGGCCGAAACCGAGGTGCCACCAGCGGTCGCTTCCCTCGGTGCGGCTCTCGGAGCCGACGAGCGGGGTCGGGGATTGAGCGGTCATGGTGCGGTCCTTCCGCGATGGTCGGGAACAACACGCGCAGGATAGGCATGCGCGGCCGACCGACCGGAGGCGACCGGATGAACGCCGCGTGAACGCGCTGAAGCTGTTCTCGTAGGGGCCGCCCGCGGGCCTGCGGCCGGATGTCGCCTGCCGCCCGTAGGCTGTGGACATGGACGACGAGGAGCTGGTCAAGGAGGCGCTGCGCGGTTACGACCGCTCGCTCCTCGAGTACCGTGCGCTCCGCGACGCGCTCGAGAACGAACTGCCGCAGCAGCTGAAGCAGTGGGGCGTGCTCGACTTCCGTGTCGAGGCCCGCGTGAAGCGGCGCGGTTCCTTCGAGCAGAAGGTCAGGCGCGACCCCGCCAAGCCCGTGCACGACACGCTCGGCCTCCGCATCATGGCGTTCTTCCGCAGCGATCTCACGCAGGTCGAGCGCATGACCCGGCGCCTGTTCGAGGTCGTCGAGGAGTCGTACATCGACAAGGGCAACCTGCTCGGCGACGAGAGCTTCGGTTACCGCAGCGTGCAGTTCGTCGGCCTCACGCGCGGCGCCGAGCCGTTCTCGGAGTTCCCCGCCGGCCTGCCCGTCGAGATCCAGATCCGCACGATGCTCGAGCACGTGTGGGCCGAGGTCGAGCACGATTTCCGCTACAAGCCCCAGTCGGGCGCCCCCGATCCTGAGATCAACCGCCGCTTCGCGCTCACGGCGGCGCTGCTCGAGCAGGCCGACCGCAACCTCGACGACATCCGGCGCGAGATGGAGGAACGCTGACGCGGGCCCGCGTCACGCCTCGAACGGGTGCGCGGCGCCGAAGGCGCGAACGATCGGGCCGGATTTCGCGACCGTCTCGCGCAATTCGGCCTCCGGGTCGCTGTCGAAGGTGATCGCTCCCCCGGTGCCGATCGTCACCGCGCCGGCCTCGACCACGGCCGTCCGGATGACCACCGAGAGGTCGACGGCCCCATCGCGGGAGAACAGCCCGAGCACACCGGAGTACACGCCGCGGGGCTCGGCCTCGAGCCCGTCGAGCAGCTCGACCGTGCGCTGTTTGGGCGCCCCCGTCATGGAACCGGGCGGGAACAGCGCTCGGGCGGCGCGCACACCCGCGGCCTCGCGGGGGCGGAGCCGCGAGCTGATCGTCGTCACGAGCTGGTGCACCGTCTCGTACGACTCGACCGCCATCAGCCGGGGCACCTCGACGGATCCGGGCTCGCTCACGGGCACGAGGTCGTTGCGCATCAGGTCGACGATCATCAGGTTCTCTGCGCGCGTCTTCGGGTCGGCCGCGAGTCGCTCCGCCGCGAGCGCGTCGTCCGCGGGGTCGGATTCGCGACGGGCCGTGCCCTTGATCGGCTTCGTCTCGGCGAGCCCATCGGGGCCCACGCGCAGGTACCGCTCGGGCGAGCATGACAGCACCTCGCGCCCCGGCAGCCGCAGGAACGCGGCGTTCGGCGCGGGGTTCGACGAGCGCAGCCGGAGGTAGGCGGCGAGCCCGTCGCCTGTGAAGGGCAGGCGCAGGTTGTAGGTGTAACAGGCCTCGTACGAGTCGCCGTCGTACAGCCAGCGGCGCACCTCGGCGAGGTCGGCGAGGTATCGCTCGCGCGAGACCGAGGTGCGCGCGACCACGGGCACGGCCCGCGCGGTGCCCGGCGGTGCGCCGACCGGTCGGCGCACCGGCTCCGCGACGCGCCGCGCGACGTCCTCGACCCAGGCACGGGCATCCGGGAGCTCGCGCTCCGGCCCCACCGCGACGGCGATCGCGTCGCCCGTCTCGTGGTCGAGCACGACGAAACGACTGAGGTGCACGAGCTGGGCCGGGGGCCCGTCGCTCGGCCCGACGCGGCCGATCGCCTTGGCGTCGTAGCCGATGCATCCGACGTACCCACCGGCGAACGGCAGCTCCCCGATCGGATCGACCGGGTGCGCGGCGATCCGCTCGGTGAGCACCTCCCAGACCGCGTCGCCGGCCTCGAGCACGTCGTCGCGGTCGGTCTCTGGCGCCCCCATGATCGACCAGCGGCCCATGCCGTAGGCCGACCGCGCACTGTCGAGCCACACCGCGATCGGTCGGTCGCCGTACAGGCTCGCGAACAGCGCTGCGGGGTCTGCGGCAGCCCCCGCGACGCGGCGGGTCAGCGACACCCACGTCTCCCGCGTCGTGTCGTCGGGCGACGGCCCGTGCATTGGTGCCCCGCTGTCCGGCCTGACACCACCGCGCGCGACGCCGGGCGCGCCCGCGTCGCGCGACCGCCCGCCGATCTCACTCATCGCCGCTCCTCAGGAAGTTCGCGATCAGCCGCGCGCCGTGTGCGCTCCCGATCGACTCCGGATGGAATTGCACGCCCGACCAGCGGCGCTCGCGGTGCTCGCCCGCCATCGGCAGCCCGTCGCGGGAGCGCGCCGTGACGCGCAGCGGCGCCGGTTCGGCAACGACGAGCGAGTGGTAGCGCACGGCGTCGAAGCCGTTCGGCACTCCGGCGAACATGCCCGTCCCGTCGTGGTCGATCACGTCGACGAGGCCGTGCGCGGGGCGCGGGGCGCGCACGACGCTGCCGCCGAGGGCAACCGCCATCGCCTGGAACCCGAAGCACACGCCGAAGACCGGTACGCTCGCGCGGCGCAGCACCTCGAGCGTGTGACCGACGTCCGCGTCGTGATGCGGGGATCCGGGGCCCGGCCCGAGCACGATGTGCGTCGCTCGCTCCAGGTCGCCCGCGCCGACGGCGTCGCTCTGCACGAGTCGAGGCTCGCGGCCCGTCACCTCCCACACCAGCTGAGCGATGTTCGCCGTGTAGGAGTCGTGGTGATCCACGAGCAGCACGCGCGACGGTGGGGCCATCCCCCCATTCTCCGGCATGCGCCGCGCGCTCATCCGCCGCCGCATAGGATTTCTCGGGTGACCACGCCCCTCCTCGTCGCCTTCGACCTCGACGACACGCTCGCGCCGTCGAAGAGCCCGATCGACGCCCGCATCGGAGACCTGCTCATCCGGCTCGCGCGCCGGGTCGAGGTCGCGGTGATCTCGGGGGGCAACATCGAGCAGTTCCGCGCGCAGCTCGTGGACCGGCTGCCGGACGCCCCCGGCGCTCTGGCCCATCTCCACCTACTGCCCACCTGCGGCACCCGCTACGACCGCTTCGACGGTGAGCGCTTCTCGCCCGTGTACGCCCACGACCTCACGGCCGACGAGCGCGACCGCGCGGCGGCGGCGCTCGAGGAGGAGGCGCGCCGCCTCGGCGTATGGGAGGAGCGCACCTGGGGCGACATCGTGGAGGACCGCGGCTCGCAGGTGACGTTCTCGGCGCTCGGCCAGAGCGCGCCCGTCGACGCCAAGCGGGCGTGGGACCCGGACGGCGCGAAGAAGTCGGCCCTGCGGGAGGCCGTCGCCGGGCGGCTGCCCGACCTCGAGGTCCGCTCGGGCGGCTCGACCTCGGTCGACATCACCCGCCGCGGCATCGACAAGGCCTACGGCATGCGCCGCCTCGCCGAGCAGACGGGCATCCGGCTCGACGACATGCTGTTCTACGGCGATCGCCTCGACCCCGACGGCAACGACCGCCCCGTGCTCGACCTGGGCGTCGCGTGCGTCGAGGTCACGGGCTGGGAGGACACGGCAGACAGCCTCGACGCACTGCTCGAGCGCCTCCCGGAGCGCGCCTGAGCCAGGGCGGCACCCCGACCACGCGGCAGGCCGAGCACAACGCAGGAGATCGCCCGCCGCGACGGGCCGAACCCGGCATGTCGCGCCCCGGGCCCGAAGAATATCCTGCGTTGTGCGCGCGGAGGGGCGACCGCCTCGGGCCGAGGCGTCAGCCGGCGGACGGGGCCGCCGACTCGACCGGCGCGCCCACCGGAGCCAGGCGGGTGAGCTGCGTCACGTGGCGCGGCTCCAGCTCCTCGATGCTCGAGACCCCGAGCAGCGCCATGGTGCGGCGCACCTCGCTCGCGAGGATCTCGATCGTGCGGTCGACGCCCTCGCGGCCGCCGGCCATCAGACCGTAGAGGTACGCGCGGCCGATCAGCGTGAACTTCGCGCCGAGCGCCATCGCCGCCACGATGTCCTGGCCGCTCATGATGCCGGTGTCGACCATCACGGTCGCGTCCCCGCCGACCTCCTTGACGACCTGCGGAAGCAGGCGGAACGGGATCGGCGCGCGGTCGAGCTGGCGCCCGCCGTGGTTCGAGAGGATGATGCCGTCGACGCCCCTGTCGATCAGTTTCACGGCATCCGGAACGTTCTGCACGCCCTTGACGACGATCTTGCCCGGCCACATCTCCCGGATGACCTCGAGGTCGTCGTAGCTGATCGTCGGGTCCATCGCCGCGTTGAGCAGGTCGCCGACCGTTCCCCCTGTCGTCGACAGCGAGGCGAACTCGAGCTTCGGCGTCGTGAGGAAGTCGATCCACCACCAGGGCCGCGGCAGCGCGTTGGCGATCGTGCCGAGCGACAGCTGCGGCGGGATCGAGAAGCCGTTGCGCCCGTCGCGCATGCGGTTGCCGGCGATCGGGGTGTCGACCGTGAACTGCAGCGTGTCGAAGCCCGCCTCGGCGGCGCGCTTCACGAGCCCGTACGAGATCTCGCGCTCGCGCATCACGTAGAGCTGGAACCAGTTGCGGCCGTTCGGGTTCGCCTTCCTGACGTCCTCGATCGACGTCGTGCCGAGCGTCGAGAGCGTGAACGGGATGCCGGCGGCGCCGGCGGCGCCCGCGCCCGCCGTCTCGCCCTCGGTCTGCATCAGGCGCGTGAAGCCCGTCGGCGCGATGCCGAACGGCAGCGACGACGTGCCCCCGAGGATCTCGGTCGTCGTGTCGACGTTCGGCGCGGGTTTGAGGATGTCGGGGTGGAACTCGATGTCCTCGAACGCCTGGCGGGCGCGCTTCATCGACAGCTCCTGGTCGGCGGCGCCGTCGGTGTAGTCGAAGGCGGCGGCCGGCGTGCGGCGCTTGGCGATGTCGCGCAGGTCGTAGATCGAGAACGCCTTCTTCAGCCGGGCGTCCCTGCCGAACTCGGGCATCTTGATCTTCAGGAACTCGAAGACCTCGGCGGGTTTCGGGATCTGTCGCTGGACCATGGCTTCCTCTCGTCGTCAGTCGGCCGCGCGCATCTGCGCGTAGTAGCCGGAGATGTGGTCGGTGACGAGGCGGGCAGCCCCGTCGGGGTCGTGGTTCCGGATGGCCTCGAGCAGGCCCGCATGCTCGTCGCGCAGGCGCGCCGCCGTCGGCTCCCAGTCCCGGATCGTGCGGGCACCGGCCGTGACGTAGGCATCGATCGCCGTGCGCAGGCCCGCCATCACGGTCGCGATGACGGCGTTCCCCGACGCCTCGGCGAGCGCGTGGTGGAAGCTCTGGTCGAGGGTGAGGAACTCCTCGCGCGTCAGGCCGTCGCGTCCCATCGCCGCCAGGAGGTCCTCTGCCTGCGAGAGGTCCGCCTCGCGTCGGCGGGCGAGCTCGGCGACGACCGAGCCCTCGAGCACGAGGCGGGTCCTGACGATGTCGGCGAACGCGAATGCTTGCGTCGCGGCCTGCAGCCTCAGCAGCGCACCGAGCCCGCCCGCGGGCGCGGCGACGATCATCGCACCGGATGAGGGGCCGGAGCCGACGGCGGTGCGGACGACGCCCATGGCCTCGAGGACCCGCAGCGCCTCGCGCACGCTGGAGCGGCCGACGCCCATCCGGGTCGCGAGCTCGCGCTCGCCGGGGAGCCGGTCGCCCGGCGAGAGCTCCCCGCTGAACAGGTCGGCCTCCAGCGCGTCGAGCACGGTGCGCCAGGCGCGCGGCGTCTCGGCCATCCGTCCCCCTCGCTCCTGTGGTCAGACCACTGTGGTCCGACCACACTAGCACCCGCGGCGGCCTCGCGAACGCCGGGCCGCGGACGCGCGGAATATGACGCAGAGTGACACCCGATTCCGCGGACGCAACCCGCCGTCGGCATCCTGGAACCATGCTCGACACACCTGTGCCCTCCGCCGCCCGCGCTGGCGGCGTGCGCCTGGCCGGCGTCGAGCGCACGTTCGCGACCAAGGAGGGCCCGCGCACCGTGCTGCGCGGCATCGACCTGGAGCTCGGCGCCGCCCAGATCGTGGCGGTCGTCGGCCCCTCCGGCTGCGGCAAGTCGACCCTGCTGCGCCTCATCGGCGGCCTGGATTCGCCGTCCGCCGGCGACATCCGGCTCGACGGCGAGGCGGTCAGCGCGCACGACGACTCGACGGCCATCGCGTTCCAGGAGCCGCGCCTGATGCCGTGGCGCACGATCGCGCAGAACGTCGCGCTCGGCCTCCCCCGCGGGACGAAGCGCGCGGCGGCCCGCGAGCGCGTCGCCGAACTCCTCGACATCGTCGGCCTCAGCCACGCCGCCGACCAGCGCCCGCGCGAGGTGTCCGGCGGCATGGCGCAGCGCACCTCCCTCGCCCGCGCCCTCGCCCGCAGCCCCCGCGTCCTCCTGCTCGACGAGCCGTTCGGCGCGCTGGACGCGCTGACGAAGCTCAAGATGCAGGACCTGCTCCTCGACATCCATCGCGCACAGCCGACGACGATCCTCCTCGTCACGCACGACGTCGAGGAGGCCCTCTACCTCGCCGACCGCGTCCTGCTGCTGCGCAACCTGCACGCCGCGCCCGCCGAGCGCGACCGGCCTCGCGCGAGGGTCGTCGCCCTCGGCTCGACGTCCGGCATCGGGGCGCTCGGCTCCGCCGGCCCGCACGGCACCGCGTCGGCGACCGCCGCGGAGGCGCCGCAGAACCGCGACTCGATCGCCCGCGTCGTCACCGTTCCCGGCGCCCGGCCGCGCGACCGCGGCTCGCGCGCCCTCACCGACCTGCGCACCAGCCTGCTCGACGGGCTGGGCGTCTCCCACCACCACCACCCGATCACCGCCAAGGAGAACTCATGAGCACCATCACCCGCCGACTCGTCCCCGCGACCGCCGTCGCCGGGACCATGGCGCTCATGCTCACCGGATGCCTCGCGGGCGAGGGCGGCGACAGCGGCGGTTCGGGCGACGGCGGCGAATGGTCGAAGGACACGCTCGCGATCGACTGGGCGACCTACAACCCGCTGAGCCTCGTCATCAAGGAGCAGGGCATCCTCGAGGAGGAGCTGGGCGACGACGTCGCGGTCGAATGGCTGCCGTCGGCCGGCAGCAACAAGGCCAACGAGCTGCTGCGCTCCGGATCGGTCGACGTCGGCTCGACGGCCGGCTCGGCGGCCCTGTTCGCCCGCGCGAACGGCTCCCCCATCAAGGTCATCGACATCTACTCCCAGCCGGAGTGGTCGGCGATCGTGGTCGGCCCCGACAGCGAGATCACCGAGCTCGCCGACCTCGAGGGGACCTCGATCGCGGCGACGAAGGGCACCGACCCGTACTTCTTCCTCCTGCAGGCGCTCGAGGAGGGCGGCCTCACGCTCGACGACGTCGAGGTGCAGAACGTGCAGCACGCCGACGGCCGCTCCCTGCTCGACGGCGGTTCGGTCGAGGCCTGGGCGGGCCTCGACCCGATCATGGCCGCCGCCGAGGTCGAGTCGGGCGACGAGCTGATCTACCGCAACGTCGATTTCAACACCTACGGCTTCCTGAACGCGACGGAGGACTTCATCGAGAACCACCCCGACCTCGCGCAGGTCGTCGTCGACGCGTACGAAGAGGCGCGGGTCTGGGCGCTCGAGAACCCGGACGAGACGGCGCAGCTGCTCGCGGACGCCGCATCGATCGACCTCGAGGTCGCGAAGACGGTGATCGACGAGCGCTCGAACCTCGGCGTCTCGGGCGTTCCCGGCGACGACCAGCTCGCCGTGCTCGAGGCGATCTCGCCGATCATCGCCGACTCCGGCGACGTCCAGGGCGGCCAGGAGGCCCTCGATGAGGCGCTCGCGACGATCGTCGACGACCAGTTCGCCGCGAAGGCCGTTGGATGACGCAGGTCCTGACCGCGCAGAAGGGGGCCGCCGCGCAGCGCGCCCCCTTCTGGTCGCGCACGTGGGTGAGGATCGCGGGCGGCTTCGTCGTGCCCGTAGTCATCTTCGCGGCGTGGCAGTTCGTCACCGTCACGGGGCTCGTGCCGCCGTACCGCCTGCCCTCCCCCGGTTCCGTCGCCGCCGCGGCCGGCGAGCTCATCCGGAGCGGCGACCTCTGGCTGCACATCGCGATCTCGCTGCAGCGCGTCGTCCTCGGCTTCGTCTTCGGCGCGATCATCGCCCTGGCGTTCTCCGCCGTCGTCGGCCTCTCCCGGGCCGGCGCCGTGCTGCTCGCGCCGATCCTCGTCGCGCTGCGCGCCGTTCCCTCCCTCGCCTGGGTCCCGCTCCTCATCCTGTGGATGACGGTCGGCGAGGAATCGAAGGTCACCCTGATCGCGATCGGCGCGTTCTTCCCCGTCTACACGACCGTCGCCGACGCACTGCGCCACGTCGACCCGCAGCTCGTCGAAGCCGGCCGGACGTTCGGCCTGCGCCGCTGGTCGCTGTTCCGCACGGTGCAGCTGCCCGCGGTCGTCCCGTCCGTCGTCTCCGGCCTGCGCCTCGCGCTCGCCCAGGCGTGGCTGTTCCTCGTCGCGGCCGAGCTGATCGCCTCGTCGATGGGCCTCGGCTTCCTGCTGAGCGACTCGCAGACGTCCGGCCGCGTCGACCGGATCATCCTGGCGATCATCCTGCTCGCCCTGCTCGGCACCCTCACGAACGGGATCCTGGTGCTGGTCGAGAAGGCCGTCCTGCGGAGGTGGATGTGATGTCGGAACCGGATGCCGAGGCACGCCTCGCCGAGACCCGTTCGTTCCCCGCCCCGGCGGCGTTCTCCGCGCAGGCGAACGTCACGGAGTCGGCGTACGCGGAGGCCGAGGCCGACCCCGTCGCGTTCTGGGAGCGCGCCGCCGAGCGCCTCGCCTGGGCGGAGCCGTGGCACACGCCCCACACGTGGGAGCCGCCGACCGAGACGCCCGACGGGCTCACCGTACCGAAGGCCGAGTGGTTCGTCGGCGGCCGGCTGAACGTCGCCTACAACTGCGTCGACCGGCACGTCGAGGCCGGCCGCGGCGGCAAGGTCGCGCTCTTCTTCGAGGGGGAGCCGGGCGATCGCGAGGCCGTGACGTACGCCGACCTGCAGCGCCGGGTCGCCCGCGCCGCGAACGGGCTGACCGAGCTCGGCATCGGGCCCGGCGACCGCGTCGTGGTGTACCTGCCCGTCCTCGTCGAGACCGTGGTGATCGCGCTCGCCTGCGCCCGCATCGGCGCCGTGCACTCCCTCGTGTTCGGGGGCTTCTCGGCCGAGGCCGTGCGCTTCCGGCTCGAGGACACCGGCGCCAAGCTGCTCGTCACGACCGACGGCCAGAACCGCCGAGGAAGGCCCGTCGAGGTGAAGTCCGCCGCCGACGAGGCCGCCGCGGGTCTCGAGCACCTCGAGCACGTCCTCGTCGTCCGCCGCACTGGTCAGGACGTGCCATGGACCGACGGCCGCGACGTGTGGTGGCACGACGTCGTCGAGGCCCAGTCGAGCGAACACGCGCCAGAGGCGTTCGATTCCGAGCATCCGCTCTTCATCATCTACACCTCGGGGACGACGGGCCGCCCGAAGGGCCTCGTCCACACATCCGGCGGCTACCTGACGCACACGAGCTGGGCGCACTGGGCCCACTTCGACGCCAAGCCGGATGACGTGCACTGGTGCACCGCCGACCTCGCGTGGGTCACGGCGCACACCTACGAGATCTACGGCCCCCTGTCGAACGGCCTGACCCAGGTGATCTACGAGGGCACCCCGGATGCGCCGCACCGCGAGCGGCACCTCGAGATCATCGAGCGCTACGGCGTAACCGTCTACTACACGGCGCCCACGCTCATCCGGACGTTCATGACGTGGTTCGGCGGTGCGCTGCCCGATGGGCACGACCTGTCGAGCATCCGGCTGCTGGGCACCGTCGGCGAGGCGATCAACCCCGAGGCCTGGGTCTGGTTCCGGAACGCCTTCGGGCGGGGCGAGGCTCCCGTCGTCGACACCTGGTGGCAGTCGGAGACGGGCGCCGCCATGATCGCGCCCCTGCCGGGCGCAACGACGCTGAAGCCGGGTTCCGCGACGGTCGCGCTGCCGGGGATCGACATGGCCGTCGTCGACGAGCAGGGGCGCCCGGTTGCGCCCGGCCGTTCCGGCACGCTCGTGTCGCGGCGGCCGTGGCCGGGCATGGCCAGGACTGTGTGGGGCGACCCCGAGCGCTACCGCGACTCTTACTGGGCCGCATACGCCGGTCGCGGCGAGCACGGCGGCTACTACGTGGCCGGCGACGGCGCGACGATCGACGAGGACGGCTGCATCTGGATCCTCGGTCGGCTCGACGACGTCGTGAACGTGTCGGGGCACCGGCTCTCGACGATCGAGATCGAATCCTCGCTCGTCGCCGACCCCGCCGTCGGCGAGGCGGGCGTCGCCGGCGTCGCCGACGCGCTCATGGGCCAAGCTGTCGCGGCGTTCGTGACGGACGGCTCCGCGGGCGCCGCCGACCCCGCCGCGCTCCGCGCCAGGGTCGCGCACGACATCGGCCCGATCGCGAAGCCGAAGCACATCATCCGGGTCCCCGAACTGCCCAAGACGCGGTCGGGGAAGATCCTGCGGAGGCTGCTCGCGCAGCTGTGGCAGGGCGATACGCTCGGCGATACGACCAGCCTGCAGAACCCATGGGCCGTCGACGGCGTACGCGATGCCGTGCGCCTCGCCCAGACGAAGGAGACCAGATGAGCGAGCACCAGTTCGGGTTCCGGACCCGCGCTCTCCACGCCGGCGGAACGCCGGACGCCGCGACGGGCGCGCGCGCCGTGCCGATCTACCAGACGACGTCGTTCGTCTTCGACGACGCCAAGGACGCCGCGAACCTGTTCGCGCTGCAGAAGTACGGCAACATCTACTCGCGCATCGGCAACCCGACGGTCGCGGCGCTCGAGGAGCGCATCGCGTCGCTCGAGGGCGGCATCGGCGCGGTCGCGACGGCCAGCGGCATGTCGGCCGAGTTCATCACCTTCGCGGCGCTCGTGGGCGCGGGCGACCACGTCGTCGCCTCCGCTCAGCTGTACGGCGGCACCGTGACTCAGCTCGACGTGACGCTGCGCCGCTTCGGCGTCGACACGACGTTCGTCGCGAGCGACGACCCCGAGGAGTTCCGCAAGGCCATCCGCGCCAACACCAAGGTGCTCTACACCGAGGTGATCGGGAACCCCGGCGGCGAGATCGCCGATCTCGAGGGCCTCGCCGCCGTCGCGCACGAGGCTGGCATCCCGTTCGTCGTCGACGCGACTCTCGCGACGCCGTACCTCGTACGGCCGATCGAGCACGGCGCCGACATCGTCATCCATTCGGTGACGAAGTTCCTCGGCGGCCACGGCACGACGCTCGGCGGCGTGGTCGTCGAAGCAGGCACGTTCGACTGGGGCAACGGGAAGTTCCCCACCATGACCGAGCCGGTCGAGTCGTACGGCGGCATCCGCTGGTGGGACAACTTCGGCGAGTACGGCTTCCTCACGAAACTGCGCAGCGAGCAGCTGCGCGACATCGGCCCCGCCCTCAGCCCGCAGTCGGCGTTCAACCTGCTGCAGGGCATCGAGACGCTCCCGCAGCGCATCGACGGGCACGTCGCCAACGCCCGCGTCGTCGCCGAATGGCTCGCGTCCGATCCGCGCGTATCGTTCGTGACCTGGGCGGGCCTCGACGGCCACCCCCACCAGCAGCGCGCGCAGAAGTACTTCCCCCTCGGGCCCGGCTCGGTCTTCGCCTTCGGCGTGAAGCCGACGGGCGAGTTCGCCGACGAGGACGCGCGGCTCGCGGCGGCTCGCTCGACGGGCGAGAACGTGATCGAGTCGCTGCAGCTGGCCAGCCACCTCGCCAACATCGGCGATGCGCGCACGCTCGTGATCCATCCCGGGTCCACGACGCACCAGCAGCTGACGGCCGAGCAGCTGACGGCGGCGGGCGTGCCCGCCGACCTCATCCGGATCTCCGTCGGCCTCGAAGACGCGGAGGACATCGTGTGGGATCTCGACCAGGCCCTCACCAGCGCGACGGGAGTGGAACGATGACCGATGCATGTGCCTTCACGCCGCCGGCGGCGCCGTCGGGCGGAACCGACCCCGCCCACGCCGACCGCACCTGGCAGGGACCCGGCGCCGGTGCGCGCCTCGACATCCTTCGGCGCGCGAAGTCGATCGCGATCGTCGGCGCGTCGAACAACCCGGCGCGCGCGAGCTACTTCGTCGCCACGTACCTGCTGTCGAGCTCGCCGTACGACGTGTACTTCGTCAATCCGCGCGCCGACGAGATCCTCGGCCGGAAGGCGTACGCCTCGCTCGCCGACCTGCCCGTCGTGCCCGACATCGTCGACGTGTTCCGCAAGGACGCCGACCTGCCGGGCGTCGCACGCGAAGCCGTCGCGGTCGGCGCGAAGGCGCTGTGGCTGCAGCTCGGATCGTGGAACGAGGAGGCGGCGGCGATCGCCGAGGCGGCCGGCCTCGACGTCGTGATGGACCGCTGCGTGAAGATCGAGCACGCGCGCTTCCACGGCGGCCTGCACCTCGCCGGCTTCGACACCGGCGTGATCTCGTCGAAGCGCCAGGTCATCGCCCGCTGACCCCTGACATGGAGGAACGCCCGCTCCCCGAGGGGAGCGGGCGTTCCTCCGTATCAGCTCAGCCGTCGTAGCCGCGGGGGTTCCTGCTCTGCCAGTTCCAGACGTCGCGGGTCATGTCGTCGATCGTGCGGGCGGCCTTCCAGCCCAGCTCGCGCTCGGCCACGGCGGGGTCGCAGTAGGTCGCGGCGAGGTCGCCGGCGCGGCGCGGCGCCATCTTCTTCGGCAGCTCGCGGCCGACCGCCTTCTCGAACGACGAGATCAGCTCGAGCACGCTGACGGGGTTGCCCGTGCCGAGGTTGTACGCCTTCAGGCCCGGCTCGGCCTTCTCGAGCGCGGCGACGTGGCCGTCGGCGAGGTCGACGACGTGGATGTAGTCGCGCTGGCCGGTGCCGTCCGGGGTGTCGTAGTCGGTGCCGTACACGCTGATCTCGGAGAGCCCGCCGACCGCGACGCGCGCGACGTACGGCATCAGGTTGTTCGGGATGCCCTTCGGGTCCTCGCCGACGAGGCCCGACTCGTGCGCACCGACCGGGTTGAAGTAGCGCAACAGGGTGATGTTCAGCTCGGGATTCACCCGCTGCACATCGCTGAGCACGACCTCGTTCATCAGCTTCGACTTCGAGTACGGGTTCGACAGCTCCACGAGGTTGCGGGTCGCGCCCTCGCCGAACGGCAGGTCGGCCGGGTCGGAGTACACCGTGCCCGTCGACGAGAAGATGAACGACCGGATGCCCCTGGCGATCCCGACCTCGAGCAGAGCGAACGTGGAGCCGAGGTTGTTCCGGTAGTAGTCGAGCGGCTTCTCGACCGACTCCCCCACGGCCTTCTTCGCCGCGAAGTGCATGATCGAGTCGAACGGGCCGAACTCGTCGAACACCCGCTCGACGTCGGCGACGCTCGCCGCACTGCCCGAGGCGAGCGGCGCCGCCTTGCCCGTGATGCTCTCGATGCGCGCCGTGACCTCGGCGCTCGTGTTGCTCAGGTCGTCCAGCAGCACCGCCTCGTGGCCCGCCTCGATGAGGGCGATCGCAGTGTGGGTTCCGACATATCCGGCGCCGCCGGCGAGAAGTACGCGCATGGGGTCCAGTCTACGAGGCGGCGGGCCCTGGAACGCCGAACGACCCCCGTGCCGCGCGGCACGGGGGTCGTTCGGCAGGGGTTACGCGCCCAGCTCGAGGAGCCGCTCGATGACCTCGGCCGGCATGCCGAAGCTCACGAGGCGGTTCAGCGGCATGTCGCGACCCATCGGGCTGAGCTCGCCGTCGGGCGTCATGAAGATGCCGAACGACTCCGCGAGCTGCTCGCGGGCCGCGGGCCCCGCGACGGGGTGCGAGAAGGCGTCACCGACGGAGGAATCGCGCGTCAGCGGAACGACGACCTCGTCGCCGGCGAGCGCGACCGTCGCCGCGCCGCGGATGTCCCGGCTCGACGCGCCGACCTCGACGGCGCACTCCCCGCCCTCGACGACCCAGCGCTCCGCGCGCGTCGACCAGTAGGCGAGGTCGCGACGACGGATCGTGAGCGCGACCGTCGCGGTCTCGCCCGCCGCGATCTCGACGCTCTGGAACGCCTTCAGCTCGCGCGGCGCGCGTTCGACGGATGAGCCGGGCATCGACACGTACGCCTGCACGACCTCGCGGCCGGCGACGGAGCCGGTATTGGTCACATCGACCGTCACGTCGATGCCGCCATCGGAGTTCGCCGAGGCGACCGCATCGCCGTAGGAGAACTCGGTGTAGCTGAGGCCGTGACCGAACGGGAAGGCCACGTCGATCCTGCGGGCGTCGTACCAGCGGTAGCCGACGTAGAGGCCCTCGCCGTAGCGCACGTGCTGGCTCTCGCCGGGGAACGCCGTGTAGGCCGGGGTGTCCTCGAGCCGGTACGGGAACGTCTCGGCGAGCCGGCCCGACGGGTTGACGGCGCCGTAGAGCACGTCGGCGACGCCCGAACCGCCCGCCTGACCGAGCAGCCAGCTCTCGACGATGGCCGGCACGCGATCCGCGAAGGGCAGCGCGACGACGCCGCCGTTCGAGAGCACGACGACGGTGTTCGGGTTCGCCTCGACGACGGCGTCGATCAGCGCGAGGTGCTCGCCGGGCAGGTCGATGTGCTCGCGGTCGAAGCCCTCCGACTCGTCCTCATCCGGGAGCCCGACGAACACCAGCGCGACGTCGGCGCCGGCGGCCGCGGCGACGGCCTCGGCGCGCAGAGAGTCGAGGATCTCGTCCGCCGGCTTCGGCGACTTGACGGCGCTCATGCCGATGCCCTCCGGCGCATCCGGGAGCACGTAGCCGGGCGCGTAGGCGACGGAGCCTGCGACCTCGCGGATCGCGTCGAGTGCGGTGTCGACCTTCGTCGGGTTGATGTGGCTCGAGCCGCCGCCCTGATAGCGGGGCTTCTCGGCGAACTCGCCGATCACGGCGACCTTCTGGGCCGGCTTCAGCGGCAGCGCTCCGCCGTCGTTCTTGAGCAGCACGATCGAGCGGCCGGCGGCCTCGCGCGCCAGCGCGTGGTGCGCGTCGACGTCGAGCGGATCAGACACGGCCGCGCGCTCGTTCGCGCGGCGGATCAGGTTCAGAACGCGCGCCGCCGAGCGGTCGAGGTCGGCCTCGTCGAGCGTTCCGGCACGCACGGCGTCGACCAGCTGCCGATCGGTGACGCCGCCCGACGACGGCATCTCCAGGTCCATCCCGGCCCGGATGCCCTCGGTGCGCACGTTCGACGCACCCCAGTCGCTGACGACGAGGCCTTCGAAGCCCCACTCGTCGCGGAGCACCTCGGTGAGCAGGAACGGGTCCTCCGAGGCGTACACGCCGTTGACGCGGTTGTAGGAGCACATCACCGTCCACGGCTGCGTGTCCTCGACGACGCCCTGGAATGCGCGCAGGTAGATCTCGCGAAGGGGGCGCGGGTCGATGTCGCTCGAGACCCGCATGCGATCGGTCTCCTGGTTGTTCGCCGCGAAGTGCTTCAGCGAGGTGCCGACTCCCTGCGACTGGATGCCGCGCACGACGCCCGAGCCCATGTCGGAGGCCAGGATGGGGTCCTCCGAGAAGTACTCGAAGTTGCGGCCGCACAGCACGCTGCGCTTGATGTTCACGCCGGGGCCGAGCACGACCGCGACATCCTCGATCGCGGCTTCGCGGCCGATCGCCTCGCCGACGCGGCGCGCCAGCTCCGGATCCCACGAGGCGCCGAGCCCGACGGCGGGCGGGAAGCACGTGGCGGGCACGGAAGCATTCAGACCGAGGTGGTCGCTCTCCCCCGCCTGCTTGCGGAGGCCGTGGGGACCGTCCGTGACCATGATGCTCGGCACGCCGAGCCGTTCGATCGCCTTCAGCCGCCAGAAGTCGAGGCCGCTGGTGAGCGCGGCCTTCTCTTCGAGCGTGAGGTCTGAGATGTCGGGGAAGGACGCGTCGGTCATGACTCTCCATCGTGTCGAGGGCGGATGCAAAAACCTTATGACGTTCGCTTTTGAAACACAAGTGACATTCGGGTTTAATGGGGCCATGGCACAACGGGGCGCGTATGCGAAGGGCATCGCCAAGCGGGAGGAGATCCTCGCGGTGGCGCTCGATGTGATCGCACGCCACGGGTACCGCGGTGCGTCCGTGCGCGAGATCGCCGATGCCGTCGGCCTCAGCCAGGCCGGCCTCCTGCACTACTTCGGCAGCAAGGACGCGCTGTTCACCGCCGTCCTGATGAAGCGCGACGAGGTCGACGCCCCGGCCTCCGCCCGCCGGGATCCGCTGGAGGACCTCGTGCGCATCGTGGCGCACAACGCCGACGTCCCCGGCCTCGTGCAGCTCTACGCGCAGCTCTCGGTCGAGGCGGCCGATCCGGAGCATCCGGCGCACGGGTACTTCGCCGAGCGCTTCGCGCGCCTGCGCGAGCGCTTCGCGGCATCGCTGCGCGCCGGCCAGCGCGACGGCGCGCTGCGAGCGGGCTTCGACCCGGATGCGACGGCCGCCCTCGTGATCGCCGCGACCGACGGCCTGCAGGCGCAGTTCCTGCTCGACCCGTCCTTCGACATGGCCGCGACGCTCAGGGCCATGCTCGACGACCTGCGGGCCTGACGGCCGCGTCGCCGCTCAGCGCGGCGCGAGCTCGCCGCCCGACTCCCGCAGGTAGCAGGCCCCGCACAGCGACTCGTACGTGACGTTGTGGTTGTCGAGGGGCGCACCCTCCGCGTCGATCGCGACCTGGTCGCCGTCGAACACGAAGCGCCCACCGACCCTCCGGCCGTTGAACAGCGCCTTGCGCCCGCAGCGGCAGATGGTCTTGAGCTCCTCGAGGGAATGCGCCAGCTCGAGCAGGCGCCGCGAACCGGGGAACGCCAGGGTCCGGAAGTCGGTCCGGATGCCGTAGGCCATCACGGGCACGCCGTCCTCGACGGCCACGCGGAACAGGTCGTCGACCTGGGCCGGCGCCAGGAACTGCGCCTCGTCGACGAGGAGGCAGGCGATGTCGGCCGGCGCCTCCGGCTGGATCAGCGCATCGCCGGCCCGCCTGCGGTACGCGGCGCGCTCGTCGCGGAAGCGCGCGCGGGCGTCGTCGTCCGGGCCGATCAGGAAGTCGACGGGCCTCGCGACCCCGAGGCGGGACGCGACCGTGTCGGCGGCCTTGGTGTCGACGGACGGCTTGGCAAGGAGGACCGCCTGACCGCGCTCCTCGTAGTTGAACGCCGCCTGCAGGAGAGCCGTCGACTTCCCCGAGTTCATCGCCCCGTATCGGAAGTACAGCTTCGCCACCGGATCAGTTTACTGAACGGCGCCCCCGCCCCGCCGCAGGGACCGGGCCGAGAGAACGAGGAGATCCCGCATCATCGAGGACGAAATCTCGCGATCGCTCCTCGACAACGCCGATCCTCCTCGATCCGGCGCACCCCGCACCCGCGGGCCCGAGCGCTGCGGCCCGCGCGGGGCGTCGGCGGGGCCGGGCCGCTGGCCGGGCTTCGCTCACAGCCGCGCTCGCCCTGCGCCGCGCCTCCACAGGGCCGCGACGCGCTTCCCGCGGCGCCGCCCGGGTTCCTAGCGTGATCGTGATCAACCCACCACCGAAGGAGCCCACGATGCCCGTCTACACCGTCGACAGCGAAGAGATCCAGACCAAATCGGCCGCCGTGCAGGCGACCGTCGGACGCGTGCAGTCCGAGACCGCGGCGCTGCAGGGTCAGCTCGCCGACCTGCAGCGCTCGTGGACCGGTCAGGCCGCCGCGGCGTTCCAGGTGAGCGCCGATAATTGGCGCAGCGTGCAGCTCCGGGTCGACGAGGCCCTGGCCGCGCTCGGCAACGCGCTCGCGATCGCCGGCACCGGCTACGCCGAGGCCGAGCAGAGCGCGGCGTCGATGTTCCGCTGACGCCGCCCCGCACGCAGACGAGCGGCCCCCTCCCGAAGGAGGGGACCGCTCGTCAGTGCCGAGACGGCTGGATCAGAAGTCCATGCCGCCCGTCGGGTCGCCTGCCGGGGCGGCCGGAGCCTTCTCCGGCTTGTCGGCGACGACGGCCTCCGTGGTGAGGAACAGGCCGGCGATCGACGCGGCGTTCTGCAGCGCCGAACGGGTGACCTTGGCCGGGTCGATGATGCCGGCGCCGAACATGTCGACGTACTCGCCGGTCGCGGCGTTCAGGCCCTGGCCCGAGGGGAGCTCGGCGACCTTGTGCGCGACGACGCCCGGCTCCAGGCCGGCGTTGAGGGCGATCTGCTTGAGCGGAGCCTCGATGCCGATGCGGACGATCGACGCACCGGTCGCCTCGTCACCCGTGAGCTCGAGCTTGCCGAACGCCGCGGCCGCGGCCTGCAGCAGTGCGACGCCGCCGCCGGGGACGACACCCTCTTCGACGGCCGCCTTCGCGTTGCGGACGGCGTCCTCGATGCGGTGCTTGCGCTCCTTGAGCTCGACCTCGGTCGCCGCGCCCGCCTTGATGACGGCGACGCCGCCGGCGAGCTTCGCGAGGCGCTCCTGGAGCTTCTCGCGGTCGTAGTCGCTGTCGGTCGCGTCGATCTCGCGACGGATCTGCGTGACGCGACCCTCGATCTGGTCGGCCTCGCCCGCGCCCTCGACGATCGTCGTCTCGTCCTTGGTGACGATGACCTTGCGCGCACGGCCGAGCAGCTCGAGCTCGGTGTTCTCGAGCTTGAGGCCGACCTCCTCGGTGATGACCTGGCCGCCCGTGAGGATCGCGATGTCCTGCAGCTGGGCCTTGCGGCGGTCGCCGAAGCCCGGAGCCTTGACGGCGACGGACTTGAAGATGCCGCGGATCTTGTTCAGCACGAGAGTCGCGAGCGCCTCGCCCTCGACGTCCTCGGCGATGATGACGAGCTCCTTGCCCGACTGGATCACCTTGTCGACGATCGGCAGAAGGTCCTTGATGTTCGAGATCTTCTGGTTCGCGATGAGGATGTACGGCTCCTCGAAGACGGCCTCCTGGCGCTCAGGGTCCGTGACGAAGTACGGGTTCAGGTAGCCCTTGTCGAAGCGCATACCCTCCGTGAGCTCGAGCTCGGTGCCGAAGGCCTGGGCCTCCTCGACCGTGACGACGCCCTCCTTGCCGACCTTGTCGATGGCCTCGGCGATCAGCTCGCCGATCTCAGGGTCGGCGGCCGAGATCGACGCGGTCGCGGCGATCTGCTCCTTCGACTCGACCTCCTTGGCGTTCGCCAGGAGCTCCTCCGAGACGGCGGCGACGGCCTTCTCGATGCCGCGCTTCAGGCTGATGGGGTCGGCACCGGCCGCGACGTTGCGCAGGCCCTCGCGCACGAGCGCCTGGGCGAGCACCGTGGCGGTCGTGGTGCCGTCACCGGCGACGTCATCGGTCTTCTTCGCGACCTCCTTGACGAGCTCGGCGCCGATCTTCTCGTACGCGTCCTCGAGCTCGATCTCCTTGGCGATCGAAACACCGTCGTTCGTAATCGTGGGGGCGCCCCACTTCTTCTCGAGCACGACGTTGCGACCGCGGGGGCCGAGCGTCACCTTGACGGCGTCGGCCAGCGTGTTGAGGCCGCGCTCGAGGCCGCGGCGGGCCTCCTCGTCGAAAGCGATCATCTTTGCCATGAGTGTGTCGTCCCTCCCGGACGTATGCGTATGGGTTTAGCACTCTGAACATCCGAGTGCTAATACGCATTCTGGCACTCGACCCCATCGAGTGCAAGCCGCGGGAGAGCTGTTCGTCACGGGCGGACGATCGATGCGCGTGCGGCAGCGCGCCGGGCCGCGAGCGCCCGCTCGACTGCGGCCGCGTCAGGCGGCGGCGATCGCGTGCTGCGCGACGGCGAGCACGGGGCCCTGCCCCGCGGGGGCGCTCAGCAGCGGGTTGTCCTGCGCGAGCGCGAGGAAGCCGACGACAAGCGCCGCCCCGAAGACGACGAGGGCGATCACGACCCACATGAGAACCACGATGCCCCTGGCGTGCGGCTCGTCCGCGCGGTGCGCTCCGATGCGGCCGCGCTGGCGGGGAACGTCGTCGAAGCGGTCTCGGGGATGCGTCTCGGTCGGCACGACCAGCATGTTACCCGCGGCGCCTGTGCTCGGCATCCGGATCGTCGATCGGCAGCGCCGGCTACCGGCGCGCGGCGATCGCGGGCGCCGCCCGCCTGGCGACGCGCTCGTCGCGCACGCGGCGCAGTCGCTTGACGAGCAGCGGGTCGTGCTCGAGGGCGTCCGCCGTATCGATCAGGCGCCCCAGCAACTGGTAGTAGCGGGCGGGCGTCAGCCCGAGCTCGGCGCGGATCGCTTCCTCCTTGGCGCCCGCGTGCACGGACCAGCGCGCCTCGAACGCGAGGATGTCGCGGTCCCGATCATGCAGCGCCATGACCCCCACGCTACGCGCGCGACCCGTGCATCCGGTGACACCACACCGCGGCGCTCGTAGAGTGAAACCATGGATTACGAGGTGACGAAGACCGACGACGAATGGCGCCGGCAGCTCGACGAAGCGCAGTACCAGGTGCTGCGCCAGGCCGCGACAGAGCGGCCGTTCATGGGCGAGCTCCTCGACGAGGAGCGCGCGGGACTGTACGCCTGCGCCGGATGCGGCAACGAGCTGTTCCGCAGCGGCACCAAGTTCGACGCGCACTGCGGGTGGCCGAGCTTCTACGAGTCGGTACGGCCGGAGGCCGTCGAGCTGCTCGAGGACCGCACCCACGGCATGGTGCGCACGGAGGTCCGCTGCGCGCGCTGCGGCGGCCACCTCGGCCACGTGTTCCCCGACGGCTTCGGCACCCCCACGGGCGACCGCTACTGCATGAACTCGCTCGCGCTCAGCTTCAGCCCCGAGTGAGATCGGGGTGGGGTCGGGCTGCCAAAGGGCAGCCCGACCCCACTGCCCTTTCTGGAGTCCTCGGCCTCGGCACTGCGATCTTCCCCGCTTCGCGGGAAAGATCGTGCCGAAGCCTGCGGGGCGGGTGCCTGAGGACAGCGGGTCGGTCAGGCGTCGGCCGACTCGCGCTTCGGAAGCACCCATCCGGGGCGGACGAAGTGGCAGGTGTAGCCGCCGGGGTTGTCGATCAGGTAGTCCTGATGCTCCGGCTCGGCCTCCCAGAAGTCGCCGGGCTCTTCGATCGTCGTGACGACCTCGCCCGGCCACAGGCCCGAGGCGTCGACGTCGGCGATCGTGTCGCGCGCCGTGGCCTCCTGCTCGGGCGAGAGTGGGAAGATCGCCGAGCGGTAGCTCGTCCCCACGTCGTTGCCCTGGCGGTTCAGCGTCGTCGGGTCGTGCGTCTGGAAGAAGAACTCCAGGATCGCGCGGAACGACGTCTCGTTCGGGTCGAACAGGATCTCGACGGCCTCTGCGTGGCCAGGGTGGTTGCGGTAGGTGGCGTGATCGTTGTCGCCGCCCGTGTAGCCGACGCGCGTGGTGAGCACGCCGGGCTGGCGCCGGATGAGGTCCTCGAGGCCCCAGAAGCAGCCGCCTGCGAGGACGGCCGTCTCGGTGCCCTGTTCCTGGGTGATGCGCCCTGTGTCTTCGGTTCCACTGGTCATGCGGCACGCTCCTGAGTGTCGTCGGGTGTTGTGAAGAGTCGGAGATACTCACCGTATCCCTGCGCTTCGAGGTCGGCGACCGGCACGAAGCGGAGGGACGCGGAGTTCATGCAGTAGCGCAGCCCGCCCGCGGCGCGCGGGCCGTCGTCGAAGATGTGGCCGAGGTGGCTGCGTGCTCCCGACGAGAGCGCCTCGGTGCGCGTCATCCAGAGCTTGTCGTCGACGGCCGTGCGCACGGCGCCCTCCTCGATCGGGCGCGTGAAGCTCGGCCAACCCGTGCCGCTGTCGTACTTGTCGAGGGATGAGAACAGCGGCTGCCCTGAGACGACGTCGACGTAGATGCCGTCCCGCGCGTTGTCCCAGTACTCGTTGCGGAAGGCCGGCTCCGTGCCGCCTTCCTGCGTGACCCGGTACTGGTGCGGGGTGAGGCGGGCGACTGCCTCCTGGGTCCTGCGGTATTCGGTGGACATGATCTGCCTCCTGTTCCGCCGCCGCTGGCTGCGGCGACACCCGGTACAACGCACGCCCGCCGAGTTTTGGTCCCGAATGTCTGGGAGCCGGCTGTGACTTCAGTCGAGTACCCACCGCCGCGCCAGCAGTGGCGCGATCGTTCGCACAGACCTCGAACGATCGGACACGCCGGATGCCCCTGCCGCCGCTGCCCCGCCCCGCAGGCGTCGGCACGATCTTTCCTGCGGAGCAGGGAAGATCGCATGCCGACGCCGAGGACTCCAAAGAACACAACGGGATCTGGCTGCCCTTCCGGCGGCCAGATCCCGCGTCGGCACGATCTTTCCTGCGGAGCAGGGAAGATCGCAGACACCGCCGGGGCCCCGCCCTCCCTGCCAGCCCGGCCCGCCCCGCAGGCGTCGGCACGATCTTTCCTGCGGAGCAGGGAAGATCGCATGCCGACGCCGAGGACTCCGAAAAACGACACGAAAATGGGGCCCCTTTCGGGCCCCATTCTTCGTGTGCCGGCTGAGGGGTTCGAACCCACGACCCCCGCTTTACAAGAGCGGTGCTCTGCCAACTGAGCTAAGCCGGCGCGCATCCCATCCTATGACGACGGCGGGATGCCCGTGACCCTCGGGTCATTCCGTCGGTGCGGGCGACGGACTCTCGTAGAACTCGCTGCTCTCGATCGTGAGGACGAACTGGCTGAGCTCGCCCGGGTCGTCGAGGGCTCCGGTGTAGGGCTGGTCGTTGACGAGGATCGTCGGGGCGCCCGTGAGCTGCTGACCGCTCTGCCCCGGCAGGCCGCCCTCGCTGAGCGCGGAGGTGGTCTCGCGCGCCCAGTCCGCGTACTTGTCCGTCTCGATGCAGGTGCCGACATCCGGGTTCTCGACGCCGACCTCGGAGGCCAGCTCCGCGAGCTCTTCGCTCGTGAGGCCGGGGGTGTCGACCTCCGGCTGCTCCGTCAGCAGCGCGTCGTTGTACGCCACGATGTAGCCGGCGTCGCCGCTGGCCACGCAGCCGGCGGCACCCATGGCCCGCTCCGAGTAGCGCGTGCCGTTGGACTTCGCCGTGAGCAGGGCGACGGGGTGGTACGTCAGCGAGATCGCGTCCTCCTCGACCCACTTCGCGAGCTGGGCCGCGTTGGAGGTGTGGAACAGGCCGGACTCCGGCGAGAGGTAGTCGACGTACACGTCGACGCGCACCCGCTCGGGCGCCTCGTCGTCCGAGGGCTCCTCCTCGGAGGATTCTTCCTCCGGCGCCTCCGTGGGCTCCGCGTCGGCGCCGTCGTCGAGCATGCTCGAGAGGTCCTTGTCGTCGAACACGAAGGCGCCTTCCGGGGCGTTGAACGGCTCGACAGCGGGCTTGGTGACCTCCGTCACGACGGTCTGCCGGATCCAGAGACCGGCCGCGACGAGCGCGGCGATCACGACGAGGACGATCACGACGCGCACGACGACCTTGCGCACGCGCTGCTTGGTCGAAACGCGCTTCGCCTTCTGCCGCACGGCGACGCGCCGCTCGGCAGCCGAAGCGGCGTCGGCGGTGTCGTCGGCTTCCGCCAGGCTCGCGTCGGCGTCGTACTGCTCTGCGCCCTCGACGTCGTCCGCTTCCGGCCGATCGTCGCTGGGTCCGCGATCCCGGTTCGACATGATCCTCCCTCGCCGCTCGCGCGGCCCTGATACAACCCAGAAGACACTAGGGCACGTTGCTGGGAGCCGCCGCCACGCACCCGCGCGGCGGGGAGCGGATCGGCGGAGTATGGGAAACCGCTTCACGTGTGCCATACTGATTCCGGCCCAGAGACGGGCCGCGGCGGTCGTACCCGCCGTTCCATTCACTACGGATCGTCCGGCACGTACCTGCCGGTGAAGGAGAAATGATGGCTTCGGTCACCTATGAGAAGGCCACCCGTCTGTACCCCGGCGGAGAGCGCCCGGCCGTTCACGAGCTCCAGCTCGACATCGCAGACGGCGAGTTCCTCGTCCTCGTCGGCCCGTCCGGCTGCGGGAAGTCCACCTCGCTGCGTATGCTCGCCGGCCTCGAAGAGGTCAACGAGGGCCGCATCCTGATCGGCGACCGCGACGTCACCGACGTGCCGCCGAAGGACCGCGACATCGCGATGGTCTTCCAGAACTACGCGCTGTACCCGCACATGACCGTCGCCGAGAACATGGGCTTCGCGCTCAAGATCGCCGGCGTCAGCAAGGACGAGCGCGCCCAGCGCGTGCAGGACGCGGCGAAGCTGCTCGACCTCGAGCCCTACCTCGACCGCAAACCGAAGGCCCTCTCGGGCGGTCAGCGCCAGCGCGTCGCCATGGGCCGCGCGATCGTGCGCGAGCCGCAGGTGTTCCTGATGGACGAGCCGCTGTCGAACCTCGACGCGAAGCTGCGCGTGCAGACGCGCACGCAGATCGCCTCGCTGCAGCGCCGCCTCGGCGTCACGACCGTCTACGTCACGCACGACCAGACCGAGGCCCTGACGATGGGCGACCGGATCGCCGTGCTGAAGGACGGCCTCCTGCAGCAGGTCGGCACGCCGCGCGACCTGTACGAGTCGCCCGCGAACGAGTTCGTCGCCGGCTTCATCGGTTCGCCCGCGATGAACCTGTTCCCGACGGAGGTCGTCGACGGCGGCGTGAAGTTCGGCACCGAGACGGTTCCGCTCGACCGCTCGACGCTCGCCGACGCGACCGGTTCGTCGGTCACGGTCGGCGTGCGCCCCGAGGACCTCCACGTCGTCTCCGACGGCTCGGCGGGCCTGCGCGTCAAGGTCAACCTCGTCGAGGAGCTCGGCGCCGACGGCTACCTCTACGGCACGATCGAGGGCGGCGACAAGGAGATCGTCACGCGCGTCGACGGCCGCGACCACCCGATGGCCGGCGACGTCGTCACCCTCTCTCCCGTGCAGAAGCACGTGCACGTCTTCGACGGCACCACGGGCGAGCGCCTCACGAAGGAGCGCATCATCACCACGGTGTGATCACTCCGACGGCGCGAGGGGCGCGGGTCCGGCATCAGCCGGGCCGCGCCCCTTCGCCGTCCCGGCCGCGCCGCACGGCGAAGGCCCCGCGGTCTCGCCGGTCCGGCGTGCGGACTCGCGAGCGCCCCGGGGGCCGTTCGGCGCCTGTGCCCGGCTCAGAGGTCGGCGCGCTCGATCTCGGCGCGCAGCGTCGAGACCTGGTACAGCGCGACCGAGGCGGCGATACCGGCGTTCAGCGATTCGGTCGCGGCGGAGATCGGGATCGACACGATCTGGTCGCAGTTCTCGGCGACCAGGCGGCTGAGGCCCTTGCCCTCGCTGCCGACGACGACGACGATCGGGCGGTCGGCGAGCTCGAGCGACGACAGCGCGACGTCGCCGTCGCCGTCGAGGCCGAGCACGAAGACGCCCTGCTTCTTCATGTCCTTGAGCGTCGACGTCAGGTTCCCCGCCAGCGCAACGGGCGTGCGCGCGAGCGCGCCGGCACTCGTCTTCCACGCCGCCGAGTTCACACCCGCCGACCGGCGCTGCGGCACGATGACGCCGTGGCCGCCGAAGGCCGCGGTCGACCGGATGATCGCACCGAGGTTGCGCGGGTCTGTGATGCCGTCGAGCGCGAGCAGGAGCGGGGTCTCGCCCCGCTCGAAGATGCCCTCGAGGAGATCCTGCGGCTGCGCGTACTCGTAGGGCGGAACCTTCAGGGCGACGCCCTGGTGCACGCCGTCGAAGCCGGCCATCCGGTCGAGCTCGGGCTTCGTGACCTCGAGCACGGGCAGCTCGCGCTTGCGCGCGATCGACAGCATCTCCTTGACGCGGTCGTCCATCTCGATCCGCTGGGCGACGTACATCGCCGTCGCGGGGATCTTGGCGCGCAGCGCCTCCAGCACCGAGTTGCGGCCCGTCACGTGCTCGACGTCCGAGCCGTCGCGGGGCTGCCGCCGCGGTGCCGGCCGCTGGCCGCCGCGCTTGGCCTCCGACCGCTCCGCGAGCTGCTTGCTCTTGTACGCCTTGTGGTACGGCCGATCCTCGGCCTTCGGCGTCGCGCCGCGGCCCTCGAGCGAGCGGCGCCCCTTGCCGCCCGACCCCTTGGTCGGGCCCTTCTTGCCCTTGCTCGCGCCGGGGCGCCCTGGCTTAGCCATCGATGCTCCAATGTGTTCCGTCTGCGGTGTCTTCGAGCGTGACGCCCGCCGCCGCGAACATGTCGCGGATGCGGTCGGCGGTCGCCCAGTCCTTCGCTGCGCGCGCCTCGGCGCGCTGCGAGATGAGGTGATCCATCAGGGCCGAGAGCGCCTCGTCGGCGGCACCGGATGAGGCGCCGGCGGCATCCTGCGCCGCGAAGCCCAGAACGCCCATCATCGCCGATACGGCTGAGAGCGCGCCCCGTGCGGCCACCTCGTCTCCGGCGTCGAGCGCCGTGTTGCCCGCGCGCACGGTCTCGTGCAGCGCGGCGAGCGCCTGCGGCACGCCGAGGTCGTCGTCCATGGCCGCCGCGAAGGCAGCGGGGACATCGCCCGGCTCCGCGTGCCCGACGGCGCGCGCGGCGCGCTCCTGGAACCCGCGGACGCGTTCGAGCGCCGACGCCGCCTCGTCGAGCGCCCGGTCGGAGACGTCGAGGTTCGAGCGGTAGTGGGCCGCAGCGAGCGCGTAGCGCACGACGTCGGCGGGGCGCGCGGCGAGCAGGTCGGCGGCCGGCGTGAAGTTGCCGAGCGACTTCGCCATCTTCTGCCCGTCGACCGTGACGAGGCCGTTGTGCACCCAGTACTTCGCGAAACCGTGGCCGGCCGCGGCCGACTGCGCCAGCTCGTTCTCGTGGTGCGGGAAGCGCAGGTCGAGCCCACCGCCGTGGATGTCGAACTCCTCGCCGAGGTACCGGCGCGACATCGCCGAGCACTCGATGTGCCACCCAGGCCTGCCGGCGCCCCAGGGCGACGCCCAGACCGCGCTCTCCGGCTCGCCCTGCTTCGCCGCCTTCCACAGCGCGAAGTCGTGCGGGTCGCGCTTGCCTCGGGGGTCGGCGTCGGCCGCGTCCTCCATCTGGTCGGTCGACTGGTGGGTGAGCGCGCCGTACTCAGGCCACGAGCGAACGTCGAAGTACACGTCGCCTCCCGCGGCGTAGGCGTGGCCGCGCTCGATGAGCTCGGCGATCAGCTCCTGCATCTGCGTCACCGACGCCGTCGCGCGCGGCTCGTACGTCGGCGGCAGGATGCCGACCGCCTCGTACGCGGCCGTGAACTCGCGCTCCATCCGGTACGCGAGGGCCCACCACGGCTCATCCGGCGTCGCGTTCTGCAGCACCTTGTCGTCGATGTCGGTGACGTTCCGCACGAACGTCACCCGGGGGTACCGGTGCGCGAGCCAGCGGCGCAGCAGGTCGAACGCGAGAGCGGCGCGGACGTGCCCGACGTGCGGCCCCGACTGCACCGTCGGCCCGCACACGTAGACGGTGACGTTCTCGGGGTCGAGGGGCGAGAAGTCGCGCAGCTCCTGCGCGCGGGTGTCGTACAGCCGAAGGGTCACCCCTCCAGCCTAAGGTCCGCGTGCGCCGATGCCCGCAGACGACGCGTGATCCGCTCCGCGCGATCACTGCCGCACCCCGCATCCGCCGCGGTCGCGAAATCCGCGCCGCATCGTCGGATGTCAAGCTGTGTGGAGTCACTCGGTTCAGATTGTGACTGCTTCTTTGTTGGGTAGGTTGATGCCGACGTGGTCGGCGGGTGATGGCGTGACCGGCCGGCTCCGGAACCGTTCGGGGTGG
>NZ_PNFA01000016.1 GCF_002970975.1 Microbacterium halophytorum
CATACCGCTGCCGCTGATACTCATGCACGAACCCGCGAATCTGCGAGCTCGTGAACCCTGGACTCAATGTCATCTCACGACTCCGTTCCCCGAGCCGAACGACTCACACACAGCCTGGCAAAGAGGGCATTCGGCCCCCGGAGCGCGTCATCTGACACCGCGGCGGGGTGCCCGCTCCGGATGAGGGGTGTCAGATCCGGATGAGGAGTGCCGTCGCGAAGGCCTGCACGCCGTCGGCCGCCGTGAAGCCCAGCCCATCGGTCGTCGTCGCGCTCACGCTCACGGGGGCGCCGCCGAGCGCCGCCGATAGCGCGGCCTCCGCCTCTGCGCGCCGGGGCGCGAACTTCGGCCTCGCCGCCTGGAACTGCACCGCGACGTTGCCGACCTCGAAGCCGTGCTCCCGGATGATCCGGAGCGTCTCCGCGAGGAAGGCCGCGCCGTGAGCCCCGGCGAACTCGGGGCGGTCGACGCCGAAGTGCGCGCCGATGTCGCCCAGTCCCGCGGCCGAGAGCAGCGCATCGACGACGGCGTGCGCGACGGCGTCGCCGTCGGAGTGACCGGACAGCGCCCTCTCCCCCGGCCATTCCAGCCCCGCCAGCCACAGGTTCCCGTCGCCGCCGTACGCGTGCACGTCGGTGCCGACGCCCACGCGCGGCACCGAGGCGGCACCGGCGGCGCTCCCGCCCGCCGCGCGGGCATCGGGCGACGCCCCCGCGACCGGGCGCCCGCCCTCCTCGGCCGGCCGGCCCGCGCGCGCCGCCCCCTCCGCGCCGCCGACGGATGCGGTCGACGCTCCCGCCACGGGGATCGGCCGACGACCGGTCGCCGCCGTCCCGTCCGCGACGAGGCGGCGCGCGTGGTCGAGGTCGGCGGGTGTCGTGATCTTGAACGCCAGCGCGTCACCCTCGACGGCCGCGACAGGGTGACCGGCCTCCATCACGACGGCGACATCGTCGGTGTGCTCGCGCGAAACGATCGCGTACGCCGCGTCGAGGATGTCGCGGCGGAAGCCCTGCGGCGTCTGGGCCGCGCGCAGCTCCGCCCGCTCGACGGCGGCCGAGACCCGGTCGCCGTCGACGCGCTTGATCGTGTCGATGACGGGGAGCATCGGCATGGCCCCCCATCCTGTGGCGCGGATCCTCTCGATCACGCGCACGAACACGTCGGGCGGCGTGAGCGCGCGGGCCGCGTCGTGGACGAGCACGATCCCGACCTGCGGGAGGACTCGCGCCAGGCCCGCCGCGACGGAGCGCTGGCGCGTGGTGCCTCCCGGAACGACGACGGCGAGCTCCTGCGCATCGTGCGCCGGGAGGCCCGCGTCGCGTGCCGCGGCCGCGGCGTCGGCCATTGCCTCCCCGACGAGCGCTTCGGGTGCGACGACGATCACCTGCATCGGCTCCGGTACCGCGAACACCCGTTCCAGGGCGTGCCTCAGGATCGTGCGCTCGTCGAGGCCGATGAACGCCTTGGGCCGGTCGCCGCCGAGGCGGGTGCCTGACCCTGCTGCGACGACGACGACGGAGACACGGGGCGAGAGCAGCTCAGTCACGCCATCAACCTATCGCGCCGGGTGCCGCCCCATGGGCGGCGAGCGGCGACGCCCATGGGGAGCGGCGGGCGCCGGGAAACGGCGAGACCGCCGGCCCCTGATCGGGGCCGGCGGTCTCGGTGCTGCGGGTCACTCCGAGGCGAGCACCTGGTCGAGGATCTCCCCGGCCTTCTCCTCGTCGACCTTCTCGGCGAGCGCGAGCTCGCTCGTGAGGATCTGGCGCGCCTTGGCGAGCATGCGCTTCTCGCCGGCGGACAGGCCGCGGTCCTGGTCGCGGCGCCACAGGTCGCGCACGACCTCGCTGACCTTGATCACGTCGCCGGAGGCGAGCTTCTCGAGGTTCGCCTTGTATCGGCGCGACCAGTTGGTCGGCTCCTCGGTGAACGGCGCGCGCAGCACGTCGAACACCTTGTCGAGGCCGTCCTGACCGATCACATCGCGCACGCCGACCAGGTCGACGTTATCGGCCGGAACCTCGATGACCAGGTCGCCCTGCGTCACGTTCAACTTGAGGTAGGTCTTCTCCTCACCCTTGATCTTGCGGGTCTTCACCTCGGTGATGGTTGCCGCACCATGGTGCGGGTAGACAACGGTCTCGCCAACCTCAAAAAGCATAGAAAAACGTCCTTTCGGCGTTCTCCATGTTATCACAGCCCGACTTGTACTACTCTTCTCCGCTTCTATTCACGCGCACGCAGATCGCGGCGCGGAACGCCCCTGACGCGCTGTCCGGCGCGCCCGTGCCGAGCGTCTAGACTGATCGGAGGGCCCGCCGGCCGGCGGCCGACCCGCAGCTCCTGGAGGATTCGTGAAAACGCGCTCTCTCGCGTCCATCGCACTCGGCGCAGCCGTCGTTCTCGGCACCGCCGGATGCGGCGCCATCACCCCGCAGGCGACCACCATCGACTTCTCGCCCAGCGACGGCGTGAACGTGGCGGTCCCCGACGACGCACCCGTCGAGATCCTGAACGCGTTCCTCGTCAAGGCAGACGTCGAGGCCCCGGACGCGAACCTCATCGCGACGCTCGTCAACTCGAGCGACGAGGACGCGACCGTGTCGCTGAGCTGGGACGGCGGCTCGGCCGCGGTCGAGGTCCCCGCCGACACCCGCCAGAGCTTCGGCGCCGGCGAGGAGCCGCTCCTGCTGACGAACGTCTCTGCCATTCCCGGCGCGGAGGAGCGCATCGTGTTCCAGTCGGGCGGCTCCGAGTCGGTCGAGCAGGGCGTGCAGGTGTTCGACACCGAGCTCGAGTACATGTCGACGCTCGCCCCCGAGGCTCCCGCGGACTGACCGCGGCACAAGACGACGCCCCCGCCGATGGCGAGGGCGTCGTCTTGTGCTGCCCGGGTCGCGCGCTCGAGCGCGCAGGCACCCGCGCGGCGCGCCTCAGCCGGTGATCTGCATCCAGACCAGGCCGACCGCGAGCGGCACGAACGGCGCCAGCACGGCGAGGACCACCGGCCCCATGCGCACGCGGGTCTCCAGGGTGCGCGCCGCCGACGCGAGCGTGTCCCCCGCCGTTCGCCGGCCGGTCGGTGCCGGCGCGTTCTCATCCCGGTACCGCCTGGTGCGCCGGAAGAAGCCGTCGTGCAGCACGGCCGCGACGTTGAGGAGCCGCGCCAGGTCGCCGGGGTCCGTGAGGTCGAGCGGTGCGAGGTAGACGTGCAGCACGCCGCCGACGACCTCCATGTCGACGTCATCCGCATTGTCGAGCAGCGCGACCATCAGGTCGGGGGTGAGGACGTAGAGGGCGGCGGTCTCATAGCCGGCTGGCACCGAGACTTCGAACACGTCGCTGAAGTCGCCCTCGAGCCGCAGTTCGGCGCCGCGAGCCGGTCGCGACGGCAGCGAGCTGAGCGCACCGCGCCCGCTGCGGGAGCGCAGTGTGATGCGCGGGGCCTCCGCCGGCAGGGGAATGCGCAGCGCGAGTGTCGAGACGAGCCTCGCCCCCTCGCCTTCGCCGACCGAGAACGTCCGCAGCGCGGCGTCGAACGGCGGGTCCGATTCCATCGCGTCGATGTGATCGCGCGATGCCCGCGCACGGCGGTCGATCTGCTCGTCGATCGATCCGCCCCAGAGCCGCGCGCTCACATCGGGCGTGTAGCGCCACCCCGCGCGCTCGACCAGGTCGTACAGCGCAGCCTGCCTGACGGCGTGGCGCCGGATCGCGGCGGCCGCGAAGGCGACCAGCGCGGCGCCGACGAGGATCACCGCGACCTGGCCGAGCAGGAGGGCCGTCGAGGTGAGCCCGAAACCCACGGGGAGCAGGTAGAACGCGACGACGGCCGCGATCGCGAGGTAACTCGCCGCGGCCGTCGCCACGAGCACGCCGCTGCGCCGCCGCAGCGGAACCCCTTCGGCCCGCTCGCGGTCCGCGAGCGCCGTCACGGCTTGTAGATGATCGCGATGTGCAGGCTGCCGCCCGCGTTGATCCAGCCGAGCCAGTGCGGCGCGTCCTCTCCGGCGATGCGCTGGATGGGGACGACGTAGACGCCCCGCTCGGCGATGCTCAGCTCGCGGAACTGCGGCTTCTTCGAGATCCAGGTGCGGCCGCCGCCGTCCCACGGCTCGAAGTCGCTGTAGGTGTACCCGTGCTCGCGCAGGTTCGCGGCGTCCGCGAGCTGTTCGGCCCGCGGGCGCAGCGAGGCGACGGCGTCCTCCGGGACGTCCCCGTGCAGGGTGAACGCCGCGACATCGTAGATGTTGTCGTCGCCGTAGTCGCGGGTCGTGAGGATCGTCAGCTCGGTGACGCCCTTCTCTGTGTTCCCCGTCCACAGCGCGTGCGAGTTCTTCGCGCGCTTGTTCATCAGGAAGCCGCCGAAGTTCGCCTTCTGGTAGGCGAAGCCATCGAGTTTCGTCGCGATCTCAGTCCGACTCGTCATGGTGCTCCTTCACGCTGAGGGCCGTGCCCTTTCCGACGCTCCGACACTAGAGCGCGCGCCGCGCCCTCCCGGTCACAGGAACGGCGCCGAGCCGGTTCGCCCTATGCCTCGAAGCGGTAGCCGAGGCCGCGCACCGTCACGAGCATCTCCGGGGAACCGGGGGTCTGCTCGATGCGCGAGCGGATGCGCTTGATGTGCACGTCGAGAGTCTTGGTGTCTCCGAAGTAGTCGCTCCCCCACACGCGGTCGATGAGCTGCCCCCGCGTGAGCACGCGGCCGGCGTTGCGCATGAGCAGCTCGAGCAGCTCGAACTCCTTCAGAGGCATGTTGATCATCTCGCCATCCACCTGCACCGTGTGGCGGTCGACGTCGAGCGTCACGCGGCCCCCCTTGAGAATGCGCTCGTCGAGGGCCTCCTCCTCCTGCTGCGAACGCCTCAGCACGGCCCGCATGCGCGCGAGCAGCTCGCGTGCGGAGTAGGGCTTCGTCACGTAGTCGTCGGCGCCGAGCTCGAGTCCTACGACGATGTCGATCTCGCTGTCCTTCGCCGTCAGCATGATGATCGGAACACTCGAGCTCATCCGGACCTGGCGGCACACCTCCGTGCCGGGGATACCAGGCAGCATCAGGTCGAGCAGGATCACGTCGGCGCCGCGCGCGCGGAACGCATCGAGCGCGACCTCGCCGTCGTCGGCGATCTCGACCTCGAATCCTTCGCGGCGCAGGAGGTACGCCAGCGGGTCGGCGAGGTCGGGTTCGTCCTCGACGAGGAGCACTCGAGTTGTCATGCGTTCTCCTTCTTCCGGCGCGCGGCCTTCTTCTGCTTCGTCGTACCGCCTTCGGGCTCCGGCTCCGGATGACCGACGAGCGGGAGGCGGATCGTGAACGTCGAGCCCTTCTTGGGCTGGGACCAGAGCTTGACCTCGCCGCCGTGGCGGTACACGGCGTGCTTGACGATCGACAGGCCGAGCCCCGTTCCGCCGGTGCGGCGTGAGCGCGCCTGGTCGGCGCGGTAGAAGCGCTCGAACACGCGCTCCTGGTCGGATTCGGCGATGCCGATGCCCTGGTCGCTCACGGCGATGTCGACGCTGACGCCGTCGTTCTTCACGCCGATGCCGACGTGAGACCCCTTGGGAGAGTACGAGACGGCGTTCGAGATCAGATTGCTCACGGCCTCGATCAAGACGTGCACATCGCCGTGCACCCACAGGCCGCGGTCGCCGCCGCGGACCAACCCGACCCCTGCGCCTGCGGCGGCGACCGAGTTCGCCTCGAGGGCGGCCGTGACGACCTCGTCGATCGCGACATCGCTCATGTCCGACGCCTGGTCCGCGGCCTGCAGGCGCGAGAGGTGCATGATGCGCCCCGTGAGCTGGCCGAGTCGCTCCGCTTCCGCCGACAGGCGCGACGCGAACCGGCGGACTTCATCCGGGTCGTCCGCCGCGAACTCGATCGCCTCGCTCAGCAGGGTGATCGCGCCGACGGGGGTCTTCAGCTCGTGGCTCGTGTTCGCGATGAAGTCCTGACGCATCGCCTCGAGGCGCTCCTGCTCGGAGACGTCGCGCAGGATCAGCAGGAAGTAGCGCTCCGTGAGCCGCGTCATGCGCGCCGCGACGAGGCGCTGCTGGCCCTGCAGCGGGCCGAGCCGGATGCGGATGGTCTCGGTGGCCGCGCCCGCCGTGCGCGCGAGCTTGAGCAGGTCGCGGAGCCCACCGTCGGTGAGCGTCGCCTGCTCCTCGACCCCGAGTGCCGGCGCCGTCTGGGAGGTCGCGACGACCAGGCCCGACGCATCGATCGCGGCGGCGGCGTCGTCCATCGACGAGAGCACCGCCGTGATTCCGTCCGGGAGCACCGTGCTGTTCTCCTGCTCTGCGCGTTCCCTGGCGCGTTGTGCGATGAAGAGGATCGCACACAGGCCGGCGCCGATCAGGGCGCCGACGAAGAGTGCGAGCAGCACGAGCTGCGTTGGGGACATGCCACCAGAGTATTTGCTCCGGCGGCCTGCGATTCACCGGATGTGCAACTGCCGGGCGCGCCGCGCACGAGAGTTCCCGCCTGAGTCACCATCCGTTAACCTTCGGTGGACAGACTTGCCGCAGGCCGGCTGCGGCGCGCTCTGGCGTGCCCGACCGCGCCGCACGACGTGCACAGACCGCCGATGAAAGGGCCCACACGATGCGCGAAGTCTTCCACCAGTCCCTCGAAGAAGTGCAGGAGCGGCTGGTCGAGATCTCCGAACTGGTCACGGTCGCGATCGAGAAGGCGACGAAGGCCTTCGAGAACGGCGACGTGTCGCTCGCAGAAGAGGTCATCGCCGGCGACGCGCACATCGACGAGCGCGCGGTCTCGCTCGACGAGCTCGCGATCGAGATCCTCGCGATGCAGCAGCCCGTCGCCCGCGACCTGCGCATCGTCGTGACGGCGCTGCGCGCGAGCGCGTCGATCGAGCGCATGGGCGACCTCGCCGAGCACATCGCCCAGCTCACGCGCCTGCGCTACCCGGAGCGCGCGATCCCCCAGGGCCTGCGCAAGACCTTCACGAAGATGGGCAAGCACGACGTCGAGATCGCCCGCCAGCTCACGGAACTGCTGCGCACGGAGGACCTCGCGATCGCCGAGCAGATCCGCAACGCGGACGACGAGGTCGACGAGCTGCACGCCAGCGTCTTCGACAAGGTCCTCGGCGCGCACACGGCCGAGGACGTCGCCGCGGTCGTCGACGCGACGCTCGCGAGCCGCTACCACGAGCGCTTCGCCGACCACGCCGTCGGCGTCGCGAAGAAGATGATCTACCTCGCCACGGGCGACTGGACCGTCGACGACGACCCGGAGGGCTGACCTAGCCTGCCACGCGAGGAGGCCGTCCGCTCCATCCGGAGCGGGCGGCCTCCTCGCGCTCTGCACCGCCCCGTCCCTCGTGGGCCGCCCCGGGCGGCGGCCCGGCCCACGAGGAGCGCGGAGGCGTCTGCGGCGGCCTACTTGCCCTGGGCCGCGACGGCCGCGGCGCCTGCCGCCGCCGCCTCGGGGTCGAGGTACTCGCCGGGGGCGACGGGCATGAAGTCGTCACCGAGCTCGTACTTCAGCGGGATGCCGGTCGGGATGTTCAGGCTCGCGATGTCGTCGTCGCTGATGCCGTCGAGGTGCTTGACCAGGGCGCGCAGCGAGTTGCCGTGGGCCGTGACGAGGACGGTCCTGTTCTCACGCAGATCCGGGATGATCTCGTTCTCCCAGTACGGCAGCATCCGGTCGATCACGAGCTTGAGCGACTCGGTCGCCGGCAGCTCGCCGTCGATGCCGCGGTAGCGGGGGTCGTCGGTCTGCGCGAACTCGTCGTCGGCGGCGATCTCGGGCGGCGGCACGTCGAACGACCGGCGCCAGGTCATGAACTGCTCCTCGCCGAACTCCGCGAGGGTCTGCGCCTTGTCCTTGCCCTGCAGGGCGCCGTAGTGGCGCTCGTTCAGGCGCCAGGAGCGCTTGACCGGGATCCAGAGGCGGTCGGCCGCATCGAGCGCGAGGTTCGCCGTCTGGATCGCGCGCGAGAGCACGGAGGTGTGCAGCACGTCCGGCAGCACGCCCTGTTCGCGCAGCAGCTCGCCGCCGCGGCGGGCCTCGGCCTGCCCCTTCTCGGTCAGGCGGACGTCCACCCAGCCGGTGAACAGGTTCTTCTCGTTCCAGTCGCTCTGCCCGTGGCGGAGCAGGATCAGGGTGTGCGTCATGCTGCCAGCTTACCGGTGGCGCAGGCGCCGCCCTCCGCGCCGGAGGCTCCGCAGGCAGCGCCCGCGGTCACTGGGCGAGCGGGCGGCGCGACAGGCGCGTCAGGCGCGGGATCTCCGCCGTCGCGCCGGCATCCGCCGGCACGATGACCTCCTGAGACGCGGCGACCGTCGTGCCGTCCTGCGTCGCGACCGTCAGTGCCGCCTCGGCCGGCGTCCGTCGGGAGACGACCGCGAGCGCGATCGGGCCGAGCTCGTGGTGGCGCGCCGCCGAGGTGATGCGCCCCGCTTCCCTCTCGCCATCCGACACCGCATCGCCGCGCGCCGGCAGCACGCTCTCGGAGCCGTCGAGGTGGAGCATGACGAGGCGGCGCGGCGGGTGTCCGAGGTTGTGCACCTTGGCGACCGTCTCCTGCCCGCGGTAGCAGCCCTTGTTCAAGTGCACCGCGCTGCGCAGCCAGTCGCTCTCGTGCGGGATCGCCTTCTCGTCGACCTCGCCGGACCAGCGCGGCCGCCATGCGGCGATGCGCAGGGCCTCGGCCGCAGCAGCGCCCGCCGGTTCGAGAGCGGCGAACAGGTCGCTCGCGGGGACCTCGCCGGGGTCGACGACGGCCTCGCACCACGCGCGCTCCGCGCCGGGGTGCTCCTGCGTCTGCGCGTACTGCCAGCCGCCCGCGGAGACGCTCGACCACGGATCCCGCCAGACGCGACCGCCGGCGAGGGGGACGACGGCCTCGGCCGCGGCTCCCCCAGGGGCGAAGCCGACGACCGCGAGGTCGCCGCGCTCCGACACCTCGACGCGCGAGCGGAAGCGCATCATGGTCAGCCACTTCGCGAGCGCGGTGACGTCGCCCGCGTCGGCGATGAGCCACACCGTCTCGCCGTCTTCGTACACGGCCGCGGCATGCTCGACGTGGCCCTGGGGCGAGAGCACGAGGAGCTCCGTGCTCTCCCCGGGCCCGAGCGCGGAGACGCTCTGCGACGTGATCGAGTCGAGCCAGCTCAGGCGGTCCTCTCCTCGTACCGCGATCACGGCCCGATCGCCGAGCACGGCCGCGGCGCTGCCGGCGGCGAGCGCGCGCTGCTCGCGCACGGGGTCGCCGAAGTGTGCGACGACGCGGCCGTCGACGACGGCTCCGGCGAGCCCGGCGCCGTACGGCGGGGCGATGCCCGGCTCGGTGCCCATCACTGCACCTTCTTCAGCTGCGCCGATGCGTGCGACGACAGGGAGCGCCCCATCGCGGCGATGTCCCAGGCCCAGAGCAGCTTCTCCTCGACGAGCCCGTACATCCGGGTCGCCGCCGAGTAGTCCTTGGCGCCGGCGGAGCGCACGACCGCATCGGTCGCGAGGTCGATGCGCGGCCCCTTCACCTGGCCCACGTAGAGTTCGCTGACGCCGTCGGAGCGCACGATCGACGCCTCGATGTCGAAGCCGTCGCGGGCATTGCGCAGCTTCTCGATGTCCTCGGCGTTCCGAGGCGCGCGGGACTCCGTCGGCGGCAGCAGACCCGGCCCGACCTCGGCGGCCGAGGACGGCAGCGCGAGGCGCCAGAACCCGGTCTCCGCCGCGAGCTGGGCGCGGGTGCCGAGCGGCGTCTCGTACGTGGCCGTCGCCGAATAGAGCACGAAGGGGCCGCCCGTGTGGGTGAAGCTCACCTGCTGCTCGAACTCGCCCTCGAAGTGCACGCTGTCGCCCGTCGTGTAGTCGAGCATGCCTGTGCCCTCCCAGACTCCGAGGAGCCAGGACAGGGGCACGATCTCGGCGGGCAGGTCGGTGGGGATCTCAATCATGATGCTTCCAGGGTATCCGCGGCGGGACGCAGAAGCGCCGGATGCCCGAAGGGCATCCGGCGCGGAAGACGGTCGCGGTTACTTCTGGCCGCGGAAGAGGTTCACGATGACGGCGCCGGAAACGAAGGCGATCGCCAGGCTCGCGAGCCCCAGCAGGCCGATGAAGAACATCTCGAGCGCGAAAAGATCCATGCCGCTAGCTTACACCGAGCACTCCCCTGCTCCGCGCGACGGGCCGTGCCTGCCTGCTTCTAGGAGACGAGCGCGCTGAGCTCGCCGAGGAAGAACGCGAACGCGATCACGCCCACGACGGCGAGCGCACCGAGCGCGGCGCCCGCCGTGCGCACGATGAAGCCGTCGGCTCGCCCGAGACGGAGGTTCGCGACGAACGCCGCGAACACGCAGGCGCCCGCGGCGACCGCGAACCACTCGAAGCGCTGCTCGAGCGGGGCGAAGAGGCCGACGGCGAGCGCGGCGACAGCGCCGAACGCCCAGACCGCGATCAGCGTCGGCAGGGCGGAGCGCGGGGCGAGCTCGTGCGACGACATGCGCCCATTCTGCCCCATCGCCGCCGGAGCCCTCCCGACCGAGGCGCGCACGCGACACATTCCCGAAACATGCGCGTCCCTAAGATGACAGCAAGCGCCCGGAAGGAGACCCGTGACTCGGATACTGATTCTGAGCTCCGCCTCCGATGGCGGCGCGCTCCCCGCACTCGACCTGCTCCCCCACGAGTCGAGGCGGCTCCCCGCCTCGACGGCGAGCCTTGCGAACGCCCCCGACGCCGATGTGATCGTCGTCGATGCCCGCGCGGATCTCGCGGGGGCCAAGGCGCTCTGCGGGCTCCTCGGCACGGCGGGCATCGAGTCGCCCATCCTGCTCGTCGCGACGGAGGGCGGGCTCGCCGCCGTCGGACCCGAGTGGGGCATCGCAGACGTCGTCCTCGACGCGGCAGGGCCCGCCGAGGTCGATGCCCGGATCCGGCTCGTGCTGGGCCGGGGCGCCCCGAACGAGGACGAGCACGCGGGCCGCGTGCAGACCTCGGGCCTGACGATCGACGAGTCCTCGTATTCGGCGAAGGCGCACGGCAAGCCGCTCGACCTCACGTTCAAGGAGTTCCAGCTGCTGCACTTCTTCGCGTCCCACCCGTCACGGGTGTTCACGCGCGAGCAGCTGCTCAGCGAGGTGTGGGGCTACGACTACTTCGGCGGCACCCGCACCGTCGACGTCCACGTGCGCCGCCTGCGCGCCAAGCTCGGCGACCTCGAGCAGCTCATCGGCACCGTGCGGAACGTCGGCTACCGCTTCGTCGTCGAGGACGCCTCGGACAGCTGACCCCGCGCCCCCACGGGCGCCACCGGCGCGACACTCCCGGATAGCGACGCGCACGCGGGCAGTTCACCCGCGCGTCACCCGGCGGTGTCAGGATGGGACCCTGGCCACACCTATCGGCAGGAGCGCGCATGACCGACGCAACCATGGTCGACACCGGACTCGGCGACGCCGATGACGACGACTTCGACGAGATCGTCCCCGACGTCGTCGACCTCCCCGCTGACCGATACATCGATCGCGAGCTGAGCTGGCTCGCCTTCAACCAGCGCGTGCTCGAGCTGGCAGAGGACCCGAACGTTCCGCTGCTGGAGCGCACGAACTTCATGGGCATCTTCGCGAGCAACCTGGACGAATTCTTCATGGTCAGGGTCGCAGGGCTGAAGCGCCGCATCATGACGGGGCTCGCGGTGCCGACGAATATCGGCACGCCGCCCGCGAAGGTGCTCGAGTCGATCAGCGCCGAAGCGCACGCGCTCCAGGAGCGCCACGCCGCGGTGTGGCACGACGACCTGCGACCGGCTCTCGCCGCCGAGGGCATCGAGATGGTCTCGTGGCACGACCTGTCGGGCGAAGAGCAGGCCGAGCTGTACGAATACTTCCAGGTGCGCGTCTTCCCCGTGCTGATGCCGCTCGCGGTCGACCCCGCCCACCCGTTCCCGTACATCTCCGGCCTCTCGCTCAACCTGGCCGTGCGCATCCGCAACGCTCGCACGGGCCGACAGGAGTTCGCGCGTGTGAAGGTCCCCGCCATGCTGCCGCGCGTCGTGCCCGTGCCCGGCCCCGAGGACGGACCGACCCGGCTGCTGCCGCTCGAGGACCTGATCGCGGAGAACCTCACCGACCTGTTCCCGGGGATGGACGTGCTGCAGCACCACGCGTTCCGCCTCACGCGCAACGAAGACATGGTCGTGGAGGAGGACGAGACCGAGAACCTCATCCAGGCGCTCGAGCAGGAGCTGCGGCGCCGCCGCTTCGGCCCGCCGATCCGGCTCGAGATCGCCGAGGACATGGACGACGTCACGCTCGACCTGCTCCTCGACGAGCTCGACATCTCGGAGCAGGAGGTCTACCGGCTCCGCGGCCCGCTCGATCTCCGGGCGCTGTTCGGCCTCGGTTCGATCGATCGCCCCGACCTGAAGTTCGTCAAGCACGTGCCGGTGACGGCGCTCGAGCTGCGCCCCAAGGACGTCGACTCGAAGCACGCCAAGGCCGACGTGTTCGCCGCGATCCGCTCCGGCGACGTCCTGGTGCACCACCCGTACGAGTCGTTCGCGACGAGCGTCCAAGCGTTCCTCGAGCAGGCCGCCCGTGACCCGCAGGTGCTCGCGATCAAGCAGACGCTCTACCGCACGAGCGGCGACAGCCCGATCGTGAAGGCTCTGATCGAGGCCGCGCAGAACGGGAAGCAGGTCCTCGCCCTCGTCGAGGTGAAGGCGCGCTTCGACGAGGCCAACAACATCGAGTGGGCGCGCCAGCTCGAGAAGGCCGGCGTGCACGTCGTGTACGGCCTCGTCGGCCTGAAGACGCACTGCAAGCTCGCCCTCGTGATCCGCGAGGAGCGGGGCGAGCTGCGTCACTACAGCCACGTCGGCACCGGCAACTACAACCCGAAGACGAGCCGCATCTACGAGGACTTCGGCCTGTTCACCGCCGACCCCGCCGTCGGCCTCGACCTCACGCGCCTGTTCAACGAGCTCAGCGGATACGCGATCGAGAAGAAGTTCAAGCGGCTCCTCGTGGCGCCGCTGCACCTGCGCAAGGGCCTCGTGAAGCTCATCGACCGCGAGGTGAAGCACGCGCGGGCGGGCAAGCACGCGCGCGTGCAGATCAAGGTCAACTCCCTCGTCGACGAGCAGGTCATCGACGCCCTGTACCGCGCCAGCCAGGCGGGCGTGCAGGTCGACGTGTGGGTGCGGGGCATCTGCAGCCTCCGGGTCGACCTGCCCGGCGTGAGCGAGAACATCCGGGTGCGCAGCGTGCTCGGGCGGTACCTCGAGCACTCCCGCGTCTTCGCCTTCCACAACGACGGCTCGCCCGAGGTGTACATCGGCAGCGCCGACATGATGCACCGCAACCTCGACCGCCGCATCGAGGCACTCGTGAGCGTCAAGGAGGAGCGGCACGTGCAGGAGCTGCTCGCGCTGTTCGACCTCGCGATGGACGACGGCTCCTCGACATGGCACCTGGGCGAGGGCGGCACCTGGACGCGGCGCCACCGCGACGACGACGGCCAGCCGCTGCCCGACACGCAGGACGTCACGATGACGCGCGTCGCGAGTCGTCGCCGCTCTCGCACGCCGAGATGAATAATGGCACGGTGAGCAACGGCACGGTCTACGCCGCGGGCGGCATCCTCTGGCGCCTCAGCGGCGGGCGGTTGCGGGTGCTCGTCGTGCACAGGAAGACGCACAACGACATCAGCTTCCCCAAGGGCAAGGTCAAACCGGGTGAGATCCTGGCCGAGACCGCCGCGCGGGAGGTGTGGGAGGAATCGGGCGTCCGGGCGGCGGTCGGTCCTCCCGTCGGCATCTGCCGCTACCGCCTCCCCGGCGGCCGCAAGAAGGTCGTGCACTACTGGGCCATGCGCGCCAAGGAACGCGCCGTGCGGGAGAGCACGTTCGCCCCGAACCGCGAGATCGACGCCGTCGAATGGCTGTCCGCCGAGGCGGCGCTGAAGCGCCTGAGCTATGCGTTCGACATCGAGATCCTCGAGGCCTTCCTCGGACAGTTCGAGGACGGTGCGCGCGCGACCTTCCCGATCGTCGCGCAGCGCCACGGCGCCGCGATGTCGCGCAGCGAGTGGGGCCGTGCCGACCGGCTGCGCCCCCTCACGGACCGGGGCGCCGCCCAGGCGCGGGCGCTCGCCGGCGAGCTGCGCGCGTTCGGCGTGCGCAAGATCGTCTCGAGCACAGCCACCCGATGCGTCGAGACCGTCGCGCCGCTGTCCGCGGCACTGAAGCGGCCGATCGCCGCGACCGACGACATCAGCCAGGATGCCTGGGAGGACGGCCTCGACGACATCGCGCGGATCGTCGACAAGCGGGTCGACGCCGGCAAGGGCGCCGTGATCTGCAGCCACGGCCCCGTCCTGCCTGGGATCCTCGAGCGCATCGCACTCGCGACCCGCGAATCCAGCGCCGCCCGCTTCACGGAGCACGCCGGATTGCGCACGGGGGCGTTCGTCGTCGCGCATGTGTCGAAGCATGAGCCTGAACGGCGGCTCGTCGCGGTCGAATCCCACGCCCCGCTCGTCTGAGCCCGCCGCACAGCGGCCTCCGAGGTGCTGTCTGCGCGCGATTCCACCCCCGTTCACCTTCCGTTCACCCTGCCAGCGCACTCTCGTTAACACCCGCGCTTAGCGTCGGGGCGGACCCGGTGAGAACCAGGGTCGTTCCTGACCACATGACTGAACGGACACACAGTGAAGATCACCCGTTTCACGAGCGTCGCAGCCCTGGGCGCCGCTGCGGCAATCGCCCTCGCCGGCTGCGCTGCGAACGAGGGCGGCAGCTCCTCGTCGGCGGAAGGCACCGAGAGCGGCTCGACGCTCGAGGGCACGCTGAACGCCAGCGGCGCCTCGTCGCAGGTCGCCGCGCAGGAGGCCTGGGTCGCCGGTTTCCAGACCGCGAACGAGGGCGTGACCGTCAACTACGAGTCGACCGGTTCGGGCACGGGCCGCGAGAACTTCATCGCGGGCGCCAGCAACTTCATCGGCTCTGACCGCGCGTTCAACGACGAAGAGGTCGCCGCCGGCGGCTTCGGCGCGTGCGCGAGCGACGCGATCGTCGAGGTGCCGATGTACATCTCGCCCGTCGCCGTCGCGTTCAACCTCGAGGGCGTCGACACGCTGAACCTCGACCCCGAGACGATCGCCGGCATCTTCGCCGGTGAGATCACCAACTGGAACGACGAGGCCATCGCGTCGGCCAACCCCGACGCCGAGCTCCCCGACCAGGCCATCACGCCGGTCCACCGCGCCGACGACTCGGGCACCACCGAGACCTTCGTCACCTACCTGCAGGCGACCGCCCCCGACATCTGGGACTTCGAGATCTCGGGCGAGTGGCCCCTCGACAGCGGTGAGGCCGCCCAGCAGACCTCGGGCGTCGCCCAGGCGCTCTCCGGCGGCGTCGGCACGATCGGCTACCTCGACGCGTCGCAGATTCCCGAGGGCACCGGCCAGGTGCACGTGGGCGTCGACGGCGAGTACGTCGAGTACTCCTCGGACGCGGCAGCCGCGCTCGTCGAGAACTCGGCGCTGGTCGAGGGCCGCGGCGAGGGCGACCTCGTGTTCGACGTCGACCCGGCCGCTGCCACCGGCGGCGCCTACCCGATCGCCCTCGTCAGCTACGCGATCGCATGCGAGGAGTACGAGGACGAGAACGTCGGCGCGCTGGTGAAGGCGTACTTCGAGTACATGGCGAGCGCCGAGGGCCAGGATGCCGCGGCCGAGAACGCCGGCAACGCCCCGATCTCCGACTCGCTGCGCGAGCAGGTGCTCGGCGCGATCGACACGATCCAGGCTGGCTGATCACCTGATCACCCACCGGTGCCCCCGCGAACTCCGCGCGACCGAGAGGCGCACGGAGCCGCGGGGGCACCGCCGCGATCACCGCACCCGACAGAGCAACCGACCAGGACCAGGAGCCCATGACCACGTCCGAGCAGACGCCCGTGGCTGACCCCGCGCCGCCCGCGTCCACACCCCCCGACAGGCAGGGCGCCATCAAGGCGAAGAAGCGCCTCGGCGACCGGATGTTCTCCGGCACCGCCCTGGGCGCCGGCTGGATCATCCTGGTCGTGCTGGCGGCCGTCGCCGTCTTCCTGATCGTGCAGTCGATCCCGGCGTTCAAGCCGGACACGAGCGGCAACCACATTCTGAACGGGCAGTCGTTCTGGTCGTACGTCGGCCCGCTGATCTTCGGCACCGTGTGGTCGTCGTTCCTCGCCCTGATCGTCGCGACGCCCATCGCGATCGGCATCGCGCTGTTCATCTCGCACTACGCGCCGCGCGGGCTCGCCGCCGTTCTCGGCTACGTCATCGATCTCCTGGCCGCCGTGCCCTCCGTGGTCTTCGGCCTCTGGGGCGGCCTCGTGTTCGCCCCTATGCTGCAGCCCGGCTTCGTGTGGCTGAACGACAACCTCGGCTGGATCCCGTTGTTCGGCGGCGTCGTCTCCCCCACCGGTCGCACCATCCTCACGGCGGCGCTCGTGCTCGCCGTCATGATCCTGCCGGTCATGACCGCGATCTGCCGCGAGGTCTTCCTGCAGGCGCCGCGCCTGCACGAGGAAGCGGCGCTCGCGCTCGGCGCGACCCGCTGGGAGATGATCCGGATGGCCGTCCTGCCGTTCGCCCGAGGCGGCATGGTGTCGGGCGCGATGCTCGGCCTCGGCCGCGCGCTCGGCGAGACGATGGCCGTGACGATGGTGCTCTCGGTCAGCGGCGTCGTCACCTTCGAACTGCTCACCTCCGTCAACCCGACGCCGATCCCCGCCAACATCGCGCTGGCCTTCCCCGAGGCCCACGGCGAAGGCGTCAACGCCCTGATCGCGACCGGCCTCGTGCTGTTCGTCGTGACCTTCGCCGTCAACGCGCTGGCCCGCTGGATCGTCAACCGCCGCGCCGAGTTCTCGGGAGCGAACTGACATGACCACCGCAACCGCAGCGCCCTCGGGCGCACCCGTCTCCCTGACGGCCAACCGCCTCCCCGGCTGGTCCATCTGGGCCGTCGTCGGCGTCGCGTTCGCCATCTCGTTCGCCGTCTTCGCGATCGTCGCCCTCGGCAACGACGGCCTCGGCTCGTTCAACTTCGCCGGCGCCGTCATCGTCGGCATGCTGCTCTACATCGCCTTCGTCGTCGTGCTCTCGCTCGTCGCCGAGAGCCGCAGGCACGCGATGGACCGCCTCATGACGGGTCTCGTGTGCACCGCCTTCGTGCTCGCCGTCCTCCCCCTCGTGTCGCTGCTGTGGACGGTCGTCTCCGACGGCATCGTCCGGTTCGACGCCGAGTTCTTCACCTACTCGATGCGCAACGTCGTCGGCGAGGGCGGCGGCATCGTCCACGCCATGTGGGGCACGCTGCTGATCACCCTGATGGCGACCGTCATCTCGGTGCCGATCGGCCTGATGACCTCGATCTACCTCGTCGAGTACGGCAACGGCGGCAAGACGGCCAAGGCGATCACGTTCTTCGTCGACGTCATGACGGGCATCCCCTCGATCGTCGCCGGTCTGTTCATCTACTCGGTGTTCGCGCTGCTGATCGGGCCGGGCATCTCGATGGGCTTCATGGGCTCGCTCGCGCTCAGCGTGCTCATGATCCCCGTCGTCGTGCGCGGCAGCGAGGAGCTCCTGCGCATCGTTCCGAACGAACTGCGCGAGGCCTCGTACGCGCTCGGCGTGCCGAAGTGGCTGACGATCCTCAAGGTCGTCCTGCCGACGTCGATCGCAGGAATCGTCACGAGCGTCATGCTCGCGATCGCCCGCGTGATCGGCGAGACCGCTCCCCTCCTGCTCACCGCCGGTATGACGATGGGGCTCAACCTGAACCTGTTCGACGGACAGATGATGACCCTGCCCGTGTTCGCGTACAACGAGTACATGAACCAGGGCACGACCCCTGAGGCCTCGGTGTCGAACGCCTGGGGCGCCGCGCTCGCGCTCATCCTGATCGTGATGGTCCTCAACCTCGTCGCCCGCCTGATCGCGAAGTTCTTCGCGCCGAAGTCCCGATAAGAAGGAAAAACGTTGTCCAAGAGCATCGAAGTCAACGATCTGAACGTCTACTACGGCGACTTCCGAGCCGTCGAGGGCGTCTCGATCGACATCCAGCCGCGCAGCGTCACGGCCTTCATCGGCCCGTCCGGCTGCGGCAAGTCGACGTTCCTGCGCACGCTCAACCGCATGCACGAGGTCATCCCCGGCGCCCGGGTCGAGGGCAAGGTCCTGCTCGACGGCAAGGACCTCTACGGACCCGGCGTCGACCCCGTCCTCGTGCGCCGCCAGGTCGGCATGGTGTTCCAGCGCCCGAACCCGTTCCCCACGATGTCGATCCGCGACAACGTGCTCGCCGGGGTGAAGCTGAACAACTCCCGGATGGCCAAGAGCGACCAGGAGGCCCTGGTCGAGAAGTCCCTGCGCGGCGCGAACCTCTGGAACGAGGTCAAGGACCGCCTGGACAAGCCGGGCTCGGGCCTGTCCGGCGGCCAGCAGCAGCGCCTCTGCATCGCGCGCGCGATCGCGGTCTCGCCCGAGGTCATCCTGATGGACGAGCCGTGCAGCGCCCTCGACCCGATCTCGACCTTCGCGATCGAGGAGCTGATCGAGGAGATCAAGAACGAGTACACCGTGGTCATCGTCACGCACAACATGCAGCAGGCGAGCCGCGTCAGCGACAAGACGGCGTTCTTCAACATCGCCGGCACCGGCAAGCCCGGCAAGCTGATCGAGTTCGACGACACCACGAAGATCTTCACCAGCCCCAGCGTCCAGGCCACCGAGGACTACGTCTCGGGCCGCTTCGGCTGATCCTATGACTCCGGCGGGCCCCGTGTTCGGGGGGACCAGGGCCCGCCGGTTCCTCCCCCGCCCCGTGCGCTCCGGCGCACGGGGCTTCTGCGTACGCGCGCCGGGCCGGCCGTCAGGAGCGCAGGTAGTCGTTCAGCGCCGCCGTGAGCGCGTGGTCGACGGGGAGCGCGCGCCCGTCGATCGACGAGATCGGGGCCGCGAGGCGGATGGATGAAACGAACCAGGCCGCGTCGGCGTCGGCGAGCGCCGCCGCCGGGAGGTGCTCGTACCCCGTCGGGTATCCGCTGTCCTCGAGCCAGTCGAACGCCTCGAGCTGCGTCGTCCCGTGCAGCAGCCCCGCCGTCGGCTCCGGTGTGACGAACTGGTCGCCCCTGCGCAGGATGAGGTTTGCCGTCGGCGCCTCCAGGAGGTAGCCGTCCGTCGTGGTGAACACCGCCTCGTCCGCGCCCCGGCGGCGCGCCTCCCTCGCCGCTGCCATGTTCACGGCGTACGACAGCGTCTTCGCCCCCAGCAGCAGCCAGGGCGAGCGCTGGGCCGCGTTCGAGTCGTAGCCCCTGTCGAGCGACACGACCCGGATGCCGTCCGTGCGCTGCGCCGTGTAGTCGGCCGAGCGGGAGGCCGTGACCCAGGCCGTCGGCCCGCTCGACGGCGCGCCGACGGCGCCGATCTGCACTCCCCGACTGATCAGCAGCTTGATCGTCCACTCGCCCTCGTCCGGCACGGCGGCGACGGCCGTCTCCACGGCGCGGCGCCACTGCGCGCGGTTCGGCTCGGGCATGTCGAGCAGGCGCGCCGAGTTCGCGAGCCGGTCGAGGTGCGGGCCGACCTGCTTCGCCCGGCCGTCGAAGACGCCGATGGATTCGAAGACGCCGTCGCCGCGGTTCGCGCTCATGTCGCCGACGCTCAGCGCCGGCTGATCCGGATCGATCCGGGCGATCGTGGCGTCGAGGTCGACGGCCCCAGCGTCGGCGGGCGCGGGGTCGATCAGGAAGGCGAAGCGCGTCATGCTCCGACCCTACAAGGACGCCCCTGCCGCTTCATCTGACGCGCACGACGGTCCTGCCGCCGCAGGTCGCGTCAGGAGCGCGGGTGCCGCGGCGGGAGGGTCGCGGCCGCTCGTCGCATGGGCGGCGGTGAGGGCGCGGGAGACCGGGCCGCAGAAAACGCCTCTCGGCGCGTGGTCCGCTCGAAGCGGCAAAAGTTGGAGCCCGGGGTTTGCTGCGGCCCGGCCATAGGAGTCTAACGTCAGCGGCCGCGTGCTATTCCCGACGCGTGTCGCCGGACCGGTTCGCCCCGCGCCGTCCTCCCCCGCGGCCAGCACCGCTCCGCGCGTCGATGACGACCGCCGCGACCGCGAAGGCCACGGCGACGACCGGCATCAGGAGAGCGAAGACCGCCGAGACCCCGCCGGGGCTCGCCCCGGCTCGCACGAGCGCGACCGCCAGGAGGTCCTGGACGAACAGCGCCAGCAGCGCGCCTCCTGCGAGGCCGGCCAGGCCGACGCCCGCAGCGCGCGCGAGCGCCAGCGCCCGCGCCCCCGGTGCACGGCCCATGGCGGGCCTCACCGCGCGCGGCGGGCGCGGCCGACGATCGCGCTGAGACCCCAGGCGATGAGGCCGGCGATCGCGCCGATGAGCGCGCCCGTGACGAGGCTGGACGGGATGGAGAACAGCCGGATGACGATGTCCTGCACCGCTGGGTCCAGGCCGGCGAGGTTCCCGCCGAGGCGCGGAGGGTTCCCCGCGAACGCCGTGCTCCAGAGCAGCTGGTGCACGACCGCGAGGAGGACGCCCGAGGTCAGGCCGATCGCGAACACGGTCGCGAACGCGCGGCGCCCGCCCGCGACGAGGACCGCGACGATCCAGACGATCGGCGGCGCGAACACGAAGACGGCGTTGACCGGCGTGCCCTCGTGGAGGATGTCGAGGTCGTGGAGGACGACGCGGGGGACGGCCAGCAGCGCGAGGGCGAAGACGGCCGCGAGCGGCAGGCCGAGCAGTCGGCGCCGGGTCGGGGGAACGTTCGGGTGATGGTGGTGCTCTGTCATGCCTCCCACGCTACGAACGGGCGCGCCCCGCGTCATCGGACCCCGGTCTCGATCCGGGTCGCCTTCCGACGTCGTCGCCGTACGTCGCCGATCGACATCATGAGTCGCCGGCGCCGGGTGGGATGCGGCGCCGGTTCCTCGTACGCTGAGGGCATGGCCGCAGCGGATGAGCCCGAGGTGCCGGATCGCGCGGCGTCACCGGTCGTCGACGGCCTGCTCGCCGCCGGCACAGCCGTCGTGCTGTCCGCCGTCATCGCGCTGTCGCAGGCAGCGGCGACCGCGCAGCCCGCCCCTCTGGCATATCTCTTCGCGTGCGGTTTCGGCGCCGTGCTCCTCCTGCGCCGGAGCGCTCCCGTCCTCGTCCTGATCGTGAGTGCCCTCGGCACCTTCGGGTACTACGTCCTGGATCTTCCGCCGATCGGCGTCGCTCTTCCGGTCGTCGCGGCGCTGTTCTCCGCGGCCGAGGTCGGTGTGACCCGCTGGGCCGTCGGGGCGGGCGCCGTCGTGTTCGCCGTGTCGCTGTACTTCCGCCTGCGCGACGCCGCACCACCGCTCAGCGGTTTCGTCGTCTACGACGCGGTGTCGGACCTCGCGCTCATCGCCGCGGGGATCGCTCTCGGCTACGGCGTCCGTGCGCGCCGGATCCGTTCGGAGCAGCAGGCCGAGATCGCCAGGCTCAACGGCAAGCGCATCGAGCGCGAGGCGGAGTCCAGGATGCAGGCGGAGCGCGAGCGCATCTCGCGCGAGCTGCATGACACCGTCGGGCACACGCTGTCGGTCATCTCACTGCACGCCGGCGTCGGCGCGGAAGCGGTCGGCGCCGACGATCGTGCCGCCGGGGACGCCTTCGCGCGCATCCGCGATGCGAGCACGGGGTCGCTTCGCGAGCTGAGGGCGATGGTGCGCATCCTGCGCTCCGCATCCGGCGACGACGGGGAGCGCACCGCGATCGCGTCCCTGGCGGCCGTGCCCGAGCTGCTGGAGGCCGCGAGGGCGAGCGGCCTCGACGTCGCGGCCGAGATCAGCGTCGTCCCGTCCGACCTCGCGGCGCCGGTCGACACGGCGGCGTACCGGGTGATCCAGGAATCGATGACGAACGTGATCCGGCACGCGGGGGCCGCACGCGCGCGCGTGCGCGTCTGGGTCGAGGGCGATCGCCTCCGCGTCAGCGTGTCCGACGATGGCCGCGGCCCGGCGGGCGCCGACGGCGGCGGATCCGGCCTGGCGGGCATGGAGGAACGGGTCCGCCTGCTCGGCGGAACGCTGACGGCCGGGGCACCGGACGGTGCGGGATTCCGCGTCGACGCCGAGATACCGACGAGGCTGACGTGATCCGCGTGGTCCTGGTCGACGACCAGGAGCTCGTCCGCACCGGGCTGCGCATGCTGGCCGAGCACGACGGCGACATCCGCGTCGTCGGAGAGGCCGACAACGGGTCCTCCGGTGTCCGTGCGGTCCGGCGGCACCGGCCCGACGTCGTCCTCATGGACATCCGCATGCCCCAGCAGGACGGGATCGCGGCGACCAGGGCCATCCTCGCCGACCCCGAGCTCGACGGGATCAGCGTCCTCGTGCTGACGACGTTCGACGACGAGGACGACGTCTTCTCGGCGATCCGTGCCGGCGCGGCCGGATACCTGCTCAAGGACATCGCGCCGGACGACCTGCGCCGCGCCATCAGATCGGTCGCCGACGGAGACGCGCTCCTGTCTCCGTCCATCACCCGCACCGTGATGGGCGCCGTCGCCGCCGATTCCCCTGCCGAGACGCGGCCGGAACTGCTCTCGGGCCTCACCGATCGGGAGCGCGAGGTGCTGTTCCGGATCGGGTTGGGCGAGTCGAACGATGCGATCGGCGCGAGCCTGCACATCAGCCCCGCAACGGCGCGCACCTACGTGAGCCGGCTGCTGACCAAGCTCCCCGCGCGAGACCGCTCGCAGCTGGTCATCCTGTGCTACGAATCGGGCCTCATCCGGCCCGGCTCCTCCGAGCCGGATGCGCAGTAGGACCCGCCCGGTGCCGCCGCGTCAGTCGAAGAGCGCGGCGGCGGCCCGCGCCGTGTACGCCGCGTCGTCGAGCTCGTCGGAGACCGCGTTGATGTGGCCCACCTTGCGGCCGGGGCGCGGCGACTTCCCGTAGGTGTGGATCTTGGCGGTCGGGTGCTCCGCCGCGGCCGCCGCGATGCGGTCGGTGATCTCCTCACCCTGCGGCCCACCGAGGATGTTGATCATCACGGCCGCGGCGTCGACCGTCTCGGTCGCGCCGAGCGGAAGGTCGAGCACGGCCCGCAGATGCTGCTCGAACTGGCTGGTCACGGCGCCGTCCTGCGTCCAGTGGCCGCTGTTGTGCGGGCGCATCGCGAGCTCGTTGACGAGGAGTCGCTCGTCGACGGTCTCGAAGAGCTCGACGGCGAGCATCCCCGTCACACCGATGCCGGCGGCGATGTCGGCCGCGATCCGCGCGGACAGCTCGACTGTGCGTGCGGAGGCCCCGGGCGCAGGTGCGAACACCTCGGCGCACACGCCGTCGCGCTGCACCGTCTCGACGACGGGGTACGTGCCCATGCCGCCGGACGGGCGCCGGGCGATCTGCTGCGCGAGCTCCCGGCGGAAGGCGACGAGCTCCTCGACCAGGAGCGGTTCACCGGAGAACTCGGCGAACCAGTCGTCGGCCTCGCTCGCCGCCGACACCACGCGCACGCCCTTGCCGTCGTAGCCGCCGCGCGGCGTCTTCACGACCGCGCGGCCGCCGTGGTCATCGAGGAACGCCTGCAGCTCGGCGGCATCGCGCACCGCGGCCCAGTCGGGCTGTGGGACGCCGAGCTCGGCGAGCCGCGTGCGCATCACGATCTTGTCCTGGGCGTACTGAAGCGCATCGGGGCCGGGATGCACGGCGACGCCCGCGTCGACCATGGCCCGCAGGACCGGCTGCGGCACGTGCTCGTGGTCGAACGTGATGACGTCGACGTCCTCCGCGAACGCGAGCACGGCGTCCGGGTCGCGGTAGTCGCCGACGGCGGTGGCCGCCAGCGCCGCCGACATCCCCTCCGCCTCGGCCAGCACGCGCAGCTCGATCCCGAGCTCCACGGCGGGTGCGATCATCATCCGGGCCAGCTGGCCGCCACCGACTACTCCGACGCGCAAGGACATGACCTCTATCCTGCCACCCGGCGGCGCCCGCGGCGGACAGACGTGCGCGCGCTCGGCCCGGCGATCAGCGGCGCGGCGACGCGTCGCCGGACGCGGCGCGCGAGGCCAGGAACAGCACGACGAGCGTCGCCGCCGCCGGCACCCCCATCGCGACGGCGATCAGCGGATGGGCGAACTCCCCCGTCGCGGTGCCGATCGCGACGGCGATGACGAGCAGCTGCGCGACGACGCCGCCCGAACGGCCCCACGAGCGCCCGGTGTGCACCGCCCACGAGAAAGCGGCGAGGCCGGCGACCCCGATCAGCGTCATCACGATGAGCGCGAGCGCCGTCGGGAGGTAGCCGGCGCCGGCGGAGAACAGGGCCGCGAGCTCCCACACCGCGACCGCCGCGAGGGCGAGCGCCTCGAGGCCGAGCAGCGCGGCGGCGGTCCGGACGATCGGGGCGGGTGCGGGTGCGCTCATCGGCGAAGAGTTTCCTGACCGGTAGAAAAAACCATTGACGATTCCGTCACGCTGTATGACACTTGTTAACGGAATGTTTCCCCACAGTGTGGTGGGAGCGGGCGTCGCCCGCGACATCTCCCAGCGTAGACCGGGCGAATTGGTCCCCGCTGAACCCGATCGATCCCACCACCCCCCAAGGAGCATCACCATGGACTGGCGCGACAAGGCTGCCTGCCTCACCGTCGACCCCGAACTGTTCTTCCCCGTCGGGAACACCGGACCGGCCGTCGACCAGATCGCCAAGGCCAAGTCGGTGTGCGCCCGCTGCACCGTCACCGAGGTCTGCCTGCAGTACGCCCTCGAGACCGGACAGGACTCGGGCGTGTGGGGCGGCCTCAGCGAGGACGAGCGCCGCGCGCTGAAGCGCCGCGCCGCTCGCGCCCGCCGCGCCGGCTGACACCGGCCCACAAGCACACCGGAAGGCCCGCTCTCGAGGGAGCGGGCCTTCCGGTGTGCTCTGCGGCGCCCAACGGGTTCGCGCAGGCGAACGCTCGCGGCGCGCTACTTGGCGATCCAGCGCAGCGGGATCTCGACGATGACCTCGGTCCCGCCCTCGTCCGGAGAGGTCCACTCGATCGTGCCGCCGAGCTCGCCCTGGATGAGCGTGCGGACGATCTGCGTGCCGAGGCCGCGGCCGACGGTGCCGCCCTCGAGCCCCACACCGTTGTCCTTGATGCGCACGGACAGCCGCTCGTCGCTGCGCTCCGTCGTGATCGAGACCTCGCCGTCGGCGTCCTTGAGCCCGTGCTCGACGGCGTTCGTGACGACCTCCGTGAGCGCGAGCGCGAGGGGCGTCGCGTACTTGCTCGGCAGCACGCCGAACCTGCCCGTGAGGTGCGTCCTGGCCAGGGTGTTGGGCGATGCGGCGACCTCCGCGACGAGGCGGAGCACGCGTTCGAACACGACGTCGAAGTCGACGTTCTGTGTGAGCCCCTCCGAGAGCGTGTCGTGCACGACGGCGATCGACGCGACGCGGCGCATGGCCTGGCCGAGCGCCTCCGCCGCCTCTTCGCTCGGCGTGCGCCTGGCCTGGATGCGCAGCAGCGATGCGACGGTCTGCAGGTTGTTCTTGACGCGGTGGTGGATCTCGCGGATCGTCGCGTCCTTCGTCAGGATCTCCTGCTCCTGGCTGCGCAGCTCCGTGACATCGCGGCAGAGGACGATGGCGCCGCTGCGCTCGCCGTGATCGGTGAGCGGGATCGTTCGCAGCGCGACGGTGACGCCCCGCGCGCTCACGTCGGTGCGCCAGGGCGCGCGACCGGACGCGACGACGGGGAGCGACTCGTCGACCTCAGCGGACGCCTCGACGAGCGACGCCGTGACCTCCGGGAGGGACTCGCCCTCGAGCTCGTCGGCGAACCCGAGTCTGTTGAACGCGGAGAGCGCGTTGGGGCTCGCGAACGAGATGGTGCCGTCGACCTCGAGGCGCACGAGCCCGTCCGATGCGCGGGGCGCGCCGCGGCGGGCGCCCGTCGGGGCATCCGGGTCGGGGAAGGCGCCCTCGGCGATCATCCGGAAGATCGCGTCGGCGCAGTCGTTGAACGTGATCTGCTGGCGCGAGGGCTGACGCACCTCGCCGAGGTTCGTGTGGCGCGTCAGCACGCCGACGACATGGGGCTCGTCCTCGTCTGCGCGGACGACCGGCACGGCCCGCACCCTGGTCGGAGTCTCCTCGAACCACTCGGGCGAAGAGGTGTCGACGATCTCGCGCCGCGTGGCGGCATCGCGCACCTGCTTCTGCCACTGGGGGCGGACCTTCTCACCGACGATGTCGCGGTAGAACAGCGTCGCGGCACCGCTCGGCCGCGCGTGCGCGACCGCGATGTACGAGTCGGCGGTCGGCGCCCAGAGCACGACGTCGGCCGACGCGAGGTCGGCGAACAGCTGTCCGTCGCCCGCGACGCGGTGCAGCCACGCGATATCGGATTCGTTCTGGATGCCCTGTGCCGAGACGAGGTCGCTGAGAGTCGACATTTCCACAGTCTATGCAGGTGCTGAGCGCCCGACCGACCGCGTCGCCGCAGCGCGTCGCATCGCGGCTCCGCACGGCCCGGGCGCTACGCGGCGCGGCGCGCCTCGCGGCGGGACAGCGCCGGCGCATCGGCGTCGCGCTCCGCGGGCCGCACTCCCCCGCTGACCCGCTTCGCGAGGCGGCGGACCGCCTGTGAGAGCTGCGAGCGCGGTGCGGCCTCGCCCACGGGCCGCGCCGCGAGGAGAGCCGCGTCGGCCGCCCGGATGTCGTAGGGGACGAACGAGACGTCATCGATCCCCGCGTACCGCGACAGGGTGCGGCGCACCTGACCGCGCGCATCGATCCCCAGGGCTCCGCCCCTGACCCGGTTCGCGACGACGTGCACGGGGACGGCGCCGACGTGGGCGCGCAGCTCGGCGTGGGCGCGCAGGAACCGCGCGATGCTGACGGGGTCGGCGCTCGTGACGGCGACGACGGCGTCGCCCTCGGCCAGCGCCGCGAGAGCCGCCGCGTTGCGGCGAGGGCCGTCGAGGTCGCTCACGATCTCCTCGTCGCGCTCGATCGAGGCCGCCGTGTCGACGACGACGTGATCCGCCCAGCCTCGGCAGGCGGCGAGCACGCCGTGCACGCGCTCCCCCGTCAGCTCCGGCCACCGCGACGGCCGGTTCAGGCCCGTCAGCACGTCGACGGCGCTCGATTCGAGCGGCGCGCTGATCCGGGTCAGCTCCGCGGCGTCGAGCGCGCCCGACCCCGCCCTGCGCGCCGCTGCGGCGATGCCGGGGCTGTCCTCGGGGAGGCCGAGCGCCGCCGCCAGGGACGGCGCGTGCGTGTCGGCGTCGACGAGCGCGGCCCTGCCCGAGTCGCGCGCGAGCTCGACGGCCAGTTCCGCCGCGATCATCGACCGACCCGGCGCGCCGTGGGTTCCCCACACCGTGATCACGCGGCCGTCGTCCCGCCCGGTCCGAGAGGCGAACGCTTCCCTCGCGGCATCCGCGACCCGCCAGCCCTCGACGTCGAGTTCCAGCGCATCCCGCAGGCCGAACGACGACGCCCAGCGCCGTTCGCCGCCGCGCGAGGCCAGCGGCACGATCCGCACGCCGTGCCGGTCGCACGCCGAGACGAGCTCGGCCGTGAGGGCGTCGCGGGAGGCCGCGACGACGATCGCGTCGGCCTCGGCGAGCGCCTCGCGCAGCCGCGAAGCTGCCCCGCGCAGGCCCGCGGCGAGCGCCGGGGGCGCGAGGACGGCGACGATCTCGGCGCCGTCGTCCTCGAGCTCGCGGGTGAGCCGTTCGCCGTGCGGCTCCGGAACGGCGACGATCAGGGCGAGTCCGGCGGTCATCGGGCGCCGCCGGACGGGACGACGGACAGGGCGGCACCCGACGAGATCGCGCCGAGGACGTCCGCGACGTCGGCGCGGCCGACGACCAGCTCGATGCTCGCGCCCCTCGCCGCCATGACCGATTCGTCGCGCGTCACGGCGCCCACCACGGCGTCGGGCACCAGGATGCGCGGCGCATCGAAGCCGTCCTCGGTCGCCGGCGCCGACCAGAGCTCGACGGGCGTCCCCGTCGTCACCGACGCCGGCACCTCCGCCGCACTGTCGACGACCACTGTCGTCGTGTCCGTCGCTTCGCCGAGCGCCGACGCCGGCACCAGCTCACCGGACGCGATCGTGCGCTGGGCGACGAGCCCGTCGAGCGGTTCGGCGGCGCCGAGGTAGCGCTCCGCGGCCGAACCGAGCTGGGCCTCGACGACCGCGACGTCTCCCGGCGCGATCTCCTCGCCCGCGACGATCGTGCCCTGCGCGACGAAGACCGGAGACGTCTGCCTGGCTCCCGTCACGACGGCCCAGACTCCGACGACCGACACGATGATCATGCCGATGCCGATGGAGAACCGCGCATCGGCCCAGAAGGCCCTTCGCTTCGTCATGGCCGCCAGCGTGCCAGAACGCGCGGAGCGGCGTCGGAAACTGTCCACAGGCACGTGTGCCGTGCCCGCGGATGAGGACGGTGCTCGATAATGGGGGGCATGACCCGTGCGCGCTTCCTCACGCCCTCCCAGGTCGCGGAGCTGCTCGGGCTCGAGGTCGAGTCCGTGCTGGAGCTCGGCCGCGAGGGCCGGATCAGCGCCGTGCGCGTCGGCTCCCCCGCCGTGTGGCGCATCGACGCCGAGAGCGTCGATGCGTACCTCGCCGACCGCGCCGAGGATGCGCGCCGCCGAGCGCTGTGGCGCGAGTCGCAGAACGCGAGCATCCCCGAGGTGTGGGGCGGCCCCTCTCCCCTGTAGCGCCCGGCCGTCACCCGACCCGATCGGAGTCCGCGCCCGGCCGCACCCAGACGAGTTCGGTGAGCGGCACGATCCGGAAGGCCCGCACCTCCCCTGCGCGTCGGGGCGCGTCGCCGTCGTGCACAGCGAGGTCGGCATGGTCCGACGCGACCCTGTCGAAGGTGCCCGTGACCAGCCGCCCCGATGCGGTGCCGACCATCACGGGTACGCGCCGCCGGGCGAGGTCGCGGAGGGCGAAGCCGAAGGTGATGCGCTCGCCCAAGCGGTCGGCGGGCGCCGCCCCCGCGCGGGCGCTCTCGACGACGGCCCGCCCCTGCAGGCCGATCGCGGAGATCCGATCGGCGCGGACGATGAGGAGCGAGCCGTCTGCGGTGCGCGCGCCGACCCAATCGGCACCGACCGAATCGATCCGCGCATCGTGAGCGGAACCGTCGGACAGCTCGAGCCGGACGTCCTCGGCGAGCGCGCCGAGGCCGGAGAGCCTCTCGCGCAGCGTCAGCCGCGACACCCGCAGCCGCTCGGCCTCCGAATCGAGGGCGGCGCGCTCCGCCTCCCACTCGGCGGCCAGCTGGTCCTCGAGGTCCTGGAAGAAGCTTTCCCAGTGCACGCGGCCGAGGCTATCGGATCGACCGCATCGCCGCCGGGGCTGTCCACAGCCGGCCGCTCTCAGCATTCTCACAGGCATATTTGCCTGGTGCGCTCGATGTGCGCCCGTGCTGGGCTTTTCGCAGGCAAGGTTCCAGGACCACGATTCTCGGAACCGCGTGACAGCAAGGAGGCTGTTCCAGCGATGTCCCTCCCCGTACCCGCCGCGCGCCCCCGAGTGCGTCGCGCACGCGAGATCCATGAGTTCTTCGATGAGCAGCGCACATCCACCAGCGCGCTCCCCGACCCCGCCCCGCTGGCGAACAGCCTGGCGCGCGGCGCCGTCGAGGTCATCGCGGGCGTCCGCGAACCCGAGCAGCTGGCGAGGTGGCTCACGGAGAAGCCCTACCTCGCCCTCGTCGCCAGGGCGCGGCTCGCGCACCGCGCCCGCAGCGCCCGCGGACAGCCGGCGAAGCACCCGAGCTACGCCGTGAAGTCGGTGCGCATCGCTTCCCCCGGCGACGGCGTCGCCGAGGCCGTCGTCGTGATCGACATGCCTGTGCGCTCGCGCGCCGTTGCCATCCGGCTCGAGGGAATCGACCGGCGCTGGCGCGCGACGACCCTCGCCGTGCTCTGACGACGCAGAAGCGGCGCGCCCCCGCACGGGGCGCGCCGCCTCTCGTGACGTGCGTCAGCCGAACAGCGCCGCGGCGCCCTCGTACCGCTCGAGCGGCACCGTGTTGAGCTCGCCGAGCGCCTCCGAGAACGGGACCCGCACGATCTCCGTTCCCTGCATGGCGACCATCTGACCCCAGGCGCCCTCGACGATGGCGTCGACGGCGTGCAGACCGAGGCGCGTCGCGAGCACCCTGTCGAAACCGCTGGGCGCACCGCCGCGCTGGATGTGGCCGAGAACGGTCGAGCGCGTCTCGATCCCGGTGATGCGCTCGATCTCGGGGGCGAGGATCTCGCCGATGCCGCCGAGGCGCGGGCGGTTGAACGCGTCGAGGCCCTTGTCGCTGTACGCCTCGTCCTGACCCTTGAGCTTGAAGCCCTCGGCGACGACGACCAGCGGGGCCCGGCCGCGCTCGGCGGCCGACTCGACCTTGGCGCAGATCTCCTCGATCGACAGCGGCACCTCGGGGATGCAGATGATGTGAGCGCCGGCCGCCATACCGGAGTGCAGGGCGATCCAGCCGACGTGGCGCCCCATGACCTCGGCGACCATGCAGCGCTTGTGCGAGTCGCCCGTCGTGCGCAGGCGATCCATCGCCTCGGTCGCGATGTTCACGGCCGTGTCGAAGCCGAAGGAGTAGTCCGTCGCACGCAGGTCGTTGTCGATCGTCTTCGGCACGCCCAGCACGTTGATGCCGTCGTTCGAGAGCCGCTGGGCCGCCGCCAGCGTTCCCTCGCCTCCGATCGCGATGATGCCGTCGAGATGGTGGCCGTACATCGTCTTCGCAATGTTCTCGGGGCCGCCCCGCTCACCCTCGTACGGGTTGGTGCGGCTCGTGCCGAGGATCGTGCCGCCGACCTTCGACAGGCCCTTGACCTCGCCCCTCGTCAGGGGGAAGAAGTCTCCGTCGACGAGGCCGCGCCAGCCGTCGCGAATGCCGATGAACTCGATGTCGTGGTGGTCCATGCCCTTGAGCACGGCGCCGCGGATGACGGCGTTGAGACCGGGGCAGTCGCCGCCGGATGTGAGGATTCCGATCTTCATGCGTCCAGGCTAGCGCCCAGCGCTGTGCCCCCGTGGTCGATGCCGCGCCGGCGGGCGCGCGACTCCGACGGGCCGCGCGCCGCCGCGCGTCGACCGCGCGGGCGGCGCGCCGGCTCCGGCCCGTCAGGCGCCGCGCAGCTCCTCACGGAGCACGTGCATGAGGGCCGCGAGCTGAACCGACTCGACGGCCTGCTCATCGGTCTGCGCGCCGTCGAGGGCGCGCGCCGCGAGCCCCTCCTTCTGGTCGATCAGCTCGGCGATCTTCGTGTCGAGGGTGTGCGCCGCGATGATGCGCCACGCCGTGACCGGCTCGTCCTGGCCGATGCGGTGCACGCGGTCGATCGCCTGCGTCTGCTCGGCGGCCGTCCAGCTGAGCTCCGCCAGCACGACGTTCGAGGCGGCCTGCAGGTTGACGCCGACGCCGGCGGCCGTGAGCGAGCACACGATGATGCCGACGTCGGGGTCGTTCGTGAACGCGTCGATGGCCGACTGACGGGCCGCCGTCGTCTGATCGCCCCTGATCGACACGGCCCGGATCTCGTTGGCGCGGAAATGCGCCTCCGCCTGGTCCATGACGTCGATGTGCTTCGCGAAGTAGACGACCTTGCCGACCGAGCGCTGCAGCTGGGCGGCGTAGTCGGCGGCGAGGCCCGCCTTGGCCTGACCGATGCGGCGGACCATCGAGAAGACGTTGTCCCCGTCGGTGCCGGCGGCCCTCGCCTCTTCGAGCTCGCCCTGCGCGACGAGGCGCACGATGTCCTCATCGATCTCGCCTGGCTTCAGGCCCCGTTCGCCGCGTGCCTCGATGATGCGGCCGTAGCGCTCCGCCAGGCGCCCGGCGAGCTTGCGCTCCGCGTCGCGGATGCCGCGGCCGAACTCGTCGTCGAGCTGCACGGGCATGTCGGCGATGAGCTTGTCCGGCAGGTCCTTCGCGACGTCCTTCTTGCGGCGGCGGACGATGCCCATGTCGATCACGGCGCTGCGCGCTTCTGGGTAGAAGCCCTTGTCGGCGGGCGTCAGGCCCGTCTCGTCGAGGCGCGCCATCAGCTCGGGGCCCGGCTTCACGCCGTTCGCCCAGCCCAGGAACCGCCAGATCGCGTCGAAGTCCTCGACGTCGTTGATCAGGGGCGTACCCGTGAGCGCCATCAGCAGCGGGTCTCCGCCCGGGGTCGTCTCGCGCACGCGGTCGGCGAGCGCGAGCACGTTCTGCGAGCGCTGCGACGAGAGGTTCTTGATGAAGTGCGCCTCATCGACGACCATGCCGCGCAGCCCGATCGTCGCGAGCCAGCCGAGGTGCCGATCGAGGATCTCGTAGTTGACGATGAAGACGTCGGCGAACGCGTCGACGTCTTTGCCATCGCCGGAGATGACCGTCGCACGCCGCTGCGGCGTCCACCGCTCGGCCTCGCGCGCCCAGTTCATCTTGACGACGTTGGGCACGACGACGACGAGCGGGTAGGCATCGGCGACCGATGCCGCGAGGAGCGACTGCGCCGTCTTGCCGAGGCCGGGCTCGTCGGCGAGCAGGAACGTGCGGTGACCGCCGCGCACGGACTCGAGGAAGCGGGACTGGTGCACCATGACGTCGAGGCCGCGGGGCGAGACCCTGTCGAACTCCGGCACCGGCGGCAGCGGCATGACGGCGGAACCGCCGCCCGCGCCGAGCTCGAACGCCTTGTAGAGCGGCCCCATCAGCTCCCAGTCGTCGAGCCGACTGCGGTGCGGCGCCTCGGCCCGCGGCGTCAGATCGGGCTCGAGGAACGGGTTCGACTCGCGACGCGACTCGATCTGCTCGGGCACGACGGCGCGCTCGGCGGCCGCCCTCGGAACGACGGGCTCCGCGACGGCCGGCTTCGCATCGGCGATGATCAGCTCCTCGGGCGCGAGCTCCGCACCCGATTCGAGCAGCCAGTCCCGCCGCAGCCGCTGCGCGACCGGGCTCGCGGCCTGGTCCGCTTCGAGCAGCTGGATCAGCGACGTGTCGCGCGCGGCCGTCTTGGCGAGGATGGTCGCGACGCCGTCGAGGCGCTTCAGCAGCTCGGCGCGCGCCGAATCGGTGAACTCGGGCGACTCCTTCACCCTCGCGCGCTCCTCGCGCACCAAGAAGGCGATCACCTGGAACTTGGTGCGGTTCGTCGGGCCGAGCCGGTTCTTCTGGGCCTTCGCCTCGACCTCGCGCACCTTTCGCGCCAGGATCGGGATGATCGGGGCCTCGTCATCGCGGCGTGCGGACGAGGACTTCTTGCGCTTCCGCGCTGGTGCCGTAGTCGGCATGCTCCTCCTGAGCGTCGATTCCAGCGGCGATGCCGCCCCTGGATGACCGATTGTCCGAGCCCGGCTGCGCGGCGGTTCAGCCCGGATGGATCCGGGCTCGTCGCCGCCTGGGCGTCGATGCGGCCCGCGGATCGCACGAACGGACACGCGCGGGCTGCGCGTCAACTCTACCCCACCCCGCCTGCTTCCGCCCCGCAGACATGATGTGAGTCTCCTGCCCGATGCGGCCCGCCGGCGGGCGCCGACCGGGCCCGCCGGCGGGCGGGCTCCCGCCGTAGGATTGGGAGCATGACGCGCACCTATTCCGAGGCGGAGATCGCCGCGACGATCGACCACGCCATCCTCAAGCCCGAGTTCACCCGCGAGGACGTCGATCGCGAGCTCGCCGTGGCCGCCGAGTGGAACGTGTGGAGCGTCTGCGTCCGGCCCAGCGACGTCGCGTACGCGTGCGAGCGGCTCGAGGCCTCGCGCGTGCGAGTCGGCACCGTGATCGGCTTCCCGCACGGCACGACCTCCACCGCGGCGAAGGTCGCGGAGGTGCGCCGCGCCGCCGAGGACGGCGCGAGCGAGTTCGACATGGTCGTCAACATCGGCCAGCTCCGCTCCGGCACGCTCGACGACGCCGTCCGCGAGGACATCGCGGCCGTCGTGCACGCGGCGGGCGGCGCCGTCACGAAGGTCATCCTCGAGACGAGCCTCCTCGACGACGAGCAGATCGCGAGGGGCTGCCGCCTCGCGGAGGAGGCGGGCGCGACCTTCGTGAAGACGTCGACGGGCTTCGCCGGCGGCGGTGCGACGGTCGAGCACATCGAGCTCATGCGCGCGACCGTCTCCGAGGCTGTGCAGGTCAAGGCCTCGGGCGGTGTGCGCGGCCTCGACGCCGCGATCGCGATGCTCGACGCGGGCGCGAGCCGGCTCGGCACGTCTGCGGCGGCGACGATCCTCGCGGAGGCCGACGCGCGGGCGGCGGGCGCCGCGGCATCGGCCGCGGAGGACGCCGGCTCGTACTGAGCCGCGCGCCCTGGCGCGGGCTCAGGCGCGACCGAGCAGCTCGCGGGTGCGCGCGACGTCCTGGTGCATCGTCTCGACGAGCGCGTCGATGCCCTCGAAGGCGACCATGCCGCGGAGCCGATCGGCGAACTCGACGTCGACGCGCATGCCGTACAGGTCGAGATCGGTCTCGTCCAGCACATACGCCTCGACGAGCGACTGCTCGACGTCGTCGAACGTCGGGTTCGCTCCGACCGAGATCGCCGCGGGGTAGCGCACCGCCCCCAGCGCGCGGCTCGCGCCCCTGACCCCCGCGGCTTCCGATTCCGCGGCGCCGTCGGGGCGCCGCGCGACGAGCCAGCCGGCGTAGACGCCGTCGGCGGGGACGAACCCCTCCGTCTCGCCCGAGAGGTTCGCGGTCGGGAAGCCGAGCTCGCGCCCCCGCTTGTGGCCGTGCACGACCTCGCCCGAGACGGACGGCGCGCGGCCGAGCAGCTTCGCCGCTCTGGCGACGTCGCCGGATGTCAGCAGCTCGCGGACCCAGGTCGACGACACGCGGCGGCCGTCCTCGGAGCTGGCGATGTCGTCGATCACGTCGACCACGAAGCCGTGCTCGGCGCCGAGCCGCTCGAGCAGCGCGACGTCGCCGGCGCCGCGCGCCCCGAAGCGGAAGTCGCGGCCGACGAGCACGCGCCGCGCGCGCAGCGCGTCGACGAGCACCCTGACCGCGAAGTGCTCCGCGTCCTCGCCGGCGAGCGCCCTGTCGAACGTGAGCATCAGCGTCGCGTCGATGCCGGTGGCGGCGAGCAGCGCGGCCTTCTGGCGATTGCCGACCAGCGGGCGGGGGCACTTCTCCGGGGCGAGGACCGCGAGCGGGTTGCGGTCGAAGGTCACGGCGACCGTGCGGCGGTCGCCTGCGGCGGAAGCCACCATCATCCTGTCGATGATCGCCCTGTGCCCCTGGTGCACGCCGTCGAACTTGCCGATCGCGACGATCGACTCGCCGAAGTCGTCCGGGACGTCCTCGACGCTGCGGAACAGGTTCATGCCGCGGCCGCCACGAGCGCCGGGCGGTGCTTCGCGAGCCACCACATGCCGAGGAACGGCAGCACGAGCGGGATCCAGAAGTAGCCGGAGCCGTAGTGCGTCCACACGGTGTCCTCCGCATGGAACAGGCCGGCGGCGGCCGGGAGGAAGCTCAGAGTGCCGACGACGAGCACGCCGACCAGCTCGAACGAGACCGCGATCCAGGCGATGCGGTACCACGCTGCGCTCGACGAGGCGATGAGCGCGATCGTCGCGAGGATGTAGACGACGGCGGCGAGCGCCGAGAGCAGGTACGGCAGCGGCGCCTCGGAGAAGCGCGTGATGATCTGCGAGGCGGAACGCCCCGTCGCCGCGAGGGCGAGGATGCCGTACACCCAGACGAGGACGGTGCCGAGACCGCCGATACGGCGGCGGGGAGCTGATTCGGTCATAGCGGACCCAGTCTACGAGCGCTGGCTGAGGGCCCGCCCGAGCTCCGGGGCGTGACGGCGGCGCGGGCGAAGGCGGTGACGACGCCGTCAGCCGACCGTCCAGATCACGCTCATGCGCCACACCATGACCGCCAGCGCGAGAGCCACGACTCCCATCGCGACGACGCTCCACCTGGTGCGGTCGGCGAAGACCCAGACGATCGCGGCGATCGGCAGAAGCACCGCCGAGATCAGGTACATCCAGAACTCGAGGAGGTCGCCGGCGGGAGGGTTGCCCGCGAACGGCGCGATGATCGCGATCACGACCTGCGCGATCAGGGCGAGCCCGAGCAGCGCCATCGAGCCGACGGAGAGGTCGCTCGGGCGGCGGCCGGCGAAGCCGAGCGCGAGGCAGAGCACGCCGACGACGCAGGCGAGCGCGATGACGGCGATCGTGTACCAGGTGATCATGCGTTCTCCGGCATGTTCATGGCCGACTTCAGCGCGGAGCCGCGCTTCTCGACGATTCCGACGAGAGCGCCGGACGGGTCGACCGCGGCCGCGTTCGTCTCTGGCACGAGGTGTGCGAGGCCCTCGAGACGCTTGCCGTGGCGCAGGTCGCGCGCCTGCTCTGCCGTGACCTCGATGCTCCCGACGGCGCGCGCGGCGACGTCGGCGGGCGCCATCGGCTCCGCCCCGTCGAGCCCGTCGGCCGACACGGCGTCGGCGACGTCGAACTCGCCGACCCGCGTGCGGCGCAGCCGGGTGAGGTGCCCGCCGACGCCGAGGCCTGCGCCGAGGTCGCGCGCGAGGGCCCGGATGTAAGTGCCGGACGAGCAGTCGACGGCGACGTCGAGCTCGACGGCCCCGTCGAGGCGTCGGGTCGCGAGCCGCTCGAACCGCGAGACCGTGACCGACCTGGCCTTCAGCTCGACCTGCTCCCCCGCGCGCACGCGGTCATAGGCCCTGCGCCCGTCGACCTTGATCGCCGACACGGCGCTCGGCACCTGCTCGATGTCGCCCGTCAGCTGCGCGATGCCCGCGTCGATCGCGTCGTCGCCCAGGGCCGCCACGGCATCCGGGGCGGCCCTGCCGGTGATCTCGCCGTCGGCGTCGTCGGAGTCGGTCGACTCCCCCAGCCGAATGGTCGCCTCGTAGGTCTTGCCGAGCCCGACCAGGTACGTCAGCAGGCGGGTCGCCCCGTCGATGCCGATGAGCAGCAGCCCCGTCGCCATCGGGTCGAGCGTGCCGGCGTGCCCGACCTTGCGGGTGCCGAACGCGCGCCGCGTGCGGGCGACGACGTCGTGACTGGTCACGCCCTGCGGCTTGTCGACGAGGAGCACGCCAGAAGTCATGCCCCCAGCCTATGCGGGCGAGCCTGGGCCTCCCCCACGACGCCGCGCCCGCGCCTCAGCGGCGCCGGATGAGCAGAACGCCGTCGTCGACCGTGCCCGCCTCGCCGGCGGGCGACGTGAGCTCGCGCTCGCGGGTCTCGCAGAGCACGAGCTCCCATTCGGCCGCGTCGAGGCCGAGGCGGGCGTGCTCCTCCGCCGGCGGCAGGAAGGTGTGGTGGCCGGCGTGCGCAGGCGCCCAGGTCGGCGCGCCGGCGTGCGACGTGATCAGCAGGTGCCCACCGGGCGCCACCTTGTTCGCCGCCTCGCGCAGCAGGTCCTCGCGCGGGATCTCGGCCGGCGAGTGCAGGAAGCTCGATGTGACGAGGTCGAACGCCCCGTCCGGTTGGTCCCGCACGTCGCCCGCGACGAACACCGCACCGGCCGCGACGCCCGCGGCCTCCGCGGCCTCCGCGGCGCGTCCGGCCGCCGTCGGGGAGATGTCGACGCCGGTCGCGTGCCAGCCGTGCTGCGCGAGCCAGATGACGTCGGCGCCCTCGCCGCTGCCGAGGTCCAGCGCCGTGCCTGGTTCGAGGCCCGCGGCGACATCGGCGAGCACGGCGTTCGCGGAGTGCGACCACACCCTGTCCGCCTCCGCGTAGCGCTCCTCCCACAGCTCGGCGGAGGCGACCTGCGGCCACGTGCCTCCCGCCGCCTCGTCGAACTCCCACCCGACGAGCGCGCCGTTCACGGCCGCGCCGGCGAACGAGCCGTCGCCCATCGACTTCGGCACGTTCGCGCCGGGGTTCACGACGTTCCCGGCGGCCCACACGCGCTCATCGCTCGTGCGGCCCATCTCGTCGACGGCGAGGAACGAGCCGAGCGGGGTGTCGCGACGCTCCAGCCCGAGCGGTGCCAGGAAGCCGTCGTGCGGCAGGGCGTCGGCGAACGTGAAGATCGCGTCGACCGCGACCTCCTGCCCGTCCGCCAGCGCGACGGACGAGATGGCATCGCCGTCGCCTCGCACCTCGACGACGGCCGAGTCCTCCAGCCGCAGGCCCCGCGAGCGCAGCCGCGCCTTCGTCTCGTCGGACAGGTCGCCGAGCCCCTCCGTGAACACCGTCAGCCGGTCGCTCCATTGCCGGATCATCTCCGCCTGGTGCATGCTGAGCGGCGAGGTCGCGAGCACCGCGAGGCGCTCGCCGCGGACCTCCCAGCCGTGGCAGTAGGGGCAGTGCAGCACCGTCCGCCCCCAGCGCTCGGCGAGGCCGGGGATCTCGGGGAGGCGGTCGGTCAGCCCCGTCGCGACGATCAGCGCGCGAGCGGAGAGCAGCTCACCGCTCGACAGCTCGGCGCGCAGCCCGCCGTCCGTCCGATCGACCGACGCGATCTCGGCGTCGGCGAACTCGACTCCGTACGCCGCCGCCTCTGCGCGACCCCGCTCGCGGAACTCGGCGGGCGGCATCCCCTCGGCGCCGAGCACTCCGTGCATGTGCTCGGCGAAGCGGTTCCGACCCCGGCCCGCGTCGACGACGAGCACGCGCCTGCGCGCCCTGCCGAGCATGAGCGCGGCCGAGAGGCCGGCGGGCCCGCCGCCGGCGACGATGACATCCCATGAGTTCTCCATGCACACAGGATCTGCGATACTGAGAACGATTCGCAAACAGTTTTGCAGTTTCGGCAAGGAGGATCCGGATGCGCCAGGAGCTCGCACAGATCGGCCCGCGGCTCAGGGCCGCGCGCCAGGCTCAGGGACTCACTCTCGAGCAGCTCGCGGAAGGGGCGGGGATGTCGGCGAGCACGCTGTCCAGGCTCGAGTCGGGCAAGCGCCAGGCGAACCTGGAGCTGCTGCTCCCCCTCACGCGCCGCCTGGGCATTCGAGTGGACGACCTGCTGCCGCCGGAGCAGGAGGATCCGCGCGTGCGGCGGCCGGCCGTGCGGAGGGACGGCCTCGAGATCGTTCCTCTCGCGCCGGAGCACTCGAACGTGAAGACGTACAAGATCACCTACGCGCCGAACCTGCCGCTGCCGGCGCTCGTCACGCACGACGGCTACGAATGGCTGTACGTGCTGAGCGGCCGACTGCGCCTGCGGCTCGGCGAGCAGGACCTCACGCTGACGCGCGGCGAGGCGGCCGAGTTCGACACCCGCACACCGCACGCGATGTCGGCCGTCGGCGGCCGCGGCGCCCAGGTCATCAGCATCTTCAACGAAACGGGCGCCAGGATGCACACCCGGACGGACGGATAGGCGCACATCGACCAGCGCGGCGGCGCGGAATCACGAGACGCGCCTACTCCTCGGCGGTCTCCTCGCAGGCGGGGGCGGCTTCCGGCGCCACCAGCATTCCGACGACGCGGTCGCCGGCGCCCAGCTCGAACGCGACGCCGGGGTCGGCCTCCGGATGCACGACCTCGACGTCTCCGGACGAACGCTCCGAGAACGCGGGATAGACAGCCGTGACCTCGTCGCGCATCGAGCCGATGCCGAGGCCCTCGCGCGTGCGCGGAGCCTCCGAGGGGGCGCCGATGCTCCCCGCCACCTCGACGGCGGCGATCTCGGAGCCGTCGCTGACGAACGTCACCGTGACCCCGCCATCGCCCGTCCACTCCGCACCGCAATCCGCGATGCGCCGCCACTGGCCGGGAAGGGCGCCGAGCGTCTCGTCGAAACGCGCACCGACGCGGATGTCGCCGACGCCCTCGCCGGACACGACCCAGGTCGCCGGGTCGTCCGGATCGTGATCGATGCCGGCGACAGGGGGTTCGGCCACGGCCGACAGGGTGCCGGGCCGGTCCGACGCGCCCTGCGCGCCGCCGGAGGCGTCGCCGCATGCGGCGAGCGCGCCGACGAGCACCGTGGTCGCGGCGATCACGGCGGCGGCGCGCAGGCGCGCGGAAGTCCGGAGCGGGGGCACGGCGTCCACGCTACGAACGCCAGGTCACAGGACGGCCGCGCGCCGATCACGGTTCTGTCGCGATCGCCCGAACCGACGTTCAGGAAGCGACGGCGACGCGTGCTATGGCGGCCGGAGACCCGCGCCGCCGCCGGGCGCCCGCCGCGGATCTCCGGCATACGCTGGAGAGATGCCCGCCCTCGCCGACACCCTCGTGCCGTGGTACCGCCGGAACGCACGCGAACTGCCCTGGCGGGCGGAGGGCTTCGGCGCGTGGGGCGTGCTCGTGTCGGAGTTCATGCTGCAGCAGACCCCCGTCGCGCGCGTGATCCCGCTGCTCGACGCCTGGCTGGCCCGCTGGCCGACGCCGACGGCGCTGGCGGACGACTCCCCGGCCGAGGCCGTGAGGGCATGGGCGAACCTCGGCTACCCGCGCCGCGCCATCTGGCTGCACCGCGCGGCCGTGCAGATCCGCGATCGCCACGCCGGCGCCGTGCCGCGCGACGTCGATGACCTCCTCGCGCTCACGGGCATCGGCGACTACACGGCGCGGGCCGTCGCCGCCTTCGCATACGGCGATCGACACCCCGTCGTCGACACGAACACGCGCCGGGTCCTGGCGCGCGCCATCGGCGGCCGGGCGCATCCGGATGCCCCGAAGCCCGCGGACCTCGAGGCGATGGCCGCGCTCCTGCCGCCGTCGCGCGCCGAGGCGGCGGTGATGAACGCCGCCGTCATGGAGCTCGGACAGGTGATCTGCACGGCGCGCTCCCCCGAATGCGACGCATGCCCCATCCGGAATGAATGCGCCTGGTGGGCGGCCGGGCGGCCCGAGACGCCGGACACGCGGCGGAAGCAGGCCCGCTACGAGGGCAGCGACCGCCAGGCGCGCGGCGCCGTGCTGCGCGAACTGCGCGGCGCGGACGCGCCGGTGCCTCAGCCACGGGTGCTGGCGGACTGGCACGACCCGGCCCAGCGCGACCGCGCCATCCTGACGCTGTTGGACGACGGCCTCATCGATGCAACCGACGGCGCGCTGCACCTGCCGGCCTGAGCACGGCGCGGGCGCGGCTCGGGCTCAGCCCTGGCCGCCGCTCGTGACGAATGCCGTGATGGCGTCGGTGTCGGTCACGTCGCCCTTGTAGCTCGTCCCATCGACGATCAGCGTCGGCGTGCCGGTGACCGCCTCGATGTCCGCACCCTCGATCCCGGCGAGCGCGGTGTCGTTCGACTCCTGGATCCACGCGGCGTACCGGCTCTCGCCGATGCACTCCTCGAGCCCTTCGCCGCCGAACGGCCGCAGCAGCTCCACGAGCTGCTCGTCGCTGAGGCCTTCCGAGCCCTCGTCCGGCTGCTCGTCGAAGAGCGCCGCCACGGCGTCGAGCACGCCTTCGGGGCGCTCGACCGCGACGCAGGTGAGCGCCGACCCTGCCCGGGTGGAGTACGCCGTGCCCTGCGACGCGCGGTCGAGGAAGTTCATGGGGTGGATCGAGTACGTGATCTCGCCCTCGTCGACGAGCGAGGCCAGCTCGGCGCCCGCCGCCTCCTCGAACTGCCCGCAGATCGGGCACATCGGGTCGATCCACGCCTGCACGTCGATCGGCCCGTCGCCGACGACGATCGCGTGGTCGTCGAACTGCACGGCGCCCGACTCCTCCGCGGGCGGGGGCGTGAACGGCGTCTCCGCGATCTCGGGGACGTCTGCCTCTTCCTGCGATCCGGGAAGGAAGGCGCACCCGGCGAACGCGAGGGCTGTCAGGAGGGCGAGGGCACCCGCTGCGGTGCGTCGGAATCGCTGCATGGCTTCATCCTCCCCCATCCGAGATCGACGCGGGCTCAGCTTCGGGGCGGATGGGACCCCGCGGGACCGCACGCCGCCTGTTGACCCGAACTGAACAAGTGTTTAGTCTACTGAACATGAGTTCAGCGCGGGACGACCTGACGACGAGGGCACGCATCCGGGATGCCGCCGTCGCGGCGTTCGCGTCATCCGGGTTCGCCCGCACGACGATCCGGCGCATCGCCGGCGATGCCGGCGTCTCGCCGGCGCTCGTCATGCACCATTTCGGTTCGAAGGCCGAGCTGCGCTCCGCGTGCGACGACTACGTGTTCGCCGAGCTGCTCGACAGCAAGCGCAGCGCGGCGATCGGCGGCGGGCCGGCGGCCGTCGTCTCCGCGATCACGGGCGACGAGCGGATGCGCGCCGTCGTGGACTACATGCTGGCGTCGCTGCTCGACCCGTCGGAGCACGGGCAGCGCTACTTCGACAGTTACGTCGACTTGGTCGAGGGCCTCCTCCGCGACGGCTTCGCCGGCTATACGTTCCGCCGGTCCGAGGATGCCAGGGCGCAGGCGGCGGCGGTCGCGATCCTCGGCCTGACCCCCGTGATGCTGCAGCACCGCGTGCAGCACTCGCTCGGCACGGCGGGCACCCCCGAGACGCTGGCCCGCCTGATGCCGCAGATGCTCGATCTCTACAAGCACGGCGTGATCGCCGATTCCCCCGATGACCAGCCCGATCCGGATCTCCCACAGGACACCGACCCCACAGAACGGAGCACGTCATGACCAGCACCAATGCCGCTGCCGCCGTCGCCCCGGCGCCGCACGACCCAGAAGCCGCGGTCGACATCGCGGGCCTGAAGAAGAGCTACGGCCGAGTCACCGCGCTCGACGGCTTCGACCTCACAGTCGCGCCCGGCGAGGTGCACGGCCTGCTCGGCCCGAACGGCGCGGGCAAATCGACGACCATGCGCATCCTGCTCGGCATCCTCCGCCGAGACTCGGGCCGCGTGCGGCTGCTCGGGGGCGACCCGTTCTCCGATGCCGTCCGGCTGCATCGCCGCATCGCATATGTGCCGGGCGACGTCGAGCTCTGGCCGAACCTCACAGGAGGCGAGGCGATCGACCTGTTCGCCCGCCTGCGCGGCGGCGCCGATCGCGCCAGGCGCGACGAGCTCGTCGAACAGTTCGACCTCGACCCGCGCAAGAAGGGGCGCACCTACTCGAAGGGCAACCGGCAGAAGGTCGCGCTCATCGCGGCGCTCGCGTCCGACGCGGAGCTCCTGCTGCTCGACGAGCCGACGGCGGGGCTCGACCCGCTCATGGAGGCCATGTTCCAGGAGTGCATCCGCGAGGCCAAGGCCGCTGGCCGCACCGTCCTCCTGTCGAGCCACATCCTCGCGCAGGTCGAGGTCCTGGCCGACCGGATCTCCATCGTGCGGCGCGGCAGGGTCGTCGAGACCGGCACGCTGGCCGAAATGCGCCACCTGTCGCGCACGTCCGTCACCGCGGCCGCCGACGAGCCGCTCGCGTCGCTGGCGGGCCTGCCCGGCGTGCACGGCTTCGCCGACGACGGGCATCAGGTGCGGTTCGACGCCGACGCCGATCACCTCCCGTCGATCATGCGCGAGCTCTCGGCCCGCGGCGTCCGGACGATCACGGCGACGCCGCCGACCCTCGAACAACTGCTCCTGCGGCACTACGGGGACGGGGCGGACTCGTGAGCGCCAACGCGATCGCCCCCGTCCGCACGGCAGCGACCCGCACGTCGCAAGGGGCACTGACGGGCACGGGCGCGATGCTCCGGCTCGCGCTGCGCCGCGACCGCATCCGGATGCCCGTCTGGGTGCTCTCGATCGCCGCGCTGACGGCGTACTTCTGCAACGCCATCGGGCTGATCATGGACGAGGAGGGCCTCGCGACGTTCGCGGTCTTCGCGTCGAACCCGATCATGGCCCTGATCGGCGGGCCGGGGTACGGGTTCGACGACATCACAGTCCCCCGGTTCATCGTGGGCATGTACGGCACGAGCCTCATGATCGGCGCCGCCATCATGGGCATCACGACGGTCTCGCGCCACACGCGCGTCGAGGAGCAGACGGGGCGCGCGGAGCTCATCCGGGCGAATCCGGTCGGCCGCCACGCCGCGCTCGCCTCCTCGCTGATCCTCGCCGCGATCATGAGCATCACGACGGGCCTGCTGATGGGGCTCGCCATGCTCTCGGCGCCGATCGATGCCGAACCGGCCGGGTCCGTGCTGTTCGGCCTGAGCGTCGGCGCGGTCGCGCTGGTGTTCGCCGGCGTCGCCGCCGTGACCGCCCAGCTGTCGGCCTTCTCACGCGCCGCATCCGGCATCGCGGGCGTCGTCCTGGGCGCGGCCTTCGTCGTGCGGGGCCTCGGAGACATGTCGGCTGCGCAGGACGGCGACCTGGCCTGGCTGTCGTGGCTGTCGCCCCTGGGCTGGTCCCTGCAGACGGCACCGTTCACGGAGGACCGATGGTGGCCGCTCGTCATCAGCCTCGCGGCCGCGGTCGCCCTCGCGCTGCTCGGGTTCGCGCTGCAATCGCGGCGCGACCTCGCCGCCGGGATGCTCCCCGATCGCCTGGGACGCGCCGAGGCCGTCGGATGGCTGAGGAGCGGCTTCGCGCTCGCGTACCGCCTGCAGCGGGCGAGCCTGATCGGGTGGACGCTCGCGATGCTCGCGGCCGGCGTGACCTTCGGCGCGTTCGTCGCCCCGATGGCCGAGGGCGCAACCGGCATGCCGGATCAGATCCTCCAGCTGATGGGCGGCGACGACGGGATCGTGGAGGGCTACCTCGGCTTCATGGCCGTGTACTTCGCGATGATGGCGTCCGTCTTCGTCGTGCTGTCCGCGCAGTCGCTGCGCGGCGAGGAGCAGGTCACGCGCGCGGAGGCCGTGCTCGCCGCCTCCGTCGGGCGGTCGGGCTGGCTGCTGTCCTGGACCGCGATCGCGGCGATCGGCGCCGCGTGGCTGATGCTCGTCGCGGGCGTCGGCGAGGCGCTCGGCGCGGCCGCGGGGGTGTCCGACTGGTCGCTGTTCTGGCCGGTCGTGCTCGGCCACGTCGCGCAGACGGCCGGCGTCTGGGTCGTGCTGGGGCTCGCCGTCGCGCTGTACGGCCTCTCCCCGCGCCTGACCGGCCTGGTGTGGGTCCTCCTCGTCGGGGGCGCGCTGCTGACGCTCTTCGGCGAGATGCTCGACCTGCCGGAGGCCGCCCTCGGCGCCTCCCCCTTCGACCACGCGGGCCAGTACCCGGCCGAGGAGCTCGAGTGGGCCGCGATCGGCGTGATGGCGGGCATCGCGGTGCTGCTCGCGGTGATCGGCGCCGTCGCGTTCCGCCGCCGCGACCTGACCACGACGTGACGAGACGGACGCAGGGGCCGGATGCGCGTGCATCCGGCCCCCGCGTCCGTCTCGTCCGCGCGATGCGCGGTCAGGAGCTCACTCCTCGTCGTGCTTGTACGGGTCCTCGTCGCCGGCGTAGCGCGCGCCTTCCGCGAGGCCGCGCACCTGCTCGTCGCGCTCGTGCGCCTCGGCGAGCAGCGCCGTGAGGTGCGTCGCCTCCTCCGGCAGCGCATCCGGGATGAACTCGAGCGTCGGGGTCAGGCGCGTGTTGAGCTGTCGCCCCACCTCGCTGCGCAGCATGCCCGTCGCCGACGCCAGCGCGGCGGCGGTGCCTGCGCGCTCCTCATCGGTTCCGTACACGGTGTAGAACACCGACGCGTTCTGCAGGTCTCCCGTCACGCGCACCTCGGTGATCGTGACGAAACCGAGGCGCGGGTCGCGCAGCCCCTTCTGCAGGCGCTCCGACAGAATCACGCGGATGCGATCGGCCACACGGGCCTGGCGCTCACCGGCCATGAGAAATCCCTTCCAGAGAACGGTTCTGCCGGGCGGTGCGACACCGCCCGGCAGAACCCATCACATCACAACGTCAGCTGCGAGGCTTCTCGACCATCTCGATGGTCTCGATCTCGTCACCGACCTGGATGTCGTTGTGCTTGCCGAGGCCGATACCGGCCTCGTAGTCGGTCTTGACCTCGGTGACGTCGTCCTTGAATCGGCGCAGCGACTCGATCGCCAGGCCGTCCGCGAGCACGACGCCGTCGCGGATGATCCGCGCCTTGGCGTTGCGGGTGATCGTACCGCTGCGCACGATGACACCGGCGATGTTGCCGAACTTCGAGGAGCGGAACACCTCGCGGATCTCGGCCAGGCCCGACTGGACCTCCTCGTACTCCGGCTTCAGCATGCCCTTGAGCGAGTTCTCGACGTCATCGATCGCGCTGTAGATGACGTTGTAGAACCGCACGTCGACGCCCTCGCGGTTCGCCGCCTCGCGGGCCTTCGCGTCCGGACGGACGTTGAAGCCGATCACGATCGCGTTGTCGATCGTGGCGAGGTTGATGTCGCTCTCCGTGACGGCACCGACACCGCGGTGGATGATGCGCAGCTGGACCGAGTCGTCGACCTCGATCTTCATCAGCGACTCCTCGAGCGCCTCAACAGCACCCGAGACGTCGCCCTTGATGATGAGGTTGAGCGACTCGACCTTGCCCTCGTCGAGCGCCTTCGTGAAGTCCTCGAGCGACAGGCGCTTGCGCGCCTTCGCCAGCTGGGCGTTGCGCTCGGCCGCCTCGCGCTTCTCGGCGATCTGGCGGGCCGTGCGGTCCTCGTCGGTGACGATGAACTGGTCGCCGGCGCGCGGGACCGAGTTCAGACCCTGCACCTGCACGGGGCGCGACGGCGGGGCCTCGTCGACCGTGTCGCCGTTCTCGTCGATCATCGCGCGGACGCGGCCGTAGGCCGTACCCGCGACGATCGCGTCGCCGACGCGGAGCGTTCCCGACTGGATCAGCACCGTGGCCACCGAGCCGCGGCCCTTGTCGAGCTTCGCCTCGATCGCGAGACCGCGCGCGTCCTTGTTCGGGTTCGCGCGCAGGTCGAGACCGGCGTCGGCCGTGAGCAGCACGGCCTCCAGGAGCTCCTGGATGCCCTGGCCCTTGAGCGCCGACACGTCGACGAACATGACGTCGCCGCCGTACTCCTCCGCGACCAGGCCGTACTCGGTGAGCTGCTGGCGCACCTTGGCGGGGTTGGCCCCCTCCTTGTCGATCTTGTTCACCGCGACCACGATCGGCACGTCGGCCGCCTGGGCGTGGTTCAGGGCCTCGACCGTCTGCGGCATGATGCCGTCGTCGGCCGCGACCACGAGGATCGCGATGTCGGTCGCGTTCGCACCGCGGGCGCGCATGGCCGTGAAGGCCTCGTGACCCGGGGTGTCGATGAACGTGATGGCCCGGTCGTGGCCCTCGTGCTCGGTCCAGATCTGGTACGCACCGATGTGCTGGGTGATGCCGCCGGCCTCGCCCTCGATGACGTTCGACTTCCGGATGGAGTCGAGGACTCGCGTCTTACCGTGGTCGACGTGACCCATGACGGTCACGACGGGCGGACGGATCTCGAGATCCTCGTCGTCCTCGTCGAGCTGCTCCTGCTCGAGGTTGACGCCGAAGCCCTCGAGGAGCTCCTTGTCCTCGTCCTCGGGCGAGACCATCTGGATCTTGTAGCCGAGCTCGGCGCCCAGCACCTCGAAGGTCGCCTCGTCGAGCGACTCCGTCGCGGTCGCCATCTCACCGAGGTGGAACAGCACCGTGACCAGGTTCCCCGGGGGAACCGACATGCCGTACATCGTCTCGATCTTCTCGGCGAAGTCGGCGATCGAGGCGCCGCGCCGCATCCGGATGACGGTGTCGCCGTCGCCGCGCGGGACCTTGACCCCGCCGACGATCGGCGCCTGCCGCATCTCGAATTCCTGGCGCTTCGCCCGACGCGACTTGCGCTGCTTCGACTTGCCGCCGCCCTTGCCGAACGCGCCGGCGGTGCCGCCGCGACGACCGCCTGGGCCCGGACGACCGGCGAAGCCGCCGCCGCCCGGACGACCGGCGAAACCGCCGCCCGCACCGGCGCCGCCGGCACCCGGGCGACCGGGACCGCCCGGACGCTGCTGGAAGGGCGCGTTGCCGCGCGGGCCGCCCTGACCGGGGCGACCGCGGCCGGCACCGCCGGCGGCTCCGCGGCCCTGGCCGGGGCGCTGCAGGCCGCGGCCAGGCTGCGGCTTGGGAATGTTGCCCGGCGTCGGCCGCTGGCCCATGCCCTGCGACGAAGCGAACGGGTTGTTCCCGGGGCGCGGTGCGCCGGGCTTCGGGGCCTGGCCCATGCCCTGCGACGAACCGAATGGGTTGTTCCCGGGGCGCGGGCCGCCGGGCTTCGGGGCCGAGCCGCCGGGCTTGGGCGCCGACGAACCGGGCTTCGGTGCCGACGACCCCGGCTTCGGGGCCGAGGAACCGGGCTTGGGCGCCGACGAGCCGGGCTTCGGTGCCGAAGAACCGGGCTGCGGTGCCGACGAGGCGGGCTTCGCCGCACCCGGCGACGGCGGGGCCGACTGCGCGGGGGCAGCGGGCTCCTCCTCCGCGGCCTTCGCGGGCCCCGGCTTCGGGCCGGGCTTCGCCGGCGCCTTCGCGGCGGGCTTGGCCGCCGGCTTCTTGGCGTCGTCGGCGCCGACGGGCTTCGCCCCATCGGCCTCGAGCGCAGCGCGCAGCTTGCGCGCGACCGGCGGTTCGATCGTGGATGACGGGCTCTTGACGAACTCGCCGAGATCCTTCAGCTTCGCGAGGGCCGACTTGCTGTCGATGCCGAACTCGGCTGCGATCTCATGTACGCGTGGTTTTGCCACAATTCTCCTGTCTGGGTGGTCTGCCCAGACAGGGGCAGACCATTAACGGCGGACGGGTCTCATTTCGAGCCGTTCACTTGGTTTCCATAGCTAGTCAGCCATTCCTCGATGGTCTGCGTGCCGACCTGTGCCGGCACACGCAATGCTCGTGCGAACGCACGTCGCTGAAGCGCGTTCCTCACACACTTCTGCGCCGGGTGCACCCACGCGCCCCGTCCGGGCATCGAAGCGGCTTCGTCGAAGACGAGATCCGCACCGACGGCCACCACTCTGATGAGGGAGTCCCGGGGAGCACGCGCGCGACAGCCGACGCACGTTCGTACGGCATCCATACTACACCTCGCACCGGGCGAGCCCTCCGGGTGTGTCCCGCACGGCGCGCGAGGCGCCGCACGGCCCGGAGGGCGGCCGGTCAGCCGTTCTGCTCCATGACGGAATCGGGCTGGATGTCGATCTTCGCGCCCGTGAGCTTGGCCGCGAGGCGCGCGTTCTGCCCCTCCTTGCCGATGGCGAGCGAGAGCTGGTAGTCGGGCACGAGCGCGCGAACGGCCTTGGTGCCCTCGTCGAGGACGAACGAGCTCGTCACCTTCGCCGGCGACAGCGCGGCCGCGACGAACTTCGCGAGGTCGCGGTCGTAGTCGACGATGTCGATCTTCTCGCCCGAGAGCTCCTCCGTGACGGCCCTGACGCGGCGGCCCATCTCCCCGATGCAGGCGCCCTTCGCGTTGATCGAGGGGTCGGTCGCGTGCACCGCGATCTTGGTGCGGTGCCCGGCCTCGCGCGCGAGGGACAGGATCTCCACGAGGCCGTTCGCGATCTCGGGGACCTCCATCGCGAACAGCTTCCGGACGAGGCCGGGGTGCGTGCGCGAGACCGTGATCTGCGGCCCCTTCATCCCCTTCGCCACGCTCGTCACGAAGACGCGGATGCGGGTGCCGTGGGCGTAGTCCTCACCGGGCACCTGTTCCTCGGGGGGCAGGATCGCCTCGACCGTGCCGAGGTCGACGTGGACCATCTTCGGGTTCGTCCCCTGCTGCACGATGCCGGCGACGATGTCGCCCTCCTTGCCGGCGAACTCGCCGAGCACGGCGTCGTCCGCGATGTCGCGCAGGCGCTGCCAGATGACCTGCTTCGCGGCGTAGGCGGCGATGCGGCCGAAGTCCTCGGGGGTCGACTCCTCCTCACCGATGACGGCGCCGTCATCGTCGGTCACCGGGACGAAGACGCCCACGTGGCCGGAGTCGCGGTCGAGCTCGGCCCGGGCACCCGCCGGCACCTCGCCGTTCTGCGACACGTGCTTGCCGTAGGCGGTGAGCACGGCCTGCTCGATGATCCGCACGAGTTCGTCGAGCGGAATCTCCTTCTCGCGCTCGATGTTGCGGAGCAGTCCAAGATCGATGTCCACTGCGTTCTCCCTCTTCAGTTCTTCGCGGCACCACGCCCGCCGGTCGTCCCACGTTACCCGACGTCTCCTGAGCGCGTCACCCCGCGCCCGTCCGCCGCGCGGCAGCGGCGGCCTGCCTGGTCCATCCGGCCGCCGAACGGCAGATGACGCGCCGAGATCGAGATCTCGGCGCGTCATCTGCCGTTCGCGCGCGGTGCGTCAGCAGCTGCCGACGGCCTCCCACGCGTTGTTCGCGGCGACCGGGTTCTGGTTGCGCGTCCACCACTGGGCCTCGAAGACCTCGCCGTGGTGCGCGACCCGCTCACCGCCCGTGTAGACCTGCGACTTCGTCCAGGAATCGACCTCGCCGGCCTCGCACGCCACGGGCTCGCCCTGCTCCATCCACGAGCCCCACGGCGTCGTGCCGGGCTTCTCGGTCGTCCACCACTGCGCGACGTACTCGGCGCCCTTGTGCGTCACGACGTCGCCGGAGGTGTAGACCTCGCCCTTGCGCCACTCGTCCGCGACGGGCTCGGTCGGCTCGTCGGCGTCCGCCGCGATGCCGACGAGGATCGGGTTGTGGTCGCTGGCGCGGAAGACGCTCTCGTCGTACAGCAGCGTCGCGTTGCCGTTGTAGCGGCTGTACTCGAAGCCGATCTGCTCCTGCGCGTTGATCTGCCACACGTCGACGCCCGTGACGAGCTCGAGCGCCGCCTCGTTCGCGAACACGTGGTCGAGCGATCCGTCGAGGCCGTCGTAGTTGTACGTCGCCTCGCCGCCGTTGAGCGCGTAGTTGAGGTTGGTGTAACCGGCCGCCTCGATCTCGCGCACCGGGTCCTCCGACGCGTACGAGTTGAAGTCGCCGGCGAGGAAGACCGGCTCGATGCCCGTCGACCCCTGGAGCTCCGCGGCGTAGGCCGCGAGGGCCTCGGCCTGCGCGATGCGATCCGGGTTCGCGTTGCCCTGACCCGTGCCGTCGTCCGTGCCGGAGCCCTTCGACTTGAAGTGGTTCGTCGACACCAGGAAGGCCTCGTCCTCGGGCGCGCCCTCGGCCGTGAACGCCTGGAACAGCGGCTCGCGCGCGTTCCCGAACGCGTCGGAATCCGTCAGGATGTGCGACTCGCCCACGAGGTCGACCTCGGCGTCGCGGAAGATGAAGGCGTTCCGGATGACGTCCTCGTCGGCGGGCAGCTCGTCCGGGCTCGCCGCGTACGACCAGGTGCCCTCGCCGTCCTTCTCGTTGAGCGCATCGACGAGGGAGGCGACGGCGAAGTCGCGGTCCTTGCCGAAGTGAGCTGAGTTCTCGATCTCCTCGAGCGAGACGATCGAGGCGTCGAGCTCGCTGATCGCGCTGACGATCTTGGTCTGCTGGCGCTCGAGGTTCTCGGCGTCGGCCGCGCCGCGGGGCCCGTTCGGCTCGCAGCGGTTGTTCGTCGTCGGTGCGCCGGCGCGGTCGGTGTAGAAGGTGCAGTCGCCGAGACCGGCGGCCTCGAACTCCTCGCCCGTCGTCGGGAAGTAGTTCAGCACGTTGAAGGTCGCGAGCGACACGTCGCCGCCGACCTCCTGCGGCGACGCGTTCTCGGCGCGCTCGTCGCTGAACTCCACGATGTCGCTGGCCGAGCCGTCGACCGGGGTCGTCGGCTGCAGGTTCCACGCGTCGTAGCGGTAGTCGAGCACGAACGGCTCGGAGAAGCTGACGGCGCTCCCGACGCGGACCGGGGTCTCGGGTGTCAGGTACGACAGCGGGGCGTCCTGCTGATTGCCGAAGTTCGTGCTGCGACCGTCGTCGAGCGTGATCGACCGCGCATCGATGTCGGCCTCGGCCGCGGCGATCGCCTCGCCGTCGTGCGGGTCGATGACGTCGGTCGGCTGGCGGAGCGCTTCGTCGCCGTACGCCAGGCCGAACGAGCCGTAGCGGTTCGCGTCGTAGTTGTCGCTGACCGTGAAGCCGTCGATCTGGACCAGCTCGCTGAGGTGCGCCTGGCGCCCCTCGGGGGTCGCGATCGCGTTCCAGTCGGTGATCGGCTCGATCTCGCCCAGGTCTTCGTCGAGCACCTCGAGCCCGTCGACCGTGATCTCGGTGAGCCCGTTGTACACGCTGACCTCGCCCGTGACGCTGACGCTCTGGCCGATCTCGGCCCGAGCGCGGTCGCCCCACACGAAGATCGCGTCGCTCGTGCCGTCATCGGGGTCGCCGGCCGGGTCCTGGATCGTGAACCCGTTGAAGCCGCCCTCGCGGTAGTCGGCGGTGACGACGCCGCGCGTGGTCACGGTTGCGCCGGCGGAGCCGTTCGCCTCCGCGATCGGCACCGGCTCGCCCGGCTCGACCGGCTCGGTGGGCTCATCCGGGTCCGTCGGCTCATCCGCCGCCGTCTCCCCGGCCGAGTTGGTCGGCGTCGGGGCGGTCGCCGCGAAGTCCGCGGAGTTGTCGTCGCTGTCGGTGCCGTCGGCCGAGCGGCTCGCGCTCACCGCGTTGCCGAGACCGGGCGCCGGCGCCGTCTCGAAGCTGGCGGCGCCGCCGTAGCCGATCATGTCGACGAGGCCCTCCGCGCCCGCGAGGTCGCCCTCGGCCGCGCTGTCGAAGCCCTCCTCGTACAGGAATACGCGGCCGCTCGACGCGGACATCGCGATGGCCTGCTCCTGGTCGGGAGTCGGCAGAGCCTCGGCGTCGGCGTTCGCGCCGGCGCCGAGCTGCACGAGGAAGTGCTCGCCGGCGCCCACCGTGCCCTCGAGGTCGACGACGCCGCCCGAACCGCCGGAAGCCGAGCGGTACTCGAGCAGGAGGCCGGCCAGGTCGACGTCGGCGTCCGTCGGGTTGTAGAGCTCGACGAAGTCGTGCGTCACGGGGGCGCCGGAGTTGCCCCCGCCGCCGTAGGCCTCGCTGATGACGAGCGCGTCACCGCCCGGCGCGGCCTGGGCGGCCGCCGGGACGAGGACGAGGGCCGACGCCGCGAGCGCGGCACCGGCTCCCGCCGCGACGACGCGGCGGGCCTTGTGGGTTGAATGCATGGGAATCCCTCGGTATTTCGGCAGGTTCGCCCCACCGTGACACCCCTGGGTGTCGCCCGAGTGGCCCGAAGGTGTCCGCCGAGAGAACCGCCGCGCGCCGCGCCCGGGCGGACCCGGCCCCGCCGCGGACGATGCGCAGGGGCTCGCGAGTGCGCGGCGCCGCCGGAAACCTCGGCGGGCGGAGATCCGCGCCCTGGCGCGGTCAGCGGGTGAGGCGGGCGACCGCTTCCGCGGCCGGGACGACCTCGCGCTCACCCGTGCGGCGGTCCCAGAGCTCGACGTTCCCCTCCGCCGCCCCGCGGCCCACCACGAGCAGCTGGGGAACGCCCAGCAGCTCGGCGTCGCCGAACTTCACACCCGGAGACACCTTGGGTCGGTCGTCGAACAGCACCTCGCGACCCGCGGCCTCGAGCTGGGCGGAGAGCTCCTCCCCCAGATCGAGCGCGTCGGTGCCCTTGCCCGTCGCGACGACGTGCACATCGTACGGGGCGATCGCCTCCGGCCAGATCAGGCCCTTGTCGTCGCTGAACAGCTCGGCGATCAGCGCGAGCACCCGGGTCACGCCGATGCCGTACGATCCCATCGTCACCGTGACGAGCTTGCCGTTCTGGTCGAGCACCTTCAGGTCGAGCGCCTCCGCATACTTGCGACCGAGCTGGAAGATGTGGCCGATCTCCATGCCGCGTGCGAGCCGCACGGGCCCCGAGCCGTCGGGAGCCGGGTCGCCCTCGACGACCGTCGCCGCCTCGACGGTGCCGTCGGCTGTGAAGTCGCGGCCGGCGATCAGGCCCGAGACGTGCTTGTCGGCCTCGTTCGCGCCCGTGATCCACGTCGTGCCCTCGGCCACGCGTGGGTCCAGGAAGTACCGAATGCCGGTGGCGGACTCCTCGCCGAGCACGGGGCCCGATCCCGACCACGGACCGATGAAGCCGCGGACGAGGCCGGGGTGCTTCGCGAGGTCCTCGGGCGTCGCCGGCTCGACCTCGGCCGGGGAGAACGCCGCCTCGACGCGCTTGGCGTCGACGTCGCGGTCGCCGGGGACCCCCACCACGACGATCTCGCGGGTGTGGTCGGGGTGCGTCAGCGCGAGCACGACGTTCTTGAGCGTGTCGGCGGCGGTCCACCCGCCGGCGGGCGCGGGGACGGCCTCATTGGCGTGCGCGACGAGGGTCGCGATCGTCGTGGTGCCGGGCGAGTCGAAGACGACGGGCGCGGGCTTCCCCTCGAACGGGGTCGGCTCGGGCGCGACGGTCGTGAACGCCTCGACGTTCGCGGCGTAGCCGCCGTCGCTGCGGACGAAGGTGTCTTCGCCGACCTCTGTCGGGTGGAGGAACTCCTCGCTGCGCGAGCCGCCCATGGCACCGGCGTCGGCCTTGACGATCACGTACTCGATGCCGAGCCGCGTGAAGATGCGCTCATAGGCGGCGCGCTGTGCCTCGTAGCTCGCGTCGAGCCCCGCGTCGTCGACGTCGAACGAGTACGCGTCCTTCATCGTGAACTCGCGGCCGCGCAGCAGGCCCGCGCGCGGCCGCGCCTCGTCGCGGTACTTGTCCTGGATCTGGTAGATCGACAGCGGCAGGTCCTTGTACGACGAGAACAGGTCCTTCACCAGCAGCGTGAAGGCCTCCTCGTGCGTCGGCGCGAGCAGATAGTCGGCGCCGTGGCGGTCCTTCAGCCGCAGCAGCGCCTCGCCGTACTCGTCCCAGCGACCCGTCGCCTCGTAGGGCTCGCGCGGCATCATGGCCGGGAAGTGCACCTCCTGCGCACCAGCGGCGGCCATCTCCTCGCGCACGATCTGCTCGAGCCTCGTCTTCACGCGCAGGCCGAGCGGCAGCCACGCGAAGATGCCCGGGGCCTGGCGCCGGATGTACCCGGCCCTGACGAGGAGCTTGTGCGAGCGGACCTCGGCATCGGCGGGGTCCTCGCGGAGCGTGCGGACGAAGAGCTGGGAAAGACGAGTCACCACGCGCCCGAGTCTATCCGCCCGGCCGCACCGCAGCTCCCCGACGAACGCGGCGCAGACGCCCGGCCGGGACCGCCGCGGCCGGCGGGCGCGTTACATGCCGGAGATCTGCGGGAAAACAAGCTGAGAACGCGCTGTGTGACAATGAATCCGAAGTCGCCGCAGTGCCGCGGCGACGCAAATGCACCTTCCCAGAGAAGAGATACACATGACATTCTCCCGTGCACGCAGGGCCGCGCTCATCGTCGCGGCCCCGTCCGCGCTCGCGCTCGCGCTGGCCGGATGTGCGACTCCCGAAGTCGACGGCGGCGACGAGGCCGCGGGCGGCCAGATCATCGTCGGGACGACCGACGCGGTCACGCACCTCGACCCCGCCGGCTCGTACGACAACGGGTCGCTGACACTGCACACGCAGGTCTTCCCCTACCTCGTCAACACGGCGCCAGGCAGCAACGAGGTCGTGCCCGACCTCGCCGAATCCGCCGAGTTCACGAGCCCGAACGAATACACCGTGACGCTCCCCGAGGGCCTGACGTGGGCGAACGGCAACGACCTCACCTCCTCCGACGTGAAGTTCACGTTCGACCGCCAGCTGGCGATCGCCGACCCGAACGGCCCGTCGTCGCTGCTGTTCAACCTCGATTCGGTCGAGACCCCCGACGAGCAGACCGTCGTGTTCAATCTGAAGAGCGAGAACGATCAGACGTTCCCCTACGTGCTGACGAGCTTCCCCGGCGCGATCGTCGACGAGGAGTCGTTCTCGGCCGACAGCGTCACGCCCGACGCGGACATCGTCGACGCCGACGCCTTCGGCGGCCCGTACGCGATCGAGAGCTACACGTTCAACGAGCTCGTCGAGCTCGTTCCCAACGAGAACTACTCCGGGCTCGTCGAGGCCGCCCAGAACGACGGCGTGCTCATCAACTACTACGCCGAGTCATCGAACCTGAAGCTGGCCGTGCAGGACGGCGACGTCGACGTCGCCTACCGCAGCCTCTCGCCGAGCGACGTCGCCGACCTCGGAACCGACGAGAGCCTCGCGGTGCACGAGGGCCCCGGCGGCGAGATCCGGTACATCGTGTTCAACTTCAACACGCAGCCGTACGGCGCCGCGACCGCAGATGCCGACGAGGAGAAGGCCCTCGCCGTGCGCCAGGCCGTGGCGTCGCTGATCGACCGCGAGTCGCTCAGCGAGCAGGTCTACGACGGCACCTACACGCCGCTGTACTCGTTCATCCCAGAAGGCTTCGCCGGCGCGACCGAGCCCCTCAAGGAGATGTACGGCGACGGCGACGGCGGCCCGTCGGCCGAGGCCGCAGAGAAGGCCCTCACCGACGCGGGCGTCGAGACGCCCGTCGAGCTCGCGCTCCAGTACAGCCCCGACCACTACGGGCCGAACTCCGCCGACGAGTACGCGCAGATCGAGCAGCAGCTCGAGGCCGACGGCCTGTTCGACGTCACTCTGAACGGCACCGAGTGGGTGCAGTACTCCGACGACCGCGTCGCCGACGTCTACCCGGCCTACCAGCTCGGCTGGTTCCCCGACTACTCCGACGCCGACAACTACCTGACGCCGTTCTTCCTGAAGGAGAACTTCCTCGTCAACCACTATGACAACCCCGAGGTGAACGACCTCATCCTGCAGCAGGCCTCGACCCCGGACGCCGCGGAGCGCGAGGCGCTCATCGGCGAGATCCAGGAGAAGGTCGCACAGGACCTGTCCACCGTTCCCTATCTGCAGGGCGCGCAGGTCGCCGTTGCGGCTTCCGACGTCGAGGGCATCCAGCTCGACGCGTCGTTCAAGCTCCGCATGTCGACCATCGCCCGCTGACCCGGCGCGCGGGGCGGTCCGTCGCCGACGGACCGCCCCGCCTCGGCGCTTCGGCGCGCCCGTCACCCTTCGGGCCGCGCCAGCGCAGAACGCCGGTGACTTCCCACGAGGAATCCCGTGACGACCCACACACTGACGGCCGCCGGACCCCAGGCGGCCCCTCCCCGACAGAAGAAGGCGCAGGGCTCATCGCTCTGGCGCTACCTCCTGATCCGGTTCCTGCTCATCTTCCCGACCATCTTCATCCTGGTCACGACCGTCTTCCTCATGATGCGCGTGACGGGAGACCCGATCACCGCCGCGCTCGGCGGCCAGCTGCCTCCCGACCAGCTCGCCGAGCGCATCCACGAGGCCGGCTACGACCGCCCGCTGATCGTGCAGTACGTCGAGTACCTCGGCAGCATCCTGCGCGGCGACTTCGGCACCACGATCGACGGCCAGCCCATCACCGAGGTCCTGCTCCGGTACGGCGGCGCGACGCTCGAGCTGGCGTCGTACGCCCTCCTCGTCGCCTTCGTCGTCGGCATCCCGCTCGGCATGCTCGCCGCCGCGATCCGCGACCGCTGGGGCGACGCGGCGCTGCGCGTGTTCGCGATCCTCTGCTACGCGACGCCCGTGTTCTTCGCGGGCCTGATGCTCAAGCTCGTGTTCTCGAGCTGGCTCGGCTGGCTGCCCTCGTCCGGCCGCGCCTCGCCCCGCGTCGAGGTGCAGCTGAACAGCATCCCCGGCGCGACCGGCATCTATACGATCGACGCGCTGCGGACGGGCCAGTGGGCGCTGATCTCCGATGTGCTCGAGCACGCCGTCCTTCCGGCGATCGCGCTCGGCCTGCTCACCGCCGGTGTCTTCCTGCGCCTCGTGCGGACCAACGTGATCGGCACGCTGCAGATGCCGTACGTCGACGCGGCCCGCTCGCGCGGCGTCAGCGAGTTCCGCCTCGTGCGCACCCACGCGTACCGGCCGGCGCTCATCCCGATCATCACGGTCATCGGCCTGCAGATCGCGATGATGCTCGGCGGCGCGATCCTGACCGAGACGACGTTCGAATGGGCCGGCCTCGGCTATCAGCTGAGCGAGTACCTGAAATCGCGGGACTTCGTCGCGGTGCAGGGCATCGTCGCGCTCCTCGCCGTGATCGTCGCGGTGACCAACTTCATCGTCGACGTCATCGCGGCGTTCATCGACCCGAGGGTGAGGTACTGACATGGCCGAGAACAAGCTCCTCGACCGCCTCCCGGTGATCCGGGACGTGCGGCGCTCCGTCGGGCTGCAGCGCGGCATGCTGCTGACCGGCCTCGTCATCTGCGCCGTCTTCGTGTTCGTCGCGGTCTTCGCGCCGCTCCTCGCACCCTACGGGTACGCGCAGCTCGCCTCCGACGCCGGCGAATCGTTCGCCCCGCGCGAGGCGCCCAGCGCCGAGCACCTGTGGGGCACGACGATCGCTGGCTACGACGTCTTCTCCCGCGTACTGTGGGGCGCCAGGACGGCGGCCCTCGTGATCATCGTGTCCGTCGTGATGAGTATCTTCCTCGGAATCCTGATCGGTGTCGTCTCCGGCTACCTCGGCGGCTGGCTCGACCGGGTGCTCGTCGTCGTCTGCGACGCGATCTACGCGTTCCCCTCCCTGCTGCTCGCGATCGTCAGCGCGATCGTGATCACGGGCGGCCAGTCGAGCCTGTGGGGCGGCATCCTCGCCACCGCGATCTCGATCACGGTCGTGTTCATCCCGCAGTACTTCCGCGTCGTCCGGGCGGAGACGCTCCGGATCAAGACCGAGGCGTACGTCGAGTCGGCGCGTGTCGTCGGCGCCTCGACGTGGCGCATCATGGTTCGCCACGTTCTGCGCAACGCGACGCGCAGCCTGCCGCTGCTGTTCACCCTGAACGCCGCGGAGGCGATCCTCACGATCGCGGGCCTCGGATTCCTCGGCTTCGGCATCGAGCCGAGCGCCGCCGCCGAGTGGGGCTACGACCTGAACCGCGCGGTGGAGGACGTCACGGCCGGCCGCTGGTGGACGGCCGTGTTCCCCGGCCTGGCGATCGTGCTCGTGGTGCTCGGCCTCACTCTCGTCGGCGAGAGCATGAACGACCTCGCCGACCCGCGCCTGCGCACCCGCCGGCGCGCGAAGCGCCAGAACAAGGAGGTCGCGGCATGAGCGGCGCAGCGAACGCGGTCGAGGTCTCGGGCCTCGACATCACCTTCGCCACCGACGGCGGCGACGTCCACGCGGTGCACGGCATCGATATCGACGTGCGCGAGCGCGAGGTGCTCGCGATCGTCGGCGAATCCGGATCGGGCAAGACCGTCACGGCGCGCGCCCTGCTCGGGCTGCTGCCCGAGACGGCCACCGCATCCGGTGCCGTCGTCGTGAACGGCATCGACGTCGTCGGGCTCTCCCCCGCGCGGCTGCGCGAGCTGCGGGGCTCGGAGGCGGCGATGATCTTCCAGGAGCCGATGACGGCCCTCAACCCGGTCTTCCCCGTCGGGTGGCAGATCGCAGAGGGCTTGCGCGCGCACCGGAAGCTCTCGAAGAAGGCCGCGCGGGCCATCGCGATCGACATGCTGGGCAAGGTGGGCATCCCGGATCCGGAGACGAGGGTGGATCACTATCCCCACCAGTTCTCGGGCGGGCAGAAGCAGCGCATCGTGATCGCGCAGGCGCTCGCGATGGGCCCGAAGGTGCTCATCGCGGACGAGCCGACCACGGCGCTCGACGTGACGGTGCAGGCCGAGATCCTCGACCTGCTGCGGCGCGTGCGCGACGAGTTCGGCACGGCGATCGTGCTCATCACGCACAACATGGGCGTCGTCGCCGATCTCGCCGACCGCGTGTGCGTGATGTTCCGCGGCGACGTCGTCGAGACCGCCCCGGCATCCGAGCTGTTCCGGGCGCCGAGGGCCGAGTACACCCGCAGCCTGCTGGCCGCCGTGCCGCGGCTGGAGATCGCCGACCGGCAGTGGGAGGGTGACCGGGACGCGCGGCCGATCGTGTCGGCGACGGGGCTCGAGATCACCTACCCCGGCCGCTTCGGGCGGGAGGGGTTCCGCGCGGTCGACGGCGTCGATTTCGCGATCCGCCCGGGAGAGGTCCTCGGCCTCGTCGGCGAGTCCGGCTCGGGCAAGTCGACGATCGGGCGCGCGATCGCGGGCCTGACCGCCGTCACGGGCGGCTCCCTCGACGTGCTCGGCGTCGAGATGAACGGCGTGAGCCAGCGCAGCCTGCGCCCGCACCGCAAGGACGTCGGCTTCGTGTTCCAGGACCCGGCGTCGAGCTTCAACCCGCTGCTGACGGTCGGCGCGGCGGTCGCCGAGCCGCTCATCGTGCACGGCGAGGCGAAGGACGTCGACGATGCGGAGGGCCGCGTCGTCGAGCTGCTCGAGGCCGTCGAGCTGCCGGCGCACTTCGCACGCCGGTTCCCGCACGAGCTGTCGGGCGGACAGCGCCAGCGGGCGTCCCTCGCGCGCGGGCTCGCGCTGTCGCCGAAGCTGCTGATCGCCGACGAGCCGACGAGCGCGCTCGACGTCTCGGTCCAGGCGACGGTGCTCGAGCTGTTCCAGGAGCTGCAGCGCCGCTTCGGATTCGCCAGCCTGTTCATCACGCACGATCTGGCGGTGGTCGACCTGCTCGCCCACCGCGTCGCCGTGCTGCACCAGGGCCGCGTCGTCGAACAGGGCAGGACGGCCGACGTGCTGGGCAGCCCCGTCGAGGACTACACGCGCCGCTTGATCGCGTCGCTCCCGATCCCCGACCCGGAGGCCCAGGCGGCCCGCCGCGAGCAGCGACGGGCGATCGGCTGACCCTGGCGCCCCTGGCGCTCGCTGCGGTGCGACGAGCGCCGCTTGCGGCGCCCCGGCCATAGGCGATTTCCCCCGAGACTAGGCCGTTTCCACCCGATCCGGCCTAGTTTCGGGGATTCTGCCTGATCTCGGCACAGGCCCTCTGCCTCCGTTCAGATCGCGCTGCGCCGACGGCATTCGGTCGGAGCGCCGCCGGGCCCGCCTCCCGGGTCGACGGCTCGCGCCGTGTGACAATGGCGCCCGAGCCGCTCCGCGCGGCGCAGCCGCGTATCCCACGGACCGGAGAACCTCATGCCGCGCTCCCGCAGGCCCCAACCCGCCATCCTGATCACCGCCACGGCGGCGGTCGCCGTCGCCGTGTCCGGATGCGGCGGCGCCGAGGTCGAACAGGCGGCCAGCACCGAGGTCGGGCCGATCGTCATCGGCACGGCCGCCCCCGTCACGGCGCTCGACCCCGCGGCGTCGTCCGACGCCGGTTCCCGGCTGCTGCAGGCGCAGGTGTTCCCGTACCTGCTCGGCTCCGCCCCCGGCAGCAGCGAAGTCGTGCCCGACCTCGCGGAGTCCGCCGAGTTCACGGCACCGACCCAATACACCGTGACGCTCCCCGCCGGCCTGACCTGGGCCAACGGCCACGACCTGACCTCGTCCGATGTGAAGTTCTCCTTCGACCGGCAGCTCCGGATCGCCGACGAGGAGGGTCCATCGGCGATGCTCGCGAACATCACCTGGCTCGACACCCCGGACGACCGGACGATCGTCTTCAACCTCAGGACCGAGAACGACCGGACGTTCCCGCAGGTCCTGGCGGGCGCCGCCGGCGCGATCGTGGACGAGGAGGTGTTCTCGGCGCACGGCGCGACGACGGACGCCGCCATCGTCGGCGGGAGCGCATTCGGCGGGCCCTACGCGATCCAGACCTACACCTTCAACGAGCTCGTCGACCTCGTGCCCAACCCGAGCTACTCCGGCCTCATCGATACCGCGCAGAACGACGGGGTCCGGATCGACTTCTTCGATGCGTCCTCCGAGCTGTCGAGCGCGATACGAGACGGCGACGTCGATGTCGCGTACGGCGGACTCTCGGCGGGCGACGTCGAGGAGCTCGGTGCGGAAGACGGCCTGACTGTGCACGAGGCGCCCGTCGCCGCGGCGCACGGCACACCGGATATGCCCGAGGTCCCGGCGATCGAGGGAACGCAGGTCGCCGTCGCGGCCGCCGGCGTCGAGGGCGTCCAGCTCGACGCCTCGTCGACGCTGCGCATGTCGCTCCTCACCCGCTGACCCCGCGTGCGGCCGAGCACCGTCGCGGCGCACGGCCCCACCGCAGGCGTGCCGATTCACCGGCGCCCCTTGACATCGGCGCGCCTTGTCGCATACTTAAGCTATCCACTAATTAAGGATGTAGTGAAATGAAGCAGGCGACCGATCCGCTGTCCCGGGTGTTCCAGGCGCTCGGCGACCCCACCCGGCGCGGCATCCTCGAGCGGCTCAGCTCGGGGGAAGCCACGGTGGGCGAGCTCGCAGAGCCGTTCGAGATCAGCGCACCGGCCATCTCACAGCACCTGCGCGTTCTGGAGGGGGCCGGCCTCATCGAGCGGTCGACCCGCGCCCAGTGGCGGGTGTGCTCGATCCACCCGGAGGCGTTCGACGAGGCCACCGCGTGGATCGAGACCAACAGGGCGCTCTGGCAGTCGCAGTTCGATCGTCTCGACGACGTGCTGGCCGGACTGCGGCCCCCGCACGAAGGACCCCCCACGCCATCGACAGCACCACGACACGAGGAGTGACGATGTCCACCGCAGAATTCACCATCACCCGCACCTTCGACGCGCCGAGGGAGGCCGTCTGGCGCGCGTGGACCGACCCCGCCCTCGCCGCGCGGTGGTGGCACCCGCACGAGGTGGCCACGCCGCCCGAGAGCGTCAGCATCGACCTGCGCGAGGGCGGCGGCTACGCCTACCTCATGGTCGACCCGACCGGCGGCGAGTGGCCCACGGCGGGCGAGTACCTCGAGATCCGCGAGCCCGAGCGGCTCCGCTTCACCTGGGGGTCGCCTGGCGACCCACGCGGCGACGGCGTGCCCGTCATCACGGTCGACCTCGCCGAGCGGGAGGACGGCCGTACCGAGATGACCTTCCGCCTCGTCGGCATGCCAGACGACCGCGGCGCCGAGCACGGCGTCCACGACGGCTGGACGGAGGCCTTCGAGGAGCTCGACGAAACGCTGCCCGACCTGCCGCAGCGGGCACTCTGACGAGGCGGCGCCAGGGGCGGAGTCGCGGATCGCGCCGCCGACACCGCCCCGGGCGCCTCACTCCGCGCTCCGTTCGCGCGGTTCCGCAGGACGCCGACGGCCGAGGCCCCTGCCGCGCACCGTTCGGCGGCGCGACGCTCCTTCCGCCGGCCGGCGCCCCGGCGTAGCCTGGCGCCATGGCGACCATGGCGGATGTCGAGCGGATCGCCGAGGCCCTGCCCGACGTGGCGATGAAGCCCGCGTGGGGCAACCGGATGTGGCGGGTGCACGGGCGCGGCTTCGTCTGGGAGCGCCCGCTGAACCGTACCGACCTCGCGGCGCTCGGGAACGCCGCGCCGGGCGGCGAGATCGCGGCCGCCCGCGTCGAGCACGAGGTCGTGAAGGAGGCGATGGTCGCCTCGGAGCCCGACCTGTTCTTCACGATCCCGCACTTCGACGACTACGCCGCCGTGCTCATCCGGCTCGGGGCGATCGGCGCCGATCGCCTGCGGGAGGTCATCGTCGACGCCTGGCTCGACCGCGCTCCCGCTCGGCTGGCGGAGCAGTACCTCTCGGACAACCCGCCGGGATGAGCGCGCCGCGCCGCGCACGACCGAGGAGATTCAGCAGCATCGAGGAGGTATCCACGAGGAATCTCCTCGAAGATGCCCAGGCTCCTCGATAGTGCGCGCCTCCGAGCGGGTCACCGCCCGCATTCGCGGGCGGTGACCCGCTCGCGTCAGGCCGTGACGACCTGGGCGGTGCCGACCTGGGCATCCGGGCCCATCTCGTCGGCGATGCGGTTGGCCTCCTCGATGAGGGTCGCGACGATCTCGGCCTCCGGAACCGTCTTGATGACCTCGCCCTTGACGAAGATCTGGCCCTTGCCGTTGCCGCTCGCGACGCCCAAGTCCGCGTCGCGGGCCTCGCCGGGCCCGTTCACGACGCAGCCCATGACCGCGACGCGCAGGGGCACCGTCATGTCCTTCAGCCCCTCGGTGACGCTGTCGGCGAGCGAGTAGACGTCGACCTGTGCGCGGCCGCAGGAGGGGCACGAGACGATCTCGAGGGTGCGCTGGCGCAGGTTCAGCGACTGCAGGATCTGGTGGCCGACCTTGACCTCCTCGGCCGGCGGGGCCGAGAGCGAGACCCGGATGGTGTCGCCGATGCCCTCGGAGAGCAGGATGCCGAACGCCGTGGCGCTCTTGATCGTGCCCTGGAACGCGGGGCCGGCCTCGGTCACGCCGAGGTGCAGCGGCCAGTCGCCGCGCTCGGCGAGCAGGCGGTACGCCTTCACCATGACGACGGGGTCGTTGTGCTTGACCGAGATCTTGAAGTCGTGGAAGCCGTGCTCCTCGAACAGGCTGGCCTCCCACACGGCAGACTCGGCGAGCGCCTCGGGCGTCGCCTTGCCGTACTTCTCGAGGAGGCGACGGTCGAGCGAACCGGCGTTCACGCCGATCCGGAGGCTGACGCCCGCGTCGCTCGCCGCCTTCGCGATCTCGCCGACCTTGTCGTCGAACTTCCGGATGTTGCCGGGGTTGACGCGCACGGCGCCGCAGCCGGCGTCGATCGCCTGGAAGACGTACTTCGGCTGGAAGTGGATGTCGGCGATCACGGGGATCTGGCTCTTCATCGCGATGATCTTGAGCGCCTCGGCGTCCTTGTCCGTCGGGCACGCGACGCGCACGATCTCGCATCCGGATGCCGTCAGCTCGGCGATCTGCTGCAGGGTCGCGTTGATGTCGTGCGTCTTCGTCGTGGTCATCGACTGCACGGACACGGGGGCGTCGCCGCCGACCTTCACCTTGCCCACATTGATCTGACGGGACTTGCGGCGCGGGGCGAGGACGTCGGGGACGGCGGGCATCCCGAGATTCACTGCTGGCACCCCCTCAGCCTACGACGCTCCGGTGCGCGGCGGCTGGATCCGGGCCGCGGGGTCGCTGTGAGCCGCATGGTTTGGCGGTCGGCGCGGCTGGCGTATAGGTTGACACCGTGCGCGTGACCCAGAGCTGGTGGTGGCTGTCCTGACGGGCGGCCTGCTTCGCGAGCACGAACACGACCGCCCCGCATCGGCGGTCGTCTGCGCCAGAGGGTGACCGCCCCCGTTCTTCCGAGAGATGAGTCACCCATGGCTGCAGCCGACACCACCGCAGAGGCGATCCTGCGCCTCGCCGCCGACCCCTCAGCGTCCTTCGCCCTGATCGCACGCGGCGGTGAAGGACCCGCGACCCATGTCGAGGTGCTGACGGGCGACGTCGTCGACGTCGACCTGCTCGCCGAGATCCCGCTCGCCGGCGCCGATGGCGCCCCGCGCGAGGTGCTCGCGCTCGTCCCCTACCGCCAGGTGCGCGAGCGCGGCTTCGAGGCCGCGGACGAGGACACCCCCCTGCGCTGCCTCGTCATCGACGAGCACACGCGGGTTCCCGTCGGCGACGCGCTCGCGGCGCTGCCCGGCGACGCCGTGCCGCTGACGGACGCGGGCTTCGACGTCGCCGACGAGGAGTACGCCGCGATCGTGCGCCGCGTGATCGCGGACGAGATCGGCCGCGGCGAGGGCGCCAACTTCGTGATCCGGCGCGACTACACGGCGGGCATCGGCACCGACGACCGCACGGCCATGCTCACGTGGTTCCGCGCCCTGCTCGAGCACGAGCGCGGCGCGTACTGGACCTTCGCGATCGCCGCGGGCGACCGGATCCTCGTCGGCGCGAGCCCCGAGGCGCACGTCGTCGCCGCCTCGCGCGGCGACGGCTCGGCGACTGTCACGATGAACCCGATCTCCGGCACCTTCCGGCATCCGGACGGCGGTGCGACGGTCGAGTCCCTCTCGGCCTTCCTCACCGACACCAAGGAGACCGAGGAGCTCTTCATGGTGGTCGACGAGGAGCTCAAGATGATGAGCGCCGTCTGCTCCGACGGCGGCCGCATCACGGGCCCGCACCTCAAGGAGATGTCGCGGCTGACCCACACCGAGTACATGCTCAGGGGGACCAGCCGGATGGACCCGCGCGAGATCCTGCGCGAGACCATGTTCGCCCCCACGGTGACCGGCTCGCCCATGCAGAACGCGTGCACCGTCATCCGGCGCCACGAGACCTCGCCGCGCGGGTACTACTCGGGCGTCGCTGCGCTGTTCACGCCGCGCGCCGAGGGCGGCCACGACCTCGACGCCCCCATCCTCATCCGCACGGCGCACCTCGAGAACGGCGCGCTGCGGGTTCCCGTCGGCGCGACGCTCGTGCGGCACTCCGACCCGTACGGCGAGGTCAGCGAGACCCACGGCAAGGCCGCCGGCGTGCTCGGCGCGATCGGCGCCGTGCCGCGCCCCGTCCGCGTCGTCGATGCCGACGGCCCGGCGGCCGAGACCCGCCCGCTGGCCGACGACCCCGGAATCGCCGAACTGCTCGCGTCGCGCAACGCGCGCCTCGCAACGTTCTGGATGGAGCAGCAGCCGTCGGGCGCTGGCCCCTTCGCCGGCACGGGTGCACTCGTCGTCGACGCCGAGGACCGCTTCACGACGATGCTCGCCCACCAGCTGCGCCACCTCGGGCTCGACGCCCGCATCGCGCACTGGTCGGAGGTCTCGGACGCGGAGATCGACGCGGCCGAGCTCGTCGTCGCGGGCCCGGGCCCCGGTGACCCGCGCGACGCGTCGAACCCGCGCATCGCCCGGATGCGCGAGGTGGTCGCGCGCCGCACCTCCGCGGGCGCGCCCCTCGTCGCGGTGTGCCTGAGCCACCAGGCCCTCGCCGACCGCGTCGGCCTCGACCTCGCTCCCCTGGCCCGCCCTCACCAGGGCGTGCAGAAGACGGTCGACGTGTTCGGCACTCAGGCGTCGATCGGCTTCTACAACACGTTCACGGCGCGCGTCGAGCCGGGCACGAGCCGCGTCGAGCCGCCGGCGCGGGCGGTGAGCGGTCCGGTCGAGGTCGCGGCCGACCCCGCCACGGGCGACGTCTACGCGCTGCGCGCCCCCCACGTCGCGAGCGTGCAGGGCCACCTCGAGTCGATCCTGTCGCGCGACGGCATGACGACGCTCGAGCGTCTCGTCGCGCACGCGCTGGCATAGGGCGCGCCGCCGGGCTCCGAGCCGCGGCAGAATCCGCGAGCCGCGGCAGAACCGGGCGGATCCTGCCGCGGCTGGGCGATTATGCCGCGGCTCGGGGATGGCCGCGAGCGCGCCGCCTGCGGGCCGCGGCCTATTGCAGGGTGATGGGGTTGAACAGGTCGGCCGCGAACAGGATCGCGCTCATGCCGATCATCAGCACGACGACGACCAGGGTGAGCGGCACCATCCGCGACGCGTCGGCGGGCTTGGGTGCGGGGCGGCGCAGCAGTTTGGCCCAGCCGCGCTTGATCGCGTCCCACAGCGCGACCGCGATGTGGCCGCCGTCGAGCGGCAGCAGCGGGATCATGTTGAACGCGAACAGCGCGATGTTCACCGAGCCGACGAGCTGGATCATGACCGCCGTGCGGTCGATGACCGGGGCCTCGGTCGCGGCGACCTCGCCCGCGAGGCGCCCGACGCCGATGACGCTGACGGGCCCGTTGGGGTCGCGCTCCTGGCCCGTGAACAGGTCGACGGCCGTCGCGTAGATGCGCTGCGGCAGCTCGAGGATGATGCCGGCGACGGCGCCGAGCTGCTCGAACACCTGCACCGTTCCGGTGTGGAGCGGCTCGCGCACGCGCTCCGTGGTCGGGCTGAAACCGGCGAAGCCGACCTCCGCCGTGACGGCCTCGCCCGATTCATCGACGTACCGGTTCGTCGCGAGCACCGGTGTGATCGTGAGCGTCCGCTCGGCGCCGTCGCGCTCGACGACCATGTCGATCCTGTCGCCCGGATGCGCCCGGATGATCGCGCTCGCGTCGTCGAAGCCGTCGACCGCCGTGCCGTCGACGGAGATGATCGTGTCCCCCGCCTCCAGTCCGGCGGCCGCGGCGGGAGAAGCGGGGTCACCCGGCTCGCATTCGGTCTGCTCGGTGCCGGCGGGCAGGACGCACTGCGACACGCTCGCGACCGTGGAGGTGTTCTGCGGCAGGCCGATGCCGCTGGCGAGCACCGTGAACAGCACGATCGCGATCACGAGGTTCATGGCGGGGCCGCCGAGCATGATCACGATGCGCTTCCAGGTGGGCAGCGCCGCGAAGGTGCGCGACTCGTCGACGCCGTCGCGCGATTCCTCGTTCGCCGCCTGCGCGTCCTGCACCATCGTCCGGAACAGGCCGCCGACGGGCTTGTCGGGGTCGCGCGCCGGGTACATGCCCGCCATCGAGATGTAACCGCCGATCGGCAGCCACTTGACGCCGTACTCGGTCTCCCCGCGGCGCTTCGACCAGATCGTCGGGCCCATGCCGACCATGTACTGGCCGACGCGCACGCCGAAGCGCTTCGCCGGGACCAGGTGGCCGATCTCGTGCAGCGCGATCGAGACGCCGAGGCCCACGACGACGATCACGACGCCGACGATGAACGCGAGCACGCCCATCCGGTCAGTCCCCGTAGGGGTTCTGCCAACCGCGCTCGGCGGGCGGCCACCCCGCCTCGATCAGCGCGCGGCGCGAGAGCTCGCGGGCAGAGTAGGCCCACTGGGTGCCCTCGATGTCGCGGTAGTTCTGGTGGCCGGGGCCGGCCCACAGGATCGCGTCGCCGGAGCCGACCAGCGAGACGGCCTTGACGATGGCGGCCTCAGGAGGCGACGACTCGTAGGTCTCGTGCTCGGGGGCGACGTCGCGCGCCGCCGCCATCAGCGTCGCCCTGATGTCGGCCGCGTTCTCGAAGCGCGGGTGGTGGTCGGTGATGACGGTCGCGTCACTGCCCTCGACGGCCGTGCGGGCCATGTCGTAGCGCTTCGTGGTGTCGCGGTCGCCGTCGGCACCGAACAGCATCACGACCCTGCCGGGCGTGACGCGGCGCACGGCGGCGAGGGTCTTCTCGAAGGCGTCGGGCGTGTGGCCGAAGTCGACGTAGACGGCGGGGCCCTCCGGGCCCGAGACCAACTGCGTGCGCCCGGGAACCCAGGCGCGGATCTCGCCCGCGAGGCCCGCTGCGATGCGCTCCCAGTCGTAGCCGACGGCGTGCATCATCGCGATTCCGAGGCCCGCGTTCGCCGCCATGTGCGCGCCGATCACGGGGACGGTCGTCGACAGTTCGCGGCCATCCGGGCCCGTCAGCCGGAAGCCGGTGCCCGTCTGCGCCTCGTACGTGACCTCGACCTTCCAGTCGGCGCGCTCGAACGCCTCGTCGTCGGCGATCCCGCGCGTCGCGATGGTCTCGACCGGGACCTCGGCCTCGCGCGCGATGCGGTCGCCGAGTGCCGAGTCGAGCGAGACGACGGCGCGGCGGCTGCGCGCCGCCGTGAACAGCGGAGCCTTCGCCTGGTAGTACGTCTCCATGTCGCCGTAGTCGTCGAAGTGCTCGTGCGTGAGGTTCGTGAAGCCCATCACGTCCCACATCACGCCCTCGACGCGGCGGCGGGTGACGGCCTGGGCGCTCACCTCGACCGCGAACGCCTCGACGTGCCTCTCGCGCATCCGGGCGATCAGGGCGTGCAGTTCGCTCGCCTCGGGGCTCGTGAGGCCGGCGACGACGCGCTCGCCCGCGACGACGCGCTCCGCCGACGTCGACGCGCCCGCGACGACGCCGATCTGGGTGAGCATGCCCTCGAGGAGGTGCGTGACGCTCGTCTTGCCGTTCGTGCCCGTCGTCGCCAGCAGCAGCGGCAGGTCGTCGCCCGGCGCCGTTCGGTACACCGCCATGGCGGCGTCGCCCAGCGCCCCACGCGGGTCGTCGACGACGATGGCGGGCAGGCCCGACGGCGCGGCGATCTCGGCGCCCTCGGCGTCCGTGAGGATCGCTGCCGCCCCGTTCTCGGCCGCAGCGGCGGCGAACTCGGCGCCGTGGCGGTTCAGGCCCCGGATACCGACGAAGAGCTCGCCCGGCGCCAGGTCGGTCGACGAGACGGTGACACCGGTCACCTCGGCGTCGGCGCCGGTGAGGGTGCCGCCGATGCGGGCGGCGAGGTCGGAGGAGCGGATGGGGGTGGGCCGCTCGGGGCGCTGCATCACGGGTGGCGTGCGGCGGATTCTGGGCGTGACGATCACGCCTGACATCGTCTCACGGCGTCGCCATGGAACCGCTCAGGTGCCCCCAAGCGCGGGTCCGCCCGCCCAACACCCGCGTGAAGGCGCACGTGAGCGGGTGCGCCGCGCGCTCCTCAGCCCGCGATCGCGCGGTCGGCCTCGGCCCGCGCCCAGCGCTCGGCCTCCGCGAGCGAGGACAGCGTGAGCTCGGCCGGTGCGTCGTGCGCGTCGACGACGCGCGCGACGGTGTCGACGATGCCGAGGAACGGCAGGCGCCCCTCGTGGAACGCGTCGACGGCCTGCTCGTTGGCCGCGTTGAACACGCACGGGTAGGTCTCCCCCGCCCGTCCGACCCGCTTCGCGAGAGCCACGGCGGGGAACGCCTCATCGTCGAGCGGCTCGAACGTCCAGCTCGCCGCCGTCGTCCAGTCGATCGGCGCACCGACACCGGAGACGCGGTCGGGCCACGCCATGCCGAGCGCGATCGGGAGGCGCATGTCCGGCGGTGAGGCCTGCGCGATCGTGGAGCCGTCGACGAACTCGACCATCGAGTGCACGACCGACTGCGGATGCACCGCGACGTCGATCCGGTCGAACGGCACGTCGAAGAGCAGGTGCGCCTCGATCACCTCGAGGCCCTTGTTCACGAGCGTCGCCGAGTTCGTCGTCACGACGCGCCCCATGTCCCAGGTCGGGTGGTCGAGCGCCTGGGCCGGGGTCACGTCGCGCAGCTCGTCGCGCGTCCGACCGCGGAACGGGCCGCCGGAGGCCGTGACGACCAGCCTGCGCACCTCGTCCGGGGCGCCGGCCCGCAGCGCCTGCGCGATCGCCGAGTGCTCCGAGTCGACGGGCACGATCTGACCAGGCGCGGCCGCGCGCTTGACGAGCGGCCCGCCGACGATGAGCGATTCCTTGTTCGCGAGGGCGAGCGTGCGCCCCGCCTCCAGCGCCGCGAGCGTCGGCGCGAGCCCGACCGAGCCCGTGATGCCGTTCAGCACCACGTCGGCGTCGACCTCGCGCACCATCCGGGCGGCGGCGTCGGCGCCGAGCGCCGTGTGCGCGACGCCGAACTCCTCCGCCTGCGCCCGCAGCCCCTCCGCGTCACGGCCGGCCGCGAGGCCCGCGACCTCGAAGCGGCCGGGGTTGCTCCGGATGACGTCGAGCGCCTGTGTGCCGATCGACCCCGTCGACCCGAGGATCAGGATGCGGCGCATGGCTGGCTACTCCGCTGCCTGCTCTGCCGGGTGGAAGACGTCGACGATGTCGACCACGAAGATCAGGTCCTCGTCGTAGAGCTCGTTGTCCTCGTTGCCCTCGACGTGGTACGCCTCGGTCCTCGGCAGCACGGCGACGACCTGCGAGCCGACCTTCTGGCCGATCAGCGCCTTCTGGAACCCCTCGACCACACCGCTGACGGGGAACGTCGCCACCATGCCCCGGCTCCAGCTCGAGTCGAACTCCTCGCCGTCGGAGGCCTTGACGCCCTTGTACTGCACGTACACGGTGTCGTCCGCCGTCACCTCGGCGCCGTCGCCCTGCTTGAGGACGGCGGTCTCGGTCTCCTCGGGGATCTCCATGCCGTCCGGGATCTCGATCGTCGGCTCGCCGTCGTCCGCGAGCGTGACGGTCGGCATGCCGTCGACGGGCTCCTGGTCCTCGCCCCACGCCGTCTTCTCGGGCGTCGAGATCACGTCGACGATCTGGATCTGCGCGGGGGTCTCCGTGCCGTCCTCGGCCGTCACTGCGGGGTACACCGTCGCGATGCGCGAGCCGACGGTCGCGCATCCGAAGACCTGACCGACGGCGCTCTGCGCCGAGAGCTGCGCCGGCTGCATCTCGCCGGGCTCGTACCCGGCCTTGCCCAGCTGCTCGCCCGTCTCCGCGTCGTATCCGGCGAGCGCGTACGTCACGAAGTCGCCCTCGGCGAGTTCCGCGCCGTCTCCCTCGGTCACGACCGCTCGTTCGAACTCCTCGGGGTCGATCGGGTCCGCGATGTCGAGGCTGTCGGGGACCTCATCGCCAGCGGCGCCCGAGATGTCGAGCGACTCGACGGCCTCACCGCTGGGGCCGGCCGCGGCGCACAACGGGTCCGCTGCGGCATCCGGCTCTCCGGACTCGTCGCCGCCGGCACAGCCCGAGAGGGCGAGCACGGCGATCACGGCGGTGGACATCAGGGCTGCGGAGCGGAAGCGCACGGGAACCTCGTTCGTTGGGGACAACTCATCTTCCCCCATCCGTCCATGTGCTCGCTGACACCCCGGGCGCGTCGCCGCGGCCGCCCATTCCGGATCGCGCATGGCCGCCCGGTTAAACTGATCGGATGACCTCCCCCAGCCCGCAGGCCGACAGTGACGAGCCCGAGGAGACCGTTCCGCACAGCCCGAGTTGGGTGTATGCGCTCGGCAGGGCGATCATCGCCCCGCTCGCACGGATGATCTACCGCCCGCGGGTCGAGGGCAAGGAGAACCTGCCGAAGCAGGGCGGCGTCATCCTCGCCAGCAACCACCTGTCGGTCATCGACTCGTTCGCGATCCCGGTCGCCGCGGCGCCGCGCCCCGTCCACTTCCTCGCGAAGGACGAGTACTTCTCGGGCAGGGGGTTCAAGGGCTGGGTCTCCCGCACGTTCTTCACGGCGGTCGGCGCCATCCCCGTCAAGCGCGGCGTCGGCCAGGCCGCCCTCGACGCGCTGGACCAACAGCGCGAGATCCTCGACTCGGGCGCGGCCGTCGCGCTCCACCCCGAGGGCACCCGGTCGCGGGACGGCCGCCTCTACAAGGGCCGCACTGGCGTCGCGTTCCTCGCGCTGCAGACGGGCGCCCCCGTCGTCCCGATCGGCCTGATCGGCACCGACAGGGTGATGCCGGTCGGCGCGAAGATGCCCAAGCTCTCCGAGCGCGTCGTCGTCAGGTTCGGCGAACCCATCGACGTGTCGAAGCACGGCCCCGCGACCAGCGGCAAGGCGCGCCGCCACGCGACCGACGAGATCATGGCCGCGATCCACGAGCTCTCGGGCCAGGAGCTCGCCGGCACCTACAACGAGCTCCCCGCCCAGGGCACCGTCGAGAAGATCAGACGCGCGCTCCCCCACGAGCGCCGCTGAGCGCTCAGCCGACGGTCACCGTCGGCGCGACCGTCACGGGGAAGCTGACCGAGTTCGCGATGAAGCACCACTCGTGCGCGTCGTCGTGGGCGGCGAGCGCCCCCTCCCGCATGGCCTCGTCCGAGACCGTGACGGCGGGGCGCAGGACGACCGCGCGGAACCGCCCGCCGTCCCCCGACTGCTCGAGCACACCCTCCGCCTCGTCGGCGTAGCCGGTCACGACGACGCCGCGCAGCACGCACGCGCGCAGGTACGACAGCAGGTGGCACTGGGCGAGCGCCGCGAGCAGCAGGTCCTCCGGGTTCCACCGCGACGCATCCCCGAAGAACGGCCGATCGGCGGAACCGGCGATGACGGGCTTGCCGTCGACCGCGAGGCTCACATCGCGCGAGTAGGCGCGCGTGCCCGACGTGCCCTCCCCGAGGTTCCCCGTCCAGGTCGCCGTCAGCGCGTACCGGTGCTCGCTCGCCATGCCGACAGGCTACGCGCGGCACCGCTGCCCCGGGCGGAATAGGCTGGTGACCATGCCTGGAACGCTCTCCGTCGAATCCTCTGTGGAACTCGCCTCCGTCGACCGCGGCGGCTTCGTCGAATCGCGGCACGCCGGCGCGGCCGTCGTGCTCTCGCCGGACGGCGAGGTCGCGCTGGCCCTCGGCGACGTCGACGCCCCCGTGTTGCCGCGTTCCGCCATGAAGCCGTTCCAGGCCGTCGCCTGCGCGACGGCGGGCGCGACGTTCGACGGCCCGGCGCTCGCCGTGTCGACGGCGAGCCACAGCGGCACCGACCGGCACGCCCAGCTGGTGCGGGGCATGCTGCAGGACGTCGGCCTCACGGAGGACTACCTGCGCTGCCCGACGGCCTACCCCGACGACGCGCAGACCCGATCGGAGCAGCTGCGCGACAACGCGCCGGCCTCGCGCATCCGGATGACGTGCTCGGGCAAGCACGCCGCCATGCTCGCCGCGTGCGCCGCGAACGGGTGGGACAAGGAGACCTACCTGTCGCCGTCGCACCCGCTGCAGCAGCACATCCGCGAGACGGTCGAGCGGCTCACGGGCGGCGCACGGATCGAGGCGACGGTGACGGACGGGTGCGGCGCGCCCGTGCACGCGCTCCCGCTGTCGGCGCTCGCGCGCGGCATGCAGCGCATCGGCACGTCGTCGGAGACGTCGCCGTTCGCCCTGCACCGGATCGCCGGCGGGCTCATGCGGGCGACCCGCGAGCACCCGTGGGCGGTCGAGGGGCCCGGTCGGCCCGACACTGCGGCGATCGAGCGCTTCGGCGTGTTCTCGAAGTTCGGTGCCGACGGCGTCCAGGTGATGGTCGCCCCCGACGGCACGACCGTCGCCGTCAAGGTGCTCGACGGCTCGCGCCGCGCGACGTCCGCCGTGGCGCTGAAGCTGCTCGCGAAGGCGGGCGCTCTGCCCGTCGAATCGGTCGCCGACTTCCTCGCCGTGCACCCGCAGTTCGCGATCCTCGGCGGCGGCCAAGAGGTCGGCCGCGTGCGTCCCGTCGTCTGAGCCGCGCGGGCCGGCTCGCTGCGGCGAGCCGTGCGATCCCGGCCGCGCTACGCGGGCAGGGTGACGCGGCGAGGCCGGTCCGCCGGCGTGACGAGCCACGCGCGACCGGCGCGGAGGAGGGCATAGGGCGGCAGCGCGCGCTCCCCCGCCACGGTGCGCAGTTCGTGCGGGCACTCCGCCGCGACGAGCAGCTCGCCGGCGGCCCGGATCTCGCGCAGCAGCCCGCCGTGGCGCAGCCACGCCTCGCCTTCGCCGACCGCGACCAACCGGTCGGTGCCGCCGGCGAGCTCCGCGAGAGGGGTCCCTGCCGGCAGCGCGTCGAGGGCGACGACCCGCACGCCGCGACCCCACACCTCGCCAAGTGCGGCGGCTCGGGCGGCCGCCCCCGCAGTGACGAGCGCCGCGGGCCCGCCGGGGAACCAGGCGGGGCCGGGGCCCCCGGCCCGCGCGACCCCATCGGAGCGCTCGCCGCCCATCCCTCCCGAGGGGCCCGAGGGGCCGGCGCCGTCGCACGGGCGGAGCGCCCGCCGCTCGGCCCTGGTCCTCGCCGGCGCATACGGCGCGCCGCGGCGCGGCGGCCGCACTCGGCCCGCGCCGCCTCCGGCCGCAGGCGCCGCGCCGGCACCCGCGGCCGACGCGCCCAGAGGCGCACCGTCGCGGCCTCCGGTGATCGCGCCTGCGGCCGGCTCGCCCGGCGGCAGTGCGAACTGAACCTCACGACCGCCGAGCTCGGCGCGGCCGGGCGGGCGCGCGGGGTCGAACGCGGCGCCGTCGCCGCCCGCCTGCACGTGGTCGGCGCGTGATGCGGCGCGCAGGAGCGCCCGCCGTTCGAAGCCGGACATCACGCGTTCGACGACGCCCGTCGAACGCGCGGCGGTGACGACGACGAAGCAGCCGGATGCGCCGGCCTCGCGCACCAGCGTCTCCGCCAGGGCCGCGAACTCCTGGGCGTAGTCCGGCGGGAAGCGGTGCAGCAGCGCGTCGAGGCCGTCGATCACGATCGCCGGCGGCGGGTCGTCGACGGCGCGTTCGATCGCGTCCCACGCGCCCTCCAGGTCGCTCGGCACCCGCACGGTTCCGTCGACCTGTGCCGCGACGAGCCGCCCGATCGCCGTCTTGCCCGTGGCGGCCGCCCCGACCACGCCGAGCCCTCGGTCGGAGCGGGGGTCGAGGGCGACGACGGGCTGGCGCTGCACCTCCGGCTCGTCCGCGAGCCCGAGCAAGATGCCGCCCGCACCGCCGTGCCGCGCCGCGATCGCGTCGAACGGCAGCGACTCGGGCAGCGGCGGGAGCCACGGGGCGCGCGGCGCCCCGTTCGCGTGCCGCGCGCCGACCTCGGCGAGGCGCGCGACCAGCTCCGCCCCCGTGCGCGCGATCCGGGCGCGCTCGGGCGTCACGTCTCCCGCGCGCCGCACGAGGGCGAGCCCCCGCGCGTCGGGGGTGCCCGGCAGCTCCGCCGCGTCATCGGCCCCGATGACGGCCCGGCTGTCGGCCGCGTCCGCCACGCGCAGCGACACCCGCAGGGGGCAGTTGGCGACGAGCGCGTCGCGCAGCACTCCGGCAGCGCGCTGCGTGCCGAGTACGAGGTGCATCCCGAGCGCTCTCCCGCGCGCCGCGACATCCGTGAACACGTCGCCCAGATCGCCGTGGTCCTGCAGGAGGGCCGCGAACTCGTCGACGACGATCACGAGGCGCGGCGTGCTGACACGCGGGTCCGCGATGTCGGATGCCCCGGCCGCGGCGATCTCGGCCTCCCGCCGGCGCAGCTCTGCGCGCAGGCTCTCGACGGCGCGCCGCGAACCCGTGCCGTCGAGGTCCGTGATCAGCCCCGTCACGTGCGGCAGCGCCAGCAGCGGCGCGAAAGCCGTCCCGCCCTTGAAATCGGCGAGCAGGAACGTCACCTCCTCCGGGGTTCGAAGCGCCGCGAGCGCGGCGATCCAGGTCGTCAGGAGCTCGCTCTTGCCGCTTCCCGTCATGCCGGTCACGACGGCGTGCGGCCCATCGTGCACCAGGTCGACCGCGACCGGCCCCGCGGCCCCTCGACCGATCGGCACGCGGAGGCCGCCGTCACCGGCAGGGCCACGCTCGCCGTCGCGCCCCCGCAGCCCCTCCGGCGGCACCTGGGCCCCGCTCGCCGGGGCCCCGAACGCCGCGATCAGCTCCGCGAGCCCGACCGGCGGCAGGCTCGCCCCCTCCGCCGCGCCCGCGCGCCGCGCGAGCCCCGCCGCGATCCGCTCGGCCTGCGCGAGCCCGATGCCTTCGACGTCGAGCGGCTCCCCACCCGGCCCGTCCGTCGTGTCGTCGAGGCGCCGCGCGCGGAGCATCCCGCCCCTCTCCAGCTCGAGGACGACGCCGCAGCCGCGGGGAGCATCGACGCCGCGCGCCGTCACCGCGATGCGGAAATCCGCACGTGCCAGGGCCGACGCCGCCTCCCCCGGTTCCCCGCCGGTGGCGTCCTCCTCTCCTCCCGGCAGTTCCGCGCACGCGACCCGGAAGGGCCCCTTCTCGCCGGGTTTCGGCGGCGCCGCTCGCTCCGCCGCGGCGCGGTGCGGGAGCGCGGCCATGGCCCGCTCGTCTCCCGCGAGCACGGTCGTGACGATCAGCTCGTCGGGCGAGGCGCGCAGGCAGAGCTGGAGGAGGAGCGCCCGCGCGACGGCCTGCGCCAGCGGCGCCTCGCCCTGCACGCAGACCCCGCCGGCATCGCGCAGCGGCACCGCCACGGGCGCCGAGCGCACCCACGCCGCCTCGCGGCGCAGGGCGTCGCCCTCCTCCCCATCGCCGCCCGTCACCCGCACGGCGCTGGGAGCGCGCCCCGTTCCGAGCACGAGCTCGCTCGCACCGTGCCGCCAGAGCGTTCTCGCGACCGCGAGCCTACCGGCGTCCGGATGCCGGCGGCACAGCGCGTCGCGTTCGCCGTCGTGCCGCTCGCGCAGTTCGTTCCGAGCTCGCGCGCAGGCCTCGGCGAGCTCTCGGCGCGCCCTGCCCCGGTCCCGGCGCCTCGTGCGCGCGCCGTCGGCGAGCGACCCGAACATCATCAGCGGGCCGAGCACGGCGAAGGCCAACATCATGGCGTAGCCGGTGATGAGCCACATCGCGACGGCGCCGATGACGGGGACGCACGCCGCGACGAGCGGAATCGTGCCGCGCCCCGCCGGTTGTGCGGCCGGCGGCAGCGCGATCGGTTCGTCGGTGCGGGGAGGTGCTGTCACCTCTCCAGCTCAGCGGCCGAGCGGCCGCGGCGGAACGCCGCGAGCGGGTTGTGGATGCACCGCGGCGGGAAGACCCGGATGTGGGCGAGGCCGCGGTGCTATTCGGCTGGCGAGTGCGACGCCTCCGGCGTCTCCGGTTCCGCCGGCGCATCCGGCATCTCGGCGTACACGACGACGATCGAGACGTTGTCGCGCCCGCCGTTGCCGAGTGCGGCCTCCAGCATCGCGGCGACGGCTTCTGCCGGGTCGTCGTGCTCGCGCAGGAAGTGCAGGATCCCGTAGTCGGTGAGCTCCTTCGTGAGACCGTCGGAGCAGATCACGAAGCGATCGCCGTCCTCGACCTCGACGCGCACGTAGTCGGGAACGACCGACTCGCTCGGCCCAACGGCGCGCGTGATCACGTTGCCGTACGGGTGCGTCTCGGCCTCCTCGGGGCTGAGCCGCCCCGCCTGGACCAGCTCCTGGACGAGGGAGTGGTCGACCGTGACCTGCACGAGCTTGTCGTCGCGCATCAGGTACACGCGGGAGTCGCCGATGTTCATGACGACCCAGGAGGCGGGCTCGCTCGTCGGGTCGAGGTAGATGCCCGTGACGGTCGTCCCCGTGCCCTCGTCGGTCGTCTCCGGGTGGTCGGCGATGTCGCGCACGGCGTCCTCGAGGGCGAGCTCCACGCTCTCCGGCGTGATGGGCTCCCCGGCCGCCGCGACGCCGGCGAGGCGCTCGACCGTGACGGCGCTCGCGATCTCGCCGCCGATGTGGCCGCCCATGCCGTCGGCCACGACGAAGAGGGGCCACTCCATCAGGATCGCGTCCTGGTTCACCTCGCGCTTGCGGCCGACATCGGTCACTCCCGCCCAGCGGACCGCGAGTTCGCGACCGGCCCCGAGATCGAAGGTGTGCGAGCGCACCGGGCTCGTCGCGTCGGTCACACGTCCTCCAGATCGTCGGTGTCGTCGCCGTGCGCCGGCGGCGTTCCTCATATCCTAGCCGCGCGACCCGCCCCCGACGCGAACCCGCCCCGCGGCCGAGCGCGCCTCATTCGGCGACGACGAGCTCCGTCTCGCCGCGCGCAGCGCCCGGCCGCATCCGGATGCCGGCGCCGGCCGCCCACGCGATCAGGTCGTCCGCGGTCGCCAGTTCGGGGCGGTCGACCGCGATGCGGCGGGCGAACTCCCCCTTCGCCTTCTTGTTGAAGTGGTTCAGCGCGCGCGTCGAGCCGTCCGCGGTGTCCGTCACGACGCGGACGTAGGTGCTCGCGAGGCCCTCGGGCACGGGCCCGAGCGCGACGTACGCCTGCGAGCGCAGATCGATCACGAGCGGATGCGCCTCGCGCTCCAGCGCCTCGGTCACGGCCGGAGCCCACAGCCGCTTGAGCGGCGGCAGGTCGGGCAGGGAGGCGCCAGCCGCCAGGCGGTACGACGGGATCGGATCGAGCGCGCGGACGGGCCCGAACGGCGCCGTGTGGATGAACGCCCTGGCGCCGAGCCACGCGCGCGCGGGCGCATCGAGGGTCGACGCATCGAGGGCGTCGAACAGGACACCGGTGTATCGGTCGATAGCCGCCATCGTCGGCGAGTGCAGCAGCGAAGCATTGTCCGAGACGGCGGCGGCCCGCTGGCGCTCCGACAGCTTCAGGACGCGTGCGGCGCGATCCGGATCCGCGGCGAGAGCCACGACAGACGCGGCGACGGCCTCGCGCGGGGAACGGAGGGTTCCCAGCGCGAGGCCGTCGACGTCAAGCGGCTCGCCCGATCCGCCTGCCCTCTTCGTCTCGGAAGGGGGCAGCAGGATCGTGGTCAGGAGGCGATCGCCGCGTGGCCCGCGACGATCGTGACCCGATCGGACTCGACCGAGACGAAGCCGTCCTCTGCGGTCGCGGTGACCACGGAGTCATCGGGCTGCGTGATCCGGACGGGGCCATCGCCGAGGATTCCGAGCACGGGCTCGTGACCGGTCATGAAACCGATCTGTCCCTCCGTCGTCGTGGCGACGACGAGCTTGGCCTCCCCCGTCCAGACCTCTTCCTCGGCCGAAACCAGGCTGACCTGAAGCGCCATGATCAGGCGTTCTCCTTCTGGATCTTCGCCCACTGCGCCTCGACGTCGCTGATGCCGCCGACGTTGAAGAACGCCTGCTCGGCCACGTGGTCGAAGTCGCCCTTGACGATCGCGTCGAACGACTCGATCGTCTCCTTGAGCGGAACCGTCGAACCCTCGACACCGGTGAACTTCTTCGCCATGTAGGTGTTCTGGGACAGGAACTGCTGGATGCGGCGCGCGCGGGCGACGACGATCTTGTCCTCTTCCGAGAGCTCGTCGACACCGAGGATCGCGATGATCTCCTGCAGCTCCTTGTTCTTCTGCAGGATCTGCTTCACGCTCGTCGCGACGCGGTAGTGGTCCTCGCCGAGGTAGCGGGGGTCCATGATGCGGCTCGTCGAGGTGAGCGGGTCGATCGCCGGGTACAGACCCTTCGAGGCGATCTCTCGCGAGAGCTCGGTCGTCGCGTCGAGGTGAGCGAACGTCGTCGCGGGGGCCGGGTCGGTGTAGTCATCGGCCGGCACGTAGATCGCCTGCATCGAGGTGATCGAGTGGCCGCGCGTCGACGTGATGCGCTCCTGGAGCACACCCATCTCGTCCGCCAGGTTGGGCTGGTAGCCCACGGCCGAAGGCATGCGGCCCAGCAGGGTCGACACCTCCTGGCCCGCCTGCGTGAAGCGGAAGATGTTGTCGATGAACAGGAGGACGTCCTGCTGCTGCACGTCGCGGAAGTACTCAGCCATCGTCAGCGCCGACAGGGCGACGCGCAGGCGCGTCCCCGGCGGCTCGTCCATCTGGCCGAAGACGAGGGCGGTCTTGTCGAAGACGCCCGCCTCGTCCATCTCGTGGATGAGGTCGTTGCCCTCACGGGTGCGCTCGCCGACGCCGGCGAACACCGACACACCGCCGTGGTCGGACGCCACGCGCTGGATCATCTCCTGGATGAGGACCGTCTTGCCCACGCCGGCACCGCCGAACAGGCCGATCTTCCCACCCAGGACGTACGGGGTGAGGAGGTCGATCGACTTGATGCCCGTCTCGAACATCGTGGTCTTCGACTCGAGCTGGTCGAAGTTCGGCGCCTTGCGGTGGATCGGCCAGCGCTCGGTGACCTCGAGCGTCTCGCCCTCGCCGAGGTTGAGGACGTCGCCCGTGGCGTTGAACACCTTGCCCTTGGTGATGTCGCCGACCGGAACCGAGATCGGCGCACCGGTGTCGCGCACCTCCTGGCCGCGGACCATGCCGTCGGTCGGCTTCAGCGAGATCGCGCGGATCACGTCGTCGCCGAGGTGCTGCGCGACCTCGAGAGTGATCTCGGTGGTCACGCCGCCGACGGTCAGGTCGGTCTTCAGCGCGCTGTAGATGTCCGGAATCGAGTCGTGCGGGAACTCGACGTCGACGACCGGCCCCGTGACGCGTGCGACGCGCCCGACGACCGCCGTCGCGGCGTCAGCCGTAGCGGTAGGAGTCATGTTGTCTCTTCCTTCTTGGGAAATCTTGCGGCCGGTCAGGAGGCCAGCGCGTCGGCGCCGCCGACGATCTCCGCGATCTGCTGGGTGATCTCGGCCTGGCGCGCGTTGTTGCGCAGGCTCGTGTATTCGGTGATGAGCTTGTCGGCGTTGTCGCTGGCCGCCTTCATCGCCTTCTGCGTCGCCGCCTGCTTCGCGGCGGACGACTGCAGGAGGGCGTTGAAGATGCGGCTCTGGATGTAGACCGGCAGCAGCTTGTCGAGCACGACCGATGCCTCCGGCTCGAACTCGTACAGCGGGAACACCTCGTTCGAGTGCGCCTCGTCGGCACCGGCCTCATCGGCCTCGACGACCTCGAGCGGCAGCAGCCGGATGGACTCCGGCGTCTGCGTCATCATGCTGACGAAGCGGTTGTAGACGACGTGGATCTCGTTCACGCCGCCCTCCGACTCGTCGAGCACGTAGGCGTCGAGGAGGGCCTGCGCGATCTCCTCCGCGTTCTCGAACTGCGGCACGTCGGCGTCGCCGACCCACTGCGCCGCGCTCGCGATCTGCCGGAACTGGAAGTAGCCGACCGCCTTGCGCCCGAAGAGGTAGAACACGACGTCCTTGCCCTCGGAGCGCAGCAGCTCGGCGAGCTCCATCGCCTCCTTGATCACCTGGGAGTTGAAGGCGCCCGCGAGGCCGCGGTCGCTCGTCATCAGCAGGATCGCCGATCGCGTGGTGGTCTCCGGCTCGCGCGTGAGCACGTGGTCGACGCCGCTGTGCGTCGCGACCGCGGAGACGGCCCGCGTGACCGCGCGGGAGAAGGGCGACGACGCGCGCACGCGCGCCATCGCCTTCTGGATCCGCGAAGCCGCGATGAGCTCCATCGCCTTCGTGATCTTCTTGGTCGTCTGAGCAGAGGAGATCCTCTGCTTGTACTCCTTGAGTTTCGCGCCCATGGTGTGCTCGGCTTACGCCTTGCGGCCCTTGACGATCTTCTCCTGGCCGACGTCCTCGTGGTCGGCGGAGCCGATCTGCTCGTTGCCGGGCGCCGACAGGCTCTGGCCCTTGCCGCCCTGGAACTCGAGGATGAAGTTGTCGACGACCTTCTCGAGCTCGGCCTTGGTGTCGTCCTCGAGCTTGCCGACCTTCTTGAGCGTGCCCAGGATGTCGGTGTTGCGGCGCACGTGGTCGAGCAGCTGCGACTCGAACCGGAGCACGTCCTCGACGGCGATCGTGTCGAGCTTGCCGTTCGTACCGGCCCAGATCGAGACGACCTGCTCCTCGACGGGGTACGGCGAGTACTGCGGCTGCTTGAGCAGCTCGGTCAGGCGCGCACCGCGGTCGAGCTGGCGGCGCGAGGCCGCGTCGAGGTCGGATGCGAACATCGCGAACGCCTCGAGCGCGCGGTACTGGGCGAGCTCGAGCTTGAGCGTTCCCGAGACCGACTTGATGTGCTTGATCTGAGCATCGCCGCCGACGCGCGAGACCGAGATGCCGACGTCGACCGCCGGGCGCTGGTTCGCGTTGAAGAGGTCGGACTGCAGGAAGATCTGGCCGTCGGTGATCGAGATCACGTTGGTCGGGATGTAGGCCGACACGTCGTTGGCCTTCGTCTCGATGATCGGAAGACCCGTCATCGAGCCGGCGCCCAGCTCGTCCGAGAGCTTCGCGCAGCGCTCGAGCAGGCGCGAGTGCAGGTAGAAGACGTCGCCGGGGTACGCCTCGCGGCCCGGCGGACGGCGCAGGAGGAGCGACACGGCGCGGTAGGCCTCTGCCTGCTTCGACAGGTCGTCGAACACGATCAGGACGTGCTTGCCCTGGTACATCCAGTGCTGGCCGATGGCCGAGCCTGTGTACGCCGAGATGTACTTGAAGCCGGCGGGGTCCGAGGCCGGAGCGGCGACGATCGTCGTGTACTCCATGGCGCCGGCGTCCTCGAGCGCGCCCTTGACCGACGCGATGGTCGAGCCCTTCTGGCCGATCGCGACGTAGATGCAGCGCACCTGCTTCGTCGGGTCGCCCGACTCCCAGTTCTCGCGCTGGTTGATGATCGTGTCGATCGCGAGAGCGGTCTTGCCGGTCTGGCGGTCGCCGATGATGAGCTGGCGCTGGCCGCGGCCGACCGGGATCATGGCGTCGATCGCCTTGATGCCCGTCTGCATCGGCTCGTGCACGCTCTTGCGGTCCATCACGCCGGCGGCCTGGAGCTCGAGCTCGCGCTCACCGTCGAGGTCGGTGATCGCGCCGAGGCCGTCGATCGGGGTGCCGAGCGGGTCGACCACGCGGCCGAGGTAGCCGTCGCCGACCGGGACCGAGAGGACCTTGCCGGTGCGGGTGACCTGCTGGCCCTCCTCGATGCCGGTGAACTCGCCGAGCACGACGACGCCGATCTCGGTCTCATCGAGGTTCTGCGCGAGGCCGAGGGTGCCGTCCTCGAACTTGATGAGCTCGTTGGCCATCACGCCGGGGAGGCCCTCGACGTGGGCGATGCCGTCAGCAGCGTCAGTGACGGTGCCGACCTCCGTCGCATCGGAACCGGTCGGCTCGTATGCGGCGGCAAAGTCCTTCAGCGCATCCCGAATGGCGTCGGGGCTGATTGCGATGTCTGCCATCTTCTTCCTTCGTGTTGTGGAGCCATCAGGCCCCGAAGCCTCCGCCGGAGCGGCAAGTCGTGTCAGCTGGCCAGCTTGTGGCGCAGGTCGGTGAGTCGCGTCGAGATGCTGCCGTCGATGATGTCGTCGGCGACCTGGACCCGGATGCCGCCGACGACGCCGGCGTCGACGACCTGGTTCAGCGCGATGTCGCCGCCGTAGATCTTCGAGAGCGTCGCGGCGAGGCGCTCCGCCTGCACCGCGTTCAGCGGCGCGGCCACCGTGACGGTCGCGACCGTGCGGCCGGCCTGCGCCGCGACGATCGAGATCGCCTCGCGGAGCACGGAGCGCACGCGGCGGCCCCTGAGCGACCGGACGAGCTCGGCGACGATCAGCGTCGACGCAGCGCTCGCCTGTCCGTCGATGAGCTTCTCGATGAGCGCGGCCTTCCCCGCGGGGTCACCGAGCGTGCCGCCGAGCGTGAGCTCGAGCTCCGCGTTCTGCGAGACGACGCGCGAGACGTCGAACAGCTCGCGGGCCACGTCGGCGGACGGCTCGCTCGACGCCGCCGCGCGGATCGCGAGCTCCTCGAGCCCGTCGACGAGGTCGCTCGTCGACGACCAGCGCTGGAGCGCCGCCGCCTCGACGACCGCGCGGGCGGTCGCTCCGAGCTGGCCGAAGACCGCGGCGACGAGCGCCTTGCGCGCCTCGGGCGAAGCGGCGGGATCGGCGAGCGCGCCGCCCAGATGCGACGACCCTGCCGTCGTGCGCGCCGCTGCGAACAGGTCGCGCGCCGCGGCGAGGTCGAGGCTCTGCTCGGCGAAAACGTCGGACGTCGCCGCCAGAGCCTGAGTGGACGCGCTGCCCATTACTTGGCCGCCTTCTCGGACGCTTCGAGGTCGGCCAGGAAGCGGTCGACCACCGACTGCGCCTTCTGGTCGTCGCTCAGCGTCTCACCGATGACGTTGCCCGCGAGGTCGAGGGCGATGCCGCCGACCTCGGTGCGCAGCGACACCATGGCCGCCTGGCGCTCGGACTCGATCTGCGCCTGAGCGGATGCCGTCACGCGGTCCGCCTCGACGGTGGCCAGAGCCTTCGCCTCGGCGACGATCTTCTTGCCGTCCTCGTGAGCCGTCTCGCGGATCTCGCCTGCCTCGCGGCGGGCGTCGGCGAGCTGCTTGTTGTACTCGGCGAGCGCGGCTTCGGCCTCCTTCTGGGCGGCGTCGGCCTTCTCGATGTTCCCCTCGATGGCGGCCGATCGCTCGTCGAGCATCGCCGTCAGGCGAGGCAGCGCGACCTTCCAGACCACCACGAGGATGATGATGAAGCAGACCGCCGACCAGATGATGTCATAGTAGGCCGGAAGCAGCGGGTTCGGAGCCTCTTCTTCCGCGGCGACCGTGACAAGAGCGTTCAGCATCCTGTCTCCTTACGTGTCAGCGACGGATGGATCAGTAACCGAAGATGAAGCCGGTGGCGATGCCGATGAAGGCGAGCGCCTCGGTGAAGGCGATACCGATCCACATCAGAACCTGCAGGCGGCCGGCGAGCTCGGGCTGGCGCGCGACCGACTCGATCGTCTTGCCGACGACGAAGCCCACACCGATGGCCGGGCCGATGGCGGCGAGACCGTAGCCGACCGTGGCGATCGAGCCGTTGACCTCAGCGAGAACCATAGAAGCGTCCACTGGATTTTTCCTTTCGTAGGGCGGCGCGCGTAGGACGCGCCGTCAGTGCTCTTCCGCGACCGCGAGCTGGATGTAGACCGCGGTGAGGATCGTGAAAACGTACGCCTGGAGGAAGCCCACCAGGATTTCGAAAGCCGTGAAGGCGAACCCGAAGGCGAGGGTGCCGGCGCCGAGCGCCGTCCACCAACCGCCCATCGTGAAGAAGAAGAACTGCGTCGCCGAGAAGAACAGCACCAGCATGAGGTGGCCGACGATCATGTTCATCAGGAGTCGGAGCGTCAGCGTGACGGGCCGGATGATGAAGGTCGAGAGGAACTCGAGCGGCGTCACGATGATGTACAGCGGCAGCGGCACGCCCGGCGGGAACAGTGCGTTCTTGAAGAAGCCGCCTGGGCTCTTCTTGATGCCCGCGTAGATGAACGTGACGTACGAGATCACGGCCAGCAGCAGCGGAACGGCGATCACGCTCGTGCCCGCGATGTTGATGCCGGGGATGATGCCCGTCAGGTTCATGAACAGGATCATGAAGAACATGGTCGCCAGCAGCGGGACGAAGCGCTCCCCGTCCTTGCGGCCCAGCAGGTCGTGCGCGATGCCGCCGCGCACGAAGTCGAAGCCCATCTCGACGATGCTCTGGCCGCGGGTGGGGACGACGCGCATGCGGCGCGTGCCGACGACCAGGATGATCACGAGCACGGCCGTCGCGATCAGCTGCGCGAGGTTGATGCGCGTGAACTCGAACGATCCGATCTGGAAGATCGCCGGAGGGAAGAAGTCCATGATCGACGGGGGGTGGAATTCCCCTCCGTTTTCGGCAGAGGCGATCAACGTCACGGCGTTTGTCAACGTGTGGCTCCGACTTCATCGCGCCGGTGCGCGCACCGGGTGTTCTGGCAAGTCACGTCCGCCGAGAACGTCACCCTTGGCGACGCGGCGGAAGCGTTGTCCAGCCTAACAGATCCTGGGGCCACTTCTACTCCGTGTCGAACTTGTGGCTCAGGGGCGATCGCGGTCGGCGTCGTCGCCCGGCTCGTCGTCGCCGGGGAGCGCCACCTCGACGTACGGCAGACGCATCTTCAGGAGTGCGAAGGCGTCGATCGCGAGCGAGGCGAGCACGCCGACCACCACGGCGATGAAGAAGATGACGGGCTCGATCCACGACTGCCCGCGGAGGACGAGCATCGCGACGATGAAGATGATGAGCTTGAGGATCCAGCCGCCGAGCACGATGCCGAAGAAGATCGGCACGTACAGCGCGTCGCCGAACCAGCGGTTGGCGATCAGGATGCTCACGGAGGTCATCAGCATCAGCACCGCGGCGATCACCGCGCCGGCGATCGCGCTCATCGCGCCGTCCCAACCCGCGACCAGGTACCCGATGACACCGCCGATCAGGGCGAGGGCGCCTGCGGCGATCGCGCCCCAGGTGGTCGCCGCCCGAAGGATGCGGGTGCTGGTGGGAATGCTGCGGGGCATCGGCTCTCCTGTGCTGTGCTCGGCGCGCCGGATGCGGCGCCCGCCCAGGGTATCGGGCCGGGCTAGGGAGCCGCCGAGTCCGCGGTCGCCGATTCCCTCCGCGGGCGGTTCCGACGGGGCGGGAGCAGCGTCACGACGACGCAGGCGACGACGCCGACGGCGCCGAACAGGATGCCGAGACGGTACTCGCCGGGCCAGTCCTCGCGGGCGCCGAGGTACATCAGCAGCACCGCGAGGCCGACGATCGTCGTCCACGCGTAGAAGATCAGCACCGCTCCCCTGTCGGAGTGCCCCATGTCGAGCATCCGGTGGTGCAGGTGCTTCCGGTCGGCGGAGAACGGTGACTTGCCCGCGGCCAGGCGGCGCACGACGGCGAGCCCGAAATCGGCCAGCGGGAGGAGGACGATCACGAGAGGGAGGAGGATCGGCAGGAACGCACCCACGAGCTGCGAGCGGCCGATCGTCTCGGGATCGAGCATGGCCGGCTCGAGCTGGCCCGTGATCGCGATCGCGCTCGTCGCCATCAGCAGGCCGAGCAGCAGCGCCCCCGCGTCGCCCATGAAGAGCTTGGCCCCGTTCCAGTTCATCGGCAGGAAGCCCGCGCACGCTCCGATGAGCACGACCGCCAGGAGCGTCGCGAGGTTGAAGTTCGTGCTCGCCCCGGTGTCTCGGACGAGGATGTACGAATAGACGAAGAAGATGCCGTTCGCGATCAGGCACGTGCCGGCGACGAGTCCGTCGAGGCCGTCGATGAAGTTGACCGCGTTCATCACGATCACGATCGAGAACATCGTCAGCACGATGCTGACCCAGCTCGACCACACCGTGAGGTCGCCGAGCGGGAGCGCATAGATCTGCAGGCCGCCGCCGATCGCGATGATGCCGGCCGCGAGGAACTGCGCGGCGAGCTTGATCATCCAGTCGAGGTCCCACAGATCGTCGGCGACGCCGACCACGACGATGAGGGTGCTCGCGCCGACGATCGACCACATCAGCGCCGGGTCGACCCACACGAGTTCGAAGTAGGGGTTCGCCTGCGATACCACGAGCGCCGTCATCATGGCGAGGTACATCGCGATCCCGCCGAGGCGGGGCGTCGGCGTCGTGTGGACGTCGCGCTCCCGGATGCCCGGGTAGAGCTTGTAGCGCAGGCTGAGCCTCCAGACCGCCCACGACAGCGCCAGCGTGAGGGTCGCCGTGAGGATCAGCTCGAAGACGTACTGCCTCACGCGCTCCCCTGGGCGTCGTCGCCGGTCGACTCCTTCAGCGCGGCGGCGAACGCGGCGCGCGGATCGGCGGCGGGCGGCGGCGGCACGTGCGCGTGAGGGTCTCCCGTCGGCTCGTCCGGCGCGGGCTCGAGGAGGTCGCCGAGCACACCCGCGAGCTGCTCGCGGGTCACGGCGCCGCTGCGCAGGATGCGCACGGTGCGGGCATCCCCCTGCTCCGTGACGAGCGCGGTCGCGTCGACGATCGTCGACGCGATGCCCGTGCGCGACGGGCCGTCGTCGAGGTACGCCTCGACGGATTCCTCCAGCATGTCCTGGGCCTCGACGGCGCTCGTCGCCGCCGGCTTCCCCGTCAGGTTCGCGCTGGAGACGGCGAGCGGGCCGGTCTCCTCCAGGAGCTCGAGCGCGATGCGCTGATCCGGCATCCGCACCGCCACGGTGCCCTCGGTGTCGCCGAGGTCCCACGAGAGGGACGGCTGCGCGGGCAGCACGATCGTGAGGCCGCCCGGCCAGAACTCGTCGACGAGGGAGCGGACCTCGTCCGGCACCGACTCGACGAGGGCGCGCATCGCATCGATGCCGCTCACGAGCACGGGCGGTGGCTGCTGCCGCCCCCGTCCCTTCGCCTTGAGCAGCCTCGTGACGGCGGCCGGGCTGAACGCATCGGCGGCGACGCCGTAGACCGTGTCGGTCGGGACGACGACGAGCTGCCCCCTGCCGATCGCCTGCCGGGCGCGGCGCATCCCCGCCAGGAGCTGCGAGTGGTCGGAGCATTCGAAGAGCGTGGACATATCGGGCTCAGTCTACTGCCGGGCACCTCGCGAACCGCCCTCGGCGCGGCCGCGGACGCGCGGCGCGGTCACGCGGGACGGATCGCGACGGTCGCGCGGTCCCTGCCGGTGAGGTCGCGATGCGTCTCGGCGCCGAGCCAGCCGTCCGCCGCGAGCAGCTCGCGGATGGCCCCGCCCTGCACCTCGGCGTGCTCGATCACGATGGTGCCGCCCGGACGGGCGAGTTCGAGGGCCGCCGTACTGATGCGCCGCACGAGGTCGAGGCCGTCGGGGCCGCCGTAGAGGGCCATGGCCGGGTCGTGCAGCCGCACCTCCTCGTCGCGGGGCACCGCGTCATCCGGAACGTAGGGCGGGTTCGTCGCGACGACGTCGACCGTGCCCGCCGCGTCGCGCAGCGTCGCCGCCTCCCCCGCGTCGCCCAGCACGAGCGTCAGGTTCTGCGCGCCCGTGCGGGCGGCGTTCTCCTTGGCCCAGAGGTAGGCGTCGACCGATTTCTCGACGGCGCTGACGCGCGCGGCGGGGACCTCGGTCGCCATCGCGAGCGCGATCGCACCGCTGCCCGTGCACAGATCGACGGCGACGGGCGCGTCGCCCGCCTCGCGCAGGGCCGCGATCGCGAGGCCCGCGACCATCTCGGTCTCGGGCCGCGGCACGAAGACGCCGGGCCCGACGCGCAGCTCCAGGCCGCGGAACGGTGCGAGGCCCGTGATGTGCTGCAGCGGCTCGCGCGCGGCTCGCCGCGCGACGAGCCGCCCGAACGACTCGGCCTGCGGGATCTCGAGGACATCGCCGCGGAGCGCGGCCGCCTGGACCTCGCCGCGGCTCGTGCCCCGCAGATGGGCGACGAGGAGCTCGGCGTCGACCTGCGGGTCGGGGATGCCCGCCTCCGCGAAGCGGCGTGCGGCGGAGCGCAGCGCGTCGCGGAGCGGAAGCGCAGCGGTGAGGGCGGCGGTGGGAAGCATCATGGGCGGATCAACGCTACCGGTCGCGCCGCGGGGCGGAGGCCGCCGCACGGCGGGCCGATACCGAACCGGAATGTTCTGAAGCCGCAGTCCCGTCCGATTTCGTCATCTTCGACCCGCGGCAATCGTGCGGCAATAGTCTGTCGGCACAGCCACCCGACAGCGAAAGGCATGTGCCATGGGCAGCATCCACAACGACATCTCCAGCACGTACGGCGGTACCCCGCTCGTGCGGCTCAACCGCGTCAGCGCCGACACCGGCGCCGAGGTCTTCGCGAAGCTCGAGTTCTTCAACCCCGGCTCGAGCGTGAAGGACCGCATCGGCGCGGCGATCATCGATGCCGCAGAGGCCTCGGGCGAGCTGCCCGCCGGCGGCACGATCGTCGAGGGCACGAGCGGCAACACCGGCATCGCGCTCGCGCTCGTGGGCGCGGCCCGCGGCTACCGCGTCGTGCTGACGATGCCGTCCTCGATGTCGAACGAGCGCAAGGTGCTGCTGCGCGCGTTCGGCGCCGAGCTCGTGCTCACCGACCCCGCCGGCGGCATGAACGGCGCCGTCACCGAGGCGAAGCGCATCGTCGACGAGACGCCGGGTGCTGTGCTGGCGAGCCAGTTCGCGAACCAGGCGAACGTGAAGGTCCACCGCGAGACGACGGCGAAGGAGATCCTCGCCGACACCGACGGCGACTTCGATTACTTCGTCTCGGGCGTCGGCACGGGCGGCACCGTCTCGGGCGTCGGCCAGGTGCTCAAGGAGACGGGCCACCGCGCCCAGGTCGTCGCCGTCGAGCCCGCCGACTCGCCGCTCCTGACGGAGGGCACGGCGGGACCGCACAAGATCCAGGGCCTCGGCGCGAACTTCGTGCCGGACATCCTCGACCGCGATGTGATCGACGAGGTCGTGACGGCGCCGCTCGAGCAGGCCGTCGAGACGGCCCGAGCCCTCGCGAAGGACGAGGGCATCCTCGCGGGCATCTCGTCGGGTGCCGCCGTGTGGGCGGCACTCGAGGTGGCCCGCCGCCCCGAGGCGCAGGGCAAGAAGATCGTCGTCATCGTGCCCGACACCGGCGAGCGCTACGTCTCCACCTTCCTCTGGGAGCACCTCCGCGACGCATGATCCGTCGTCACCCGAGGGCCCGGTTCGATCTGTTCGAGCCGGGCCCTCGGTGCGCGTGCGGGACTCCGGATGACCGATGGCGAAACACAAGGGCCCCGACCCCGCGGTGCCCGGTAGATTCGGCGGTATGGGTATCGGCATCCGCGAAGACATCGCAGCCGCGCGCAGGCGCGACCCCGCGGCCCGCGGATCGGTGGAGATCGCGCTGCTCTACCCCGGGCTGCACGCGATCTGGGCGCACCGCGTCAACAACCGGCTGTGGCGCCGCGGGTTCCGCTTCATCGCGCGGGCCGGCTCGCAGCTCGTGCGCGCGATCACGGGCATCGAGATCCACCCCGGTGCGACGATCGGGCGTCGCTTCTTCATCGACCACGGCTCGGGCGTCGTGATCGGTGAGACCGCGGAGGTCGGCGACGACGTCATGCTCTACCACGGCGTCACCCTCGGCGGCACGTCGCTGTCGAAGGGCAAGCGCCACCCGACGCTCGGCGACCGCGTCGCGGTCGGCGCGGGAGCGAAGGTCCTGGGGCCCGTCACGATCGGTGCGGACTCGGCCGTCGGCGCCAACGCCGTCGTGATCCGCGACGCCCCGGCGAACAGCCTGCTGCTCGGCGTGCCGGCGAAGGTGCGCGCGCGCCAGACCGGCGACGACGTCCGGAAGGTGCTGCAGGCGCCCGAGTACCAGATCTGAGCCCGCATCACCGGGGTCGCGGCACAGCGTCTCGCGGGATGTAAAAAACTCTTGACACCATGTCGCGTTCGCCATACATTCGCCATGTCACCTCTTCTTGACATCGACGGAGGACGCGCATGGGATCGGACAGCTCACCCGAGGAGCGAGGAGCGTGGATCTCGCTCGTCGTCGCGGCCGGCGGCTACGCCGCCTACCTGATCGCACTGTTCGCCTCGGCGAGCGGCGGCCCGCTGGCCGAGGCCGCGTACGTCTGGCCCATGGTCTGGGCGGTCGGCGCCTCGGTACTGGTCTCGATCGCGCTGCACGCCGCTCTCGGCCTTCTCGCGCGTCGGGATCCGCACAGCGGGGACGAGCGCGACGTGCTGATCGGGCGATGGTCGGAGCGCATCGGGCACGCGTTCGTCGTGCTCGGGGCCCTCGCGGCCCTCGTGCTCGTAATGGTGGGCGCACCGGGGTTCTGGGTCGCGAACGCGATCTTCCTGGGGTTCTTCCTCTCGGCGGTGTTCTCGTCGGTCGCGAAGATCTCCGCGTACCGGGGCGGGTTCGATCCGCGATGGTGAAGCCGACCAAGGTGACCAACAGCATCCGCCGCCTGCGGTTCGAGAGCGATGAGATGACCCAGGCCGAGCTGGCGTCGCGTGTCGGGATCACGCGGCAGACGCTCATCGCGATCGAGCAGGGGCGGTACTCGCCGTCGCTCGAGGTCGCGTTCCTGATCGCACGCGCGTTCGGCGTGGCGATCGACGAAGTCTTCGGCTACCCGGATGGGGAATGACATGCGTGCAGCAGTGCAGAGCCGCTACGGCGGACCGGAAGCAGTGACCATCACGGACCGCGAGGTCCCGCAACCGGGGCGGGGCGAGGTGCTCCTGCGCGTCGAGGCGGCGGCCGTCGACGCGGGGACGGTGCACCTGCTCGAGGGGCGCCCGTCGTTCATCCGGCTCATGATGCCGCTGCGCGGCGGCCGCGTGATCGGCGGGGACGTCGCGGGCGTCGTCGAGGCCGTCGGCGACGGGGTCCACGACCTCGCCGTGGGCGACGCGGTCTTCGGCGTCGCCCACGGCAGCGGCTCCCTCGCCGAGCGGACCGTCGCCGCGGCGGACCGCGTCGTGCGACGCCCGGATGCGCTGACGGCCGCCGAGGCCGCTGCCCTGCCGATCTCCGGGTCCGCCGCGTGGCGGGCCGTGCGGGCAGCGGGCGTCTCCGCCGGGGCTCGCGTGCTCGTGTGCGGCGCGGGCGGCGGGGTCGGGCACCTCGCCGTGCAGATCGCGAAGGCCGAGGGGGCGCACGTGACGGCGGTGTGCAGCGCCGCGAAGGCGCACATCGCGGGCGAAGCGGGCGCCGATGCAATCGTCGACTACGCCGCGGAGGATGCGCTCGCGCGCGGGCCGTTCGATGCGATCCTCGACGCGGGCGGCCACCGCCCCGTCAGCGCGATGCGGCGCGCGCTCGTACCGGGCGGCGCGCTCGTGATCATCGGCTCCGAACCGGAATCCGCCGCGATGGGCGGCTTCGGGAGGTCGATCGGCGCGGGGCTGATCAACCCCTTCGTCGGGCACCGCCTGATCATGCTCACCTCGAAGGAGGACCGCGAGTCCCTCGAAGCCCTCGCCGCCCTGGCCGAGAGCGGAGCCGTGCGGCCGGTGATCACGCGCGAACTGCCGCTCGAAGAAGCGGCCGAGGCGCTCCGGGGCCTCGGCCGAGGCAGGGGCGCGGGCAAGACGGTCGTCCGGATGTGAGAGGCGGCGACTGGCGGATCCGCTCGGCCCCTCTCCTCGTCAGCTTCCCGGTGGCGCGGGAAGGGGCCCTCGCGCGCTCTCGAGCTGGGCCGCGAGCGCGACGATCGCTGCTTCTCCCCCCGGTCGCCCGACCAGCTGCACGCTCCACGGCCGCTCGCCAGGGGCATCCGGGTCGCCGATCGGCACCGTGATCGCGGGGAGCCCGCAGACGTTCACGAAGCTCGTGTGCGGCGCGTACATGCACTGCCGCTCGAAGTTCCCCAGCGGCGTCGCCGCCTCGGCGTGCCAGCCGACCTGCTGGGGCGCGAGGGCCAGCGCGGGGGTGAGCACGGCGTCGAACGGCGAGAGCGCCGCGATCGTCTCGCGCTCGAAGGCGGTCGCGTCCTGGTAGCCCCGGATGGCGCCCTCGGTGCGCAGCGAGCGCCCCTCCCGCACGAGCCAGGCGGTGAACGGCTCGAGCCTCGCGTCGAGCTCGTCGTCCGGAACGGGGATCGCCGCCGCCGAGGCCCGCCAGATCGTCGTGAACATCTCCGGGTACCCGCGGGGGCGCCAGCCCGCCTCCTCCACCCCGTGCCCCGCGGAGCCGAGCATGCCGATCGCGCGCTCGTATGCGGCGAGCGCGCGCGGGTCGAGCGCCGTGTCGGTCCAGCCGTCCCACGGCGTCGCGAGGGTCGCGCCCACCCGCATCGGAGGGGCATCGCTCCGGGCGGCGGCGACCAGGGAGTCGTGCCCGTCGCCGGTGCCAGGGGCCCGCGTCGCGTACGAGTAGGGCCCGCCGGCGAGCGCGTCGAGCAGAAGCGCCGCGTCTTCCGCGGAGCGCGCGATCGGGCCGGCGACCGACAGCCCGCCGGGAGAACCGAGGCCGTTCGCGAACGGGAGGCGCCCGCGCGAGGGCTTCAGCCCGACCACCCCGACGGTGGCCGCCGGGATCCGGATGGACCCGCCGCCGTCAGAAGCGGGCGCGGCGGGCAGGAGCCGTGCGGACACGGCGACGGCCGCTCCCCCGCTCGACCCACCCGCGCCCGTCGCGGGCTGCCACGGGTTGCGCGCGGGCGGCGCGATCGCGTTCTCGGTGTACCCCGTCATACCGAACTCCGGGGTGTTCGTCTTGCCGACGCTGATCGCGCCCGTGCGGTCGATCGCCTCCGCCGACGGGTCGGAGTGCTCGGGAACGAAGTCGGCGAACCCTCGCGAGCCGTAGGTGGTGCGCACGCCGGCGCGGGCGACGAGGTCCTTGTCCGCGAGCGGGACGCCCCACAGCGGTTCGCGCGCGCTGGGCGCCCCGCCGCGCGCACGCAGGGCATCCTGCGCTTCGGCGCGCTCGACGGCGCGCTCCCCCGTGACCGTGATGAACGCACCGAGGTCGGCGCGCGCCTCGATGCGCTCCAGGCAGTCGCGGACGACCTCGACGGGCGAGAGCTCGCCCTCCCTGATCGTCCGCGCGAGCTCCGCGAGCCTCATCTCGTGGATCCGCACGCTCACACCGTTCCGTTCGTGGGCACCATGACTCCATCATGCCGCCCGCCGGCGGCGCTTCCCGCCGCGCGCAGACCACCGGGGGCACCGCTCAGGTCGATCGTCTGCCCTGCGGCGATCCGAGCGGTGCCCCCGGTGGGGTTCGTTCGCTACACGCGCTCACCTCCCCGGCCCGTGAAGCGGCGGTACCCGAGCAGGGCAGCGCCGAGCAGGAGCATGCCGAGGGCGATGATCGCGGCGTTCGGGGAAGCCCCGCCGCCGGTCTCCGCGAGAGCCGGTGTCGCCGCCGGCGTCGCCGCAGGCGGCGTCACCATCGCGATCGGCGCCGGCTCCTCGTCATCCGAGGGCTCCTCGGGAGGGGTCGGTTCCTCGGGAGGGGTCGGCTCCTCGGGCGGGGTCGGCTCCTCGGGAACGGCGGTGTTCGTCAGGTCGCACATGACCGTCGCGCCGTCCGTGACCTCGATCTGGTAGCCGGCGGCGCCGGGATCTGCGTCGGGCGCATCACACGTGATGTCGCCGCCGGTCCACCCGTCGGGCACAGTCGGCTCGGACAACGTGTAGGTGCCGAGCGCGAGCTCGTCCCACGTCGCCGTCGGAGAGTCGTCGCTCACCGTCCTCATGTCGCCGTCGAGCGAGACCTCGAACTCCCACGCCTCGCCGTCCTCGACCCCGTCCACGTGCTTGGTGAGCGAGATCTGGCCGAACTCCTCGACCGTCGTGACCTTCTTGTGGTTGGTCAGCGAGCACTCGACCATCAGGCCCGAGGTGACCTCGATCTGATAGCCCGTCGCCCCGTCGTCGGCATCGGGCGCGTCGCAGGTGATGGGCCCGCCCGTCCAGCCGTCGGGGACCGTCGGTTCGGACAGCGTGTACGTGCCGGGCTCGAGCCCGTCCCACGTGGCCGTCGGGGCGTCTTGGTCCACCGTCCGGCTGTCGCCGGACAGATCGACCTCGAACTCCCACGCGGTGCCGTCCTCGAGCCCCGTCACGCTCTTCGTGAGCGAGACCTGGCCCGGCTCCTCCGTCGTGACGTGCTTCGTGTTGGTCAGGTCGCACATGACGGCGAGGCCCGACGTGATCTCGATCTGGTAGCCAGCGGCTCCGGGGTCGGCATCCGGGGCGTCGCAGGAGATCGGACCGCCCGACCACCCTTCCGGGAGGGTCGGCTCGGACAGCGTGTACGTGCCCGGATCGAGCCCGTCCCACGTCGCCGTCGGAGAATCCTGATCGACCACCCTGGCATCGCCGGAGAGATCGAGCGCGAACTCCCACTCCGCGCCCTCTTCGACTCCAATCACGTTCTTCGTGACGGTGACCATGCCCGGCTCGGGCTCGTCGACGTACAGCACCGAATAGTGCGAGATGTCCTTGCCGCTCGAGTGGCTGATCGTCACTTCCTTCTGCGGCGGGTCGACGACGACGTACTCGGGGCCGTTGCCGGCCTGGGCGGAACCGGCCTTGACGCAGTACGCCGAGATCAGCTTGCCCTCCGGCGCCGTGATGACGATCTCCTCCTGACTTCCGCCCGGTTCGATCTTGCCGGTGCTGAGCTCCTCGCAGACCTGCCCCTCCTCGTCCTCCGTGACGGCGGCGGTTCTGTCGCCCCCGGCTTCGGACTTCTGCTCGTCGTCGCCCACCTCCCCGTCATCCGGGGTATCGGCGGCGCCGGTCTGCTCGGGCTCGGGCTCGGGCTCCGGCTCGGGCTCGGGTTCAGGCTCCGGCGCAGGGGGTTCGGGCTCCGACGCCGACGCATCCGGCTCGGGCGCAGGCTCCGGCTCCGGCTCCGGAGCGGCAGGCTCCGGCTCCGGTTCGGGTTCCGGGGCGGGAGGCTCGGGCTCCGGAGCCGGAGGTTCGGGTTCGGGCGCGGGCGGCTCCGCGGCGGCCGTCGGGTCGTCGACCGCCTGCTGTTCCGTCGGGGGCGCGCCGTCGTCCGCGAATGCGGGCGCGGCGGCGAATGAGGCGAAGAGCGCGGCACAGAGCGCGCCGAGAGTGAGCAGGGAGAACCCCCGCCTTCGGGTATCCACGTTGATCCTTTGAGAGTGGACGAACACAAGGGGCGGGCACGCTCGAAGGCGTGCTCGGCTGTGTCGCCACGGCATGTGATCGTCGGATCGGGGCAGATCGGCGCGGGTCCGTCGTAGACGGGAGCGCGCTGACAATCACATGTTCAACATGTCGTGCCGGCCAGTGCGGCTGAGGCGGCTTCGGGTGTCGGCTCAACCGATATAGCAGTTGCCCGCATCATACGCCGCACGGTAGGGCACCACAAGGATATCGGTTGTCGCGGGGCGCGCTATTCTGCGAGCGACGCCAGGCGCTCGGCCTCGTCGGCCTGGATGCAGCTCTCGATCACCGGTTCCAGGGCGCCGTTCATCACGTGATCCAGGTTGTAGGCCTTGTACCCCGTGCGGTGATCGGCGATGCGGTTCTCCGGGAAGTTGTACGTCCGGATGCGCTCGGAGCGGTCCATGCCGCGGATCTGGCTCTTGCGCGCGTCCGCCGCCGCGGCCGCCTGCTCCTCCTGCTGGCGCGCGAGGATGCGCGCGCGGAGCACGCGCATCGCGGCCTCGCGGTTCTGCAGCTGGCTCTTCTCGTTCTGCATCGACACCACGATGCCCGTCGGCAGGTGCGTGATGCGCACGGCCGAGTCGGTCGTGTTGACCGACTGGCCGCCGGGGCCGGAGGAGCGGTACACGTCGATCTTGAGGTCGTTCTGACTGATCTCGACCTCATCCGGCTCGTCGACCTCGGGGAACACGAGCACGCCGGTGGTCGAGGTGTGGATGCGGCCCTGCGACTCGGTGGCGGGCACGCGCTGCACGCGGTGCACGCCGCCCTCGTACTTCAGGTGCGCCCAGACGCCCTGCGCCGGGTCGTTCGACGAGCCCTTGAACGCGACCTGCACGTTCTTGTAGCCGCCGAGATCCGAGTCGTCCGACTCGATCATCTCCGACTTCCAGCCCTGCGACGCCGCGTACTGCAGGTACATCCGGAGCAGGTCGGCCGCGAACAGCGCGCTCTCGGCGCCGCCCTCGCCCGCCTTGATCTCCATGATGACGTCGCGCGCGTCATCCGGATCGCGCGGGATCAGCAGCCTGCGCAGGCGCTCCTGTGCCTGCGCCAGCTGCTCCTCGAGCGCCGGGACCTCGTCGGCGAACGCGTCGTCCTCCGCCGCGAGCTCGCGGGCGGCGGCGAGGTCCTCCCCCGCCGCCTGCCACGCACTGTGCGCGGCCACGATCCGGTTCAGCTCGGCGTAGCGCCGGTTGACGCGCTTCGCTCTGGCGGCGTCGGCGTGCACCGCGGGGTCGGAGAGCTCCTCCTGGACCCTGCGGTGCTCGTCGATGAGCGCGTCAACCGACTCGAACATGCGCCCGCCTTATCGGATGTCGGCGTCGCGGCCGTTGCCGGCCGGGATCGACTTGCGCATCTGCACGAGGAACTCCACGTTCGACTGCGTCTGGTGGAGCTTCTCGAGGATCGGCGCGAGCGCGTGCTGTGCGTCCTGCCCGGAGAGGGCGCGGCGCAGCTGCCACGTGATCTGGACCTCGTCGGCGCTGAGCAGCATCTCCTCGCGGCGCGTGGACGACGCGTTCACGTCGACGGCCGGGAAGATGCGCTTGTCGGCGAGCTGGCGCGAGAGGCGCAGCTCCATGTTGCCCGTGCCCTTGAACTCCTCGAAGATGACCTCGTCCATCTTGGAGCCCGTCTCGACGAGCGCCGTCGCGAGGATCGTCAGCGAGCCGCCGTTCTCGATGTTGCGCGCCGCGCCGAAGAACTTCTTCGGCGGGTACAGCGCCGCCGCGTCGACGCCGCCCGAGAGCACGCGACCCGACGTCGGGGCCGTCACGTTGTAGGCGCGGCTGAGGCGCGTGATCGAGTCGAGCAGCACGACGACGTCGCGACCCAGCTCGACGAGGCGCTTGGCGCGCTCGATGGCGAGCTCGGCGACCGTCGTGTGGTCCTCGGCGGGGCGGTCGAACGTCGAGGCGACGACCTCGCCGGCGACCGAGCGCTGCATGTCGGTGACCTCTTCGGGGCGCTCGTCGACGAGGACGACCATGAGGTGCGCCTCGGGGTTGTTGTGCGCGATCGCGTTCGCGATCTGCTGCAGCACGATCGTCTTGCCCGCCTTCGGGGGCGCGACGATCAGGCCGCGCTGGCCCTTGCCGATCGGCGAGACGAGGTCGATGACGCGCTGCGTGACCTTCTCGGGCGCCGTCTCCATCCGGAGCCGCTCCTGCGGGTACAGCGGCGTCAGCTTGCCGAACTCGACGCGGTTCGCCGCGTCGTCGACCGAGAGGCCGTTGATCGAGTCGACCTTGACGAGCGCGTTGTACTTCTGGCGCCCGTGCTGCTCGCCCTCGCGCGGCTGCTTGATCGAGCCGACGACGGCGTCGCCCTTGCGCAGGTGGTACTTCTTGACCTGACCGAGCGAGACGTAGACGTCCTGCTGGCCGGGGAGGTAGCCGGTCGTGCGGACGAACGCGTAGTTGTCGAGCACGTCGAGGATGCCGGCGATCGGGATGAGGACGTCGTCCTCCGTGATCTCGGGCTCGAACTCGTCGTCCTGGCCGCCGCGGCGCTTGCCGCGCCCGCGGCCGCGCGCCGAACCGCCGTCGCCCTGCTGCTGGTCGCCGCGATCCCCGCGGCCCCCGTTGCCGCCGCGGCCGTTCTGGTTCTGGCCCTGGTTCTGCTTGTCGTCCCCGTCGCCGTCGCCCGACCCCTTGTTGCGGTTCCGGTTGCGGTTGCGGCTGCGGCGGCCGCGGCCCGAGCCCTCTTCGCCGTCGTCGGCGTCGCCGGGCTTGTCCGACTGCTTCTCGGCAGGCTTGTCGCCCTGCTTCTCGGCGGGCTTGCCCGCCGTCTTGTCGCTCTGCTCGCCGGAGGGCTTCTCGCCCTGCGCCGCGCCGGAGTCGTCACCGGGCTTCTCGCCGGCCTCCGTCGCGGGGGCCTCCGCCTTCTCTGCGTCGGCCGCGGCGCTCGCCTTGGCGCTCGCCGTCTTCCGACTGCGGCCCTTCTGCGCCGGCTTCTTCTCGCCCTCGGCGGGCTCCGGCTTCGCGTCGGCCGCGGGGGCCTCGGCCGCGGCGTCGCCTGCGGCCTCCTCGGCGGATTTCTCCGCGGCCTTCGTCGTGCGGCGACGACGTGCCGGCGCCTTCGGCGCTTCATCGGCCGCCTCCGCCGCGGGGGCGGTGTCGGCCGGGGTCTCGTCCGCGGGCTTCTCCGCGGCCTTCGTCGTGCGACGACGACGTGCGGGCGCCTTCGGCGCCTCCTCGGCGGGTGCGGCCGCCTCGGCGGGCGCCGCGGCCTCGGCGGCGGCCTCGGCCGGCGCCTCTTCCGCCGCCTTCGTCGTGCGGCGGCGCGGGGCGCGCTTGGGCTTCTCGGCGGGCGCGGCCTCCGCCGCGGGCGCCTCGGTCGCTCCCTCGGCGGCCGGGGCCGCCTCGGCCGTCGTCGTGTCGGTCTTGACGCGACGCGGCGCGCGCTTGCGCGGCGCCTTCGCCTCGGCCGCGGCCTCGGGTGCCGCCTGGTCGGCCGATGCGTTATCGGAGGTGGACTCCAACGTGAACTCCTTGTTCGGGGCGTGGAGATGTCAGCCACCGCGGGCGTTCCCCTTGGGGGAATCGCCGTGCGCGCGCCACGTCGTGCGCCGGTGCACAGGTTGTCGCGTCAGAAATCATCCGGGCAGACGGTCAGGCACCGTGCGGGGCTTCGCAGATTTGCGACGGAGGTCAGATATCGTGCTCGAAGGCACCCTCCGCTTGATTCCTCACTGTACCACCCTTGAAGTCGACGGCGAGGATCAGCGGCTCCCACGGGGCGTCCGTGACGGCGTTCGCGACGTCGACCGCCTCGAGGCGACCGCCGGGGCCGTCCGCGAGGACGAGCACGCTCGGCCCGGCGCCGGAGACGACGGCCGCGAAGCCCGCCTCGCGCAGCGCTGTGACGAGACGGTTCGTCTCGGGCATCGCGCTGGCGCGGTAGGTCTGGTGCAGCTTGTCGTCCGTCGCCGCGAGCAGCAGCTCGGGGCTCTGCGTCAGCGCCGCGATCAGCAGCGCCGAGCGCGAGACGTTGAAGACGGCGTCTTCGCGCGGGACCTGATCGGGCTGGAGGCCGCGCGCGACCTTCGTCGACATCGTGAACGAGGGCACGAACACGAGCGGCGAGACGCCGCGGTGCACGAGCAGCTTCTTGTGCTGCGGCCCCGTCTGGTCCATCCAGGCGATCGTGAGGCCGCCGAACAGCGCGGGCGCGACGTTGTCCGGGTGGCCCTCGATCTCGGTCGCAATGCGCAGGAGGTCGTCGTCGGTGAAGGACGCCGTGCCCTCGAGCAGGCCCTTCGCCGCGAGGATCCCCGCGACGACGGCCGAGCCGGATGACCCGAGGCCGCGGCCGTGCGGGATGCCGTTGCGCGCGACGATGCGGAGGCCGGGCGCCTCGGCGCCGACCCCCTCGAACACGCGCCAGATCGTCTGTGCGATCAGGTTCGACTCGTCGCGGGGGATCTCGTCGGCGCCCGTGCCCGACACCTCGATCTCGAGCGCGTCGCCGGCCAGCGCCGTGACCTCGAGCTCGTCGTAGACGCTCAGCGCGAGGCCGAGCGTGTCGAAGCCGGGCCCGAGGTTCGCGCTCGTGGCGGGAACGCGCACCCACACGGTGCGCTCGGCGGCGCTCATGCGCGCGCCGACCGGGGCGAAGCGGCGTCCGTCACGTCACTCCCCCTCGACGCGCAGCACCGACACGACGTGCGAGACGACGTCGCTGGCGCGGAGCCGATCGACGGTCGCCTGCAGCGCCGATTCCCGCGCGCGGTGCGTCGCAAGCACGATGACGGCGCGACGGCGCGCACCGTCCTCGCCCTCCTCGACCTGCGACTGGTCGACCGTCGCGACCGAGACGCCCTCGTCGTTGAAGATCCCGGCGATCTCCTGGAGCACGCCCGGCGCGTCCGAGACCTCGAGGCGCACCTGGTAGCGCGTCAGGATGCGGCCCACCGGCGCCACCGGGAGGCTCAGGCGGGGCGACTCGCCCACGCCGATGCCGCCGGCGATGTGGCGGCGGGCGGCCGAGACGACGTCGCCCATGACGGCGGAGGCCGTCTCGCGACCGCCCGCGCCGGCGCCGTAGAACATCAGCGGCCCCGCGGCCGCGGCCTCGACGAACACGGCGTTGTTGCCACCGTGCACGCTGGCCATCGGGTGCTCGCGGTCGATCAGCGCCGGGTACACGCGCACCGACACCGACTCGCCCTCCGGCTCGGTGAGCCGCTCGCACACGGCGAGGAGTTTGACGACGTAGCCGGCACTGCGGGCGCCCTCGATCACGTCCGCCGTGACGAGTTCGATGCCCTCGCGGTGCACGTCATCGAGGGAGACCTTGGTGTGGAAGGCGAGGCTGGCGAGGATCGCCGCCTTGTGCGCCGCGTCGTAGCCGCCGAGGTCGAGCGTGGGATCGGCCTCGAGGTACCCGAGGTCGGTGGCGAGCTGCTGCGCCTCCTCGGCCGGCAGCTGCTCGCGGTCCATCTTGTCGAGGATGTAGTTCGTGCTGCCGTTCAGGATGCCGAAGATGCGCTCGACCCTGTCGCCCGCGAGGGAGTCCTTCAGCGGCCGGATGATCGGGATCGCCGCCGCGACGGCCGCCTCGTACGACACGGAGGCGCCGACCTGGTCGGCGACGTCGTAGATCTCCGCGCCGTGCTCGGCGAGCAGGGCCTTGTTGCCCGTGACGACGTCAGCACCGGCGCGCAGCGCCGTCAGGATGTACGAGCGCGCCGGCTCGATGCCGCCCATCAGCTCGATCACGATGTCGGCCCCCACGATGAGGCTCTCGGCATCGGTCGTCAGCAGTTCGCGGGGCAGGTCGACGTCGCGCGGCGCGTCGAGGTTTCGCACCGCGATGCCGGCGAGCTCGAGCCGCGCGCCCGTGCGCTCGGCGAGGGCGTCGGCGTGCTCGAGCAGCATGCTCGCGACCTGGGACCCGACGGATCCGGCGCCCAGCAGCGCGACCCTGAGGCGGCGTTGTTCGTTCATTCTTCTCCCTCTTCGGCGTCGGCTCCGAACGCGTCCGTCGTGTAGGCGACGTCCCGCGCGAGCAGGTCGTCGATCGTCTCACCGCGCACGATCAGCCTGGCGCGGCCCCCGCGCACCGCGACGATCGGCGGGCGCGGCGTGTGGTTGTAGTTGCTCGACAGCGCGGCGCAGTAGGCACCGGTCGCAGGCACGGCGAGCAGATCGCCCGGCGCCGTGTCGGCCGGCAGGTACTCGTGGTCGACGACGATGTCGCCCGACTCGCAGTGCAGCCCGACGACGCGGCTGAGCTCGGGCTCGCCCGCGCCCTCGCGCGACGCGAGCCTGGCCGAGTACTGCGCGCCGTAGAGGGCGGGGCGCGCGTTGTCGCTCATGCCCCCGTCCACGCTGATATATGTGCGGTCGCCGCCGGAGAGCCCGACCCGCTTGGTCGTGCCGACCTCGTACAGGCTCACCCCCGAGGGGCCGATGATGCTGCGGCCCGGTTCGAAGGCGAGCTCGGGCAGGGCGACCCCGAGCCGGAAGCACTCCTCCGCCACGGCGGCGACGATGCCGCGCGCCAGCTCGGCGAGCGGCGTCGGGTCGTCGGCGCGGGTGTAGGCGATGCCGAAGCCGCCGCCGAGGTTCATGAGGGGGACGTCCCCGCCTTCGAGCAGCTCCGAGTGCAGCTCGAGCACGCGCGCCGCCGATTCGCGGAAGCCGTCGACGCCGAAGATCTGCGAGCCGATGTGGCAGTGCAGACCGAGGAACTGCAGGCCCTCGAGCTCCCGGATGCGCGCGACCGCGCCGGCCGCGTCGGCGAGCGAGTAGCCGAACTTCTGGTCCTCGTGCGCCGTTGCGAGGAAGTCGTGGGTGTCCGCGTGTACGCCGCTGCGCACGCGCACGAGCACGTTCTGGGTCCTGCCCAGGCGCGAGGTGATCGTGCCGAGCCGCTCGATCTCGACATCCGAGTCGACGATCACGGTCCCGACGCCGACCTCGACGGCGCGCACGAGCTCGTGCGCCTGCTTGTTGTTGCCGTGGAAGCCGATCCGCTCCGGCGCGACGCCCGCGGCGAGCGCCGTCTCGAGCTCGCCCCGCGAGGCGACGTCGATGCCGAGCCCTGCGTCGGTCATCCAGCGCGCGATCTCGACGCTCAGGAAGGCCTTGCCTGCATAGTACACGCGCGCCTTCGTGCCGTTCGCCTCGGCCGCGCGGGTGAATGCGCGCTGCGCAGCGACGGCGCGCGATCGCGCGTCCTCCTCGTCGAGGAGGAGCGCAGGTGTGCCGAACTCGGCGCGCAGGTCGCTCGCCGCGACCCCGCCGATGCTCAGCTCGCCGTCGCCCGTGCGATGGGCCGTGATCGGCCACACACCGGCGGCGAGGTCGTTCGGGTCGTCGGGCACGCTGAGCCACTCGGGCGCGAGGACGGGAGTGCGGTCAGAAGACACGCCTTCGAGTCTACGGTGCACCGCGCGCGCGGAACGACGCGGGAGCTGGGCGCGGCGTCACGCGCCGTAACCGGTGCGCCGGGCGCCGGGCCCGACGGTGCGGGCCCCGGAGGGACCACGTGCGTCGTCCATCCGGGCCCGCCGCCCGATCACATGCGCTCGGGAGCGCTGACGCCGAGCAGGCCGAGCCCGTTGCGGAGGACCTGGCCGGTCGCGTCGTTCAGCCACAGGCGCGTGCCGTGCACGGGCTCGACGGGGGCGTCGCCCTTCGGGGTGACGCGGCAGTTGTCGTACCAGCGGTGGTACAGGCCTGCGACCTCTTCGAGGTAGCGGGCGACGCGGTGCGGCTGGCGCTCCTCGGCCGCGAACGCGACAATGCGCGGGAACTCCTGCAGGGCGCCGAGCAGGGCGGCCTCGGTCTCGTGCGCGAGCAGCTCCGGCGCGAAGGCGTCGCGGGTGACGCCGGCGTCGACGGCGTTGCGGCCGACGTTGTGCGTGCGGGCGTGCGCGTACTGCACGTAGAAGACGGGGTTGTCGTTCGTGCGCTTGCGCAGCAGCTCCGGGTCGAGCGAGAGGGGCGAGTCCGCCGGGTAGCGCTCGAGGGAGTAGCGCAGGGCGTCGGTGCCGATCCACTCGCGGAGGTCGACGAGCTCGATGATGTTGCCCGCACGCTTCGAGAGCTTCGCGCCGTTGACCGACACGAGCTGACCGATCAGCACTTCGATGTCCTTGTCGGGGTCGTCTCCTGCGGAGCCCGCGAGCGCCTTCAGGCGCGCGACGTACCCGTGGTGATCGGCGCCGAGCAGATAGATCTTGTGCTTGAAGCCGCGGTCGCCCTTGTTCAAGTAGTACGCGGCGTCGGCGGCGAAGTAGGTGTAGACGCCGTTGCCGCGGCGGATGACGCGGTCCTTGTCGTCGCCGAAGTCGGTCGTGCGGACCCAGACGGCGTCGTCCGCGTCGAAGACGTGGCCCTGCTCGCGCAGGCGGTCGACCGCCTGGTCGATCCTGCTCGGGTCGCCCGCGTGCAGCTCGCGCTCCGAGAACCAGACGTCGAACTGCACGTTGAAGTCATCGAGCGACGCCTTGATCTCCGCGAGCTGCAGGCGGTACGCGATCTCGGTCACCTGGGTGATCGCGTCTTCGCGGTCGAGCTCGAGCACCGTCGGCAGCTCGGCGATCACGCGCTCACCCAGGGCGTCGATGTAGCCGCCCTTGTAGCCGTCCTCCGGGGCGTCCTCGCCCGCGATCGCGGCGTACACGCTCGCCCCGAAGCGCCGCATCTGCTCGCCGGCGTCGTTGATGTAGTACTCCCGAGCCACGCGCGCGCCGCTCGCTTCGAGCAGTCGGCCGATCGCGTCGCCGAGAGCGGCCCAGCGGGTGTGGCCGATGTGCAGCGGGCCCGTCGGGTTGCCGCTGACGAACTCGACGTTGATCGTCTCGCCCGCAAGCGCGTCGTTGCGGCCGTACGCGTCGCCCGCGTCGACGATCGTGCGCGCCAGCTCGCCGGCCGCGGCCGCGTCGAGCCGAACGTTGATGAAGCCGGGGCCCGCGACCTCGACGGAGGCGATGCCGGAGACCTGCTCGAGGCCTGCGGCGATATCGCCCGCGAGCTCGCGCGGGTTGGTGCCGAGGCGCTTGGCGAACTTCATGGCGGCGTTCGTCGCCCAGTCGCCGTGGTCGCGGTTCTTGGGCCGCTCGACCGTGATGTCGGCGACGCTCGCGCCGAGCTCCTCGTCGGGTCGGAGCCGCGCCGCGGTGTCGGTGAGAACGTCGAGTACGGCGGCGGCGAGAGCTTCAGGACCCATGGGAACCGATTCTAGTGGCGCGGAGCCTGGCGATTCGCCCATCGGCGGCCGCCTCCGCGGCGCCGCATCGGGCGCGTCATCTCGTGTTCGTCACGATCATCCGGACGTTATCGCCGTGTGATTCCGAGCGCCTAGCGTGCCACTATGCGCTCCCGACGCTCCCTCCGCCGCCGCATCATCGCGGCCGCCGCGGGCCTCGCGGTCATCGCCGCGGGCGCCGCCGCCGTCCTCTCCCTCCGCACCGAGCCGAGCGCCCCCGTCGCGCTCTCGGAACCGGAGGGGCCGTACGCGATCGGGGCCGCCGGCGACAATGCGGAGGTGCTCGTGTTCGGCGACTCCTGGACGTACGGCACGGCGGCGAGCGAGCGCGAGAACGGGTACGCCTATCGCCTGGCCGGCATCGGCGGCTGGCACGTGACGGTCGCGGGCGAGCCGGCGAGCGGATACCTCCGCGAGGGCGTCTGGGGCCGCACGTTCGGCGAGCGCATCGACGCCCTCGACGGGGCGATCGACCCCGACCTGGTCGTGCTGCAGGGCTCGATCAACGACAGGAAGCTCCCGGCGCGCGGCTATCGCGACGCCGTCGACGAGGCGTGGGATGCGATTGCCGACAAGTTCCCGGATGCCGAGGTGCTGATCCTGGGGCCCGCGCCGCAGGTGCTGCCCGTCGAGGAGACGACCGCGAGGATCGACCGCGACCTCGCCGAGCTGGCCGACGAGCGCGGGTGGCCGTACGTCTCCCCCATCGCCGAGGAGTGGATCACACAGGACAACTACGCGGACGTGATCGACACGTCCGACACCGGCAATGACCACCCGTCGGACGCCGGGCACCGCTACCTCGCCGAGCAGGTCGCCGCAGCGGCGCGCCCCCTCGTCGCACCGGTGCCGGTCGAGGCCGTGACGGAGCAGCCGCAGCCCGCCGTCGGCGGCTGAGCGCGCCACGCGCGAGCGCCGAGCGGGATCGGAGCGCGCCCGCGATCCTGGTAGGCTCTTCCAGTCCGCCTCCGTAGCTCAGGGGATAGAGCGCCGGTTTCCGGTACCGAAGGTCGGGGGTTCGAATCCCTCCGGGGGCACCCACGGATCAGGCCCGGTCAGGCAGAGTTCTCTCTTGCTGACCGGGCCTTGTCGATTCCGGCGGGCGCCAGTGCGCGGCCGCGGCACACGGCGGACCGTCGCCGGCACGGCAGGCGCACTGCTCCCGTGGGCGCGCTCAGGCGGCGAGGCCGAAGTGGGTGTTCATGCCGCGGCGTGGCGTGCGGGCGCGGTCGAGCCACGGGGGCGGGATGAACCACACTTCTCCCCCGGTGCCCGTGCCGCGCATTTCGATGCCCCAGCCGTCGTCGTGGACGCGATGATGGCAGCCAGTGCACAGCAGCACGCCGTCGGCGAGGTTCGTCTTGCCGCGGTCGCGGACCCACCAGTCGATGTGATGCACCGAGCACATGCTGGGCTCCGCCCCGCAGAACGCGCAACCCCCGTCGCGCTCGGCCAGGGCGAGCTTCTGGGCCGGCGTGAACAGCCTCTTCGCCCGGCCCCAGTCGAGCACTTCGCTCGTCGACCCGAGCACGACCGGGATGACCTGCGCATCGACCGCGATCCGGCGCGCCGCGGCGGCCGACACGGGCCGGTCGAGGCCGTCGATCGTCGCCTGGCCCGTGCGCTGCTCGAGCTCCGCGAGGCTCATCCGCACGACGACCGTGGTCGACGGGCCCATCGCGACCTCCTCGCAGCCCAGCGCGTGACGACAGATGTCGACGAGCGCATCAGCCTGCATCTGCTTGCGCGTGCGCGCATCCACGGCCGGACCGATATCGGCCCCGTCCGCGAGACCCTGGGCCTCCGCGCCCGCCGCACCTCCATCGGCGGAGCCCCTCACAAGGACCGACCGCGGATGCCCGCACACGAGCAGCTCGCCACCGCTCCCGCCGCCGCTCCCGTCACGGCTCCCGCCGCCGCTCTCGTCGACATCGCCCGCGGCGGCACCGCACTCCGCACACACCACGCCGCCTGCCTCGCCCTTGGGCCCGCTCGCCCGCCCACGGGTGCGGATCGCGTTGGTCACCATCCCGTCGATCAGGGCCTTCACGGGGGCGCCCGAGACCGGGTCCAGCGACCCCTTCAGACTGATCGACCCGTCGCGCTCCTCCCGCACGAACAAGAACCGCTCCGCCCGCAGACGATCCTCCGCCGGCTCCAGACCATCCGGATCCAGATGCGCCTCGACCCGCACGATCAGCTTCCGCACCTGATCCGGCGTCAACCCCGGAGCCAGCCCCACCAGGCGCTCCTCCGCCTCGACCAGAGCCTCGCGCGACGCC
>NZ_PNFA01000017.1 GCF_002970975.1 Microbacterium halophytorum
ACCCTGATCGAAGGCGTCCCCGCGATCAACGCACGATACGCCGCCAACCGGACCGACCAATCAAACACGACACCCATCAACAACCCCATCCCCATCAGGAGCGTTGCACTAAGAATCTGAAACGGCCGCGTTGTATGGAGCGGAATCTGTCACGGCGACGGAATCGGGTGCGGCGGGTGGGGGCGATGACGTCGGTGTTCGCGCGCGGGGGCCCGGCGGGGCAGGATGGTGGGGTGCGCCGAGCGGCGCCGGTGAGGAGGAGCGGATGAGCGTCGCGGTCGTCGGAAGCGTGAACATGGACGTCGTGGCGCGGGTGCCGCGCATCCCCTCACCGGGAGAGACGCTCCTCGCGCGCTCCTCGTCGCGCGGCGGCGGCGGAAAGGGCGCGAACCAGGCCGTCGGCGCCGCACGCGCGGGCGGGGCGCAGACGGCGTTCATCGGCGCCGTGGGCGATGACGCGGACGGTGCCCAGCTGCGCGCGTGGTTGGAGGCCGACGGCATCGACGTCAGCGGCCTCGAGACGGTCGCCGAGCCGAGCGGCGTCGCCCTCATCTCGGTCGATGACGACGCCGAGAACACGATCGTGGTCGTCGCCGGCGCGAACCGGGCCCTGACCTCCCTGACCGCGCGCCAGCGTGCGATCATCGAGGCCGCCGACGCGGTCGCGGCGCAGCTGGAGGTGTCGATCGAGCTCGTCGAGGCGGCAGCGGACGCCGCACGCGGGCCCGCGCAGTTCGTTCTGAACGCGGCGCCGTCGGAGGCGCTCACCGACCGCGAGACGGCCGCGCGCATCCTGCCCAAGGTCGACGTGCTGATCGTCAACGAGCACGAGCTGCTCGACGTGGCGGGCCTCGAAGACCGCGAGCAGGCCATCCGGGCACTCGCCGCCCAGGTGCCCGCGCTCGTCGTGACGCTGGGCGCCGCCGGCTCGGTCGTCGTGCTCGGCGACGAGCGCGTCGAGGTGCCGGCGTTCCCGGTCGCCCCTGTCGACACGACGGGCGCCGGCGATACGTTCTGCGGCGTCTTCGCGGCGCACCTGAGCCGCGGGGAGCTCCGCCTCGCCGACCTGGCGATCGCGGCCCGCGCCGCCGCGGCGGCCAGCGCGATCGCGGTGACGCGCGAGGGCGCGCAGCCGGCGGTGCCGACGGACGACGAGGTGGCCGCCCTGCTCGCCGAGGAACGGCCGAGCGAGATCCCGACGCGGTGACGGATTCCTCGCCCTGCGGCGCGGCCTGGGCACGGATGCTGCGACGGCGGCGCCCGGGTGGCGGCATCCGCCGCGCGCGGAGCGTACGGGGGCTCATTCTCCCGGGGTGAACGGTGTCGCCGAGAGCGTCGGTCGCGCTAGCATGCGATCGTGCCCCCTCGTATCAAAAGCCTGATCACAGAGGTGCGGAGCCGTGGGTTCCGCACCGTGGCCATGGGTGTCTGCGCCCTCGTCGCCGCGGGGGCGCTCGCCGCAGCCGTCGACGTCGCGGCGCCGGAGCCGGCCGCCGCCGCGCAGGATCCGACGACCTGCGGTGATGCTGCCGCGCTCGTCAACGGCGGGTTCGAGGAGCCGGTGGTCGCCGGCAACCGCTACGGTCTGCTCCCCCAGGGGGATGTTCCCGGATGGAGCACGACGGACACCCGCGGTGCCATCGAGATCTGGAAGAGCGGATTCAACGGTGTGCCCGCCGCCGAGGGCGACCAGTTCGCCGAGATGAACGCGTACAGCGCGGGCACGCTGTACCAGGACATCGAGACGACGCCGGGGCAGTCACTGTCGTGGTCGCTCAGCCACCGCGGGCGTGACGGCGTCGATGTCATGCGCGTGCTCATCGGCACACCGGACGACCTCGTGCAGTCCGGACCGGACCTGAGCGATGCGCGATCGTGGGGAGAGCACTCGGGCACGTATGTCGTTCCCGACGGCCAGACCACGACGCGATTCGCGTTCCAGGCGGTCTCGTCCTCGTCGTCCAGCAATGCGGCAGGCAACCTGCTCGACAACATCATGTTCGGCACGGGGCCCTGCGTCATCAGCGATAAGACAGTGGAGAACGTCACGACCGGCGCGGCGGGGGCTGAGGTCGGCGACGTGCTGAGGTACACCGTCACGACGCGCAACGACGGGGGCAATGCGTCGCGTGAGATGACCTCGACCGATGTGCTCGACCCCGGCCTCGATTTCGTTCCCGGATCGCTCCAGATCGTGAGCGGATCCGGCACGGGCACCCTCACCGACGCGTCCGGAGACGACCGCGGCGAGTACATCGACGCCGACCGCACGGTACGGGTGCGCCTCGGTGAGGCGGCGACGGAGTCGGCCGGCGGTGCGATGCTCCCCGGAACGACCACGACGTACAGCTTCGAGGCGCGCGTCAACGTCGATGCGGCGGACAGCACGCTCCTGAATGAGGCGCAGGTCGCCTTCTTCGACCCCGTACTGGGCGAGGACCGAGTCTCTGTGACCCAGACGACCGAGACTCCCGTCGGGGAGGCCGCCGACCTGGCGATCACGAAGACGCTCGAGACCTCGCCGCTCGTGGCAGGCGAGCCCGTCACCTACGACCTGACCGTGACGAACAACGGCCCGCAGGCGGCCGAGGACTTCACCGTCTATGACCCGGTGCCGGGCGTCCTGAGCGACGTCCAGGCGGAGACGGCCTCAGGATCCTGCGTCGTGACGAGCAGCGTGAACTGCATCGGCGGAGCGCTCGCGCCCGGCGACAGCGCCGAGATCACGATCACGGGGGTGCTGTCGCCCGACGCGCAGGCCGGCTCCGCCGTCGTCAACACCGCGCAGGTCGAATCCGCGACGATGGATCAGGACCAGTCGAACAACACCTCCACGGCGTCGAGCACCGTGACGGCAGTCGCCGATGTCGCGGTCGAGAAGACATTCTCTCCCGAGCAGCCGACGGCCGGGGAGGACGTCGTCTACACGATCGCAGCGACCAACGCCGGGCCGTCCACGGCCACGGATGTCGTGATCACGGATCCGCTGGATCCGGCGACGACGTTCGTGAGTGCGGAGTCCGATGCGGGCGCGTGCGACTTCGACGGCACGGCGGTGTCGTGCCCGGTGGGGTCGCTCGAGCCCGGCGGGTCGGCCGATGTCGTCGTGACAGCGACGCTGGCGGCCGACGCGGACGCCGCGGTGCAGAACACGGCGACAGTCGCGACATCCGCCTCCGATTCCGATGCGACGAACAACGCGAGCTCGACGAGCTTCGACCCGACGATCGACGCCGACCTCGCCGTGACGAAGAGCGCCTCGGTCGAGACGGCTACCGCGGGCGACACCTTCACCTACACGATCGACGTGACGAACAACGGGCCGTCGGCCGCGCAGAACGCCGTACTGACCGATGCGGTCCCGGACGGCCTGGTCGTGCAGGGCGTCGCACAGCCGGACGGAGCGGTGTGCTCGTTCGACGAGGCCTCGGCGCGGTGCGACTGGGCGGAGCTGCCGCCGGGTCAGACCGCGACGGTCGAGGTCGCGGTCCTAGTGCCGGAGGACGCGCCTGCGGGATCGCTGGTCAACACCGCGTCGGTGGCAGCGCCGTCCGACGATGCCGACACGACGAACAATTCGGACTCATCGACCGTCGTCGTCGACCAGAGCGCCGACATCGGCGTCGAGAAGACGGCGATGCCGAATCCGGGTATTCCCGGCACCGAGCAGTCGTTCACGATCACGGTGACGAACCACGGGCCGTCGACGGCGCGCGGGGTCACGGTCGCCGATGTGATCCCGAGCGAGCTCCAGGATGCGTCCGCCGATGAGGCGTGCACCCTCACCGGTGTGATCGGCGCCTGTGCGCTCGGAGACCTTGCGGCGGGCGACTCCGCTTCCGTCACGGTGACGGGCACAATAGCTCCGGACGCGACGGGCAGCATCTCGAACACGGCGCGCGCAACGTCGGGCACGCCGGATCCGAACGGCGACAACTACCAGAGCACCGTCACGGTGCCGCTCGAGCCGTCGGCCGACGTGTCGTTGACGAAGACGACCTCGACGCCCGAGGTCGTCCTCGACGGTGAGGTGCGATACGAGGTGGCGGTGCGCAACGACGGGCCGTCGACGGCGACGGGTGTGATCGTCGAGGACACCGTCGACGAGGGCATCGCGCTGACAGGGGCCGAGGCGTCCGTCGGCACCCTGTCGGGGAACATCTGGAACGTCGGAGCACTGCAGCCGGGCGAAGCGGCGACGATCGCGATCACGGGCGTCGCCCACGCCGAGGGCACGTTCACGAACACCGCCACGGCGTCGTCGGAGTCGCCGGACCCCGACGCGGACGACCTCACCGCCGCGGCGGACGTGACGGTCGCGGCGGCCGCCGACCTCGCGATCACGAAGACGATCTCGGACGACCCTGCGCCGTCGAACGGCGAGGTCACCTACACGATCGCGGTCGAGAACTTCGGGCCGAACGACGCGAGCGAGGTCGTCGTCACCGACGAGCTCCCCGCGGAGCTCCTCGACGCGACGACCATAGGCGAGGGCTGTGAGATCGCGGACGGCGTGCTCACGTGCGAGGCGGCTTCGCTCGCCGACGGCGACACGCTCGAACTCGTGGTCACGGGCACGATCGATCCGGCAACAGGATCCGACGAGATCTCGAACACGGCGAGCGTGACGGCGACGCAGGCCGACCCGGATGCCGACAACAACTCCTCGACCGTCGTCGCCCCGATCACGGGCGAGAGCGCGGTCGAGCTGACGAAGGCGGCGTCGCAGCCTGCCGACACGAACGGCGACGGCCGGGTCGGCGCGGGCGACGAGATCGAGTATTCGTTCGTCGTCGAGAACACGGGCTCGACGCGGCTCGCGCAGCTGGCGCTCGACGACCCGCTGCTCGGCGGCGCGGTCGAGTGCACGGCGTTCGACGGCGCGCGCCTCGCGCCGGGGGAGTCGCTCGAGTGCGGCCCCGTCGCGTATGCGCTCACGCAGGCGGACATCGACGCCGGCACGGTCGCGAACACCGCGACGATCACGGCGACCTCGCCCCGCGGTGATGCCTCGGACGAGGCGACGGCGACGACGATCGTGCCGACGGTCGACGCCGTGAGCCTGGCGAAGTCGGGCGGTACGCCGGCCGATGTCGACGGTGACGGCAGGCTCGGTGCGGGCGACACGGTCGACTATGCCTTCACCGTGACGAACACGGGAACGACGACGCTGACGGGCGCGGCGATCACAGACCCGATGCTGGGCGGCGCGGTCGCGTGCCCCGAGCTCGAGGACGCGGACCTGGCACCGGGCGACGCGATCGAATGCGCACCGGTCACCTACGAGCTGACGCAGGTCGACATCGACGAGGGCTCCGTGCACAACGAGGCCCAGGTGACGGCGGACGCCCCGAGCGGCGGCGTCTCCGACGACGCGTCGGCCGAGGTCGACGTCGACGGGACCGACGCGCTGGAGCTGCAGAAGAGCGCGACGGGCGTCACGGATGTCGACGGCGACGGCCGCTACGGCGTCGGCGACGAGATCGGCTACACGTTCACGGTGGTCAACACCGGCACGACGGCCGAGACGATCGTTGCGATCGACGACCCGCTGCTCGGCGGCGACACCGGATGCCTCACGGACGGCGCGGTGACGCTCGCGCCGGGCGAGACGTTCGAGTGCGGGCCGGTGGCGTACGCGCTGACGCAGGAGGACGTCGACGCGGGTGTCGTCGAGAACACCGCGACCGCCACGGGCGAGGGTCGAGCGAGCGTCGAGGACTCGGGCACCGCCGCGGTGCGCTTCGGGGCCTCGGCGGGCGTCGACCTGACCAAGACGGCCGCGGCCCCGGCGGACGCCGACGGCGACGGCATGATCGGCGCCGGTGACACCGTCGACTACACGTTCACGGTCGAGAACACGGGCACGGCCACGCTGACGAGCGCGACCCTCGAGGATCCGCTCCTCGGCGGCGACGTCGCGTGCGACGCGCTCGACGCGGAGATCGCCCCGGGCGAAGCGGTCGAGTGCGGGCCCGTCGCGTACCCGCTGACGCAGGAGGACGTCGACGCCGGCGCGGTGCACAACGAGGCGAGCGTCGTCGCGCAGTCATCGGCCGGCGAGGCGAGCGACTCCGACGCGGCGGATGTCGCGGTCACGGGCACCGATGCCATCGCGCTCGCGAAGACCGCCGGTGAGCCCGTCGACGCCGACGGCGACGGCATGATCGGCGCGGGCGACACGATCGACTACGCCTTCACGGTGACGAATACGGGCACGACGACGCTGGCGGACGCCGCGATCGACGACCCGATGCTGGGCGGAGCGATCGACTGCGCCGAGCTGGCGGGCACGGCGCTCGCCCCGGGCGACGCGGTCGACTGCGCGCCCGTCGCGTACGCGCTGACGCAGGAGGACGTCGACGCGGGCGTCGTGCGCAACGCCGCGACGGTGACGGCGACGGGGTCGGGCGGCGAGGTCTCCGACGACGCGGACGCGACGGCGACCCTCGCGACCGCGAGCGGCATCAGCCTCGCCAAGACGGCGGGCGAGCCCGTCGACGCGAACGGTGACGGTGCGCTCGGTGCCGGCGACACGATCGAGTACACCTTCTCGGTGGCGAACACCGGCACCACGACGCTCAGCGGCGTCGCTGTGACCGACCCGATGCTCGACGGCGCGATCGACTGCGCCGCGGGCGACGGCGGGTCCATCGCACCCGGGGAGACGGTCGAGTGCGCTCCCGTGGAGTACGTGCTGACGACCGATGACGTCGACGCGGGAGCGGTGAACAACACGGCGACGGCGACGGCAGAGTCGCCGCACGGCGACGTCGACGACACCGCGAGCGCGGAGACGACCATCGCGGGCACGAGTGCCGTCGAACTGGTCAAGACCGTCGAGGCCGTCTCCGACACGACCGGCGACGGGCGCGTCGGCGCGGGCGACGAGGTGACGTACGCGTTCACCGCGACCAACATCGGCACGCGGACCGTCACGGACCCCGCGATCGAGGACCCGCTGCTCGGCGGGCCGCTGGAATGCCCCGCGCTGACGGGCACCGAGCTCGCGCCCGGTGACGCGATCGGCTGCGGTCCGTACGCGTACGAGATCACTCAATCCGACGTCGAAGCGGGCGTCGTGCACAACACCGCGACGCTGACGACGGCATCGGCCTCCGACGACGCGAGCATCGCGGTGATGATCGCCGGCGCGGACGGCATCGCGCTCGACAAGACCGCATCGGCCCCCGTCGACGTGGACGGTGACGGGATGATCGGCGCGGGCGACGAGCTGTCGTACAGCTTCGCGATCAGCAACACGGGGACGACCGTCCTGACGGACATCGCGATCGACGATCCGCTGCTCGGCGGTGCGGTCGGCTGCCCCGCCGTCGAGGCGGCCGACCTCGCTCCGGGCGAGTCGGTCGACTGCGGCCCCGTCCCGTACACCTTGACGCAGGGCGACATCGACGTGCGGACCCTCCACAACGAGGCGACCGTCACGGCGACCGGCGCGGCCCCCGTGACCGACACCGCGTCCGCCGACGTCGACGTGGACGGCACCGACGCGATCGCGCTGGTGAAGTCGGCCGCGGCGATCGAGGATGCCAACGGCAGCGGGGCGCCGGATGCGGGCGACACGATCGACTACTCGTTCGCGGTGACGAACGCGGGCACGACGACGCTGACCCAGCTGGAGGTCGCGGATGCCCGGATCGACGGCGGCGTCGCGTGCGAGAGCACGGCGATCCTGCCGGGGGAGATGGTGGCCTGCGGCGCGGAACCGGTCGTGCTGACGGACGACGACGTCGCGGCCGGCCAGGCGGTCAATACGGCGACGGCCACGGCCGTCGGCGCCCGCGGCACTGAGGTCCGTGCGGACGACACGGTCACGACGCCGATCGAGGCGCAGCCGGCGGTCGCGCTGGAGAAGACGGGCGGCGGCTACGACGACGCGAACGGTGATCGCGAGGTCAGCGCGGGCGACACGGTGCAGTTCCGATTCACGGTGACGAACACGGGCGCGACGGCCCTGACGGACATCGCGATCGACGACCCGAAGCTCGGCGGAGCGGTCGCGTGCGACATCCCCGACCTCGCGCCGGGGGAGTCCGCCGAGTGCGGTCCGGTGGCGTACTCGATCACGGCGGACGAGGCCGCGTCCCGCACGGTCGTGAACGCGGCGACGGCGGCCGCGACCGGCGGTGCGGTCGTGGTGACGGCGTCGGATTCGGCGACGGTCGACCTGCCCGAGCTCGCGGTGACCGGCGGCTTGATCGTCGGCCTCGGCTGGGCGCTGCTGTTCCTGGCCCTCGGCGCGGTCATCCTGCTCCTGGCCCGCCGCTCTCGCCGCACGGCGATCTGACCCGGCGGGCGGGGCGGGGCAACGCCCACCCCGCCCGCCGCGGTCGCAACATCCGCGCTCCCGATCGCCGATCTGGCGCGGATTCTGCGACGGCGGCGGAAGGAATTCGGCTGAGAGGGCGACCGGGACCGCGGCCCGGGGTCAGGCCGCGGCGGCCGCCGCGTGCTCGGCGCAGGCGGCGCGATCGCCGCACGCCTCGCACAGAACGGTGCGGGCCCGGCACGACTCGTCGACGCAGTTCGCGATGCGCTCGCTCGGCGAGCCGCACGCGCGGCAGCGGCCGATCACGTCGCCGCCGAACGACACCGACTCGCGGCCGTCGAAGACGTACAGCGACCCCTCCCACAGGCCGGTCGCGCCGAACGCCTCGGCGTAGCGCACGATGCCGCCGTCGAGCTGGTACACCTCGTCGAAGCCGCGGCTCGTCATGAGGCTCGACAGGACCTCGCACCGGATGCCGCCGGTGCAGTACGTCACGACTGGCCGGTTCTTGAGGTGGTCGTACTTCCCGCTGTCCAGCTCGGCTACGAAGTCATGCGTTGTCGCGACATCCGGAACGATCGCGCCGCGGAAGCGGCCGATCTCCGCCTCGAACGCGTTGCGGCCGTCGAAGAAGACGACGTCGTCGCGCTCGTCGATCATCCGGTGCAGCTCATCGGGCGTCAGGTGCGCGCCGCCGCCGACGACGCCGGCGCGGGAGACCTCGAGCTCGTCGGGGGCGCCGAACGAGACGATCTCGTCGCGCACCTTCACGCTCAGGCGGGGGAAGTCGAGGCTGCCGCCGTCGGCGTCGAGGCCCGTGCCCTCCGACCACTTGACGTCGAGGCCCGCGAACGGTGCGTACTCCTTGGTCTTGCGCACGTAGCGCTTGAGCGCGGGCATGTCGCCGCCGAGGGTGCCGTTCAGCCCGTGCCGCGAGATGAGCAGGCGGCCGCGCAGGCCGAGCGCCTCGGCGAGGTCGCGCTGCCAGAGCCGGATCGCCTCGGGGTCGGCGAGCGGCGTGAAGACGTAGAACAGCAGGACTTTCGCGAGCACGCCTTACAGGGTACGGACCCTGGATGGGCGATCGCCCTGCCGATCGCGGCGGACGATGCGGCGGCCGCGACCCGACGCGGGGGAGCGGCGGCGGCCGCGTGGTGGTTGTATGGGGCGGGTGAACCTGTACTTCCGTCTGATGAGCCTGATGCTCCGTCTGCGCCGTGCGCCCCGCGTCTCGCTGTGGAGCGAGGTGCGCACGCCGTTCCGCGTCTGGCCGACCGACCTCGACCTGCTGCGCCACATGAACAACGCGCGCTACCTCGCGCTGATGGACCTCGCGCGCACCGACCTCATCGGGCGGGCGGGGTTCATGAAGGACGTCTCCGATCGCGGCTGGTACCCCGTCGTGAGCGCGCAGACGATCACCTACAAGCGCTCGCTGAAGCTGTGGCAGCGCTTCGTCATCGCCACGCGCGTGCTCGGCTTCGACGACCGGGCCGTGTACATGCACCAGGAGTTCCGTCGGGGCGGGAAGCTCGTCGCGCGCGCCGTCGTGCAGGCGCGGTTCCTGAAGCGCTCGGGCGGAACCGTCACCACCGCCGAGCTCCTCGAGGTGTCGGGCCCGCCGGCGGAGCACGTCGAACTGCCCGAGTGGGTCACCGACTGGGCCTCGTCCATCCGGATCAGCTCGGCCGACGCCGCCGCCTGACGCGCGCGGCGGGGCATGGGGAGTTCTGCTCGCGACGGGCGGCCGCCGATGGCGGCCGGTAGTCTGGCGGGGCCGGTCGGTTCAGGTTCCGGCGGCCAGCGCGACACCGGGGGAGACATGTCCGACCGCGACCTTTCGAGCTACACCGAGCAGGATCTGCTGCGCGACCCGTTCTTCGACCAGTCGACGCTCGGGCACCTCGCGACCGCGCGGCCCGATCTGCGGCCAGCGATCCTCGCTCATCCGAACGTGTACCCCGAGCTCGCCGAGTGGTTGCGGGCGCAGGCGGTGCAGCCCCCGGCCGATGCGGCCCGCCCCGGCCCGACCGACCCCGCCCACGACACGGCGGTCGGTGGTGCCGTCGGGGAACAGCCCATGTCCGACACGGTCCGCGCCGGCGAAGCCCCGGTGTCGGGCGGCTACGGCACCCCCTCCGCGGCCCCGTCCGCCGGCCCCGGAATGGCGGCCCAGGGGCCGTCCGGCTCGGGCTGGGGCCAGCCGGGTGCATCGGTTCCCGCTCAGGAAGGCGCCGCGAGCGCCGGCTGGGGCCAGCCGGGCGCCTACGCCCCCGCGCAGGCCGAAGGCGCCCCCGCGTCGGCCGGCCCGCCGGACCCAGCCGGATGGAGCGACGCGTTCCGCGCGCGCACCGGGCGCGAGCCGTCGCTCGCCGAGTACCAGGCGGCGGTCGCCGCCGGTCAGGTCGCGCAGGGACGCGACGACTCGTGGGCGAAGGTCTCGGCCGGCGCCGCACAGGTCGCCGACGGGGCGAAGGACTTCTTCCAGAACCGTGTCGCGCCGGCCGCGCAGGGCGCCGCCCGCGACTTCCAGCGCGCCGTCGGCGATGCGCAGGCGACGCCGTTCGCGAAGGCCGTCTCGATCGCGGGCTTCGTGCTTCCCGCCCTCGCGCTCGTCGCGATCCTCCCGGTGTTCCTGCCCGCGGTGTCGATCTCCGCGATGGGGATGTCCGAGAGCGTCAGCTTCTGGGATTCGGGCGAAGGCGTCCTGCTGCTGATCGCCTTCGCGCTCACGGTCGCGGCGGGCGTCACCGCGATCATCGTGAAGGCCCTGTGGGCCAGGATCACGGTCGCCTGTCTCGGCATCGGATCCGCCCTCATCGGTCTGATCGACTCGATCGCCGTGATGGTCGGATCCGGTGATCTCGCCGACGTGGGCGGCGGCATGCTCGAGGTCAGAGCCGACGTCGGCTTCGGCGTCGTCCTGCTGCTGATCCTGTCGATCCTGTTGCTCCTCGCGGGCATCGCGATGCTGCTGCCGACGCGGAAGAAGCAGCCGAAGCCGTCCGCGAACCCGTGGCAGCAGGCGGCACAGCCCGGCCAGCAGCAGCCCGCGCCGGGTTACGCGCCCGATGCGCGGCAGGCGCCGAACGGGCAGCCGCAGCAGCCGGTGCCGGGAGCACCGCCTGTGCCCGGGGCTCCGCCGGTTCCGGGCGGCCCCGCGCAGTTCGGCGACTACTCCCGGCCGCCGCTCGACGACGCCCCCTACGGGCAGATCCCGCCGCGCCCGCAGCCGCCGCAGGCGCCGCGCGGCTGAGCCGGCGGGCGCCCGCGCCCCGGGGGCGGGTTCCGGAACGCCGCGGCGCGTGCCAGAATCCGAGAATGGAAGGCGACGACGGCGCCGCCGAACTGACGATGCGCGCCGTGACCCCCGGCGACGCGGACATACTCCGCGAGGCCACGCTGCGCAACATGAACTGGTCGGGCGAGCGGTTCACCATGGACGACATCCGGAGCAGGCCCGAGTTCGCCCGCTACTCCGCACTCGTGCCGGAGCGCGGAGACTTCGGGATCGTGGCGGAGGACGACGCCGGCTGGGTGTGCGTCGCCTGGCTGCTGTTCCTCGACGCCAGCGACCCCGGCTACGGCTACGTGCGCGACGGCGTGCCGGAGCTGAGCATCTGCACGCGGGAGGGCATGCGAGGGCGGGGGCACGGGCGCCGGGTGATCGAGCGCGCGATCCGCCAGGCGCGCTTCCACGGCGTCGAGGCGATCAGCCTGAGCGTCGAGCCGGGCAATGCGGCGCGGCACCTGTACGAGGCGGTCGGCTTCGTCCCGGCGCCGCAGGCGGCCGATGAGGGGGCCATGATCCTCGCCCTGAAGGGCTGAACAGCGGGACCGCCGCCCTCACCGCGCGGTGGGGCGGCAGGCGCCGGATCATCGGAGCGGACGCGGCTCCCACCGGGGCGCCGCCGGGCCGAGCCGGCTCGCGTCCCGAGACGACCGGGCCTACGCCGGGTCGGGGTCGAGCTCCGGGTGGCGCTCGGCGCCCGCGTGCACGAGGCTCTCCACGACGTCGTGGTGCCCGCGCGAGGCCGCGGCGATGACCGGTGTGACGCCGCGATGGTTCCTGTGAGCCAGGTCGGCACCGCGCGCGATGAGCCCGCGCACGAGCTCGACGTGCCCGCCCTGCGCTGCGAGCAGCAGCAGCGAATCGCCGTTCTCGTTCACGCTGTTCACGTTGTAGCCGTCGTCGATCTCCTGCAGCAGCACCCTGTCACCGGTGCGCGCGAACGTGTACAGGTCCATGTTCCGAGTATGGAGCGAAGCCGAGCGGATGTACACCGTTCGTCGCGCGTTCGTCGTGACGGAGCATCCGGATGCTCCGTCGGAGCCGCCGATGCCCGCTCGGCACCCCCTTGTGCGCGCGCCGAACCGGGAGCACGCTGGAGGCGCGGTGGCGCCCGTTGTGCCTTCGCGTTCGCCCCAGCGCTTCCCAGGAGGACCCATGGCGCAGAAGATCGTTCCGAATCTCTGGTGCGACCGTGCGGAGGAGGCCGGTGCGTTCTATGCGTCGGTCCTCCGCAACGCGTCGAGCGAGACGACGGCGCACTACCCGGATGACGTGCCCGACTGGCAGCAGGAGTTCGCGGGCCAGCCTCTCACGGTCGACGTCGTGATCGACGGGTTCCGCATCGTGCTCATCAATGCCGGCGACGCCTTCCGCCCGAACCCGACGGTGTCGTTCATGCTGAACTTCGACCCTCTGCAGTTCGGCTCCGACGCGGATGCGGCGAAGGCCGCCCTCGACGAGACATGGGCGGGCTTCTCGGAGGGCGGGCGGGTGCTCATGCCGCTGCAGGAGTACCCGTTCAGCCCGCGGTACGGCTGGGTCGAGGACCGGTACGGCACCAGCTGGCAGCTGATGCTGACGGACCCGGACGGCGACCCGCGGCCGTTCGTGATCCCCCAACTGATGTTCGCGCGCGACGTGACGGGCAAGGCGCGCGAGGCGGCCGAGTTCTACGCGTCGCTGTTCGAGGATTCGGGGGTGGGTTTCGTCGCCGAGTACCCCGAACAGACGGGGCCCGCCGCGGCAGGGGACGTGATGTTCGGCGAGGTGCGCCTCGCCGGGCAGTGGTTCTCGATGATGGATTCCGGCGCCGAGATGGAGTCGTCGTTCACGAATGGCGTCTCGCTCGAGGTGCTCTGCGACGGCCAGGCGGAGATCGATCGTCTGTGGGAGGCGCTCTCCGCCGACCCGGAGGCGGAGCAGTGCGGCTGGCTCGCCGATCACTACGGTCTCAGCTGGCAGATCATCCCCGCCGAGATGGGGGAGCTGATGCGGCGACCGGGCGCGCACGCGACGTTGATCTCGCAGAAGAAGATCGTCATCGACGACTACTGAGGGCTGCCCGTTCCGCGGCGGCAGCGGCCCACCGTGCGCCGTCGGCGTGCAGCGTGCGGTCGAGGGTGTCATTGCCGAGCACGGGCCCCTCGGTCGGCCGGCCGATGACCGCCAGACCCTCGGTGCGCCCGCCGTCGGGCCGGATGGCCGTGCCGTCGGGCGCGGTGAGCACGCCGCGCTCGCCGCGCCGGATCGTGGTGAGGCCGCGCGCGTGCAGGTCGGCGAAGAGCGGGTCGAGGAAATCCGGCGTGCCTGTCGCGGTCCGGGCGCCCGCCGCGGGCAGTGCCGCCCGCACGACGCCCGGCCCGATCGTGACAGCGTCGATGCATTCCGAAGGAGCGGGGGAACCAGACGCGAACTCGATCAGGCCCGCGTCGGCGAGAGCCACGAGCCGACGCGCGGTGAGCCCCGACGGGCCGAACGATGCGCGCTCCTGGTGCGCGAGCACCCGGTTCAGCCTCACCCGGTCGCGGGGCAGGAGGCGAGCGCGGTCGAGCAGCCGCAGGGTCTCGGGGAACAGCTCGAACCAGACCCGGCCCAGCACCCACGATTCGTCGGGCGGGCGGAGGCCGGCGTCGATCTCAATGCGCGTGCGCAGGAACAAGGCCTGCTGCCGACCGGCCCAGACGGCTTCGTCGCGTGCTGGCCGGCCCGTCAGCAACGTTCGCCACAGCCGCAGGGGCGAGGTCCGGATGCCGTGCGCCGCCAGCGCGTTCTCGCTGGCCCCGAGCACGCTGCGCCAGAGTGCGTCGAGGTCGAGCGGGGCGCCGCGCCCCGCAGTCCTCGGCAGCGCACGCGCGGGGGACCCAGTCGCGCTCGACGCGGAGCCGCGACCGGTGCCGGGTCGGGCGCCGGCGCCCACCGATGCCGGGCCGCGCCCCGCACCGGCCGGAGTGCTGATCGACTCTTCCCGCGCGCGCAGTTGAGCGCGCAGGTCCGCCCGAGCCCGCTCGATCGCCGGAACCAGTCGCGGGTGGGCGCCGTCGGGCTTCGGCGACATGACGGTACCCGAACGCGACAGTATCCGGATGCGCTGCGGCTCACGGCCCGAGGGGACGTACGTCAGGAAGCCGGCCGGGTTCTCACCCGGGGTCCGCACCCAAGCACCGCCGCGGGCCTCGGTCAGCAGGGCGACGGCGTCGAGGCCCGTGAGCGCCGCCCCGCGGATGACGGCGACCGAGCCGGCCGGGACGCGCCCGGCTCGGTCGTGGAGGTCGGACGGCGGCCCGGCATGGCCGGTCGCGAGGAGCACTTCGTCGTGCGCGCGGATGTCGAGAAGCTCCGGGGCCGGCTCGGGCGCGTCACATCCCGTGACGCGAGCTCCCGGCGCAGGCGCGCCCGTGGCTTCGCGCCCGGCGAGCGGGGCTGCCTCAGCGGCTGTCGCCGTGCCCTCGGGGGCGCCCGTGCCGCGGAGCCCCGTGATGCGACGGCGCACGTGTCGCACCGTCATCCGGTCGCTCTCCACGAGGGCGGCGAACGCCTCGCGCAGGTATGCGCCGGCGAGGCGGCGCGGCACGTAGGTCTCGGCGGCATGTTCGGGGTGGGTGCGGGCGACCCAATCGGCGAGGGCTTCGCCGAAGCCGGAGAAACGGGCATCGACGGCGCCAGCGGAGGAGTTCATGCGGAGCGCGGGCGGCAGCTCGGGCCGCCACACGGCGCCGCCGCCCGGTTCGGCCGGGTCGAACACGTCGACGGCGACGTCCGCGCCATCCGGAAGCCGGTCGTGCAGTTCCTGAAGGGCGAACAGCGCTTTGGGCCCGCCGCCGATCACCGCGATCCTGTGCACCCCGTGACTCTACTGGCCGAGACGGCACGACGCGCGCCTGCTCGCGGTGTCGATGGCGACGGCTCGGATGCCGCTGTCGTACGTCGGGCTCCGAGCCGCGGACGCGATCGTCGGTATCAGCGAAGGTGATCCTCGACATCCGTGGATGCGCCCCCAATATCTCTGGACATAGGCAAACCGTGCGGATTAGTGTGAGGGCACACCGCCCCCGGACAAGGAAGTCGAGGTCGCCATGGCGCGCAATCTTCAGGAACTGCTGGACGAGAAGGGCAGCGCCGTCGAGCTGCTCAGGAACTCGCGGCTGGGGGCGTACATCTACCCCGTTGTGCCAGCGGAGTTCTCGAACTGGAGGCGCGAGCAGAAGGCGTGGCGCGAGAGCGCCGTACTGTTCGACCAGTCGCACCATATGGTCAACTTCTTCGTCTCGGGCCCCGATGCGCTCCGCCTCCTCAGCGAGACGGGCATCAACAGCTTCGCGAACTTCCCGGTCGGCACGGCGAAGCAGTTCGTGCCGACGGCGTCGAACGGCGGCGTGATCGGTGACGGAATCCTGTTCCACGAGACCCAGGGCGAGTACGTCTACGTCGGTCGCGCGCCCGCGGCGGACTGGCTCCAGTTCCACGCCGAAACCGGCGGGTACGACGTCGAGTTCCGCTACGACGACCGCTCGCCGTCGCGCCCCTACGGCGAGGCAGTGCACCGTGACTACTACCGGTTCCAGATCCAGGGCCCGAACGCCTGGCCGATCATCGAGAAGCTGGCCGGCGGGCCGGTCGAGCAGGTGAAGTTCTTCCACATGGGCCAGATCGAGATCGCGGGCGAACGGGTGAGCACTCTCCGCCACGGCATGGCGGGCGCCCCCGGGCTGGAGATCTGGGGGCCGTACGCGCAGCACGGGAAGATCCGCGACGCGATCCTCGAGGCGGGCGCCGAGTTCGGCATCGAGCCGTGCGGGTCGCGCGCGTACTCGTCGAACACGCTCGAGTCGGGATGGATCCCTTCACCGTTGCCGGCGATCTACTCGGGCGAGGGCGAGCGCGCGTTCCGGGAGTGGCTGCCGACGTCGAGCTACGAGGCGGTCAACGCCCTGGCCGGCTCGTTCGTGTCGGAGAGCATCGACGACTACTACCTCAACCCGTGGGAGCTCGGCTACGGCTCCTTCGTCAAGTTCGACCACGACTTCATCGGCCGCGACGCTCTGGAGCGGCTCAACACCGACGCACAGCGCAAGAAGGTCACGCTCGCGTGGAACGACGAGGACCTCGCCAAGATCCTCGCGTCGCCCGTCGATCGCGACGGCCGGGGATATCAGTTCTTCGACCTGCCGAATGCGAATTACGGCTCGTCGAACTACGACGCCGTGATCGACGCCGACGGCACGGACGTCGGGCTGTCGCTCTTCACGGGCGTCACCGCGAACGAGAAGCGCGGGCTCTCGCTCGCGACGGTCGATCGCGACATCCCGATCGGGACCGAGGTGCGCGTGGTGTGGGGCGAGCCGGATGGCGGATCCGGCAAGACCACCGTCGAGCCGCACGAGCAGATCGCCGTGCGCGCCGTGGTGAGCCCCGTGCCGTACGCGGAGACGGCCCGGCTCGAGTACCAGGGCGGCTGGCGCTCCACGGGCGCCCTGTGACGCGTCCGATCGTCCTCGTCCACGGCGCCTGGGGCGGTGCGTGGGTGTGGCGGCGCGTGCTCGGTCCGCTGCGCGACGCCGGGCACGAGGTGCACGCCGTGACGCTGACGGGCGACGGCGAGCGCGCCCACCTGCGCCGGCCGGACATCACGCTCGGCACCCACATCGACGACGTGGTGGGGCTGGTCGAAGCCGAGGAGCTGGACGACGTGGTCCTGGTCGGCCACAGCTACGGCGGCATGGTGATCACGGGCGCCGCGGCCGCGCTGCGGTCGGCGGAGCCGTCGCGCGTGGGCGGCCTCGCCTACGTCGACGCGATGGTGCCGCTGCCGGGGGAGGGGTGGGGCGTCAGGCACTCGCCGGCGATCGCGGCCGCGCGCAGGGCGGCCGCGGCCGAGCACGGCAACGCACTGCCGCCGCCCGACCCTGCCGAGGGCTTCGCGCTCGACGAGGCCGACGCGGCATGGCTGCGCCGCCGCCACGTGCCGCATCCGTTCGGCATGTACCAGGAGCCACTCGAGTACGACGCGGCCCTCCTCGATCCGCTTCCTCGCCTGTTCGTCGACTGCTCCGAACCCGCCTACCGGACGATCGACTCGATCCGTGAGCGCGTCCGGTCGACGCCCGGATGGCGGGTCGAGGAGATCCGGACGGGGCATTTCCCGATGGTGACCGAGCCGGAGGCGCTGGTGCGCCACCTCGTGGCGTTCGCGGAGGGAACCGGCTCCGGGGACTGATCCGCATGCGCCGCAGGGCAGCGTGTGAAGCCGATGCCAGGCGGCGCAGGGACCAGGACGTGCGGCAGACCGATCAGGGCCCGCCGCAGACAGCGCCCGGCCCGACGGTGACGTTCGCCGCGGCGCTGGGCCCGCACGCCGCGGTAGCCTGGCTGGATGCAGGACAGCGCGGCCGTCGAGGCCTTCTGGAGCCGGTGCCGCGACGAGATCGACGGGCTGCCCGTCGAAGTGCCCGAGGCGTGGCCCTTCGGTGCGACGCCCGAGCACGCCGATGGTCTGCTCGCGCTCGTGCTCGACGGCGTGAAGACGGCGACGGCATCGTCGTTGTGGGATGTCGAAGCGCTCGGCGAAGAGCTGCCGGCGGCCGGAACGCACAGCATCATCCTCGACGGCTCGGGTGCACCCCGTGCGCTGCTCGAGACGATGTCGGTCGAGATCGTGCCGTTCGACGAGGTCGGTGCGGAGCACGCGCGCGCCGAGGGCGAGGGCGACCGCACGCTCGCGTACTGGCGCGAGGTGCACGAGCACTTCTGGCGCACGTACGCGGAGAACCCGAAGGGCTTCGACCCGAAGATGCCGGTCGTGTGCGAGTCCTTCCGCCTGCTGCGCGCCGAGTCGGCGGACGCAGTCTGACCGAGCACGCACCCCGCGCATGCTGACGTGGGCGGGCTCGTCGTACCGTCCGGAAGACTGCCGCGCCCCGAGGGCTATCGCCCGCCGTGCCCGAAGCATAGCGCAGCGCGCCGTACCACTCCTCCAGCGGTATCCGCCGTCGTCAGTGCAGCGGGCAACCGCGACCGGTCCGTCGTCGCCTGTGCAGCGATCCGGCGGGCCTGCCCCGCCCGGGCAGAGCAAAACCCCCGCCATGTAGAAGCTAGGCGAGGGTTTCTGGGATGATTGTAATGATCATCCTTGTGGCTCCGACGGGCGTCGATCCCGTGACCTCACGATTTTCAGTCGTGCGCTCTACCAACTGAGCTACAGAGCCTTACGGCGATGATGCATCTGCCGCATCCTACGCGAAAGGCCTTCTCGAAAGAAGGCCCGTCGCTCAGAGCGACCCTGACGGGACTTGAACCCGCGACCTCCGCCGTGACAGGGCGGCACGCTAACCAACTGCGCTACAGGGCCATACTTTATGAAATTTTCGTCGGCATGAGTGACCCCAACGGGATTCGAACCCGTGCTGCCGCCGTGAAAGGGCGGTGTCCTAGGCCGCTAAACGATGGGGCCGGGGCGAACCTGCTGGCTCTCCGTTGCCGACAACCAAGCATACGTACATCCGGCGCGAATCTTCAAATCGAGGGCGCGCCGACCGCATCTCGGGAGTGTCGCGGGGCAGGATGAGGGCGATCTGTGCCCGAGGTGGCGCGGAGAGCGCGCCCGTGGGGCGCGTGATGCGTGTGCCTGAGTCAGTGACATATGTGATTGATGTTGCTACTGTGGCGCGAGTGAGTAAGGCGGTGAACGACCCGATGGACACCACTCCCGAGTCCGATTGCGACTGCGCGCCGACGCAGGCGGAGCGGCGCGCCCTCTGGGGGCCCGTGTCGCGGCGCGTCGCGCTGGCAGCCGGTGCCGTCGGCGTTGCCGCCGTGAGCATCTCGTCCTTCGCCAAACCGGCAGCGGCGTATAACCCCGCCGACTACCCGTCGTGGGAGGACGTCGCCAACGCGCGCGCGAACCAGTCGGCCAAGGCCGCGGAGACCCGGCGCATCGAAGGACTCATCGCGCAGCTCAAGGAGAACGTCGCGGCGGCCCAGGCGCGCGCCGAGGAAGCGGCGGACGCGTACTACGAGGCGCAGCAGGACGCATTCGCCGCCGCCCAGCGGCTCCAGGAGCTGCAGTCGCAGGCCGATGAGGCGGCGAAGGCGGCCGACGAGGCCGAGCTCGCGGCCGCGCGCCTCGCGGCGCAGCTGAGCCGCACGAGCGGCAACGAGACGTCCCTCGGGGTCCTCTTCGCCGAATCGGACGACAGCGCGGACGAACTGCTCGCGCGCCTCGGGCAGATGGACAAGCTCTCGGAGCAGAACGAATCGATCCGGGCCGACGCCGTCGCCGCGCGCGATTCGGCCCAGTCGCTCTCCGACCAGGCGGAGGTCGCCCGCGACGAGCGCGACCGCCTGCAGAAGGTGGCCGAGCAGAAGCTCCAGGAAGCGCGCGCCGCGCAGGAGGCGGCGGAGGCCGCTCTCGCGCAGCAGGAGGAGCACCTCGTGACGCTCGAGGCGCAGCTCGCGGCCCTCAAGGACACGACGACCAAGACGGTCGCCGACTACAAGAAGGGCGTCGAGGCCAAGGAGGCATACGAGGCCGAGCAGCGCCGCCGGGCCGAGGAGCGCCGCCGGAAGCAGCAGGAGGAAGCCGAACGGCGCGCCCGCGAGGAGCGGGAGCGCCGTGAGCGCGAGAACAACGACTCCGGCGGCGGCGGAGGTGGCGGCGGCGGTGGTGGCGGCAACGACACGAGCACCCCGACGAACACCAGCTCGGGCTCCGGCTGGGTGCGGCCGAACGGCGGCGCCGTGACGTCGGGCTTCGGCCCGCGCATGGTGCAGTGCGGCACCGGGTACTGCTCGAGCGGCTGGCACATGGGGACCGACATCGCGGCGGGCTGCTGGGCGCCGATCTACGCCGCTCACTCCGGCACGGTGATCTGGGCCGGACCGCTCGGCGGCTACGGCAACTTCGTCAAGATCGATCACGGCTATGGCATCGCCACGGGCTACGGCCACCAGAACCAGGTCGCCGTCGGCTACGGCCAGTATGTCTCTGCCGGGCAGGTCATCGGCTACGAGGGCAACACGGGCAACTCCTTCGGCTGCCACGTGCACTTCGAGGTGTTCCAGGGCGGCACGCAGATCGACCCTGTGCCGTTCATGGCGTCGCGGGGCGTCTACCTCTGAGGCCCGCGCCGGATGCACGGCATCCGGGAACGACGAAGGGGACCAGCCGCGCGGCTGGTCCCCTTCGTCGTTCGGCTCAGTGGCCCTGCGTCTTGGCGCGGTCGAACGCCTCCGTGACGAGGCGCTCGGCCTCGGCGGCGTTCGCCCACTCGTCGACCTTGACCCACTTGCCCGGCTCGAGGTCCTTGTAGTGCTCGAAGAAGTGGCAGATCTCCTTGCGGGTGTACTCCGGGAGGTCGTCGACGTCCTGGATGTGGTCCCAGCGCGGGTCCTTCGCGAGCACGGCCACGACCTTGTCGTCGCCGCCGGCCTCGTCGCTCATCTTCAGCACGGCGACGGGGCGCACCTTGACGCCGACGCCCGGGTAGACCGAGTGGTCCATGATCACGAGCACGTCGAGCGGGTCGCCGTCCTCGCCGAGCGTGTTCTCGAAGAAGCCGTAGTCACTCGGGTAGCCGAATGTCGTGTACAGCACGCGGTCCAGGAAGACGCGGCCCGTCTCGTGGTCGACCTCGTACTTCACGCGGCTTCCGCGCGGGATCTCGATGACGGCGTCGTATGCGCCCATGCGTGTGCTCCTTCAGAAGAACGGTTGGAATCCGCGACAAGCCTACCGGCGGCACCCCGGGGAGTTCGAGCGGCGCCGGGGCGGACGGGTCGAGTCGGGTGCGGCGCGCGGGCTCCCCGTCACCGGGGCGCGGGCCGGTTCCGCGCGGCGCCCGGCGGCCGGTCTCGACGCGTCGGTGCGCATCCGGACGCCGCGCGTCGGTCGCGGGCGGGGCGGGCGGCCCCGCGGTAGCGTGAGCGCATGCTCGACCCCGCGATCGCCGCCGTCCGACTCGCCGTGCGCGAGGCGCTCCAGCCGTTCGCCGAGAGCGGCGCGACGATCCTCGTCGCGCTCTCCGGCGGCGCCGATTCGCTCGCGCTCGCCGCGGCCGCGGCTCACGAAGCGCGGGGCCTCGGCCTCGGCATCGCGGCCGTCACGGTCGACCACGGCTTGCAGCCGGGCTCCGCCGAGGTCGCCGAGCGCGCGGCGGCCCAGGCACGCGGGCTCGGGATCCCGGATGCGCGCGTCGCACGCGTCGAGGTGGGAACGGACGGCGGGCCGGAGGCCGCGGCCCGCACCGCGCGGTACGCCGCGATCTCACGCGCCGCGTCCGAGACCGGCGCCGCGGCCGTCCTGCTCGGCCACACGCTCGACGACCAGGCCGAGACGGTGCTGCTCGCCCTCGCCCGCGGCGCCGGCGCCGGCAGTCTGCAGGGGATGGCGCCGCGCCGCATCGACGAGCGAGGGCTCGCGTGGGAGCGCCCGCTGCTGGGGCTGCGCCGCGCCGAGACGCGCGCGTTCTGCGCCGCGGCCGGCATCGAGGCGTGGGAGGACCCGCACAACTCAGACGAGCGGTTCGGCCGCGTGCGCGTGCGCGAGACGGTGCTGCCGGTGCTGGAGCGTGAACTCGGCCCCGGCATCGCCGATGCGCTCGCTCGGACGGCCGAGCAGCTCCGCGAGGACAACGAGGCGTTCGCCGACATGATCGACGAGACGATCGAGGACATCGTCGAACACGCCGAGGCCGGCATCGCGATCTCGGTCGCGGCGCTGGCGGCCAACCCGGCGGCCATCCGGAACCGGATCATCCGGCACGTGGCCGCGAGCGAGTTCGATGCGTCGCTCACGCGCCGGCACACCCTCGAGATCGCCCGCCTCGTCACCGATTGGCGGGGCCAGGGGCCCATCGACCTGCCGGGCTTCGCGGCGACCCGCCGCGGCGCGCTCATCGTGCTCACCGCGCGTTGACCGTTCCTCGCGCTTCCCGCTCCTCCGCCTCCCGCTGAGGAGCAGGCGGCATGCGATTCCCATTCGGCAATGCGTAGGATCGATGCATGCGCGCCGCGGATATCGCCGACCAGCTGACCGACATCCTCGTGACCGAGGAGCAGATAGGCGACAAGCTCGCCGAGATCGCTCGGCAGGTGGAGGCCGACTACGAGGGCAAGAAGCTCCTGCTCGTCGGCGTGCTGAAGGGGGCTGCCACGGTGATGGTCGACTTCTCGCGCCACCTCGACCGCGAGATCGAGATGGACTGGATGGCGGTGTCGAGCTACGGGGCGGGCACCAAGTCCAGCGGAGTCGTGCAGATCCGCAAGGACCTCGACACCGACCTCGGCGGCTACCACGTGCTGATCGTCGAGGACATCATCGACTCCGGCCTCACGCTGAGCTGGCTGCTGAAGAACTTCGCGGAGCGCGGTGCCGAGTCGGTCGAGGTCTTCGCGCTGCTGCGCAAGCCGGAGGCCGTGAAGGTCGAGATCGACTGCCGCTACCTCGGCTTCGACATCCCGAACGAGTTCGTCGTCGGCTACGGCCTCGACTTCGCCGAGCACTACCGAAACCTGCGCGACGTCGCGGTCCTCGCTCCTCACGTCTACTCCTGATCGGAGCGGTGCCAGGGCGCCGCTCGACCTCGGCCGCCGCTCGCGCGTTACGCCTCGGGCGAATTCAGAAGCGCCATAGTGGCCGCGCGATAGCCTGGAGGCTGGACGCGCTTCGGCGCGCAGTTCGTCGACCCCGAGGGAGCACGGGCGCAGCCCGCACTATGAAAGCCAAGAAGATCACCCGCAATCCGCTGATCTATGTGCTGCTGATCGGCGTGCTTCTCATTGCGGGTTTCATCCTGATCAACTCGCTCGCGGGGCCGAAGCAGATCACCACCCAGCAGGGCATGGAGCTGCTCGGCGGCGACACCGTGACCGAGGTCACGATCACCGACGGCAACCAGCGGGTCGACATGCACCTCTCCGAGGCCTTCGAGGGCTCGGAGGACGTGCAGTTCTACTACGTCGGCGCCCGCGCCGACGAGGTCGTCGCCGCGGTCGAGACGGCGGCGCCGGCCGACGGTTTCGACGACGACGTGCCGCAGCAGAGCATCCTGGGCAGCCTGCTGACCTTCATGATCCCCGTGCTGCTGCTCGGCCTGCTGTTCTGGTTCCTGCTCGCGAACGCGCAGGGCGGCGGCAAGATGGCGCAGTTCGGCAAGTCGAAGGCGAAGATCGCCAACAAGGAGCATCCGGATGTGACGTTCGCGGACGTCGCCGGCGCCGACGAGGCGCTCGAAGAGCTGCAGGAGATCAAGGACTTCCTCGCGGACCCCTCGAAGTACCAGGCCGTCGGCGCGCGCATCCCGAAGGGCGTCATGCTCTACGGCCCTCCCGGAACGGGCAAGACGCTGCTCGCCAGGGCCGTCGCGGGCGAGGCGGGCGTGCCGTTCTACTCGATCTCCGGTTCGGACTTCGTCGAGATGTTCGTCGGCGTCGGTGCGAGCCGCGTGCGCGACCTGTTCAACCAGGCCAAGGAGAACTCCCCGGCCATCATCTTCATCGACGAGATCGATGCCGTCGGCCGCCAGCGCGGCGCCGGCATGGGCGGCGGCCACGACGAGCGCGAGCAGACGCTGAACCAGATGCTCGTCGAGATGGACGGCTTCGACCCCAAGGCGAACGTGATCGTGATCGCCGCGACGAACCGCCCGGACATCCTCGACCCGGCGCTGCTGCGCCCCGGCCGCTTCGACCGCCAGATCGGCGTCGACGCGCCCGACCTCGCGGGCCGCAAGCAGATCCTCGAGGTGCACGGGCGCGGCAAGCCTCTCGCCGACAGCGTCGACCTCGACTCCGTTGCGCGCAAGACGCCGGGCTTCACGGGCGCCGACCTCGCGAACGTCCTCAACGAGGCGGCGCTGCTCACGGCGCGCTCGAACGCGCAGCTCATCGACCACCGCGCGCTCGACGAGGCGATCGACCGCGTCATCGGCGGCCCGCAGCGGCGCACGCGAGTGATGAAGGACAAGGAGCGCCTGATCACGGCGTACCACGAGGGCGGCCACGCTCTCGCGGCGGCGGCCATGAACTTCTCCGACCCCGTCACGAAGATCACGATCCTGCCGCGCGGCAAGGCCCTCGGCTACACGATGGTGCTGCCGCTCGAGGACAAGTTCTCGATCACGCGCAACGAGCTGCAGGACCAGCTCACGTACGCGATGGGCGGCCGCGTCGCCGAGGAGATCGTGTTCCACGACCCGACGACGGGCGCGTCGAACGACATCCAGAAGGCGACCTCGACGGCCCGCAAGATGGTCACCGAGTACGGCATGACGACGGCCGTCGGCCCCGTCATGCTCTCCGGCGGCAGCGGCGAGGTGTTCATGGGCCGCGACATGGGCCACGGGCGCGACTATTCCGACGGCTCCGCCTCGACGATCGACGCCGAGGTGCGCGCGCTCATCGAACAGGCCCACGACGAGGCGTACGAGGTGCTGAACGCGAACCGCGACATCCTCGACCAGCTGGCGCACGAGCTCCTCGAGAAGGAGACGCTCGACCACCACCGGCTCGACGAGATCTTCGCCAACGTGCGCAAGCTCCCGATGCGCCCGCAGTGGCTGTCGAGCGGCGACCGCCCCGGCTCCGATCTGCCGCCGATCGAGGTCCCCGCGCGCGCGTCCGACGTGGCGATCGCCGCGAACGCCGAGGCGCCGCAGGCGCAGGCCTCGCAGCCGAACCCCGCGACCGGCACGACCCGACCGGCGACCGCCTGAGCCATGGCCGTGCCGGATGGCGTGGACCGCGAGCGCATCGCGGCCCTGACGCGCGAGTTCCTCCTCGCGATCGGTGAGGACCCGGATCGCCCCGGCCTCACGAAGACCCCGGAGCGCGTCGCCGGGATGGCCGCCGAGATGTTCGGCGGCCTCGCGCAGGACGCCGCGGGGCCGCTCGCCGCGACCATCAGCGTCGCGAGCGGGCCGGCGCCCGAGACCGAGCCCTCCGGCCCCGTGATCGTGCGGGGCATCCGGTTCCGCTCCGTGTGCGAGCACCACCTGCTGCCGAGCGCGGGCACGGCGCACATCGCGTACCTGCCGGGCGACAGGGTCGTCGGGCTCGGCGCGTTCCCGCGCGTGATCGACATCCTGGCGAACCGCCCCCAGGTGCAGGAGCGGCTCGGCGAGCAGATCGCCGACACGATCGCCGACGCGCTCGACGCCCGCGGCGTCGTCGTGGTGCTCGACGCCGTGCACGGCTGCGTCACGCTGCGCGGGCCCCAGCAGTCCGGCAGTTCGACCGTCACGATCGCGAGCCGCGGCGAGCTCGCCGAGCCGGCCGCGCGCGCCGAGATCATGGCCCTCATCGCGGCGGGTGAGCCGGCCGATCCGGACGCGGGGGGAGCGCGCTGATGGAGGTCTGGGGCGTCGTGAACGTCACGCCCGATTCGTTCAGCGACGGCGGCGAGTTCTTCGACCAGGGCAGGGCGATCGCCCACGGGCGGGAGCTGCTCGCCGCCGGCGCGACGATCCTCGACATCGGCGGCGAATCGACCAGGCCCGGCTCGATGCCGATCGGCGCCGAGGAGGAGCTGCGCCGCGTGCTCCCGGTGATCGAGGCCCTGGCAGGCGAGGCCGTCGTGAGCGTCGACACGTACCGCGCCGTGGTCGCCGAGCGCGCGGTCGCCGCGGGCGCCCGCATCGTGAACGACGTCTCGGGCGGGCTGGAGGACCCCCGGATCTTCGAGGTCGCCGCCGCCGCGGGCGTGCAGATCGCCATCGGGCATTGGCGCGGCCCGTCCTCCGACATGTACCGGATGGCGCGATACGAACGCGTCGGCGCCGAGATCGCCGCCGAGCTGTCCGAACGCGTCGCGCAGGCGATCGCCGCCGGCGTGCGGCGCGACCAGGTCATCCTCGACCCCGGCATTGGGTTCGCCAAGACGCCGGAGCAGAGCTGGGCAGCGCTCCGCGAGCTCGACGAGGTGCGCGCGCTCGGGCTCCCCGTGCTCGTCGGGGTGTCGCGCAAGCGCTTCCTCGCGACGGCGCTGGGCGAGGACCCGTCGCGCGACCGCCGCGACTTCGCGAGCGCCGTCGTCAGCGTGCTGGCGGCGCAGGCCGGGGCGTACGGCGTGCGCGTGCACGACGTGGCGGCGACGACCGACGCGCTCGCGGTGCTCGGGGAGTGGGCGCCCGCCGGTATCGGCGCGGTGGCGAGCGGTGAAGAGGCGCCGGATGCAGACGCGCCGGCGGAAGGGCGCGGCGGTGCGGCGGTGCCCGGCACGATCGAGCTGAACGGGCTGGCGGTGTTCGGCCGCCACGGAGTGTTCGACTTCGAGCGCGAGAACGGCCAGGAGTTCGTCGTCGACGTGTCGCTCCGGCTCGACACCGCGCCGGCCGCCGCGAGCGACGACGTCGCCGACACGGTGCACTACGGCGAGCTCGCCGACGCCGTCGCGGCGATCGTCGGGGGAGAGCCGGTGAACCTCATCGAGACGCTCGCGGCGCGCATCGCCGACGCCGTGCTGGCCTTCGACGCGCGGATCGACGCCGCGGTCGTCGCGGTGCACAAGCCCCACGCCCCGATCGAGCAGAGCTTCCGCGACGTCGCCGTCACGGCGACGCGCGAGCGCCGCGGAACGGGCGCGCGGTGACGGCGCGGCGCCCGGGCGTCGGGCCCGTCGATCGGACCTCCGGCGCGCGCGCGCACGCACCGGCCGAGCCGGCCCCCGCCGGGCGGGCCGCGGTGGCCGCCGTGGTCGCGTTCGGCGCGAATCTCGGCGATCGGTACGCGACGCTCACCGCCGCGGCGCGCGAGATCGCGGCGCTCGACGGCGTGCACGGCATCCGGATGTCGACGCCCGTCGAGTCGGTCGCGATCACGCTCTCGGGGCCCGACCCGACCAAGCCCGGGTACGTCAACGCCGTCGCCGTCGTCACGACGACGCTCGGCGCCGACGAGCTGCTCGCGGCGCTTCAGGGCATCGAGAACGCGCACGGCCGGGTGCGCGAGGAGCGCTGGGGCGACCGAACGCTCGACCTGGACGTGATCGCGTACGGCGGCGCCGTGAGCGACGACCCGCTCCTGACGCTGCCGCACCCGCGCGCGCACGAGCGCGACTTCGTGCTCGGCCCGTGGCTCGAGCTCGACCCCGATGCCGCGGTGCCCGGCCGGGGGCGCGCCGATGAGCTGCTCGCGGCGCTGCGCGCGGCGCAGGATGCGCGAGGCGCAGGGGAGGGCGCGCCGTGAAGAGGACGGAACCGATCGCCCTCGTCGTCGCCGCGGTCCTCGGCGGCGGTGCCGGCTACCTGATCGACCAGCTCCTCTCGGCGACGGGGCACCCCACGTTCACGCCGCCGGTCGGCCTGAGCATCATGCTCGTCGTGCTGGGCGGGGCGTGCATCGCCCTCGCCTGGCCCATCCGGAAGTCGGTGAAGGACGCGAAGGCGCCGCGCGTCGATCCGTTCCGCGCGCTGCGCGTCGCCGTGCTCGCGAAGGCGTCGAGCCTCGTCGGCGCTCTCGTCGGCGGCGTGTGCGCCGGCCTTCTGGTCTTCCTCGCTTCCCGGCCCGTGGTTCCGCCGGTAGGGTCGATGACAGCGATCATCGCCGCGGTGGGGGCCAGCGCCGCCCTGGTCGCGGCGGCGCTGTTCGCCGAGTACATGTGCACCCTGCCGAAGGATCCCGATGACCGAGACCAGCCAGACGCCGGGCCAGGAGCCGAGCCCACGACCTGACGGGTCGGGCATCGTTCCACCGCCGCCTTCGGGGATCGCGCCCGAGGCCGCCCCCGTGCTCGACGAGGGCACGTACGAGCAGATCCGCGAGCCGCGCTCCGAGAACCGGCTCGCCCTCGACGGCACGTGGCACCAGATCTCGCCCAAGTACGTCCTGTCGCAGACGGTGCAGAACGCGATCGTCGTCGTGCTCGCGCTCGTCGCGGCCACGGCGCTCTACCTGATCGCCGAGCAGTGGTGGGCGTGGATCGCGGCGGGCGCCATCGTCGTGGTGACCGTGATCACGCAGATCATCCTGCCCCGGCAGGCCCGCGCGCTCGGCTACATGCTGCGCGAGGACGACCTGGTGTTCCGCAAGGGCATCCTGTGGCAGCGCATCGTCGCGGTGCCGTACGGCCGAATGCAGCTCGTCGACATCACGCACGGGCCGATGGACCGCGCCTTCGGAATCGCGAAGCTCAAGATGATCACGGCGGCCGCGACGACCGGCGTCGAGATCCCCGGCCTGTCGCAGGATGCGGCGGAGTCGCTGCGCGACACCCTGATCGAGGTCGCCGAGACGAGGCGGACCGGCCTGTGACGCCTCAGCCCGTATCAGACGCGTCGGCGACCGCACCGCTCGCGGGCGGCGGCTCGTCGACGCTCGCCGACGGCGAGTGGCACCGGCTGCACCCGCTCACGCCGCTGTTCCGCGGCGGCATCGCGCTCGTCATCATCGTCGGCGTCATCGTCGCGAACCTTCGCGACAGGCTCATCGCCTGGTTCGTGGCCATCTTCGACGGCAACGCCGGCATCGACGTCGAGTACGAGAACGGCGACCCCGTCGGCTGGGCGATCGACTGGACCCTCGCGAACAACTTCGTGCTGATCGCGATGCTCGGCGTGCTCCTCGTCGTCGCGATCATCTGCGGGCTGTTCTGGCTGAGCTGGCGCCGGCACGAGTTCCGGATCACGGACGACCACGTCGAGATCCGGCGCGGTGTCGTCTTCCGCACGCAGCGGCGCGCGCCGCTCGACCGCGTGCAGGGCGTGAACCTCACGCGCCCGTTCGTCGGGCGGCTCGTCGGCATCGCCAAGCTCGAGGTCGACGGCGCGGGCACCGACGCGAACGTGCCGCTCGAGTACCTCGGAACGGCACGTGCGGAGGAGGTGCGGGCCGACATCCTGCGCCTCGCATCGGGCGTCAGGGCCGCGCGGGCAGAGGCGCGCGCCGCGAAGCAGGCGCCGGCGGAGGGCCGCGGCGCCGTGAGCGCGACCGTCAGCGCCGGCGTGCAGGGCCTGATCGACGGCGTCGACACCGCCGACGTCGCGCCCGAGAGCCTCGTGAAGCTGCCGACGGGCCGCATCATCGGAGCGCAGCTGCTCGACATCGCCGGGTGGGTCGTGATGTTCGGCATCATCTGGTTGGCGGTGCTCATCGGCCTCATCCCGGTCGCGACGGGGAACGAGGACGGCGCGGGCGAGGGCTTCCTCATCCTCGGCTCGGTCGGGCTCGTCACGGCGATCTCGTTCGGCATCGCGATCGTCGCCATCCTGTGGGCGAAGGTCTCGAAGGCGCTCCGCTACTCGATCGCGGACACCCCGAACGGCGTGCGCGTCACCTACGGCCTCACGACCACGACGACGCAGACGATCCCGCCCGGCCGCATCCACGCGCTCGAGATCACGCAGCCTCTGTTCTGGCGACCGTTCGGCTGGTGGCACATCCGCGTCAACCGCGTCTCGGGCAAGAGCGCGAGCCAGCAGCAGTCGGGGCAGGCGCAGCAGTTCTCGCAGGTGCTGCCCGTCGGCACGCGCGCCGACGTCGAGCGCGTGCTGCGGGTCTGCCTGCCCCACCTGCCGGTCGCCGACCTTCCGCTGCTGATCGACAACGGCATGTTCGGGCCCGTCGAGGGTGCCGACGACCCGTATCGCACGATGGCCCGCCGCGGCTGGTGGCGGCGGCCGGTCTCGTTCCGCCGGCACGGCTTCGCCGTCAGCGACTACGGCCTGTTCCTGCGCCGCGGCGTCGTCTGGCGCAAGCAGGCGGTGTTCCCGCTCGCCCGCCTGCAGGGGCTGTCGATCGCGCAGGGGCCGATCGACCGGATGCAGAAGGTCGCGTGGGCGCAGGCCCACGCCGTCGCGGGCGTGATTTCGGGTCAGTTCGTCGGCATGGAGCGCGACGACGCGACCGAGCTGCTCGAGCGGGTGCGCCGCGCGGCGGTCGCGGCGGCGGCGAACGACCCCGCACACCGCTGGGGCACGGCGGAGCCCGTGCCGGGGACGGTCTCGGCGCTGCCGGCGATGGCACCGGCCGGTGCTCCCGGGGCCGCGGCGCACGCTCCCGGCGGGCCGCCGTACGTCGGGCCAGCGGGGCACGACGCGCAGGCCGTCGCCGCGCAGCGAACGGCCGGTTCCGCGCCCGATGCCGCCGCTCCGCCGGCGACGGCGCCCGAGGCGCGGGGCGCATCGCCGTCGCCGGATCGGGAGCCGCCGACGGAGGCGTCCGCGTGATGCGCGATGGGCGGCTCGGCGTCGGAGTGATCGGCTCGGGCCGCGTCGGCCCCGTGCTGGCGGCCGCTCTTGCGGGCGCGGGGCACGCACTGACCGCCCGGACGCCGGCGACCGACGACGACCGCGCGGCGGCGGTGCTGCCGGGGATGCCGGTGCTCGATGCTCCCGAAGTGCTCCGCCGCAGCGAGCTCGTCCTCCTCACGGTGCCGAGCGCCGAGCTGGCTGCGACCGTGCGCGGCCTGGCGGAGGCAGGGCACTTCCAGATGGGACAGCTCGTTCTGCACACGGACCCGGCCAACGGCATCGAGGTGCTTCGGCCGGCGGTCGAGAGGGGCGCGATCCCGCTCGCCGTCCATCCGGCGATGTCGTTCACAGGCACGCGCATCGACCTGCGCCAGCTCGCGGCCGCGTTCGCCGGCGTCACGGCGCCGGCACCCGTCCTGCCGATCGCGCAGGCCCTCGCCGTCGAGATGGGGTGCGAGCCCGTCGTGATCGCGGAGGGCGACAGGCCCGACTACGCCGAGGCGATCGCGACGGCGTCGGAGTTCTCCCGCCAGATCGTGCGGCAGTCCACGGGGCTCCTGCGCGGGATCGGGGTCGACAATCCCGGCGGGTTCCTGTCGGCGCTCGTGCGCTCGACGGTCGACCAGGCGCTCGCCGACGCGACGCCCGCCGTGCCCGACCTGCCGGAGTTCCCCGACGCCTGAGGCCGCGGACCGCCCGCCGCGCGGGCCCGACGCGGCCTCCCCGGCTTGCCTGTGCCTGGGTGCCGGCGCCGCGCGGGCCCGACGCGGTGCGAGGGGCGGGCGCCCAGCGCCGGCGTCATAGACTGGGGGAGCCTGTGCGGCGCGCCCGATCGGCCGCGCCGCGACTTCCGCCCGCGAACCGCACCGAGGACTACGCGCATGCCTGAGACTCCCGCCGAGAACGCCGCAGCGACGCCCGACGAGGACATCGTCGAGCAGAAGGCCGTGCGCCTCGCGAAGCGCGAGAAGCTCGTCGCGGAGCGCGAGTCGCCCGCGGGCGGCGCCTACCCCGTCTCGCTCGCGGTGACGGCGACGATCGCCGAGCTGCGGGCCCAGTACGGCGAGGGCGGCCCCGACGCGCTCGAGGCCGGAGCGGAGACGGGTCGCACCGTCGGTGTCGCCGGCCGCATCGTGTTCAGCCGCAACACCGGCAAGCTCTGCTTCGCGGCGCTGCAGGCCGGCGACGGATCGCGCATCCAGGCGATGGTCTCGCAGGCGAAGGTCGGCGAGGACGCGCTCGCCGCGTGGAAGGAGATCGTCGACCTCGGCGACCACGTGTTCGTCTCGGGCGAGGTGATCTCGAGCCGCCGAGGCGAGCTGTCGATCATGGTCGACGAGTGGCAGATGGCGTCGAAGGCCGTCCTGCCGCTGCCGAACCTGCACAACGAGCTGAACGAAGAGACCCGGGTGCGCCAGCGCTACCTCGATCTCATCGTGCGCGAGCAGGCCAGGGCCAACGTCGTCGCACGCGCGAAGACGAACCAGTCGCTGCGCGAGACCTTCGTGAAGCACGGCTTCACCGAGGTCGAGACACCGATGCTGCAGGTGCAGCCGGGCGGCGCCACGGCTCGGCCGTTCATTACGCACTCGAACGCCTTCGACACCGAGCTGTTCATGCGCATCGCGCCCGAGCTCTACCTCAAGCGCGCCGTCGTCGGCGGCATCGACCGGGTGTTCGAGATCAACCGCAACTTCCGCAACGAGGGCGCCGACTCGACGCACAGCCCGGAGTTCGCGATGCTCGAGGCGTACCAGGCATACAGCGACTACAACGGCATCGCCGACCTCACGCAGGAGCTGATCCAGAGCGCCGCGGTCGCGGTCGCCGGATCGACCACCGTCACGTGGGCCGACGGCACCGAGTTCGACCTCGGCGGCGACTGGGACCGGGTCTCGATGTACCCGTCGCTCTCGGAGGCCGCCGGCGTCGAGATCACGCCCGAGACCCCGATGGCCGACCTGCTGTCGCTCGCCGAGCGCTCGGGCGTCGAGGTGCCGCCGCACGCGACGCACGGCAAGCTCGTCGAGGAGCTGTGGGAGCACTTCGTGAAGACGGGTCTCGAACGCCCGACCTTCGTGATGGACTTCCCCGTCGACACGAGCCCGCTCGTGCGCGAGCACCGCTCGATCCCCGGCGTCGTGGAGAAGTGGGACCTGTACGTGCGCGGCTTCGAGCTCGCCACCGGCTACTCCGAGCTGGTCGATCCCGTCATCCAGCGGGAGCGCTTCGTGGAGCAGGCGGCGCTGGCCGACCGCGGCGACGACGAGGCGATGCGCATCGACGAGGACTTCCTGAGCGCCCTCGAGCACGGCATGCCCCCGACGGGCGGCATGGGCATGGGCATCGACCGCCTCCTCATGGCGATCACGGGCCTGGGCATCCGCGAGACGATCCTCTTCCCGCTCGTCAAGTAGCGTCGGCCTCCCGGCCGGGCAGGAACGCCCAGGCGGGGAGCCTGCCGAGCTCGACGAGGCGCAGGATGATCCGAGCCAGCCCGTGCTCGGGCTCCATGCCGCGCGCCCGCTCGGCGTAGGCGCCCGCGTGCGTCGCGTTGCCCAGCGCCCATGACAGCCAGGCGGCGCTCGCGAGGGCGCCGGCGCGTGCGCGGCCGGGTGCGGCCGCCGCGACGGCCCTCGCGAGCGCGAGCCCGCGGCGAAGGCGCTCGGGGTCGGGCTTCTCGCCCGCGCCCGTCAGGCGCAGCACGCCGTTCGGCAGCTCGCCCTGCTCGGCCCCGGTGTCGGGCCGCCAGGCGAACTGCCACGCCAGCACCGTGCGGCCGGTCTCGATGTCGGCGGACCACTGCGTCAGGGCCGCATCGCGCAGCAGTGGCGTCGAGAGCACGAGCGCGAGGAAGCCCGCGTCGGCCGGGTCGAGCCCCTCCGCATCCCAGTCGAGCGCCTCGTCCAGCAGGCCGGGCAGCGACGCCTCGTCGACGGGCCGGGCCCGCGGGCCCGGCGCGCGGTCGGCGGGCGCCGGCGCCGTGCTCGCCGCGGGGTCCGCGAGGCCCGCCCTGCGCAGCAGGAGCTGGGCGAACGCGTACTCCGAGCGCTCGAGCTCGGCCGCGACGGCGCGGCGGCGGGCCTTGCCCGCGCGCTGGACGGCGGCGCCCTCGTGCTGATCTCGGTCGAGGCCGCCGCCGGGGCGCAGCTCGATCTCTGCGTGCGGGCGGGGCGCCGCGTCGCCGTACGCGCCCCAGCCGTCGGCCGTGACGAGGTAGGCGCCCCGCACGCCGAGCCCGCAGGCCTCGGCCCTGTCGAGCACGCGGTCGACGAGGCCCTCGCGGGGCAGCGGGCCGTCGGGCGGCCAGTGCGCGTCGCCGTCGTACACGACGACGGCGATCGCGTCGGCGCCCGCCACCTGGCAGGCCATGCCGATGGCGGTCGCGGCGACCTGATCGTCGGCGCCCGGCGTCGGCAGGTCGAGGCGGAGCGCACCGCGCGCGGTGGTGCCGGCGAGCGGCACGACGACGAGGCTCCGCACGGGCGTGCAGCCGGTCAGCCGCGGAACGGCACGCAGGAAGGCGGCGGCGTCGCGGATGGGGTGGGTGATCGCGGGGGATGTGAGAGAGGTCATGCCCCGATCGTCGCGCCGTGGGGCGACGCCCGGTGCCCGCGCGAGGGGGCTGTGGTCGGTCATGCGCGCAAGTGCGGGGCTGTGAGCGAGGGTCGGTGCCGCCCGGCGTCTCCCAGGCGCCGGATATCGCACGGGGCTAGAATCTCGGCGTGGACAACTACTGGGTCGCCGCCCTCTACTCGATCGCCCCGACGATCGTCCTGGCCGGCGTCTTCTGGTGGATCATGCGCAGCATCCTGCGGATGGATCGCACCGAGCGGCGCACGTACGCGCGCTACGAGGCGGAGGAGCGCGCTCGCCGCGGGCTCCCGCCCAAGCCCGAGGCCTGAGCCGCGGCGGATAGGCTGAACCCCAGATCACATCGGGGGGAGGCACGTGCAGACACTGTTCGGATGGCTGTTTCCGATCCTCGACATCCCGTGGCTCGCGACCAGCCTGTGGGTGCTCGACATGGCCATCCGGGTCATGGCGGTCATCGTCGTGCCCCGCAATCGCAAGCCGACGTCGGCGATGGCGTGGCTCCTCGCGATCTTCCTGCTGCCGCTCGCGGGCGCCTTCCTGTTCATCCTGATCGGAAACCCGCGCCTGCCCGCCCAGAAGCGGCGCATGCAGTCCCAGATCAACGAGTACCTGCGCGAGGCGAACGACATCCTCGAGCGCGGCGGGCTGCGGCCGAACGAGCCGGGGTGGTTCACGTCGCTCGTCCGGATGAACCTCGACCTCGGGGCGCTTCCGATCTCGGGCGACAACGGCGTGCGGCTGATCTCGGGTTACCAGGACAGCCTCGACGCCATGGCGGAGGCCATCAGGGGTGCGCAGCGCTACGTGCACATCGAGTTCTACATCTTCAAGTCCGACGAGGCGACGGACGGGGTGTTCCGGGCGCTCGAGGACGCGTGCGCGCGGGGGATCCCCGTGCGCGTCCTGCTCGACCACTGGGCCAACCTGTCGAAGCCGCGCCATCGGCTCACGCTCAAGCGCCTCTCCGACATGGGGGCGGACTGGCACTTCGCGCTGCCGCTCCAGCCGCTGAAGGGGAAGATGCAGCGGCCCGACCTGCGCAACCACCGCAAGCTCCTCATCGTCGACGGCGACGTGGCCTTCCTCGGCTCGCAGAACCTCACGCACCGCAGCTACAACGTGCGGGGGAACATCCGGCGCGGCCTCAAGTGGGTCGACGCGATGGTGCGGCTGGACGGCCCCGTCGTCTCGAGCGTCGATGCCGTCTTCCTCTCCGACTGGTACGGCGAGACCGAGGCGGTGCCCGACATCGACCTGCGGGAGATGAACTCCGGCTCCGGCGACCTCGACTGCCAGGTCGTCCCGTCGGGGCCCGGCTTCGAGACGGAGAACAACCTGCGCCTGTTCCTCGCGCTGATCTACGCGGCCGAGCGGAAGGTCGTGATGGTCAGCCCGTACTTCGTGCCGAACGAGGCGATGACGTCCGCCGTCGAGATCGCGTGCAGCCGCGGCGTCGAGGTGGAGCTGTTCGTCTCGGAGGTCGGCGACCAGGCTCTCGTCTACCACGCGCAGCGCAGCTATTACGAGTCGCTGCTGGAGGCGGGCGTGCGGATCTGGCTGTACAAGGCGCCGTACATCCTGCACACCAAGAGCCTGTCGATCGACGACGAGGTCGCCGTGATCGGCTCGAGCAATATGGACGAGCGCTCGTTCGGCCTCAACTTCGAGGTCTCGCTGCTGGTGCGGGGCGAGGAGTTCGTCTCCGAGCTGCGCGAGGTCGAGGCCGGCTACCGCGCGAACAGCCGCGAGCTCACCCTCGAGGAATGGCGGAAGCAACCGCTGCGCTCGACCGTCCTCGACAACCTCGCGCGCCTGACCTCGGCCCTGCAGTAGGGGTCACCCGGCCGCCGGAGTCCAACGGCACAGCGCAGTCGGCTCTTGGCATGCGGGTCGGGTCGGCCGCCGGGTTCCGGGGGCTGTGGAGCTGCGGCGCTGCGGTTCGACTGCATTGTGCCCGTCGGCCGGTGCGGTGTGCCTGGCCGGTGGCGTCGGGGTCGGCCGACCCCCGACCGCGTGGGCGGCGGGGTGGCGGTGCCTAAGCCGGTGACCCCGCGGGCGCGAGCCGGTGCCCGTGCGGCACCGTGACGAGGAGGCCGCCGGGGTGGATCGTGGCGTAGAAGCGGGTCGCCTCGCCGAGTTCGTCGCCGTCGAGCTGCACCGGTCGTGGTTCCGGCACGGCGATCTCGATGCCGAAGCCCGTCAAGTAGCGCACGGCGGTGTTGCGGTGGCTCTCGGCCAGGCGCAGACCGGCGCGGAACCGGCGGAGCACCGAGTTGTCCCACCACACCTTCCGCCACACGCCGACCCAGCCCAGCGGGCCGGACGGCTGGATGAGCGCGACGTCGAGCAGGCCGTCCGCGAACGACGCCGTCGGGAACAGTTCGATGCCGGCGGGCAGCGCGCCGCAGTTCGCGACGAGGATGCTCTGCACCTTCGCCGAGTGCAGGCGCGTCTGCGTCTTGCGATCATCCGGCTCGGGATCCCGCCCGCCGGCGCCCAGCAGCTGGTAGACGATGCGGAACGGCTTCGCATTCGGCAGTGACCGCGCGGCGCCGTCGACGTAGGCGACCCAGCCCATCCGCTTCTTGAGCTTCGCGCTCGTATTCGCGATCATCGCCGCGTCGAGCCCCATCCCGGCCATGACGACGAAGCCGTGCTCCTCCGTCGACCCGTCGGCGCGGCGCAGCTTCGCGATGCCGACGTCGATCGGTGTGGCGGCGCCGTCGAAGGCCGCCCGGATCATGTCCTCCGGGTCGACGAGCGGCAGCCGGATGTTCCTGGCCAGCAGATTGCCGGTTCCGGAGGGGACGATCGTCAGCTCCACGCCGGAGCCGTCCATCACCTCGGCGACGGCCCGCACGGTGCCGTCGCCGCCGGCGACGAACACCTTCGCGGCGCCGGCGTCGAGCGCCCGCCGCGCGAGCCCCTGGCCGGGGTCGTCGATCGTCGTCTCCAGGATGAGCGGATCCGCCCATCCGGCGGCGGCGCAGTGCTCGGCGAGCAGGGCGGCCAGGTGTCGTGCGTCGACCTTGATCGGGTTCACGATCAGGGCGGCCAGACCCACGGCATCGCTGTGCTCCATGCCGCCACATTAGCCGCACGGGGAGGGCCGGGCGCGCCGTGCCTCCGCACCGAGCGCGGGCGTGCGGCCGGGCTCGGTGCGTCGGCACGCGGGAGCTCGTTCGGGGCTTCCGACGCACGCCTGTCGGCGTCGTCGCTCGGGCGTGCGGCGGGCGGATCAGCGGGCCGGGCGCGCCGGAGCGCACACCGCCTAGACTTGCACCGTGATCGATCCCGTACTTCTTCGCGAACAGCCCGACCTCGTGACGCGCTCGCAGGAGGCTCGCGGGCACTCCGCAGAGACCGTGACCGGTGCCGTCACCGCCGAGCAGGCGCGGCGTTCGGCGCTCACGGCGTTCGAGGACCTCCGCGCCGAGCAGAACGCGTTCGGCAAGACCGTCGCGAAGGCACCCAAGGAGGACAAGCCCGCTCTCGTCGCGCAGGCGAAGGAGCTCGCCGCGCGCGTGAAGGAGGCGCAGCAGGCCGCGAACGACGCCGAGGAGGCGTACCGCGCGGCGATGGCGCGCATCGAGAACATCGTGATCGACGGCGTCCCCGCCGGCGGTGAGGAGAACTTCGTCACGCTGCGCGAGGTCGGCACGCCCCGCACGTTCGACCCGGCCGAGTACCCCGACGGCCCGCTCGACCACCTCGCCCTCGGAGAGAAGCTCGGCGCGATCGACATGGAGCGCGGCGCGAAGGTCTCGGGCGCCCGGTTCTACTTCCTCAAGGGCATCGGTGCGCGCCTCGAGCTCGCGCTCATGAACTACGCGCTCGACGTGGCGCTGCAGAACGGCTTCACGCCGATGATCACGCCGACCCTCGTGCGGCCCGACATCATGGCGGGCACCGGCTTCCTCGGCGAGCACTCCGACGAGATCTACCACCTCGAAGAGGACGACATGTACCTCGTCGGCACGAGCGAGGTGGCGCTCGCCGGCTACCACAAGGACGAGATCGTCGACCTCTCCGGCGGCGCCCTGCGCTACGCGGGCTGGTCGACCTGCTATCGCCGCGAGGCCGGTTCGCACGGCAAGGACACCCGCGGCATCATCCGCGTGCATCAGTTCAACAAGCTCGAGATGTTCGCGTACACGACCCCGGATGACGCGGAGGCCGAGCACGCCCGCCTCCTCGCACTCGAGGAGCAGATGCTCACGTCGCTGGGGCTCGCGTACCGCGTGATCGACGTCGCGGCGGGCGACCTCGGCTCTTCGGCGGCCCGCAAGTTCGACACGGAGGCGTGGGTCCCGACGCAGGGTGCGTACCGCGAGCTCACGTCGACGTCGAACTGCACGACGTACCAGGCCCGCCGCCTCGACGTGCGCCACCGCCCTGAGGAGGGCGGCCGCACGCAGCACGTCGCAACGCTGAACGGCACGCTCGCCACGACGCGCTGGCTCGTCGCGATCCTCGAGAACGGTCAGCGGCCCGACGGCTCGGTCGTCGTGCCGGAGCCCCTTCGCCCGTACCTGGGCGGCCTCGAGGTGATGGAGCCCATCGCGTGAGGCGCCTCATCGCCCTCGACGTCGACGGCACCGTCATCCTGGAGGATGAGCAGTTCAGCCCCGGCGTGGTCGACGCGGTGCGCGACGCCGAGGCGAACGGGCACGTCGTGATGCTCGCGACCGGACGCAGCTGGGAGGCGACGAGCCGCATCCACGAGCGCCTCGGCATCCGGCCCGAGTACGTCGTCTGCTCGAACGGTGCCGCCGTCCTGAGCCGCGGCGCCGAGGGGTACGAGCGCCACACGACGGCGACGTTCGACCCGACCGAGGTGCTCGACCTGCTCCAGCAGCACCTGCCCGACGCGAACTACATGGCCGAACTGGCGGACGGCCGCCGCCGCTACACGCATCGCGTCAGCGACTGGCTGATCGACGACGCCAACGCCAGCCACGTCGACTTCGATGATCTGAAGGCCGACCCCGTCTCGCGCATCGTCGTCGTCTCGCCCGAGCACACGGAGGGCGAGTTCACCCGGATGGTCGAGAGCATGGGGCTCAGCCAGGTCTCGTACTCCGTCGGGTGGACGGCGTGGCTCGACATCGCGCCCGAGGGCGTCGACAAGTCGACGGGCCTGGAGGAGGTGCGCGAGCGCCTCGGCATCCGGGGCGAGGACGTCGTCGTGATCGGCGACGGCCGCAACGACGTCGGCATGTTCCGCTGGGCCGCGGCGCACGGCGGCCGCGCCTTCGCGATGGGCCAGGCCCCGGACGAGGTCTCGCATGCGGCGACGGACATCACGGACGACGTGGAGGACGGCGGCGTCGCAGCGGCGCTGGAGGACCTGGGCCTGACGACGCGCTGACGCGAGCACTCGGCCGCTCAGGTCTCACAAGGTGCGGGTGGAATCGCCGTGTGCCCGCAGCTCGCGGCACCGGAGCGGACAGCCAGCCGCTCGGTTGTCACACTATGTCGGTGGAGCCGTCATGCACCCGCACGCTCGCACGCCGGAATGGGTGTGAGAGTCGCGTAGACTTCGTGGTCGGCGAGCGATCGCCTGGAGGGTTGTCCGAGCGGCCGAAGGAGCCGGTCTTGAAAACCGGTGGGCGGAGACGTCCCGTGGGTTCGAATCCCACACCCTCCGCTGGAGACGTGAAAAGGGCCCTGCAAGGGGCCCTTTTCACGTCTCCAGCGGAGGGCTGCTTTTCTGAGTCCTCGGCTGCGGCATGCGATCTGTCGCGCTTCGCGCGAAAGATCGTGCCGAAGCCTGCGGGGGTGGGTCGAGCAGGTGGGGCAGGGCAGGGCGCATAGGGCCGTGGAGCTCACGTGACTCTCTGGATCTCGTTGTCTTCTCTGGAGTCCAAGGCTTCGGCGCGGCGCTCGGCGCGCGCGGGGGCGGCTGGTTTCGTCGCACAGCCGGGAGCCGGTACTATGGTGCGAGCGCCCGTTCTGCGGGCGCGAGGAGACGTGCCGGAGCGGCCGAACGGACTTCACTGCTAATGAAGGGTTCTTGTTAAAGGGAACCGGGGGTTCAAATCCCCCCGTCTCCGCCATCGGAAGCCCCCGCAGCGCGGGGGCTTCCTCGCTTTCCCAGCGGCTCTGTATGCTCCGCTCGGCGATATGACAGGACGCGTCGGTACGATTGGGGCGTGTCGTCTGGTTCCGGAGTGCATCGATCGCGCCGCCCCGCTCAGCACGCCGCCCGTGTGAAGAAGGCCCTCTGGCCGCGCATCGTCGGGTTCGGCGTCGGGGGAGTGGCGCTGCTCGGCATCCTCGTCGTCGGCGTATTCATCTACCAGGCGATCTCGGTCGCATCGAACCTGCTCGCCGCCAAGGACGAGATCTCCGCCGTCGCGGACGAGGCTTCGAACGGTGACCCGGAGGCCGTGCTCGCGAGTGCGGAGGACATCCGGGAGATGGTCTCCGATGCCAACGACAAGGTGAGCAGCCCGCTCTGGTCTGCCGCGTCGAACGTGCCGATCGTCGGCGAGAACGTCAACGCCGTCCGCCTCGCGACGCAGGCGACCCACACCGTCATCGACGGCGCGCTGGAGCCCGGCGTCAAGATCCTGAACAGCCTCGACCTGTCGAGCACCGACGTCGAGGGCGGGGGCATCGACCTCGCGCCCCTGCGCGACGCGCAGGAGGACCTGCCGGAGATCTCGGCGGCGATCGAGAAGGCGAACGAGACCATCGGCGGCATCGATCGCAGCAAGGTGCTTCCGGTCGTGGACGACGCGCTGGGGTCGCTGACCGACGCGATCGAGGTCGCAGGGCCGGGGCTCGAGATCGCGCAGGAGTACCTGCCGCAGCTGCTCGACATCGCGGGTGCCGACGAGCCCCGCCGATACATGCTCGTGTTCCAGAACAACGCGGAGATCCGCTCGGGCGGCGGTCTGCCCGCAGCGACGGCGATCGTCGACGTCGAAGACGGCAAGGCGAAGATGGCCGACCAGACGAGCACCTACTCGTTCGACCGGTTCACGAAGGTGTTCCACCCCGAGCCCGAGATGGACCAGCTCTACGTCGAGGACACGTTCACGGGCTTCGGCAACTTCACCCGCACGCCCGACTTCCCGACGACGGCGCAGTCGTTCGACCAGCTCTGGTTCAACAAGACGGGCGAGCGGCTCGACGGTGTGATCACGATCGACCCGGTCGTGCTGTCCTACATGCTCGAAGCCACCGGCCCCGTCATCAGCAGCGACGGCGTTGAGCTGACGAGCGACAACGCGGTCGAGACCCTGCTCTACGACGCGTACCACATGTACACGGGCAAGCAGCAGGACGAGTTCTTCGGCGACGTCGCCGCGAAGGTCTTCGAGAAGATCTCCGACGGCGACTGGGACCCGCTCGAGATGGTCGATCAGCTCGTGCGCGCGGCCGACGAGGAGCGCCTGCACGCGTGGTTCCCGGATGAGGACGAACAGGGGATGGTCGAGGAGCTCGAGCTCGAGGGCTCGCTCGCGACCGACAACGAGGAGGTCACCGAGGTCGGGCTCTTCGTCAACGACTACTCGGCCAGCAAGCTCGAGTACTTCCTCGACACCGCGGTCAGCCTGACATGCAACGTCGAGGCCGGCACCATGACGACGTCGATCGACGTGACCAACAGCGTGCCGGAAGGCGGGATGACCAAGTACCAGCTCGGCATCCGGAACGATCGCTACGGCATTCCGTCCGACTCCTTCATCCTCGACGTGATGTATTTCGCGCCCCCTGGTTCGATGATCTCCCTCGACGACGAGCTTCCCCCCGTCTGGGAGCGGACGCCGGAGCAGATCGCTCTCGCCGACAGCCTCGGCGCCGACCCGGTGGCCGACGTCGAGTGGGAGCGCCGCACGGGCGTCGAGTACGGCCGCAACGTCGAGGTGAACCGCTACTTCGTGCCGCGCGGCGAGACCAAGACGATCTCGTACACGAGCACGATCCCCGAGGGCGAGCTCGGGCCCGCGAACCTGCGCTACTCGCCCACCGTCACGGACACCGAGACCCACGTCGGCGAGAGCTGCGCTTCCGTCTTCTCCGAGCGGTGAGACCCTGGCGCGGGCTCGGGAAGCGCACGGCGCCGTGTGACAGGATGACAGCGACGCGCGCCAGCCCCCAGGAGCATGCGCGCGCGGGTGTACAGGAGAGGGTCGCACGAGGGTGAAGAGGATCGGGAGGCGCGCCAAGCGCGCCGTCGTCGGCGCGATGTCGCAGCCGCTCATCCGCCGCGGCATGACGCCGATCGCCGCCCGATTGCGGGTCCGCAGCGACCTCCGCGTGCGGACGGGCGCGGCCGACGCCCAGGAGTTCTCCTTCGGCGTCAACGACTTCTACGATCTGCACCCGATCAACCGGCGCAGGCAGTGGCTGAACAACCGGGTCATCGCGCGCCGGGTCGTCCCCGGGCTCGGCGAATCGATGGAGGACGCCCTGTGCGTGCTCTCGCTCGCGAAGGACAGCGCCGACGGCATCTCCGTGGTGGGCCTGCGCGCGTTCCCCGAGAGCGAGAGCACCGATGTCGACGGCCTCGTTGCGGCCATCGCCGAGCGGCGTGCGGTGCGCGTGATGCCGATGCGATGGGACAGAGGACCGGGCGTCGTCGTCACAGCGGATCGCGGCCGCACATCGATCGCCGGGCGGGAGGTCACTCGCGATGAGTTCGCGGAGGCCCTCGTCGAGCTGGTCAGCCGCACGCGCTGCGTCGTGGTGGCGGATTCCGCGCGCGCCCGCCTGCTCGATGGGCGCGACCCAGCCGACACGCTGCTGCGGCTGTACGTCGGGCGCACCGAAGACCGCGTGCGCGTGCTGGATGCCGAGATCCTCGCCGGCGACGCGCTCGAGCGCCGCGACGGCGAGCGGGCGAGCGAAGCGCTGCTCTCGCGGCCGCCGTTCTTCGATCTCTCGCTGTCGACGGATCGCTTCGCGCACCGTGAGCAGATCGATGCCGATACGGGGGAATCGACATCCGGTGCCGCGGTGCCCGGCTATGCCGCCTTCGTGAGCGAGCTCATCGGCGCGCTGTGTCGGGCGACGAGCGCGTTCCGATTCATCTCGGTCGACGTCGCGGTGGGCGCGGACGGCGTGCTCCGGATCATCGATATCGCCAGGACGCCGGTGTTCCCGGCCGGGCGCGGCTTCGGCGAGGCCGCCGAAGAGTTCCTGCGGGAGCTCCGGGACGAGACCGCCGACGTGCGCAGGCGCCGCGCCGTGCGCGTCGCCGTGCGACGCGACCTGCGTCGACGCGTCGAACTCTTCCGCATGCGCGCGAACGGATTCACGGGGCGCTCGGCGCGCGAATGGACCGCCCGGTGCCGTAGCGACGCGTTACGGGGCTTCCCGTCGAAGGAGGTCCAGCGCGCCCACGAGTGGGGCTTCGAGGCGTCGGTCGTCCGCAGGTTCGGCATCACGAGCGCGAACCGTGCGTCGTTCCTGTCGCGCCGCGAGTACCTGTACGCACAGCCGCTGAACGGGGCGTACGCGAAGTGGATCCGCGACCGGGTGTCGGCCCTGATGGTGTTCCATCCGTTCGCCGAGCTCTTCGCGCCGACGCACTACCAGATCTATCGCCGCAGCCGCGGCGTCCACTTCGTCCCGCTCTCGGAAGAGGCCCGCAGTGCGGGCGCGACCCTCGACGCGATGGCAGGCATCCTGAAGCGCGGCGGCGAGATGGAGCTGCGCCCGACCCGATGGCGCGACCGCGTCGTCGCGCGAGTCGGGCACGACGGCACGGACTTCCTCGTGGACGGCGCCGCCTGCACGCCCGGCGAGTTCCAGGAGCTGCTCGCGACGTATGCGCGGCGGTCGATCGTCCTCGTCGAGCCGCGCGTCTGGAACGAGGAACCGCAGCGCGTCGTCGTGACGATGCTCAACGCTGCGGGTGACGACCCGAATCCGGTCGAGGCGCTGCTGCGCATCCCCGCGTCGGTCCCGCGGGCCGATGGCTCTCCCGGCGGCGAGGTCGTGCTCGCGCGGATCGACCCCGATACGGGGCGCTACAGCGGGGCGAGGCTGCTCCTCGACGGAGAGATCCTCTCGTTCGCGGACCACCCGAACACGGGGCGGCCGATCGAGGGCGAGGTCGCCGGATGGGCGGACGCCGTCGCGCAGCTGCGCCGGATGTGCCGCTTCGCGCCACAGCTGCGCTACATGCAGTTCACCCTCGACATCGCGCGCGACGGCATCGAGATCCGACGCATCGCCGAGAAGCCGCGGCTGAGTGATGCCTTCCCCGCATCGCGCGCGACGATCGAGTTCGTGCGCGAGCAGGCGGACGAGAAGCGCCGCCGCACGGAGGACCTGCGGTCGCGGATCGGCAGGGGCGCGCACAACGCGAAGCTCCGGATCCGGCGCGAGTTCGCGGAGGCGCTGTACCCGAAGGGGCTGCTGCCGTACCAGTCGGTGCGGTGGCTGGGAGACATGCGGCGGGATCTGTTCCAGCGCAACGGTGTGTCGCTGAAGACGAAGCTGTGGGCGTATCGGAACGGGTTCCTGTCGTACCGGATCCCGCAGTACGGGATCACGCCGGAGAACCGGCTCGAGTTCATCAGCGACTTCGAGTACCGCTGGCTGCGCCATATCAACACGCGGTACAAGTACTGGCTCGAGGACAAGGTGAGCATCAAGTACGTGGCGAGCGATTTCAACGAGTTCCTGCCGGCATACTTCTATGCGACGAGCCCGTCTGCGGGCGTGAACCATCTGATCCCGATGATGGATTGCCCCGAGGGTTACGGTGCGGAGTTCGAGGATGTGCTGCGGTTGGCGCGGGAGAAGGGCGTCCTCGCGCTGAAGCCGGATGAGGGCTCGCACGGCGACGGGTTCTACCGGCTGGGTTTCGAGGACGGCGGGTACACGCTGAACGGGGAGCCCGCGACGGGGGATGAGGTCCTCGCGATTCTGAGGGATCCGGAGAACCGGTATCTGGTCACTGAGTTCATCGTGATGCATCCGGTGTTGGCGGAGATCTATCCGACGAGCGTGAACACGATCCGGATGACGGTGTTCAAGAAGGATGCGGTCACGCCGCAGTTGGGGAACGCGTATCTGCGGATCGGGTCGGCCGCGTCGGGGTTCGTTGACAACACGGCCGCCGGCGGTCTGCTGGCCGAGATCGACATCGCCTCGGGCCGGTTCGGGAACGCGAAGTCGCTTGTGAACGGGCGCGTGGTGGACACGCCGAACCATCCGGACACGGGTGTGTTCATCGATGGGGTGGTCCCGCACTGGGCGTTCGTGAAGGAGCAGGTGCTTCTGATGGCGGCAAGCTTCTCGCAGTTGGAGTATCTGGGCTTCGATGTGGCGATCACGGAGGACGGGTTCAAGATCCCGGAGATCAACCGGTTCCCCGACTTCCCGCGCATCGACCGGTTGGAACCGGAGACAATCGAATATCTGCTGATGAAGCTCGACGAGAAGAAGCGTCAGTACGGGTACCACCGCAGGCGGCCCCGCACCATCATCTCCCTCCCCAAGCGGGACACGGCATGAGCGGCTGGTCGGCGCGGACGATGCGCGGCCTGCTCGTAGCGCTGTACGGCGCCATCAAGCTGGTCACGAGGCCGCGCGCGAACAAGATCGTGTTCCTGGGGCGCCGGATGGACAGGATGCCGCTCGACTTCCGGCTGCTGATGGACGAGGTCAGGCGCCGGGAGCCGGGCATCGAGACGGTCGTCATCTCGCGCCTCGTGAAGGGCGACAGCAACGAGCTGTTCACGTTCGTGCCCCTGCTGGTCCGGAGCATGTACCACCTGGCGACGGCACGCGTCGCGGTTCTCGACTCGTACTGGCCGACGGTCTCGATGCTGAACCACAGGGGTTCGCTCACGGTCTACCAGCTGTGGCACTCGCTCGGGAAGATCAAGCAGTCGGGGAAGCAGGCGATCGGCCGTGCCGGCGGCCGCTCGGCCGAGGTGGCGCGGGCGATGCGCATGCACGAGGGCTACGACTACGTCGTCGCCGGTGCCGAGGTGTGGAACCCGTTCTACCGCGCGTCCTTCGGCGTGGACGACGCCCAGATCCTCAACCTCGGGCAGCCGAGGGCCGACTATCTGCTGCACGACCGCGATCGCGTCGCCGCGCGCATCCGGAGCGCCTACCCGCGTCTCGGCAGGGACAAGCCCGTCGTCCTGTACGTACCGACGTTCCGCCGCGGGGAGCGGGGAACCGGCGCGCTGAAGCTCGCCACGGCGCTCGACCTCGACCGCTACGACCTCGTCATCAAGAAGCACGACAGCGACGACCTGCTCGAACCGCCGCAGGCGCACTTCACGTGCGACGAGTTCACGGGCACGCAGCTGCTGACGGTCGCCGACTACATCGTCACCGACTACTCGTCGATCGCGCTCGAGGCCGCGATCCTCGACGTACGCACCTTCTACTTCCTCTACGACTACGAGCACTACCTGGCGAACAACGGGGTCAACATCGACCTCTACGCCGAGATGCCCGGGTGCGTGTTCCAGCGCGCAGACGAGCTCGTCGGAGCGATCGACGGAGTGTACCCGGATGACGTGCTCGCGGCGTACAAGAGGAAGTTCCTGTTCCCGGATCCGGGCCATTCGACCCGCGATCTCACCGATCACATCTTCGAAGTGGGTGGGCTGTGCCGCCGCTAGTTCGTCGTCTCGTCAGAACGGGCAAGCTCGGGTACCTCTGGGTGACCCGCATCCTGCTCGCCCCGAACCGCTTCGGGGTGTCGCTCCTCACGCGCATCCGGATGGCGGTCTTCGGCGGCTTCATCGGCGATCAGTACGCGCTCTACGACCTGAAGCACCGGTCGAAGAAGGAGTACCTGTCGGAGTTCGACTGGTACCGGTCCCGTTGGATCAACGAGCCCTTCGACGCGATGCTCAACAACAAGATCATCTGCAACGAGGTGCTGCAGCCGCACGCGAACGTGTCGCCGATCCTGTTCGTCAAGAACAAGAAGCGGCTCGTGCGCTACGGTGCGGGCCGCGACCGGATCGGCTACGCCGACGTCGTCGCCGGCGTGCGCGAGACCGGCTCGGTGTTCATGAAGCCGCTCACGGCCGGCAAGGGCAAGGGCGTGCACCGGATCGACGCGCGCGACGGCCGGCTCCTCCTCGACGAGGCGGAGAAGACCGAGGCGGAGCTGATCGCGTTCCTCCAGGGCCAGCCCGACTGGTTCCTCACCGAGACGGTCGCGCAGCACGCCGAGCTCGACGCGATCTTCGACCGCACCAGCAACACCATCCGGCTCATCACGATGCGCACGGGCGACGGCGGCGCGCAGCCCTTCTTCGCGGTGCTGCGCCTCGGCACGTCCGACACCGTCCCCGTCGACAACGGCAGCCGCGGCGGCCTCGTCGCGAAGGTCGACCTCGCGTCCGGCGAGCTGACCGAGGCGCGCACGCTGTGGTCTCACGGCGTCTACCAGTCGCACCCCGACTCGGGGGCGCCGATCGCCGGGGCCGTCGTCCCCCGGTGGCAGGAGGTCGTCGACACGGCCGTCCGGCTCGCCGACGAGTTCCCGTTCCTGCAGTTCGTGGCGTGGGACTTCCTCGTCGCCGACGACGGGGTCTGGGTCATCGAGGCGAACACCTCGTCGGGCGTCAACATCGTGCAGCTCTGGGGCGGCCAGCGCAGGGGTCCGCTCGGCGACTTCTACCGCGCGCACGGGGTGATCGCGTAGTCGTGCGCTACGTGATCATGGCGAACGGCCGCGGCACCCGCTGGGGTCGCCACCTCGGGCTGCCGAAGCACCTCATCGAGTTCGACGGCGAGTCGCTGCTGCGCCGCGTCGTGCGCCAGGTGCGCGAGCAGGACGCCGCGAGCGACATCGTCATCTCCTCCGCGAACCCCGCCTACGAGACGGAGGGCGCGCGCCGGCACGCCCCCGAGCGCAACGAGCTCGAGATCGATCGGTTCGCGCCGGAGCTCATCGCCGACGAGGTCTGCTTCCTCTACGGGGACACGCTGTACGGCGACGCCGCGATCGGGCGGATCGTGAGCGAGCCGCTGGCCGAGCTGGACTTCTTCGGCGAGGAGACGGGCATCGTCGCCGTGCGCTCCGCCGCGCCCGATGTGCTCCTCGCGCACCTGCGCCGCGTGCGCGAGCTGTTCCTCGCTGGGGAGATCTCGTCGTGCGTCGGCTGGCAGGTCTACCAGTCGTACGCGGGCCTGCCGTTCGACGAGAAGCGCATCGGCAGCCGTTTCCACCGCACGGGCGGCAGCGCCGTCGGTTTCAACACCCCCGACGATCTCGAGGCGTTCGAGCGCTGGACCGCCGAGCATCCGGATGAGGCCGCTGCGGCCGGGTTCACGGGGCCGGGGGCGTAGACATGGGCGCCCCGCTGCCGCCGTACCCGGAGGCAGAGCCGGTGCTGAGGTCGCTCGGCGCCGAGGGGACGGGGCTCTCGAACCGGCTGATGATCGGCGAGGCGCTGGCCCACGGGCTCAGCGTCGACAGGAACGAGCGCGGCGTGTTCGTGTTCGGCGACGACACCGGCCGGACGCACACCTGGAACATGGGCATGTCGGACTTCACGACGCCGCTCGCCCACCGCGTCGCGGAGTACAAGGACGCCGCGAGCGCGCTGCTCGCCGCCGAGGGGATCGCGGTCCCGGAGCACGCCGTCTTCGGCAGGGGAGAGGCCGATCGCGCGTGGGCGTGGGGCGAGAAGTTCGTCTCGCTCGTGGTGAAGCCGTTCGACGGGAAGCAGGGCGCCGACGTGCACGTCGGCCTGGCGGGCCGCCCCGAGTTCACGGCGGCGTTCGACGCCGTCGCCGGCACGGGCGCGGAGCGCATCCTCGTCGAGGAGTTCTGCTCGGGCACCGAGCACCGCTGCCTCCTGGTGCGCGGCGAGTTCGTCGCGGCGACGCGTCGCCGGCCGGCCAGCGTGGTCGGGGACGGGCGGCGCGGCATCCGGGCCCTCATCGACGAGAAGAACGCCGACCGGGGCCCGATCCACCTGCCGATCGAGCTCGACGGTGAGGCGACGGAGCGGCTCGCGGAGGCCGGACTGACACCGGATTCCGTGCCGCCGCACGGCGAGCGCGTCACGCTGCGCCGCGCGTCGAACCTGCATCGAGGCGGCGACGCGATCGACGCGACGGACGAGCTCTCGCCCGATGAGATCGCCTTCGTCGAGACGGCGGCGCGGGCGCTCCCCGGCGGGCAGCTGATCGGGATGGACGCTCTGCTTCCCCGCGGCGCGGGGGACGGCGAACCGCGGGTGCTCGAGCTGAACACCAAGCCGATGATCTCGATGCACCACTACCCGTGGGAGGGCGCGCCGCGGAACGCCGCCCGCGCGATCATCCGCGGCATGTTCCCCGGCGTCTCCGCGGGCCGATGACTCAGGGGGCCGGATTCCGCAACGTGCGCCCTAGGGGCGGCCGCTCATCTCGGCGGCCGAGACGCCCTCGAGCACGCCCCGCGACAGCGACACCGCCTCGTCGATCAGCTCGGCGGCCGGGGCCCCGCTCGTGAGCCACTCGTCCGCGAAGTCGTGCGGCACGAGCACGGGGGAGCGGTCGTGGATGCCGGTGAGCCGATCCGGGGCGTCCTGCATCACGATCGAGTAGCATGTGTGCTCCTCGCCGTCGGCGGTGCGGCCCGGCCGCGTGACGGCCGCCATCGCGAACAGCTCGCCCGTCGCGAACTCGTGCCACGCGCGCTGGGGCTTCTGCATCTCGAACCACCGGGTCGCCGGGACGAGCGCACGGGGCGGGAGCGGCCCGCGGCCGGTGCTCAGCCGCTCTGAGCGGGAGTTGATCGATGGGAACTTGGCGGGTTCGCCGTTCACGAGGTATCCCCACCAGCCCCGTTCGAGCCGGCGCGCGCCGTCGGGCGCCGTGATGATCGGGTTCAGGTTGCGCTTGATCTTTCCCGTCGGGCGCAGCGTCTCGCCGTCGTTGTCGGCGGCCCAGGTGCGCAGGGCCTCGAGCATGGCCTCGTCGCCCGCGAGGATGTCGCGGGAATCGGTGAATCGCGGATCGAGCCCGTACGAAGCGCACATGCTCCGAAGGTACCGCCGATTCCCGATGGATGGGGGTGCTCGCGTGACCCGGAACGCGGTTCCGGCGCGCGGAAACGGTCATGCGCTTCATGCGGGGACGAGCCCGGCCGGGTCAGGCGGAGGTCGACGCCCGGATGATCAGCTCGGGCGGGAAGACCGTCTGCCTGGGGAGGCTCGCCGGGTCCTCCGCCTCCTCCAGCAGTGTGCGCAGCGCGGTGCGGCCGATCATCCGGCCGGGCTGCCTGACCGAGGTCAGCGGGACCGCCGCCGCGGCGGCGAACGGGATGTCGTCGAACCCGACGAGCGCGAACTCGCGGGGCACGAGGAGGCGCCCGTCGACGATGAGGGACTGCAGCAGGCCGAGCGCGATCAGGTCGTTCGCCGCGAGCAGGGCATCGGGCCACTCGCGGCGCGGCCGCGCGAGCAGGCGCCGCCCGGCGTCGATGCCTGCTTCGACCGTCATGCTGTCGACGGCGATCACCTCGAGGTCGGGCGGGGCATCGGCGTTGTCGACGGCGGCGCGGGCGCCCGCGAGGCGGTCGCTCACCTGGCGCAGCTGGAAGGGTCCGCCGACGAACGCGAGGCGCCGCCGCCCGATGTCGATCAGGTGCTGGGCGGCCATCCGGCCCCCCGCCACGCTGTCGAGCGACACCGAGGAGAACTCGTTGTCGGCGTTGAAGCGATCGACGAGCACGGTCGCGATGCCCGCGCGGCGCAGGCTGCGCAGGTGGGGGAGCACGTCGCCGTACGGGGCGAGCAGGATGCCGCGCACCTGCTGCTGGCGGAACAGGTCGAGGTAGACCTTCTCGCGCCCGGGGTCTTCGTCGGTGCTGCCGTACAGGATGGCATTGCCCCGCTGCGCCGCCTCGTCCTCGGCGCCGCGCACGACTTCGTTGTAGAACGGGTTCTGGCCGTTCAGCACGACGAAGCCCACCGTCGTGCTGACGCCGGCGCGCAGCTGCCGCGCGGCGTCGTTGCGCACGTAGCCCAGCTCGTCGATCGCGCGGCTCACGCGGTCGACCGACTCGGCAGAGACCTCGTCGGGGCGGTTCAGCACGTTCGACACGGTGCCGACGGAGACACCGGCGCGCTGTGCGACATCGCGGATACTGACGGGCACCCGTTCTCCTTCGTCTGAGGTGCGTAACGATTGCGTTGCCTTGGCGCGGGTTGTGTAGCGGCCGCGGCGTGATTAACATTACCGTGAACATCGCCTGAATCGATTCAGGAGCGTTCACGAATCTGAATGCTTCCCTCGAAGGAGAGGACCCCCGTGGTCGTCGAAGATCCCGATACCGGCTCGCCAGGGCCGGCGCTCGAGCTCGAACGCGTCGTCAAGTCGTTCGGACCTGTCGTCGCTCTGCGCTCCGGCAGCCTGTCCCTGCGCCCGAACTCCATCCACGCCCTGATCGGCGAGAACGGTGCGGGGAAATCGACGCTCGTGAAGATCATGGCGGGCCTGTACCGCCGCGACGCCGGCGAGTTCCGCCTGCACGGCGAGAGCGTCGACTTCACCAGTACGGCGCAGTCGAAGGACGCGGGCATCGCCGTGATCTACCAGGAGCCGACGCTGTTCCCGGATCTGTCGATCACGGAGAACATCTTCATGGGCCGCCAGCCCACAGGGAGGTTCGGCCGCATCGACCGCAGGGCGATGCGCGCCGAGGTCGAGCGGATCTTCGCGCGGCTCGGGGTGGCGCTCGACCCCGACCGGATCACCGAGGGCATGTCGATCGCCGATCAGCAGATCATCGAGATCGCGAAGGCCATCTCCCTCGACGCCAGCGTGCTCATCATGGACGAGCCGACGGCCGCGCTCAGCGGCGTCGAGGTCGAGCGGCTGTTCGCCGTCGCGCGCAGCCTGCGCGACGAGGGCCGCGCGATCATGTTCATCTCGCACCGCTTCGACGAGGTGTTCGCACTCTGCGACACCGTCACGGTCATGCGCGACGGCTCGTATGTCGCGACCCAGCCGATCACCGACACGACCGTCGACGACCTCGTCCGCCAGATGGTGGGCCGCGACGTGACCGACCTGTTCCCGAAGGTCGAGACCGAGGTCGGCGACGAGCTGCTGCGGGTCGAGGGCCTGACCAGCACCGGCCAGTTCCACGACATCTCGTTCAGCGTGCGCGCCGGCGAGATCGTGGCGCTCTCCGGGCTGGTCGGCGCGGGCCGCAGCGAGGTCGTGCGCGCCGTGTTCGGCGTCGACGGCTACGAGTCGGGGTCGGTCACGATGCTCGGCAAGAAGGTCCCCGCCGGAAAGCCGACCGCCGCCATGAGCGCGGGGCTCGCCCTCGTGCCCGAAGACCGCCGCAAGCAGGGCCTCGTGATCGACTCGACCGTCGGCGGCAACACCGCGATGGCGATCTGGCGCAGGATCGCCAGGTTCGGCCTGATCACGACGGGGATGGAGCACAGGGCGGCCCGCCCGTGGGACGCCCAGCTCGAGGTGAAGAGCCACGCCCTCGACACGGTGGTCGGCACGCTCTCGGGCGGTAACCAGCAGAAGGTCGTGCTCGCGAAATGGCTCGCGACCGAGCCCCGCGTGCTGATCGTCGACGAGCCGACCCGCGGCATCGACGTCGGCACGAAGGCCTCGGTGCACGCGCTCCTCTCGGAGCTCGCGGGCAAGGGCCTCGGCATCGTCATGATCTCGTCCGAGCTGCCAGAGGTCCTCGGCATGGCAGACCGCATCCTCGTCATGCACGAGGGGCGCATCACGGCCGAGATCGCCCGCGGCGACGCCACGAGCGAGAACGTCATGCACGCCGCGACTCACGCATCGGAGCACCAGTCATGAGCACGACAGCAGTGACGGCCCCGGACGCGGGCCGAGTGAGGACGTTCCTTTCGGGAGGCCGGATGCGGGAGCTGGGCATCCTGCTCGCGCTGATCCTGGTCGTCCTGGCCGCGACGCTCGTGAACCCGAACTTCCTCTTCTCGGGCGACGGCTGGCGCGACCTGCTTCTGACGCCCGCTCCGCTCATGCTCGTCGCGGTCGGGCAGGCGATCGTCATCATCACCCGCAACGTCGACATCTCGGTCGGATCGATCATGGGGCTCACCGCCTACATGACCGGCTGGCTGTTCGCGACGTTCCCCGGGGTGCCGATCCCGCTCGTCGTGATCACGGCGATTCTGTTCGGCGCGCTCCTGGGCCTGGTCAACGGCATGCTCGTCGCCTTCGCCAAGGTGCCGGCCATGGTGATCACGCTCGGCACGCTGTACGCCTTCCGCGGCATCAACGTGCTGTGGACCGGGAGCAACCGGATCAACCCCTCCGATATGCCCCGGGAGTTCCTGCAGTTCGGAACGGCCCAGTTCCTCACGATCCCGCTGCTGACGATCGTCGCGATCGTCGTGCTCGTCGCCGCCGCCTGGTACATGAAGAACATCCGCTCGGGGCGCGAGATGTACGCGATCGGCTCAGATCCGGATGCCGCGAAGCTGTACGGTCTGAAGACCACGCGGCGCGTGCTGACGGCCTTCGTCCTGTCCGGCACGCTCTCGGGCCTGGCCGGCGTGTTCTACGCGGCCCGCTACGGCACCGTCGACTCGCAGGCGGCCGCGGGGTGGGAGTTCGACGCGATCGGCGCGGCCGTCATCGGCGGCGTCGCGATCGTCGGCGGTGTCGGCACCGTGTGGGGCGCCGCGATCGGAGCATTCCTGCTCATGACGATCAACCGCGCCCTGCCGATCCTCGGCATCCCCGACTTCTGGCAGCAGGCCGTCGTCGGTGTGCTCATCATCGGCGCCATTATCCTCGACCGCGTGCTGGCCCTGCGCCAGAAACGGCGGCTCATCGAAGCGAGGGATGAAGCATGACCAGCACGGCACCCGCAACGACGACGACCAACATCGTCCAGTTCGACTTCGACCGGCCGCTGTGGCGCCGCGTGCTGATGACGCGGGAGTTCGCGATCATCGGGGCGCTCATCCTGGTGGTCCTGGTCGCCTCCGTCGCGGTCGAGGGCTTCGCCCAGCCGCTGACCTACAACTACCTGCTGCTCGACGTGGCGCCCATCCTGTTCATCGCCCTGCCGATGACGCTCGTGATGACGACGGGCGAGATCGATCTGTCGGTCGGGTCGATGGCCGGCCTCGCGAGCGTCACGACGGGAGCGCTCGTGCAGGCGGGCACACCGTTCGAAGCGGCGGCCGTGATCGCGCTCGTCGTCGGCGTGATCGGCGGTGCGTTCAACGGCTATCTCGTCACGGTCGTCGGCCTGCCGTCGCTGGCCGTCACGATCGGAACGCTGGCGCTGTTCCGCGGCATCGCGGTCGGAATCCTGGGCACGACTGCCGTGACCGAGTTCCCGGAGTTCTGGACCGACCTCGCGAAGGCGAAGATCTCGGGCACCGAGCTGCCGTGGGTGCTCATCCCGTTCCTCGTGCTGCTCGTCGTCTTCGTGGTGCTCTACCACTTCACGCCGTTCGGCCGCGGGGTCTTCGCGGTCGGCCAGTCGTCGGACGCGGCCCGCTTCTCGGGCATCGACGTGAACCGCACCAAGTTCATGGTGTTCGTCCTCACGGGCGCCGTGGCGGCGCTCGCCGGCATCTTCTACACCCTCCGCTACGGCAGCGCCCGAGGCGACAACGCGACGGGCCTCGAACTGCAGGTGATCGCGGCCGTGGTCCTCGGCGGTGTGTCGGTCTTCGGCGGGCGCGGCAAGATCCACGGCGTGATCGCCGCGGTGCTGCTGATCGGCGTGCTCTCCAGCGCCCTGCGCCTGTCGGGCGTGACGGCCGACATCATCAACATCATCACGGGCGGCCTGCTGATCGTGTCGGTGGTGGGCGCGAGCTTCTTCGCGTGGCTGAAGACGAAGCGCAGCAAGATCTCACCCGCTCGAGCAGCGGCATCCGCAGCCTCCTGAGGCACCCGTCCGGAGGGACCGCCTCCGGAGCAATCCATGAAAGGAACAACAATGAAGTTCTCTCTGAAGCGTGCGGCCGCAGGCGCGGCCGTGACCGCGGTGGCAGCGCTGGCGCTGACCGGCTGCGCCGACACGAGCGGCGGCGAGTCGGGCGGCGGCGAGGCCGCATCCGGCGACCTGTCGATCACCCTGCTGCCCAAGAACCTCGGCAACCCGTACTTCGACGCCTCCGAGGTGGGCGCGTCGGCGGCCGCCGAGGACCTCGGCGCCGAGTTCGAGCAGGTCGGCCCGACCGAGGCGACCCCGGACGGCCAGGTCAGCTACATCAACACCGCCGCCCAGCAGGGCCGCTCGGCGCTCGTCGTCTCGGCGAACGACCCGAACGCGATCTGCGACGCGCTGAACGAGGCGCGCGACGCCGGTACGAAGGTCGTCACCTTCGACTCCGACACGAACACCGACTGCCGCGACCTCTTCATCAATCAGGCGGACACGGCCGGCATCGCCAAGGTCGAGGGCGACCTCATCGCCGAGCAGATCGGCGAGGAGGGCCAGGTCGCGATCCTGTCGGCCGCCGCGAACGCGACGAACCAGAACGCCTGGAACGACGCCCTCGTCGAGTACGTCACCGAGACGTACCCCGACATCGAGATCGTCGACACGGTGTACGGCGACGACGACGATCAGAAGTCGTTCGACCAGACGGCCGCTCTGCTGTCGAAGTACCCGGACCTCGCCGGCATCGTCTCGCCCACGACGGTCGGAATCGCGGCCGCTGCGCGGTACGTGTCCGACTCGGACTTCAAGGGTGAGGTGGCCGTGACGGGCCTCGGCACCCCCAACCAGATGCGCGAGTTCATCGAGGACGGCACGGTCGAGGCGTTCGCGCTGTGGAACCCGGAGGACCTGGGCACGCTCGCGACCTACGCCGCCGGCGCGCTCGCCGCAGGCGACATCGAGGGCGCCGAGGGCGACACCTTCACGGCCGGCGACCTCGGCGAGTACACGGTAGGCGCCGACGGCGTCGTGCTGCTCGGCGACCCCTTCGTGTTCGACGAGAGCAACATCGGCGACTTCGACTTCTGAGCCGCCCGGGGTGCCCCGCTTCAGCGGCGGTGCACCCCGCTTCATGACTTCCCGGATGCGCCGCCGCGCCCATCCGGTGTGAGCGTCGACCGGCACACCAGCCCGTCGCCCGCTCAACAGCCTTCGGCGCTCGCGCGCCGAAGCGGCGGTGGCGCCGACATCCCGGCCGGATGACGTCGGCGGCCGCGACCGCGGCGCCAGCGCGCCCGCAAGCAGTTCCGTTCAATGATGAAGGGGTACATTCCATGCGCGCATCACGACGCGTTCGAACCACAGCGGGCATAGCGCTCGCCGCTGTTGCCGCGACGGGTCTCGCCGTTCCCGGCCTCGGGCAGACAGAACCGGCGTCCGCCGCCGGCGGAGGCGGCTCCGTTGCCACCCCGGCGCCCGCTGCAACTGCATCCATGCACTCCGGCTCTGCATTCGCAACGGGCCTGGAGCAGGATTACGTCGACCCGGATCGGATCTACAGCACGGACATTCGGTGGTGGATCGGCGATGCATCACACACGGACGACACGCTGCTCGAACAGATCCAGCAGCTCTACGATGCCGGATTCCGCGGTGTCGAACTGTGCATGCAGAACGATGCTCAAGCGCCCGACGACGTCTACGCGTACGGCAGTGAGATGTGGACGCACAAGTGGAACCTGATGATGAACAAGATGCTCGACCTGGGGATGAGCGTCTATCTGACGTCGGGCACCAACTGGGCGACATCGAACGTGCCGGGGCTCGACCCGACGAGCCAAGCCGCGATGCAGAACCTGACGATGGGTACCGGGACCGCGGAAGCGGGCGAAACGATCACCGCCCTGCCCGCTCCCGAGGAAGAAGTCAGGCAGGCAGGCGCGAGCCTCGTCTCGGCCTATGCGTATCGCGTCACGGAGGGCAACGCCGTCGACCCCGACAGCTTCATCGACCTGAGCGGCGACGTCGCCGAGGGCGACGGCGTCTGGGATCAGAGGCTCGAGTGGACGGCCCCCGATGACGGCAGGTACCGGATCTTCGGCATCTGGACGGAGGGCACGTTCCAGACATCGGAGCCCTCGGCGCAGCCGGCGTACACGACGAACTATTTCGACGAGCGCGGCGTCGAAGCGCTGAAGGAGTTCTGGGAGGCCCATTACCTCAGCGACCCGGAGCTGGCGGCGAAGATCGAAGACGGCGATGTCCAGCTGTTCATGGATTCGCTCGAGATCCACCCCGGCGGTGGCAGCGAGTTCGAGGGGCCGACGCAGGAGGATCCGCGGTTCACGTTCTGGTCCGAGGACATGGCCGAAGAGTTCGAGGAGCGCAAGGGGTACGACATCACTCCATACCTGTTCCTCATTCGCGGAACCAAGGCCAACGTCTACGACCCGTACCACGGCGTCGACAAGACCGGCTTGTATACGCTCGACGGCGACGAGGAACTGCGCCAGCGGATCATCAACGACTTCCAGGACGTGCAGACCCAGCTCTACCGGGAGCGGATGCTGCAGCCGCTCAAGGAATGGCTGAACTCCGTCGGCATCGAGACTCGGGCGCAGATCTCGTACGGCAAGCCGTTCGAGATCTCCGAGCCGGCCATGGACGTCGATTACCCGGAGGCGGAGAACCTCAACCAGTACAACCAGGTCGACATCTTCCGGCTCTGGACGGGCGCATCCAAACTCGAGAACAAGGTGCTCTCGACGGAGACCGGCGCGCAGATTCCCGCGTTCAGCGGCACCGCGCAGTTGAACCTGCGCGATGCCTACTCCGCGTACGCCGCCGGATTCCAGCGCGTGGTCTGGCACGTATGGGGCGCTGACTACGGTTACGGAAACCACGACTGGCCCGGCTACGTGCCGTTCGGGTTCGGCGATGTCGTGATACCCGATGCATTCCGATACTTCGGCGACCGGAACCCCGACGCCAGGGACTACGACGAGTTCAACGCGCATCTCGGGCGCGTGCAGCAACTGCTGCAGACCGGCGAAGCGCGCAGCGACGTCGGATTCGTGCATCAGAACTGGTTCCAGGGAATCAACGTCAAGGGCGGCATCGGCAGCGACAACTCCGCGATGAACTGGCAACTCGCCCACCAGGGCGTCTATTACCGCTCCACTGAGCTGCAGGACAACGGGTATACCTACGACTACTTCAGCCCTGACTTCCTGTTCGACGAGGACGTCACCTTCGACGAGAAGACCCAGACGATCGAGAAGGCCGGGTACAAGGCTGTGGTGCTGTACCAGGATTGGCTCGACCTGGAGGGCGCTGAGCGCATCCTCGACTGGGCGAAGAAGGGGCTGAAAGTCGTCATCCTGGAGAATGCCGCGTCACAGACGCCGTTCCACGACGGCAATGACGATGAGCTCGCTTCCGTGATGTCGCAACTGAAGGGGCTCGACACCGTGCGTCAGGCGCAGGTGGCGGATATGCCGGAGGGCGGCTACTTCTCGAGCGACCCCGGCGGGTACGACGACGACGTGCTCGAGCAGCTTCAGGACCTCGGGGTGGAGCCGTACAGCGGGTTCAGCGAGCCCAATCTGCAGCTGCTCACGCAGACTCGAGAGGATCCGGACGGCAATCAGTACGTCTTCGCCTACAACTACGACGACGGCTCTTACCTCGACAAATCGCACAAGCCGAGCGTGCGGAAGGCGAAGCACGGCGACAGCATTCAGACCGAGATCGTCCAGAACGGCGAGTTCGTGCCATATCGCATCGATGCGTGGACCGGAGACGTCACGCAGCTTGCCGACTACCGCTGGGAGGACGGGAAGACCATCGTCCCCGTGGACATCCAGTACAACGACATCGATCTGCTCGCGTTCGAGAAGGCCGACCGGGCGCCGGTCCATGTGCTGGCGAGCAACGCCGATTCGACGTACGCCTCGCCCGATGGTGTCGTGGCGCGCGCGACGAAGACCGGCAACGTGAAGGCGGAGCTGAGCGATGGTTCCGTGCACAAGGACCGGGTGAAAGTGCCGAAGGCGTTCGATGTCACCGACTGGGACGTCACAGTCGACTCCTGGCGGCCCAACCCGGATGCAGGTGACCTCGTCCGTACCGAGACGATCGATGGCGTCGAGACGACGAATCGAAAGACCTCGACCGACGTCGAGCAGATCGATGTGCGACTCGAGACACTGGCGCCGTGGGACGAGATTCCGGAGATCGGAAAGGAGGTCTCAGGCACTGGGCACTATGAGGCGACCTTCGACTGGGATGCGGACGCCGCATCGGGTGCGTACCTCGACTTCGGCACGGAGTTCGAGTCGACCATGGAGGTCTGGATCAACGGCGAAAAGGTGGGCGGCGATGTATCGACCAATCCGACCAAGGTCCGTCAGGATGTCGGTGGCACGGTGGGCGACGGCCGCGGCAACGAGATACCGCTCGAAGGTGAAGACCTCTACACCGGCGGAATGAACTGGTCGACGCCGAAGGCGGACGTCAGCGAGTACCTCGTCGACGGCGAGAACGAGATCGTGATCGACTACTCGTCCGTGCTGTCGAATGTGCAACTGGACCGCGGTGTGATCGAAGAGCAGTCCCCGAGAAGCGGATTCATCGGGGACGGATGGTGGGGGAACGACCAGACCTACCTGAGCTTCGGCCCGCAGCAGGCCGAGATTGTGCCGTTCGTCGAGGTGACGTATGCGACCCAGGACGATTCAGACGGCTCATCGGACGGCGACGCGGTCGACGGCGCGCCGGACGGAGATGCGGTGGACGCCACGTCTGACGCGGCGACGGACGGTGCCGCCGACCCCGGCGCGACGGACGGGACCGATGGATCGGACACGGGAACGGACGGCTCCGACGGAACCGGCGACGCGGCCGGCGACGATGACCTCGCTGTGACCGGCGGAACGGTGGCGACCGGTGCCGCCGTGCTGGCCGTGCTGCTGCTCGCCGGTGGCGCGCTGCTCGTTCTGCGGCGGCGACGCACGGCTCTCGGGGCTGACGGCGACGACTGAGCGAAGGAACGCGTGATCGCCGTTCTCCGACGGCGATGCGCCCCCAGCGGTGCCCGGCCTGGTCGACCAGGCCGGGCACCGCTGTGTCGGGGGTCGGTGGCAGAGTGGGCGCCACCCACCACCGGAGGTCGCGATGGTCGCCGCAGAGTTCGTCGTCACCCACCCGGGGCTCCGCACGGCGTACTCGCGGGCGACGTCGTCTGTGGCGTTCGTCGACGAGTCGTACCGTGCCGCCGGGCGCCCTGGCGAGCCGCCGTTCTACCTGATGGTCGCCGTCGTCATCGATGTCGACGCGATGGGGCAGGCGCGCGCCGACCTGATGCGCATCGCCGGCGGCACGTACTGGCATACGACTGAGGCCTTCCGCGAACTCACGGGCCGGTCGCGCGTCGACGCGATGGTCGCGTACCTCAGCGCGGCCGACGTCTGGAGCGTCGTCGCAGTGCAGACATGCGTCGACCCGCGCGACGCGACGCTCGAGAGCGCGCGCATGGAGTGCATGGCGCGGCTGATCGCCGAGGTCACGCGCGGTGGCGGGCCGCATGCGACGCGCACGATCGTGGCCGAGATCCGCCGCCCGGGTGCTGAGCAGGCGCGCGACGACGAGAACATCACGCGCCTGTTCCGGGCGGGCGTGCTGAGCGACGGTGTGCGGCTGCATATGGTGAGCCCGAACCAGGAACCACTGCTGTGGGCACCGGACGTCGTGGCGTGGGCTCTGCGTCGTCTGCTCGCACTGGGTGATGGTCAGTGGTTCTCGCCGCTTCGTACGGCGTGCACCTTGTTCGAGTCGGGCAGCGGTCGCCGGATCATGGTGGGCGTACCTCGCGCCGGGCGATGAGCGGCATCTGCCCGAAGACGAAGACAGCCCCGGGGGAGCCGCAGCCAGCCCCCGGGGCCCGAACCGGCATATCCCGGTCGTTGTCGACCTAGATCCTACCAAGAAGCCCTGGTGATTGCGTGGGCACGGTTGTGCCAGGCCGAGAAGTGAGACAGCCCCGGGGGAGCCGCAGCCAGCCCCCGGGGCCCGAACCGGCACTTCCCGGTCGTTGTCGTCGATCGCGCTACTCGGTTCTCCGCGGGCGCGCGGCGTACTGTGGGGCGCATGGGCGGTGGGTTCGATGACATCCGGGAGGAGATCGCTCGCGACCCGGATAACGCCGAGATGGCGGCCAAGGGGTACTCGCCGCTGTTCTCCGCCGGTGCCGGGGCGCGCATCGCCGTCGTCGGGCAGGCTCCGGGCGCGAAGGCGCAGGAGTCGGGCATTCCGTGGAACGACGCGAGCGGCGCCAAGCTGTTCGACTGGCTCGGCGTGAGCGAGGAGCGCTTCCGCGACCCCGACGAGTTCGCGATCCTGCCGATGGACTTCTACTTCCCCGGCAAGGGCACCACGGGCGACCTGCCGCCGCGCAAGGGCTTCGCAGCGCGCTGGCATCCGCCGCTGCTTGCGCTGATGCCCGACATCCGGCTCACGATCCTGATCGGGCGCTACGCGCAGGAGCATTACCTCGCGGGCCGCGCGCAGCGGAACCTCACCGAGACCGTGCGCGCATTCCGCGACTACCTGCCGGCCGAATTCCCACTCGTGCACCCGTCGCCGCTGAACTTCCGGTGGCAGGCGAAGAACCCGTGGTTCGAGACGGACCTGCTGCCGGTGCTGCGCGAGAGCGTCGCCGACGTTCTGCGCCGCTGAGCAGCGCGCCGCGCCCCCGCACGGCGTCGGCGGCGCGACCCGCGCGGATTTGTGCCGTTGTCGAGGTCCGAGCGGTCAGACCTCGACAACGGCACAAATCGGAACGCCGGACGCACCGCGGGTGCGCCTGCGGGGCGGCGACTACGCCTCGGGCGCTTCGGCGAGCTGGTCGGCCAGGTTGAACACCTCGGTCAGCGGGGTCGCGGCCTGGTCGGGGCGGCCCTCGAGGCCGACGAAGAACTCCTGCATCGATGCCTCCCACTTCGCCGCGATCGGCGACGCGGCGAGGTACGCCTGCGCGGCCTCGTCGTCGTCGGTCTCGTAGTAGCCGATGAGGCGCCCGCCCTCCGCGAGGAACAGCGAGTAGTTGCGGCGACCGGATGCCGCGATCTCGGCGAGCATCTCGGGCCAGACGGGCGAATGGCGCTCGACGTACTCATCGATGCGCGCCGGGTCGATCGTCAGCTCGAAGCAGACGCGGGCGGGGGTGCTCATGCGCTGGGTCCTCGTCGGGTCGGGGTCGGGTCGTGCCCGGGAAGTCTCCGGCGACGCGAGCCGCGCCGCGCGGATGGGGCTCTCGGGTGCCGCCTAGTGCTGGTCTTCCGGGCGCGCGGTGAGCCCGCTCGCGACCATGGCCGTCGCCGCGAGCCACGCGCGCTGCGTCGCGGGGTTCAGCGCGCGCAGGTGCAGCTGCGACGCGCCCATCGCCGGGTCGTACGGGATGCGTGCGACGTCGCGCACCATGTCGCGGTAGCCCTGCTCGATGCGACGGATCTCTGCGGGCGTCGTCTTCTCGTCCGACTGGCTCACGATCGCAACGGCGTTGCGCGCCAGGTTGGCGGAGCGCTCGTCGCGGTCGGCGAGGGCCTCCAGCAGCAGCGCGCCGGCCTCGGCGTGCTCGGCGCGCGACGAGGTCGCGACGATGAGCTGGTCGGTGTGGTCGATCATCCGGAGCCACATCGGGTCGGACTCGTCGTTGCCCGAGTCCATCACGATGAGGCGGTAGTACTTCGCGGCGACGGCGTGCACCTTGTCGACGTCGGTGCTCGAGACGCGCTGCTGGCTGCGCAGCGCCATGGGCTGCGAGCGGAGCACGTCGTAGTGGTCGCGGGACTGGTGGTGCACGAACTTCGCCAGCTCGGCCGACTGCGCGTTCGACGCGAGCAGCCGCTCGGTCTCGGGCAGCAGGTCGTGCAGCGTCGCGTCGTGCGGGCCCTGCTCGGTGCGCCATCCGAGCGTGCCTCGCGTCTGGTTGTTGTCCCACGCCAGGACGCCGGCACCGCCGTGCTGGGCGAACATCGCGGCCGTCAGGATGGTCGTGGGCGTCTTGTTCGCGCCGCCCTTGCCGTTGACGACGGCGATCGTGCGCGGGCCGGTCCACTGCTGGGCGACCGTGGCGCGCTCCTCGCGCTCGCTGCGCTCGTCGGCACCGGGGCCGACCTTCATGCCGGCGCGCACGAGGAATCCGCGCCAGCCGCGCGTCGCCGGGTCTTCGCTCGCCTCCGTCGTGATGAACGACGCGCGGCCGTTCGGCGAGATCGGGCGCGCGCCCGGGAGGCCGGGCTCCGGCGGCGCGGCCTGACCCATCGGGAGCGGCGTCGGCTCGGCCGCGGCGGCCTGCGGGTCCGCGTCGTCGCCCGGCGCCGCCTCTCCCACGGCGACGTGGCTGCTTCGGCGCGGTCCGGCGGGGGCGCCGGCCGCGTCGGCCGGGACGACGCCCGGGACCTCATCGATCACGCTGTCGCGCTCCGGTGCCATCTCGGCCTCCAAACCTGATGCGCCGGCGGGCGCGGTGTCGTCCTCGTCCGCATCGACGCGCCCGTCCGGATGCACGATCAGCGGCCACGTCGCATCCGGCTCCTGGACCGTGACGCGGACGGGGCGCTGCAGCTTCTGGGCGTTGTCGGCGCAGAAGCGCACGACCTCGCGCCGGGCGTCCTCCGCGGTCGCGGCCTGAATCGCGTGCTCGGTGTCGTTGAGCGTCACCAGACCGGCACCGGACTCGTCGATGCGAGCCGAGATGACGGGCCACGTGGGCACGATCTGCATGGACAAGACCCCCTGATATCACCCCCGCAGTACGCGGGCACATTCTCGAATACCACCCTATGTGCTCGGGCTTGCGGATCGCCGACAGGGCGCGGGGCGACGCGCGAACCCGGGGAGTCGCCGCTCCTGACGCGGCGGAAAGAATCGCGGATCTTGCGGGCTCAGCGGTGGGAAAGTGGGTGGGTCTGCTCCGTATTCTGGTAAAGAATCACGGCCCGCACCGCTTGGGCCCGCGAAGCGAAGGAGCGCCATGAACGCATACGACGAGAAGCTGGTCGCCTGGTGCGAGCGCGAGGAGCTCGCGGAACGGATGATCCCGGTGATCGGCCGCCTGTATCGGGGCAGCGGCACCGTCGTCTCGATCCATGGGCGCCGCCTCGTCGGGCGCTCGCCGATCGAGATCCTGAAGGCGCACCGCTTCGCCCGGCTCGCGGGCGACCGGGTGCTGAACCCCGCCAAGACGCTCGCGGTGCTCGAGTCCCTCGAATCGCTCGGCCTCGGTGCGGCATCCGTCGACGTCGCCCTGCTGGTCGAGCGCTACGACGCACAGGGCGGCGAGTACGCACCGGATGCGCTGGCCGACTACCTGCGGGCCGAGCTCGCCGAGGTCGTCGGAGCGGAGCCGCCCACCACGACCGACGTCGTGCTCTACGGGTTCGGGCGCATCGGCCGCCTCGTGGCCCGCATCCTGATCGCTCACGCCGGCCGCGGCTCCGGCCTGCGCCTCCGCGCCATCGTCGTGCGCGGCGGCGGCGCGAACGACCTGCGCAAGCGCGCCAGCCTGCTGCGCCGCGATTCGGTGCACGGGGCCTTCGACGGCTCGATCGAGGTCGATGAGGAGAACGACACGATCCTCGCCAACGGCACGCTCATCCGGGTCATCCGCTCCGACGACCCCGCGTCGATCGACTACACCGCCTACGGCATCGACGACGCCGTCGTGATCGACAACACGGGCAAGTGGCGCGACGAGGAGGGGCTCGGCCGGCACCTGCGCTCGAAGGGCGTCGCCCGCGTGCTGCTCACCGCGCCCGGCAAGGGCGGCATCAAGAATATCGTCTGCGGTATCAACTGCGACCAGATCCACCCGGATGACCGCATCCTGTCGGCCGCGTCGTGCACGACGAATGCGATCACGCCCGTCCTCGCGGCCCTCGACGATCGCTACGGCGTCGTCGGCGGGCACGTCGAGACGGTGCACTCGTTCACGAACGACCAGAACCTCATCGACAACTTCCATGCGGGCGACCGCCGCGGGCGCTCGGCGGCCCTGAACATGGTGATCACTGAAACGGGCGCGGCTAAGGCCGTTGCGAAAGCCCTGCCGCAGCTGGCGGGCAGGCTCACCGGTTCGGCCATCCGGGTCCCGACCCCCGACGTCTCTCTCGCGATCCTCAACCTGCGCCTCGGGAAGGCGACGGACAAGGCCGAGCTGAACGCGTACCTGCGCCGACTCAGCCTGACGTCGACGCTCCGCCAGCAGATCGACTACGTCGAATCACCCGAGGTCGTCTCGACCGACTTCGTGGGAAGCAACCGCGCGGGCATCGTCGACGGGCTCGCGACGCTGGCCGACGGCGACGAGAACGCCGTGCTCTACGTCTGGTACGACAACGAGTTCGGCTACTCGAACCAGGTCGTCCGCGTCGTCGAGAAGATGGCGGGCGCGCACCCGGTCCACCTGCCCGAGCGGGAGGCCGTCGCGCACGAGGAGGCCCCCGTTCCGCTGCCCGTCTGAGCCTCGGCGGGCCCGCCGAGGTCGGCCCCGCCGCGCGCCGAAGCGCCGCGCGGCGGGGCCGGCCATGCGGCGTCGGGCCGCCGCGGAAGCGGCGCTTTCCCCGTCGCGGCCCCGCTCGGCTAATGTCGTAGGAGACGAGGAGGACCGGTGGGACGCAACGCCGACGCGATTTCGGAGGGCGAGCAGATCGCCGTCTCGGCCGCGCGCCTGGAGATCAAGAACCGCATCCTGGTCACCACGATCGCGGCGGGTGAGAACTTCGACCCCGACATGCTCCTGCCGCAGGCTCGCGAGGCCGTCGAGCGGCTCGCCGTGGAGTCGGAGGACGCCGCCGAGGCCCTGCGCAGGCTGCGCAAGCGCGCGTGGGGCCGCCATTCCCAGTCGCACGGCACGCACGACTACCGCGACAAGGACGTGCGGAACCTGCGTCGCCGCGCGAAGCAGTCGACGGGCGTCGCGAAGCGCCTGCGCGAACTGCTCGGCGACGACGACCGGCTGCGCACCATCATCGAGCAGGCGCGCGACGCGGCCTGGCACGACGTGGAGTCGAACATCGACACCCGCCTCAGGATCGAGGCGATGCGCCCGGATCAGGACCCCGATTACCAGCAGATGCGCGAGGCGCGCATGCAGGCGCTCATGATGGTCGACCTGCAGGCGCTCGAGTCGCAGGCGCGCGCCAGGCGCGGCGAGCCGGCGGCCGACGCCGCGGAGTCCGGCGCCGAGGAACGGCGGGGCGAATAGGCCGCCACGCCCGGGATGCGCCGTCGGGGCGCCTCGATTTCGCACGACGCCGGATGCTGGGGTACTATCGTCAGGTTGCTTCGGCAGCGGAAACTGCGCCTGTAGCTCAATGGATAGAGCATCTGACTACGGATCAGAAGGTTGGGGGTTCGAGTCCCTCCAGGCGCACATAGTATCTGCAACTGCAAATCCTGAAGTGGGTCTGACCAGGGGTTTTCCTGAGGTTCGAACATCGCACGTTCGGGTCAACGCTCGTTGATCCAGTAGATGACTGAACTCTTCGACAAGGATGCCCCTGGTCTGGCTCGGGTCTCGTCCGATGCGGATCTTCTGGAAGAGCATCCGATTGAGGTGCCGCTTCTGGATGGTGTCGCTGTTGGCGTATCGCCGGTCGCAGCCTTCGACGGCGTCGAGCCGCCGGGCGAGTTCGCGGTGCGTATCCTCACTGCTCGCGGTGAGCCGATCGCGTACGACCTCGGCATGCGTTCTACGCTTGGTGAGCTCGCGTTGCTGGTCGAGGAAGAGCGTTCGAGGAATCGCGCCGGCGTAGTAGGCATCGAGAAGCCTGAGTTGGCGCTCGCCCAGCTCGTCGAGATGCTGCTCGATCTCACGAACCTGCGCCGCCCGGACCGTGAGTGCCGCTCGTTGCCGCTCGGCTTCGCGTCGCTCCAAGCGTTCTCGTTCATGCGGCGTGATGCTCAGGTGCGCGTAGAGGTGCTCGACGCGCTGCTCGGCTTCGGCAACCGGGATCGCGGGTTGGCGACAGTTGATCGCTCGGGCCTGCCGGCCCGAGCACACGAAGTAGGCGTACCGCTTTCCTGCGCGTGAGGTCACGTGCTGCATGATCAGCCGACGCTCGCACGAGCAGCAGTAGAGAGTGCTCTACAAGAAGTGGGTGTGAACGCGGGAGCGTTCGCCGCAACGCCGCGATGCGAGCATCTCCTGGACCCGCTCCCAGCGTTCCGCGGACACGATGGCCGGGTGCAAGCCGGGATGCTCGACCCCGTTCATCGTGACGACGCCCTTGTAGTACGGGTTCTTCAGCATGCGGTGCACCGTGCTCGGCCCGATCGGCTTTCCGGGCTCTTCCCTCAGTGTGCGGGTGGTGAGGCCGCGTGATGTCAGCTCGTCCACGATCTGGGAGATGCTCCAGGTCCCGGCCGCGTAGGCGTCGAACATCCACGCGACGTGAGCTGCGCGCTCGGGATCGAGGTCTACCTCTCCGGCCGAGGCGCGACGTCCTTCGCTTGCCCGGCGCACATTGAGGTAGCCGAGCGGTGCGCGCCCGCCGGTCCCGCCTTCCTCGGCTTTCTGGCGAAGGCCCTTCTTCACCTCGGTGGACAGGTTCTGGGAGTAGAACTCTGCGATCGATGCCATGATGCCGTGCACGAGACGCCCGCTCGCGGTCTCGTCGATGTTCTCGGTGGTGGACACGAGGCGGACGCCTGCCTCTTCCAGTGCGCGGACGATCTGCACGTCGTCCGCTCTGTTGCGAGCGAGGCGATCGAGCTTGTGCACGATCACGATGTCCACCTTGTGCGACGTGACGTACTCGAGCAGTCGGCGCAGCTCGGGCCGATCGGTAGTGCGCGCGGAGGCGCCTCGCTCGACGAACTCGGCGGCCACCACCGCGCTCATGGAGAGCGCATGACGCTTATTGGCGGCGCGCTGCGCCGCCAACGAAAGCCCCTCACCCGAGGTTCCGCGGCCCACCTGCCGCTCGGTCGAGACACGAGAGTAGGAAATTGCTGTGAGCGGCTCGAAACGGAACTCGTTGTCTTCGCTGGTCTGGATAGCAAGGGTCATACGCGGAGGCTTCCAGACGACCCAGACGCAGATGCCGTGCGCCGCCAGCGCGACACCGAGGGTACTCACTCGGTGAGCCGTCGGGCTAACGTCAGAGGCCCCGGATACGCTGGAAGCGTGAGTCTCCCCGCCGCCATCACCGAGTTCCTCGCGCGACCCTTGGGGCCCCGCGGGTCGCGTGGGCTGGTTGGATCGGCGGATCCGGCGGCTGAACTGACTCCGGTCGCCGCTGCCGTGCTGGCGGCGATCCCCGCGTGGTGGTCGGCTCGAGCAACGCGGGCAGGTCTCGCAGGGGAGTGGACAGACGTGCACTTCGCCGTCGATGTCACACCTCCGCTCGTGTTGGGTGAGGCACCGCCCCTTGAGCCGGACTGGGCGCTTCTCAGCGCAGAGCAGGTTGGCGCCGCGTATGTGGAGTCGCTTGCATCCGAGACGCGCGCGCGACACGGACGCCACTACACGCCGCACGAGCTGGCACGAGAGCTCTGGTCGATGACCAAAGCAGCACTGGGGATGAAGCACCCTGTGGTGCCGTTGCCGGGTCTCGTGCGGGACCCTGCCTGTGGCGCGGGCGCGCTGCTGCTGCCGGCACTGCGAGAGCACCTCGCGGCGAGCACCGCGATCGATCCGCGTCTGGTCCTAAACAGGCTCCCCTCGTTGATCGAAGGCATCGACTCTGATCCGGCTGCGGTGTGGGTGGCGAATGTCGTTCTCGCGGCGGAGATGCTTCCGACCCTCGCCCGTATCCCGGAGAGTCACCGGCGACCATTGCCCGCACTGGCGCACATCGGCGACGGATTGGCGCCGGATCGCGCACCCGCCCGAGCGGTCTTGATGAACCCGCCCTATGGGCGCGTGCGTCTGAGCGACGCCGACCGCGCGCGATTCGCGAAGTCGCTGTACGGGCACGCCAACCTCTACGGGATGTTCATGGCTGCTGGAGCCGAGGCGCTGGACTCCAGCGGCGTCCTTTCCGCTCTCGTTCCGACATCGTTTACGGCAGGACGCTACTTCGAGCCTCTCCGCGCACACCTGACGTCCCAGCTACGGCTGGAGAGCGTGGCGTTCGTCGCCGACCGGTCCGGAGTCTTCACATCCGTGCTGCAGGAGACCTGTCTGGCGACACTCACTCGCCGTCGTGTGCGCAAAGTGGATGTGCGTGCGATCGGTTCGGCTGTGGAAGATGTCGCGACCATCGCCTCGCCGACGGGCGGCAACCCGTGGATACTCCCTCGTCGCTCAGACCTGGCTCCTGTGGCCGCCGCCGCTGCGAAGCTGCCCAATACTCTGTCGAGTGCAGGGTGGAAGGTCAGTACGGGGCCGCTGGTGTGGAATCGGCGAAAGGACGACCTCTTCTCGCGACCTGCGAACGGACGCCACCAGATCATCTGGGCCGCCGATATCGACGGCGGGGCTGTACACCGCGACGTCCGTCGAGCCTCGACCCGATACCTGGCGCTGCACTCAGATCGCGACCGCAACGTCATGCTCACGACCGCGCCTGTCGTGCTCGTGCAACGCACCACGGCACCTGAGCAGCAGAGGCGACTGGTAGTGGCCGAGCTCACCGAGGACGACTTGGCTCGCTCCTCTGAGGGTGTCGTCGTCGAGAACCACGTCAACATCATCAAGCCGGTCGGAAATGAGCAACTCCTCAGTAGACGTCTGCTGACTCGAATCCTCTCGACAGACGCCCTCGACAAGCTGGTCCGATGCATCTCCGGGTCAGTCGCGTTGTCGGCGTACGAGCTCGAATCGATCACGCTGCCCGACGCCCAGACGCTGAAGAGTTGGGAGAGCCTGCCTGACGGCGAGCTTGAGCGCTCTGTCGCACAAATGTACGGCCTTCCGGAGCAGCCGGGGACATGAGACCCATCATCACGGCCGAAGAGGCCACCAAGCGTCTCCTCGTTGTCTTTCCACGCACCGCATTCGACGCCGTGATGTCCAGCCCGCTCGCCGGCGCTGCTGTTGCGGCGCTGATCTACGTAGACGCCGTTGCCGATGATCCCTACAACTTGTTCTGGGCGCGCCCGTCAATGGTGACCTGGATGTCCGAGACCATGCGCGAACAGGCCAGCGACGAGGACCGGCTCGCCTGGCGCGGTGAAGCAGCGAAGGGAGCGAAGGCCCTCGCTGGCCTCCTGCAATCCTGGGGCGTTCCGGATACTCCTGGATACGCCGATAATTCTCGCGAGACCCTGCGAGACGAGACATTCCGGAAGTGGCGAGAGCACGGTGCGCTCCGTGAACGGCTTGACCTTCCCAAGACGTCAGGCGCAGGACGCTGGGTGATGGAGCCACACTTCGCGGATCTCTTCGCGCCCGGACTGAGCGATGCAGAGGTGGAAGTCGCCGCCGCTGAATGGCGCGAGGCACACCTGTCGCCGGCCGCGAAGCTCCGGGTACGGTTCGCGATCGAAGGAGAGCAAGCGAGTCACGCCGTCACGGTCACGCTCCCGAACAATGCAGGCACCCGCACCCTCGAAGCTGGGCGTGCCTCCCTAATCCTCAAGGGCGTGATCGAGAACTGGGCACCGGCGCGGCTGCGCAACCCCTACGTGGTCTCCGTCAGCGAACCGGGCGACAAGCTCTTCACGGCAGACGCCCAACTCCTCTCGTACCTCGGCGTCACCATCAACGTCTCCAGCCTTCTTCCCGACGCGCTGATTGCCGACGTCGGAGACAAAACGGTCGACTTCTGGTTCATCGAAGCGGTCAACACCGACGGCGAGATCAATGAGGCACGCAAGCGCGACTTCCAGGAATGGGCGCTCCTGCAAGGCATTGACCCCAAGCAGTGCCGGTTCCTCACCGCGTTCGGCTCACGCAACCATCCCGCTGCCAGGAAGCGCTTGAAGGATCTCGCCGAAGGCAGTTACGCCTACTTCGCCGACGAGCCCGACCACGAACTCGCGTGGTACGCGATCACAGGCAATCACACTGGTGATTCATGAGGATCGTCAGGAGGTCGACATGCCTGAGGAGCGGTCAGCGGTAACGGTGGATGGCGACGGCAAAGAGGCCGCGGCTGGAGCCACGGCCCCCGGCGCCTGGTTAAGGCGTAGGTGGGCCGCCCTTACTGCCCGACGCGCCGAGCGGCAACAGATCCGCTCTCGCCGACCCGCACGGCCGGGTAACACCATCCCACTCAAAGCTCTCGCGCCCGACTTCCAACGTGAATACCACCAGGTCTACTTGGATCTCCTTGAACGAGCACTGCGCCACCCAGACACTCGCAGCGTCGCTCTGACTGGATCGTATGGATCGGGCAAATCCAGCGTTCTCCGCGCGCTCGGACGCACCTGGTGGCGACGTCGGCGCATTGTGGAGCTTTCGCTCTCGACACTTGATCCCGACCTGATTCCTCCTGCTCAGATACAGAACCCAGCCGAGCGCGAGAAGAGCAATCAGATTCAGAAGGAGCTCGTCAAGCAGCTCCTATACCGCCTGCCGCCGGGCAGAACACCCCGATCTCGATTCCCCCGCGCCTCGTCGCCCAGCCGAGGGACGGGGCTATTCGTAGCATTCACTGCCGCGGCTGCCGTCGGAGCCGTATGGGTGGTAGCTCTTCTCGCAGGATGGCAACCGGACATCACGCAGCGCATTGAAGGGGTCGGCTGGTCCGGGCCCTGGTTCTGGGCTGCCGCGGCCGCTGTGGCAGCGCTCGGCGCGACTGGCGCGTGGTGGGTGCTCGCGGGCAAGTACGCACTCCAGGCAGGTCTGAAAGCCGGCGCAGTCACTGTCAGCCTGGCGCCGACCTCGTCGAGTTACTTCGACCAGTATCTCGACGAGATCATGTACTTCTTCCAGGTCAGTAAGGCCGGCATCGTGCTCATCGAGGACGTCGACCGATTCGATGACGCCGTGGTCTTCGACACGCTGCGCGCACTCAACACGCTCCTCAACAGTTCACGTCAGGTCCGCCGACGAGTCATCTTCATCTACGCAATCCGAGACAGCGTCCTTGGCCGCATCGGAGCAGAGAAGACAACGAGCAAGGGAGAGCCGAGCGACACGGCCGCCGCCGATACGACTCCCGTCCTCGAGATCGACAAGGCGAACCGGACCAAGTACTTCGACGTGATCATCCCCATAGTCCCGTTCGTCACTGCTGACAACGCTCGCGATCTCCTGATGGAGATTATGCAGCCGCACCTCGCGCACAATGAGGGCGCTCCTGGGATCTCACCGTCACTTATTCGGCTGGCTGCACGGCACGTGGCGGACATGCGGACGCTCCTGTCGATCCGCAACGAGTTCGAAGTTCACTTGGACCGACTGATGACCTCTGCCCGGGCACCGATGCCCGACATCAATCACGACATCATCCTCTCTCTGGTGCTCCTACGCGCAACGAGCCCCGATGCTTACGAGAAGATCCGACTCAAGACCAGCCCACTGGACGACCTCAACAGACGATGGCTCACTCTCGTCGAAGAGAACCTGGAAACCCTCACCGCGGAGCTCACCCGATTGCGAACCCAGCTGGAGACCGGAGTCGCTCTCGACCTGCGCCTGGGGAGGGCAGCAGCTGCGCTGGACGCGCGACGTTCAGAACTCTTCGAACTCGCGCAAGGAATCACTCCCGAGCGGGTCCAATTCAGCGGTCCTCTGTCAGACGACAACCTGGCGAACCTGATGGGCTGGCAACAGATCGCCGACGGGCAGCTACTCACCCTGACCTTCTTCACCAAGCCGGATCGATACAGTCAGCGCCAGACGAAGATAGTGACGGTAGGTCGGCATCTGCTCGCGCAGCTTCTGGACATGCCGATTGACCCCGCGTCCTGGCGAACAGCTGACGTGGATGAGCTCAACGACCAGATCGCATCCACCGAAGCGGAGATCAGATTCCTGAGACACCACACTTGGGCCGAAGTGCACTCGCGGCCCGACCTCACTGTCAAGGCGGCAGGTAGAGAAACCTCGAGTCGCGTAGAGGGTCATCCAGCAGGTGAAGCTCCAGCAGCTCCGAAGGCCGTTGCCTCCACGCGTCCCAACTTTACCGATCTTGTCCAGGAGCACGCGCCGAGTGAACTTGCAGCCGGCCTGATCGCGCATGGTTATCTTCCGCGGCACTTCGCTAGGTACGCATCGACGTTCTACGGCAAGGTCGTCGGACTCAACGCCACCGAGTTCATCTCCAGGGCCATCGAACCAGGCACACCCATCGTCGAGTACGAGCTGAACGAACAGGATGTTGCTCAAGTCCTCGCAGAACAGCAAGCCGATGAAGACGATGCAGACCTGTTCGACGATCTGAGCATCTACAACCTCGACATCGTCGCCTACCTCCTCCTGCACCGTCCTCGGGCGGCGCAGCGGGTCGCGGACCATCTGGCCGCAAGGTGGGGTGAGGTAGAACGGAGCTTCCTGAGCCGATTCCTGCAACGGGCCACTAATGACCAGGCCGCCGCACTCACCTCGATGATGGCGCCCAACTGGCAGGACGCACTCCGCTTCACCATCTCGGAAGTAGCGCTCGCCCCGGCTTCCCGTTACCAGCTGGTGGACGCTGTCCTAAACGCCGTCCGCTCGGACGAGCGCGACGATCTCGACCCCGAAGTCGGACGGTTCCTTGCTGCCAACTACCCGCAGCTTCCCACCGCTATCGCTCCACGGAACCCGGACCGCGCAGCAATCGTGATGACTGTCTTCGAACAGGCCGGCGCAACGATCGCTGATCTCACCCCGCTCAACGACACTGCCATCACCGCAGCGACGGCTCTGAGTATCTATCCGGTAACTGCACCCAACCTGCAGGCGATCGGTGGAGCCGAAGAAGTTCCGCTCGATGCCTTGCGCTCACGGGCAGAAGGCCCGCAGGTCTACGAGCACGTGATCAAGCGTCTTCCCGACTACCTCGACGCTCTCGGGAAGCTCGACCCGCCAGCGACGCCGATCAAGGATCCGTCCCAGTTCACCGCTGTCCTCAACGACATCGCCACGTCGTCGGGAAGCGACTGGTTCGACGAGTTCGTCTCTGCCACGGCGGATGCATGCACCGTTCCGGATCTCGAGAGCGTTGACCCGTCAGCGTGGTCGGCGCTTGTCAAGTTCAGGCGAACAGACGAGACTTTCGAGAACGTCGATCGCTACGTGAACGAGCACGAACTCGACGCCGCGCTCGGCGAGTTCCTTGCCGAGCGCGCTCAGATCACGACCACCGCAGAGATCACTCAAGCAGCAAAGTCAGCGCTGGCCGCCACGGTCCTTGCCTCGAGAGACTCGCTTCCTGACCCCTCGACGCGCGTCGCGCTCGTGAAATCGCTCGAGCCTGGCGTCCTCCCGGTCACGCACGTTGGAGCGCGCGATGGCGAACTTGTCGGGCTCCTCCTCAGAGAGGGGCTACTGGCCGACGCCCCAGACACGTTCTCTGCCGACCTGCTCTCGGACTGGCGCAACCTTGAGAGCGCCATCCAGGCATCCCAGAGCTTCGCCGCGTTCGCAGACGCGACCATCATGCCGCCCCGTCACCTCGCTGCGATGTTGACCAGCAGCAAGTTATCGGTGGAGACCCGTGACGCGTTGGCAGTGAAGCTCGTGGAGCTGCTCACAGGAGCAACCGCAACAGACGGGACTGCTACCGCCAATGCGCTCGCCCGGCAAGGTACGCAACTTGACTTCCCGCGGATTGACGCGCTGCGCGAGTCCGGCGCTGACCGCCGCACAATCATTCAACTCGCGGCTACCCAGAGCGAAGGGCTGTCAACCACCGAACTGAGGGCGCTCCTGCACGCGATGGGCGGGGAGTGCCGGCGGCTCGCTCTCGGAGGGAGTGGAGTGGTGCGCTTTGACGTCGACGGTGACCATCGGGCTGTGCTCGCACGCTTGGCGGGGATTACGCACACCGGAGCGAAGGAAGGATTCACTCTGAAGCACGGCACGAAGCTTGAGGCGAATCTGAAACACGCACCCGCGATTCAGCAGTGAACGCGTACGCGATTGAGCTCTTGCGTGGGCACCGATCACAGGGTGCATGTGTGCGATCCACGCATCAGGACGCCCGTGACCACGAGCAGGTGAAGCGGGGGTCAAGAGGCGCGAGAATGCGGCACGCCCGCGACCGCTCGAGACGGACGCAACTCCGTCCCGGAATTGCGGAGGTAGGTGCCTACAGTCGTGGGGGAGACAGACAGAGCCTTACCGATCTGCGCCAGAGTCTCGCCCCCACGGTAGCGGTCTGTCGCGATCTTGAGTTCCGCGTCATCGAGGCCTTGATTGCGCAGCTGCACCCCGGCCTTCCGCAGGTGGCGTGTCACGGTAGCGCGGCTCGCGCCGACCTGCTCGCACACCTTCTTCAACGGGAGCCCCGACTCGTAGAGCTCGCGCATCAGGCCGACGGCTTCAGACGTGACCGTGTTTCGAGGCTTTCCAACTGACCGCACGACAGGCCCTCGATGGTCCGTGATCGAGGGCTCCGACGCCGACGCGCTACTGGTCTCGATGCCCTTCCTCGCCCGAGAAATCAACGATCTCAGCGCGCGGGACGAGATTCGAACGTCCTCCAGCAAGGCGCACAGAGGACGAAGCCCCGGTGGAAACGCCGGGGCTTCGTCGTTGCGCGCGAAGACCTGTGCCGATCGTCATCTGCTCAGCGTACGCCCCGCCCGCGCGGCGTGTGAACCGCGGGCGGCCGCACGGCGGCGCAGGGCGTGTCCCTTTGTTCGGGCCCTAGCGAGCAGGTGCCCAGTGACCAGCGCAGTAGGCCGGAACCAAGCGGCATGCGCTACTGCGGGAGGCCGCGGAGCTTGGCGGTCAGTTCGTGCAGCGTCCGCAGCTCGTCGTCGGTGAGCACGCTCATTCGCTGGGCGATGTGGCGCCCGTGCTGTGTCGCGACGGCGCGGAACGTGCGGGCGCCTCTCGGCGTCGCCGTGACGAGCGAGCCGCGGCCGTCCTCGGGGTCGGGGCGCTTGGTGACGAGCCCCTTCGCGACCATCCGGTCGATCAGCCGCGAAACGCTCGGCTGGCTGATCAGCATGTAGGTCGTGATCTCGCGCAGGCGGGCGGTCATGTCGGGAGCGCGCGTGACCGTCAGCAGCACGTCGTACTCGGCCTGTGCGAGCTCGGTGCCGCGGAAGTCGCCCTCGATCGATTCGAAGATCTCGTGCTGCGCACGGAACAGGCTCTCCCACGCCTGGACGGCGGCTCTGCGGTCGGTCACGTATGCAAGCGTATAAGAATCGCCGCGCGAACCGGCGCCGGCTCTCCGGACGGGCCTCCCCCGTGCGGCGGAGGCGGCGGGTCCGCCGCCCCCGATATCCTGTGCCGATGGCCAGGTGGAACGACCGGATGGATCACGTCGGCCGCGGGCGGAGCGTGCGGTCGCGCACACTGGGCCGCGTGCGGCGCGCCGGCGCCGGGATCGCGCTCGCGGCGCTGCTCGCCCCCGCGCTGACCGGCGCTGCCGTCGAGGCATCAGGCCCGAGGGCCGCCGACGTCGACGATTTCGCGTTCGACAGCATGCACACGGTCTTCGAGCTGGCCCGCGACGCAGACGGCGTCGGCCGCGCGGTCGTGACGGAGACGCTGGTCGCCGACTTCCCAGCGCGGCAGAACCGGGGCCTGAACAGGCAGATCCCCGAGGCATCGTTCGGGGCGCCGACCCGGCCCGATGTCCTCTCCGTGACCGACGAGAACGGCGCGGAGCGCGCGTACGAGGAGGACACGGAGGACGGCTACCTCTCGATCACCTCGGCCGTTCCCGAGGGCGAGTACGCCGAGGGGCGGCAGACGTACGTCATCCGGTACGAGATCGAGAACGTCGCGCAGCCGATGGACAACGGCCTCGACGAGTTCTACTGGGACATCAACGGCGAGCAGTGGGCGCAGCCGTTCGGCGAGGTGAGCGCGACCGTGGTGGTCGACGGCGACATCGCGGGCGACCTCACGGGCGACGCGCGATGCTACATCGGCACGGCGGGCGACGAGTGCGCCGTTTCGCGCGCCGCGGCGACCGACGGCGGGGTGCGGTTCGACACGGAGCCCGTCTCGGCCGCCCCTCGCGAGAGCGCCACCGTGGCGATCGGCTTCCGCCCCGGCACCTTCGAACCGTACGACAACGAGTTCGCGGCATCCGTGCCCGCATGGATCGGCCTGATTGCGGCGATCGGCGCCGTCGGCGCGCTCGTCGCGGGCCTCGTGCTGCGCGGGCGCCGCCTGCGCGACTCGCCGGGGCGCCCCACCGTCATCGCGGAGTACGACCCGCCCGACGGCATCGACGCGCTCCAGGCGGCCGTCTTCGTCGGCAGGGGCGCGACCTCGGCGGTGCCGGCCGAGGTCCTCGAACAGGCGGTGCTCGGCTCCGTCCGGATCGTCGAGGCCGAGGGGAAGAAGGGCAGGACGGAGCTGGCGGCCGAGCTCGCCGACGCGGCGCGCGCCGACGGCAACGGCAGGCAGCTGCTCCGGGCGATGTTCGGACACGACCTGCGCGGCGGGCCGTACGCGTTCGGCAAGCACGACAGCAAGCTCGCGAAGGCGACCGGGAAGCTCATCCAGCAGACCACAGAAGCGCAGAAGAAGAGATACCGCCGGCGCTACCCGGCGGGCGCGGCGCTCGCCGTCGCCGCCACGGCGATCGTGCTGGGCGTGGGCGCCGTGGTCGGGGAGGCGATCGCGCTCGACGCGCTGGTGAGGCCGCTGGTGCCCGTCACCGTGATCGTCGTCGCGCTCGTCTGCGCCGTCGCCGCATGCATCGTCGTGGCGAAGGTGCCGTTAAATCCAGCCGGTGCGGAGCTGCGCGATCACCTCGCGGGGCTGAAGCTGTTCATCCGGGTCACGGAGGAGGAGCGCATCCGCGTGCTGCAGTCTCCGGATGGCGCTGCGCGGCGGCGCATCGAACCGGGCGACCCGCGCCAGCTCCTCCACCTCTACGAGGAGCTGCTGCCGTTCGCCGTCGCATTCGGGCTCGAGAAGAAGTGGTCGGACAGGCTGGCGGCGATGTACGGGGACTCAGCGCCGGCGTGGTGGGCCGGTGCGGGCGCGTTCCACGCGGCCAGCTTCTCGAAGGGCGTCGGCGCGCTCGGCCCGAGCGTCGGCGCCAGCACCTCGAGCTCGTCGGGCGGCTCGACGGGCGGCGGCACGGGTGGCGGCGGCGGCGGTGGCGGCGGTGGCGGCGGCGTCTGACCCGGCGATCGCCGGCGCGCCGATGGTCGCGTCCCGGTGCGCTCAGCGCCCGGGGAGGAGCCTCGCGAGCCGCTCCCGCTCTTCGGACGGCATGCGATAGGTGTGCTCCTCGGCGGGGTAGCGCGATGAGCGGACGTCATCCGCGAACTCCGCGAGCCCCGATATCATCCGCTCGCGAAGAGCGTCGTACCGCTTGACGAAGCGAGCCGGTGCGCCGTTGTGGATGCCGAGCAGATCGTGGAAGACGAGCACCTGGCCGTCGACGTCGCTGCCCGCGCCGATGCCGATCACGGGCACGCGGATGCACTGCGCGATCTGCGCGGCCGCGGCGGCCGGGATCGCCTCGAACACGATCGAGAAGCACCCGGCTTCCTCGAGGGAGCGAGCGGCATCGAGCACCGTCAGAGCCTCCTCGGCGGTCCGGCCGCGGGCGCGGAAGCCGCCGCCGGCGGCCGCGGTCTGCGGAGTGAGGCCGACATGGCCCATCACGGGGATGCCAGCGCGCACGATGGCCCGCGCGCGCTCGGCCGATGCCCCGCCTCCTTCGAGCTTGACGGCGTCGGCGCCCGCCTCCTTCACGAAGCGCTGCGAGGTCGCGACGGCGTCGCCGTCCGAGGCCTCGTACGACCCGAAGGGCAGGTCGGCGACGAGCAGCGGCCGGTGCGCGCCGCGTCGGGCGGCCCTGCACAGCACGAGCATCTCGTCGACCGTGACGGGAACGGTGCTGTCGTAGCCGAGCACGGTCATCGCGCCCGAATCGCCGACGAGGACGACGTCGACGCCGGCCGCATCGGCCGCACCCGCACTGGGGAAGTCGTAGGCGGTCACCATCACGATGCGCTCACCGTTCGCCTTCATCCGGGCGAGATCCGTGATGCCGACGCGCTCGCCCCCGGACGGCCGGGAGCTCATGGCCGCGCTCCGAGCAGCTGGTCGACGGCGGCGTCGACCGTGACGATCCCGTTGCCGCGGTCGACGTGCACGACGCGCGGCTCGTACTGCTCCAGGTCGCGCTCGTCGTACTCCGCGTACGAGACGACGATGATCGTGTCGCCTGAGTGCACGAGCCGGGCCGCGGCGCCGTTGACCTGCATCGTGCCCGTGCCGCGTTCGCCCACGAGCGCGTACGTCTCGAACCGGGCGCCGTTGTCGACGTCGAGGACGTGCACCTGCTCGTGGGGCAGGATGTCGGCGGCCTCGAGCAGGTCGGGGTCGATCGTGATCGAGCCGACGTAGTTGAGGTCGCTGCCGGTGATCGTGGCTCGGTGGATCTTGGACTTCAGCATGATGCGTCGCATCGGTGGTCTCCTTCCAGGATGCGGTTGTCGATGAGTCGTGCCGCACCGACGCGGGCGGAGATGGCGAGCAGCGCGCGGTCGCCGACGTCTTCGCGCGCGCTGAGGTCTTCTGCGTCGCGCAGCTCGATGTACTCGGGGTCGAGGCCCGCGGCCGCGAGGACGCCGCGCGCGGCCGCGATCACGGGCGCAGCGCGGCGCTCGCCGGAGCGGACGAGGGCATCGGCGGTGTCGAGGGCGCGATTGAGCGCGGTGGCGCGCCGGCGCGAGGCTTCGTCCAGGTAGGCGTTGCGCGAGCTCATGGCGAGGCCGTCGGGCTCGCGCACGATCGGGCACGCGACGACCCGCACCGGCATGTTCAGATCGCGCACGAGGCGCCGCACGACCACCACCTGCTGCGCGTCCTTCTGCCCGAAGTACGCGCTGTCGGGCGCCACCATGCCGAACAGCTTCGCCACGACCGTGGCGACGCCGTCGAAGTGGCCGGGCCCCCGCACGGCGCCGCACAGCACGTCGGTGACGCCGGTGACGTGGATCGTGGTGGCGAAGCCGTCGGGGTACACCTCGCTGACGGGAGGCGCGAAGAGGATGTCGGCGCCCGCCTCGCGGGCCAGGCGCGCGTCGCGCTCCTGGTCGCGCGGGTACGCGTCGAGGTCCTCGTGCGCACCGAACTGCGTCGGGTTCACGAACAGCGACACGATCACCAGGCCGCTCTCGGCGCGCGCGGCGCGGATGAGCGAGAGATGCCCCTCGTGCAGCGCCCCCATCGTCGGAACGAGCCCGACCTCTTCGCCCGCGGCCTTCGCGTCGGCCACGGCGGCGCGGATCTCGGCGACGGACCTCAGCACGTTCATGCTTCCTCCTCGATCATCCGGCTGGTGCTCGCGTGCATCGCGTCGAACAGCTCCAGCGCGCCAGGCACGTCGGAGAGGGCGGCGCGCTGGCGTGCGACCGTCGCGGCGTCGCCGCGCGTGATCGGCCCGGTCAGCGCGCCGGCGCCGAGTTCGACCCAGTTGTCGATCGTGCGCCGGATGAGCGGAGCGAGCATGTCGCGAGCGCTCGCTGTGGGGATGCCCGCGGCGCTGGCGGCACCGGCAGCCGCCTCCTCGAGGGTGACGAGGAAGTTCGAGGCGATGCAGCACGCCGCGTGGTAGGCGGCGCGGTCCTCGTCGGCGATGTCGAACGCCCGTCCGCCGACGGCGCCGACGAGCAGCGCCGCGGCGTCCCTCCCGGCGGGGCGGTGGGCCGCGACAGCGCAGGCGAGATCGACGAAGACGTCCGGATGCTCGTCGCCCGTGAACGTCTGCACCGGGTGCAGGCCGAAGTCGACGTCATCGATGGGGGTCGCGCCCGAGGTGTGTCCGATGAGGCGCACGCGGTCGGCGATCGCGGCCGCCGCGCTCGGAATCTCGGAGTCCGTGACGCACAGCAGGCCGATATCGGCGCGGGGCGCGGTCTCATCGCGGCCGAGCGGGCCGGTGACGCAGAGGCCCGCGGCACGGAGCGCCCTCGCGAACGCGCGGCCGAGCCTGCCTCGGCCGATGACGACGACGTGGGCGGCTGCGGGGGCGGGTATGTGGCTCTTCATGGGTTCGGCGCGGCCCGGCCGCGCGGGATGAGTATCCGGCGCCCGGCGGATGCGGCACAAATCGCGGAGCATTTCGACACGTGTGTTGGCCCGATTTGTGCGCGTTGTGCTCCGGTTCAGCGCAAACAGCGGTGCGAAGTGATCTCAGGGGCCCTGCCGTGCCCCCGTCCGGCGCGGTGACGGACGCAAGAAGGGCCGGGTCGGATGTTGATCCGACCCGGCCCTCGTCCCTTGCACCAGGAGTGTCCTGCAATCACATGTAGGTCGCCGCCACAGCAAAACGGCTTCCCGGTTCAGACTCTATAACAGCGAGGTAACGCTCGCCAAGGCCCAGCGTTACTTTTCCGTGATTTTCTTTGCGGGTGCATCTGGAACGCTCAGCCGGGCGGCCGACCCGCCCCACCGGCGTCGGCGCCGACGGTAGCGTGGGAAGCCCGTACGGAAGGATGCACCCATGGCAGAACCCATCCGGATCCCGGAGATCACCCTCAATGACGGCACCGCGTTCGCGGAGCTCGGCCTCGGCACCTACAAGCTGAACGGCGAGGAGGGCATCGCGGCGATCGAAGCGGGCATCGGCAGCGGCTACCGCCTGCTCGACACGGCCGTGAACTACGGCAACGAGCGCGAGGTCGGCGAGGCCGTGCGCCGCAGCGGCATCGATCGCGACGAGATCATCGTCACGACCAAGGTCCCCGGGCGTCACCACGGCTTCGACGAGGCGATCGCGAGCGGCATCGAATCGAACGGGGTGCTCGGCCTCGACCGCATCGACCTGCTGCTCATCCATTGGCCGAACCCGAGCGTCGGAAAGTACGTCGAGACGTACAAGGGGCTCCTCGAGCTGCGGGAGCGCGGCATCGTCCGCTCGGTCGGCGTCTCCAACTTCACGATCCGGATGCTCGAGGAGCTGATCGCGGAGACGGGCACGGCACCGGCGGTGAACCAGGTGGAGCTCCACCCCTACTTCCCGCAGGCCGAGCTGCGCGCCTTCCACAACGAGCACGGCATCCGCACCGAGAGCTGGAGCCCGCTCGCGCGGCGGAGCGAGCTCCTCGAGGAGGAGGGCGTCGTCGCCCTGGCCGAGAAGTACGGGGTCACGCCGACGCAGCTGGTGCTCCGCTGGCACACCCTGCTGGGAGCGACGCCGATCCCGAAGTCCGCGTCCCCGGAGCGGCAGCGGGAGAACGCCGATGTGTTCGGCTTCGACCTCGACCCGGACGACATGGACCAGCTCTCGTCGCTCGAGCGGGGGCGGCTCTGGGACGCGGACCCGGAGCACCACGAGGAGATGTGACGAACAGCGCGGGGGCGTGGGCGGTGAGCCGGCGCCCCCGCGCCCCCGCGCTGTTGTCGTGCGGGGCGCGCGGACGCCGAGGTGCGGTCGAGGGCGACACGCCCGGGAGCGCCGTGGTTTGTGGGGGCGGCGGGATCCGCGTAATGTATTCCCTTGTCGCCGCCAAGCGGTGAGGTTGAGCCGGAAGGTTCCCATCCCAAGCAGGCGACACGATCCCGACGAAGGTCACGAGCAGCTCAGGCTGCTCCGGTCTTCTCTCGGGTGGTCGCTCTTCTCCCGAGCATCGCGATTTGCGAGCGCTTCGAGAGTGGGTTAAGCTAGTGAGGTTGTCTCGCCGGCTCAACCGAAAGAAAGAGCGGCCGACACGGTTTCAGAATTCATTCAGTTTCGACTGGATAAGCTGAGACGGAAAGATAAACAAAGCTTCTCCGGTTCCGAACATTTCGGATTTGCGAAATGCAAACGGAATAGGATAAGCTGAGGAAGTTGCCCCGGAGGGCTGCGGCGGGAGTCGCAGGGCCGGGAGCGTCCGATCCTTGAGAACTCAACAGCGTGCACTTGTCAAATGCCAAATTATCCTCGGCTCGAGTGGTTTTCC
>NZ_PNFA01000018.1 GCF_002970975.1 Microbacterium halophytorum
CCCCCCCCCCCCCGTCCGCGTGTCAGTGCTGTGTCAGCGCGCGCCGAGCAGGTGCTCCGTCGCGAGCTGCTGCAGTCGCACGAAGCCGAAGCCCTTGCCGCCGAAGTAGGCGTCGGGGTCGAAGTCCTCGTATGCCGAGCGGTCGGCGAGGAAGTCGTCGTACGTCTCGCCCGGGTTCAGGGTCGGCTCGCTCAGCTCCGTGACCTTGGCCGAGGCGAGCACCTCCTGCACCTCGGGGTCGGCGCGGAACGCCTCGGCGCGCTCCTTCAGGAGCAGGTAATTGCGCATGTTCGCCGTGACCGAGTCCCAGACGCCCTCTTCGCTCTCGGTGCGGCTGGGCTTGTAGTCGAAGTGCCGAGGGCCGTCGTACGCGGGGCCGCCGGCCGGCGCGCCGTGCTCGAGCAGGTCGACGAGCGAGAACGCGTTGTACAGGTCGCCGTGGCCGAACACGAGGTCCTGGTCGTACTTGATGCCTCGCTGGCCGTTGAGGTCGATGTGGAACAGCTTGCCGTGGTAGAGCGCCTGGGCGATGCCGGCCGAGAAGTTCAGGCCTGCCATCTGCTCGTGGCCGACCTCGGGGTTCACGCCGAACAGCTCGGGCCGCTCGAGGGAGTCGGTGAATGCGATCGCGTGGCCGAGCGTCGGCAGCAGGATGTCGCCGCGGGGCTCGTTCGGCTTCGGCTCGATCGCGAACCGGATGTCGTAGCCCTTGTCGGTCACGTACTCCGCGAGCAGGTTGACGGCCTCGCGGTAGCGCTCGAGGGCCGCCTGGACGTCCTTCGCCGAGTCGTACTCGGCGCCCTCGCGGCCGCCCCACATCACGAACGTCTTGGCACCGAGCTCGGCCCCGAGGTCGAGCTGGCGGAAGACCTTGCGCAGCGCGTAGCGGCGCACCTCGCGGTCGTTCGACGTGAAGCCGCCGTCCTTGAACACGGGCGCGCTGAAGAGATTGGTGGTGACCATCGGCACGATGATGCCGGTGTCGGCCATGGCGCCCTTGAGGCGATCGATCTGCTTCTGGCGCTCGGCATCGGTCGAGCCGAACGCGAAGAGGTCGTCGTCGTGGAACGTCAGGCCGTAGGCGCCGAGCTCCGCGAGCTTCTCGACGCCGTGCACGACGTCGAGCGCCGGCCGCGTCGGGCCTCCGAACGGGTCGGTGCCGTTGTAGCCGATGGTCCAGAGACCGAACGAGAACCGGTCGGCCTTGGTGGGGGTGACGGACATGGGATCCTGCCTTTCAGCGTCGCTGGTGAAATGTTTGTGTCTCAAACTTATCAGGTCATCCGGATGCGGGCAACGGCCGAACCGCACATCGCGCCGCGCGTGAGTCCGATTCGTGACGGGAGGGTCACGGCTGGGTGTCGACGCTTGCGCTCGGGGCGTGGGAGCGGTTTCATGGCAGGTGCGGCGGCGCGTTCCCGTGCCGCCGCCACCAAGAGTTCACGTCAGAGAGGACGTCTGCAATGAGGACGAAGAGCGTTCAGCGCAGCGGGGCGGTGGCCGCGGGCGGCCTCGCCCTCGTGCTTGCCGTGTCGGGTTGCGCCGGAGATGACCTGGGCGGCGGCGGGGGCGGGGGCGGCGGCGACGCGACCGGCGACTGCAGCGCCTACGAGAGCTACGGCACGTTCGAGGGGGAGACCGTGGTGATCTCCTCGACGATCGAGGGCGTGGAGGGCGAGCAGCTGGCGCAGTCGTGGCAGGAGTTCGCCGACTGCACGGGCATCACGATCGAGCACAACGGCACGAACAGCTTCGAGTCGCAGATCTTCGTGCAGGTGGAGGGCGGCAACGCGCCCGACCTCGCGATCTTCCCGCAGCCGGGCCTGCTGGCGCGCATGGTCGAGGACGGCCACCTCGCCCCGGCGGAGGGCGGCTTCCTGGAGGCGGCCGAGGCGAACTACTCGGAGGACTGGCTGAGCTACGGCAACGTCGACGGCACGCAGTACGGAGTGCCGATCCAGGGTTCGGCGAAGTCCTTCGTCTGGTACAAGCCGAGCCTCTTCGAGGAGAACGGCTACGAGATCCCCACGACGTGGGACGAGATGATGGACCTCACCGACCAGATCTCCGCCGACCACGGCAGCGACACCGTCAAGCCGTGGTGCTACGGCATCGAATCGGGCGACGCGACCGGATGGCCGGCGACCGACTTCCTCGAGGACATGGTGCTGCGCGAGGCGGGTCCCGAGGCCTACGACCAGTGGGTGAACCACGAGATCCCGTTCGATGACCCGCAGATCGTCGCCTCGCTCGACCGCGCCGGCAGCATCCTTCAGAACGAGGACTACGTCAACGGCGGCATCGGCGACGCCCGATCCGTCGCGTCGACCGCGTGGGCCGACCCCGGCCTGCAGGTGCTCGACGGCAACTGCTTCATGTTCCGCGCGCCGAGCTTCTACGAGGCGCAGATGCCCGAGGGCACCGACGTCAGCCCCGACGGCGACATCTTCGCGTTCTACCTGCCGGCCGACTCGGCCGACGACACGCCCCTCCTGATCGCGGGTGACTACCTCGCCGCGTTCAACAACGACGAGGCGACGCAGGCAGTTGCGGCCTACTTCGCATCCCCCGAGTGGGCGAACACCCGCATGGAGATCGGCGGCATGGTCAGCCCGAACAGCGGCGCGCTGCCCGAGAACGCGTCGAGCGACGCGCTGCGCCTCACGATCGAGATGATGCAGGACGAGGGGGCCGTGGTCCGCTTCGACGCCTCCGACCTGATGCCGTCGCAGGTCGGCGCCGGCAGCTTCTGGTCGGAGATGACCGCATGGATCGACGGTCAGCAGGGCTCCGAGGAGACGCTGTCGAACGTCGAGAGCACCTGGCCGTAGCCCGCATCCGAGCGGCCGGGGCGCCATCAGCGCCCCGGCCGCTCGCCGCCTGAAAGGTGTCACCGTGGGGTTCTTCCTCTATTCGAAGACGGGGCAGCTCGTGCTCGCCGTGCTCGTCTTCCTCGCGCTCGTCGCGATCCTCCTGCTCATCGCCCGCGCCGTCGACGGCTTCCGCGGCCGGCGCCAGACCTACGCCATGGCCGCCGTCTTCGGCGGGCCTGCGCTCCTGCTGCTCGCCGTCGGCCTGATCTACCCGGCCATCCGGACGATCTGGATGTCGTTCTTCGACGCCCGCAGCGAGACCTTCGTCGGCGCCGACAACTACGCCTACCTCTTCCAGGACGGCATCGTCGCGCTCGTCAACACGCTGCTCTGGGTGATCATCGTGCCGCTCGGGTCGACCGTGATCGGCCTCGTCTACGCCGTGCTGATCGACAAGTCGCGCTTCGAGAAGGTCTCGAAGTCGCTGCTGTTCCTGCCGATGGCGATCTCGTTCGTCGGCGCCGGCATCATCTGGAAGTTCATGTACGAGTACCGCGGGGCGGCGCAGGAGCAGATCGGTCTGCTCAACGCCGTCATCACGTCGCTCGGCTTCGAGCCCGTTCGCTTCCTGCAGGACTCCCCGTGGAACACCCTGTTCCTGATCGTCGTGATGGTCTGGATCCAGGCGGGCTTCGCGATGGTCGTCCTCTCCGCCGCGATCAAGGCGGTGCCGACCGACATGATCGAGGCGGCTCGCCTCGACGGGGCGAACGCGTGGCAGCTGTTCACGCGGATCACGGTGCCGTCCATCCGGGCCTCGCTCGTCGTCGTGGTCACGACGATCAGCATCGCGACGCTGAAGGTCTTCGACATCACCCAGACGATGACGGGCGCCGAGTTCGGCACGCAGGTGCTCGCGAACGAGATGTACGACTGGTCGTTCACGTTCGGCGACAACGGCATCGGATCGGCGATGGCCGTCGTCATCTTCGTGCTCGTGATCCCGATCGTCGTGTACAACGTGCGCCAGATGAACAAGAACAGGGCGGTGCGCGGATGAGCACACAGCAGATCACCCAGGTGAACCCGACGAAGCGGCAGGGAAGCGCCGCCGGCAGCTTCAAGCGGCTCGTCAGCAACCGGATCGCTTCCGTCATCGCGCTCGTGATCGCGGTGCTCTGGACGGTGCCGACCTTCGGCCTGTTCGTGTCGTCGTTCCGGCCGGAGGCCGAGATCAAGTCGAGCGGCTGGTGGCACGTCTTCACCGACCCGCAGTTCACTCTCGACAACTACCGGCAGGTGCTCGGCTCGTCGTCGACGACGGACCTGTCCGGGTTCTTCCTGAACTCGATCGTGATCGCCGTCCCCGCGACGCTCGCGCCCCTCGTGCTCGCGATCATGGCGTCCTACGCGTTCTCGGTGCTCGAGTGGAAGGGCCGCGATCTCGTCTTCGTAGGCGTCTTCGCGCTCCAGGTCGTTCCGCTGCAGATGGCGCTGATCCCGCTGCTCCGCCTCTTCTCGGGCAGCGCGATCGCCGACGTCTTCCCCTTCCTGTCGATGTGGGTCGCGCACACGATCTTCGGCCTGCCGCTGGCGATCTTCCTGCTGCACAACTTCATGTCGGAGGTCCCGCGCGATCTCATCGAGGCGGCGCGCATCGACGGCGCGGGGCACGTGGCGGTGTTCCTGCGCATCATGCTCCCGCTCATGCTGCCGGCGATCGCGAGCTATGCGATCTTCCAGTTCCTCTGGGTCTGGAACGACCTGCTCGTCGGCCTGACGTTCTCGGGCGGATCGCAGACGGTGCAGCCGCTCACGGCGGCGCTGTCCGCGCTGACGGGCAACCGCGGCCAGGACTGGCACCTGCTCACGGCCGGCGCATTCGTCTCGATCATCATCCCGCTGATCGTGTTCTTCGCCCTGCAGCGCTACTTCGTGCGCGGCCTGCTGGCGGGTTCCGTCAAGGGGTGACACCTGTCGCGGCGCCCCGGGCTCCACCGGGGCGCCGCGCTCGCCCTGACCAGGCCGACATCGCGCGGCAGGGCGGACCGCGTCCGCCCGCGAACAGAGGAGAAAGACCCGATGACCGACTACCGCACCGTTCCGCTCGACTTCCCGCCCGGCTTCGTCTTCGGGTCGGCGACCGCCTCGTACCAGGTCGAGGGGGCCGCCGCCGACGGCGGCCGGACGCCGTCGATCTGGGACACGTTCAGCCACACCCCCGGCCGCATTTGGAACGACGACACGGGCGACATCGCGTGCGACCACTACCACCGGATGGACGAGGACCTCGACCTGATGGCTGAGCTCGGCCTGCAGGCGTACCGCTTCTCGATCTCATGGTCGCGCGTCATGCCGAACGCCGGCAGCGCCGTGAACCCCACGGGCATCGGCTTCTACTCCCGACTGGTCGATGGCCTGCGCGAGCGGGGCATCCGGCCGATCGCGACCCTCTACCACTGGGACCTCCCGCAGGAGCTGGAGGATGCGGGCGGCTGGCCGAACCGCGACACGGCGCACCGCTTCGCCGAGTACGCGGCCCGCACGGTCGAGCACCTGGGCGACAGGGTCGACACCTGGACGACCCTGAACGAGCCGTGGTGCTCGGCCTACCTCGGCTACGGCTCGGGCGCCCACGCGCCGGGGCGCACGAACGGCGCGGACGCGCTCGCCGCGGTGCACCACCTCAACCTCGCGCACGGCCTGGCCGTGCCGGAGATCCGGCGCGCAGCGACGAACGATCCGGGCGTCTCGGTGACCCTCAACTTCCACGTGCCGCGCGGTGAGGACGAAGCGGCGAGCCGCGTCGACGCACTCGCGAACCGGGCGTTCACGAGCCCGATGCTGCGGGGGCGCTACGACGATGACCTGCTCGAGATCACGCGCGGCGTCACCGACTGGGGGTTCCTGCGCGAGGGCGACCTCGCCCAGATCCGGCAACCGCTCGACGTTCTCGGGGTGAACTACTACTCGACCGTCACGGTCCGCGCGTGGGACGGGACGGGGGAGAAGGTCAACAACGACGGCCACAAGGACGTCGGCGGCTCGCCGTGGCCCGGCCTCGACGACGTCGAGTTCCTGCCGCAGGAAGGCCCGTACACCGACATGGGCTGGAACATCGCGCCCGACGGGCTCGAGGAGCTGCTGGTGTCGCTGCACGAGCAGTTCCCCGATCAGCCGCTCATGATCACCGAGAACGGGGCCGCCTTCCCGGATGTCGTGGAGCAGACGGCCGAAGGGCCGCGCGTGCACGACGCGGAGCGGACGGACTACCTGCTCCGCCACTTCGGCGCCGCGCGCCGCGCCGTGGACCGCGGCGTCGACCTGCGCGGCTACCTCGTATGGTCGCTGCTCGACAACTTCGAGTGGGGCTACGGCTTCTCGAAGCGGTTCGGCATCGTGCGAGTGGACTACGCGACGGGCCAGCGGACCGTGAAGGACAGCGCGCGCTGGTTCTCGCGGGTGATCGCTGAGAACGCCGCCTGAGCACCGCGCGGGCGCGGCTCGGCGCCATCCGATCCCTCCTCGGCGCCGAAGACATGGTGACGAGGAAAGGACGCCGCCATGTCGTTGGTCATCATCGGTCTGCTCGGGGGACTGATCACGGGAATCTCACCGTGCATCCTGCCCGTGCTGCCGGTCATCTTCCTCAGCGGCGGCGCGGAGTCCGCGCGGACCGCTGAGGCCGGCTCGCCGACGGTATCGCGTTGGCGGCCGTACCTGGTCGTGCTGGGCCTGATGACGAGCTTCACCCTCGTCACGCTCCTCGGATCGTTGTTGCTGGGCGCCCTCGGGCTGCCGCAGAGCATCATCCGCTGGGCGGGGATCGCCTTGCTCGTGCTGATCGGCATCGGCCTCCTCGTTCCGGCACTAGAACGTGTGCTGGAGCGTCCGTTCAGCTGGCTGCCGCGGAGAGAGGTGTCGAATAGGAGGAACGGCTTCGCAGTCGGTCTCGCGCTCGGGACCGTGTTCGTTCCGTGCGCCGGTCCGGTGCTCGCGGCGATCATCGTCGCCGGTTCGACCGGAAGGATCGGGCCGGGCACGGTGCTGCTCACGGTGGCGTTCGCCGTCGGCGTGGCGGTCCCTCTGCTCCTCTTCGCCCTCGCGGGGCGCGGCGTGGTCGAGCGGATACGCGCGTTCCGCAGGCGCGAGCGCGGGCTGAGGATCGCAGCGGGCATCGCGATGCTGGCGCTCGCGGTCGGTCTCGTGTTCAACGCTCCCGCCGCCCTCCAACGCCTCGTTCCCGACTACACGGCGCCGCTGCAGGAACGCTTCTCCGAGGACGACGACGTGCGAGAGGCCCTCGACCTCGGGGGCATCGTGACGGACGAGAACCGGGAGCTCAGCAACTGCTCCAATGGGGCCGACTCGCTCGAATCCTGCGGGACGGCTCCGTCGCTGCGGGGGATCGAGGAGTGGCTGAACACCGACGACGGCGCAGCCATCGCCTTGGACGACCTCAGGGGGGAGGTCGTGCTGATCGATTTCTGGGCATACTCCTGCATCAACTGCCAGCGCAGCATCCCGCACGTGGTGGCATGGGACGAGGCATATCGGGGGTCAGGGCTGAACGTGATCGGCGTCCACTCGCCGGAGTACGCGTTCGAGAAAGACCCCGCCAACGTCCGGGCAGGGGCGGAGTCCTTCGGCATCACGTACCCCGTGGCTCTCGACAACGATCTCGCGACGTGGACGAACTACCGCAACCAGTACTGGCCCGCTCACTATCTCATCGACGCAGAAGGCACAGTCAGGCACATCTCGTTCGGTGAGGGGAACTACGCCGCGACGGAGAAGCTGATCCGGGAGCTCCTGCGCGACGCCGACGCGACGGCAGAGCTCCCGGCGGCGACCGACGTGGCGGACGAGACGCCGGACGACCCCGGTCGCACGCCGGAGACGTTCCTCGGCTGGACCAAAGAGCACAACTACTCGGGGGACGCCCCCTACCAGGCGGGCGATTCGGAGTTCTCCTATCCGTCCGACCAGCCGGCCGATTCGTTCGCACTCGACGGCGGATGGACGCTCGAGACCCAGTACGCGAACCCCACGGGCGCATCCTCAGGCGTGCGTCTGGCCTACACGGGCAGCGAAGTGCGTGTGGTGCTGGCGGGCGAGGGGCGCGTCACGGCGCGCGTCGACGGCGCCGACCCCGAGACGATCGACGTGTCGGGGACCCCGCGGTCCTACGGCCTGCGCAAGGGGGACCCCCAATCCGGCGTCATCGAGCTGCGAGTCGGGCCCGGGGTCCAGGTGTACTCGTTCACCTTCGGGTGAGCCAGGGCTGCTCCGCCCGGCGGTGCCCGCAGTCCGGGCACCAGCCGGGCGGTCGGCGGTGCGGGTCAGGTGATCTCAACCGCGACGACGGGTTCGGTAGTCGGAGCCCCCGTCGGCGAACCGCCCTCGTCCTCGACCGTCACGGCGACGACGTCGCCGGCGGCGATGTCGTCGCCGAGCAGGACGGGCTCCTGATCGCCGCCGTCGAAGAGCCCCGCGGACACGGGGGTCTCGTCGCGGACGATCCAGAGCTCGTACTGCTGGCCGTCGTCCAGCACGGGGATGTCCTCGCCCGTGACGACCGCCTGGTCGAGCTCCTGCGACCAGTGCAGCTCGACTGTGCCGCCTCCCGCGAGGTCGCTCGATGCGCTGCGGGCGTCGTCGGCCTGCTCGATCTCGTCGAGCGCCGTGACAGCGGGCGGGCCGTCGAGCAGGTTCATCGTCACGATGCCGCCGACGGCGATCCCGGCGATCACCGCGATCGACGCGGCGAGCGTCCACGCGGTGCGGTGGCGGGGGCGGCGATCGTGCTCTTCGGGGCGCGCTACGCCGGCCTGCCCCTGATCGTGCGCCTCCTCCGCGGCGTCGTCGCCGTGCGAGTCGTGCTGCGGCAGATCGCCGATCTGTGCGAGCAGCGCCTCCCTGACGGATGAGGGCGGCTCGAGCTCGCGGATCGCCTCGGCCAGGAGAGCCGCGGTCTCGTCCTCCTGCGCGGCGCGGCGCCGAAGGTCGTCGTCGGCCGCGATGGCGGCGTCGAGCATGCGCTCCTCGTCCGCGTCGAGCGCATGGAGGGCGCGCGCGGCGAGCAGCTCGTCGAACTTCTCGTCGTTCATGCCATGACCCCCATCTCCGTCCTCAACCGCGACAGGCCGTCGCGCATCCTCGATTTCACGGTGCCGATCGGGGCGCCCGTCAGCGCGGATATCTGGCTCTGCGAATACCCTCCGTAATAGGCGAGCGTGAGCGCTTCCCGCTGGTTCTCCGGCAGTTGCCGAAGCGCGTCGACGACGCGCTTGCCCTCCCAACGGAGTTCGACATCCTCCGCGACCCCGTCGAACGCGACGGCGATGTCGCGGACGCCTGCGCGCGCATCGCGGTCGTAGCTCGCCTGCGCGGCGCGCACACGGTCCACGGCCCGCCGATGCGCCATCGTCAGCACCCACGTCCTTCCCTTCCCCTTCTTCGGAGAGAAGCGCGAAGCGGATTGCCAGATCTCGAGGAACACCTCCTGCAGCACCTCCTCGCTCTGCGCGCGATCGACGAGCACCCGAACGATCAGGCCGAACACACGCGGTGAAAGGGCATCGTAGAGCCGGGTGAAGGCCGTCTTATCGCCGTGCGCGACGAGCGAGAGCAGCTCCGCGACGTGATCGGCGGGCTCGCCCGCGCTCGCGTCCACGTCGAACCCGTCGATGACCATACGGACAAGCATGCCCTACAAGTGCTGGCGCGACCCGGCCGGCCTGCGAAGGGGACAGCTGCTGGGGTGCCTGAGGATTCGTCCCATCCGATCCGGTGAGCACGTCGAATACCTCGTGAAAGTCCCACCGGCGCCCAGGCTGGGCGCCCGAACACGAGGAGCAGGAAATGATCATCGAGAAGCGCGCATTCACGGCGGCGGCCGTGCTCTCCCTCGTCGCGGCGGCCGGGCTGGCCGGCTGCGCCTCCGACGCGGGCGAGGACGAGGAGACCGCGCCGTCGACTGAGCAGAGCACGGAACAGGACAGCATGGATGAAGGCACGGAAGGCGACATGGGCGACGAGCCCATGGATCCGGCCGCCGACCTGGTCGGGCCCGGATGTGCCGACTACGCCGAAGCGGTGCCGGAAGGCGCCGGCTCGATCGAGGGCATGTCGGCGGACCCCGTCGCCGTCGCGGCCTCGAACAACCCGATGCTGACGACGCTCGTCTCGGCGGTGTCCGGTCAGCTGAACCCCGACGTCGATCTCGTCGACACGCTCAACGGAGACGAGTTCACGGTCTTCGCCCCTGTCGACGACGCCTTCGCCGAGATCGATCAGGAGACGCTGAACACGCTGGGGGAGGACGCCGACATGCTCACGTCGATCCTGACGTACCACGTTGTTCCCGGCCAGATCGACCCCGCGCAGATCGAGGGGACCCACACGACCGTCGAGGGCTCCGACCTCGAGGTGACGGGTTCCGGTGACGAGATCATGGTCGACGGTGCCAACGTCATCTGCGGCGGCGTTCACACGGCCAATGCGACCGTCTACCTCATCGACTCGGTGCTGATGCCGATGCAGTGATGCCGTGACCGCGAGTCGTCACGCCCTGAGACCCCGCCCCGTCGGGGCCTCAGGGCGTTCCCGTGCGGTGGGCGGGGTGCGCCCTCCGCGGGCTCGACCGCCCGGAGGCGCCGTCGAACCGCGTTCGACGAGGGCCGTCGGCATCCGGACGTGCTCGGGGTCGGCGTTCTCGTCGATCATCCTGACGAGCAGGTCGACGGCGGCACGGCCCATCTCGACGAGGGGCTGCCGGATGGTCGTCAGCGGCGGCGCCGCGGCGCTCGCGGCGGGAATGTCGTCGAACCCGATCACCGAGAGGTCCTCGGGAACACGCAGCCCGCGCTCGGTCGCGACGCGGATCGCCTCGAGCGCCGTGATGTCGTTCGCCGCGAAGATCGCGGTCGGCCTCTCGGGCGAGTCGAGCATCCGGCCGACAGCCGCGGCCGACTCGTCGGGCTCGTACCCGCCCTCTTCGACGATCCCGCCGGTGATGCCGGCGTCCGCGAGCGCCTCGCGATAGCCCTGCTCGCGCAGGCGCGCCGACTGGAGGTCGCCGCGCCCCCGCAGGTGCGCGATGCGGGTATGCCCGAGCCCGATGAGGTGATCGGTCGCCTCCTTGCCACCGCGCAGGTTGTCGGTGTCGACGACGGCGGGGCCCGTCGGTCCCGTGTGCGGGTCGATCGCGACGAGGGGCACGACGTTGTCCGGCAGTGTCACGGTGGGGGTGACGACGACCGCCCCGTCGATGAGTGTTCCGCCGAGGCGGGAGAGTGAGCGGGCCTCCCAGCCGTGGTGCGATCCGCTCGAGACGGCGCCCGCATAGGCGAGCACGTCGTACTCGCTCCCGCTGAGTGCCTCGGAGACGCCGCGCAGCAGCTCGAGGGAGAACGGCTCGAACTCCGCGACGAGCACGCCGATCACGTGGGTGCGGCTGCGGCGCATCGACGTCGCGACGAGCGACGACGCGTAGCCGAGCTCGCCGACGACGCGCATGACGTGCTCCTGCGTCGCTTGGGCGACGCCGTCGCGGCCGTTGATCACCTTCGACACGGTGGCGACCGAGACCCCCGCCTCCCTGGCGACGTCGGTGATCGTTGCGCGACCCGTGCGGGCCGGGAGCGTCATGGGGTGGCCGCCGTGTTCGGGGCCGCGGTGCGCGCGGGCGTCGCCGTCCGGTGCCCTGCGCGTGCACCGGGCGTCTCGGGCTCGGTCGGCGTCGCAGTGCGCAGGTCGGTACGAGTCGTCGTGGTCATGGTGCTCTCTACGTTAGCCGGATGTCGTGCAGGGTGTGCACGGGATATAAAACGTTATCGATATCGTTTGACATCGGGCGCCGCTCCTGCCAGAGTCGTGTCGACCAGGGCGATGAACGCCCGGAACGCAGCACTCGAAGAGGAGATCTGGAATGAATCTGCGAAGCATCAGGACCGCCGCGGTCGCGGCGGCGGCTGCCGGGGCGCTCGCCCTCACGGGCTGCGCGGGCGGCGGAGGCGAAGGCGGCGGCGACGAGAACAGCCTGACGTTCTGGCACAACTCGACAACGGGGCCGGGCAAGGCCTACTGGGAAGAGGTCGCCGCGGCCTTCGAGGAGGAGACGGGCGTCTCGGTCGAGATCACGTCCATCCAGAACGAGGACATGGACGGCAAGCTGCAGACGGCCGCGAACTCGGGCGACATGCCCGATGTCTTCATGGCCCGCGGCGGCGGCAAGCTCGCCGACATCGTCGACGCCGGCGTGGTCAAGGACGTCACGGACCTGGTCACGGACGAGACCAAGGAGGCCATCGGCGAGGCTCCCTTCAGCGCCTTCACGATCGACGGGGCGATCTACGGCGTCCCCGTCTCGGTGCTGCCAGAGGGCATCTTCTACAGCCAGGACCTCTTCGACGAGGCGGGGATCACCGAGAACCCGACGACCTTCGATGAGCTGGGCGAGGCGGTCGACAAACTGAAGAGCGCCGACATCCAGCCGATCGCGCTCGGCGCGAAGGATGCGTGGCCCGCCGCCCACTGGTACTACTCGTTCGCCCTGCGCGCGTGCGGCCAGGACACGATCGAGAACATCGCGGCGAACCTCGAGTTCAGCGACGGCTGCTGGCAGCAGGCCGCGGAGGACCTCGCGGAGTTCGCCGCGACCGAGCCGTTCAACGAGGGCTTCCTGACGACGCCCGCGCAGGAGGGCGCCGGCTCGTCGGCCGGCCTCATCGCGAACCACAAGGCGGCCATGGAGCTCATGGGCGGCTGGGACGTCGGCGTGATCGCCGACCTGACCCCCGACAGCGAGCCGCTGCCCGACCTGAGCTGGTTCCCGCTGCCCGCGACCGAGGGCGGCGAGGGCGACCCGACCGCCATGATGGGCGGCGTCGACGGCTTCTCGTGCTCGCAGGATTCCCCGGCCGCGTGCGAGGACTTCCTCAACTTCTTCTCGCAGACCGAATGGCAGGAGAAGTACTCCGTCGCGTTCAACGCCATCCCGGTCAACATCGAGGCGCAGTCGGCCGTCACCGACCCCTCGCTCCTGCCCGTCATGGAGGCGTACAACGAGGCCGGCTACATCGTGCTCTGGCTCGACACGCTCCTCGGCCAGGACGTCGGGAACGCCCTGAACACCGCGGTCGTCGAGATGCTCGCGGGCAGCGGGACGCCCGAGTCGTTCATGGACACCATCGAGCAGGCCGCCGCGCGCGGCTGAGGCACCAGTTATGTCCTCTCTCGAGACGCACAGCGTGCGCACGTCGGAGGGGCCCGCCGCCGGGGCCGACGCATCGTCGGCCCCGGCCCGTGCGCGGCGCCCTCGCGCTGACTGGGGCAAGCGCGCCGAGATCGCGGTGCTGGCAGGGCCCGCGATCGTCGTGTTCGTGTTCTTCGTCATCCTCCCGGTGCTGATGGCCGCCTTCTACGGCTTCTTCCGGTGGAACGGGTTCGGGTTCCCCGACGACTTCGTCGGGTTCGACAACTACGTGCTCATCTTCCAGGACGCGACCTTCCGCGAGGCCGTGCTCCACAACTTCACGATCGTCATCGCCTCGCTGATCCTGCAGGGCCCGCTCGCGATCCTGTTCGCGCTGCTGATGAACCAGAAGATGCGCGGCCGCTCGCTCGTCCGGGTGCTGATCTTCGTGCCGTACGTGATCTCCGAGGTCGTCGTCGGCACCGGCTGGTCGCTCATGCTCCAGGACACGGGCGCCGTCAACTCCTTCCTCGGGAAGATCGGCCTCGAGAACCTCCAGAGCTCGTGGCTGGCGGACCCGGACATCGCGATGGGGACCCTGATGGTCATCATCACGTGGAAGTACATCGGCTTCGCCGTGATCCTGATGCTCGCGGGGCTGCAGTCCATCCCCGAGGAGCTCTACGAGGCCGCCGCCATCGACGGCGCCGGCTTCTGGAAGACGCAGTGGAGCATCACGATCCCGCTGCTCGGCCCGACCATCCGGATCTGGGCCTTCCTGTCGATGATCGGCGCGTTGCAGCTGTTCGACCTCGTCAACATCATCTGGGGTCAGTACATCGCCGCCACGGCGGGCACCTCGACGATGGCGACCTACATGTACCAGAACGGACATCTCGCGGGCAATTACGGGTACGGCAGCGCCGTCGCGGTCGTCCTGTTCCTGATCTCGCTCGTCGTCGCCCTCGTGTACCAGCGCTTCGTGATGCGCCGCGACACGGCCGGTGCCGTGACGGGCCCGAGCGGAAGGAAGAAGGCATGACCGCCACATCCGTCGCCATCCGGGCGGTGAAGCCCGACGGAACGCCGAAGCGCAAGAGGCAGCCGTGGGGCAACCCGTGGACGTACCTCCTCGCGACGATCCTCGTCGCCGTGTGCATCGGCCCGGTGCTGTACATCATCATCGGCGGTTTCCGCACGAACGCGCAGATCACGGAGGACCCGTCGGGCATGCCCGATCCGTGGGTGATCAGCAACTACATCGAGGTGCTCGGCTCCGGCGACTTCTGGGTCGCCATGGGCAACTCGACGATCTCGGCCGTCGGCACGACCATCGGGGCCGTGCTTCTCGGCGTGATGGCGAGCTACGTGCTCGCCCGCTACGACTTCGTCGGTCGGGGAGCGATGTACATGCTCTTCGCCGCGGGGCTCATGTTCCCCGTCACGGTCGCGATCACGCCGCTGTACATCCTGGTGCGCAACCTCGGGCTCGTCAACAGCCTCGGGGGCATCATCCTGCCGCAGATCGCGTTTGCGCTGCCGACGACGATCATCATCCTCGTGCCGTTCCTCAGGGCGATCCCGAAGGAGCTCGAGGAAGCGGCATCGATCGACGGCACCGGCCGGCTCGGGTTCTTCTGGCGCATGGTCGTGCCGCTGAGCCTGCCCGGCGTGATCACGGTGGGGATCCTCGCGTTCGTCACGACCTGGAACGCGTACATGCTGCCGCTGTTCATCCTGAACGACACGAGCCTGTTCACGCTGCCGCTCGGCGTGCAGAACTTCGCGTCGCAGTACTCCACCGACACCGCGCGCGTGCTCGCATACACGTCGCTGTCGATGATTCCCGCGCTGATCTTCTTCAGCTTGTTCGAGAAGCGCATCGTGGGCGGCCTCACGGGCGCCGTGAAGGGGTGACCGGATGACCGACACCATGAACCGCACCGACCGCGCGGGCGATCTGCTCGCCAGGATGACGCTCGAGGAGAAGGTCGCGCAGCTGGTCGGCTACTGGCTCGACCAGGGCGGCGAGGTCGTCGCCCCGCTCGCGGACGAGATGGCGACGACCGACGGCCCGCCGCTCGCCGAGATCACCCGCGACGGCATCGGCCACTTCACCCGCGTATACGGCACGCGCCCCGTCGACGCCGTCGAGCGCGCCGCATGGCTCCGCGATGAGCAGCGCCGGCTCGTGCGCGAGACCCGCCTCGGCATCCCCGCGATCGTGCACGAGGAGTGCCTGACGGGGCTCGCCGCGTGGCGCGCCGCGACGTTCCCGACGCCGCTCGCGTGGGGCGCGTCGTTCGATCCGGATGCCGTGGCCGAGATGGCGGGCCTCATCGGCGGCTCGATGCGCGCCCTCGGCGTGCACCAGGGCCTCGCGCCCGTGCTCGACGTCATCAGGGACCCCAGGTGGGGCCGCGTCGACGAGTGCATCGCGGAGGACCCGTACGTCGTCGGTACGATCGGCACGGCGTTCGTGCGCGGGTTGCAGGGTGCGGGCGTGCATGCGACGCTGAAGCACTTCCTGGGCTACTCGGCGTCGCAGTCCGGGCGCAATCACGCGCCCGTGCATGCGGGGCCGCGCGAGATCAGGGACGTGTTCCTGCCGCCGTTCGAGATGGCCATCCGCGACGGCGGGGCCAAGAGCGTCATGAACAGCTACACCGAGATCGACGGGGTTCCCGTGGCATCCGACCCCGCGGTCCTGACCGACCTGCTGCGCGGCGAGCTCGGCTTCGACGGCACTGTGGTCGCCGACTACTACGCCGTCGCGTTCCTCGAGATGACGCACGCTCTCGCGGCCGATCGGGGCGAGGCGGCGGCGCTCGCGCTCGCCGCAGGAATCGACGTCGAGCTGCCGACGGGGGAGGCCTACCTGCAGCCGCTTGTCGACGCCGTCCGCGCGGGGCGGGTTCCCGAGGAGCTCGTCGACCGCGCCGTGGCGCGCGTTCTCGCGCAGAAGGAGGAGCTCGGGCTGCTCGAGCCCGGCGCTTTCGACGCGGAGCCTCCGGCGTCGATCGACCTCGACACCCCGGAGCACCGCGCATCGGCGCGGCGCCTCGCGGAGGAGTCGGTCGTGATGCTGCGGAACGACGGCGCGCTGCCGATCGCGGCCGGCGCCGGCACGATCGCCGTGATCGGGCCGAACGCCGACCGCGCCGACGCGCTGCAGGGCTGCTATTCGTTCGCGAACCACGTGCTCGCGCACCACCCCGAGGTCGAGCCCGAGCTCGAGATGCCGACGGTCGCCGACGCGATCGCCGCTCGGTTCTCGGATGCCCGGATCATCCGGGCCGCCGGCTGCGAGGTCTCCGGCACCGACGCGTCCGGCATCGCCGAGGCCGAGGAAGCGGCGCGCGCCGCCGACGTGGCGGTCGTCGTCGTGGGCGATCAGGCGGGTCTGTTCGGGCGCGGCACGGTCGGCGAGGGGAACGACGTCGAATCCCTCGACCTGCCCGGCGTGCAGCGCGCGCTCGTCGAGCGCGTCGCCGCGACGGGAACGCCCGTCGTGATGGTGCTGCTCACGGGCCGCCCGTACGCGATCGGCTGGGCGCTCGACGGCGCGGGTGCGGGCCCGGGAACGGCGGGCGCCGTCGTCGGCGGATCGCTGATCAGCGGCGGCGGGGCAGCGGACGCGCGCGGCGCCGAGGCGCCGGAACGCACCGAGGGAGGCGTCGCGGGGCGGCTCCCGGCCGCCGTGCTGCAGGCGTTCTTCCCCGGCGAGGAGGGCGGCACCGCGATCGCCCGCATCCTCGCGGGCGACGTCAGTCCCTCGGGACGACTGCCGCTGAGCCTGCCGCGCTCAGCGGGGGCGGCGCCGTTCAGCTACCTGCACCCGCCCCTCGGCGGTCACACGAGCGTGACGTCGACGGACCCGACGCCCGTGCGGCCGTTCGGTTTCGGCCTCGGGTACGCGGACTTCTCGTACGGGGGCTTCTCGTGCGACGGGTCCGTCGCATCCGGTGGCACCTTCGCGGCCGCCGTCACCGTGACGAACACGTCGGACGTCGCGGCCGATGACGTCGTGCAGCTGTACGGGCACGACCTCGCGGCATCCGTGACGCGCCCGGTCGCGCAGCTGCTGGGCTACGCGCGCGTTCGGCTCGAGCCGGGCCAGTCGCGCCGCGTGGAGTTCGCGGTGCCGACGACGCGCCTGGCGCTCACCGATCGACGGATGCGCCGCGTCGTCGAGCCCGGCGACGTCGACGTATGGGTCGGCACCGACGCGGCGACCGAGGCCGCGCCCCGCGCCCGCCTTTCGGTGACGGGCGAGGTGCACGAGATCACCCCGGCCGACGCGCGGATGGTGAGCGTCACCGTCCGGTGACGGGCTCGACGGAGGGGCGGGGCGCCGGGCGCCCCGCCCCTCCGCGCCCCGGTGTCAGATTCCGCGCCATCCGGTCGATTCTCGGCGCGTTCAGTGCGACCGCGGTGCGAACGCTGCCTATGCCCGGGGCGTCGCCCATCGTTCGAACTCGGCGAGCTTCAGGAAGAAGTCCTCGAGCATCAGGCGGGTGTCGACCCGTGTGTACACCCGCATGGGGCGCGCGCCGGCGACGGGCACGTACGAGCCATCGTCCGCGATCGCGGGCGTCGGGCGCACGACGTGCGCGCTCGACGAGGTGTCCGCCTCGAAGAGCGACTGCAGCGACGACAGGAGCACGAGCGGGGAGTCCCCCAACGCGTAGGTCTCGGCGGGGCCAGCGCCGAAGCCGGTCGCCGTGCGGAAGACCGCCGCGATCTCGTCGTACATGTACCGGCCGAGCGGGCCGGTGGCGGCCATCCGGATGCGCAGCTCGGCATCCGAGACCAGGCACTGTCGGTAGACGTCGCGCGGCACCTGCCAGATCGGGATGCCGGAGTCGCCGAACACGACCTGCGCGGCCGCGACGTCGATCAGCAGGTTGTACTCGATCGGCATGGCGTTCGGCGGGGGTGAGGCGAGGTCGTCGTGCTCGTTGCCGCCGATCCAGATGACGGTCATCCGCTCGGCGATGCGCGGCTCGACGAGGAGCGCGGACGCGAGATCGGTGAGCCCGCCGCCGGCCAGATAGAACAGCGGGGAGTCGTCGTCGCGCATCGCCTCCGCGACGATCGCGTCGACGGCCGGCGACGGTGCGGGCGTCTCGCGGTCGGGCAGGCGGGCATCGCTGCCGCGCACGATCACGTCGGTCGATTCGAGGCCCATGCGGGTGAACACGTCGCGCACGATGCGTTCGGCATTCTGCGCCGTGTGATCAGACGGGTCGAAGTGATCGCCGGGCGCGAGGTGCGACGCGACGACGAGGCGCGTGGCGACGTTGGTCGTCAGCAGCTGGTGCACGAGCTGCGGCAGGTCATCCGGATCGCCGGCGAAGTCGTTGTCGACGATGGCGCGGGCCCGTCGCCCCGGAACGGGCGGGATCTGCTGCCACGGGGCCTGCCCGAGGCGCCACCGCACGGAGACGCAGTCGGGGGCACGGTCGTACGAGGGGATCTGCGACATCATCGTCCTTCGGTGTGCGGGGCACTCACGCGGCGAACCGGTTGACCATCGGCTGCGGCGTCAGTCTACCGTCGTGTGTCGGTGTGCGTTCCCATGCCGATCGGCGTCTGGGGCGCCCGGACGGGTGCCACCGCGGAGCGGGGTGGGGTGTGCGCGACCTCGCTGCTCAGCGGAGCGGGTGGCGGAGGATTTGTGCCGTTGTCGGCGTCTGCGCCGTCAGACGCCGACAACGGCACAAACGAGCGGGCCGGAGCCGGCGCGGTGACGGATTCCGCGGTACTCGGGCGATTCTTGGCGCGTTGAATGCGACCTGAGTGGGGCTCGTCGTGTGGGGTGCTTACGCAGATATGCTGTAGGCAACAACGAATGGGGTGTGCGATGGCGGGCGGAGCGAGTGTCGAGGGCGTCAGGACGGCCAACCTCGGCGCGATCCTGCGCCTGGTCTGCCACGAGGGGCCGCTCTCGCGCGCCGAGCTGACGCAGCGCACGGGCCTCAACCGGTCGACCGTCGGCGCGCTCGTGCAGGCGCTCGCGGACCGCGGCCTCGTCGCCGAGCGCGAGCCCGACCCGACCAACCGCGTCGGCCGCCCCTCGCCGATCGTCGCGGCGCGCGACGACGTCGTCACGATTGCGATCAACCCCGAGATCGACGCCCTCGAGATCGGCGCCGTCGGGCTCGGCGGTGTGGTGAGGGCGCGCGAGCGCATCGCCTTCGACGCCGTTCCGACCCCGGATGACGTGGTCGCGGCGCTCGCTCGTGCGGTGGACGCCTGGCGCAGCGGCGCGCTCGGCGGATGCCGCGTCCTCGGCATCGCCGCCGCCGTGCCGGGGCTCGTCCGCGCGAGCGACGGGGTCGTGGCGCACGCACCCCACCTGGGGTGGCGCGAGGTCGATCTCGCCGGGCTGCTCATGGCGCGGCTGGGCGGAGGCGCCGAGGACCTGCTCGGCGACGCGGCCTCGTTCGGCGCCGCGGCCGGGAACGACGCCTCGCTCGGTGCGGTCGCCGAGCGGCTTTACGGCGCGGCGCGCGGGCACGACGATCTCGTGTACCTCAACGGCGGCGCGAGCGGCATCGGCGGCGGCCTGATCATCGCGGGCCGCAGCGTCGGCGGGGCCGGCGGGTTCGCGGGGGAGTGGGGCCAGACCCGGCCCGCCGTCGCGGATGAGAACGACCGCCGTTCCCCCGGGGGCGTGCTCGAGGACGAGGTGAACCGCCGGCGCCTCTTCGAGGCGCTCGGCATCGACGACGACGACGCCCTCGCGGCCGCGCTCGCGGCGGGGCCGGACGCGGCCGAGCCCGACCGCCAGCGGCGCATCCTCGCGGCGGGGCTCGCCAACGCGGCGAACGCGCTGAACCCCTCGATGATCGTGCTCGGCGGCTTCCTCGCCGCGCTCAGGGGCGCCGATGCCGGCGGCTTCGACTCCGACGTCCGCGCCCTCATGCTGGCCGCTCCCGCGGCCCAGTTGGAGGTGAGGGCCGCGGCCCTCGAGGGCGATCGGCTACTGATCGGGGCGGCCGAGCTGATACTCGAACGACTGGCGGCGGATCCGCTGCGCTGATCGCACGACCGGTGGCGCAGAGCCGCGCCGGAAGGACCACAGCGCTGCGGCGCGATGAGGAGAAGGAACCCGACGATGGAACGCAACTGGGCAGGGAACGTGACGTACCGGGCGGCGCGCATCGCGCATCCGGAGTCTCTCGACGAGCTGCGCGGAGCCATGGCGACCGGGCCGATCCGGATGCTCGGTTCGCGGCACAGCTTCAACGAGATCGGTGACACCGGTGGCACCCTGATCGCGCTCGATCGGATGCCGCGCACGATCGAGATCAGCGCGGCCCGCGACGCCGTGAAGGTCGCCGGCGGCCTGCGGTACGGCGACATCGCGCCCGCGCTCGAGGCGCAGGGGCTGCAGCTCGAGAACCTCGCGTCGCTGCCGCACATCTCAGTGGCGGGCGCCGTGGCGACGGGAACCCACGGCTCGGGCGACCGCGTCGGCACGCTCGCCGCCGCCGTGCGCGCCGTGACGATCATGACGCCGGCCGGCGACATCCGGAGCCTCACCCGGGGAGGCGAGGGCTTCGACGGCGCGGTCGTGAACCTCGGTGCGCTCGGCGCCGTCGTCGACCTGACGCTCGACGTCGGGCCCGCGGCCCCCTACGCGCAGCGCGTGTACGAGGAGCCGAGCTGGGACGCGATCCTCGCCGACCTCGATGCCGTGACGAGCGCGGGCACGAGCGTGAGCATCTTCACGCGGTGGGGCCGCACCGACGCCGCCGACCAGGTGTGGGTGAAGCAGCGCGGCGCCGGCGACGCGAACCTCGACGCCGCGATGCGCCGCCTGGGTGCGACGCCGGCGGCCGAGAAGCGGCACCCGATCATCGGCGTCGGCGCCGAGGCCTGCACCGATCAGTTCGGGGCGCCCGGGCCCTGGTACGAGCGGCTGCCGCACTTCCGGCTCGACTTCACGCCGTCGGCCGGTGCCGAGATCCAGAGCGAGTACCTCGTGCCGCGCGCCGACGCCGTCGCGGCGATCGAGGCGGTGCGCTCGCTGGCAGGGGTGGTGTCGCCGCACCTCCTCGTCAACGAGATCCGCACGATGCGGGCCGACGAGCTGTGGCTCAGCCCGGCGTACGGCGCGGACGCCGTCGGCCTGCATTTCACGTGGAAGGCCGACGCCGATGCCGTGCTCGGCGTGCTGCCGGTGCTCGAGGCGGCGCTGCCCCCGAGCGCGCGCCCGCACTGGGGCAAGGTGTCGGTGCTGCCGGCGGCGGACGTGCGCGCCCGCTTCCCCCGGTGGGCCGACTTCTCGGCGCTCGCCGCGGAGTTCGACCCCGAGCGCCGCCTCGTCAACGAGCACCTGGCGGCGCTCGGGCTCTGAGGCGTGCCGGGGCCGGCGGGTCTCGGCTCGCCGACCCCGCCGCGGTGACAACGGACGCGCCGAATCCGCCGATCGTGGCGCGGAATCTGCGACTGCGGCGGGGTGAGTGGCGTTATCGCGCTCGCCGCGACAGCTTCGACGGCCACCAGACCCTGTCGCCGATGTCGTGCACGAGGGCGGGCACGAGCAGCGAGCGCACGACGAAGGTGTCGAGCAGTACGCCGAAGGCGACGATGAAGGCGATCTGCGCGAGGAACAGGATGGGGATGACGCCGAGGGCGGCGAACGTCGCGGCCAGCACGAGGCCGGCCGACGTGATGACGCCGCCCGTGACGACGAGACCTCGCAGCACGGCGTCGCGCGTGCCGTGTTCGAGGGACTCCTCGCGCACGCGCGTCATGAGGAAGATGTTGTAGTCGACCCCCAGCGCAACCAGGAACACGAAGCCGTACAGCGGCACGGCGGGGTCTGCGCCCGGGAACTCGAAGACATGGTTGAAGACGAGTGCCGAGACGCCGAGCGCCGTGCCGAACGAGAGCACGGTCGTGACGAGCAGGAGCAGCGGGGCGACGATCGAGCGCAGCAGCACCATCAGGATGAGCGCGATCACCACCAGCACGACGGGGATGATCAGGGTGCGGTCGTGGATCGACGCATCGTTCGTGTCGACGGCGGTCGCCGTCACCCCACCGACCAGGGCGCCCGGCACGGCGTCGGCGTAGTCGCTCCGGAGGTCGCGAACGGTCTGCTCGGCCGCCGCGGAGTCCGCTGCGTCCACGAGCGTGCCCTGCAGGAGCACCGAGCCGTCGACGACGGCGGGCTCGGGGACCGGGGCGCCCGGGATGGGCGAGCCGACGCCTTCGGCGGTGACCGGGGCACCCACCGGCGAATCCGTGACCGTGACGGTCACGGCGTCGACGCCGGGGCTGTCGAGCAGCACGTCGGCGGCGGCCTGCAGCTCGCCTTCCGGCGCGACCACGTCGACGGGGCTGCCGGATCCACCGGGGAAGTGCTCGCCGAGCGCCGCCTGGCCGTCGCGCGCGGGCGACTCGCCCAGCACGAGATCGGACTGCGGCACCCCGGATGCCTGCAGCTGTCCGACCCCGAGCGTGCCGACGGCAAGAAGGAGCGCCGTCGCGATCCAGATCGTCCGCGGGCGGGCGCGCACCATCATCGCCACACGCGACCATGCGCCCTTGGCGGGAATCGCGGGCTCGGCCGCGACGGCATCCGGTTCGAACTTCGGCCGGCGCGGCCAGAACGCCGCGCGCCCGAACGCGAACAGCAGTGCGGGCAGCAGGGTGAGCGCGGCGAGCATCGCGAACACGATGCCGATCGCCGCGACCGGGCCGAGCGTGCTGTTCGACTTCAGGTCGCTCAACAGCAGGCACAGAAGGCCTGCGATCACGGTGCCGCCCGAGGCGACGATCGGCTCGAACGCGCCCCGCAGCGCGCGCATGATGGCGACCGAGCGGTCGTTCGTCGCGCGCAGCTCCTCGCGGAAGCGCGCGACGAGCAGCAGTGAGTAGTCGGTGGCGGCGCCGATCACGAGGATGAACAAGATGCCCTGCGTCTGGCCGCTGAGCAGCAATACGTCCCATTTCGCGAGCCACCAGATCAGCAGCAGGGCGGCGCAGAGGGCGAACAGGCTCGTCGCGAGCACAGCGATCGGCAGCAGCAGCGAGCGGTAGACGACGATCAGGATGATGAGCACCGCGAGCAGGGCGACGCCGAGCAGGAGGCCGTCGATACCCGCGAAGCCCGCGACGAGGTCTGCGGTGAACCCGGCAGGGCCCGTGACGTACACGGTCACGCCATCCGGCGCGTCGGCCTCGAGCTCCGCTGTGAGGTCCGCGACCGCATCGCCGACATCGGCCTCGGATGAGATGGGCACGAATGTCTGTGCGGCGAGGCCGTCTTCGGAGGGAATCGCGGGGGAGACGTCCTCTGTCACCGCGTCGAGGTCGGCGAGCCCGGCAGTCGCGTCGCCGATCGCGTCGAGCTGGTCGCTCGTGAGCTCCTCGTCGCCGACGAAGACCGCGATGGCGGGGATCGCCTCGGAATCGGTGAACTCCGGGAGCATCTCCTGCACGCGCGTCGCATCCGCGGATTCCGGCAGGTACGCCGTCTGATCGTTCGAGGAGACCTCGTCGACCTTGCCGAAGTACGGCCCGCCGATGCCGGCGGCCGTGAGCCACACGAGGATGAGCGCGGCCGGCACGATCACGCGCAGCACGCGGGCGAGTGCGCTCGGGCGCTGGCGTCGGTGCGATCGGCGACGGGTCGTCGGGCGTTCGGCCGGTGCAGTCACGGCTCCTCCTCGGGTCGGATTCCGGCGCGCGCCGAACGTATCGACTGTACGCCGTCGGCGGCGGGTTCGTGGTCGCCGACGGCGGGAGAACCCGCGGGCCGCTCGAACGGCGCGCTGTGGAGCCGCGCCGGGTCTGCGCTGTGCCCTGGCCGCGCCGTGCCGGGAACGAGCTCGGGTCGGCGCCGCCGACGGCGTCGGATGGCGGGCGGCGGCGACGCGGCCCCGAGTACTCCTCCCGCAGTACGTGGGTCAGTCCCCAGGGATGACGCGGCGGGAGCGGGATTCCGAGAACCTCTTATCAGGCGTCAGAGCGACGCCTGAGGAGCGGAAGGAATCCCCATGGACGAGCAGCTGAACGACTCCGATCTGGCACTGTCGGTGACCGCCGTCGCGCTGACCCCGCTGCGCTGGGCGGCGTGCGCCGTCTGGTTCGTCGGTTTCGGCATCGTGGCGGTCGTCGCCCGCGGCGTCGGCGCGATCAGCGACCTCGTTCCGGGGGTGCCCGCCGCAGTGATCACTGGCCCGAGCGCCTGAGATGAAGGGAAGACATCATGTCGAAGAAGAAGACGTTCACCATCTTTTCCGCGGGGCTTGCGGCCGTGACCGCCGCCGGCATCATCGCGAAGCGGCTGAGGAGCCGGTCGTGAGCCGCGCCGACGTCGTGCGGCCGCGGAAGCAGGCCCGTGACGCCCGCTCCGTTCTGGCCGCATCCGACCTCGTCCTGCTGTCGCGGTTCACCCCGCGGCGCGCGATGGAGCCGCGGGTCCATCGCTCCACCTGGGTACCCCTCCCCGCCGCGTGACGCGGCGCATGCAACGGGGCCGATGCAGACAAGCATCGGCCCCGTTCTGTGCGCCGTCGCATTCTGTCGGGGCTGGACGCGCGTGATCGGCACCTTCGGTGCTGCATCGGACCGACCCGTGCCCGGTCATCGAGATCGCCCAGCGAGCATGCGGAGTCCGGGGCGCGCCGGTGAGTGGGGAGCTCACCGGCGCGCCCCGGCGGGAACGGGCGCGGTGCCGCTACTGAACCGACCAGCCGCCGTCGGAGGCGAGCACGACGCCGTTGATGTTCACGGCGTCGTCGGAGAGCAGGAACGTGATCGACGCGGCGAGCTCCTCGGCCGTCGCGACTGTGGGGATCGCCTGCTGGAACGGGCGGAGGCGAGCCGACCCGGCCTCCGACATGTTCGGCGGGAACGGGATGCCGGTGGCGACGCCGCCGGGGGCGACGGCGTTGACCCGAATGCCGTCCTTGGCGTACATGAAGGCGGCCGAGCGGGTCATGCCGATGACGGCATGCTTCGACGCGGTGTAGGCGTTGCCCGCGGCGTTTCCGCGCAGGCCCGCCTCGCTCGAGACGTTGACGATCGCTCCGCGGCTGGCGTCGAGCATCCGGCCTGCGGCCGCGCGGGAGAGCTTGAACGTTCCCGTGACGTTGACGTTCATCACGCGCTCCCAGACCTGGTCGCTCGTCTCGTGCAGCGGCGAGAAGTCGTCGTTGATGCCGGCGACGTTCGCGAGCGCGTCGATCTTCTCGCCAGCGGCCGCGATGATCCGGTCGATCGCCTCGTCGCTCGTGATGTCGCCCGCGACGGCGGTGACGTCGGCGCCCGCGAGGGCCTCGACCGCCTCGTTCAGACGCTCCTCGCTCAGGTCGACCGCGATGACGCGGCCGCCTTCGCGCGCGACGCGCGAGGCGGTAGCGCGGCCGATGCCGCTGGCCGCGCCCGTGACGATCACGGTCTTCCCTGCGAAGCGGCCGGGCGTGACCTGCTCGCGCCAGGCGCCGGATTCCGCCTCGTCAGGTATGACGCCGCCGTTGGCCTGCTTCACGAGGTCGTCGACGACGCTCTGCGGCATCTTGCCCTGGCTCAGCGCGACGAGCTGCTGCAGCGGCAGGCCGCGCACGGGCTCGAGCTTGTCGGCGCCGATGCCGGCGGCACCCAGGATTCCTTCGATGAGCGGGCGGCCGGTCTCGTCGGTGAGCCAATCGCCGATCGTGGACTGTGCGGTGAGTGCGGTCATGGTGTTCTTCCTCCGTTGTGGGTGTTCAGCCGCCGTTGGACTGGCGGGTGCCCTCGGCGAGGGCGTCGAATGTGTAGATGAAGCCGCCGTCGGCGCCGCTGACCGTGATGTAGCCATCGGTCGTTCCCGGCTCGATCGCGATGTTGGTCGCCGACGACAGCTCGTGCTCGTCATCCGGCACGTCAATCGTCGTCAGGCGGGCGCCGTCGGCGGCGAATACTTCGATCGCCGTGCGGCCGTGGAACGCTTGGTAGACGTTCCCGTCGGCGTCGACCGCCGTCGAATCGACGCGGGTCGTGCCTCCGTCGACGTGGAACGCCGTGTGGAGCTCGGCCAGGCTCTTGCCGTCTTCGCTCAGCGCGAGGTAGTCGACGCGATTGGCGTTGTACTGCGCCACCCAGAGGCCGGCCATGTCCTCGTCGAAGCTGATCCCGTTCGGCGACGGCAGTTGGTCGGCGATGACGCTCGCCGAGCCCTCGGCATCGACACGGACGACGCGCCCGATGTCGCCATCTGTTCCGCCCATCCCGCTCGTGTCGCTGACGTACATCGCACCATCACCGCCGAAGGCGAGATCGTCCGGCTGCATGCGGCGCCCATCCACGTCACCTTCGAACACTGTCCTCGGGTCGTCGCCCTCGGTCGTGATCGATTGAATGCTGCCGCCCACGATGTCGGTCAGGTACAGCCGGCCGTCGTCGCCGAACTGCGCCGAGGTGAATGCGCTCGCGTCGTCCGAGTACACGGGCTCCGACGACCCGTCGGTCGTATCGATTCGGAGCACCTTCGCGTCGCCGGGAGGCGCCATCACGTCGACGACAAAGAGCTCGCTCTCCTCCGAGAACGTCGGCCCCTCGAGCAGGGTGCCACCGGTCGCGTCGTGCGGCTCCGTGACCTGGCTCAGCTCCACGGCGACCTCCGTTGATGGGGCGCCTGCGGCGTCCTCCTCGGCCGAGGCGCACGCTGCGAGGGCGAGCGGAACGGCGGCGAGCACCGCGCCTGCGGCCAGTGCCCGCCTCACGCCGTCGCCTCCGCGTACGCGCCCTGCGCGAGCGCGTATGCCTGCTCGTCGGTGACGAGCACCTCGTGCATCCGGGTCTCGCGCCATTCGCGCAGCAGTCGGTGGAAGGCCACGGGGCCGGGGGAGTACGTCATGCCCGTGATGGCGGCCGTGCCCTCGCCGTTGTAGTAGCCGGGCGTGCACTCGGCCTGGAACGCCGCCGTGTCGTGCGCCGTCGCGAAGACCTCGCGCACCCAGGCCTCCTCGGCCTCGGCGGTCGGTTCGACCCACGCTGCGCCCGAGCGCTCGGCGGCCGCGATCATCGCCGTGATGTGCGATGCCTGCTCCTGCAGGACGTGCACGAAGTTGACCGAGTTGGCGTTCTGCAGGGCGCCGAGCTGCAGCAGGTTCGGGAACCCGTGGGTCGAGAAGCCGTGCAGCGTGCGCGGGCCCCGCCCCCACGCCTCCAGCAGCTGCCTGCCGCCGCGGCCCGCGACGGGCAGGGTGCCGGAGACGACGCCGGAGACGCCCGCATCGAAGCCCGTCGCGAAGATGACGCAATCGAGCTCGTGCTCCTCGTCGCCGACGACGACGGCGTTCTCGGTCATCCGGGTGATGCCGTGGTGGTCGGCCGTGTCGACCAGGGTGACGTTCGGGCGGTTGAACGCCTGCAGGTACGTGTCGCTGAAGCCCGGACGCTTGCACATGTAGCGGTACCAGGGCTTGAGCGCTTCGGCGGTCGGAACGTCCTCGACGATCTCGTCGACGCGGGCCCGGATCCGGTTCATCGTGACGGCATCGTCGAGCTCGGTGTCGGTGCTGTCGCCGAACGACCCGGAGAGGATCTCGCGCTGCAGGCTCGGGGTCTTCGTCCAGCCGTCGGTCACGAGGCTCTCCTCGACCGGATCGCCGGCGAGCACTTCGAGGAAGTTGTCCATCCGCTCGCGCTGCCAGCCGGGCTTCTGCTCCGCGGCCCAGTTCGGGTCGGTCGGGCGGTTGTCGCGCACGTCGACGGTCGAGGGCGTGCGCTGGAAGACCACGAGCTCCTTCGCGTACTCGGCGACGAGCGGCACGACCTGCAGGCCCGTCGCCCCCGTCCCGACGACGCCGACGCGCTTGTCTCGCAGCTTCTCGAGGCCGCCCGTCTGGTCGCCGCCGGTGTAGCCGTAGTCCCAGCGGCTGGTGTGGAACGTGTGCCCGCGGAACGCGTCGATGCCCTCGATGCCCGGCAGCTTCGGCTGGGTGAGGGTGCCGGATGAGGTGACGACGAAGCGCGCGCGGAACTCATCACCGCGATCGGTCGTGACGGTCCACTCAGCGCCTTCGTCGCTCCAGGTCAGCGACGTCGCCCGCGTCTGGAACAGCGTGTCGCGGTACAGGTCGTAGTGCTTCGCGATTCGCACGGCGTGCTGTCGGATCTCCTCGCCCGTCGCGTACCGCTCAGTCGGCATGAAGCCGGTCTCCTCGAGCAGTGGCATGTACACGTACGACTCGATGTCGCACCGCACGCCGGGGTAGCGGTTCCAGTACCAGGTGCCGCCGACGTCGCCGGCCTCGTCCATCATCCGGATGCCGTCGATCCCGGCCTCGCGGAGGAACGCGCCGGTCTGCAGGCCGCCGAAACCGGCGCCGATGATCAGCACGTTCACGCGGTCGCCGACGGGCTCGCGCTCGGTGCGGTCGGTGTACGGGTCCTTCGCGTAGTAGCCGAACTCCCCGGCGGTGCGGGCGTATTGGCGCGCGCCGTCGGGCCGGATGCGGCGGTCGCGCTCGTGGCGATAGACGTCGCGGAGGGCGTCGAGGTCGATGGTGTGCTCGTCGGTCATGATGTTCCCTTCGTCGATGAGAACAGCCAACCGGACATCATTGTCCACCGCGTCGTCCCGTGGGGTGAACGCGTGTACTGCGGTTGCAGTAGATCTGTACGGTGCTGCGCGCCAGTGCGCGCGGTCACTGGATCGGGGTGGTACACCTGCGCCGCGTTCGGCCGTCCACGTGCATCGAGCGCTGGTTCAGCGCACCGTGAATTCGCCGCGGGAGAACCGTGCCGGTCCGCCGAGCGCCTCGAGCCCGAGCATCCGGCCCGTGAAGCCGCCGGCGAGCTCGGTCGAGAGGTACCGCCCATCGACGTCCGCGAGGGAGGTGAACTCGCCGTTGGCGATGAAGCCGAGGGACACGATGTCCGGGCCCCGGTTGCCGCGCTGCGTACGCGGGATCAGGCGGGCCCGGATGGCGAGGTTCGCGGTCACGGGCCGGTCCGCCTCGCCGAGGACCTGGTCGAACGGATGCGACACGATCCGTGCGCGGATCCGATCGCCGACCGCTTCGATCGCGTACCAGTGCGTCGCGTCGATCCGCACCGAGAGCGCGCCGTCGCCGTCGGCCAGCATCGCGGCCGCGTCCCACTCGTGCGCCGTGACGCGGGTGCAGAGCACGCGGGTCTGCTCCGCTGCGTCCGCTGTGCGCCCGGACGACAGCGTGAGCCCGCTTGCCGCGGAAGCAAAAGCCGCGGCTCTCACCGACGGCGAGACCCACCGCGCATCCATCCGGTCGAAGTCGTCGGCGAAGCCGGTCGGCGCGGACGCCTCGGGGAACCGCTCCTCGACGACGACGGGCCAGTCGTCCTCCCAGTCGAGGCCGGCGAGGAAGGTCTCGCGCCCGAGCACGTGAGAACGCGGGAAGGACCCCTGCTGGCGGATGCCGAGGAACACCATCGCCCACGAGCCATCGGCCAGCTCGACGACGTCGGCGTGACCGGTCGCCTGCACCGGATGGCCGGTGCCGCGGTGCGTCAGCACGGGGTTGTGCGGATGCGTCTCGAACGGGCCGCGCGGGTGGCGCGCTCGTGCGACCGAGACGCCGTGGCCCGTGTGCGTGCCGCCCTGCGCGGTGAAGAGGTACCACCGCTCGCCCCTGCGCACGAGGTGCGGGCCCTCGGTCTCGGCGCCGTCGTCATCCGGCCACACCAGCCGCGCGTCGCCGAGGCGCTCGCCCGTGAGCGGGTCGATATCGACCTGGCTGATGCCGCCCGGGCGCATCGACCGCCAGGTGAGGATGCACGTGCCCGTGTCGTCCCATGCCAGGTCGGGGTCGATGCCCATCGTCCCCGGCACGAACACTGGATCCGACCAGGGGCCCTCCGGTCGTTCGGCATGGGTGATGAGGATCCCGTCCCTGAACCGCCCGAGGCTCGTCGTCGTCGCCCAGAACAGGCCGCCGTGGTGCCGCAGCGACGGGCCGTAGAGCCCGGCGCTCGCCCCTGCCGCACCTTCCTGGGCGGCGATGACGGCCGCATCCGGCACTGCGTGGCCCACGAGATCCCACGTCTTCAGGTCGCGCGAGCGGTGAATCGGAAGCCCCGGCACGTACTCGAAGGAAGAGTTCAGGAGGAAGTAGTCTCCGCCGACGCGGCAGATCGACGGGTCAGGGTGGAAGCCTGCGAGGATCGGCTGAGTGCTCATGGGGATCGAGCCTATGGCAATCGGTAGCCAAACGCTACGGATGGATGATGCTCTGAGGCGCAGTGACCACGGTGGGACGCCTGCCGAAGAACGCCCCTACTGCGAGGAAGTGGCCTCACCGGTCGACTCGCGGACGACCAGTTCGGTCGTGAGTTCCGCCGCCGGTGGCGCCTGTTCCTCGTCGAGCATCGAGACGAGCAAGCGCACCGCCTCGGCGCCCGCCTGATCGAGGGGGCTGCGCACCGTCGTGATCGACGGGTTCGCGAAGTCGGCGCCGAAGATGTCGTCGAAGCCCACGACGCTGATGTCTCCCGGTACGTCGATCCCCGCCTCGCGGCACGCCCGCGACAGTCCGATCGCCATGAGGTCGTTGTACGCGAGGATCGCGGTGGCGCCGGATGCCCGCACGCGGCGGAGCGCGGCCGCGCCGCCCTCCCTCGTCGGGGATTCGGAGGGGATCTCGGCGAACGTCATACCGGCGGCGACGGCGTGGTCCAGCAAGCGCTCGCCCCGGACGCGTGCCATCCACGACTGTGGGGGGCCCGCGAGGTAGGCCACCGAGGTGTGGCCGAGCTCTCGCAGGTGCTCGATCGCCTGCGCGGCGCCGGCTTCGATCTCCGGCACGATGGCGGGCAGATCGTCGACCCTGCGGTTGACGAGCACGACCTGCGTGGAGCCGGCGATCGTCGTGATCTCCTCGTCGCTGAGGCGCGCGGCGGCGAGCAGGACGCCGTCGACGGCGGGCAGCAGGCGGTCGAGCGTGCCCGATTCGGCCTCCGCCGACTCCTGCGACTCCGCGAACACGAGCGTGTAGCCCAGCTCGTTGCACGCTTTCTCCGCGCCGCGCACGAGGCTGAAGAACACCGGGTTCGTGAGGTCAGAGACGACGAGGCCGAGCATGCGGGTCCGCCCCGTGTGCAGGGCCCGCGCCATCGGGTTGCTGCGGTAGCCGAGGTCGGCCGCGGCGTCGCGGATGCGCTTCTCGGTCTTCGCGTTCACACGGCCCGGCTTGTTGAGCGCGCGCGACACGGTCGACGGGCTCAGCCCGAGCGTGCGGGCGATGTCGTAGATCGTCGCGGACGGCTTCCGATTGCCGTTGGTGGTTTCCCTCTCGACTGGGTCAGTCATGGCGTCTCCTCCGTACGATTATGGAAACACTATCCGATCTGGCAACAAATGCGCCGGCCGGGCGTTGGGGCATTGCGTGGAGGGTCAGTCAGGCAGTCGATTGCCAAATGCGTTGGCGTTGCCTAGAGTGCAGGGGAGCACCGTCAGTGCGCTGCGAAGGAGCATCCCCATGCGCGATCACGCCGAGGCCCACCTCGCCTCCGCCCAGTGGATCTCAGCCGGGCCGGATGGGAGCGGCGCCGCCCGCCCCGCGCGGGTGTTCGCGCGGCGATTCGTCGTGCCCGACGCCGTCGAATCGGCGACGCTGGTCGCCACGGCGCTCGGCCTGTACACGGCGGAGCTCAACGGTGAGCGCGTCGGCACCGCCGAGCTCCTGCCCGGCAGTACGTCGTACGACGTCACGGTGCACGCGCAGCGGTTCGACGTGGCGCCCCTGCTCGTGCCCGGCGAGAACGTGATCGAGCTGACGCTCTCCGACGGCTGGTTCCTCGGCGAGGTGGGCGCGTTCCGCCACCCGGCCCAGTGGGGTGAGCGCACCGCCGTCCGCGCCGAGTTGCGCGTGTGCGGTGCCGACGGTGCGGAGGCCGTCATCGCCACCGACGGGTCGTGGGAGTGCACCGCGTCGCCCATCGTCGACGCCGGGCTCATGCGCGGGCAGGTGACCGACTTCCGGGTCGAACCGGGGGAGGGTGTTCCTGTCGCGCTCGGCGTCGTCGAGGCCCCGCGCCCTTCCTGGTCGACGGCGCCTCCTGTCCGCGTCGTCGAGACCCGTGCGGCGACCTCGGCGCAGGAGATCCGCCCGGGGGTCTGGGTGCTCGACTTCGGGCAGAACGCGTCGGGCTGGCTCCAGATGGCGGACCTCGGCCCGCGGGGAACGCGCACCATCATCGATCACGGCGAGTTCGTCGGCGCCGACGGCGACCTCGATACGTCGCATCTCGATTCGGTCCGCCCCGGCGGCAGCCGCACGACGTTCTCGCAGCGCGACGAGGTCGTCGCGGGCGGCGGCGGTGAGGTCTTCGAACCCCGCCACACCGTGCACGGCTTCCAGTACGCCCGCATCGTGCGGGAGGGCGCGCCGTTCGACCCCGCGAGCGTGCGGATGCAGGTGGTGCACACCGACCTGGAGCGCGCGGGGTCGTTCGCGTCGAGCGATGAGAGCCTGAACCGCCTCCACGAGATCGCGGACTGGAGCTTCCGCGGCAACGCCGTCGATGTGCCGACCGATTGCCCTACGCGCGAGCGGATGGGGTGGACGGGCGATTATCAGGTGTTCGCACCGACGGCGACGCGCCTGTACGACGTGCTCGGCTTCTCGCGCAAGTGGTTGCAGTCCGTGCGCGACGACCAGTTGCCGGACGGGCGCATCGCCAACTTCTCGCCGGACGGCCGCCGGATCAAGGAGCACCTCGACGATCAGCTCGCGATGATGACCGGCTCCGCGGGCTGGGGCGATGCGATCGTCGCCGTCCCGTGGGAGATGCACCTCGCCTACGGCGACACGGAGGTGCTCGCCGAGAACTGGGACGCGATGGTCCGCTGGGTCTCCTGGCAGAGGACCGCGGCCGCCGGGCGTCGCCATGCGGCGCGCGCTGCGGCGCACCCGGAACCCCAACCGTTCGAGCAATACCTCTGGGACGGGACCTTCCATTGGGGCGAGTGGCTCGAGCCGCGGAAGAAGGACGCGGACGGTCGGGACATCAACCCCGTGCAGGACGACCCGACTGCCTGGTTCATGGCGGACAAGGGCGAGGTCGGCACGGCGTACTTCTTCCGCTCCGTCCGAACGCTCGCGGACATCGCCCGGGTGCTGGGGAAGGACGCATCGGCGTACGACGACCTGGCGCCGCGCATCCGAGACGCGTGGCGCTCGGCATACCTGGGCGACGACGGGCGCACCTGCGCCGACACCCAGGCGTCGTACGTGCGCGCGCTCGCGTTCGGCCTGATCCCGGATGAGCTGGTGCCCCGCGCCGTCGATCGGCTCGTCGAATGCGTGCGCGAGGCAAGCACCCACCTCACGACGGGCTTCCTGTCGACCGCGCACCTGCTGCCCGTCCTGGCCGACCACGGCCGCGCCGACGTCGCATACGAACTGCTGATGCAGCGCACGGCGCCGTCGTGGCTCACGATGGTCGATCGCGGGGCGACCACCATCTGGGAGGAGTGGGAGGGCATCGACGCCGACGGGCGCGCGCACGAATCCCTCAACCACTACAGCAAGGGCGCCGTCATTCGGTTCCTGCACACGCACGCGCTGGGGCTCCGCCAGGAGCCGGGCGGCGCCGGCTGGCGCGACGTCCTGATCGCTCCCGTCCCCGGCGGCGGCCTCACCTGGGCTCGCGGGCACCACGACGGCCCCCAGGGGCGGATCACGGTCTCCTGGCGCATCGACGCGGGGCGTTTCGCGCTCGACGTCGGGCTGCCGGAGGGCACCGCCGCCCGCATTGTGCTCCCCTCGGGCGAACACCACCGCGCGGGTCCCGGTCAGCACAGCTTCTCCGACTGAACAGCATCCCGAACGAAGGACGACACGATGACGACATTCCCCGACGGCTTCCTCTGGGGCGCCTCGACGGCGGGCCACCAGGTCGAGGGCAACAACATCAACAGTGACTGGTGGGCCCGCGAGGGCAAGATGCCCGGCATGGAGCCCTCCGGCGACGCGTGCGACAGTTACCACCGCTACGGCGAAGACATCGACCTACTCGCCGACGCGGGCCTCACGTCGTACCGCTTCAGCCTCGAGTGGTCGCGCATCGAACCGAAGAAGGGGCAGTTCTCGAACGCCGAACTCGCGCACTACCGCCGGATGATCGAGAAGTGCTTCGCCCGCGGCGTCACACCCGTCGTCACGCTGCAGCATTTCACGACCCCGCAGTGGTTCGCGGAGCAGGGCGGCTGGACCTCGCCCGATGCGCTCGATCTGTTCGTGCGCTACGCCGATCGGGCGACGGCCATCCTCGACGGTGTCGAGTGGGTCGTCACGATGAACGAGCCGAACATGCAGGCGGCGATCATGACCGCGATGCGCCGGATGCAGGAGCAGCAGTCCGAGAAGTGGCAGAGTCCGACGGTGGACGGCGACGGCGACGGCGACGGCGAAGAGAAGAAATCGCACTCGAAGTTCCTCGAGTACGCCGACCCCGAGATCGGGCGCATGTTCGTGCGGATCCACCACGCGGCCCGCGCCGTGCTGCGCGAGAAGACCGACGCGAAGGTCGGCTGGACCGTCGCGGCGGGTGCACTCACGGCGCTCCCGGGTGGCGAGGAGAAGCTGCGCGAAATCCGGTACGGCAAGGAGGACGTGTACTGGGAGGGCGCCAGGGGCGACGACTTCGTCGGCGTGCAGGCGTACTCGAGCCAGCAGGTCGACGCCGACGGGCTGGTGCCGCACCCGCCGCACCCCGACAACACCCTCGTCGGCACGGCGTACCGGCCCGATTCGCTTGCCATGGCGGTCAGGCATGCGTGGGAGGTCTCGGGCGGCACCCCGATCCTGGTGACGGAGAACGGCATCGCGACCCGTGACGACGCGCAGCGCATTCGCTACATGGAGGCGGCGCTCGCCGGCCTGGGCGAGGCCATGGGTGAGGGCATCGACGTGCTCGGCTACCTGCACTGGTCGCTGCTCGACAACTACGAGTGGGGGCACTGGGAGCCGACCTTCGGCCTGATCGCGGTCGACCGCGAGACCTTCGCCCGCACGCCGAAGCCCAGCCTCGGCTGGCTCGGCGGCGTTGCCCGCACGGGCCGGATCTGAGCGGCGGGAACGAGCTGTCGGCAACCGATTGAGTAGCCGAGGTGCGTTTCGAACCGTGGGATGCATCGGCGTTGCGAATTCGTTGCCAATCAGTTCTGGCAATCGGTTGTCATCTCAAACAGATCCTGGTTTACTTCTAACTGCGGCGAGCAACCCGGCTCATCGGACCATCCGTCAGCCGCATTCATTCGAAGGAGAGTGACATGCCTCACCTCACGCGCCGTCCCCGGCGCACGGCCCTCCTGATGGGCGTGGCAACCGCGACGCTCGGCCTGACCCTGACCGCTTGCGCCGGCAGCTCGGAAGAGGCGCCATCCACAGGTGCCGAGGCGGCGATGCCCGCCGAGTACTCGGTGGCCGTGCAGTCTCCGCCGAACTCGCTCGACCCGGCGCAGGTCGCCGACGGTACGCAGATGCTGGTGTGGGGTTCGGTCATGGACACCCTGCTGGCCCGCGACCGCGACACGGGGGAGCTGATCCCGAACGCGGCGAAGGAGTGGTCGTACAACGACGACGGCACCGTGCTGACCCTCACGCTGCAGGACGGCATGACATTCAGCGACGACACGCCCGTCGACGCCGAGGCCGTGGCCGCGTCGCTCGAGCGCACGCGGCAGACGCCCGGCGTCGTGCAGGCCAAGTACTCCCAGGTCACCGAGATCGTCGCCGCCGATGAGGCGACCATCGAGATCCGCTTCGAGAGCCACGACCCCCAGTTCGTCGAGAACCTGGCGCTCGGCGCCGGCGCGTTCGCCCAGCCGGAGTCTCTCGAGGGCGAGAGCGCGGCGACCGACCCGGTCGGATCCGGGCCGTACACGCTCGACACAGAAGCGACAGTGCCGGGTACGTCGTACGTGCTCAACAAGCGCGAGGACTACTGGAACGCCGAAGCCATTCCGTTCGACACGTTCACGGTGCAGGCGATGCAGGATCCGACGGCCTCGCTGAATGCGCTCCAGTCGGGCGAGATCGACGGCTCGACCGTGCAGGCGCAGCTCGTCGGCCAGCTCAGCACTGACGAGTTCACGCTCTCCGAGATCCCCGCGACCGCCGTCGCCGTCCTCGACATCGTCGACAAGGGCGGCGAGAACTTCCCCGCACTGGGCGACAAGCGCGTGCGCCAAGCCATCAACCACGCCCTCGACCGGGAGGGGATCGTCACCGGTCTGTTCAGCGGTGCCGGTCAGGCGACCGAGCAGGTGTTCAACCCGGACGGCGGCGTATACGACGAGTCGCTGAACGGCACGTACGAATACGACCCGGATCTCGGCAGGGAGCTCGTCGAGGAAGCCGGGTACGCCGGCGAGACGTTCGAGATCCCGAGCACCTTCCTGTCGACGACCGTCGAGCCCGCCATCTCGGAGGCGTTCGAGAGCATCGGGCTCGGGGTCGAATGGGTCTCGGTGCCGCCCCAGCAGGCGCAGTCCGCGCACCTGTCGGGCGACTACGGACTGACGTTCCAGATTGTCGGCTTCAACTCGGACGCCGGCGACGCGTTCTACCACTACGCAGACGGCGGCTTCGGCAACCCGATGGGCTACACGGACGACACACTCGGAACGGTGTTCTCGGAGATCGACTCGACGGTCGGCTTCGACGCGGCGCAGCCGGCGTACCAGGAACTGAACGAGTACGCCGTCGAGGAGGCGCTGACGGCGCCGATCGCATACCTCGGGTCGACGTGGGCGCTGCGTGACGGCGTGACGTACTCGGCGGTGGGCGGCCTCCCGATGACCGTGCGGGCCTTCGGCGCCGGCGAATAGCACCGAACGGGGAGGGGCGGCACGCGCCCCTCCCCGGGAATGTTGAGAGCGCAATGCTGCAGTACATCCTCAAAAGGCTCGCGAGCGGGGTCGTCCTCGCCGTCCTGATCACCCTCCTGGTATTCCTCCTGCTGAGCACGTCGTTCGACGACGTGGCGCGGACGATCCTGGGGCAGTCGTCGACGCCGGAGAGCGTCGACGCCCTGATGGTGGACAGGGGCTGGGATCGCCCGATCCTCGTGCAGTACCTCGACTGGTTGGGTGCCGCGGCGCGCGGCGACTTCGGGGTCTCGGTCTACACATCGCTGCCGGTCGGGCCCGCGGTCATCCAGCGGCTCGCCGTGACGCTGTCGATCATCGTGCCCGCCCTGATCATCACCTCGATCCTCTCGGTCCTGCTGGGCGTCTGGGCGGCGTCCCGCGGTGGTGCCGTCGACCGATTCGCGCAGCTCGTCTCGCTCGCCGGCTTCATCTTCCCCGGGCTGCTGTTGGCGATCGGCCTCGTCGTGATCTTCGCCGTGAACCTGCAATGGCTGCCGGCCACCGGCTACACGCCGTTCGGCGAAGACCCGATCGCCTGGGTGCGGAGCATCACGATCCCCGTGATCGTGCTCGTCATCGCCGGTGTCGCGAACATGTCGGCGCAGGTGCGGGGTCGGATGATCGACGAGCTCAGCCGGGACTACGTGCGCACGCTGCGCACCCGCGGCATCTCGAACCGCTCGATCGTGCTGAAGCACGCGCTGCGCAACGCGGGAAGCCCTGCGCTGACGGTGATGTCGCTCGAGTTCATCCAGATGTTCGGCTCGGCGCTGATCATCGAGAACGTCTTCGCGCTGCCGGGCTTCGGCAGCTATGCCTTCAACGCGTCGCTCCAGGGCGACATCCCCGTCATCCTCGGCGTATCGGCGTTCGGCGTCGTCCTCGTCACGATCGTCAACCTCGTCACCGACATCGCCAACGGCTGGCTGAACCCGAAAGCGAGGATCCAGTGAGCTCTTCGAAAGACCCCCGCACGACGCACGTGTCGGTGCCCAGCACCGAGGCGATCGTCACCGCGAAGCGCAAGGCATCCGGACGCACGTCCACTATGCGCAAGCTGCTGCGCGACCCGCAGTTCGTGATCACCTCGGTGATCCTCGCGCTCATCTTCCTGATGGGACTGCTGACGCCGTGGATCGCACCGCATGGCCCGAATGAGGCCGAGCTGTCGATGGTGAACGCACCGGTCGGCACGCCCAGCTACCCGCTGGGTGCCGACGAGTCCGGCCGCGACATCTTCAGTCGTCTGCTGCACTCGACGAACACCGCGCTGGTGTCGGCGGTGCTCGGCACCGGCGTCGCCGTCATCGTCGGCGTGATCGCGGGCTTGGTCGGCGGCTACTACGGGCGCCGCACGCGGTTCGTCACCGAGTGGCTTTTCAACCTGCTGATGACCGTGCCGGGCGTGCTCATCCTGATCGTACTGATGCCCGTCACCGGCGGCGACTACCGCATCACGATGCTCATCTTCGGCGTGCTGCTCGCGCCGGGCGTCTACCGCATCGTGCGAAACCTCGTGCTGGGCGTGAAGAACGAGCTCTACGTCGATGCCGCGCGCGTCTCGGGCCTCGGCAACCTGCGCATCCTCGGCCGCCACGTACTGTCGATCGTGCGAGGGCCGATCATCATCGCCGCCGCATTCATGGCGGGGTCGGCGATCAATGTGCAGTCGGGCCTGGCATTCCTCGGCGTCGGATCGCTCGAGATCCCGAGCTTCGGCGCGATGATCTCGTCCGGCTTCCGCAACCTGTACATCGCGCCCACGCAGTTCCTCTGGCCCAGCCTCGTTCTCGGCGTCATCACGGCGGGCTTCGTGCTCCTCGGCAACTCGCTGCGCGACGCGCTCGAGGGCTCGAAGCCGAAGGGTGCGAAGATCGGTGCGCGGCCGACTGCCGAGATCGCCGATGCGGCCGATGCCGGTTCGGACGTGATCCTCGAGATCACCGACCTGCACGTGGCCTACCCCGCGGCGAACGGTGACATCATCGAGGTCGTCAAGGGCGTGAGCCTGGCCGTGCGCCAGGGCGAGGTCCTCGGCCTCGTCGGCGAATCCGGATCGGGCAAGTCGCAGACGGCGTTCTCGACGCTCGGCGTGCTGCCGAACGAGGCGATGATCCCCGCCGGTTCCATCCGGTTCGAGGGGCGGGAGCTGCTGCGGCTGTCGGACGCGGAGATGCGCAAGATCCGCGGCAGCGAGATCGCGTACATCCCGCAGGAGCCGATGAGCAACCTCGACCCGTCGTACCGGATCGGCTCGCAGCTCGTCGAGGGCGTGCGCGCGGCGCTGCCGGTGTCGAAGAAGGAAGCGCGCTCGCGCGTGCTCGCCCTGCTCGAGCGCGTCGGCATCCCCGACCCGCAGCGCACGTTCGATTCCTACCCGCACGAGATCTCGGGCGGCATGGCGCAGCGCGCGCTCATCGCGGGTGCGGTCGCCAGCCGGCCCAAGCTCCTGATCGCCGACGAGCCGACGACCGCTCTTGACGTCACGGTGCAGGCCGAGATCCTCGACCTGCTCCGCGACCTGCAGGAGGAGCTGGGCATGGCGGTGCTGATCGTCACGCACAACTTCGGCGTCGTCGCCGACGTCTGCGACCGGGTCGCCGTGATGAAGAAGGGCGAAATCGTCGAGCACGCCGAGGTGCGCGAGATGTTCGGCAATCCCCAGCACGAGTACACGAAGATGCTCCTCGGTGCGATCCTCAGCGAGGAGTCCGTGCGCGAGGATGCGCCGACCGAGGCGGGAGGGGCAGCATGAGCCTGCTCGAGATCGAGGACCTGCGGGTGAGCTTCCCCGGAAAGGGGTTCCGCGCGAAGCCGAACGAGGTGCTGCACGGCATCGACCTGGACGTCGGCGCGGGGGAGACCGTCGGCCTCGTCGGCGAGTCAGGGTCGGGCAAGACGACGATCGGCCGCGCCGTTCTCGGCCTCGTGCCGATGGCCGGCGGATCCATCCGGTTCGGCGGGCAGGAGATCGGCGGCCTCGCCGGCAAGGCGCGGCGCGGGCTCGCGAGTCACATCCAGGTGGTGTTCCAGGACCCGTACACGTCGCTGAACCCCTCGATGACGATCGGCGACATCCTCGCCGAGCCGCTCATCGTGCAGGGGGCGACGGCGCACGACGCGCGCAACAGGGTGCGCTCGCTGCTCGACAAGGTGGAGCTCCCCAGGGATGCCGTCGATCGCCTCCCGCGCGAGTTCTCCGGCGGCCAGCGCCAGCGCATCGCGATCGCGCGGGCGTTGGCGCCCGCGCCGAAGCTGATCGTGTGCGACGAGCCGGTGTCCGCGCTCGACCTGTCGACGCAGGCGCTCGTGCTCGAGCTCCTGATCGACCTGCAGCGGGAGACGGGGGCGTCGTACCTGTTCATCTCGCACGACCTCGCCGTCGTGCGCCATATCAGCCACCGGGTGACGGTGCTCTACCGAGGCGACCTCGTCGAGACGGGGCCGGCGGCGAAGGTCACGAGGACCCCGGACCACGAGTACACGAAGAAGCTGCTGCTGGCCTCGCCCGTCGCCGACCCCGAAGCGCAGCAGCACAACCGCGAGGCGCGCAAGCGGCTTCTGGCGGCGGAGTAGGCGTGTCGGCCGAGACCGTGGCCGTCGAGGAGAGCGCCGAACGGCGAGTGCCCCGGCGGCAGATCGCCCTGCTCGTCGCGGCCACGTTCGGCGTCGCCATGGCGTCGATCGTGCCGATGTCGTTCTCGCTGGCGGTGCGGATCGAGCAGATCGCGCCGGGGCGCACCGACCTGCTCGGCATCGTACTCGGCGTCGGCGCGGCCGCGACACTCGTCGTCGCGCCCCTGACGGGGCAGCTGAGCGACCATACCCGGTCGCGGTGGGGGCGCCGGCGCCCGTACACCGTGCTCGGCGCGCTGGTGGGGGTCGCGGCGTCGCCGCTGCTGATGTTCGCCCCGAACGTGCCGACGCTCGCCCTCGGCTGGGTGATCGGGGCCGCCGCCTGGAACACCGTCGGCGGTTCGCTCGCGAACTGGCAGGCCGACCGCCTGCCGCGGAGCCAACGCGGAATCGTCTCGGGCGTCACGGGCCTCGTGATGCAGGTCGCGCCCGTCGCGGGCATCCTGCTGGTCGGCGTCGCCCCCGACAGCGCGGTGTTCGTGATCCTCGTGCCCGTCGCCGCCGGGTTGCTGTTCGTCATCCCGTTCGTCGCGCTGGTCGGCGAGCCGGACAGCCGAGAGACGGCGCCCCGCGGCGGGCTCTCGCTCGGCCGCGTGATCCGGAGCTACGGTTTCCGCCCGCGTCGCTTCCCGAACTTCAGCTGGAACTGGCTCGGTCGGTTCGTCCTGTTCCTCGGCGTGATGATGACGTCGAGCTTCTCGGTGCTGCTGTTCGCGCAGCGCCTCGGCCTCGGCGTCAGCGACGTCGCGGGCGTCCTCGCCATCTCCTCCGGATTCAGCGTCGTCACCGCGTCCGTCGGTTCGCTGCTGGGCGGGTGGCTGAGCGACCGCGTCCGCCGGCAGAGCCTCGCCCTCGCCGGTGCGCTCGTGTTCGCCGGCGGAGGTACGGTGCTCGCCCTCGCGCAGGATCTCGTCGGCCTGATCGGCGGCATTCTGGCGACCTCGTTCGGCATGGCGCTGTTCGCGGCACCGTCGCAGGCGCTGTCGCTCGACGTGCTGCCGAATCGCGAGACCGAGGCCGGCCGCTACATGGCGATCACGGCCTTCTCGCAGAAGATCCCGAGCGCCGTCGGCCCGCTGCTCGCGCCCGTCGTACTGTCCGTCGGGGCATCCAGCGGCGGTTCGAACTTCGCTCTTCTGTACTCGGTCTCCGCCGTGTGCGCCGTCATCGGCGGTTGCATCATCTGCTTTGCCGTCAAGGAGGAAACATGATCGAGATTGATTCGAGTGGACTCGTCCATTCTTTCCGGATGCCGATGTCGACAGTCCGCAGGAGCTTCGATGTGGAGCTGGACGGCGCGTGGACTTTCGCGCTGGTCGGCTCTGAGACGGAGCTCCGCGGCGCGACATGGGAAGAGGTGCAGATTCCGAGTCTGTGGACGATGTCGCGCCCGGACGATCTGCCGAACTACACGAATGTGCCGATGCCGTTCGACGATGTGCCGCCGTGCATTCCGGCGCGGAACCCAACCGGCGTGTATCGCCGCACCGCGCGGATCGAACGTGATGGGCGGCGCGTGATTCTCCACGTCGGTGCCGCAGAGGGACACCTGCGGGCGTACGTCAACGGCGTCTTCGCAGGGACGAGCGGCGACTCCCATCTCGCTGCCGAGTTCGACATCACCGAATGGGTCCGAGACGGCGACAACGAGATCGAGCTGCGCGTGGCGAAATGGTCGGCGGCATCGTACCTGGAGGACCAGGATCAGTTCTGGCACTCCGGACTCTCACGTTCGGTCGGCCTGCTGTTCGTGCCCGACGTTCGACTCTCAGACGTCGTCGCGTCTGCCGACTTCGACCCCGAGACGGGCGCGGGAACGCTCAGGGTCGAGGCCCGAGTCGATGCCCTCGCAGGTTCAGAGGACCCGCAGCACGAGATCGCTGTGACCCTGCTCGGCGCCACGCACACCGCGGACATCGCTCGACGGGTGGCCGCGCCGACGCTGCCGCCGCCGTCGCGCGATCGTTCGGTGAAGCCCGCGCAGCGTTTCCCCGATGGTGCGATGGACCTGCTGTCGATCAACGCTGCCGGTGGACCTGTGCCTCCCGAGTTGCGTGCGATCCCGAACGCTGCCGCGTTCGGGATGCCGATGCCGTCGACGCCAGCGGGTACGGCGCGCGTCGAACTGGCGGGACTTGAGATCGAGCCGTGGTCGGCCGAGCAACCGGTGCTGTACGACCTCCGCGTGGAGCTGCGCGACGCGATGGGCGCCGTCGTCGACCGCGCAGACTTTCGAGTCGGCTTCCGCCGAGTCGAGATCGTCGGGCGGGACCTGCTCGTCAACGGTGCGCGCGTGCTGATCCAGGGCGTAAACCGTCACGATTTGGATCCGGCTACCGGCCGCGTGATCTCGCCGGCGCGGATGCACGAGGAACTGTCGCTGCTCAAGCGCGCCAACGTCAACGCCATCCGGTGCTCCCACTACCCGAACGACCCGGCCTTCTACGATCTCTGCGACGAGTACGGCTTCTACGTGGTCGACGAGGCCGACGTCGAGGGGCACGCGTTCGCCTCGACCATCGCGGACGACCCGCGGTACCTCACCGAGATCGTCGATCGCGTGGCACGCATGGTGCGGCGGGACCGCAATCATCCGTCGATCATCCTGTGGTCGCTCGGCAACGAGACCGGTTGCGGCGCGGCGCACGATGCCGCCGCGGCCTGGGTCAGGCACGCCGACCCGTCGCGGCCCGTGCACTACGAGGGTGCGATTTCGCTGGACTGGCACGGCGGCCGTGCCGCGACCGATGTGGTCTGCCCGATGTATCCCTCGTTCGCGGCGCTCGAGTCGTTCTCGCGCGATGGTGCGGCCGACCGTCCCCTCATCGCCTGCGAATACGCGTACTCGCAGGGCAACAGCACGGGCGGGCTCGCCGACTACTGGCGCCTCTTCGAGACGCTGCCGGGGCTGCAGGGCGGGTTCGTCTGGGAGTTCCTCGACCACGCGCTCGATCCGGAGGGAGACGCCCGGTTGCAGTATGCGGGCGACTTCGGCGACCACGACTTCCCCGTCGCCACCCCGCTCAACGGCATCGTCACCGCCGACCTCGTGCCGAAGGCCGCGTACTTCGAGATGCGCGGCGTGTTCAGCCCCGTGCGGCTGGTGTCGCTCGATGCGGCGTCCGGGCGGGTCACGCTGCGCAACCGCCAGGCGTTCGCCGACACGACGGGGCTCGCGCTCGAGGCGCGCGTCGAGGGCTCCGACGGCCCGCTCGTCGCCGTGCCGATCTCGTCGCGGCCGATCGCCGCGGGCGCCGCCGCGACGATCGCGCTCCCGGATGAGGCGGTGCGCGCCCTGCGCGACCCGCGGGCGGTCTCGCTGAGCGTTCGGGTGCTGCTCGCGGCCGACGCAGCGTGGGCGCCCGCCGGCACCGAGCTCTCGGTGGAGAGCGCACCGCTGGTCCGCGCGCCGCACCCGTTGCCAAAGGGGAGCTCCGCCCCCGCGCTCGATGCCGTGGGCGACATCGCCGACCCGCTGCTCGCCGCGCCGCCGCGCCTGTCGCTCTGGCGCGCGCTCACCGACAACGACCTCGCGTTCGCGCTCGACAACAGATTCGTGCGCAGCGGGTTCTTCCGGCTCGACCTCGAAGACGCGCGGATCGACGAGCGCGACGACGGTGCCCTCGTGGAGCTGCGCTATCGTTCGGCGTTCGGCGATGCCGTGCGCCACACGCGGCGCATCGGCGCGGTGGGCGAGCGCGACTGGGTCTTCGACGAGCGCGTCGAGCTGCCCGACGGAACGCGCGACGGCCTGCGCGTCGGCGTCGAGCTCACGCTCGCGCCCGGCTTCGACGAGGCCGCGTGGACGGGGCTCGGCCCGTGGGAGAACTACCCCGACCGCCGCGCGGCCGCATACCTCGCGCGCCACCGCCTGCCGATCGACGACTGGCCGGATGCGCAGCTGCGCCCGCAGGAGACGGGAACGCGCGGCGGCGTCACCGAGCTCGAAACGACGGGCCCGGCGGGCCGTGCGCTCATGCGCTCGGCCACCCCGCTGCACGCGAGCGCCCTGCGCCACAGCGTCGACGAGCTCGAATCGGCGTCGCACGCGTGGGAACTGCCGCAGAGCGCGCTGACACATATCCACCTCGACATCGCCCACCGCGGCGTGGGCACGGGCCTGCTCGGGCCCGACACCCGACCGGAGCACCGCCCGACGGGCTCCGCATACGAATGGTCCTGGCGACTGACCCTGGAGAGCTGAACGATGACGAACCCCACGGCGCGCGAACGCGCGCTCGACCTGCTGGCGCAGATGACCCCGGCCGAGAAGGTCGCCCAGCTCGCGGGGGTGCTGCCGCAGCCGCTCGGCGCCCCGCGGAACATCACGCGCGAGAAGCTCGACGAGCACCTCGGCAACGGCATCGGGCACATCTGCGGCGTCGGCACGTCGATGGCCGCCCCCGACGCCGTCGCGTCGATGACCAACGAGATCCAGCGCTACCTACGCGAGCACACCCGGCTCGGCATCCCCGCGATCGTGCACAACGAGACGCTCAACGGCGTCGCGGCCGACGGCTTCACGTCGTTCCCGACCGCGATCGGTCTCGCGGGGAGCTGGAACCCGGATGCCGTGCGCGAGATGGCAGACCTCATCCGGACGCAGCTGCGCGCCGTCGGCGTGCACCAGGGCTTCGCTCCGGTGCTCGACGTGTCGCGCGACGCGCGGTGGGGGCGCACGCACGAGACGTACGGCGAGGACGTGCTGCTCGCCTCGGCGTTCGGCGTGGCGTACGTCTCCGGCCTGCAGGGGAGCGACCTCGCGGACGGCGTGATCGCGACCGCGAAGCACTTCCTCGGCTACGCCAGCACCGAGGGCGGGCAGAACATGGCCGCGACCCAGGCCGGCCCGCGCGAGCTGCGCGACGTGCACGCGGCGCCGTTCGAGGCGACCATCCGGCTCGCGGGCCTGAAGAGCGTGATGAACAGCTACTCCGAGATCGACGGGATGCCCGTGGTGCTCAGCCGCGAGATCCTCACCGACCTGCTCCGGGGCGAGCTCGGCTTCGAGGGCACCGTCGTCTCCGACTACCGCAGCCTGTTCTACGTGGTCGAGCGCCAGGGCGTCGGTACGCTCGACTCCGTCGCCGACGCGGCGCTCGCCGCCGGCCTCGACGTCGAGCTCCCCGCGCCACAGGCGTACGGCGCGGAGCTCGTCGCCCGGCTCGAGCACGGCGAGGCCGACGTCGAGGACGTCGACCGCGCCGTGCTGCGCACGCTCACGCACAAGTTCGCCCTCGGCCTGTTCGACGACCCGTTCGTGCACGGCGAGCCCGACCAGATCATGGCGCTCGCGGCGAGCGGCAAGGGCCTCTCGCGCAGCCTCGCCGCCGACGCCGTCACGCTGCTGCAGAACGACGGGGCTCTTCCGCTGCCGCGCGACACGGCCTCGATCGCGGTCGTCGGGCCGCACGCCGACTCGGTGATGGCGGGCTTCGCCAACTACACGCATCCGCCGTTCCTCGAGACGCTCCGCGGCATGATGAGCGGCAAGTCGCGCCTCGCGGGGCTCGAGCAGGCGCTGGCGAACCCCGATCCGGCGGCGCAGGCGAAGATGCGCGCGCAGATGGAGGCCCTGGCCGCGCTCGACCCCGAGAAGATCGCGCGCGAGCAGCACGGGGCGCCGAGCCTTGCCGCCGCCATCGCCGACGCGTTCCCGGATGCCGCCGTCGCGACGGCGCCGGGAACGGGCGTCCTCGACGAGGAGCCGCACGATATCGATGCGGCCGTCGGAGCTGCCCGCGGCGCCGACGCGATCGTCGTCGCGATCGGCGGGCGCTCCGCCGCGTTCGCGGGGCGCGCGACGGAGGGCGAGGGCTCCGATTCGGCGACGATGGAGATCCCCTCCCGCCAGATCGAACTGCTGGAGCGCGTCGCGGCGCTCGGCCGCCCCGTCATCGCGGTCGTCTACGGGGGGAAGCCCTACGACCTCCGCCGCGTCGTCGAACTCGCCGACGCCCTCCTGACGGCATACATCCCGGGGCCGGAGGGAGGGCGTGCGCTCGCCGCCGTGATCGCGGGCTCGGCCGTGCCCGCGGGCAAGCTTCCGTTCACGGTGCCGCGGCACGTCGGGCAGACGCCCCTGCACCACGCGCAGAAGACCGGCAGCGGCCAGCGCCGCACGGGCGCCGACCAATTCACGGGCTACGTCGACCTGGAGAACACGCCGCTGTTCCCGTTCGGGCATGGACTGTCGTACGGCCAGGTCGAGCTCTCCGAGCTCTCGATCGCCCGCGAGGGTGACACGCTGGTCGTCGAGGCCGCGGCCGCCAACACCGGCGAGCGCGAGGTGCGCGAGGTCGTGCAGGCGTACGTCTCGGCGCCGGCGGTGCTCGCGACGCGCCCCGAGCGCCAGCTCGCGGCCTTCGCCCGAGTCGACCTCGCCGCAGGAGCGTCCGCGCGCGTGCGCTTCGAGATCGACCTCGACCAGCTCGGGTACACGGCGCACGACGGAGCCTTCGCCGTCGACCCCGGCACCTACCGGGTTCGGGTGGGTTTGTCGTCGGAAGACCTGCCGCTCGACGGGGCGATCGAGGTCGCAGGCCCTCGTCGCCTGGTCGCGGAACCGCACGCCCATCTGCCCAGGGCGAGCGTGATCTCGTGACCGGCGTGAGCAGCGAGCGACACGCAACCGAATAGCGGAAGGCAATCGATTGCCAAGGACTCGGAAATCTGGCACACTGGGGAACGGCAACCGATTGCTCTGTGTTCGCAATCGCAGAGGAGCGACCCACATGGCGAGCAGCATCACCGATGGCGAACCGCATCGGGTCGGCGACGCCGCCCGCCGCGCTGGCCGCTCGGCGTCGCTGGCACAACCGAGTGGTGTCGCCCGCTCGGCGCAGGGCTTCGAAGGCACGCAGGACCAGGAAGAGGAACGATGACCGACACACTCGACATCGAGACCGAGCCGCTCGCGCTCGACCCCGACCGGCTGTTCCCCGAGGGGAAGGCGAGCCGCGCGGTCGCGCGCGAGCTGTACGGCGAGGTCGCCGATGCCCCGATCGTCTCGCCGCACGGCCACGTCGATCCGAACATGCTCCTCGACGACGAGCCGTTCCGCGACGCCTTCGACCTGTTCATCCGGTACGACCACTACGTCACGCGCCTGCTGCACGCGAGCGGCGTGCCGTACGGCGAGATCTACGGCGAGAAGGCCGACCCGCGCGCCGCGTGGCGCACCTTCTGCGCGCACTGGGACGCCTACCAGGCCACCGCATCCGGCTACTGGCTCCGACATGAGCTGGGCGAGCTGTTCGGCGCGACCGAGGAGCCGTCGGCGGCATCGGCCGACCGACTGTTCGACCTCATCCAGCGGAGGCTCGCCGAGCCCGATTTTCGGCCGAGGGCCCTGTTCAACCGATTCCGGATCGACACGCTCGCGACGACGGACGACCCGCTCGACGACCTCGCGGCGCACGTGGAGCTGAAGACGTCGGGCGCGTTGCACGGCCGCGTGATCCCGACCTTCCGCCCGGATGCCTACATGGACCCGACGAAGCCGGGCTACGCCGAGCGCGTCGAGGCGCTCACCGCGACGGTCGCGGGTGCGGCCGACGACTACGCGGCCTACCTCGAGGCGTTCCGCGCCCGGCGCGCGTTCTTCATCGACCGCGGCGCCGTCTCGGCCGACCACGGCGTCGAGACGATGGCGACGCTCGACCTCGACCCCGACGATGCGGCGGCGCTGTTCCGCCGCACGGTCGCGGGGGAGGCGAGCGAAGCGGAATCGCGGGCGTTCACGGCGCATATGCTGACGCAGATGGCGGGCATGAGCGTCGACGACGGGCTCGTCATGACGGTGCATCCCGGAGTGCTGCGCAATCACGACGAGGGCGCGTTCCGCGCCTACGGCGCCGACACGGGCCATGACATCCCGATCGCGGCTGAGTACACGCGCAACCTGCGCCCCCTCCTCGCACGGCACGGCAACGCCGCCGGCTTCCACCTCGTGCTGTTCACGATCGACGAGACGTCGTTCTCGCGCGAGATCGCTCCGCTCGCGGGCTATTACCCGTCGGTGTTCGTCGGGGCCCCGTGGTGGTTCCTGGACGCACCGGATGCGGTGCAGCGGTTCCGCGCGGCGTCGACCGAGACGGCCGGGCTCACGAAGGGCTCGGGCTTCATCGACGACACCCGCGCGTTCCTGTCCATCCCCGCCCGCCACGACATGGCGCGGCGCACCGATGCCGCGTACCTCGCGCGGCTCGTCGGCGAGGGCCGGATGCCGCTGATCGCCGCGCGACGCATGATCGTCCGGATGACCGAGCAGCAGCCGCGCGAGGTGTTCAAGCTGTGAGCCGGCCACTGACCCGCGCCGCTCGCAAGCCCGTGCGCCTCGTGCATATCGGCCTCGGCAGCTTCTTCCGCGCCCACCAGGCGCGTCTGACGCAGCTCGCCGGTGACGGCGATGACTGGGGCTATGCGGCTTTCACGGTGCGCTCGCCGCACCAGGCCGAGCAGCTCACCGCCCAGGACGGGCTGTACACGCTGACGGAGCGCTCCGCGACGGGTGAGACCGTGAGCGTCGTCGATCAGGTGTCGGCGGCGCACGACGGCGCCGATCTCGCCGCGCTCGCGATGTACCTCGCCGACCCGGATGTCGCGGTCGTCACCCTGACGATCACGGAGGGCGGCTACGCCGCCGCGAGCCATCCGGATGTCGACGAGGTGCGCGAGGACGCCTCGCGCGCCGCCGCATGGGCGTCGGGCCGTGCCTCGGGAGCGCCGGCCTCACCGCTGGCGCGCCTCGTCGCCGCTCTCGACGTGCGCCGCCGCGCCGAGGCGGGGGCGCTCGCCGTCGTGCCGTGCGACAACCTGCCAGACAACGGCCGCGTCGCGGCTGCGGCGCTCGCAGCGTATGCCGCCGCTCTGCCCGACACGGCGGCGTGGATCGGGCAGAACGTGTCGTTCTGCTCGACGGCCGTCGACCGCATCACGCCGCGCATCGACGACGCCGAGCGCCGCGCCCTCGCGGCGGCGAGCGGCTGGGACGACGCAGCGCCGGTCGCCACCGAGGCGTACGTCGAGTGGGTCATCGAGGGGGAGTTCCCCGCGGGGCGGCCCGACTGGCCGTCGGCGGGCGTCGTGCTCACCGACGACGTGCGTCCGTACGAGGATCGCAAGCTCCGCATGTTGAACGGCGCGCACACGATCCTCGCGATCGGCGGGCTCCGGCGCGGCCTGGCGACGGTCGATGAAGCCATCGCCCATCCGGAGCTGCGCGACCTCGTCGACGCCTGGTGGATCGAGGCGGGGGCCACGCTGCCGTCGTCACTGGAACCCGTCGCGTACGCCGATGCGCTCCGCGTGCGCTTCGCGAACCCGGCGCTGAGTCACCGGCTCGAGCAGATCGCCGAGAACACGCCTGTCAAGATCGCCTCGCGCATCCTGCCCGTCGTCGCCGAACGGCGCGCGGCGGGCGCAGGGCATGTCGCCGGCTCGCGGGCCCTCGCGGAGTGGTCCCTCGCCGTGCGCGAAGGCTCGATCCCCGGGCCAGATGCGGCCGACGAAGCCGCGCGCATCCTGCACATCGACCCCACCCACGACCCGGCCGCGCTCGAGCGAGCGCTCGCCGAAGCATCCATTGCACAGGAGGAAGCCCCATGCTGAAGCCGAAGATCACCGCGACGCGCGAGCAGGTGTCGCTCGACGGCCTCTGGGCGTTCGCGACCGACGCCCAGGTGTCGGGCGACGCGTTCGCCGGTCGCCTCGACACGAAGCTCGAGGTCGCCGTCCCCGCCAGCTACAACGACCAGTTCGCCGATGCCGCCATCCGCGACCACGTCGGTTGGGTGTTCTACCAGCGCGAGGTCCGGGTGCCGCGCGGCTGGGCGGGGGAGCGCATCCTGGTGCGCTTCGACTCCGCGACGCACGCCGCGAAGGTGTATGCGGGTGACGCGCTCGTCGGCGAGCACATCGGCGGGTACACGCCGTTCGACGTCGACGTCACCGATCACGTGACGGCCGGCGAAGTGTTCCGCCTCACGGTCGCGGTCGACAATAGACTCACGTTCGAGACGATCCCGCCCGGCATCGTGACTGACAACGCTGACGGCACGCAGTCGCAGGAGTACAAGCACGACTTCTACAACTACGCCGGGCTCGCCCGCTCTGTGCGCCTGCACTCGCTGCCGCAGACGCACATCTCGGACATCACGGTTGTCACCGACTATGAGGGTACGACCGGCCGCGTCTCCTACGATGTCGAGGCCTCGGGCACCGCCGAGGTGACCGTCGAACTGCGCGACGAGGACGGTGCCGTCGTCGCGACCGGCACCGGGGCATCCGGAGCCCTAGAGATCGCAGACGTGACGCTGTGGCGGCCGGGCGCCGCGTACCTGTACGAACTCGTCGTCCGCCTCGACGTCGGCGGCGTCGTCGCCGACGAGTACGTGCAGACCGTCGGCGTGCGCACGGTCGAGGTGCGCGGAACCGAGTTCCTCATCAACGGCGAGCCGTTCTACTTCAAGGGCTTCGGCAAGCACGAGGACACGGCGATCCGAGGCAAGGGCCACGACGATGCGTTCCTCGTGCACGACTTCCAGCTGCTTGACTGGGTCGGCGCCAATTCGTTCCGCACCTCGCACTACCCGTACGCGGAGGACGTGCTCGAGTACGCCGACAGGCAGGGCATGGTGATCATCGACGAGACGGCCGCCGTCGGGCTGAACATGCTCATCGAAGCGGGCATCACGAAGAGCAAGTTGAAGTACACGTTCGGCCCGGATGTGCTCGGTGAGGCATCGCAGGCCGCGCTGCTGCAGCACGTGCGCGAGCTGATCGCGCGCGACAAGAACCACCCGAGCGTCGTGATGTGGTCGCTGATCAACGAGCCCGCCTCGAACGACGCCGGCTCGCGCGCATACTTCGAGCCGATCGTCGAGCTCGCCCGCGAGCTCGACCCGACGCGGCCGCTGACGTACTCGCTCGTGATGTTCGCGAACGCCGAGAACGACGTCATCGTCGACCTCTTCGACGTGATCAGCCTGAACCGGTACTACGGCTGGTACATCACGCCGGGCGACCTGAAGACGGCGGAGCAGTACCTTCGGATGGACCTGGCGACCTGGGAGAAGTTCGGCAAGCCCGTGATGATGACCGAGTACGGAGCCGACACGCAGCCGGGCGCGCACTCGATCTGGGACGGCCCGTGGACCGAGGAGTACCAGGCGAACCTGCTCGACATGTACCACCGCGTCTTCGACGAGGTGCCCTACTTCGTCGGCGAGCAGGTGTGGAACTTCGCCGACTTCCAGACCTCGAACGGCACCCACCGCGTCGAGGGCAACAAGAAAGGCGCGTTCACGCGCGACCGCAAGCCGAAGGCCGGCGCCCACGCGCTCCGGCGCCGGTGGACGTCCTTCGGCGACGCCAAGCCGCAGAACTGAGGAACCCCGATGATCATCGAGAAGGCGGAAGTCATCGTCACGAGCCCCGATCGGAACTTCGTGACGCTCAAGCTCACGACCGACGAGGGGCACACGGGCCTCGGCGACGCGACGCTGAACGGCCGCGAGCTGGCCGTTGCGACCTACCTCAGCGAGCACATCGTGCCGCTTCTGGTTGGCTCCGATGCGTCGCGGATCGAGGACACGTGGCAGTTCCTCTACCGCTCGTCGTACTGGCGGCGCGGCCCCGTGACGATGGCGTCGATCGCCGCCGTCGACATGGCGCTGTGGGACATCAAGGGCAAGGCCGCGGGCATGCCGCTGTACCAGCTGCTGGGCGGCGCGTCGCGCCGGGGTCTCACCGCCTACGGGCACGCATCGGGCAAGGAGCTGCCCGAACTGTTCGACAGCGTGCGCGAGCACCTCGACGAGGGCTACCGCGCCATCCGGATCCAGTCGGGTGTGCCGGGTCTGAAGGCGATCTACGGCATCGCGTCGCAGAGCGCCGACACCTTCGGGGGCGAGGCGCGGTACGACCACGAGCCGGCCAGGCGCGGTGAGAAGCCCGTCGAGGAGGACTGGGACACGAGGGCCTACCTCAAGCACCTGCCCGGCGTCTTCGAGGCCGTGCGCAACGAGTTCGGCCCCGACATCCCGCTCCTCCACGACGGACATCACCGGATGACGCCGATCCAGGCCGCGAAGCTCGGCAAGTCGCTCGAGCCGTACGACCTGTTCTGGCTCGAGGACTGCACGCCGGCGGAGAACCAGGAGGCGCTGAAGCTCGTGCGACAGCACACGACGACGCCGCTGGCGATCGGCGAGATCTTCAACACGGTGTGGGACTTCAAGGACCTCATCCGCGATCAGCTGATCGACTACGTGCGCGGCGCCGTGACGCACATGGGTGGCGTGACTCCGCTGAAGAAGACGATGGACTACGCCGCGCTGTACCAGGTGAAGTCGGGCTTCCACGGCCCGACCGACATCTCGCCCGTCGGGATGGCCGCGCAGATGCACGTGGGCCTCGCGATCCACAACTTCGGCATGCAGGAGTACATGCGGCACGGTGCGAAGACCGACGAGGTGTTCCGGCAGTCGTTCACCTGGACGGATGGCCTGCTGCACCCGGGCGACCAGCCGGGCCTGGGCGTCGAGCTCGACCAGGACGAGGCGGGCAAGTACCCGTACGAGCGGGCCTACCTGCCGTACAACCGGCTCGCGGACGGGACTGTTCACGACTGGTGACCGAGAGCGGAATCGGCCAGGGTGACGATCGTCGCCCTGGCCGATTCCGCTTTGTCCTGGATCGCGTCGGTTCAGATCGGCAGTGCTCGCCCGGACGCTCGCCGTGTCGTCGAGTACCGGGTACACTTACAACTAATCGAAGTAAACGCAATCGCGTACGAATCATGCAATTAAGGGGGGCGTGATGGCTGCCAACGTTGCACTGTCTTCCGAGACCTATAGCGCCGACAACACTGACCGGATCGCGGAGATCTCCGACTTCCTCGCCGCGCACGAGGCTGCGGGTCGCCCGCGCCCGGAGCCGCGTTACCGACTTGTGGGCGCGGAACTCGGCGATGAGGTCGAACTCCCGGAAGAGGTCTTCACCGCGCTCCGTCAGGTCGTCTCGGCGATGAGCAAGGGGCTGGCCGTCACGGTCTCGCCGACTACGCAGACTCTTACCTCGCAGCAGGCCGCCGACCTCCTCGGCATCAGCCGACCGACGCTGATCAAGCTCCTCGACGCGGGAACCATCCCGTTCACGCGCGCGGGAACGCATCGGCGCATCGCCCTGAACGACGCGCTCGAGTACCGGGCCCAGCGTCGTCAGGAGCAGTACGACGCCATCGAGGAACTCTCGATCGATGCGGACGAGGCCACACCGATCGACGAGGTGTTGTCGGAGCTCAAGACAGTTCGGAAGGCAGCGGCCGCGCGGCGCCGAGCTCGTTAGTCCGGCAAACTGGGCGCGTGTACTCCGCGATCCTCGATAGCTGCGTGCTCTGGCCGAGCCTGCAGAGAGACTTCCTCCTGTCGTTGGCCGCCGAGCGTGCCTACCGACCGCTCTGGAGCACCGCGATCCTCGAAGAGACCGAGATCAACGAGGCCGCCAAGCTCGTCAAACGCGGTATGTTGCGAGAGGACGCCGAAGCTCGTGCCCACCGCCTCATCGCGAAGATGTCTGGGGCGTTCGATGACTCGAGCGTCGCCGGGTGGCAGCGGCTCGAGGGCAGCTTCGGTCTTCCCGACGTCGATGATGAGCATGTCCTCGCGGCTGCTGTCATCGGTGGAGCGCAGGCGATCGTCACGCTGAATCTCAAGGACTTCCCCGCGACGCTCATTCCGCCATCGATCGAGGTTCTCTCACCCGCGGAGTTCGCGTCGAACACGGTCCGGCAGCACCTGCCGGCAGCGTGGAGCGCGACCATCAACCTCAGCGAACGCAGCGGCAGGACCGGACCCGCTCGGACACCGAAAGACATCTTGGACACTCTGCGCGGCCGATACGAGATGCACGACGCCGTCGAAGCACTCGAAGTGGTATATGAACTCTGATGTTGTTCTGCCGCAGACTGCGTTGCAACCTCGCTCCGATACTGAACGATTCCGAGGTCAGTCGCGGAGCCTCCTGACGCCTCCGGATTCCTCTTGCGCGGATGCCGGAGGTCCGTTCGTGTCGTAGGCCGAGTCAGAGGCAGCGAAGCGCCCACCGTGCCGATGCTGTACGGCGGGCGCTTCGTGCGTGAGGGCCGACGCCCGTCAGCCTCCGAGGTCGAAGGTGCTGATGGTCGGCGGCAGGCCGCCGACGGTCGACGCCGTGATCCCGTCGTGAGCCGCCCAGGTCGTGCCCGTGTACGCGATCGGGACGACGAGTGCCTGCTCCATCGCGTACGCGTTCAGCTCCTGGTAGGTCGGCACCGCCTCCTCGAAGGCGACCGTGGAGTTGATGGTCTCGAACAGGGAATCCAGCGTCGGATCCGTGTAGCCCAGCGGGTTGCCGTAGCCGCCGATGGCGTACCGCGAGAAGGCCTCCTCGGGGTCGGAGCTGAAGCCCGAGACCTGGAATACGATGCCGTAGTCGCCCGATTGCACGGCGGATTGGACCTGCTGGGGCGGGATCGATTTCCACTCGACGTTCAGACCCACGTCCTCGAACGCCTGCGAGATCGTGGGCTCGAACGCCGTCGACAGGTAGGTGCTCGGGATCTCGAACGTCGCGCCGGCGAAGCCCGCCTCCTCGACCAGCTCGCGACCGCGATCGGGGTCGTACGGGTACATCTCGTCGAGCGAGGCGTCGTACACGTCGCCATCCGGGTTGAACACCTGTGCCGAGGGCATGCCTCCTCCGCCGAGGAGGCTGTCGACGATGCTCTCGCGATCGAAGGCGTAGTTGATCGCCTGTCGCACGCGCTCGTCCTGCAGCGCGGGCCAGCCATCTCCGCCGCGGCCGATCAGGTCGAGCAGCATGACGCCTGTCGCATCCGTCGTGCTGAAGGTGAACCCGGACTCCGGGAGCTGCGAGAGCATCTGCGCCTGCACGCCGGCGGCATCGACCTCGCCGGACTGCAGAGCGTTGAACGCCGCCGTCGGATCCTGCATGACCTGCACCGTGAACGTGTCGGCCTCGATCGCGTCGGCGTTCCAGTAGTCGTCGCGCTTCTCGAGCACGTACGTCGATCCGTCGACGGAGTTCTCGACGCTCAGCGTGTACGGGCCGGAGCCGATCGGGTCCGTGGCCGTCCGCTCGTCGTCGAGGGTATCGGGGTGCCCGATTGCGCCGACGCCGTAGGCGAGGTTCGGGACGAACTGCGGGTCGAAGCGGTCGAACCGGACCTCGACCTCGAGATCGCCCGTCGCGGCGACGTCGGTCACCTGGGAGAACTTGGGCTGCACCTGCCCCGGCGTCTCCCGCGTGCGGTTCATCGTGGCGGCGACCGCTTCGGCGTCGACAGGCGTGTCGTCGCTGAAGGTCATGCCCTCACGCAGCGTGAGCGTCAGAACGGTGCCGTCGTCGTTGTACTCCCACGCCTCGGCGGCGTTCGGGACGATGTCGCCCGTGGCCGGATCCCGCGCGAGCAGGGTGTCGAGCACTGACGTCCAGACGAACATCTGCTGCCCGTTCGAGAGCTGAGCGGGATCGAGCGAGTTCGGCCCCGACTGCGCCGCGATCGTGAGCGCGGTGGGTTCCGCGTCCGTCGCGGCGTCGCCGGAGGTGCTCGCGCTGCAGCCTGCGAGCGCGAACACCCCCACGGTCGCGAGGCCGGCGAGCCGGTACCGCGTCGATGAACGAGCGGGTTCCATTCCATTCTCCTTCGAATGATGTGCGATGCCAGCAGTCGCCATCGTCGGTGACTGCGGCGGGATGGGGTCGTTCCGTGCGGGGAAGTGTGTGAAACCGTTCGAGAGTCGAGAGCATCCGGCGCTGACGAGACGGCGAGGGCCGGCTCGTCAGCGGGCGGACACCGTGACGACCTCGAAGAGGCCGAGTCGGGGGAGCGGGATCACGAGGTCGTCGCCCTCCTTGCGAGCGTCGAGCCGGATGCCGGCGCGAAGCGCGCGCACCGCGACGTCGTCATGCGCGCGGCCGCGCAGCCGCAGGTGCGCACCGTCGATCGGCACGTGCGGGCCGTACGAGCGGCGGCGAAGCCCCGAGTGGTTGATGAGGTGCACGATGAGGTCGTCGCCGCTGCGGTTCGCCACGAGCTCGACGGCCTCATGAGCGTCGAACTCGACCGCCGGCTGCACCAGCGCCCGGACGATCTCGACGAGCAGATCGCGCGCGTCGGTCTTCGCGAACTCTCGGTACGTGCGGCCGATCGTCCAGGGAACGATCGCACTGGCGCCGTTGCCCACGCGTCGGACGGCCCACACGGGGTCCTCTCCGACAGCGTGGCCGAACGCGTACTCCGGCGGGCCGAACGGAGCCTGCGGCAGGATGCTTCCGAATCGCTCGGCATCCTCGGCCCAGTCGAGCCGTTCGAGTTTGCCCGCGACGGGAACCATCGGGCCGTCGTAGGAGAGGTGCTCGGCGCGGGGCTGCGCGCTCGTCGATGCGTAGGACGAGCGCAGCTCGGTGCCCGTGAGCGGCGATGCCGCCCGCCCGGTGGTGGGGCTCGAGCGCAGCTCGACGCCGTCGTCGGCGATGCCGGACCCTCCCGTGACCAGGAGCGAACCGCCGCGTTCGACCCAGCCGTCGAGCGCGGCTCCGGCTCCACGCAGCCCTCCGAGATCGGGGAGGACAACGAGGCTGTATGTGTCGAGCCCGCCGGCAGCGGCGACGCTCCCGAGCCGATCCACGGGCACGACGTCGAAGGCGAGATGGCGCTCGGTCAGGGCCTGGTAGACCCCGCGGAACTCCTCGACGAGGTCCCAGTATCCGCCGGGAGGAGCCGAGCCGAAGTCGGGTCGTGCGAGCGCGATCTCCGCAGCAGTGCGCATGCCTTCGTAGACGGCCCGGTGCTCGCGGCGGAAGCGCATCACGTCGCATCCGGTCGAGATCGCCCCGCCCATCGGCAGGCGACCTGGCGCACCGAAGTAGTACACGGAGGGGTTCCCGCCGCGCGCGATGGCCTGGAGCAGGTGGTGGGCGAAGTGCTCCGGATCCTCCGGCGCCATCCGGTATGTGGACTCGACGAAGGCGACGCAGTTGACGAGCACGGCCGCCTCGGGGTCCGTGGCGGTCGCGGCGCTGACGGCCTCGCCCGTGGCGTACGGCCAGAGCTCCTTGCCGGGCATCGCCCGGAATGCGTTGTTCCCCTCGAGGTACTCGACGGGCGCCCCGCGACGCAGGACCACGGCGATATCGCGGTCGCGGGCCGCGACGTGGTCGGCGATCCGCGCCGTCAGCTCAGCGAGAACGGACGCCGTGTACTGCCGCCACTTCCCGAAGGTGGGCGAGCGCATCCCCTCGGGGTGCTCGGCGCCCCCCGAGAACGCCGCGAACCCGGCGAGGCACGCCTCGCAGTGGCAGGGACCGTGCATCACCTCGCTGTAGTCGCGCTCGTTGAAATTGAACCAGTTGAAGAAGACGCCGTCGATGTCGTAGCGGTCGAGCACTTCGTCGAGCACGTCGAACGTGCGCTCCTGGTAGTACGCGGCCGACGGGCACGCGCTCGCGAGGCCGTTGTAGATCTGGGGCGAGCCGTCGTGCGCGCGGTACAGCCACTCCGGATGCTCCGCAGCGATCTCGGCTGAGAGCTTCGACATGTCGAAGCGCGCGACGACCGCGACACCGCGGGTGTGCGCCTCGGTGACGGCGTCGCCGAGCAGGTCTCCGGAAGGCCGTTCGCGCAGCAGCGGCTCCCGCGTCTGGAACGGCAGATCGGTCGGATAGAACGAGAGGATCCCGCCCCCGTTCAGCAGCCACGTGCCGGCACCGCTGTCGAGCACGGCCGTCACGGCTTCCTCGACGTTCATGAGCGCGTCGACCGGCTGCAGGTTCGTCTGCAGCACCTGGAAGGGCTGGCGCCACCGGCTGTCGGTCGGCAGGCGGCGCTGGGTGTCAGCCTGTGTGCGGTGTGCGGCGGCAGTCATCGTGAGCCGTTCAGCTCTTCGGTCAGCTTGAGGAGAGCCGAGTGATCCAGGCCGCCGTCGCCGCGCGCGACTAGGGCGCGCACGAGCTGGGTCACGGCAGCCGTCAGCGGCAGGGCGAGCCCGCTGCCCATCGCCGCCTTCTCCACGATGCCGAGGTCCTTCGCGTGCAGTTCGAGGCGGAATCCGGGGTCGAAGCGATGGTTCAGCATCGCGTCGCCCTTGCGTTCGAGCACGGTGCTCCCGGCGAGCCCGCCCCCGATCACCTCGAGCGCCTCCGGTAGCTGAGCGCCCTGCGATTCGAGCAGCACGATCGCCTCGGCGACGAGTTGGATGTTGCCCGCCACGATCAGCTGGTTGGCGGCCTTGACGACCTGTCCCGAACCGACCGGGCCCACGTGCACGATCGTCCGCCCCATCGCCTCGAACAACGGGAGTGCTGCGGCGACGTCGTCGTCGGAACCGCCGACCATGATCGACAGCACGCCGTCGATCGCGCCCGCCTCACCCCCGCTGACGGGCGCGTCGAGGTAGGCGGCTCCCGCGCTCGCGACGCGAGCGGCGAAACCACGCGTGGCCTCGGCGTCGATCGTGCTCATGTCGATCACGGTCGCGCCGCGGCGCAGGGCGAGGAGGATCTCCTCCAGGACGGCCTCGACATCGGGGGTGTCGGGCAGCATCGTGATGGCGACGTCGGCCTCGCCGACCGCCGCGCGCGCGTCTCGGGCGATCGCGAGCCCGGCCCGCTCGGCGCGATCCGCCGCGGCCTCGGACCGCACGACCGCGGTGACGCCGTGGCCGGCGCGAGCGAGGTTTCCGGCCATGGGCAGCCCCATGATTCCCAGGCCGATGAAGGCGATCTTCGCCATGCGTGAGTTCCTCTCGTCAATGAGATGTCGATCTCGGGATTCAGCCCGTGGCAACCGATTGAATGGAACGGTACCGCACGAGCAGAGATCTCGCGACCCCTCGTCGATGCAGTTCTTCTCGGGGTCGTCCACTGTGCCCCTCGAGACGTAGAGGGGGTGTGTATGCGTGCAGATCGTGAGCCAGCGGTGCCTGTGCCAAGACCGTTGCGGCAATCGGTTGACATGGCGTGATCGACGGAACACAATGACATCGCGAGGACGCGACGAAGACGTCGCCGACGAGAGGAGCCGCCGGGCATGCCCGAACCAGGTGAGAACAGGATCGGCACCGTGCTGTCGAGCCTGCTGTGGAACGACGAAGAGATCGCCAGCCTGCGCGACGCGATCGGCGCCGAGGAGTTCATCCAGGTGCATCCCCGCGAATCCGCGCTCGTCGCCGAAGCGCTCGAACGCGCGGAGGTCGCGATTCTGCCCATCGATCTGGACGACCGATTCCTCAGGGCCCCGAAGCTGCGCTGGGTGCACTGCGACCACGCGGGGCTGACCAAGTCCGCGCGCCCGGAGGTGCTCGACAGCGGCCTCATCGTCACGGGGTCGGCGGGCCGATCTGCCGAGGCCCTCGCCCAGCACGCGTTCTACTTCGCGCTCGGTCTCGCGTTCGATGCGCGCGGCCTGCACCGGATGCAGGATCAGCACGTCTGGCAGGGCATCCCCGGTTACCAGGACCGCCTGTCGCTCGCGGGGCAGACGCTCGGGATCGTCGGCCTGGGGCACACCGGCACCGCTATGGCCGACCTGGGCAAGGCGTTCGGCATGCGCGTGCTCGGCTACCGCCGTACGCAGGGGGAGGCCCCGCCGAGCGTCGACCGGATGTATGCGGCCGAAGGCGGCGACAGTGTCGACGACCTGCTCGCCGAGTCGGACGTCGTCATGCTCGCCGTGTCGCTGAGCGACGAAACGCATCACCTCATCGGCGCCGAGCAGTTGGCACGCATGCGGCCGAACGCGACCCTGATCAACTTGGCGAGGGGCGCGGTCGTCGACCAGGACGCACTCATCGACGCGCTGCGCTCCGGCCGGATCGCCGGCGCGGGGCTCGACGTGACGACGCCGGAACCCCTGCCCGCGGATTCCCCGCTCTGGGACATGCCGAATGTGGTCATCACGCCGCACATGACGCCGAAGCTGCCCGACCGCACCCAGCGCTCGATCGACATCATCGCCGAGAACGCGCGTCGCTACCGCCGCGGCGAGCCGCTGCGGAACGCGATGACCCGCAGAGACCTCTACACCCTGGGCTGAGGCCCCACAGCAGCACTGTCAAAGGAGACACCATGCCCCGCACCCCGCGTACCCGCGCATACCTGTCCATCGCCGTCGCCGCGTCCGCCGCGCTCGCTCTTTCCGCATGCGCGGGCTCCGACTCGTCGGAGGCAACGGGCAAGGCGGCGGCGGTTGATCTCGACATGGCGTTCGCCGTGCAGTCGCCGCCGAACTCGTTCGACCCCGCACAGCTGCACGACGGACAGCAGAGGTACATCTGGGGAGCCATCTACGACACGCTCCTGCGCAGTGACACCACGGGCGAGGTATCGCCGAATGCTGCGGAGAACTGGGAGTACTCGGACGACCTGAAGACCCTCACGCTCACGCTGCGCGAGGGGATGACGTACTCGTCGGGCGACCCCGTCACAGCCGCCGACGTCGCGGCTGTGCTCGAGCGCACGCGCTCGACGACCGGACCGCAGCAGAACAACCTCGCAGCGATCGAATCGATCGATGCGCCGGATGATCGGACGCTCGTGCTGAACCTCTCCCATCCGGATGCGAACCTGCTCGTGGCGCTGTCGTACGGCTCCGGCGTCGTCGCCGACCCTGACGCGATCACGTCCGAGGAGGAGGCACTCGATCCGATCGGGTCCGGCCCGTACGCCATCGACGAGGAGCGCACCGCGGAAGCGACCAGTTATGTGCTGGAGCGGCGCGATGACCACTGGAACGCCGAAGCCTACCCGTTCCAGACGATCACGGTCAGGGTGATCCAGGACTCGACCGCGCAGTTCAATGCGCTCATGGCGGGGGAGATCGACGCTGCCACGATCCAGGGGACGCTGACCGAGCAGGCCGAGGGGGCCGACCTGGAGCTCACGCCCGTGGATGGGGTGTCGACCGGGGCCATCATCCTGGCCGATCGCCATGGTGAGGTGGCAGAGCCGCTCGCCGATGTGCGGGTGCGGCAGGCGATCAACCACGCCCTCGACTCGGAGGGGATCATCGACGGCATCCTCGCCGGCCAGGGCGAATCGACCTCTCAGCTGTTCAACAAGACCTCACCCGCCTTCGTCGAGGAGCTCGACGACCGCTACGACTACGACCCAGAAGAGGCGCGACGCCTGCTGGCGGAGGCCGGGTATGAGGACGGCTTCAGCCTCACGATGCCCGAGAACTACATGGTGATGCCGATGCAGCCGAGCATCACGCAGGCGCTGAAGGACGTCGGAATCACGGTGGACTGGGAGCCCGTGCCGCCGCAGCAGTCGGGGCAGACGACGAACTGGGGCATGTACTTCAACTTCGGCGGAGCGGCCGCGCCGTCGCGCGTTGCGGCGCTGTACTACTCGCCGGACGGCTCGCAGAACCCCTTCAAGACGGACGACGAGACCCTGGCCGGGATGCTTGCCGAGCTGCAGGCGGAGGCTGACCCCGAGGCGGCGAACGAGATCCATCGCGAGATGAACGAGTACGTGGTGGAGCAGGCGTGGTTCGCGCCGATGTTCCAGCAGACGGTGGTGTGGGCCACGACCGACAAGGTCAGTTACGTCGGCGACTCGTCCTCGATCCAGGACGTCCAGGAGTTCGGAGCCCCGTGACCCCGGCGACAGAAACCGTCGTCCTCCTCAACTCGCTCGCGACGCGCGCTGCGCTGTGGGACGACGTGATCCGGGCACTGCCGGAACACGTCGTGGCGGTCGTCTTCGATCAGCGCGATCAGCAGGCGGGCGAGGCCGAGGCGTTCACGCTCGACGACATGGTCGCCGACGCGGTGTGCGCCCTCGACGAGCGCGGGGTCGAGCGGGCGCACGTGGCGGGCGTCTCGCTCGGCGGCATCGTCGCGCTGCACGCCGCCGCGACACGGCCCGATCGCTTCGCGAGCGTCACGGCGATGTGCTGCGCCGCGCGCTTCCCCCGCGAGGTGTGGATCGAGCGGGCCGCGGCGGTGCGCGCCGAGGGCGTCGCGCCGCTCGCGCCCGCGATCCTGGATCGCTGGTTCACCGCCGCCTTCCAGGAGGCGTATCCCGCGGTCGTCGAACGCTGCGCGGCGATGCTGGCGGCGACGCCGGACGAGGGGTACGCGCGGGCGTGCGACCTCCTCGCCGCGGCGGATGTGCGCGGTGAGCTCGCCGGGATCGCGCAGCCAGCGCTCATCGTCTCGGGCGAGGTCGACACCGCGAATCCCGTCGCACATCAGGAGGGGATCGTCGCCGGCATTCCCGGCGCTGCGCATGCCGTCGTCCCTGGCGCGGGCCATCTCGTTCCCGCGTCGCACCCCGACGCCGTCGCGCGCCTGTTGGTCGATCACATCGGCGGCCGCGGCGACCCCACGTCGCGCTGATCATCCGGACGCAGACGGTGCGGGCCGTGTGCCCGCACCGTCTGCGTCACGCCCGCGGCTCGCCCGCGGCGTGCCAGAACGCGACGAGCTGGGCGCGGTCGCGGGCCGCGAGCTTCGCCATCGCCCGATTGACGTGGGTCTTCACCGTGAAGGGCGACAGGAACAGCTCGCGGGCGATCTCGTCGTTCGACGAGCCGCGGGCCGCGAGCGAGACCATCTCGAGTTCGCGCGGGGTCAGGGCGCGGAACAGCTCGGCGATCTCGGCGTCGACGGTTTTGGCGGGTTCCGAGCCCACACGCGAGATCACGACGGCGGCGGCCTTGGCGCTGAGCGCGCCGCCGCCGGAGTGCACCTCGCGGATCGCGTCGGCCAGCTGGTCGGGGGAAGCTCCCTTGCCGAGGAAGCCGTTCGCGCCGTGCTGCAGGGCCTGGAACACAAGGTCGTCCTGCTCGAACGTCGTCAGCATCACGATGCGGACGCCGTGCGGGTGGGCGGCCCGGATGCGCCTGGTCGCCTCGACGCCGTCGATGCCGGGCATCCGGATGTCCATGAGCACGACATCCGGGATGTGCTCGGCCGCGGCATCGACCGCCTCGAGCCCGTCGGACGCGGTGGCGACGACCGTGAGGTCGCTGAACGACTCGAGCACGGCGCTGAGGCCGACGCGGACCATCTCCTGGTCGTCGGCGATGAGGACTCGGATGCTCACAGTCGTTCTCCCGTCGTTCGCATGCGGGCGGCGATCGAGAACCGGCCGCCCTCGTCGGTGATCTCGAGGGATCCGCCGGCGGATTCGACCCGTTCCCGCATCCCGACCAGGCCGAAGCCCGATCCGGAGGGGGGACGCGGGTCGGCGATCGCGTTGGCCACACGCAGCTCGATGACGCCGCCGCTCTCGGCGAGCGCGATCTCGGTCCGGCCGGCCCCGTAGCGCTGGGCGTTCGTGAGTGCCTCCTGGGTCATCCGGTACGCGGCGGCGTCGACAGCGGGATCGATCCGGCCTGAGATCGGCTTCAGCTCGGCGTCGACGTCGAGCCCGACGCGGCGGAAGGACGCGATCAGCTCAGGGAGCGCCGAGGTTCCTCCCGTCGGGCGGCTCGCGTCCTCGCCCTCCGAGAAGCGCAGCACCTCGAGGATGCGCTGCATCTCGTGCAGGATGCCCTGCACGCCGCCGCGGGCCTCGGCGAGGGCGCTGCCCGCAGTATCCGGATCCTTCCGCAGGTTCACCTCGGCGAGCGAGATCTGCACGCTGACGATGGCGGCCTCGTGGCCGACGGCGTCGTGCAGGTCGCGCGCGATGCGCAGGCGCTCCTCGATGATGGATCGCTCGGCCTCCCGGTCGCGCGCCGCGATCGCCTCGCGCGCCTGCCGCTGCATCGCCGTCAGATACTCGATCTGCTTCTTCAGCGCGGCCGTCATCGCGGTGACCGCGAGCACCATGATCACCGAGGCCGCCAGCGAGACGCCGTCGATACTGCCGAGCGTGTTCAGCGACGTCGCGGCGCCGTTCGCCAGCGCGCCGACCCAGGCGACGAGCGCGGCAGACGGACCCCGCAGGGTGAGCAGCGGCGCAGAGAACACCATGAGCGTCCACGCGAGGGTGGGTTCGATGTGCAGCGGAACGGTCGCGGCGGTGCCGAGCGCGACGACCGCGAGGGCGATGCGCGGGAACCGGTGAGACGCCAGGGCCGCCGCGATCGCGCAGCCCGGCGGGATCAGCGACAGCGAGATGTCGGCGGGGTCGCCGACATCGGCGAAGACGAGCACGACGGAGCCCGCGACGGCGGGGATGACGGCGACGAGGAGCACGACGATGTCGAGCCGCGCGGGGTGGCGGAACCACCAGGGCAGCGGCGTCTCGGCGGGATCGGTCGTGGGCATCTCCCCATCCTGGCCCTCAGCGGGGGCGCTCGCATACTGCTGATGCGGTATCCGTCGTCGCCCCGGGCGGCCGCGGGGCCCGGGGCGCCCACCTTCATCCGGCGCCTGCATCATGCCATCCGGAGACCGCATCGCCGACGGCTCGGAGAATGGGAGCTCGGATTCGGGTGTGTCGCACCCCGGTAGTACGCTGGGACCGGTCGAGTTCTCTCGACGTCGAGACGTTTTGCACGCCTCCGCAAACCCGTTCGCCCACCTAAGGAAAAGCAACGTGGATCTCTACGAGTACCAGGCTCGGGACCTTTTCGAGAAGTACGACGTGCCGGTGCTCGCCGGCATCATCGCCGACACCCCCGAGGAGGTGAAGGCAGCGGCCGAGAAGATCGGCGGCGTCGTGGTCGTCAAGGCTCAGGTCAAGGTCGGCGGTCGCGGCAAGGCCGGCGGTGTGAAGGTCGCCAAGACTCCGGATGAGGCATACGAGGCCGCGAAGGCCATCCTCGGCCTCGACATCAAGGGTCACGTCGTCAAGCGCGTCATGGTCGCGCAGGGCGCGGACATCGCCGAGGAGTTCTACTTCTCGGTGCTCCTCGACCGTGCGAACCGCTCGTACCTCGCGATGGCGAGCGTCGAGGGCGGCATGGAGATCGAGCAGCTCGCGGTCGAGAAGCCCGAGGCGCTCGCTCGCGTCGAGGTCGACCCGCTGGTCGGCATCAACAGGACGAAGGCGATCGAGATCGCGAAGGCCGCGGGCTTCCCCGACGAGCTCGTCTCGAAGGTCGCCGAGGCGTTCGTCAAGCTGTACGACGTCTACAAGCACGAGGACGCGACCCTCGTCGAGGTGAACCCGCTCGTCCGCACGGGTGCGGGCGACATCATCGCACTCGACGGCAAGGTGTCGCTCGACGACAACGGCAGCGAGGTGCGCCACCCCGAGCACGAAGAGCTCGAGGACAAGGGCGCGGCCGACCCGCTCGAGGCGAAGGCCAAGGCCAACGGCCTGAACTACGTCAAGCTCGACGGCGAGGTCGGCATCATCGGCAACGGCGCGGGCCTGGTCATGTCGACCCTCGACGTCACGGCCTACGCAGGCGAGAACCACGGCGGCGTGAAGCCGGCGAACTTCCTCGACATCGGCGGCGGTGCGAACGCGCAGGTCATGGCCAACGGCCTCGACGTCATCCTCGGCGACCCGCAGGTCAAGAGCGTGTTCGTGAACGTCTTCGGCGGCATCACGAGCTGCGTCGCGGTCGCGGACGGCATCGTGAAGGCCCTTGAGATCCTCGGCGACGCGGCGAGCAAGCCGCTCGTCGTGCGCCTCGACGGCAACCAGGTCGAGGAGGGGCGCGCGATCCTCGCGGAGGCGAACCACCCGCTCGTCACGCTGGCCGCCGGCATGGACGAGGGCGCTGACAAGGCCGCCGAGCTCGCGAACGCCTGAGACGAAGAGACGGAATAGAGGCAAAGACATGTCGATCTACCTGAACAAGGATTCCAAGGTCATCGTCCAGGGCATCACGGGCGGCGAGGGCACCAAGCACACCGCGCTGATGCTGAAGGCGGGAACCAACATCGTCGGCGGCGTGAACGCGCGCAAGGCCGGCACGACCGTCACGCACGAGAAGCCGCACGAGGGCGAGATCGAGCTGCCCGTGTTCGGCTCGGTCGCCGAGGCGATCGAGAAGACGGGCGCCGACGTCTCGGTGGCCTTCGTGCCGCCGAAGTTCGCGAAGGACGCGATGATCGAGGCCATCGACGCCGAGATCCCGCTGCTCGTCGTCATCACCGAGGGCATCCCCGTCGGCGACAGCGCCGAGGCGTGGGCCTACGCGAAGAGCAAGGGCAACAAGACCCGGATCATCGGGCCGAACTGCCCCGGCATCATCACGCCGGGTGAGGCGCTCGCGGGCATCACGCCGGCGAACATCACCGGCTCCGGCCCGATCGGCCTCGTGTCGAAGTCGGGCACGCTGACGTACCAGATGATGTTCGAGCTGAACGACTACGGCTTCTCGACCGCCATCGGCATCGGCGGCGACCCCGTCATCGGCACGACGCACATCGATGCGCTCGAGGCGTTCGAGAACGACCCCGACACGAAGGCGATCGTCATGATCGGCGAGATCGGCGGCGACGCCGAGGAGCGTGCGGCGGAGTTCATCAAGAAGCACGTCACGAAGCCGGTCGTCGGCTACGTCGCGGGCTTCACGGCGCCGGAGGGCAAGACGATGGGCCACGCGGGCGCGATCGTCTCCGGTTCGGCCGGCACGGCCGCCGCCAAGAAGGAGGCCCTCGAGGCCGCGGGCGTGAAGGTCGGCAAGACGCCGAGCGAGACCGCCGAGCTCATGCGCGAGATCATGAAGGGGCTGTAAACAGCACCTCCCACGGAACCCCCTGCGCCCTCGGCGCCGGGGGTTCCGTCGTTCCCGCCGCCGGCGAAACGGCGGTGAAACCTCGACGTGGTGGGATGGAGCAGTGCTGACACTCACGATCACGCCCGCCGACTTCTCGGACCCGTCCCTGCGCACCTTTCTGGAGGCGCACCTCGCCGACATGGCGCCGACCGCGCCGCCCGAGAGCCAGCACGCCCTCGACTACGACGCGCTGCAGCGCCCCGGAGTGCGGCTGTGGACCGCCGTCGTCGACGGCGCGACCGTCGGCACGGTCGCCCTCGCCGAGCTCGAACCGGGGCACGAGGAGCTGAAGAGCATGCGCACGGATCCGGCGATGCGCGGCCGGGGGATCGCGTCCGAGCTGTTGCGGTTCGCGCTCGACGACGCACGCTCGCGGGGTGCGTCCCGGGTCTCGCTCGAGACCGGATCGATGGAATTCTTCGCCGCGGCGCACCGGCTCTACGCGCGCCACGGCTTCGTCGAGACCGAGCCGTTCGGCTCCTACGCTCCCGACCCGCTCAGCACGTTCATGACGCTGACGCTTGCTGCGGAGTGACGTGCTGCCGCTGTTCCTCGCGCCACCCCTTGCATACGTCGACCCAGCCGGCCGCGCCCGACGCCCGCTCGAGCTCGGGCACCGTCAGGCGCACGGCTGAGGCAGCGGTGCCCGCCGCCGGATAGACGAGGTCGAACCGGCGCAGCGACTCGTCGAGCCAGACCGTCGCGGAATCGGGGTTCGCGAAGGGGCAGACGCCGCCCATCGGGTGCCCGGTCATCTCGACGAGGCGGTCCGGTGGGATCATCATGGCCTTGCCTCCGAAGCGTCGCTTGAAGCCGCCGCTGTGCACCTTCGCGTCTCCGGCCGCGACGACGAGGACCGCACGCGCGGTGTCCGTCGGGTCGACGAAGGCGAGTGTCTTCGCGATGTGCGCCGGCAGCGTGCCGAGCCGCTCGGCCGCGAGCTCGACGGTCGCGCTCGATTCCGTGAACTCGATCACGCGATCGTCGAGGGCGAATCGGGCGAGATCGTGGCGCGCAGCATCGGTCGTCATGGACGCCATTGTGGCGACGCGGCGGGCCGGTGTCGAATCGCGCCGCGCAGGTGTCCATGGCAGAAGCGCGAGGCCGCGCGGAGGCATGGGCCCGGTATCGACGCGGCGCTCGTGCGTCGGATGCAGAGCTGCGGATGCGCCCCGCGGGGACGTACGCGGATCGAACGCAATTGCGATTCCTGGCTTGAGCGAAGGGCATCGCCGGGGGCCCCATCTCCCGTGCGGCGGCTTTCGAGTTCGCGCGTTTTCTGCGACTGGGTAGAACAAAGATTCGATAGTGTCGGTGGTGGTTCGTAGAATGGGGGCATGGAAACGGATCGGCTGGCGGGTCTCGCGGAGGCGCTGGAGGTGCTGAGTGCGGCCGGTGGTTCGCTGCCCGTTGAGCGGTTGGATTCGGCGGGGCTGGTGGCGGTGAATGCGGCGTTCGGGGCGCTGCGGCGGCAGCTGGACGCGGCGCAGGCGCCGGTGGCAGCGGAGATCGCGCGGCAGTCGCGGCGGGAGCTGGGTGGGGATTCGCTGGCGCGTAGGCAGGGGTTCTCGTCGCCGGCGTCGCTGATTGCGACGACGAGTGCGGGGAGCATCGGGGAGTCGTTGAAGCTGATCTGGGTGGGGGAGGCGACGCAGGCGAAGCGGTCGCTGGCGGGGGAGGAGCTGCCGGCGAAGCATCCGCATGTGGCGGAGGCGCTGGCGGCGGGCCGGATCGGTGTGACGGTGGCCGACGATATCTCGAAGATGCTCGACGGGGTCGAGTTGCGGGCGTCGCGCGAGGCTCTGGTCGAGGCGGAGGAGCGCCTGGTGGGGCTGGCTCCGGGGTTGACGCCGGATCAGGTGCGGAAGCTGATCGTGCGGGTCGAGGCGCATCTGGATCCGGATGGTCTGGAG
>NZ_PNFA01000019.1 GCF_002970975.1 Microbacterium halophytorum
GGAAAACCACTCGAGCCGAGGATAATTTGGCATTTGACAAGTGCACGCTGTTGAGTTCTCAAGGATCGGACGCTCCCGGCCCTGCGACTCCCGCCGCAGCCCTCCGGGGCAACTTCCTCAGCTTATCTCAGCCGTTTGCGCTTCGCAAGTGCGACACGCCGTTAGGCTGGAAGCTTTGTTCATCCGTCACCTTCCCGACCAGGTCGTTCAGGCAACTTCAGTAGCTTATCTCTCCGCTTCGCCGGCCGCAAATCGCGACACGCCGTTGAGGCGAGATCCTTATCCTACCGCGCACCAGCGAAGCTGTCACGCAGTTGATCGGACGAGGCCGTGTCGCATGCTTGGGGTGGGAGCCTTCCGGCTCAACCTCACCGCTTGGCGGCGACAGATGAAGACATTACGCGGATCCGGCGGGGCCGGCAAATCCCGGCGCACCCCTGGCGTGTCGCGCGGCTTCGGCGCGGTCAGCGGGCGAGGAAGACGCCGGCCAGCGCCTTCTTGCCTCGGCGCACGACCGAGACCCCGCCCGGCAGCGTGCCGCCGACGACGGCCTCCTCGTCGGCGATCTTGTCGCCGTCGATCGTGACACCGCCCTGCTTGATCGCGCGTCGTGCCTCGGAGGTCGAAGGCACGAGCCCCGTCGCGACGAGAGCGTCGATGACCGTGGCCCCCGCCTCCAGCTCCACGTTCGGGAGCTCGCGCAGCGCCGAGGCCAGGGTCTCGGCGTCGAGCGCCGCGAGGTCGCCCTTCCCGAATAGCGCCTCCGACGCATCGATCGCGGCGCGGGCGGCGTCGGGGCCGTGGACCAGCGACGTGACCTCGAGCGCCAGCCGCTTCTGGGCCGCGCGGCGGAACCCCTCCTCGGCGACGAGCCGCTCGTACTCGGCGATCTCGTCGCGCGTGAGGAACGTGAACACGCGCAGGAGCTTGGCGACGATCGCGTCGTCGACGTTGAGCCAGAACTGGTACATCGCGTACGGGCTGCACATCTCCGGGTCGAGCCAGATCGCGTTGCCCTCGCTCTTGCCGAACTTCTTCCCGTTCTCATCCGTGATCAGCGGGGTCCCGAAGGCGTGCACCGACTCCCCCGCGACCTTGTGGATGAGGTCGGTTCCGCTCGTGAGGTTGCCCCACTGATCGCTGCCGCCCGTCTGCAGGGTGCAGCCGTAGATCTCGTAGAGGCGCAGGTAGTCCATGCCCTGCAGGATCTGGTAGCTGAACTCCGTGTAGCTGATACCGGCATCGGAGTTCAGGCGCGCGCTCACCGTCTCCTTCTTGATCATCGTGCCCACGCGGAAGTGCTTGCCGATCTCGCGCAGGAAGTCGATCGCGCTGAGGCCGGCCGTCCAATCGAGGTTGTTCACCATGCGAGCGGCGTTGTCGCCGTCGAAGCTCAGGAAGCGCTGCACCTGGCCGCGCAGTTTCGCGACCCACCCCTCGACCGTCTCCGCGTCGTTCAGCACCCGCTCCGCGGTCTGCTTCGGGTCGCCGATGAGGCCCGTCGCCCCACCCACGAGCCCGAGCGGCTTGTGACCGGCGAGCTGGAGGCGGCGCATCGTGAGCAGCTGCACCAGGTTGCCGAGGTGCAGGCTCGGTGCGGTCGGGTCGAAGCCGCAGTAGTACGTCACCGGCTCACCGCCCAGCGCCTCGCGGAGCGCCTCGCGATCGGTGGAGACGTGCACGAGACCGCGCCACTCCAGCTCATCGAAGACGTTCTCGAACGACGGGTCGTTCGCCTGCACGGAAGTTGCGATCTCGGTCACGGTGCTCACCTTGTCTGCACGGATTCTGCTGATGACGGGCGCGGTTCAGAGGGCGAGCGCGCGGGATGCGACCTGCGCGCGCTCAATGAGCTCGGCCCGCTGCTCGGCGACGCGCTCGGGGGCTGTGCCTCCCGCGCCCGTGCGGGATCCGACCGAACCCTCGATCGTCAGCACCGTGCGGACATCCGGCGTCAGGTGCTCCGACACCGACACGAGCAGCTCGTCGTCGGCGTCCTCGAGCCCGATGGCGCGCTCCTCGCACGCCCGGACGAGGGCGCCCGAGATCTCGTGCGCATCGCGGAACGGCACCCGCTGCTTGACGAGCCACTCCGCGACGTCAGTCGCGAGCGAGAAGCCCTCGGGCGCGAGCTCCGCCATGCGGTCCGTGTCGAACGCGAGCGTCGCGACCATGCCGCGGAAAGCAGGCAGGACGACCTCGAGCGTCGCGACCGAGTCGAACAGCGGCTCCTTGTCCTCCTGCAGATCGCGGTTGTACGCGAGCGGGAGCGCCTTCAGGGTCGCGAGCAGGCCCGTCAGGTTGCCGATGAGGCGACCGGACTTGCCGCGAGCGAGCTCGGCGATGTCGGGGTTCTTCTTCTGCGGCATGATGCTCGAGCCCGTCGAGTAGCCATCGTGCAGCGTCACGAACCCGAACTCGCGGGTGTTCCAGAGGATGATCTCCTCGGCCATGCGCGAGAGGTCGATGCCGATCTGGGCCGCGATGTACGCGAACTCCGCGGCGACGTCGCGCGCCGCCGTGCCGTCGAGCGAGTTCTCGCTCGGGCGGTCGAGGCCGAGCTCGCGCGCGATCAGCTGGGGGTCGAGGCCGAGCGTCGAACCGGCGAGCGCTCCCCCGCCGTACGGCGAGACCGCGGCGCGGGCGCGCCAGTCGCGAAGGCGCTCGAGGTCGCGCACGAGCGGCCATGCGTGGGCCTGCAGGTGGTGCGCGAGGAGGACAGGCTGCGCGTGCTGGAGGTGCGTGCGTCCGGGGAGGATCGCGCCCGGGTGCGCCTCCGCCTGAGCCACGAGCGCGTCGATCAGGCCGAGCAGCTCCCTCGCGATGGCGCGCGCGTGGTCGAGCATGTACATGCGCACGAGCGTCGCGATCTGGTCGTTGCGGCTGCGCCCCGCGCGGAGGCGACCGCCGAGGTCGGCGCCGAGCTCCGCGATGAGGGCGGTCTCGAGCGCGCCGTGCACGTCTTCGTCTTCGGGGCGCGGCAGCAGCTCGCCGCTCTCGTAGCGGCTCAGGAGCGCGTCGAGGCCCTCGTGCATCCGGGCCTCCTCGTCGGCGGTGAGGTAGCCGGCCGCGGCGAGCGCCTTCGCGTGTGCGTGCGAACCCGCGATGTCATAGGGGGCGAGCGCCCAGTCGAACTGGGTGGAGCGGCTGAGCTCCTGCAGCTCCGGCGACGGGCCGCTCGCGAAGCGGCCGCCCCAGAGCGCGCCGTCGACGGTTCCCTGGCTGTTCTCGGAAGTCTCGCTCACGCCCTCCAGGCTACGGCACGCGTCGCACCGCGCTGGCATCCGCGACGTCGCCACGCGTCGCGCTGCGGGGATCGCGCGGTCGCAGAATCCGCGCTCTGAACGCCGTGCATACCGCGTTGACTGACACCGCGGTGGGAGGGCCGCAGCGCACTCAGGCGACGGAACGGGCACGCGCGGCAGCACGGGACACACGATCGATCGCCCACTCGAGCGGGCCGCGCCCGATGAGCAGGGTCCAGGCGGTGCACCCCGCCAGCGTCGCGAGCGCGAACGGCCAGAACGGGTCGAGCGCGTGGAAGCCGGCGAGCGGGCTGTCCGTGCCCGCCGTGGCCGCCCACCACACCGCGAACTGCGCCGTGTAGGCCGTGAGCGGCATCGCGCCGACGGCGCGCAGCGGGATCGCAAGCCAGCGCAGCGGCGTGCGGCAGACCAGCAGGCTCGCTCCGATCACCGCGATCGCGAACCCGCCCGAGCCGATCGCCTCGCCGAGGCCGCTCCCGTGCGGTTCGCCGGAGAGCGCCGCGACGAAGACGCCCGCTTCGGCGCCCGAGGCGCTCGCCCTGTCCCCCGTGCCCGCCGCGGCGGCAAGGGGTGCGATGATTCCGTCGCCGACGAGCGCCAGCCCGGCCCCGACCAGCAGCAGCCGCACCTGCACGCGCAGTCGACGGATGCGGAGACGGCCGATCGCCATGCCGCCCGCGACGAAGGCCGCCCACAGCACGAACGGGTAGTTCCAGCCGACGAGGTGATACGCGAGGCCGCCGGCGGCGGTCTCCCGCCATCCGAGCGCGTTCAGCCCCTGCACGGCGAGCGGACCGATCACCGCGATCGCGGCCGCCAGCGAGAACAGGGCACGCGGCCCCCATCCGAGCACCGCGATCGCACAGAGGAACAGCACGGCGTACGCAGGCAGGATCACGATGATCGGCACCGGCATGAGCGACAGCGCGATGCCGAGCGCCCAGATGAGGCCGGCGCGCACGAGCAGCCGGATGCGGACATCCGGCGTCGCGCGCGGGTGCCCGCCGCCCGAGAACAGCGCGATCGAGACGCCGGCGAGCGTCGCGAACAGGATCGACGGGCGGCCGTCCACCGCTCCCGCCCACGTCGAGGGGTCGGCCCACGCGAGGTCGGGAAGCGCCAGCATGTGCGCCGCGAACATGCCGATGACGGCGGCCCCGCGCGCCATGTCGATGCCGGCGAGGCGGCCCTCCCCTTCGAAGCGCTGCCAGCGGGTGCGGAGCCGACCGCCGTTGCGCGCTCCGGCGGACGGCAGGGGCGGGGCGGGCTCCCCGCCCGCCCCGCCCCTGCCGTCCGCGCTCACGCGCGCGTCAGTCCTGCTCGAGGATCCACGTCAGGAGGGCCTTCTGCGCGTGAAGGCGGTTCTCCGCCTCGTCCCAGATCACGCTCTGCGGCCCGTCGATCACCTCGGCGTCGACCTCGTAGCCGCGGTCGGCGGGGAGGCAGTGCATGAAGATCGCGTCGTCGGCCGCGAGCGACATCAGCTCGGCCGTGACCTTGTAGCCGCCGAGCTCGTCGATGCGACGCTGCTTCTCCTCCTCCTTGCCCATCGAGACCCAGGTGTCGGTGATCATGACGTCGGCACCGGCCGCCGCCTCCCGCGCATCCGAGATGAGCGACACCGAGCCGCCCGTCTCCACCGCGATGCGCTCCGCGTCGGCGACGATGTCAGCGCGCGGCGAGTAGGACGCCGGCGCGGCGACGCGTACGTGCATGCCGGCCATCGCACCGGCGAGCACGTAGGAGTGCGCCATGTTGCTCTGCCCGTCGCCGAAGAACGTCAGGGTGCGCCCCGCGGTGCTGCCCTTGTGCTCCCGGATCGTGAGCAGGTCGGCCAGGAGCTGGCACGGGTGGAAGTCATCGCTGAGCGCGTTGACGACGGGAACCGACGTGCCCTCCGCCATCTGCTCGAGGCCCGACTGCGCGTAGGTCCGCCACACGATCGCGGCGACCTGGCGCTCGAGCACGCGCGCCGTGTCCGCCGGCGTCTCCTTGCCCCCGAGCTGGCTCGAGGCGGTCGAGATGATGAGCGGGGATCCGCCGAGATCGGCGATGCCGACCGCGAAGGACACCCGCGTGCGCGTGGACGACTTGTCGAAGATGACGGCGACCGTCTGCGGCCCCTCGAGCGGCTTGCGGGCGAAGCGATCCGCCTTCAGCTCGGCGGCGAGGTCGAGGATGCCCGACTGCTCGGCGGGGGTGATGCTGTCATCCCGCAGGAAGTGACGGGTCATGCTGCGCTCTCCTCGTGCACGGCGGCCAGCGAAGCGCCGAAGGTTTCGATGAACTGGTCGATCTCGGCGTCGCCGATCGTGAAGGCCGGGGCGATCCGGATGGTGTCAGGGCCCGGTGCATTGACGATCAGACCCCGCTCGAGGGCGTCCGCGACGATCGCCGCGGCGACCGGCCGTTCGAGCGCGATCCCGATCAGCAGGCCGGCGCCGCGCGTGCCCGCGACACCGGGCAGCGCCTCGACGCGCTCGCGGAGCTGGGCGCCCCGCGCGGAGACGTTCTCGAGAAGGCAGGCCTCCTCGACGTGCGCCAGCACCCTGTCGGCCACGTGCGAAGCGAGCGGGTTGCCGCCGAACGTCGAATTGTGCATCCCGGGCGCGAACAGGTCGCTCGCGGCGCCGAAGGTGATGAGGCCGCCGAGCGGGAAGCCCGCGCCGACCGCCTTGGCGAAGGTCACGGCATCCGGGAGCTCGCCGTCGGGGAGCATGCCCGGCAGCTGGAACGCGAACCACTCGCCCGTGCGCCCTGAGCCCGTCTGCACCTCGTCGAGGATCAGCAGGGCGTCGTGCTCGCGTGTCAGTTCGCGGGCGCGCGCCAGGAAGCCGGCCGGCAGTTCGCGCACGCCGGCCTCGCCCTGGATGGGCTCGATCACGATCGCCGCGACGTCGCCGGGGGCGAAGGCCGCTTCGAGCGCCTCCTCCGTCGCGGGGATCGACCGTGTGCCGGGGATGAGCGGCTGGAACGGATCCTGGTAGGCGGCTTTCGGCGTGATCGACAGCGCGCCGAGCGTGCGGCCGTGGAAGGCGCCCTCGAGCGACAGGATCGTTCCCTTGCCGCGCGGGTTCCCGTGCAGCCGTGCGAGCTTGAGCGCCGTCTCGTTGGCCTCCCCGCCGGAGTTCGCGAGGAACACCCGGCCGGCATCGCCGGCGCCGGCGAGGCGCTTCAACCGCGCCGCCAGGTCGAGCTGCGGCGGCGACGTGAAGTAGTTGGACACGTGCGAGAGCGTCGCCGCCTGTTCGCTGACGGCCTCCACGAACACCGGGTGCGCGTGGCCGAGCGAGTTGACGGCGATGCCGCCGAGGAAATCGAGGTACTCGGCCCCGTCGCTGTCGGTCACGTGCGAACCGGAGCCGCTCACGAACATCCGGGGCCTCGTGCCGAGGCTCATCAGGTCGCGGCCCGCCGCCACCTTCCAGTTCTCGTCGTTCATTCCGACACCTCCGTTCCGATTCCTTCGCTGGTGAACAGTTCGACGAGCACCGAGTGGGGCACCCGGCCGTCGATGATGGACGCCTTCTGCACGCCGTCCTCGACGGCGTCGAGGCAGGCCTGCATCTTGGGGATCATCCCCGACTCGAGCTTCGGCATCAGCTCGCGCAGCTCGTCGGATGACAGGTGCGAGACGAGCGAGTCGCGGTTCGGCCAGTCGGCGTAGAGGCCGGGCACGTCGGTGAGGATGACGAGCTTCTTGGCGCCGAGCGCCCGCGCGAGCGCGCTGGCCGCTGCGTCCGCGTTGATGTTGAGGGTGTGGCCGGGGTTGTCGAGGTCTGGGGCGACGCCGGCGACCACGGGGATGCGGTCGGCCGAGAGCTGGTCGAGCACCGGCTGCGGGTCGACCTCGACGACGTTGCCGACGCGGCCGAGGCTCTCCTCGACGCCGTCGATCACGACGCCGCGCTTGCGACCGCCGAACAGGGCCGCGTCCTCGCCGGAGATGCCGACGGCGAAGGGACCGTGCGAGTTGATCTTGGCGACGAGCTGCGGGTTGATCTGGCCCGTCAGGACCATCCGGACGACGCTGATCGCCTCGGTCGACGTGACGCGGTAGCCGCCCTTGAACTCGCTCGGGATCGCCAGGCGGTCGAGCATGTTCGAGATCTGGGGGCCGCCGCCGTGCACGACGACCGGCTTGATGCCGACGTAGCGGAGGTAGGCGATGTCCTCCGCGAAGGCGTCCTGCAGCTCCTCCGAGATCATGGCGTTGCCGCCGTACTTCACGACGACGATCTCGTCGCGGTAGCGCTTCAGCCACGGAAGCGATTCGATGAGCGTTCCCGCCTTGAAGGCGGCCTGCTCCGGTGTGGTCTGCTGCAGATCGGTCTCGCTCATGAGCTGTATGCGCTGTTCTCGTGGACGTAGGCGTGCGTGAGGTCGTTGGTCATGATCGTCGCCTCGGCGTCGCCGACCATCAGGTCGATGTCGACCCGCGTGGTCCTGCCCGTGAGGTCGACCTCCTCGCGCGGCCGGTCGGGGCCGCCCTTCGAGCACACGCGCACGCCGTTCATCGTGACGTCCACGTCGTAGGGGTCGAACTGCGCGTCGGTCGTGCCGATCGCGGCGAGAACGCGGCCCCAGTTCGGGTCCTCGCCGAAGATCGCCGTCTTGAAGAGGTTGTTCCGCGCGACGGAGCGGGCGACCGTGACGGCCTCCTCCTCCGTCGCCGCACGGGTGACCCGGATGAAGATGTCGTGGCCGGCGCCCTCGGCGTCGCCCATCAGCTGGGTCGCGAGGCTCATGCACACCTCGGTCAGCGCCGCGCGGAACTCGTCGCCCGCCGGTGCGACGCCGGATGCCCCCGAAGCCATCAGCGTCACCTGGTCGTTCGTCGACATGGCGCCGTCGGAGTCGAGCCGGTCGAAGCTGACGCGGGTCGCGGCGCGCAGGTGCGCGTCGGCATCGGCGCTCGTGAGCTCGGCGTCGGTCGTGATGACGACGAGCATCGTCGCCAGGCCGGGCGCGAGCATGCCCGCGCCCTTCGCCATGCCGCCGATGGTCCATCCGGAGCCTGCGTGTACGGCCGTCTTGGGGACGGTGTCGGTCGTCATGATCGCCGCGGCCGCATCCGGCCCGCCCTCCGGCGACAGATCGGCGATCGCCGCCTCGGTGCCCGCGAGCACCTTGGCGCGGAAGGCCGCGTCGCCGGTGCCGATGAGGCCCGTCGAGCAGACCTGGATCTGCGCGGCGCCCGTGCCGAGGAGCTCCGCGGCGCGTTCGGCCGTCTGGTGCGTCGTCTGGAACCCGAAGTCGCCCGTGAAGCAGTTCGCGCCGCCGGAGTTGAGCACGATCGCGTCGGCGGAGCCCGCCTTGATGGCCTGCTGCGACCAGAGGATGGGGTTGGCCTTGGCGCGGTTCGAGGTGAACACCGCCGCCGCCATCTTCTGGGGCCCGCGGTTCACGACGACCGCGACGTCGGGCCTGCCTGTCGACTTCAGGCCAGCGGCGACGCCCGCCGCTTCGAAGCCTGCGGGTGCGGTCACGCTCACGGGGCCACTCCGTTCGTGGTCAGCGCCGTGGCCTCGTCGAGGCCGAGCGCGATGTTCATGGACTGGACGGCCGCGCCGGCCGTCCCCTTGGCGAGGTTGTCGACGGCGGCGACGACCGCGACCCTGTTCGCCGCGCGGTCGATCGCGAGGCCGATGAGCGCGGTGTTGGCGCCGATGACGTCGGCGGTCCGGGGCATCTGTCCCTCGGGGAGCAGCTGCACGAAGCGCTCGTCACCGTAGGCGGCATCCCACGCGTCGCGGATCTGGGCGTCGGTCGCGCCCTCCGCGATCGGCGCGGTCGAGGTCGCGAGGATGCCGCGCGACATCGGGACGAGGACCGGGGTGAACGAGATGCGCGGGTCTGCGGCGCCGGACGCGCGCAGCGCCTGCTGGATCTCCGGGATGTGGCGGTGGGTGCCGCCGACCGCGTACGGGTTCGCGGTGCCGAGGAGCTCGGCGCCGAGGAGGTGGGGCTTCAGCGCCTTGCCGGCACCCGAGGGGCCGACGGCGAGGACGCTGACGATGTCGCCGGCGTCGATCACGCCAGCCGCGACCCCGGGGGCGAGGGAGAGCGAGACGGTCGACGCGTTGCAGCCGGGGGCCGCGATCCGGGTCGCACCGCGCAGGTTCTCGCGCTGCTTCGCCCCTCCGGCGATGAGCTCGGGCACGCCGTACGCCCACGGCTCGTGGAACCCGCCGCCGTAGAAGGCGTTCCAATCGGCCTCGCTCGTGAGCCGGTGGTCCGCGCCCGCATCGATCACGAGCGCGGCCTCGCCGAGCGCGTCGGTGTACTGCCCCGACTGCCCGTGCGGCAGCGCGAGGAAGACGATGTCGTGGCCGGCCAGGACATCCGGAGTCGTCGGCTGCAGCGTCAGTTCGCGCAGCGAGCGCAGGTGGGGCTGATGGGCGACGAGCGGGTCGCCGGCGTTCGAATGCGCCGTGACCGTGCGGATCTCGACGTCGGGATGGTCGGCGAGCAGGCGGAGGATCTCGCCGCCGGCATAGCCAGATGCGCCGGAGACGGCGACCGAGTACGTCATGGGTCCTACCTTACGTGGGGTGCTGGTGGTTGCCGATACGGCGGCACCGCTGACTCACGTGGGTACGAAGGCCTCGAGCGGTGCCGCCTAGATTCGGCGGGCACCGCGGCGGCGCGCGACGGCGGCGCTCGGAAGGAGCGTCTCGGCGGTCGCGGGCTGTGCCATGCGGATGAGCGTAGCAGAGCGGCCGGGTCGGATGCGCCGAGCGGGGCGGCCGGCGCGGCGGCCGCGGCGCTACAGGATGAAGACGATCGCGACGGCGCTCAGGACGATGCCGGCGATGCCGAGCCCCTTGCCGCTCTGCGACGCGTCGTCGTGCTTGCTCACGGCGACGATCGAGAGGACCAGGCCGACGGCGCCGCCGATCAGCCCGAGCACAAGCGGCAGGAAGATCGAGACGAGCCCCGTCACGAAGCCCGCGATCGCGAGCCCGTTGGCGCGCTTCAGGGGCGGCGGAGCGTACGGCCCCGGATACGGCTGCGCGTACGGCGGGTACGGCGGGTGCTGAGCGTACGGGGTCGATGCAGCGGCCGGCTGCACCAGCTCCGCGCCGGGCGACGGCGCTGCGGGCGCGGCCGGTGGCTGCTGGGCGTAGGGCGGCGGCTGCTCGGCATGGGCCGGCGCCGCGGGCGGGTGCAGGGGCGGGGCGAGATCGGGAGGCGGCAGAGGCGCGTCGGGCCGCATCGGTTCCGCTGAATCGGCGGCGAGCCCGGGATCGGGGGTGCCGCCAGAGGCGGCCGGCTCGACCTCCCAGGGCAGCGGAGGGATCGGTGGCAGCTCGGGCATCGGCGGGACCGGCGCCGATCCGCCCTCGGGTGCCCCATCCGGCGTGCGGTCGTCGGCGCTGCTCATGGCACCAACCCTATCGGCACGGTGCTCCCGCGGCGCCGGCGGGCGGCCTCCGCGATGGGCTCAGACCTGCGGCGACTGGGCCCGGCCGGGCCGCCAGCCGGCGCCCCGGAGCGCCGCGCGCACGCGAGCCGCGAGCTCCCCCGGCCGCCGGTACAGCTCGGCGGTGACCTCGATCACATCCCACCCGGCGGCCCGCATGGCCGCGATGCGCTCGACGTCCTTCGCATAGGACTCCGCGTGGAGTTCCCCCTGGTACTCGACCGCGACGGCGTACTCCGGGTAGGCCATGTCGACGCAGCCGAGGAACCGGCCGTCGGCCCGCCGGATGTCGACGTTCAGCTCGGGCTCCGGCAGCCCCGACCTGGTCAGCACGAGGCGGCAGGCCGTCTCCCGCGGCGACCACGAATCGCACCGGATGAGCTCGAGCGCCTCGCGGAGGCGCACGATTCCGGGGCGCGGGCCCGCGGCGAGCGCCCGCGCCAGGTCATCCGGTGTCGCGAGGGGAGGCCGCCCCGGCTCGGGGCGGCCGACGCCGTCTCTGTGCACCCGGCACAGGAAGTCGCCGAGAGCCGTGAGCGCGAACACGTTCCAGGCGCCGAGCGACGCCCAGGTCGTCGCCGGCGACGCGACCCGGAGGCCGTCGCACTCCACCGTCCTGACGAAGCGCGGCGCCGCCCGATGCCCGCGCACCCCTGCCATGCGGCGCAGGGGCGCCTGGCCGAGCACGGCGACGTGCACCCGCTCGAGATCCGCCGCAGCGGGGACGGGGCCGCCCCACACCAGCGCCGCCGTTTCGTGACTGAAGAACTCGCCGGGGCGCATGATCGGGGCGAAGTCGCGCGCCCGTTCGAGCGCGCGCTCCCTCACGCGCATGAACGCCGGGCCGTCGGCGCCGTCGGGAGGGACGGCCCGTGCGGGTGCGTCATCCGGAGGCATGCGCCGGTCCGGGGCACTGCCGCGGCGCACCCGCACGCCGGGGAACGGCGCCGCGAGGTCCGGGCCGCGCAGGCGCCCGTCGGTCACGCCGGCGGCGCGGCCCTCCGCGCAGGAGAAGCGTCTCCCCAGTGCCGGCGGAAGCTCGATGTGACGGGACATACGGCCACCGTGACATCCGGTTCGCCACGGGGTGCGGTTGTTCACAGCCCGATCGTGCCGAACCGCGGTTATCCACATGCCGGCTCCGCCGCGGTGACAACGAACGCGCTCTGCTGGCGCGGTATGGCGCGGAATCTGCGACTGCGGCGGGCTGGGGTCGGTCCTGGTGGGGCGCTGCCCGCGGCAGTAGCCTGGGCGGGTCCGCCGCACCGAGAGGAGGCCCGCGTTGCTCCCCGACCTCAGTGCCGAGCTCCGGGCGGCCGCTCCCCTGCCGGAAGCACCGATCACGGGGCCGCGTCGGTGGTGGGGCGGCGCGCTCGACGTCGAGGGGCTCGCCCTCGCGAGCGTCGCCTCGGCCGCCTCCGCCGCCGCCGCGCTGACGGGCCGTGGCCTCGGCGTCCGCGCGGACCTCGTGTGCGGCGCGTTCGGCTCGTTCTCCCACACCCGCGTCGGCGGGCGCGCTCCCGAGGCCTTCTCCCCGCTGTCGGGGTTCTTCCCCGCGGCAGACGGATGGCTCCGCACCCACGCCAACTACCCCCACCATGCGGCCGTGCTCGAGCGGCTGTTCGGTGCGCGCGACGCCGACGGCCTGCGGCGCGCTCTCGCGGGTGTCCCGGCCGCCGAGGCCGAGGCCGACATCGTCGCGGCCGGCGGCGTCGCCGCCCGCGTGCGCACGGCCGAGGAGTGGCGCCGCAGCGAGCCCGGCCGTGCCGCCGCTTCCGGTCCGCCGCTCGCGCTGTTCGACGCCACGGGCGACGCGCTCGTGTCGGGTGCCGCCGCCGACGGCGCGGGGCCAGGGGCGCGATCAGCCGCGGATGACGACGAACGGCCAGGCGCCGCGCGGCCCCCTCGCTCGCGGGAAGCGGCGGGCTCGTCGCCGGCGGCGCGGGGCCTCGCGGGCCTGCGCGTCCTGGACCTCACGCGCGTGATCGCGGGGCCGACCGCCACGGGCCTGCTCGCCGCGCTGGGGGCCGACGTACTGCGCGTCGACCCGCCCTCCCGGCCGGAGCTCCTCGACGCCCACATCGATCGGAACGCCGGCAAGCGCACGGCTCTCCTCGACCTGCGCCGCCCCGGCGACCGACGCGCGTTCGACGAGCTCGTCGCCCAGGCGGACGCCGTCGTGCTCGGCTACCGTCCCGGCGGCCTCGACGCGCTCGGTGCCGGCTCGGAAGCCCTGCGGGAGGCGAGGCCGCGCCTCGTCGTCGCCGAGTTCTCCGCGTGGGGGTTCCACGGGCCGTGGGCGCAGCGGCGCGGCTTCGACTCGATCGTGCAGGCGGCGACCGGCATCGCCGACCTCTACCGTCACGAAGACGGCCGCCCCGGCGCGCTCCCGGTCCAAGCCCTCGACTACGCGACGGGATTCGTCGTGGCCGCCGCCGTGTGCGCACTGCTCGCCCGCCGCGGCGCGACCGGCCGCGGGGGACTCGCCCGCGCGTCGCTGGCGCGCACGGCGCACACCCTGCTGGGCCTGCCCGCCGCCTCGGAACCGCTCGCCCCTGTCCCGGCCCCCGTCATCCGGAGCGTCGGGTCGCCCTACGGGCCGCTCGAGCTCGTCGCGCCGGCCGTCGCCGACGGCGGCGCCGCGCTGGGCCTGCCGGGCCCTCCCGATGACTACGGCACGGCCGCCCCGCGGTTCCTCCCGCGAGGCGGCGCCGCTCCCCGCTGATTCCCCGCCGCGGTATCAACGAACGCGCTCTCCCCTCTTTGCCAGGCTGTGTGTGAGTCGTTCGGCTCGGGGAACGGAGTCGTGAGATGACATTGAGTCCAGGGTTCACGAGCTCGCAGATTCGCGGGTTCGTGCATGAGTATCAGCGGCAGCGGTATG
>NZ_PNFA01000020.1 GCF_002970975.1 Microbacterium halophytorum
GCGCCCGCGGCGTCGGGGTGCGTCCCCCGGGTACGACGAAAGGCCGACCAGCGTTGCTGGTCGGCCTTTCGGTGAAGTTAATTTCGGCGGTGTCCTACTCTCCCACACCCTCCCAGGTGCAGTACCATCGGCGCAGGGAGGCTTAGCTTCCGGGTTCGGAATGTGTCCGGGCGTTTCCCTCCCGCTATGGCCACCGAAAATCTATCGATGTTGTCCCCATCGGGCGCGGAAGTGCCGTGATGGGGGTGGGTTGCCCGTACATCGGGAACCACAAAGTGGACGCGAGTCAGCTTGCAAGACGCAAGTGAAAAATGTTTGTAAGTCGTCGGCTTATTAGTACCAGTCAGCTGCACACATTGCTGTGCTTCCACATCTGGCCTATCAACCCAGTAGTCTGCTGGGAGCCTCACGCCCCTCGAGGGGGCAGGGAAGTCTCATCTTGAGGCCGGCTTCCCGCTTAGATGCTTTCAGCGGTTATCCATCCCGAACGTAGCCAACCAGCCGTGCCCTTGGCAGGACAACTGGCACACCAGAGGTTCGTCCAACCCGGTCCTCTCGTACTAGGGTCAGATCCTCTCAAACTTCCAACGCGCGCAGCGGATAGGGACCGAACTGTCTCACGACGTTCTAAACCCAGCTCGCGTACCGCTTTAATGGGCGAACAGCCCAACCCTTGGGACCTACTCCAGCCCCAGGATGCGACGAGCCGACATCGAGGTGCCAAACCATGCCGTCGATATGGACTCTTGGGCAGGATAAGCCTGTTATCCCCGAGGTACCTTTTATCCGTTGAGCGACAGCGCTTCCACAAGCCACTGCCGGATCACTAGTCCCGACTTTCGTCCCTGCTCGACCTGTCAGTCTCACAGTCAAGCTCCCTTGTGCACTTACACTCGCCACCTGATTGCCAACCAGGTTGAGGGAACCTTTGGGCGCCTCCGTTACTCTTTGGGAGGCAACCGCCCCAGTTAAACTACCCACCAGGCACTGTCCCTGAACCGGATCACGGTTCGAAGTTAGATGCTCCAAATGACCAGAGTGGTATTTCAACAATGACTCCACCCGAACTGGCGTCCGGGTTTCACAGTCTCCCACCTATCCTACACAGGCCACACAGAACACCAATACCAAGCTGTAGTAAAGGTCACGGGGTCTTTCCGTCCTGCTGCGCGTAACGAGCATCTTTACTCGTAATGCAATTTCGCCGAGTTCGTGGTTGAGACAGTTGGGGAATCGTTACGCCATTCGTGCAGGTCGGAACTTACCCGACAAGGAATTTCGCTACCTTAGGATGGTTATAGTTACCACCGCCGTTTACTGGGGCTTAAATTCTAAGCTTCGCCTTGCGGCTAACTCTTCCTCTTAACCTTCCAGCACCGGGCAGGCGTCAGTCCGTATACATCGTCTTGCGACTTGGCACGGACCTGTGTTTTTAGTAAACAGTCGTTCCCCACTGGTCTCTGCGGCCCACACACCCTTTCGGTGTGAAACCTAGTAAGTGGTGGGCCCCCCTTCTCCCGAAGTTACGGGGGCATTTTGCCGAGTTCCTTAACCACGATTATCTCGATCTCCTTGGTATTCTCTACCTGACCACCTGAGTCGGTTTGGGGTACGGGCAGCTAGAACCTCGCGTCGATGCTTTTCTCGGCAGCAGAGGATCACCCACTTTTCATCCGCATCGCGTCTCAGCCTGAATGACTTCCGGATTTGCCTAGAAGTCGGCCTACACGCTTGCACCAGGACAACCATCGCCTGGCTTGGGCTACCTTCCTGCGTCACACCTGTTAATACGCTAACCGCACCAGCATGGGGTCGCGCGCTAGGCCGCACGGTGCCACCCGAAGGTGACGGTGTACGGATTCGGGCGCTTAGCACCACTGGATTGGTTTGGGCGGTTCTTCGCCGGTACGGGAATATCAACCCGTTGTCCATCGACTACGCCTGTCGGCCTCGCCTTAGGTCCCGACTTACCCAGGGAAGATTAGCTTGACCCTGGAACCCTTGGTCTTTCGGAGGACGTGTTTCTCACACGTCTTTCGCTACTCATGCCTGCATTCTCACTCGTGTGGCGTCCACGGCTAGGTCACCCTGCCGCTTCACTCGCCACACGACGCTCTCCTACCCATCAACACGGCTGGACCACGAAGGCCTACCGATTGTGTCAATGCCGCAACTTCGGTGGTGTGCTTGAGCCCCGTTACATTGTCGGCGCGGAATCACTTGACCAGTGAGCTATTACGCACTCTTTCAAGGGTGGCTGCTTCTAAGCCAACCTCCTGGTTGTCAAAGCAACTCCACATCCTTTTCCACTTAGCACACGCTTTGGGACCTTAGTTGGCGATCTGGGTTGTTTCCCTCTCGACTATGAAGCTTATCCCCCACAGTCTCACTGCTGCGCTCTCACTTACCGGCATTCGGAGTTTGGCTGACGTCAGTAACCTGTTGAGGCCCATCGGCCATCCAGTAGCTCTACCTCCGGTAAGAAACACGCAACGCTGCACCTAAATGCATTTCGGAGAGAACCAGCTATCACGAAGTTTGATTGGCCTTTCACCCCTATCCACAGCTCATCCCCTCAGTTTTCAACCTAAGTGGGTTCGGCCCTCCACGACGTCTTACCGTCGCTTCAGCCTGGCCATGGATAGATCACTTCGCTTCGGGTCTAGGACACGCGACTCGATCGCCCTATTCAGACTCGCTTTCGCTACGGCTGCCCCACACGGGTTAACCTCGCCACGTATCACTAACTCGCAGGCTCATTCTTCAAAAGGCACGCCGTCACGACTGCTAGGGTCGCTCCGACGGTTTGTAAGCAAACGGTTTCAGGTACTATTTCACTCCCCTCCCGGGGTACTTTTCACCTTTCCCTCACGGTACTTGTCCGCTATCGGTCATCTGGGAGTATTTAGGCTTATCAGGTGGTCCTGACAGATTCACACCGGATTTCACGAGTCCGGTGCTACTCGGGAACACTCGACACGTGAGAACACGCATTTCGACTACGGGACTCTCACCCTCTCTGGCCGGCCGTTCAAAACCGTTCGTCTACACGCTTCTCTAACGCGACCCCTGCGGCAGCAGGAGAACACAAGGTCCCACAACCCCGGGCATGCAACGCCTGCCGGCTATCACACACACCCGGTTTAGCCTCATCCGCTTTCGCTCGCCACTACTCACGGAATCACTGTTGTTTTCTCTTCCTGTGGGTACTGAGATGTTTCACTTCCCCACGTTCCCTCTACCCGCCCTATATATTCAGGCGGGAGTCACTGGGATGCGCAAGCGCACCCAGCGGGGTTTCCCCATTCGGACATCCACGGATCACAGCTCGCTTATCAGCTCCCCGAGGCTTATCGCAGATTGCTACGTCCTTCTTCGGCTCCAGATGCCAAGGCATCCACCGTTTGCTCTTAAAGACTTACAAAATCACATGAGCCGTCAAAGACTTAATCTTTGACGTTCGCTTCTTTTAAGATGCTCGCGTCCACTGTGTAGTTCTCAAAGTACGGGCGGCACTCCCTCCGCAACCCCCACAGGAGCGCAAAAAGAAGTCCGAGAGGAAGACTGGCCAACGGCCGGCCCCTCAGGACCCAACAGCGTGCAGCCATCCCGCTCACGAGCCCCCGCGTTCCCACCCCGCAAAGGAGGCGTACTAACGAAAACCCGTCGCGCTGACGGCATGTCAAATGTTCTACCCGTGAGCTACCGGCAGCACACATTCGGTGCTGAACCGGCGCCTGGACACCATCAACGCCGACCCCGAAGGACCGACCGGTGCCAGATGCTCCTTAGAAAGGAGGTGATCCAGCCGCACCTTCCGGTACGGCTACCTTGTTACGACTTAGTCCTAATTACCGATCCCACCTTCGACGGCTCCCTCCACAAGGGTTAGGCCACCGGCTTCAGGTGTTACCGACTTTCATGACTTGACGGGCGGTGTGTACAAGACCCGGGAACGTATTCACCGCAGCGTTGCTGATCTGCGATTACTAGCGACTCCGACTTCACGTAGTCGAGTTGCAGACTACGATCCGAACTGGGACCGGCTTTTTGGGATTCGCTCCACCTCACGGTATTGCAGCCCATTGTACCGGCCATTGTAGCATGCGTGAAGCCCAAGACATAAGGGGCATGATGATTTGACGTCATCCCCACCTTCCTCCGAGTTGACCCCGGCAGTATCCCCTGAGTTCCCACCATTACGTGCTGGCAACAGAGAACGAGGGTTGCGCTCGTTGCGGGACTTAACCCAACATCTCACGACACGAGCTGACGACAACCATGCACCACCTGTATACGAGTGTCCAAAGAGTTGACCATTTCTGGCCCGTTCTCGAATATGTCAAGCCTTGGTAAGGTTCTTCGCGTTGCATCGAATTAATCCGCATGCTCCGCCGCTTGTGCGGGTCCCCGTCAATTCCTTTGAGTTTTAGCCTTGCGGCCGTACTCCCCAGGCGGGGAACTTAATGCGTTAGCTGCGTCACGGAGACCGTAGAAAAGCCCCCACAACTAGTTCCCAACGTTTACGGGGTGGACTACCAGGGTATCTAAGCCTGTTTGCTCCCCACCCTTTCGCTCCTCAGCGTCAGTAACGGCCCAGAGATCTGCCTTCGCCATCGGTGTTCCTCCTGATATCTGCGCATTCCACCGCTACACCAGGAATTCCAATCTCCCCTACCGCACTCTAGTCTGCCCGTACCCACTGCAGGCTGGAGGTTGAGCCTCCAGTTTTCACAGCAGACGTGACAAACCGCCTACGAGCTCTTTACGCCCAATAATTCCGGATAACGCTTGCGCCCTACGTATTACCGCGGCTGCTGGCACGTAGTTAGCCGGCGCTTTTTCTGCAGGTACCGTCACCCGAAGGCTTCTTCCCTGCTAAAAGAGGTTTACAACCCGAAGGCCGTCATCCCTCACGCGGCGTTGCTGCATCAGGCTTGCGCCCATTGTGCAATATTCCCCACTGCTGCCTCCCGTAGGAGTCTGGGCCGTGTCTCAGTCCCAGTGTGGCCGGTCACCCTCTCAGGCCGGCTACCCGTCGACGCCTTGGTGAGCCATTACCTCACCAACAAGCTGATAGGCCGCGAGTCCATCCCCAACCGATAAATCTTTCCCGCTGCAAACCATGCGGTTACAGCGCATATCCGGTATTAGACGCCGTTTCCAGCGCTTATCCCAGAGTCAGGGGCAGGTTACTCACGTGTTACTCACCCGTTCGCCACTAATCCACCAGAGCAAGCTCCGGCTTCATCGTTCGACTTGCATGTGTTAAGCACGCCGCCAGCGTTCATCCTGAGCCAGGATCAAACTCTCCGTAAAAAACAGTTGCATACGAGACACCGGGAAAACGATGACCCGCAGCGAGTTCAATCATGACCAAAGAACGAACCATCAAACTGACGATTCATTAAATTGATCCAAAGGAATTCTCAAACCCGAATGGAAAACCACTCGAGCCGAGGATAATTTGGCATTTGACAAGTGCACGCTGTTGAGTTCTCAAGGATCGGACGCTCCCGGCCCTGCGACTCCCGCCGCAGCCCTCCGGGGCAACTTCCTCAGCTTATC
>NZ_PNFA01000021.1 GCF_002970975.1 Microbacterium halophytorum
CGTCGGATGTCAAGCTGTGTGGAGTCACTCGGTTCAGATTGTGACTGCTTCTTTGTTGGGTAGGTTGATGCCGACGTGGTCGGCGGGTGATGGCGTGACCGGCCGGCTCCGGAACCGTTCGGGGTGGGCGTCGTAGTAGCGCTGCAGGGCGATGTCTCGTTTGGCCCAGAGGGTCTTCCAGGTGCCGTCGTGAACCTGGGCCGGGGAGAACAACGCGATCCCGGAGTGCTTGTGCTCGGTGTTATACCAATCCACGTATTTGTCGATGTAGGCGCGGGCGGTGTCGAGGTCGGTGAACACTCTCGGGTAGCCGGGCCGATACTTCATCGTCCGGAACCCGGCTTCGGAGAACGGGTTGTCGTTCGACGTGTAGGGCCGGTTGTGCGACAGGGTCACGCCGTGTTCGGTGAGGGCGTCGCGCAGCAGGTTCGATCGCATCGCGGCGCCCGAATCGGCATGCACCACGGCAGGGGCGCCGTGTCGGGCGATTGCGGCGTCGAACATCGCCACGGCGAGATGGTCGGCCTCACGATTTTCAGTCGTGTGGCCGACGATGTCGCGGGAGAAGATGTCGATGATCTTGTATCCCTTGAACGTCTTCCCTCGCCACGGCGAATACAGGTCCGTGATGTCCCAGGACCACACCTGTCCGGGGCCGGTCGCTTTCAGGACCGGCTTGTCGCGCGCTTGCCGGTTGTCTTTGCGGGTCCCGGCGGCCGGTCGCAGCATCTGGTCCTCGATGTCGGCAGCGATTCGCCACCAGGTGCGGCGAGAGCCGAGCATGATCCCCTCGTCCCAGGCGGTCGCGAACGCGTGGTCCACGGAGTTGTCCGCCGCCCAGCCCGCCAGGATCCGTTCCTCGATCTGCGCTCGGTCCGCGTCACTGATCCGCGCCTCATAGGCGCGTTCGGATTGCGGGATCGGGTCCGTGACCGTCTCCCGAGGGTTCTGCCGGTAGTGCCACGTCGACCGCGCGACGCCGACCAGATCGAGCGCTTGACGCTGGGACCCCGTGATCTCCGTCAACTCGGCCACGAGGGCGTTCTCGAGCGTCAGGAATCGTTCTGACCGCTCGCCTCCTCCTCGGTCGCCTCGTCGGGCGTCTCGTCGGGCTCTTCCTCGCGCAGCACGTGCAAGAGCCCGATAGCTTTTCCCAACGCGTCGTTGGTGCCCTCCAACTGTCGGATCCGCTCGTTCAACGCCGCGACTTCCGCGTCATGATGGGCTTGGAGCTGGTCCGCAGACAGTTCCACGAGCTCCCGTTTACGTTTCGACGACATGCCCCCAGCCTCTCGCGGAATCAGCCCGCGTTCGAGATCCCCGTTGAACACAGCCCTCTGCCACCGCATGAACTGATGCCGCGAGAACGACTGACGTTCCAACCACAGGTGCTTCTGCCCATACCGCTGCCGCTGATACTCATGCACGAACCCGCGAATCTGCGAGCTCGTGAACCCTGGACTCAATGTCATCTCACGACTCCGTTCCCCGAGCCGAACGACTCACACACAGCCTGGCAAAGAGGG
>NZ_PNFA01000022.1 GCF_002970975.1 Microbacterium halophytorum
CTGAACCGTCCTGGGTTTCGTTCCGATCCGTTTTCGAGAGGATTGGGATATGCCTTCGAAGTATCCGCAAGCGTTCAAGGATCGTGCCGTGCGCATGGTGCAGGACCGGCTCGAGGCCGACGAGGAGGGCCTGTCGCGGTATCAGGTGATCAAGGAGACCGCGCCGAAGCTGAACGTGTCGATCGAGGGACTGCGCCGCTGGGTCGAACAGGCCGATATCGATGCCGGTAAACGACCCGGAGCCAGTACCGACGCGCAGGCTGAGATCAAACGCCTCAAGCGCGAGAACGCGGAGCTGCGGCGCGCGAACGAGATCCTGAAGACCGCGTCGGCGTTTTTCGCCGCGGAGCTCGACCGGCCCACGCCGAGATGATCGCGTATATCGACTTGTATCGCGACCAGTTCGGGGTCGAGCTCATCTGTCGCACGCTCGCTGCGACAGAAGGTGGGTTCCTCACGTCCCGCGGATACCGGGCAGCGAAGGCCCGTCCCGCAAGCGACCGCCAGCTCCGCGACGCGGAGCTGTTACCCGTGATCGAGCGGATCCATGCCGATAACTACGGCGTCTACGGGGCTCGGAAGGTCTGGCGGGTGATGCTGCGGGAGGGTTGGCAGATCGGTCGCGATCAGGTCGCCAGACTCATGCGAATCGCGGGACTGGAAGGCGTGATCCGGGGGCGTAGACCGCGCACCACGTCACCAGCGGCCGTGCCGGATGAGCGGCCGGATCTTGTCGAGCGGTGCTTCCGGGCGGAGTCCCCGAACCGCCTCTGGGTGGCCGACATCACCTATGTCCGAACCAGCTGCGGGTTCTGCTATACGGCGTTCGTGACCGACGTGTTCTCCCGCAGGATCGTCGGCTGGGCGACCCGAGCGACGATGCGCACCGAGGATCTCCCGCTCGAGGCTCTCGAGCACGCGCTCCTCTCCACGAAGGGCGACGCGCTCGACGAGCTGGTGCATCACTCGGATCGCGGAGCTCAATACGTTTCCATCCGCTACTCCGAGCGCCTCGCCCAGGCCGGCATCACCGGTTCAGTTGGAACCGTCGGCGACAGTTACGATAATGCCCTCGCCGAGACCGTCAACGGCCTCTACAAAGCCGAGCTGATCCATGCCCGGCCCGCTTGGCCTTCGGTCACCGAGGTCGAGTTTCAGACGATGAACTGGGTCGACTGGTGGAACAATCGCCGCCTTCACGAAGCGCTCGACTACGCCACCCCGACCGAGATCGAGACCGCCTACTATCAAACCCGTGACGCCGCACTGGCGCTCACATAGACATCGGAACAGAACCCAGGGCGGTTCA
>NZ_PNFA01000023.1 GCF_002970975.1 Microbacterium halophytorum
GGCCGTTTCAGATTCTTAGTGCAACGCTCCTGATGGGGATGGGGTTGTTGATGGGTGTCGTGTTTGATTGGTCGGTCCGGTTGGCGGCGTATCGTGCGTTGATCGCGGGGACGCCTTCGATCAGGGTTGGTGCCGAGCTCGGCGTTTCGCGCGCGGGCGTGGTCAAGTGGGCGAAGCTGGTGGGCATGTCGTTCATCGAGGGCCGGTTCGGTGGGATCGTGCAGCCACGCGATCGCGTCAGCGGTGGCGGGTCGGGTTCGTATCGTCGGTTGACGCGTGCTGATCGTGCGTTCATCGAGCAGGCTTTGGCGGCCCCGCGGCCGTGGTCGTTGCGACAGATCGCCGGGCATCTCGGTTTCTCGGTCTCGACGATCTCGAGGGAGGTGTCTCGGAACCGGCTTCCGTATGGCGATGAGTACCGTTATTCGGCGGATGTCGCGCACTATCGGGCACAGTTGGCGCGGCACGCGGACAGGCCGAAGAAGCTTGATCACCCGGTCCTGCGGGCCCGGGTCGTGGGACTGTTGAACGAAGGATGGGCGCCGGACGCGGTCGCGGGCCGCCTGAAACTGGACTTCCCCGATCAGCCGGAGATGCATGTGTCGCACGAGACGATCTACCAAGCCCTCTACGTGCAAGGCAAGGGCGGTCTTCGTCACGAGCTGACGGTCGAAAAGGCCTTGCGCTCGGGGCGGACCTCGCGTCGGCCCCAATCGAAGCTGCCGCGTCGCTCGGCACGGCCCTGGCTTGCGGGAGCACGCTTGTCGGATCGGCCCGCGGAAGCCGCGGACCGGGCCGTCCCAGGGCACTGGGAAGGCGATCTCGTGGTCGGACCGAACAACTCCGGCATCATCACGCTGGTCGAGCGTCGTTCACGCTTCGCGCTGCTCGGACGCCTTCCCGGCTCCCGGGACAGCGTGACGGTGACCAGCCGGATGGTCGACATGGTCCGCACACTCCCGCGCGCTCTGTTCACGACGGTCACCTGGGATCAGGGCGCGGAAATGGCCCAACACGTTGATTTCACCATCGCGACCGGTTGCGAGGTGTTCTTCTGCGACCCGCACTCGCCCTGGCAACGCGGCTCGAACGAGCAATTCAACGGGCTCCTCCGAGACTTCTTCCCGAAGGGCACCGACTTCAACCACGTCACCGATGACGACCTCGCCCGAGCACAACACCTGTTGAACACACGCGCTCGGAAGACCCTCGACTACTGGACCCCGAGTGAGAAGCTACGAGAAGCAATAGGCGTTGCACTCGAAACTTGAACCCGCC